>JBFLYS010000031.1:0-69362 GCA_040756555.1 Pseudomonadota bacterium | reverse complement strand
AGAAGCTGTGGTCGTTCAAGTACGGCGATCCGGAATACAGCTTCAAGGTCGGCTCCAACACCGGCAAGATCAAGCGCCGCATCATGCCGGCGCCCTACTCCAAGCCATATCCGACGATCATCCGCGTCGCGACGCGCGAGGCGGGACTGATCAAGGCCGCGCAGAAGGGCTGGCCGGTGTTCGTCGGCGTGCTCGGCGCCGACCTCGGCGAGACGATGCAGACCTACCGGCGCGCGCTCGACGAGGCGAACCATCCGCAGGAGGTGAAGGACAACTGCCTGCGCTGGTGCTCCTACGACTGGATCGGCGTGACGGTTGCGGCGACCGACGAGGAAGCGCTCGCCCGCGAGAAGATCGCGCAGGCCGAGACGATGGCGATCCGCACCAGCTTCGCGGCGCGGCACGGCCGGATCGACGGCCCGGTGGTGAAGCCGAAGGCGCCGCCGGCGCCCGGCCAGGCGGCCGACAGCTACGCCAAGGGCGGCGACATGCGTGCGACCATCGCGGGAAGCCCGGAGACGATCGCCAAGAAGGTGAAGGCGCTCGCGGACCAGGGCATCGGCAATTTGCATTTGCGCTTCCTCGGCGAATGGGCCGGCGAGACGCGGCACATCTGCAAGGACTCGGCGGAGCTGTTCGCGAAGGAAGTGATGCCGCGGTTTGCGGAGGAGCCGGCGCGGATGGCGGCGGCGGAGTAGCGGACGTTACGCGAATGCCGCCCATCGCCGACATTCGAAGGTTGGATAATTCGAAACTTCAGTTGGTAAAATGGACATTTAGCTCCAAACTATAGGAGCTTATGCAACTAGGTTTTGATGAACTCGATGACCTAGCTTTTTCGGCTGCGTTGCAAGTCAACGCGGCCGATTCCTTATTTCAAATCGCGCCCGGAAAACTGGGGCCGTTGATTGAATTCGAGTGGCTTAGGTTCGCAGGGTTATCAATACCCAGTCTCGACAATCTCTCAAACTCACAACGCCGACACCTGATACGCCTAGTACTTTCAGGAAGAAAGAATGCCATTTTTGAGAATGGCCAGACTAGATCGAGGGTGATCCGTTGCCATTGGCTAAAGGACGAAGAACCAGATGATTGGTATTTCTTCTGCAAGTCGATGCAAGAAGCGGCTTCGATCACCGGATTTCCAAGGAAAAACGCAGAAGAACTCGTGGCCGGAGTTCGTGAGTTAGTATCTAACATTTATGACCATAGCGAAGCGTCGGACACAGGCCTTGCAGCATATGCGGTAATTGATAACGAGCTTGAACTGGTGATTGCTGACCGCGGAATTGGCGTACTTGAAAGTTTACGGAGTTCACCCGAGTTCAAAACGCTTCGAGATGACGGCGAAGCCCTTCAAGCTGCACTGACCGACGGCACCTCAAGATATGGTCATGCTTCCGGACACGGAGGCGGATTTCGCGATTTGTTTCACGGCTTACTTAACCTCAGCAGCTCGTTGCGTTTTCGCAGCGGCGATCATGCCCTTACTATCGACGGCATCAGCCCGGGCCTCTCCAAAGCTCGCATCAGCCAAAAGACTAAACTGCCTGGATTTGTCATCAGCATTGCGTGCTTGAGATAGTTTTCTCGAAGCTCTCTTTAGAGAGCGGGCGATGCTTGGATGCTGCAACGCATAGCCCACCTCTGACTTGGCTGCTTTCACATTCTCAATAAGCAAATGATCGACTGGCTCTCCTTTCGGGAGCTTATTTTTTACAATTCGAATCCGACCATCATTCCCAAAAATCATTCGACGGCGATGTAGCGCGCACTGCAACGGATCTGAGTCGATTATGAGAATGTTTGGAAACACAGAAGATAACGCGAACAACGTATTCGTTCCGCCTCTCAAAACTAACTGCAATGGACGCCCCACCTGACTTGCAAGCTCGATTAATTTCCTTACATGCCAAGACGTGCGGCTCGGATATCCTGGCCCTGTAATAAATTCGAATGAAATCGCTTCAAATTCAGGGCGCATGGCCAGGAACTCGCCAAAGCGGAAATAGTCAGCATCCGTGCACGCGTTGACGTGCAGCGCTGTAGGGACACCCAAACTTCGAATCTGGGGGTCAGGGGTTCGAATCCCTTCCGGCGCGCCATCTAAGATATTGAGCAATCATCACTTTTCCGATTCGATCTCAAGACTCCGCAGACTAAAAATCCAATTAGTCTGCGATTTAGTCTGCGGAATTTTCCAAAGAATTCTCTCGTCGCGATGTGCTGGTGAACCAGCGCATCGGCGATGGTAGTTTATTGGAATGATGTGCCTGAGCGTTGCGGTCGAACTGTCGAACAGCATGCTGTTCCAGCGCCAATTCCAAAATGGACGGTTCTAATCCCGCCTCAAGCGACTTCGTTTCCGCCGTTCTGGGCTGAGGAGGTCGCATCATTTTGGCTTCCAGGCGCCTGCGCGTCCTTGACGTAAACGTCTTTGAAGGCGATGTGCGATGCCAAGAGGCCGGGCCGGTATGGCTTTTCCTCGTTGTAGATGAGGACTTGCTTTTCTTCGAAGCGCTGCTTCACGGATGGATGAAGCGTTGCGTTCTGCACCATCTTCCGCGTTTGCTCCCGCCACTTGAACTTGAAGCCGAATAGTTTGATGCCGAGACGGCATTCGTCATGTTGCGGGCCTGTGTGTCGACCGAACAGACGCAGATAGTCGTCGTTGACGATAAGCCCCGCCTTCTTTGCCTCTCCCGCCATCCACCCGAGCGCAATGTCCGACAACCGGGATTCGTTTTCCGGATAGCTGCCGCCGATGTCGGAGTGATTGCCGGCAAACCAATATTGCTTCCACCAGGCTCCTTCTTCGATTTCGCGGTTCGGCGGCTTGCCGTCGCTGACCCAGGGCACACGGTCAAAGTCGGCACGCCGCTCGTCGATTGCGAGAGCATGTCGTGCGTAACGAACGTTGCGGTTCAGGCTACGGTCGAAGAACGCCATCTTGAAACTCATGAGATGCAGCGTTTCGTACCATTTGTAGCCCGGCAGGTTCGTCACGAACTTGACGCGCAGCCCGAGGTAAACCGCGTATGCGAGCACAACCATCGCAGCGAGAGCACCAGCAAACCAGATCAGGAATCGCAGATCGAGGGCGCGGGCGGCAAACCAAGCGATGCCGGATGCCAGCAGCACCAGCAGCAGGACGGCGATCGCCTTCAGCATGGCCGCCGCGGGCGGGCTCACGCCGACCGCGGCGACGGTGTCCCACACGCCGATGAAATGCGGCACGACATTCGGGGTGGAAGCGTCGCCCGAGCTATACTCTTCCCGAAACTGTGCTCCCAGCGCGGCGCGCTGCTTTTCAAGCCGCTCCTTATGCGCTTTCGCGGCTTGGCCTTTGTCATCCGTTCCGCTGCCGTGCCGGTAGACCCGCTTGACGGCTTCGCGCGCAATCCGCCGCAGCGTTGCGGGATCGCGCAGAAGCGGCTTGTCGTCCGGAAGCCGTTCTGGAATCCCGCAGAGGCTGAGCACTCCACCCAGGCAGCGCACTGTGTACGCGCCACGGCTGAACCCGAACAGGAATATCCGGTCACCGGGCCGCCACAGCTGGATCAAGGCGGCGTAGCAGTCGATAATATTCTTGGTGATGCCGAGGCCGGTCGCGCTGCTGAACGCGTTGTATATCTTCCTCAGAAACCCGACCTTGATGTCCTCGCCCGCGAGCTTTGATCCGAGACCCGGGTCATAAAATGTAAGTTGCTTGTCCGGATCGATATATGTGTCCGGACCGCACCGGGTCGCGCGATAAAGTTTGTAGACGTTGCTGCGGTATTCGTCGAGCTGGAGGCCGCCCGCCTGTCCGGTGCCGTCCGCGAAAATGAGGATGTTGCGCCCGGAGAAAGGCGGCATCTTATAAGGCCTGTCGTCCTCCCCGGCCGGGGCGATCGACGCCGTCGTTTCCATCGCGCAGCTCCTATGGAGAAAGCGTCTTGCGCAGCGATTAAGAAAGCGTCTGCGCACTGTCGATCTGTTTCAGAAGCTCCGCATCGCCTTCGTCTCTTCAAGAGCGGTCCCACGGTACGCGCTTCATGGCTTCGACTGCCACCGCAAACTCAGCCGCAGGGCCTTCTCTCCCTTTCTTTGGCTGGGAAGCCACGGTCTTTTCGTAAGACCGTGCTGCCGCGCTGATTGGAATGGCCCCGAAAGCGATGCCCATTCTAAGCCCCGTTGTGGCTGATATGGAGAACTAATCGCACCACACGATGCGGCCAGCCCGAAGCCAGAAGTGCGAGCGGCAGCCTGTCCTGCGCCATACCGAAGGGCGCAGGGTCGGGCGGTCCTTTGCATCGACAATCAGATCCCACCGCGGCTTGGCCTCGCGGATAAGCATCAATTCAATGGTTTCACCGCATCCGCAGGGGCAACGCATGCCGACCGACCAGTCTTCTTCGCTGTCGCGCAGCAGGACCACGGAGCGACGCGGCAAAGAGGAAGGAAGTGCGCCGCCCGCAACCACGCGCAACTGCCATGCCGGCCCCCAGCGCTCCCATTCACGCCGCGCCCAGCGAAATCCGCGCGCCGACGCGCGGCGAACCCAGTTCACGAGACGCATCATGCGGCGACCTTTCGGGGGCGCTTCAACGCGGCAAGGCCAAGAAGCGGTTCCGTGTCACCGCTTGCGAGCAGCGTGTTCGGCGCGACTGGGAACGCGTCCTCGGCGGTGTAGTCTTCTTCGCAGGCGGCTAGGCTGAACATCGTGCGCGCGTAGCGATCGTTTGGGTCGAACCGGTACGGGTAGGCCCGGGCGATGAACTCGTTTACGCTCGCCGCCGCGGCGCGCATGTTGAGGGTGATAACGCCCGGCGCTTCCTCCATCAGCCCCCGAATGTAACCGGCCTCGACCTCCAGCTGGTGCGCCTCAGGTGCCGCGCGGCGCAGGTATTCCGCGCGGATGTCGGCCGGCGTGTAGACGCCACGGTCCTGCAGCGTCGATCCTCCGGGCTGGACGTAGTCGATACGACCGCACACGTCGCCGATAGCGTGGCCGTCTCCATCCTTGCGGACCGGGATGACCACGCCAACGTCCAACAGCGGCAGTAGGAAGGCCGACGCCATCAGGTCGGCGATCTGCCGCGCCTCAAGTGTGTCGACGCAGCTGAACAGCACGTCGCCGCTGGCCGCCACCTCAATCGCTTCGCGCGTCGTAACGGATTTCGGCACGGCTACCGCAACCCCAACCCCACGATAGCCCTCGACGGCTTCCGCGAAGCTCTCGACCTTGAGCCGATGCGCAGTGACATCCACGATGCGGGTGTTGACGATCCGATTAAGGTTCTTGCCTTCGACGCGGTCGAAGTCGATGAGGATCACGCGACCGAAACCGAGGCGCGCCAGCTGCTCGGCCACGAGGGAGCCCGTGCCCGACACGCCGATCACGACGGCGCAGAGCCGCCCTAGTTCACGCGCCATCGCGCCCGTGAACGCCATTGGCCGCCGCTGTCTCGGACCGTCTGCGCTCCACCAGAATTGAATGTCATCGCCGACGATGCTGACGAGCGGAACGTCTTGCGCCGCGAAGTTCGGCGCGTAGAGCCGCGCGCGGATCGCCCCATCCGGCGTCATGATCGCCGAGCCGTGGTGCTCGCCGTGCGCCTGGAACAGCGCGGGCATCACGATGCGATCGCTCGCGTCGTCCCTCGTCGAGAACTCGAACAAGCCGCCCGGATGCGAGTGGATCGGCATGATCGCCAGGCGCTCCGCCTCGGCGGCGTCGATCGCCTGTTCGAGATAGGCACCGGGCCATGTGATCGCATCGGCACTCCGCACCGCGCAGGCCGCGTGTGGCACCGGGATGAACTCGCGGACGAGCATTCGTTCCCGCGCGCCCGGCGCGCGGGCGCACAAGAGAAGAGCGGCCGCCTCACGGCCGTCGCCGGGAAAGAGGTGGGCCTTCAACGGCGCATGCACTTTTCCCGGCAGCGTCAGCGACAGAGCACCGATCACGCGCCGACCTCCTTGGCCAGCGCGGCGTCGACCAACGCGAGGTGCGTTGCGATGTTGTCCTTGGCCGGATTCCAGGGATCACTCGCACCGCGGTGCCGTGACCAACCGTGGAATTCGCGACCGCGGATCGTGCCGCGCAATTGAGTGCTGGGGATCGCGCCGCCAGAGGTGCGCGCGAGCGGCGGGTAGGCGTAGAAGCCGTAAAGCGCCGCCTGCGGATAGGTCGGCGGCACCTCGATCGCGAGCTCGGTGTTGGAGACCGTGTAGCCGCTCGGCATCCGGTAGCCGTGGATCAGCAGCCAGCGCCGCTTGCCTTCGAGCACCGTCTCCCAGCGAAGCCCGAGCCGATCGAGATGGTCCTCGTCCGCGTCGAGTAGGGCGAAGTCGCGGCGCGGCGTGGGCGCCTCGCCATTGTCGACGTTACGCGGCGTCAGCCGCAGCCGCTCGATACCCGGCATGCGGAGGTCGATCGGGTCGGCCAGCGCCACTTCCCGCTTCGGCTGCCCCTGCACCTTGAGAAACACGAACCAGCCCTTGTCGGGGTCGAAGCCCGCCTGCGTGATCGCCTCGCGCACCACAATAGACGGCGCGTCGGAGATCACCGGGACGCCCTGCACGTTGATTTCCCAATGCGGCTTTCGCGTCACGAAGGACTCGACCGCGTTGCCGTCGAGATCGACGAGATCGGTATCGCCGATCACGCGATCCGGGTGATCCTGCCGCTCGAGCAGCAACTCCTTCCCCGCAGGGACCTTGCCGAGCTTGCGCACCGTCGGGCCCGTGATCATGCGCATCGGCCAGTCGAAGCGTTCCCCGTCAAGCGTGAACCGGTAGAGACGATCACTCACGGTGATGATGAAGCGCTCTTCCCCCGCACCCAGAGCCACCGTCTCATCGGGCCGGATGTCTTCAAGCTCGCCATTCGGCAGCATGTGCAGAACGGTGGCTTGCTGCGCGGGTTTGAACCCGGCGGCGGCCGCCAGCTGCGCGCCGGTTGGCGTGTGGTCCTCGACGGTCACCTGACGGAATGCGAGGTCAAGCGCCATCTTCGGCCGGAACATCGCCTGGATGTTTGAATCCACTTCGTCGTCGGCGTCGTACAGGATGTCGGTGATTTGCCTCGCTTCGGAAAGTCCGATGGGAAGGGATGCTGCGCGCCGCAGGAAAGCGAGGGTTCTTGATACGACCGACGCGCCGGCGTTGGCATCCTCCCGCAGCGCACGACCGAGAACTACAAGCCGATCGCGCAATGGTGCGAGCGAGGCGTCCTTGATGTCAGCTTGAAAGGAAATAGGCGGCATTTCGGAGGGAAGATTCGCGGTCGGTCCCAGCAGCCCGCGATGATGAAGATAGGCGCCGGTCTCGTAAACGCGTCCCTTGGGTCTGCGGGTAGCCGCGATTGTCTTCATGACTCTGGTCGCGCGCCGAAAGGTGAAGGAGTCCTCGGTGAGGATCAACGTTGCGGGTCGCCTTCCAGTCGCTTCATCGAGCGATTTTAGAAGTGCTTCGAGTCTCGGCTCCCATTGGTCCGGAAGATCGGATCGGCCTGGCCTCGTCAGATCGGCGATGACGACGTCGATGCCAAATACGCGAGCGCGTTCGCTTTGGATATAGCGGATAAGTTCCTCTGCGCGCTTTGCCGGGGGTAGACCGAGAAGCGCGAACGGCGTGGTTATCGGATCGCCTACGCGATCGAATCGGTCCCCGAGTCCCGCATTCCTCTCTCCGAGGAACGTATGTCTGCGCACCCGCCGAAGAATTTGTTCCGGTAGAGGCCCGTAGGCTGGCGCGGCCCTGGACGCTGCTGGCGCGAAGACGAGAGTCGTCTCAAGAAGGGTGGGACTTCTTACGACGATGCTGGCGCCCGAACGCAGGCGCCCGGGAGAGGCCGTCATCTGCTGATCAAGATCGCGCAACCTGATCTCGATCATGTCGAGCGAACCGTGCGCGAGGTCGGATCTCTGCCATTCCGTTGCATGCGTGTCGTTGATGGAGGCTCTGGCTGCCGCTGCGATGTCGCTGGGGTTGACCAGCACTAGCCGTGCGGCCCAAGTCGCGCCGTCGCGCCACGGCCAGTAGCCGAACGTCGCGTGAGCGAGCCGGCCCGTTCCGCGGGCTTCGCGCAGCGCGAGGCAAGCCCCGACGAAGCCTCCGCCCGGTGGCTCGGGCCATGTCATCACAATTCTGTCGTGTCCGTCCCTCACACCCTCGAAGACCGCATCGATCACGGCGCGGCCAGCGTCCGCAAACAGCCAGTCAGACGGATTCCCCCGGATGGCGAATCTAGTGCGGGTGGAGGTTGAGATACCTGGCCGAACGAGAAGCGATGGTTCATCAGGCACCGCTTTCTTGGAGGCAAGCAAAGCGCGTGCACGACTGGCTTGCTCCCTTTGTTGCTCTTGTCTTTCCCGAGGATCGAGGCTTCTGACCGGGCTTGAAAATTTTCGGTGATTTTTCACGCCGCGGCCTTCGATCGGGTCATGGAAGACGCATCCGACAAAGCGTAGGCGAGTTCTATTGCTTCCTCGAAATTGGCGATCTTGCCCATCGCGGTATACAGGTGTCGCGGATCGGGGAGGGGAAGATTTCGCAGCGACCCGATTGAAATGCTGGCAGTGCCGCCCACTCTTCGGTAGCGTCGGTCGACAGCATTGCTATTGAGGAGTCTGCAGAGCAGCTTGAGCGCTGCGCGTCCGGCACTCGGGATCAGCAGGATCGTGTGGTTCTCAGACACGTAACCATGATATTTCTTCACGATCTTTCGAGGAATGACGGCGGCAATAAGCCGCCTAGGCTGTTTACTGTTCGTCGTTCTCTGCAGAATTATCGCGGGCTTGCGCACAATGCCTGTGCTGGGATGGTCGAACGTCACGAAATCAATGCCTTTGTCGGTCTTGCTCGCCGGAACGCATACTTTTCCAGGCTTGACGTTCTTGGCCCAAAAAAGGGGATATGAAGCGCGCGTCTTCTTGCCACGGTGCAGCCGGTGCTCCTCGCGATTCCAGACGAAGTAGCCAGCTTTCGGAGTGACGCCATAGTCGGTCAGGCGCGCAGTACACCGGTCGAGCGATCCGCTGTCTTCGCCGGTTTGATCAGGGGTTATCCACGGCGCGTTGGGTAAGTCGTTCGAAGTGGAAATGACGCCGCACTCGGAAAACCGCCAACCCCGATCGATACGTCCACACAGTGGGGCGAATGTTTTGGCCTTTGCCACACCGGTATTGTTCACGCGAAAAATGGATACGCACGCGTCTTGCTGGACGTCATGGAATACGTCCTGACGCTCGAGTAGGTCGACACGCACTACTTCGGCTCGCGAGCGTATGCTTTCCCTAAGCCGCTCGAACAGAGGACCGGAAATGAAGCTGGAGGGCGAAACCACGGCGACCACGCCTCCCGGTTTCGCCAATCGAAACGCAAGATCGATGAACAAGGCGTAGCGGTTGACGTGCCCGGGCGAGGAAACAGCTTCCCAAGCCTCCGCCGCTTCTGCCTGGAGATTTAGGATCCTCCCATAGGGCGGATTGACGAAGACGGCGTCGTATTTGATCGGATTCTGCCCAAGCTGAAGGGAATCACCGATCCTTAGAATTTTCTCTTGGCGATCCTTATCGAACGCCTCGCCGAGGCGGTCGCAGACAAGTGCGTCGCCGAGCAAAGCGAGGTGCGGATCGATCTCGATGCCGGTGAGCCGAGTTCGAATGCTTCTCACGCTGCAGCCTAGCTCGACCATCCTGCCCGCGATGCTCGACACAAACGCAGCTCCGCCGGCAGCGGGGTCGATCACCCGAGCCGTCCTGAAATCGACACCTGCCTGTTCAGAATTTTGAATCAGATGTCGGACGATCGCGGGCGGCGTAAAGTACGTTGCCTTTTTTCGTCTCAAGGAAGCGTGGATAAGCAAAGTATAGAAAGTGCTTATCCAATAATGCCTTTCGTCGACGTCGAAAACAGAGAGTGCCTTGGCGAGATCCGCAGTGACCTTTTCAAATTTTGTGCTGGTTTTGGAAGCGTTATCTAGAAGGGATAGCGCGAGCGCCAGCCGGGTCCGGGACTGCATCTTTTCGATTAAGTTGAAGGACGCCTCGATGCCGGCGACCGTCGATCTGACGACCACTCGCACGTCATCCCCTGCGGCAGCCGCCGCTCTCGCGTCTTTTGAAGCGCCCGCCACGTTCCACCCCGCTCCAATGTAGTGCCCGGGCGGCGTGGAAAACAAACGAAAAACTACGATTAGCCGATTCTATCGCGCGCGAACTCTAGGTCTCCGCGCCAGCGGCCGGGGCGGGGATCAGTTTCGCGCGTCCGGCGTGGCCGGACCGGGCTGTCGTAAACGGAGCCGCGTTCGCGTCTCCGCCATCCGGCTTCCATCCCTCGCGCAAGATATCATGTACCCCTCGCCGGGGGCAGTCGGTCCCGCGTCCCCGCCTGTGGCGGCCGCTACGCTGACGCTCCTGCGGCTGCCCTTTTAACCGGTCTCGGGGCCGCAGTCGGTCCCGCGCCCTCAAGCGGCGCTCCTGCGGCTGCATATCGTCCGCTTCGCGGGTATGGCGGCTGCTGCCGCCGTTTCTCTTTGGTGCAACTCAGGGACTCTGCCTCTCTCTCGCGCTAGGTCGATGGAACAGGCCGCCTGAGAGGACGACGTAGGCAACGCGATCTCGGCGGAGCTCGCGGAAGCGTTCAGTGTCTCCGGACCGACTGTGCGCGCTGAGAGAGCGCGTCGGAAGAGTAAGGGTGCCGGCCAGGTTCACCGTGACGGGTTGGAAGCCGCGAGAGAGATTCGTGGTGCCCGTCGCGGAGATCCGCGATGTCCAGACAGTCCACACGTTCTCGCACCGGCCAGGATCGGGCGAGCCTTTATGACGAAATCACCAACAAGATCATTGCTGAGCTGGAGGCCGGGCGCGTGCCCTGGGTCCGGCCTTGGGGCACGGCGGCGGTGAAAGCGCCGCTCGCCATGCCGAAGAACGCCTCGACGGTTCGGCAATACAGCGGCGTCAACGTGCTCATTCTTTGGGGCGCCGTCATCGAACATGGCTTCACCTGCCAGAGCTGGCTGACCTTCCGCCAGGCGCTTTCGGTCGGCGGCCATGTCCGCAAGGGCGAGCGCGGTACGACGGTCGTCTATGCCGATCGCTTCGTGCCCAATGACGAGAAGAAGCGTGCGGCCGAAACCGGCGAGGACGCCCAGGCGATTCCATTCCTGAAGCGCTTCACCGTCTTTAATACCGATCAATGCGACGAGCTGCCCGCGGAGATCGCGGCCGCCACGCCTCTGCCACCGCCCGGCATGATCCAGCCGCAGATGGAAGCGTTGATCAAGGCCACCGCGATCGACTTCCGGATCGGCGGCAACCGCGCCTACTACGCCCCGGCGGAAGACTATGTGCAGGTGCCGCCGCCGGCGGCGTATTTCGAGCCGATCAACTGGCACCGCACGGCGCTGCATGAACTCGGGCACGCCAGCGGCCACTACTCCCGCCTCAACCGCGATCTCTCCGGCTCGCATGGCTCGAAGAAATACGCCTTCGAGGAACTGATCGCCGAGCTTTGCGCAGCATTCTCCTGCGCGTCGCTCGGCATCGTCCCGACTGTTCGGCATGCGGACTATATCGGCTCGTGGCTTGAAGTGCTGCGCGCGGACAATCGCGCGATTGTGCGAGCGGCCTCGCAGGCAACCAAGGCAGCCAATTATCTGCTCGGCTTTCTGCCGCCGACTGGTCTGCGCGCAGCAGCAGATCCGGCCGCTGCCGATCTTGCGGCCGCGCGATGCGCGCCCGTTGCGGCCCAGAGAGAGTGAGAGGGCGGAGTGAGCAGCCGCGGCGGGTTGAGGCCGAGAGAGAGGCTTTCGGCCGCCCGTCGTGGAGAACTGATATGGCAAAAGCCGTCCAGAAGATCACGCTGTCGCCATCGCGCGACATTCCCTTCAACAAGCTCGTCTTGAGCCAATCCAATGTCCGCCGTGTGAAAGCTGGCATCTCGGTCGAGGACCTCGCCGAGGACATCGCCCGGCGCACCTTGCTACAAAGTCTCAACGTGCGGCCAGTCCTCGATGCCGACGGCCAGGAGACAGGCATGTTCGAGGTGCCCGCCGGCGGGCGGCGTTACCGCGCCCTCGAGTTGCTGGTGAAACAGAAGCGCCTCGCCAAGACCGCGCCAATCCCTTGCATCGTGCGAGAGGCCGGCGCCGAAATCTCGGCCGAGGAGGACTCGCTTGCCGAGAACGTGCAGCGCGCCGCACTTCATCCCCTCGACCAGTTCCGTGCCTTCCAGACCTTGCGGAACCAGGGGCGGTCCGAGGAAGAGATCGCGGCCATCTTCTTTGTCTCCGTCAATGTCGTGAAGCAGCGGCTCCGGCTAGCGGCGGTCTCTCCGAAACTGCTCGACGTCTACGCTGACGACGGCATGACGCTCGATCAGTTGATGGCGTTCACCGTCAACGGCGATCACGCCCGACAGGAAGAGGTGTGGGAGACTGTCAGCAAGTCCGGCTACGACGAGCCGTACCGGATCCGGCGCACGCTCACCGAGGACACGGTCCGCGCGTCCGATAAACGGGCGCAGTTCGTCGGCATCGACGCCTATGAAGCCGCCGGTGGTATCGTCCTGCGCGATCTGTTCGAGCATGACGACGGCGGCTGGCTGCAGGACGTGCCGCTACTTGACCGGCTCGTCACCGAGAAGCTGAAGGTCGAAGCCGAAAAGGTTGCGGCCGAGAGCTGGAAGTGGATCGAGGCCGCCGTCAGCTTCCCATACAATCACGATTACGGCCTGCGGCAGCTTGAAGGCCCGCCCGCCGACCTCACAGCCGGGGAGCAGGCAACGATCGAAGCCCTGCAGGCTGAGCAAGCCAGGCTCGAAGCCGAATATCAGGACGCTGACGAGCTTCCCGATGAGGTCGATGCCCGCTTCGGCGAGATTGAGGAGGCGCTGTCCGCCTTTGACAATCGGCCGCATATCTTCGATCCGGCCGAGATCGTCCGCGCCGGCGCCTTCGTCAGTATCGATGGCGACGGCACGCTCCTGGTCGAGCGCGGTTTCGTGCGGCCGGAGGACGAAGCGTCGGTCGAGCGGCCGGACGGCGAAGGGGGCAGCGACGCTGCCAGCACCGACGGAGAAGGCCCCGGTACGCCGTCCACACGCCGGACCGCTATTACGGTCGGCGGCAGTCAGCCCGAAGCAGAAGACGAGGAGGATGACGGCATCAAGCCGTTGCCCGAGCGCCTCGTCATGGAGCTGACCGCGCATCGCACGCTCGCGCTGCGCGATGCCTTGGCAAGCAACCCCCATGTCGCGATGACGGCACTCCTGCACAAGCTCTGCAGTGACGCCTTCTACACGGCCTATGCGCCCGGCTGCATCGAGGCATCGGTCCGGCACGTTCAGTTGCCGGTTCAGGCGCCGGGCTTGAAAGACAGCGCCTCGGCGAAGTCCATCGATGAGCGGCACAAGGCCTGGATGGCCGACATGCCGGGCGATGAGGCCGCGCTGTGGGATTGGCTCACGACACTCGACGATGCCAGCCGCTCGACGCTGCTGGCGCATTGCGTCTCCTACGGCGTGAACGCGCTGTTCGAGAAGGCCGACCGCTATGGCGGCAACGGCGTCTCGTCACACGGCCTGCGCCGCCGTATCGACCAGGCCGATCGGCTGGCGCGCGCCGTCAATCTCGACATGGTGGACACGGGCTGGCGGCCGACGGTCGAGAACTATCTCGGCCGCGTCACCAAGAGCCGCATCCTCGAAGCCGTGCGCGAGGCGAAGGGTGAGTCGTCGGCGCAGCTCATCGACCATCTCAAGAAGTCCGAGATGGCGAAGGAGGCCGAGCGGCTGCTCGACGGCACCGGCTGGCTCCCCGAGCCGCTGCGTCATGCCGAAGTTGCGTCGCACTCCGAAGCCGCCGATGGCTCCGCTGAGCCGCTCCCCGAGTTCCTCGCGGATGACAAGGAGGAAGCGAGCGAGAGCGGCGAGGACGAACAGCCGCACGCTGTCGCCGCCGAATGACGCTGCTTGGCGGGGCGGCTCCGGCCGTCCCGCTTCCCTTCACCAAACATCAATCCCTCAGCCCGGCCTATGCGCCGGGCTTCATCGTTTCAGGAGCATCATCATGACTGACAACAACCCGACGACCATGCCTAGCCCCGATACGACCTCCTGGCTCGCGCAGGAGCAGGCATTCGCAAAGCTCTGCGAATCCATTCACCTCGAGAACAAGGCTGCCGTGTTCGACGTGCTCGCCCTAGCAGGGATCACCAGCGTCGAGGTGACATTCGACGGCTACGCTGACAGTGGCCAAATCGAATACATTGCCGCAAAGGCCAGCGACAAGGAGGTCGCGTTTCCCGCGGTCAGCGTGGAGCTGGCGCGCGCCGAATGGGGCAGCTCCGACATCGTCCGCGAGACCCATCCGATGCCGCAGGCGATCGAACAACTCGCCTACGGATTCCTCGAGGAGACCCATAGCGGCTGGCAGGACAACCAGGGCGCCTATGGTGACTTTCTGTTCGACGTCGTCGAGCGCACGATCACGCTTAACTGCAATGAGCGGATCGAGACCTCCGAATACACCCAGCATGTGTACTGAGGAGGCGCCGATGGCACATCCCTATCACCATTCTCTGTCCTCGGTGCGCAAATGGGGCGGGTCGATCGAGGACTATCTGCCGATCCATAGCTGGTTCGACGCCAGCAAAGAGATCACCGCGGATTTCCGGCACCGCGCGCTCCGGCATCATGCCGAAGGCATCTTCATGGCGGAAACAATCTGCGGCCCGACCGTCACGCTGTCGTCCGGCCGCGTGATTCCGACGCGCTGGATCGGCGAGCAGCATGTCATGGAAGATCTCGGCTTCATCCCGTCTTTCGCCGACTGGGTGAAGTGCATCCGGCCCGAACTCTGGATGGGCCGGGCCCATCGTATCGAGCACGAGGTCGAGCCACCACACGCGACACCGCTTGCCACGGAGGTCGCGTGATGTACGGCACCTATCTTCAGCTCGACGTCACCGTGCATGACAACTGGCGAACGGTCGTGCGCGCGGCCTCGCGCAAGTTGAACCGACAGGCGTTGCGCGACCCGAACCGCCGCACAGCCCGCAAAGAGTTCTACCGCCAGATGCTCGACTATCACCGACAGGCGCAGAACATCGTGCTGACCTGGCGGCTCTGACCCGTTTCCATCCGTCGTGGCCCGGCCTCCACCCAAGGAGGACTGGGCCGCTTTATTTTCAGGAGAACTGCAATGGCTGACTACTACACCCCGACCGTACTCCAGCCATCGATTCCCGACGTGGATATGACCCCGCTGGAGCGTCTGCTTCTCTCGCACATCTTCGATGCCGAACACGACGGCGATGACTGGTACTTCTTCTCCGAGCAGGGGCCGGCCGACATGCTCTCTATCGAGCGCACCGCACTCGAAGCCGCGCTCACGGCATCCGAGGGCGCCGGCGAAAGCGCGGCCAATACCTTTGTGAAGGAGCATCTGCCTGACCCGCAATCCGGCGAGCTGCTGCCGTCGCATCTCGATCTCGACCTCAGCACAACGTCCTGGGAGTTCATCATGCAGGATATCGTGAAGCGTTCGCCGACGCTCCGCTACGTGTCGGCTGTATCGTCCTTCACCTGCTCAAGGATGCGGCCCGACGGCTTCGGCGGTGCCGTCGTCGTGATCTCCGTTGGCGAGATAATCGGCAAGTCCACCAACGATCTCCTCGAGGAGTTCATCGCGCCGCTCTTGCCGTAAGGCTCGCCCGCCGCACATGCACGGCGATTGCCGCGATCCTCGCGCGATCATGTGAGACCCCTCGCACCCGTTCCTCGGTCCCATCGCGTTGCGGCGCGTCCTGTCTGGGCGCGACGCATCGGCCGTCAACGGGCAAGCCGTTCCCGCGTCGGCCTGACGACCTCGCGTGACCGCCGATGCTGCTCCGCGCCCTTCGTTAGTCCGCCGCAATGCGAGGCGAAGGAGGGCAGGACGATGTGCGAGGTTCTCAACAAGCATCACGCGGGAATTCCGTCATACGCCGTTTACATCGGCCGCGGCTCGAAGTGGGGCAATCCGTTCCGGATCGGCCACGACGGCGATCGCACGGCGGTCATCGCGAAGTATGCGCGCTGGCTGGCGGACCAGCATCACTTGCTGCGCGCGCTCGACGAACTTCGCCGCCGCGATCTCGTCTGCTTCTGCGCGCCGCACGCATGCCATGGCGACCTGTTGTTGCGGCTCGCCAACGCCACGCGCGAGGAACACATCGCATGGTGGCGCACGGTGAAAGCCGCGGCATGAGAGGGAGAGGCAGGCGAGGACGCGGGCGAGCCCGGCGCGCGAAGAGAGCGAGCTGCCGGGATGGTCCCGCTCCGCTCTCGGAGTCTCTCCTATGCCCAACAAGTCCACGACCTTCGACTTCGGCAAGCCGGTCGCCTACGACCCGGGTGCCAAGCGGCTCTTTCACAGCCGCGCGCGATCGCAACTCCGCCGCCTCGCAACGGCGCTCGGCCTGCGGCCAGGCTCCTACGACCTGCGGTCGAACCCGGCCGGCATCGCCGTTTCCGGCGAAATCACCCTGCACACCGATCGCCTCTATGTGCAGGCATCCCAATCCGCAATGGGCAACGGTAGCGGCATTCTGTTCCGCACCAGCCAGGGACGGAAGGACTATGTCGGCGGCCCGAACAATTTCGCGTCGCTCGACCTTCTCAACAACCCGGAGGAACTGGCGCAACGGATTCGGGAGCGGTGCCATGTCTGACATCGCTCACCGTACAGCTCGCGCCTTTCGGTCCTGGCTCCGCGATCGCCGCTACCGCGCCGGCTACCGCCTTGCACGATGGCGGCGGGCCTGGCGCTACGCCGTCGACCGCCTCTCGCCCGACGATGCCCAGCGCATGATGCTCGATTGCCGCTATCCGGCAGGCTGGTATCCGCTCCTGGTTCTTACTGTCGAAGACACGCTCGAACAGGCGCGCGAGGACTTTGCCGATCATCCCGATCTCCCGCGCCTGATTGCGGACGGCTGCGCCCGCGTCGCCGACAAGTGGGAATCCTACAACGATGAGCTGTGGGAAGCGCGGCGCTGGGCGATTTGTCTCGCCAAGGACTACGCAGCCGATGAAGGCATCGCGCTGATCGGGCGCGAGGACGATCGCGAGCCCGCGATCTGACACTCCCATCCATCCTCTATCGTCACGAGCCCGGCCGCCGCGCCGGGCTTTCGCATTCAACAATCACCTCGAAAGGAGACCCGTCATGGGTTGGCTCTACATGCAATCGCTCAAAGGGTATTCCGGTCCGCGCCAGTATCTCGACGCGCAGTTCACCTTCACAAGGCCGGAACTGACGTCCAAAGTGCTGCGATCCGCGCTAGTCGGCATGCACGTCTATTACGCGGCCATCGAGCATATTCGTCACGAGAAGAACGAACGCATCATCTTCGCCGCGGTCTGTCTCGTCCGCTACAACCTGCGTGACCGCGAGGGCTACATCTTCGGCTACAAAGACATGGACGAAACCGTGGGGCCGAACGAAGCCAATTGTCCCGAGGCGATCCTCGATCTGCTGACGCCGACCGAATATCCTTACGCCAAGGCGTGGCGTGCCCGCTGCCGGGAGAATGCAGCCGCACGGCGCGCGCTGTCGGGCAAACCGTCGCCGCGGCCCGGGCAGACCGTCGTGTTCGATCAGGCGCTCTCGTTCCGAGATGGACGCAGCTTCGATCGTTTTGAAGTGGTGGCTAACTCGCGCAGCCATCGCACAATGCTGTTCCGCGCTATGGACACCGGTAGGCTCTACCGGATCAGGAACGTCAAGAAGCTGACTTACCGGCTAATCGATCCGGGCTGATGCGGATCGGAGTCCGGATTCTGTTCGAAGCGCCCGGCGCGCTCGAACAGGGGTCTCGGCAAGACAGCCCTCACAAAGCTCTGGCAGCGCTCTTACGCTGCCTTCTGGAATCTGATCCCGGGGCGCAGACCTGCGCGCTCCGCAAGCCGAACCAGCATGCTCAGGCTGAACCGGTTGATCTTTCCGTTCTTGATCTCGGACACCCGAGCCTGAGTGATGCCAAGGCGCTTCGCCGCCTCGATTTGCGTCAGCCCGGACTTGCTCAGCCACTTATTGATCCCGGACAGCAGCTTGGCGCGCATTTCAAGCTCCGCCGCTTCTTCCGCCGGGAACAGGTCGTGAAATACCGATTTTGCCATCGTCGTCACCTGATCTGTCTGAGCCGTGCCTTGGCGAGGTCGATGTCCCGCTTGGCCGTTCCTTGTGTCTTCTTCTGGAATGCGTGCAGCACGTGAACAGCATCGCCGATGGTGGCCAGATAGATGATCCGGTAGGCGCCGGAAGCCTGACGTATCCTGATCTCGCGAACGCCAGGGCCGATCGATGTCATGGGCTTCCAGTCGGATGGCTCTTCGCCGATCTGAACCTGAAACAATTGGTATCCAGCCTCGCGCCGGGCATCGGCCGGAAATCCTTCGACATCGGATCGGCTGCTGCCGTGCCACCGCACTTCCTTCATCCTGTGACTATGCCAAAAATGGCATAGTCAGTCAATACGGCGCTGCGGCGTGCGCTCGGATGGTGAGCAGGTGAGAGGAAGAGGCGGGCCGGGACGGATTTGAGCCGCCGCGGATCGAGAGAGCGTCCGGGCGGCCGATCCGTCCCAGCTCTCCCGAGGCTCCCGTCATGTCGCATTCTTCCGTTTCCGCGGCCGCCGTCGCGGCTGCCCCTGTCCGCGCCGGCGCCGATTCCGCGTCCGCCATCGTCGAGGCCGCACGGCTCCTTCTTCCTCATCTCGAACGTGGTCGCCCCGTCGATGCCGCGATGCTGCGCGCGGCGATGGAAAGCGCGTTCGGCGCCTCCGACGCCGACGGCACCTGGACCTGGAAGACCGCTTACGACGCCTGCGAGGCGGCGACGGTCCTGTTCCTGCGCAAATTCGGTCCCGCCATGCGTGCGAAGGCGGCGTCCCCGGCCGCGATGCTGCCGATGCTCGCGAAGGTCACGACACTTCTTCCCACCCATACCAAGAGGTCCGAGGAGAGCGAGGCGCTTCAGCAATTCTCGACGCCGACCACTTTGGCGTATGCGGCAAGCGTCGCGGCCGCGATCACGCGGACCGACGTTGTGCTGGAGCCGTCCGCCGGCACGGGCCTGCTTGCGATTCTCGCTGAACTGGCCGGCGCATCGCTTGTTCTGAACGAACTCGCCGACATGCGCGCCGGCATCCTCGATCAGCTCTTCCCCAGCCTGCCCGTGACGCGGTGCGACGCCGCACAGATCGACGATCATCTCGATGCCGGTATCGTACCGAGCGTCGTTCTGATGAATCCGCCGTTCTCAGCGGTCGCACATGTCGATCGCCGCATGGCGGACGCGGCCTTGCGGCACGTCGCCTCGGCGCTCGCGCGGCTCCCCGACGGCGGGCGCCTGGTAGCCATCACCGGCGCCGGCTTCGCCCCCGACAATCCCGCATGGACCGATGCCTTCGTGCATTTGCAGGAGCGCGGCTGCGTCGTGTTCTCGGCCGCGATCGACGGCGCCGTCTATGCCAAGCACGGCACCACGACTGACACCCGCCTGACGGTCATCGACCGGCTGCCGGCCGACGAAGCAACGGCCTTCCCGCCATCGCCGGGCGTCGCGCCAGATGTCGACACATTGCTCGGCTGGATCGGCGAGCGCGTTCCGCCGCGTCTGCCGATCGCAGGCAAGGTATGTGCTCCGACAGCCTCGTCGTCGACCGTCCCCCGGACCGTGCGCGCTTATGTTGCGCAGCGCGCATCCACATCACCGGCATCCGCGAGTGATCGGGCAGGGATCGAACTGGCTTACGAGGCGGTCGCATGGACGCCCGCGGAAAGCCGTAAAATCACCGATGCGCTTTATGAGGAATACGCGCTTCAGTCGATCCGGATTCCCGGCGCGCAGGCGCATCCAACCAAGCTCGTGCAGTCGGCCGCGATGGGGTCGGTCGCCCCGCCCGTGCCGACCTATCGCCCGCATCTGCCGGCGAATGTCGTCACCGACGGGCTGCTCTCGGACGCCCAGCTCGAATCCGTCATCTATGCGGGCGAGGCGCATGCGGATTTCCTCGCCGGCTCCTGGACCGTAGACGACACCTTCGACCTCGTCACCGCGGCGTCCGACGACGCCGAGAACGCCGTTCGCTTCCGCCGCGGCTGGTTCCTGGGCGACGGCACCGGCGCCGGCAAGGGCCGCCAGGTCGCGGGCGTCCTCCTCGATAACTGGCTCAAAGGCCGCCGCCGCGCGGTCTGGATCAGCAAGTCGGACAAGCTGATCGAGGACGCCCAGCGCGACTGGTCGGCGCTCGGTATGGAGCGGCTGTTGATCACGCCGCTATCGCGCTTCCGGCAGGGCACGCCAATCCGGCTCGCCGAGGGCATCCTGTTCACGACCTATGCGACGCTACGCTCGGATGCGCGTCAGGGAACTGAAGACCACGACGTCAAGGTATCGCGCGTCAGGCAAATCGTTGATTGGCTCGGCGTAGATTTCGACGGCGTCGTCGTGTTCGACGAATCGCACGCGATGCAGAACGCCGGCGGCGGCAAGAGTGAGCGGGGCGATCAGGACGCCTCGCAGCAGGGTCGCGCGGGCTTGCGGCTGCAACACGCCTTGCCCAATGCGCGCGTGCTCTACGTCTCGGCGACCGGCGCGACCACGGTCCACAACCTGGCCTATGCGCAGCGCCTCGGACTGTGGGGCGGAGAAGATTTCCCATTCGCCACCCGGGCGGAGTTCGTTGAGGCGATCGAGGCCGGCGGCGTCGCGGCGATGGAGGTGCTGGCGCGCGATCTTAAGGCGCTTGGGCTCTATGCGGCGCGCTCGCTCTCCTATGAAGGCGTCGAGTACGAACTGGTCGAGCACAGGCTGACGGACGAGCAGATCCGCATCTATGACGAATATGCGGGCGCATTCTCGATCATTCACAACAACCTCGACGCCGCGATGCGGGCGGCAAACGTTACCGGCGAAACCGGCACGCTGAACGCGCAAGCGAAATCCGCCGCACGCTCGGCCTTCGAGAGCGCCAAGCAGCGCTTCTTCAACCATCTCATCACGGCGATGAAGACGCCGACGCTGATCGCGTCCGCCGAGCGCGACCTGAAGGCCGGACATGCCGCCGTGATCCAGATCGTCTCGACCGGCGAGGCGCTGATGGAACGGCGCCTTGCGGAGATCCCAACCGAGGAATGGGGCGACGTCCAGGTCGACATCACCCCGCGCGAATACGTCCTCGACTATCTCACGCACAGCTTCCCGACCCAGCTCTATCAGCCGTTCACCGACAGCGAGGGCAATTTGTCGTCGCGGCCGGTCTATCGCGACGGCCAGCCCGTACAATGCCGGGACGCGGTCGCACGTCGGGATCGCCTGATCGAAAAGCTCGCCTCGCTGCCGCCGGTGCATGGCGCGCTTGATCAGATCGTACAGCGCTTTGGCACCGAGACAGTGGCGGAGGTGACCGGCAGGTCGCGCCGCATCATCCGCAAGACCGGCTCGGATCGTATCGACCGCCTTGTGGTCGAGAACCGCGCAGGCTCCGCCAACCTCGCCGAGACCCAGGCCTTTATGGATGACCTAAAGCGCATCCTGGTGTTCAGCGACGCCGGTGGCACCGGGCGCAGTTACCACGCCGAGCTGTCAGCGCGGAACCGGCGCCTGCGCATACATTATCTGTTGGAAGCAGGTTGGAAGGCTGACGCCGCCATCCAGGGACTCGGCCGTACCAACCGCACCAACCAGGCGCAGCCGCCACTGTTCCGGCCGATCGCGACCAACGTGAAGGCGGAGAAGCGCTTCCTCTCGACCATCGCTCGTAGGTTGGACACCCTCGGCGCCATCACCAAGGGCCAGCGCCAAACCGGCGGGCAGGGCCTGTTCCGCGCCGAGGACAATCTTGAGAGCCACTATGCGCGCGATGCGTTGCGCCAGCTCTATCTCCTGCTGGTGATGGGCAAGGTCGAGGGCTGCTCGCTTCAGGCCTTCGAGGACGCGACTGGGCTGAAGCTGACCGACACGAACGGCATCAAGGACGAGTTGCCGCCGATCACCACGTTCCTCAACCGTCTGTTGGCGCTGACTATCGACCTCCAGAACATCTTGTTCGCGGCGTTCGAGCAGTTGCTGGCGGCCCGCATCGAAGGCGCGATCGCATCCGGCAGCTATGATGTAGGTCTGGAGACGTTGACAGCCGAGAGCTTCACCGTCACCTCGCGGAAGACGATCTATACGCATCCCGGCACCGCGGCCGAGACGCGGCTCCTCACGATCACGCAGCGCCAGCGCAACCGGCCGGTCACGCTCGACGAGGCGCTGGACCGACTTTCCGATCCACGCGCAAACCTACTCGTCAATACGCAGTCCGGCCGTGCCGCCGTGCAGGTGCCGGCGCGCAGCATCATGCTCGACGACGGCCACGTCGAACGTCGCGTGCGTCTCGTCCGGCCGATGGAGCATCCGGTCATGGCATTGACGGCAAGGTCGCAAACCCATTGGCGCGAGGCCGATGGTGACACCTTCGCGCGCGCCTGGTCAGCCGAACTGGCAGACGTGCCGGCGTTCACCGACAGCGAGATCCACATCGTCGCCGGGCTCCTGTTGCCGATCTGGAAGCGCTTGCCGAATGAGTCGACGCGGGTCTATCGGTTTCAGACAGATGACGGGGAGCGGATCATCGGCCGCAAGGCCTCGCCGGCCTGGGCCGCGACTGCGACCGATACCGGCGTCTCCACGCTCACGCCGGAGGCTGCGTTCGCGGCGCTGCTCGACGGCAAGACCATCCTCGAACTTGCCGAAAGTCTTCAGCTTCGCCGCGTTCGCGTCATGGGCACGAATCGCATCGAGCTGACAGGCTTTACCGATGCCATGCGCGACCGGCTCTCGGCCTATGGCCTGTTCCACGAGATCATCTCCTGGAAACTGCGCATGTTCGTGCCGACCGACGCCGCCGGCGCCGATGTGCTTGCCAAGGTTCTGGAGCGATATCCCGTTGCACGCGTCTCCGACCGGGCAGCCTGACCATGCCGGCACATGCGGGCGAACTGGCACGCCGCCTCGCGCGCGAGGCCGAGGTGGTCTGCCGCGAGTACTTGTCCAACGGCCGCCGCGTCGGACGATACTGGCTGGTCGGCGACGTCAAGAACACGCCGGGGCGCTCCATGTTCGTGCGCCTCAGCGGGCCGGACTCCGGCAAGGGCGCGGCCGGCAAATGGACTGATGCGGCCACCGGCGAGCATGGCGATCTGCTCGACGTCATCGGCCATGTGTGTGGTCTCGGTGATTTCCACGACGTCGAGGCGGAGGCACGGCGCTTCCTCAGCCTGCCGCGGCCGCAAGTCGACATGGCGCGCACGCAACGTCGGTCGCCTGCACCAGTCGGATCGCCAGAAGCGGCGCGACGCCTGGTCGCCATGTCGCAGCCGATCACGCGCACGCTCGTCGAAACGTATCTGCGGGGACGCGCCATCACGGCTTTGCACGGAACCGCAAGCCTGCATTTCCATCCGCGCTGCTACTATCGGCCAGAGGGAGGCGGGCCCACCGAGACCTGGCCCGCGATGATCGCGGCCGTCACCGACCTCGACGGCCGCATCACCGGCGCGCATCGAACATGGCTCAATCCGGCCGGCTTCGAACCGATCACGCTCGGCAAGGCACCGATCGATTCGCCGCGGCGTGCAATGGGCCATCTTCTCGGCAACGCAGTGCGCTTTGGCATCGCGCACGATGTTGCCGCCGCAGGCGAAGGCATCGAGACCATGCTGTCGCTTCGCTGCGTCATGCCCGACATGCCGATGATGGCGGGGCTCTCCGCCGCGCATCTTGCCGCCATCCTGTTTCCGCGAACTCTGCGCCGATTGTATGTCGTCCGCGACAATGATCCGGCCGGCCGCGGTGCGATGGATACGCTATTGCGCCGCGCCCACGAGGCTGGGATCGACGCGATGGCATTGTCACCCCAGGACGACGACCTCAATGCCGATCTGCGCCATTTTGGCATCGAGGTGCTGCAGGCGGCGATCAGGGTGCAGCTCGTTCCGGAAGACGTTGCGCGGTTCATGCGCGTATGATGACCTGGCTGGGACCGGCAAGGACGGGTGACGTCGGTCTCGTCTGATGTACAGCGAAGGAGCGTCTGACAAGCTGGAACCGGATCTCGCGCAATGAGTCAAACAACTGACGGTTCGTCTAGCCTGCGCTCGGCTGTCAGGAGCTCTGATCCTGAATGAAATCATACGACGTCAGTCGTGTAATCGCTTTTTCACGCGCGGAAAGAAACTGCCTATTTTCTGCAGCGGCTAGTTGGATTTAGTCCAAACCTCTCTGACATTCGGCGCTCTCCATCCAGACCATGTCAGCTTTCGTCAGCGATCGCGCCGGCACCGATATGAACGGTTTGGCAACAACCGGCAGGAGCCAAGATCAGCGTGACGTCTAGGAATTTCCGAACCGGATTGCACGGATTCGCTCCGATAACAACGTGTCGAGTTGCCTCGACAACTGTCAGTGCCCATCGTCTCATCGCTCTGCGGAGAGCATGTTTCTGATCGCGTCGATCAAACGTATCGATCTTGTATCGCTATTTTTTCTCAGCGTTACGCACAGCTACGACGCCTGCGATTTCCATATTGCCTCGACGAACGCGCGTCTCTTAGATCGCCGCGGTTCGCATCGGGGCATCTCATGAAACCCAGAATCTGCGTCTACATTTCAGAAGAAGCCGCCGCGCGGCTCTTGGCCGAGGCGCGGCGTCGGGGCGTCTCGAAGTCTTTCCTGGTCCGCGCTGCGCTCGAGCAGCTTTTGGGCGGTCCTGACTGCGAAGCGATAGATCACAGCGCCATGATGCGCCGGCTCAACTGGATGAGTCGCCAGCTTGAACATCTCGACCGCGATCTGCGGGTCGTCAATGAAACCGTCGCGCTGCATGCAAGATATCACCTCACCGTAACGCCGCCGCTATCGCCTCCGATAAGACAGGCCGCCTGCAAGCTCGGAGCCGCGCGCTTCGACGAGTTCGCGGCGCAGGTTGGCCGGCGCGTTCATCTTGGGATGCCGCTCATGCGCGAGACGATGGACCGTGTGAGCGAAACGAGTCCGCACCTCTTTACGGCACAGCAAAGCGGCGTTGAGACCGAACCGCACGCCGCTCACGATGATACCGACGACAATGTCGTTGCAATGACGCCACGCCGGCCCGCTGCCGTCGAGGAGGACGGCAGCGATGGCGGCTTTCCGGCAGCAAACGGAAGCCCAGGATCCTGCGTCGAACACGGGTCACCAGAGCGGACCCCATGACGATGCGATCGACAGGCGCTCCTTTGTGCCGGCTTGGACAAGGGCATCGCAGTCGATCGAAGCTCTGGCGCAGAATTGGCGTCTTATTGCCTGTGTTTTTCTACCGTTCGCGGCCGGATTCTATCTCTCGTATCTGTTTCGGAACATCAATGCCGTGATCGCAGGTCCCTTGACGGCGGAGCTTGGGCTCGACGCAGGTCAGTTCGGACTGCTCACGTCCGTCTATTTTCTGACATTTGCAGCCGCACAGCTCCCTGTCGGCATACTGCTCGACCGATGCGGTCCGAGACGTGTTCAAAGCGGGCTGTTCATGATCGCAGCGGGCGGCGCGGCCTTGTTCGCGCTCTCAGAGAGTTTTCTGCCGCTCGTCCTCTCTCGTGCGCTCATCGGTCTTGGCGTTGCGGCGGCTCTCGCGGCCGGGCTGAAAGCCATCGTCTTGTGGTTTCCAAAGGAGCGCCTGCCGCTTGCCAATGGCTGGATGATCATGCTGGGTGCGCTTGGCGCAGTAACAGCAACAACACCAGTCGAAGCGCTGCTCACGTGGATCGGTTGGAGAGAGCTTTTCCTTTTCCTGGCAGTGCTAACCGCTGCATGCGCGCTCACCGTCTACCTGATCGTGCCGGATGCTCCATCCACAGAGCAAACCGCAGGCACGCCGATAACGCCGGGCTTGCGCACCGTTTTCACGGATCGCCGGTTCTGGCGGCTCGCGCCGCTGTCAGCGACCTCGATTGGGACGGCTTGGGCGCTGCAGGGCTTGTGGGCGGCGGCCTGGCTCACCGACGTGGAGCGCTTAGATCGAGTCGCGCTCGTGCGACACCTGCTCGTCATGGCTGTCGCGCTCTGCCTGGGCGCACTTCTGATCGGATGGACGGCTGACCGGCTCCGAAGTCGGGGGATAAGTCTGAGGATGATTTTCGGATGTCTTTCGGCATTGTTCGTTGCGGCTCAGCTTGCACTGATCTTCCGCTGCTTCTCCTCGTCCTACGTCCTGTGGGCCATGATCGCAGCGGTTGGCTCCGGCACCGTGCTCACCTCCGCAATCCTGGCCGAGTATTTTCCCAAGGAACTGACTGGGCGCGCGAACGCGGCGCTGAATGTATTCCACATGGGTGGAGCCTTCGCGCTGCAATGCCTGACAGGCTTTGTGATTCAGGCTTGGGCGAAACATGGCGGACATTATCCGGAAGTCGCCTATCAGGCGGCCTTCGCCATCAACCTGCTGCTCCAGATCATCGCGCTTGTCTGGTTCTCACTGCCGCGCCTTCAATCGCTAGCCTCAGCACTCATGACAAAGCGCCATCCGGTCAACGGTACGGCTGAACCGGTCATCCGTTTTGGGATCAAGAAGCATGCCGCAGTGAATCATGCGCCGCGTCCGCAGACCCCGTTCATGCGCTGCCTCACATGCGGATCGATCCGTCCTTTGGGGGATCGACTGATGCCGATGGTCGCGCGCCCAGCCATCTAAACCTGCAAAGGAGGAAGCCATGTACAAGCGTGCTTTGATCGCAACGGGTCTATTGCTGGCGGGCAGCATGGCGATTGCGCAGCAGGTCACGCCGCAGGGCGTGAAAACGCTATCGCCGGCAGGTGCCGTCAAGCCGACAGGGACCTGGAATCTCGCAACGCGCGCAGGCGATTTCCTGTTTGTTGCCGGCATGCGTGGCATCGACCCGCAAACCAACACCCTTGTCGAAGGCGACGAGGCGCGGGTTCGCCAGGCGTTTCTCAATATGAGACTGATCGCTCAGTCCGAGGGCGCGACGCTCAGCGACACGGTGCGCCTGGTCGTCTTTGTCACCGACATGTTTCGGTTTCGTCCGGTCGTCAATAAAGTGCAGGCCGAACTGTGGGGCAGGGCGCCTTACCCGCCCCGCACGATCGTCGAGGTGCAGCGACTCAATCAGGACGACATCGTGGAGATCGAAGGCACATTCTACGCCCCGAAGGCCGGGAAATAGCACTTGCCGCCGACCAAGAAGGCGCGCCGCCTCGATTATTGCGAGGCAGGCGCTCTATCTCTTCGCAGCATCGAAGCGATGGCCGATCCGAAACCGACGCTGCTGGCCGGTAAGGATGGTTCTGAGCTCCGCTCGATGCTGTTGAGGTCGTAATCCTCCGGGGTGTGATCCCGCGCGGTCGTTATTCGTCTTCGAGGGTCGGCCTGGAGACTCCCTCCGTCGAGGAGGCCGCGCCCGCGGCCTTCTGGAGAGGCGACCTTGCGGCAAGCGGTCCGGCGCCCGCAATGGCTGCGGCCGGCTATTTTCCGCCGCGCGCCGCCAATGGCGCTCACATTATACATAGGAGGATCTCGCGCTTTGCATCGCGAGGCAAAATAGCCGGTCTCCGCCATCCTCCGCTTCGCTCCGGCCGCTGCGCTTCGCTCCGCGGTGCAGGACCGGTCCGCCCGCCGCCTTTGGTCGCCGTGAAGGCCGCGATGGGCGCGGCCGATCCGACAGGAGGAGCATCCCATGACAACCGACCCCGGCCACACCGGCTACGAGCCGCACGCCGGATCCACCACCGACCACGTCCTCACCGAACTGCAACTGCATGGCTATCGCCCGTTCCAGGACGAACCCGACCCCCGGCCATTGCCCGACACGCGCTATGTCGCCGGCGCCGTCGCCGACATCTTCGACGCGCTCGTCGCGACCCTGACCGATACCCGCCTCGAACCGGACCTCGACGACCTCTTGTGGTCGACCGTCAATCTCTTCCACCGTGCCAACGGCCGGATCGAGCGCCAGCTCGACGGCAACGAGCAGGCGCAACGTCGATGCCAGCGCGAGCAGGATGGCTCCGAGATCCGCTCCGTCGAGCTGGAGCGCCTCACCGCCGAGGGCATTACGCTGATCGAGCGGCGCAACGCCATGGAGTTCTTTCGTGACCAGGCGGCCGAGCATTTCGCGCGCCAGACCGGCGCGCACTGGCATCCACGCAATGGCTCGATGGTCAATCATCGCACACTGACCGCGGCAGTCATCGACAGCCGCGACTTCATCGCCGCGAAGCGCCGAAACGAGACCGAAGTCATGCTGCCGGCGGGTCCGAAAGTCGCCTTCACCGGCGGGCTCGACTTCAACGATCACCGCCTGATCTGGGATCGCCTCGACCAGGTCCGCGCCAAGCACCCTGACATGGTGCTCCTGCATGGCGGATCGCCCAAAGGCGCCGAGCGCATCGCCGCCCGCTGGGCCGATCACCGCAAGGTGCCGCAGATCGCCTTCCGTCCCGACTGGACGAAGCACGCCAAGGCGGCGCCATTCAAGCGCAATGACGCGATGCTCGAGGCACTGCCGATCGGCGTCCTGGTTGCGCCGGG
Source organism: Pseudomonadota bacterium (assembly GCA_040756555.1). Taxonomy (GTDB): domain Bacteria; phylum Pseudomonadota; class Alphaproteobacteria; order Rhizobiales; family Xanthobacteraceae; genus Z2-YC6860. Next base: position 40,758 of record JBFLYS010000031.1, on the reverse strand, counting down.
CTCCGGCATTCAGGCGAACCTCTCCGACAAGGCGCGCCGCCTCGGTATCCCGGTCTGGAAGCTCGGTCACGGTGGCGCATGAGCGCCACCGTTCTATCGCAGGTGACGAACAAACAGCGACGGATGCGATCCGTCGCTGTTGCCGCTGCGCAATGTCCGCTATTCTCACGCTCGCGCCGTGGAGGTGGTGGAAGCGCAACCCATGCATTCATTGTCACGGGAGTATCCACCATGCTTGCACTCGGCATCGTTCTCAACATCGTCGGCCTCGGCTTTTTCTGCTGGGTCTTGTTTACGCTCGCAATCTATGCATTGCCGTTTCTTGTCGGTATGACCGCCGGTCTTTACGCGCACGAGTCCGGGACGGGACTGCTCGGCGCGATCGGTCTTGGCATCGTCGCAGCAGCATTCGTGCTCGTCATCGGACAAACGATCTTCTCGTTCGTCCGTACACCGATCCTGCGCATCGCAGTCGCGCTGATGTTCGCGGTGCCGGCCGCGCTTGCCGGTTATTATGCGACGTTCGGCCTCTCCGGCCTCACCATGACGTCTGTCGTCTGGCGGCAAGTCTTTGCCGTCGTCGGCGCGGTCGTGATCGGGGCCACGGCCTGGGCGCGGCTTGCGGCATCCCCGCCCGATGGACCGGGCGGGTCCGAAAGGCCGGCACTATCTTAGGCTTGGTGGCGCCGCGACCTGATGAGACGAGTGCGACGCCATCCCGTTCGACCCGAGTTCTGCGTAGATCGGAGCAAGGTTGAAGCTTCACTTCGTCAAGCGTGACCTCTCCGTAGATGCGCGTCGGGTGGATCGCTTTTGGCAGCGGCGCGCCAGGTTCCGGCCGACAGAAGTTCGCGATGGCAGGGCGCTCTCGTTGCCGCCTGTCTTCGGGGGGGGCGGGACGTCGACTGGAGTTGGACAGGACGATTTCAACAGTGCCATCAGCGTGATCTTGCTGCGGTGACGTTCGCTTGCTTCTCCTTGCGTTGTCGATGTTTCGAGCAGCGCATCCATTCGGGTCTCTATGATGGCCTGACCTGGCCGGACACCGGCTTCGCCTCGTTCGACTAGCCGCAATGCCAGCGTTCAACTTTCTTCCCCTGGCCGCTGCGCGGCCATTCCTCGCGAGACAAGAAAGTTGCCCGCCTGGCATCCTCCGCTGCGCTTCGGTCCTAAAGGATGCGGCGTCGATCGTCTCCGGCCTGCCGGTCGCCATCGAGACCGCGATGGTCGCGGCTCGGAAACAGACAGCAAGGAGATCTATCATGGCGAACATCGGCACCTTCACCAAGACCGAGCAGGGCTTCGTCGGCGAAATCGTAACCCTCAGCTTCCAGGCCAGGAACGTCCGCCTGGTTCCCGAAGCCAGCACCAACGACAACGCCCCGAGCCACCGCGTCTATGTCGGCCGGGCCGAAATCGGCGCCGCCTGGGCCAAGCGCTCCAACGAAGGCCGCAACTACCTGTCGGTCAAGCTCGACGACCCGAGCTTCAACGCTCCGATCTACGCGAACCTCTTCGACGAAGAAGGCGGCGAGAGCTACACGCTCATCTGGTCCCGCGGCCGCAAGGCCAACGCCGACTGAGCCGGCTTCCGACACCCCGCCCGGTACGCCGGGCGGGGTTCTTGCGTGTCTCCGCCAGGGCGCCGGCGATAACGCCCCCGCCGGATAAACCCAGGTGTCGGTGTTCGAGGTTTCGTGAATCGAGCCGCAAGCGAACTTGAGTCCGCACAAAGGCTTGCGGGCATAGATTTGGTTCCATGTTTGTGAACTGACTCCAACATGTGCGAGTATTGCGTACTGAGTCGTTTTCCAAATGGAGGGCGAGTTGCGTCGCATTCCGCTCAGCCGCCGGTCGCATGTGACCGGGTTCCAGCCCCTTACGACAGGGATGGCCGAGCATGAGAGCGCGCTCGAACGAGACTTCGTGACGCTCGCAAGCTTCGTGGATGTAGGCGCGGTAGTGACGGCACAGCCAGTAACGATCCGCTTTGAGCATGAGGGGCGACAGCGGCGATACACCCCCGACTTTCGCGTCGACTGGAGCGACCACTGCTGCGAGATCGTCGAGATCAAATACCGCGCTGACCTTCGGACTGGCTGGACGGGTTTTCGGCCGGCCTTTGCCGCCGCGCGACATTGGGCGCGTAGTAACGGCGCACGCTTCAGGATCGCGACCGAACGCAGCATTCGCGGTCCACGACTCGATATTGCGAAGCGGTTGCTTCCACTCAGGAACGCACCTGTCGACATGGTGTTGGCGGAACAGGCCGTCGCACATACTCGCGCCCATGCGGTCAGCTTTGGCGAGCTGGTCGATGCACTGCCGACTTCGCGCGAGACGGGTCTTGCGGTGATCTGGCGGCTGATCGCACGTGGTGCGCTCATCGTCGATCTGACGATGCCGATCGCCAGCGAAACAAGAGTGACGGCGCCATGAGTGCACCCGAACTGTCCATGGTCGACTCGACTGCTTGGGATGAGGCTCGGCGATGTCTGCCGGTGATCCGCCGTCTGGCGGAGAACTCGGCGCGGAGACGGGCCGATGTGTTGGCGGCAGCTACCGAACTCGGCTACGGACCGACCCATGTGTATGCGTTGTTGAGACGCTATCTTGCCGATGGGAAGCTCACCAGTCTGCTGCCGCGCCGCCGTGGCCCCGAGCGAGGAATCTCTTTGCTCGATGAGCAGATCGATGCGCTGATCCGCGATGCTGTCGACACCGTCTATCTGACGCGCCAGCGGCCGCGAATCGCACATCTTGTCGACGAGGTTCGACGCCGCTGCCTTGCTCAAGGCTTGCGTGTTCCGGGCCGCAAGGCGATTTCGGCGCGGGTGCGTATGAGGCCGGCCCGTGAGATCACCGCCAAGCGTGAGGGCCGCAAGATCGCGCGCGATAAGTTCGCTCCGGTAACAGGATCGCTGGAAGCTCCCTGGCCGCTGTCGCTGATGCAGATCGATCACACGCTGGTCGATGTGATCGTTGTTGACAGCGAGACACGAGAACCGCTTCAGCGCCCATGGCTCACGCTGGCGATCGATGTTTGCACGCGCTGCGTCGCCGGACTGCATCTGTCGCTGGAGCCGCCATCGGCGACCTCCGTCGCACTTTGCATCAGCCACGCCGCCCTGCCTAAAGACATCTGGTTGGCCGAGCGCGGGATTGAAGGTGAATGGCCAGTGCGCGGCATCCCGGAGCGACTTCATCTCGACAATGCGAAGGAGTTCCGTTCCGAGGCGCTGAAACGCGGCTGCGAGCAATATGGCATTGCCATCGACCATCGCCCCGTTCGCACGCCGCACTACGGCGGTCATATCGAGAGGCTGATCGGGACGATGATGGGCAAGGTCCATCTGTTGCCGGGAACCACCTTCTCGAATGTGCAAGCGAAAGGTGATTTGGATCCGTCCAAAAGCGCCGCCATGACGCTCGACGAAGTCGAACGCTGGCTCGGTCATGCGATCGTCGGCGTCTATCATGGAGAGGTGCATCGAGGGATTGGCATGCCGCCATTGGCGGCGTGGAAACGAGGTATCTCGGGCGATGGCCAGATGCTCGGACGGGGCGAGCCTACGGCGGTGAGCGACCCGCGGCGCTTCCTCATCGACTTCCTGCCGATCCAGCGGCGGCTGGTGCGGCGCGACGGAGTCTCGTTGCATTCCATCGGCTATTGGGCAGATGTGTTGTCGACCTGGATCGGGCACCCCGAACCGATGATGGTCCGCTTTGATCCAAGAGACCTCAGCCGCATCTATCTGCTCGGACCGGACGGGACCTATTACGACCTCAGCTATCGCGATCTGCGGCGACCGCCGATCAGCCTCTGGGAGCATCGCCTGGCGCTGAAACGTCTGCGCGAAGAAGGCAACGCGCACGTCGACGAGGCTGCAATCTTCCGTGCTGTCGAAGCAATGCGGGAGATCGCCAACGAAGCGGTTCGGACCAGCAAGACCGCGCGCCGGCAACGGGAACGACGGCTGCGCGTAATCCAAGGGGGACAGGCTATGACGGCAAGGGATAATCCGCCGCCAGCCGAAAGCACCTATCCTCCTTCGGATGGACGCCAGCCGCACGAACATATGTTCCCGTTCGAGGAATGGAGTTGAGCGGCGACTACCCACATCTGCATCCTGCGGCCCGCGCATGGGCGGATGAGGACGCCGCGTCGCGTATGAGCCGCATCCGCACGGATCGCTGGATCGGCTACGCACGTGCGGAAGCCGCTCTGGCGGCGATTGAGGACGTGTTGTCCTTCCCGAAGCGTACGCGGATGCCAAACCTGTTGCTGGTGGGGCCGACGAACAACGGCAAGACGATGATCGTCGAGAAGTTCAGGCGCAGCCATGCGCCTGTCGGAGCGGTTAGCGCCGAGAACGGAGTTGCCTGCGTGCCGGTGCTCAAGATGCAGATGCCCGCAGGCCCCGATGAACGGCGCTTCTTTGGCGCCATCCTCGAAGAACTCGGAATGGGCGAATGGCCCAGGAACAGCATTGCGGCGCAGCAGGGCCTGGCGGTTCGCCTGATGCGGACCACGGATGTGCGGATGCTCGTGATCGATGAACTACACAACATCCTCTCCGGATCGCGTACCCAGCAAAGACGTTTGCTCAATCTGCTCCGGTGGCTCGGCAATGAATTGCAAATCCCTCTGGTCGGTGTTGGAACGGCCGAGGCGCTGCGTGCCATCCGAAGCGATGACCAACTCGCCAATCGGTTCGAGCCCATTCCTCTCCCACCATGGACAGAGGACGAGGCGTATCGACGTCTTCTCAGCACGTTGGAGGCGTTGTTGCCGTTGCGCAAACCCTCAGCACTGGCCGAGCCTGCATTGGCCGGAAAGATCTTCGCCATGTCGGAGGGCGTGCTGGGCGAGATCGTCGCGATCGTGACTCGCGCTGCTGCTGCGGCGGTGTTGTCGGGCGCCGAGGCAATCTCTCCACGTCTGATCGAGAAGTCCGGGTTCATGCCACCCTCTGGTCGACGGCGTGTGGCGGTCTGACGTCTATCCGACGGAAGTCCATCAGCGCCTCTCGGTGTTGGCCGAGTCGCTTCCTGTGTATGTCGAACCTGCCGCAGATGAGGCCATGGCGTCGTGGTTTTATCGCCTTGCGGTGATGCTTGACCTGTCGCCTCTGAACTTCATCCGACAAGCGTTCGGGATCGACAGCCGACGCGACGTGGAATGGTGGCGTCGACCGCATAAGGATCAGATTGCCGTCATTGGCAACAAGACCGGGCTTGAGTCCGAACATGTTGCAAGCATGACTATGAGAGACTGGTTCTCGGCGCGCGACGATGAGCGCCAGGGCAGGTTCAGTGCTCAGCGTGTCCTTCGCCGCCCAGCGCGACGGGCAGCCGAGCGTTCCATGGTGGTTTGCCCTTGCTGTCTTCGTGATGATGACAAGCCGTATATCCGGCGGCACTGGATGATCGGCTGGCTGGCGGTCTGCCCTCGCCATCAATGCGTTCTGGTGAGCGATTGTCCCTCTTGCTCTCTTGATCTGCGGGTCGGAAACTTGGGGGGCCGGGAGCGCATCGTCATCGGACGCTGCGATTACTGCGGCTTCACGTTCGACGGAGCCAGCGCTCGGCCCGCGCTTGCTACAGTCACTGCGTTGCAGGAGCAATTGCTCGAACTCAAGCGAGATGGGATCGGCACACTGGCACCGCTCGGCCCCATCGACTGGCCTATATTTACAACACTTGCCGATGTCATCATGTCCGCCATTTGGGTGGACACGTCCGATCATGCGCGTGAGGCTTTGTTCGCCCGCATCATCCGCGACCTCGGAATGAAACCCGATCAGCGCTTGCGCATCAAATGGCCGGCAAATTACGGCACGTTGCTCATCTTGACGTGGATGTTTGCAGACTGGCCGAACCGGCTTGAGCAGACGTTGCGCGACCTCCAGTCTCTCAGCATCGAGAGTATCCTTGATCGCTTGCCCGATCTCGGCAGCGAGCTGCGCAAACAGAGCCTCGATCTTCTGAGTTCTGCCCGTGATTATCGTCGTTGCGAGGCAGGCGCTGAGAGATGGCGCGATTGGTTGAACGGCCTTGTCGATGCCGGCGTGGACTTCCGAGCGATGGCGCGAAAAGAACTCGATCAAGGGTACAATGTTCGGCTCACCGTGCTTGCTATGCTGGCCGAAGGGAGCGGCATAGCCGACGCTGCGGCCTGGGCGCGTCTCCAGCACGCCACGGTCGCACGCTGGCTGGATATTGGCAGCACATACGGGCTTCACGCGATCATTGCGAAACCGTTGCGACGAAACGAACTCACGCCCGACCAACTGCGTGACATGGAGGAATGGTTGGCCTTCGCAGGAAGGTCGAGTTCCCCCAAAACCGGCTGGAAGCCGGATCATGCCCGCAATGAGATCGCGGCCCGGTTCGGCGTGTTGATCTCGAGTGCTACCGCTCAAAGCTTGCTCCCCAAAGCCAGGATGCGCTCAGCCGTATCACGTTCCTGACTCGACCAGTACAGTTCGCGAAACCTCGCACCAGTTCGCGAAACCTCGAACACCGACAATGATTGCCGTGGACAGCCTGGCAAACAGGTCGATTCACTAGTATACTAGGTAGCGGTATATTAGTGATCCGGTGACCTCTCTCGCATGAGCTTGCGGGAGACCGTCGCCAAGAACCTTCGCCGGATACGGCAGGCCAAAGGCCTGTCCCAAGAGGAACTTGCGGATCGCGCGGACGTCAATCGCAACTATGTCGGCATGCTCGAACGAGAGCAGCACGCAGCTACGATCGACATGCTGGAGAAACTTGCCGGTGTTCTCGATGTCGATCCGATCGAATTCTTTCGACGAAAGGCATAATTGCACCCGGCAGGCTTTCCTTCTTTTTATATTGGCAAATTCCCGACGGTAGGATGTCAAAAGTTCGGATCGGCGATAGCGCACCTGCACATAGGCGATGCCGCACGACCAGCACATCACTGTACGTGCCTACCAGATTATCGACTCTGGCTTTTCGGACTCCGAGCGCCGAGTATCCAATGACCACCTTTAAGGACGAGCCGCCCCAACTTGATCGTGTCAGCGCTTATGATGAAGCGCATCTCGCCAGCTATGTCCGCTTGCTTGACGCTGAAGCCGAAGGCGCTGACTGGCGCGAGGTCGCCGCGATCATTTTTGGACTCGATCCAAATGAAACACCCGAGCGCGCAAAGCGCATGTATGACAGTCATCTCGCGCGTGCTCATTGGATGACGCAGAAGGGTTATCGTTATCTTCTTGAGCCACGGCTGCAGTGACGTTCCTAAAGCGCGGCAAAGAAGAGGAACATAATACAGGCTTGCCTCTGTCGGAGTAATTTCGATTGCGAGACATTGATATGTTCTATCGTGTCATTCCACTTTAGTGTCTATCCCTTGTTGCAGCCTCGCGGATAATCATCGGCGGCGATCCGTTGGCGATAAACAGCGAGAGTATCAATGTCACAAGCGTATGACTGGCGGTCTCCGACCGCGGCCAAACAACTGATGCAGCTCGATCGCGAGCAGTTCTCAATCGAGTTTCTTCGCCGCAATCCTGCTTATGCGGAAGACTATCACAATACCTTGAATCGAACGCCTCCCAATCCATCCGCAATCGAAATCGCCATGGCAGCACTCGCGCGCCGATGGAGGTTGAGCTTTCGCGCATGCACCGGATACCCCTGCATGGGTCTCCCCTGGATTGTGGCGGCCGGAGCATTCTCCGTCGACCGTTATTGTCGCCGCGGGACCAGGGGGATTCGACGCCGGTTATTCAATCGACTTCGATGGCCTTTCGCCCGTGCTGATGAACGTCGAAACGCGCGATGGCCGGCACGTGCTGCTCAACGATCCAGCGGGTCGTCATCGGCTCTGGTTCGCTGGTGGATTTCGTAGGCGTGGCTCTGCATTCCTGATTCCCTTCGACGGCGACTTCAGCGCGCGCTTGCATAGCGTCCAGCGCCTGCATCGTCGCTTGACCGGCAAGAAAGCTGGACCACAACTTCGCAGTCAGCGGCTTTCCGTCGGGCAGCGCACTCGACTCACCTTCCTTCTTCGGGTGCTCGATGGCGAACAGGAAGGCGTGACCCGACGAGAGCTTGCTGCGGTTCTGCTTGATGAAGACGCGCGCGACATTCCAGCGGTCGAGTGGAAAAACTCGCCGTTGCGAAAGAGAATCAATCGCGCGGTCACGGCAGCCACTGCATTGATGAACGGCGGCTACCTCGCGCTACTGCGTGGAGAGTCCGAGCGAGCCGAGCGATTCCAACGACGATAACAGCCGAGATTGCGCCCTCCTAATGAGGGGGACATTCCAGGAATCGCTCTGCAGCGGGTCTCCCCTATGGCCCCGATTTTCCGTCAGGCTTGCCTCCGATCCGTTGCCGTATCCGGCAACACCTTGAACGGCACCGGAGGCTCACCTTGAACCCCTCATCCGCCCGCGTCACGCCGCGCTTCGTCCGGACACACGACGCCGCAGCCTTTCTGGGTTTGTCCGGCCGCACACTCGAAAAGCACCGCTGCACCGGCACCGGCCCGGTTTTCCGCAAGCTCGGCGGCCGCGTGGTCTATGCGATCGAGGATCTCGAAGCCTGGGCTGCCGAACGCGCGCGCAACTCGACGTCCGATCCCGGTCCGAAGCCATCCTCACCCACGAGGCTCCCGCCGCATCGGACATTCCCCGGAAATCGCTGACGGAGCGTTCGAATGCGTCACTCCGAGGGCTGCGCCACGCCAAGCGATGCCCATCCAACTCATCACCTTGTCCATAGACCGCGACGGAGAAGCGCCATGATCCGGCGATCGCGCGAAAGCACGTTCATGTCGCAGCTTGGCAATACAGCACGCCGGGGCAAGCCACGCGAAAATCGGTCCCGGCCACGCACCAAGCATCGTCCCTTCGCAGCGCGACTGACCATCGACGTCGCCCCCGACTTGCGCTCTCGAATCAAGATCGCAGCGTTCGAGCGCGGAATCACGGTGGCCTGCATGCTGCGTCTTCTCCTGCTCGAAGCCTTTTCTCGCACCAAAGGACGTCGGCGATGAAGGGCGTTACGCTCCAACATATCTCGCGCGCTCCTCATGCGGATGTGGCGCTAACCTTCGTCGAGCTGACCTTCCACAAGCAGCGCATCGAGAACCGGATACGCTTCGGCCAACCGGCAGGCCAGCAGATTCTCGACCGTCATCGACGCGTCGTCCGCTTCATGCCCCGCAGCGTCTTCTGCTTCGTGCGATGGGCCGCCAACGACTACGGCACTATTCTGTCGCGCGCCGACATCGTGCGCGCGGTCTGTCCCGGCGAACGCTACCAGACGCTGCCCTTCGTGCGTCCCGGCGGAGAAATCCTCCTGCGTATGGACGGTTGGCCCAAGGTCGAGCGCGTCCTGCAGGTGATCGACGCGGTGGAGGCACTCGGCATCGACGCTGCCGACGCCGCGCCGGACTATTGGCAGCACGTCCATAACCGAATCTCGGTCAACGAGACACCGCGCAACTACACGCGCACCCGACATCAGGCCTGGCTCAAGCGGCGGGAGGTCAGTTGATGACCCGGATCGCCACCATGCTGGCGACAGCATTTTCCAGCATCACTCTCGGCACGTCGGCCTTCGTCGAGCCGTCAAAGACATTGATCTGGAACGCCAGCGCCAGCGCGCCGATCGGCCTCTATCTCATACAGCCGGCCGATGATCTTGATGTCACCGACCTCGTCGCCGTCGCAGCACCGCCGTTGATCGCCGAATTCCTGTCCGATCGCGGATATCTCCCAATGGGTATGCCCATGATGAAACGCATCCTGGCACTTCCCGGAGACACCGTCTGCCGTATAGGCCTCGACATCATCGCGTACCGCTCGACGATCGGACACGCCCGCGACAGCGACAACGCGGGCCGCAAAATGCCGGTCTGGGAGGGCTGCCGCCGCATCGGCGACGACGAACTCTTCCTCATGAACTTCGATGTGCCAGACAGCGTGGATGGCCGCTACTTCGGCCCGTTTCCCCGCGCCTCGGTCATCGGTCGCGCGCTGCCCGTCTGGACCGACGAAGCAGGCGATGGTCGCTTCCAATGGTGGGCGACGACACGGTGACCGCCCCGCCGATCTTCTCACCAACCGCAGAAAGGAAACACGACATGGCGCAAATCGGCAGCTTCATCCGCACCAGAAACGGCTTCTCGGGGCGGCTACGGACCCTTTCGCTCGACATCGAGCTCGCCATCGTGCCGGCCGAACACTCGGACACCGAGAACGCGCCGAACTACCGCGTTCATGCGGGCAACGAGGAGGGGCCCGAGGTTGGAGCAGGCTGGACCCGCACCGGTGAGAAGGCTGGCGAATACGTCGCGCTCCAAATCGACGACCCTGCTTTCACACAGCCGGTCCGCGCCAACCTGTTCCAATCGGGAAGCGATCGTTCCGCGTTCCATCTGCTCTGGACACGCCCTGCAAAGCGTGAAGCACGGAGCTGATGCATTGGCGTCGCAGGACAATAGGACGGTTGGGTACTCGCGCGTCTTCTGCGAAATCCTGGCCATTCCTCTGTTCGCGGAAAGCCTGCTCATTCCTCCGTCCCGCTCGCGGTTCACGCGGCCGTCGCGCGCAGCGGCGGTCAAGGGCGGCCGTAAGGCCGGCGCTTGCGCCCTGCCCTTGACGGCCGTGAGCACGATGGCATCGGCCTTTCGCTCAGCGGGCGGAGGATAGCTCACGGAACAAACGCGATGGACCTCGTAACACTGGTGACGGCATGCACGCTCGCTGTCGATCCGAAGCTCATGCACGCACTGATCTGGCAACAGTCGGGCGGGGAACCATGGGCAATCGCCGTGCAGGGAGAAGCCGGCCCGCGTGTCTATCCAAGCATGCATGTCGCGATCCGGGAATCGCATGAGCTCACCGGCAGCACCGTCGCGCGTGTCGGACTCGCGGGTGTTCCGGTGCTACCGTCCAAAGTTTCGGCGTCCGTCCTTCTACCATGCCGCAACATTGCTATGGCGGCGATCCAGATCGCCAAGCTTGCAAGTCGCTGCAACACCCATCCGCAGCTCAGAGCCGACCCGAGCTTATGTTCTGTGGCAGTCTATCGCGGCACCTGGCAGCGGCCAGACATGAGTTTTGCGGCCGAAGTCGCGGCAACTGTCACGAAGGGCGACGCGCCGAACTTCGACATGCCGCGTGGCACCCGTACGGAAATTTTCGACGGCGCCGGCGATCATGATGCTGACGCTGAACCGTTCGTCATCGACATCACATCCGCATTCGCCGAGCAGGCGCGCGGCTGGTCGAGCGCACTGTTCCCGGCCAAGTCCAAACCTTCGGCGGAGCAATCCGAGCGCACCGCGACTGCGCCTTTGGAGGTGGCGGAAACGGCATCGTCTGGCTCACCCTCGGCATTTCCATTCAAGAGCAATTCGCAAGTTCGCGACCTGTTTGTGCGTCGCATCGGCACTGAGCGTCCATGATGAAGTGCATCGCAGGAAATCGAGAAGCGGCAAGAACCGGCGCAAATTTGAGCGGGAGCCGGGAAGGGAGCGGCAACACGACCGTTGGAGGGCAAGATAAAAGGCCGCGAGGTGCGGCCCGGTTGGGGGGCGGTCGGGGCATTGTTACTACTCGCATTTCACGAGGCACGCCGCGATGTGCGCGAGCGAGAGCCGCATCGCGCACGCGACAATTCCCCAATGCTTTCAACGATTATCGCACATCGCGGAGTGCGGGCCATGGACAATGATAACGACTTCCGCATCCGCCCCGGCAAGATCCGCTCCCGCCCAAACATGCGGACCAAGCCCTTTATCGCCCAGGCGCTCGCCGCCGCCGAACGCGCCGGTGGCCATGTCAGCAGGGTCGGCCGGATCAATGCATCACGGCGGTCCCGCTTCGGACGCGGCCGCGTCGCGAGCGTGCGGGCGAACAGGCTTCTCACGAGCCGCTCACGGCTTGCTACGGTCAAGACCCGCATCGTCCGGAACACCGGCCGTCGCGCGACGCTTCGGGCACATCTCAATTATCTGCGCCGCGAGGGCGTGACGCGCGACGGCGAGCGTGCGCGCATGTTTGGTTCCGACACCGACACCGCTGACGTCAAGGCCTTTACCGAGCGGTGCGAGGATGACCGTCATCATTTCCGGTTCATCGTCTCGCCCGAGGACGCCGCGGAGATGCCCGACTTGAAAAGCTTTGCACGCGAGCTGATGGCGCAGGCTGGAAATGATCTCGGCACCAAGCTCGACTGGGTCGGAATCGATCACTGGAACACGGACAATCCGCACGTCCATATCATCCTGCGCGGCCGGGCCGACGATGGCAAAGACCTCGTGATCGCGCGGGACTACCTCAGCAACGGGATGCGGGCGCGGGCGCAGGACCTCGTTACGCTGGAGCTTGGACCGCGCTCCGACCTGGATATCCGGCGGAGCCTCGATAGCCAGGTGGAAGCCGAGCGCTGGACGCGTCTCGATCGGCAGCTTGTCCGCGATGCAAACCGGCAAGATATCGTCGACGTCGCTTTGATGGCAGGCGAGCACCCTGACGAATACCTGCCCCAGAAAATCGGCCGCCTGCGCAAGCTTGAAGCGCTCGGCCTCGCAAACCAGGTCGGACCGGGGCAATGGGTGATCGCCGAGGAGGCGGAGTCGATCCTGCGCGCGCTTGCGGAGCGCGGCGACATCATCAAGCGCATGAACCGGGCACTTGCCGAACAGGGCATCAAGCGCGGTGCGTCGAGCTATGTGCTGGCCGGAGAGAGCCTCACCGATCCGATTATCGGCCGCCTGATCGATCGCGGTCTCGATGACGAATTGAGGGGCGTCGCCTATGCCGTGGTCGACGGCACTGACGGACGCACCCATCACATTAAACTACCCGATCTCGATGCCGCCGGAGACGGGCCTGTCGGCTCGATCGTCGAGTTGCGCCGGTTCGAGGATGCCCGCGGTCGCCAGCGGGTCGCGCTTGCCGTTCGGTCTGACCTTGGCCTTGATGCGCAGGTGAAGGCCTCGGGCGCGACATGGCTCGATCGCCAGCTCGTCGCGCCCGAATCCGTCCCGCTCGGCAGCGGCGGATTCGGAGCGGAGGTCCGTGCCGCGATGGAGCACCGCACCGAACATCTGATCGAGCAGGGTTTGGCTCGCCGGCAGGGCCAGCAGATTGTCTATACGCGCAACTTGCTTGAGACGTTATGGCGGAAGGAGCTTGATTCCATCGGCGAGAAACTCTCGGCAGAAATGGGCATGCCATTTCGCAAGTCAGCAACCGGAGAATATGTCGCTGGCCTTTATCGTCAGCGCCTGATGCTCGCTTCCGGTCGCTTCGCCATGATCGACAATGGCTTAGGCTTTCAACTCGTGCCCTGGTCGCCATCGCTGGAGCGAAATCTTGGCAGGCACGTCTCTGGAGTCGCCCGCGCCGACGGGGGCGTGGACTGGAATTTCACGGTCCAGCGGGGGCTCACTCGCTGATGTCTCACGCGTATTCCCTCCGCGTCTCCGCGAGACCTCGAAACGTGACGCGAAAGCTCGTTTCCAGACTATTGTTTCGCCTACACCGATAGTACTCCTTAAGATTACTTGCTTGCTAAAGCGCCACTCGCTCCCGGTGTCCATTTGGCCTGGGTTGAGGCGCGTCATGAAAAAGCGTCCTGCACTTCGGCCTCGACATCGGCCGAACGGGTAGGGCACAGCAGCGGATTCCCTCCCCAATCCCTTAACCATCAAGCACCACGACAATCTTGTTCATTGAACTGCCGCGCCAGCGCGCTTGACAGACCTACGTCAATACCGCCACCGCGCACTGCGGCGATAACCAGAAATGTGTGCCATTTCCGTTGAGCGTTCAGGCTTGGCTATGATGAATTTCGTTCACCTCAGATACCTGGTCGCTGCAGCACAGCACCGTAGTTTCCGGCGCGCCGCCATAGCATTACGGATTGCGCAACCCACGCTGAGTAAGCGTATTCGAGAGCTTGAAGACAGCCTTGGCGTTGTATTGTTCGAGCGCTCGACCAGCGGCGCACACCTCACCGCGGACGGTGAAAACGTCGCGGCCCGAGCGAAGCAAGTCTTGATTGATTTGGATAGCATGCAGAGCCTCGCCAAAGGCGGCGGAGGCGGAACTGCGGGTCGACTGGAGATTGGGTTTTACACGTCGCTGACATCGGGTGAGCTCGGCGAGAGTCTGTGCGACTTTGCGAAAGAGAACGAAGGTGTCGATATCAATGTAGTGGAGGACGATAGGTCTGAGTTGTTTGCCCTGCTTGAGCGCGGCAGTATAGATCTTGCTGTCGTGCTGGGTGAGCTGCGTTATGAAACTTACGCACAGAGAAGTCTGTGGGCTGAGCGCGTGATGGTCGCCTTGCCGAAGTCGCATTATTTAGCTGAACGAGATTTTGTTTATTGGACGGACTTGAAGGCAGAAAGATTTCTAGTCAGCCGTCGCGATCCCGGACCCGAAATCCATGACATGTTGCTGAGCAAGCTGTCATCACCAGGCGATCGGCCGTTGGTGAAGTCCATGGGAGTTCCGCACGATCATTTGCTCGCGCTCGCTCGTTGTCACCAAGGCATTGTCCCGGTCTGCGAGTCTTCGACTGGCAATCTAATCGCCGACGTCGTCTATCGCGAAGTGCGCGACGGCAATGGGGCGACGCGTCTGGGATTTGTCGCATATTGGCAGCTGAGCAATGTCAATCCAACGCTCAAGCAGTTTTTGATGCGGCTGCAAATGCATGTCTCAGCGCCAAGCACATGATAAAGCGCATTGACTGTGTGACCTACACCCCCTCCTGATCCGGGGAAGGGTAGCCCGAGATTTGCTTGTTCGGTCATGGGCGTTCTTGCCTAAATGCGCAAGACGGCAAGCGGCGGCCGATATCCGTTGCCCAAACGTGTCGACGCCCGGTTTTGGGATCACGATCTACGTTAACTCGCCACAGGTGGCATGTCGCGCTGTCAGTAGTTTTTCTCACGCATACGCCCCTTTGCGATATCGCCGTGATCGCTATTGAAGCTGGTCAAACGGTGCGCTTTCTTTGCGGGCGCCGCTGCCAGCACCGGACCGCTCCGTGACCGCCAACAAAATCCTCTGGGATCAGATTCTTACGGTCTTTGCGATCGTGCTTTCGACGACATGGGGCGCGACGCAATGGACGGCATGGCGACTCGGCTTTCAGCCGCAGCTTGGCGCCTCGTGGTTCGACCTTGCAGGCCTGCCGGTCTATCCGCCGCCGGCCTTCTTCTGGTGGTGGTACTTCTTCGACGCATACGCGCCCCATATCTTCCTGGAAGGTGCCGGCATCGCTGCGTCCGGTGGCTTTTCCGCTATCGCTGCCGCCATCGCAATGTCGGTCTGGCGCGCCCGCGAGGCAAAAAGCGCCGAGACCTATGGTTCAGCGCGATGGGCAAATGTCGGCGAACTGAGGACCGCGGGGCTGCTTGGCCCGGACGGTGTGGTTCTTGGCCGGCTGGATGGCGAATATCTCCGCCACAACGGTCCGGAGCATGTGCTCTGCTTCGCGCCGACACGTTCCGGCAAGGGTGTCGGCCTCGTTGTGCCTTCGCTCTTGACCTGGCCAGGATCCGCGATCGTCCACGACATCAAAGGTGAGAACTGGCAGCTCACGGCCGGCCTGCGCTCACGCTTTGGCCGGGTGCTCCTGTTCAATCCGACCGATAGGGAAAGCGCCGCCTACAACCCGCTTCTGGAGGTCCGCCGCGGTGAATGGGAAGTCCGCGACGTACAGAACGTAGCCGATGTTCTGGTCGACCCGGAAGGCTCGCTTGAGCGGAGGAATCACTGGGAGAAGACGAGTCACTCGCTTCTGGTCGGCACCATCCTTCACGTCCTCTACGCCGAGGAAGAGAAGACGCTTGCCGGTGTTGCCTCGTTTCTCTCTGATCCTCGCCGCCCGATCGAAACCACGCTGGTTGCGATGATGACGACGCCTCACCTTGGCGATAATGGGCCGCATCCCGTTGTCGCGTCCGCCGCCCGCGAACTCCTGAACAAATCCGACAACGAGCGGTCCGGCGTTCTCTCCACCGCCATGTCGTTCCTCGGCCTCTACCGCGACCCCGTCGTAGCGCAGGTCACGCGGCGCTGCGACTGGCGTATCGCCGACATTGCCGGGGAGGAAAAGCCGTCGACATTATACTTGGTCGTCCCGCCATCCGACATCAGCCGCACCAAGCCGCTGATCCGCCTTATCCTCAACCAAATCGGTCGTCGACTTACGGAAGACCTGAAGGCCACCGATCGGCGGCATCGTCTGCTCTTGATGCTTGATGAATTCCCTGCGCTCGGCCGGCTCGACTTTTTCGAGTCCGCCCTCTCATTCATGGCAGGTTACAAGCTGAAATCCTTCCTGATCGCGCAGTCATTGAATCAAATCGAGAAGGCCTACGGCGCCAACAACTCGATCCTCGACAATTGCCATGTCCGCGTCAGCTTCGCGACCAACGATGAGCGCACGGCCAAGCGCGTGTCCGATGCGCTCGGAACCGCGACCAAGATGCGCGCGATGAAAAACTATGCTGGCCACAGGCTCAGTCCGTGGCTGGGACATTTGATGGTTTCCCGCCAGGAGACCGCCCGTCCACTCATGACTGCGGGCGAGGTCATGCAACTCCCGCCCGACGACGAGATCGTTATGGTCGCTGGCGTTCCGCCGATCCGTGCGAAAAAGGCACGATACTTTGAAGACCCTCGTCTCACTAAGCGTATTCTGCTGCCGCCGAAACCGGATGCGGAAATGCCGGGACCAAAGCCTGACGATTGGTCAACCCTCGCTGCGACTAAACCAATAGCTCCCATCAAGACCAATAACGTCGCTGCGGAACAGATCGAACCATCCGTCTTCAATACGTCGCCAGATGGCAACGTCGACTCCGACCCGGCCAACGCCGGCCTGCGACGCGAGCCTGGCCTCGAGCGCCACAAGGACATAGCGCCTGAGCCAGCGAACCGTCCGATCAACGAGTTCGAGCCCGACCGCGATGAAAACGATGATGACGCAGTGCGCCGTCGCGTCGTCACCCGCAGCATGCGCCAGATCGCCCGGCAAGCGGCCATGGACCCTCACGACGGCGTCGAGCTTTGACATGGACAAAAAAGCCCGTCTTTCCGTCTATCTCGATCCTGCGGTTATGCGCGCGCTTGCCGATTACGCGGCGCGCCGCGGTCAATCGCGCTCTCTGATAGCGGAAGCTGCCGTCGCGTCATTCGTTTCTCCAGATTTAGACGAGCGCCGCGAAGCAGTAACTGCGAAGCGTCTCGACGGCATCGGCCGTCATCTTCAGCGGCTTGAACGCGATCTCGGCATCAGCGTAGAAATGCTGGCAATATTCATCCGCTTCTGGCTGGCTTCAACGCCGCAACTTCCAGACTCGGCGCAGGCGGCGAGCCGCGCAAAAGCAGGCGAGAGGTACGACAGTTTCCTTGAGGCGCTCGGCCGTCGGCTCGCTAAAGGGCCAAACGTCCTGCAGGAAATCGGTGAGGATATCGCGTCTCGGCCGACCAATTCCGAACCCAAACCGGACCAAAGCTAACTCAAAGCTTGCTCCCGTCGAGACGAGCTAAATGACCACGCCTTGTGCCAACAGACGCTCGCGCCAAAATCCTCGCGCCAATTCTGCTACGTGAAAAATTGTAGTGGTTCGTCCAGTCCCGCGATGAGCGCAGCCAACCGGTTCGCAATTCCAGCACGCGGTCCGTGAAGTCACTTTTGTTTTCGTGCTCTTGAGAACGCACGGTCGGTTGCCATAAACCGTTCGATCATTGGCGCGACGATCTTGGCTGGATCGGGAGCGGGCTGGCCGCTCTCCCGCCCGATGGCTTCCGCATAGGCGACCAGGTTGCGATGAACCGCGCCGGATAACTCGATTGTTAGCTTGACCGGCTTGTCGTTTTCGACCGTGCCGAGCTTGAGCTTCGTCATCGGCTTGCATCCTGCTGGCCGTAAGGTGCCATCAAGAGATCACGGTTGACGATCACGCGAACGGGGAAGCCCTGGCGGATGGTGAGCGTCGGCTGGATGTTAAGTTGGCGGCGGACGAGCTGCTGGCCGGTATTGTTGATGGAATCCTGCGAGCCACGGCGCAGCGCGCGCACAAGATGGCTCTCGTCCTGATTGGAGCCCAGTTCAGCGCCTACACTGAGCAAGGTGGAGAGAACCGCGGCCTTGATCAGATCCCACCAATGATAGTCGACTTCGTCCTCGAGACCGGAGAAGCCGCGGGCATCCGCGCCCTGCTGGCGTTCCAGCACAATGGACTTGCCGTCTGGCAGGGTGATGCGATTCCACACGAGCAGGACGCGCTTCTGTCCAAATGAGACCTGACTGTCGTACTGGCCGATCAGACGCGAGCCCTGTGGGATCAACAGGAACTTGCCGGTCGGCGTATCAAAAACATGCTCGGTCACTTGCGCGGTGACCTGGCCCGGCAGATCCGACTGGATGCCGGTGAGGAGCGCCGCCGCGATGACCGTGCCGGCCTGCACGACATAAGGTGACGCTGGATTCGCGAGACGGTCCGGACTGACGGTGCGGCGGTCGACCGGGCCATTCACGAAGGCGAGCTTCCGATCCTGCATGTTCTGCACCGCATTGGGATCAAGTGGTGGAGCTTCGGCCGGCATTGCGAGTGTTGGCCGCGGCGCCGTGCTCGTAACAGCGGGCGCTATTGGTGCGGAGATACGGATGGCCGTCGCGGCAAAGAGCTTGCTTAAGCGCGCGGCCTCGATCTCTTGTAAGCGTCGCTGCTCCTCGGGTGTCATGCCGGGCTGTGGCAATGGCCCGCCGGCAGGAATGGGCTGGCCCTGATTCTGTGCGCTGAGGATAGGCCGGCCGAGATCGCCGGGTAATGGGGGGCCAAGTCTCGGGATACCAGTGTAGTCGCGCGGCAGTCCGGTGAGGCCATCGGCGGTTGGGCGGTTCTCGATCGAATAGAGCTCTTTCGCTGCTTGGTTGGCGTTTCGGGTCTCCAGGGCGTAGATCAGCGCGGCCCCGACCGTCAAACCCGCCACGCCGCCAAGGCCGATCAGCACCTTGCGCGACAACCGCGTCACCCGTGGGCGCTCAGGACACAGACGCAAATCCGGCGTGACTTCGGGTGCGTTTCGCGAAGCGTCCGTCATGACCGGCGCCTCCCATCGGTGCGGAGGATGCGGACGCGACGCTCGCTGTTCTTGTCGCCGAGCCGCAGCTCTGCCGCTCCGAACAGCCGGTCGACGATGTAGTAGTTCTGGCGGGCGCGGTAGTTGACGAGCTCGGTGTCTCCGCCCGGCCCTATAATAAAGAGTGGCGGCATCTCGCCTTGCCGGATACCGGACGGGAACTCGATATAGACCTTGATGCCGTCGTCAAAGGCGCGCAGCGGCCGCCATGCCGGCGTGTCGCCCTCGATCTCGTAGCGGAAGTTGAGGGACGAGATGTCGACGCCGGTTGCGACCGGCCGAGCAGCGAGCGCAGTTGCGTTCTGCCGCCGCAATGCGATGAGCTGGTCGTGCGGATATTGCCATGAGACCGAGGCCATGTAGGTCTTCTCGGTCGAGTTTAGCTCGAGAAGATAGGTGCGGCGATCGGTGTTGATGACGAGATTGGTCTGCAGGTCAGGCCGCGTCGGCTTGACCAGGATGTGGACCTGTTTCGCCTCGCCGGTCCCACTCTCGGTGTCGCCGATGATCCAGCGCACCGTGTCGCCTGCCGCCACGGGACCTGAGCCGACGAGTTGCTCGCCGGCCTGCAGGGCGACGTCCGTTACCTGTCCTGGTGCGGCATAAACCTGATAGAGCGCACCGGGCGAGAACGGATAGACCTGTACGGCATTGATGAAGCCATTACGCACCGGCTGCACACGCGCGGCCTTGTTCGCCTGGGTGATGCGGTCTTTAGGATCCGTCGGTTCAGGCGGCGCCTTCGCACCGGGTAGGGGCTTCAATTGTCCTGGCAACGGCAACGGTTTCGGTAGTTCGACCACCTGTACTGGCGCCGGAGTTTCCGCAGCCTGCACGGCCGGCACGAAATCGTCATAGGTGATGTCGGGCGGAAAAGGCTTCTGCGCGCAGCCGCCTAGCGCTGCGCCGCTCATCAGGAGAAGGGGCTGAAGAAGTTTCAGTTTCGAAGTGCGGACTGGCGGCTTCATTGCGAAAGCTCCTTGGACCAGCTGATGGCGTTGACGTAGATGCCGAGGGGGTTCTGCTTGAGACGATCGGCATCGCGAGGCTGTTGCAGGGCGATGGTGAGGATGGCTGTCCAGCGCTCGACCCCAGCGAGCTGGCCGTTCTCGTAAGACCGCTCGAACCATGCGACACGGAACGAGTCCGGCGAGGCACGGATGACGCTGGAGACCTCAACGGCGACCTGGCGCTTGCCGACTTTGGCGAAGGGATCGTTGGCGCGTGCGTAGTCGTTGAGGCCCGCGGCGCCGCGGTCGGTCGTGAACTCATAAGCGCGCAGCCAGTTTTGGCGCACGATCACGGCATCGACCGGGATCGCACGGACCTGCTCGATGAAGCGCGCGAGGTGCCAGGCGATCTGCGAGTCGATCGGCTTGTAGTCAGCGATCGCAGGCCCGACCGCCTGCGCTTCGCCGACCTTGTCGATTTGGACTACCCACGGCACCACCGAGCCGCGCGCCGATTGCCAGATCAGGCCGAAGGTGAGTCCGGCCGACAGGAGCAGCGAACCGAAGGCCATCAAACGCCAGTTCTTCGCCTGCACGCGCGCGGAGCCGATGCGCTTGTCCCACACTTGAGCGGCGCGCTGATAGGGTGTTTCGGGTTCGGGAGTCGCGCCGTAGCGCACCGACGGTCTACGGAAAAGATTCATCATCGTTCATCCTGTCGCAGCGAGATGGAAGCGCCGCCGCCGTGACTGTCGCCGGAGCGGACGGCGTGGGCCGCCGCGGTCGCACCGTGGTTCATGGATTGGCGGCGCTTCATGCGTTGCGCCCAGGCGGGCGGCGATGACGGCGTCTGCGTTACATCACCGGCGCTTGAGTTGCCGATCGTGCCCACCGTCGATGATCCGCCGGTGGCCGCGACGGCGCTCCGTGCTCCGCCTCGGTAGCTCTCAGCTATTGCCCCCGATGCGCGGCTTGCCGCCTGGCTCACGGGCCGCGCTGCAGCCGTTGCACCAGCCCGTGCAACGCCGGAGAGACCTGATGCGACGCCGGCCGCACCGCGCTTTCCGGCCGAAGCGAGGCTGTAAGAGGTAGTCGCCCCTCCAGCAAGGGCGGCGCCGCCGCGCGCAGCCGCGGCGGTCGCGCCCATTGCCGCCCCTGCTCCCCTCACGGCCATGCCGGCTGCGGCACCGCCCGCCACCATCACGCCACCAGCAGCTACGGCAGTACCGACCGCCGAGCCCGCGCCGAGTTGCGGTCCGCCGGAGATCAGACCATTGGCGATGCCGGGTCCGAAAATACCGAGACCGAGCAGCGACAGCGCGGCGAGCACGATCGCCATCGCGTCCTCGATGGTCGGCTGGCTGCTGCCGAAGCCGGTGGTGAATTCGGAGAACAAGGTCGAGCCGATGCCGATAACGACGGCGAGCACCAGAATTTTCACGCCAGATGAGACGACGTTGCCGAGTACGCGCTCGGCGAGGAATGCCGTTTGTCCGAAGAGCCCGAACGGGATGAGCACAAAGCCCGCGAGCGTCGTCAGCTTGAATTCGATCAGCGTCACGAAAAGTTGGATCGCGAGGATGAAGAAGGCGAGCAACACCATCGCCCAGGCGAACAACAGCACGACGATTTGGACGAAGTTCTCGAAGAAAGCGATGTAGCCCATCAGGCCGGAGATCGATTCCAGGAGCGGGCGTCCGGCATCGAGTCCGACCTGTGCGACACGGCCGGGACGAAGGAGATCGCTCGCGGTGAACCCGGTCCCCGTCGCCTTCAGCCCGAGACCGGCGAAGCTCTCGAATACGATGCGCGCGAGCGCGTTCCAGTTGCTGATGATGAAGGCGAAGACGCCCACGAACAGCGTCTTCTTGACGAGTCGCGCGATGATGTCTTCGTCTGCGCCCCATGACCAGAACAGGGCCGCGAGCGTGATATCGATCACGATCAGAGTGGTGGCGATGAACGCGACCTCGCCGCCAAGAAGCCCGAATCCGGAATCGATGTAGCGGGTGAAGACCTCGAGGAAGCGGTCGATGACGCCGGTGCCGCCCATCAGCGCGCCTCCTCGGAGAGATTGGGGGTGCTGAAGGTCGGAATTCCGTTATGCGCTTCGGGCAGAGTGTCTGAGGTGCGTGCAGCAGAAGCGGTCGGTGCGAAGAAGCGCCGTCGGTTCTCTGCCCAGACGCGGCGGCAGGTGTCGTCCGCTGCGAATTGCTCGGAGGTGATGTCACGGCAAGTCGCAAGATTGGCAGCGAAGGGATCCTCCGTCTTTGCGGCGGGCGGGGAGAGGCGATCCGCGACATCAGTGCGAAGCGCCTCGCCGATGGCGATGATCGCCAGCGCCGCGATGCAAGTGATGATGGTGAAGCGCAGCACGGCCCACATGGTCCCGCCATGCTCATGCCCCGTGTCTCGATGGAACCATGACCGCATCATTGGAACATCCGGACATTTGCTGGCCGGTAGCCCGCGCCGGGAGTGAGGAAGCGGCGGAGCTGTTCGCGCGCCTGTTCCTGCGCTGCTGTGCGCTGCGCGGCTTCGAGGTTCTGCGCCCGGCCTTGTGCAGCGACAGCGGCGGTGAGGTCGGATATCTGCTGGGTCTGCAGGGCGATAAGCTGGTTGCCGGCCTGCGTCGCCTGCAACGCGCCGGTCGCGGCCTGGCTTGCAGTCACAAGGGAAGACGTCTCGACGCGATTGGTATCGAGATTCGCAACAACGCCTGCGTGAACCTTCATAGCGTCCTGAATCCCGGCGACGGAGTTGTGCCAGCGCTCCCGCGCGCTGACGATCAGTGCCTGGTCGGTAGCGGTCGAAGCCGCGCCGTAGGTGGTTGAGAACGCATAATCGATCTGGCCGACGTCGTACGCGATGCGCTGCGCCTCGCCGAGGAGCTGTTGGGTGCGTTGGATCGACTGCTGAATCTGGTTGAGCGAGGATTGCGGAAGGCTCGCGAGATTGCGCGTCTGATTGACCAGCATCTGCGCCTGGTTCTGGAGTGAGGTGATCTGGTTGTTGATCTGCTGTAGCGCCCGCGCTGCCTGAAGGATGTTTTGGGCGTAGTTGTTCGGGTCGAACACAACGACCTGTGGCGATGCCGGTGAGTATGACAATATGCCAGCGACGGTCGTGACGAGAAGGGTTGCCCGGATACGCTTCATGTTCATGGTGCCTCCAGGTTTGGTAGGTCGGGAATGAGATCTGCCGCCCAGAGCAGTCCGTGCTCCGCAAGCCAGACATGGACGAAGCCTTCTTCGCCATGTTCCGACAGAACACGATCGATACTGGCGTGATCGGCTTTCGATGAAGCCGCACAAAGGGCGAGTGCGATCGGACCGAGTCCCAGCTCAAACAACCGGTTGCCTCGGCGAGACTGGCAGTAATAGTCGCGCTTGGGCGTTGCGCGGGCTACGATCTCGATCTGCCTGTCGTTCAACCCGAACCGCCGGTAGATCGCGTTGATCTGCGGCTCGATCGCGCGTTCGTTCGGAAGAAAGATGCGCGTCGGGCAGCTCTCGACGATCGCAGGCGCGATCGAGCTGCCGTCGATATCGGACAGCGACTGCGTGGCAAACACGACTGAGGCATTCTTTTTGCGCAAGGTTTTGAGCCATTCGCGCAATTGCGCCGCGAAGCCGCCGTCGGCGAGCGCGAGCCAGCCTTCATCAATGATCAGTAGTGTCGGGCGACCGTCGAGACGGCCTTCGATGCGATGAAACAGATATGCGAGCACGGCGCCGGCGGCCCCAGTGCCGATCAGGCCCTCTGTCTCGAACGCCTGGATGGACGCCTCGCCGAGCCGCTCGCTCTCTGCGTCGAGCAGCCGGCCATACGCACCCCCGATGCAGTACGGCCGCAATGACTGCTTGAGCTTTGCGGACTGTAGCAACACCGCAAGGCCCGTCAGCGTCCGCTCGCCGACCGGTGCGCTCGCGAGCGAGGTGAGCGCGGCCCAGAGATGCTCCTTCAGCTCGGGCGTCAGCGCGACCTGCTCGCGCGTCAGGATGTCGACGATCCAGTCAGCGGCCCATGCCCGTTCGGGCGTGTGATGGATACCGGCCAGCGGCTGGAGGAGTACGGAACCCTCGGCGCCATCCGAAAGACTCCCGCCGAGGTCGTGCCAGTCGCCGCGCATGGCGAGCGCCGCGGCGCGGATCGATCCGCCGAAGTCGAAGGCGAACACTTGCGAGCGCTGATAGCGCCGGAATTGCAACGCCATGATCGCGAGCAACACGGACTTGCCGGCGCCGGTCGGGCCCACCACCAGCGTATGCCCGACATCGCCGACATGAAGCGAGAAGCGGAACGGTGTCGAGCCCTCGGTCCGGCCGAAGAACAGCGGCGGCCCGGCGAAGTGCTCATCCCGTTCGGACCCGGCCCAGACGGCCGAGAGAGGGATCATGTGTGCGAGGTTCAGCGTCGAGACCGGCGGCTGGCGCACATTGGCGTAGACATGGCCGGGCAAGGAGCCGAGCCAGGCCTCGATCGCGTTGAGCCCTTCCGCGATGCAGGTGAAGTCGCGTCCCTGGATGATCTTCTCGACCAGCCGTAGCTTCTCTGCTGCGACGTTCGGGTCTTCGTCCCACACCGTCACGGTCGCCGTGACATAGCCTTGGCCCACGTCGTCGGCGCCCAGCTCCTGCAACGCCATGTCGGCATCGCCGGCCTTGTTCGCGGCGTCGCTATCAATCAGAACGGACGCCTCGTTGGTCATCACCTCCTTGAGGATTGCGGCGATGCTCTTGCGCTTGGCGAACCACTGGCGGCGGATTTTGGTTAGCAGCCGGACGGCTTCAGTCTTGTCGAGCAGGATCGCGCGGGTCGACCAGCGATACGCGAAAGCAAGCCGGTTCAGCTCGTCGAGGATGCCGGGATGAGTCGTCGTCGGGAATCCGATGACCGTGAGCATGCGAAGATGCGCGTTGCCCAGCCGCGGCTCGAGACCCCCGATCAGTGGCTGATCCGTCAGCAACGCATCGAGGTGCATCGGCGTGTCGGGGACGCGGACGCGCTGGTGCTTGGTCGAGACTGTGGAATGGAGATAGGTCAGAGTCTCGGTATCGTCGAGCCAATAGACCTCAGGCATGAAGCCTTCGAACAGCTGCAGCACGCGATCGGTGCGGTCGATGAACCCGCGGAGCAATTCATGGGCATCGACGCCGCTCTGCTCGCGGCCCTCATAGAGCCAGCTCTCGGCGCGCGAGGCGTCCTCGGCGGGCGGCATCCAGAGGAATGTGAGGTAGTAACGGCTCTCGAAGTGGACGCCGGCGGCTTCGAATTGCTCGCGGCGTTCGAGATCGACCAGGGCGGAGGCGGCTTCCGGAAACATGCTATCCGGATAGGCCGTCGCAGAGCTGCGTTGCGCTTCCACGAAGATCGCCCAGCCTGATCCGAGCCTGCGCAAGGCGCTGTTCAGGCGCGCGGTGGTGCCGATCAGCTCGGCCGGCGTCGCGCTGTCGAGGTCCGGACCACGGAAGCGCGCCGTGCGCTGGAAGGAACCGTCCTTGTTCAAGACGATGCCCGGCGCGACCAGCGCGGCCCAGGGCAGATAGTCGGCAAGGCTTGCAGTGCGGTTGCGGTACTCGGCGAGATTCATCATGGATCGAATCTCACGCCCGGAGATACGCGGGGTAGCGCAGATGTCGGCGCACCACTTCGACGAACAGCGTGTCGCGCCGTGTCGCCCAGACCGCTGCGAAATGACCGGCCGCCCAGAGCAGGATTCCGATGAGCCAGAGCCGCAGGCCGAGGCTGATGGCGGCAGCCAGCGTGCCGTTGGCGATCGCGACCGCTCGCGGCGCGCCCCCGAGCAGAATCGGGTCGGTCAGCGCGCGATGCACTGGCGCATGGAAGCCTGTGATGGGTTCGCCTGGTTGCATCAAAGGAGCGCCCCGCCGCCGAACGAGAAGAACGACAAGAAGAAGCTCGACGCCGCGAACGCGATCGACAGACCAAACACGATCTGGACCAGCCGCCGGAAGCCACCCGCGGTGTCACCGAAGGCGAGCGTCAGGCCGGTGACGATGATGATGATCACCGCGATGATCTTGGCGACCGGTCCTTCGATCGATTCCAGGATTCGCTGTAGCGGTGCTTCCCACGGCATCGAAGATCCGGCGGCATGCGCGTCCGATACCGAAAACAGGGCAATTGTGATAGTGGCGGTGAGATTGGCGGTCCGCGTACGCAGGCCACGTGCGAATGCGGTCATGAATAGTCTCCAGTGGGAGTGAGATCGCCGACCGCTTTGGGCGGAAGGATTCGGTAGTCAGCGGTCGCGGGATCGAGCCCGGCGACGAACGAGAGCTCAGCCAGGCGCCGCTGCGCGCCCCGCCCGGCGAGCACGGCGATGATGTCGATCGTTTCCGCGATCAGGGCGCGCGGCACGGTGATGACGGCTTCCTGGATGAGCTGCTCAAGCCGCCGCAGGGCGCCGAGTGAGGACCCGGCATGAATGGTGCCGATGCCCCCGGGATGGCCTGTCCCCCAGGCCTTCAGGAGATCGAGCGCTTCCGCACCGCGGACCTCGCCGATCGGGATGCGGTCAGGACGCAGCCGGAGCGACGAGCGCACGAGATCAGAGAGCGTCGCAACGCCATCCTTCGTGCGCAATGCCACGAGATTGCGAGCTTGGCATTGCAATTCTCGCGTATCCTCGATCAGCACCACGCGGTCGTCAGATTTTGCGACTTCCGCGAGCAGCGCATTGGTTAGCGTGGTCTTTCCGGTCGAGGTGCCACCGGCGACCAGAATGTTGCGACGTTCGGCGACGGCCTTGCGCAGAATCTCCGCCTGCGCCGCGGTCGTGATTCCGGCCGCCGCATAGTCGTCGAGCGTGAAGACCGCCACAGCCGGCTTGCGGATGGAGAACGCCGCCGCAGACACGACCGGCGGCAGGAGACCCTCGAACCGCTCTCCCGTTCCGGGCAACTCGGCAGAGACGCGCGGCGCACCGTGATGGACTTCGGCGCCCACGTGATGGGCGACGAGGCGGATGATGCGCTCGCCGTCGGCATGCATTAGTGTCGCGCCGGTATCGGACAGTCCCTCCGAAAGCCTATCGATCCAAAGCCGTCCGTCCGGGTTCAGCATCACCTCGACAACGGCCGGGTCTTCCAGAAAAGCGGCGATGTCCGGCCCAAGCGCCGTACGCAGCATGCGGGCACCGCGCGTGACCGCTTCTGCCTTCGGAGTTGTGTTCCCCATGTTGCCCCCGGAGATGCGCCGGCTGCGGAGTTCGGCCGGACAGTGGGGACGAATAGAAGAAGCAGAAATGGGAGCCGCGCAACAAGAGTCAGGCTGTCATCGTAGCCGTGCGAAAAAATACAGAAGGAGTGCGACGTTTCCGGTCAGTTGCTACTTACAAGGCATCAGTCGGCACAGGCGGAGGGCCGCAGCAACGCAGGAGCTGCTTCAACGTGGGATTATCATTGTGGTACGCCGCCAGTAAGAGTCGGCCTCGATCGCCATCTCCGAGCACCTCTTGATCTTGTGCGTTGGCACTAACGATGAAGCGCCAGCAATGCTGATGTGGGGCGCCAGCGAAGTGAAGCTAGACAAATCCAGATCAATCGCGCGTTTTTAGTCACCACGATCAGCGTCTCAGCGGTCGCGACCTTTTCGACTTCTGCTTTGGCGGGAGTGACGAATGGAGCACCGCGCATCATCTGTGGTCGGCCGTGATATCCGCTCGCTTCCCGACCTGCCTGTACGGAAGCTCGATCCGACCATCTGAGCTGATGGAATCCGCTATAGTCGGGCGATGATCGCGCTATTTTCGTTCGTGCTAGCCGTACTAAATTTCGCCTTTGAGGTCGAAGCGCAGTTTCGTCGCTAATGATAGAGGTTGGTTTTCTTCGCTTTCTGACCCGGTAGCTCAAGCACGACGGCTATCGGGAAAGAACTTTCGCCAGAGGTTCGTGTGCCTTTGGCGTCGCCCGTCCGCGCGGTGGAGCGGTGGACTTAAGGTGGCGCGAGGAGGCCGCGCAGTGCGGCCTCTTTCGCACAGCGCGGGGGCGTCCCCGGTGCCCGAAGCAGTCAGCTCGAACGGGAAAAGTGACTGAAGTCTCGCGTGAGTCCGGCAGAATTCCCAAATTCGGAGGCGCAGTGCGGAGAACCAAGTTTAATCCGCGCTGTGCAGCAGCCAACATTCGTGATCTTGAGCGCAACTGCGACTGGGCAAGCATCAACTGACTCAAAAAACGCCAGTTGACGGACAATGAGATGATTCCGACAATTGATCTAACTGTTCGCGATCTGCAACGGAAGGCTCAACGGGCTGCGGAAATTCGATGAAGAAATCCAGGCCAAGTCCGCATTGCTTCTACGGAAATGCGGGATGCGCTGCAGAAAGGCACCCATCGCGACGTCGCTGACCAGCCGCGAGAACTGGCTGCCGATGCAGAAATGCTTGCCTGTGCCGAAGCCGAGGTGTCCTTGCGGCTTGCGGCCAATATCGTAGCGGTCCGGATCGGTGAATTTTCGGGGATCGCGGTTCGCCGCGCCATAGGCCAACACGACGTAATCACCCGCATGCATCACTTGTCCATGTATCTCAATGTCGCGGGTCAGTGTGCGTTTGAAGCGCTGCGCCGAGGTATTGAAGCGCAGCGATTCCTCGATCGCCTGTGGCAGCAGTGCCAGATCCGCGATGATCTTCGCGCGCTCGTCCGGCCAATCCGTGAGATTGAGCGCGAGCATACTCATAAAGCTTGATAGGGATTCCACGCCGGCCACGACGAACATGGATGTGGTGAGTATGACTTCGCGTTCGGAAAGGCGGTCGCCGTCGATTTCCGCCTCCGCCAGCCGGGTGATCAAGTCATCTCGCGGCTCCTTACGCCGAATACCAACCTGTTCACTGACAAACCCGCTCAGTTCGGCAAACGCGGCATCGAACTCGGCATTGCGACCCTTGCGCGCCTTGTCAGTGGATACCGATTTTACCACCAGCGCACGTATTGCGAGCGGATTGCGTTCAGGCAGGCCCAGTAGCCTAAAGATCGTCGCGACCGTCACAACCGCCGAGAATTCACCCACGAAGTCGAAGGATCCCTTTGCGGCGATCCGGTCGAGCGCGGGCTCCGCCACTCCCAATATGACGGGGACCAAGTAATCCAGATTTTTCTTGGTAAAAGCTGCTTGCGCGAGCGCGCGCAGTCGGTCGTGGCGCGGCGGATCGGTGGTGCCTAGTGTGCCGCCGGCGCGGTTCGGAATTTCGTCGACCAGATTACCTTGCAGGGAGGAGAATGTTTGCCAGTCGGTGGCCGCCCGCGCAACGTCATCGTAGCGCGACAGAATCCAAAAGCGACCGCCGGAACTCCAGTACGCCGGATAGCGCTCGCGCAGCGCCTCATAAAGCGGGAAGGGATCGGAATCGATGGCAGGCGAGTAGAGGTCGACCGGTTCGGTCGGTCGAGCGGCGAGCAGCGTCATTTGACTAACCTCTCGGCCAGCTCTTTCATCCCGCCCTTTCACCTCCGGACCCGTCATATTCTCCCTCACGGCAAGAGCGTGGCTCGCGTAGCTTCTCTCACATCTCTTTCAGAGGAGCGAGCGTAATCTTGCGGCGGATGCGGTTCAAGGCTTGAGCCGTTCGCCTTTCCTTTGAACGTTGATGCCGAGACTGGCCTGTTTTGACCCCCGGCAAACGAGATCACTCTGCGCGCCAACCGTCACCTACCCGTTTTTTCAAGCTGACACTGTTCCAACTCGAGAAAGACGCGATAGGCGTTCCCTTTGTTATTATTCACGAAACCTGGAAACTGCCTGTACTCTGACCAGTCCACCTGCTGGTAGGCTGTTTCGAAGTCGCTCCAATTATCCACTGCACTTTTCATCGCACTCCGTACATAATTAATGTAATGCAGGGTGAATGCGATTGCGTCCTTGGCAGCGTTCGAAGCGGCGCCATGACCAGGGACGATAAATTTTGGATCGAGCTTCTCGATTTCAGTTAGCCTGCGAAACCAATTTGATGTGTTGACATCATCGGCATTCATGAACGGAATGCGGCTGTTTTGCACAACGTCGCCGGCGAACAGAACCCCGTCGGGCTCGACCAGCATCATCAAGTCGCTCGATGAGTGCGCAGCGCCCGCGTATAGAAGAACAAAACGTTTCCCACCCAACGTCAAGGTGAGACGCTCTTTGAATACAATGTCGGGAGGAACGACGCGTGTATTCCGATTTACCCACGGCGAAAGCGCGTCTCGCCGCTGCGACAGACGCTGTGCAGCTTTTTCGTCGGAGGTATCTTCACCTTCTTTGTATTCTGTCGAACGCTCCTGGGCGATGATCGCAGCAGCGCTGTGATCTTTAAATGCCTGCAGTCCATAAATATGATCTGCATGATAGTGACTGACGACTACGTAACGAACAGGCTGGTCCGTGATTTCGCGAATTCTCTGCAAAAGTGCCCAACCGAGACTGGGTGTACCCAAGGCATCAAATACGATAACGCCTTCAGTTGTGATAATGAATCCCGCATTTGACGTATTGCCCTCATTGTCTTTGCTCGGTATGCCGGGACTTCCAATGCTGTAGTAGATGGGTGCGCCGGATACCTGCTCAAGATGAAGCGGTTTTCTGATCGGAGGATAGGGTTGTTTCTCCGCGCCGAAACATGAAGTCGTCACCGCAATCCACGCCGACATTGCTATGGCGACTACTCTCATGTTGTTTTTCCAATTTGAATAGGGTGCGAGCGCAATCTAGTCCGCGAGCCCAAGCACGTTAGCTTGATCTCATCGGGTGGACAAATGAAGGATCCATCCAGAATCACGCCCGATATCATTTTTATTGATCCGATGTTCTTCCCTGCGCGTCGAATTGCTTGAGGTATGCGATGAGGTCTTGAATCCTCTTTTCGTCCTTCAAACCTGCGTACATCTTTTTAGTCCCGGGCATTTTTGCTTTCGGATCCTTAATGTATTCCGAAACGTCACTTCATCCAATGTGATGCCTGAGTTTCGGTTTGCCGGAGAATAGTTGAATCCTTCTATAATCCCCGCTTTGCGCCCAAACAAACCATTCAGCGCAGGACCGCCGGTATTCTTTGCTGCGGAACCAACCTGATGGCAGGCCCGGCATGTCCATCCCGGCATTTCGCTCGCCGAATCGCATAGGCTGAGTCTGCTGGGTGAAAAGCTACTGTCCGAGGCGCCCGAAGTGAAGTCCGTGGGCCGCCGGACCGGTCGGGCCGAACTCCATGAGCACGCAGAGAGTGTCCACTTCAGTGAGGTTGACGTGGATCTGGTGCGCTCCACGCGCCCGAAGCGAAAGTCCTGGCAGATATTCGCGAAAAGCTGTCGGCTCTGCCGCTGTCGATCGCCGTCGGACAGCCAATCAGCCACCGAATTGACCATCTGCAATCGGGAGTACGCGCGCAGATAGTTTTGAAAATATTCGGAGACGATTTTGAAGCCCTCCGCCGCCTCGCGGAAACCGCTCGCCAGCAGCTCGCAACGATACCCGGCGTTGACGATCTGCAGGTGGAGAAACAGGTCCTTCTTCCGCAATTGCGCATCCAGGTCGATTATGAGCGAGCCGCGCCTTACGGTCTCGCGCCTGCAACGGTGACCCTAGCGCTAGAAGCGCTATCAAATGAATGGCCATGTTGTTGCGGGTGTCGATCACGAAGATCGACCGCGGGAACTGGTCTGGTCGTCAGAGGCATCGAGTTACGGGGAATTTCAGCGAGACTGACGGATGGGTCCTGGTGCGTGACCGGGATATAGAGCAATTCGCTGTCGACGTCACCGGGTTCTCTCGCTCATGACTGGCAAGTTCAGGCTTGTCGGCGTCAGCGCCCCGAGATCGGTCCTACCCGACGTGCCATGGAATCTCGGTACAGCTCGTTTTGGCGGGCGCGCGAAACGCAACCCGGTACTATTTGCGCGGCGCATGTATGACCGCATTGTGTGCAGATCAGTTCAGGCGGCGCTCCAGCGGCAAGGATTTTCGGAACGTGCTGTTCTGCTCACGAGTACGAAGCCCGATCTACTTGCCGACGTGCTCACGGGATTTGAAGTCATTTCGCTATGGGATGCGGTTGGCGTTGAAAGCGGCCTTGAAATCAACCCCGATGACGATCGCCGCCCGGCTGAGTAACCGGCCGCCCGTTGGTGACGCCGATCTTCAGATCATCGCCGACGGGAGGGAGTCCGGTTCGTCAACGCAACCTTCAGATTCAAGTCGGGTCTCAAGCAGCGAGACATAATACTTTTTCTGCATCGCAAGCTCGGAGAAGACCGGCGATGGGTCTCGTCTGCCGAGATTATTGCCGAGCTTGATCTCCTGGGGAAGCATTCGTGATATCTTCAAAGCAAATCGTGCGTGGGGACGGCTGCTCACCGAACGAGGCGGAATTTGCGGTTTCTGTTTCGATACCGAAGCGACTGAGGGGATCGCCGGCCGCTAGCGCTATTCCCCCCGTTTGCCCCCTCCAGCCCCCCCAATCCCACCCTGCGCAGGGGCGCACTCTGTATCGCATCAATGCGACACAGACGGAGCGCTCGCGCATGTCTACGAAGCATCGGGTGACCATTGCGCCCTCTCGGCTTTGGACAAATCACTAGGTTAGAGACCGGCAAGTCGCCGCAACGGTCCGCCATACGGGCGCTGTTATTCGTGGATTGTTCTGCAGGCTAAGACTTAGTTGCATTTCAACCGAACGCTGACGTGGAACAAGCCGGGCGTTGATCTGGAAACATTCTTCTCGCATTTTAAGCGATTTGAGCAGTCAACCTTTGCATTTCGCCGGTATCACGGATGGAGAGCAAGTGGTGCGCTCATGATTGGAACTGCGGTTTCTCTGGATGACATCCTAATCGTCAACAGCGGACGCGTTGCGCGGACTGACGTCAGTATCCTCGGGCGCTACTCACTTGCGAACCGACGCAATCCTCATGGAGACCGGCGCGAATACGCCTGCCGCCCCCTCAGAATCTCACCAGAGGCGTTGTGTTGATCGGACCCGTCGCTGGCCCGATCGGTGAACCAGTTATAGCTACTTTCGACGAATTAGGGAAGCTGGACGGCAAGATAGTCCGAGTCATCGAGCAGGGCTTCGAAGTGCGGCTCGTTCTGGGCAACAGCCAACGCACTACGCTCATTGGCAAGATCGGGTGGCTGGATCGGAACAAGCACCACAATTGCAGAATGACCGGTTGCACAAGCGCACGATACCGAAAAATTCGCATCTACCGTGTTGCTCCCAGACGCCAGCGTGATCGGCTGCTTCGTGTTCGATATGTCAGTGTCCGGTGCCGCGGTGTCTACCGAACTCAGTCCGCGGCTAGGCGACGTGCTCGCGGTAGGCAAAATCGTTGGTCGCGTGGTGCGGGTATTCCCCGAAGGCTTTGCGATCAGGCTTATCAGATTGCAGGATCAAGACGCTCTGGAGCGCCTCCTCATCCAGGCGTAAGAGCGGTGCCGAATACGTCCACCGTGCAAAAGTCTGCACGCGGAGTTTCAAGGTCAGAATCCGGATGCTCCGTGCGGAAACGGCTGGAGGTTGTGATTATGGCTGCCGCGCCCCGCTGAGGGACGTGCTCTCCGCTTAACCAATTCATTATGAATTTAAGGAGCGCTTGCGCAAAGGCGTGCCGCCGTGTGTGTTTGCTTCGCAATAGGACCGCCCGTCCTGTCTGCATTGGTTCTTGCCGCTCCCGTGCGAGGCAGGACGGGCAAAACAAATGAGTGCAGCATGGTTGATTGGTTGTTTCCCATTGTGTTGGGCCTTCTTAGCTTGCACTTTTTCGTCGTCAACATCTCGAAATGGTGGGGCGCTCGCTCCCGCTCTGTTACCGGATTTCCGCGTTGGTTGGATTAAGGTGCCGTCAAAAGCATGTGCGGCATTTAAGTCCGCCCCCCGCGAGGGGGCTTCACAATCACCGGATCTATCGCGGGACGACCGCTCGCGAATGGGCGGCGCACCGGCTTTATCGTCAGGTTAAGCGTCTTTGCCCGGGCTCGGATTGTGTTCTTGTGACGTTTCAGCCGGACGCACAGTCGCTTTATGCTGACACCTTCGGCGATGTTTGGTCAACTCGGAATCGTCTTGCGCAATACAAGGCCAGCGAAGCTTCATAGCGGATCTTCAAAGTGTCGGCTTGCACTGACGGCAGGGGCCTATATTTCGAATCCCTAAGCTATCCATGAACTCGGTAGCCTCAGCGAAACTATCGAAAGGACCGTACCAGGCGGTCCGGTTTGTTTGCTCCACAGGCAAATGCCTGCGGATGTCGGAATGCAACCCGGCCATCGGCATGAACTGAGTGTAGACTAGGTATCGAGGCACAGTGACCTGATGGGGTGGACGGCCTCCGCCCCGGCATCGATGTGCCATATCATGGCCGTTTGATGAGGACCACAGCGAGGGAGGTCGCCCATGGGAGAGGTTACCACAGTCGGGTTAGATATCGCGAAGCATGTATTTCAGGTGCATGGGATCGACGCCCAAGGAACGGTCGTGATCCGTCGCAAAGTCAGACGATCTGAGCTTTTGAAATTCTTCCAGTCGATCCGACCGTGTTTGGTCGGGATGGAAGCCTGCGCAACAGCGCATCACTGGGGCCGCGAACTTCAATCGATGGGACATAAAGTGCGGCTGATGCCGCCGGCGTACGTTAAGCCGTATGTGAAGCGGCAGAAGAACGATATGGCAGATGCCGAGGCAATCTGCGAAGCGGTATCACGACCGACGATGCGCTTTGTTCCGGTCAAGACAAGCGAGCAACAAGCCGTTCTCATGTTGCACCGTTCTCGGGAGCTGTTGATCCGGCAACGTACAATGCTGATCAATGCGCTGCGTGGGCATCTCGCGGAGTTTGGGGTGGTGATGCGCCAGGGTGCAGCAGGCGTTACATCTTTGATCGCAATGCTTGAAGGCCATGGCAATAGCCTGATTGATCCGACAGCTCGTGAAGCGCTGCTGCCATTGGTTGCTCAGCTGCATGATACACAGGGTCGGATTGCTGACCTGGACCGGCGGATCCTCGGGTGGCATCGTTCGAACGCAGTCAGCCGCCGGCTGGAGACAATCCCCGGCATCGGGCCGATCACCGCCAGCGCTATTGTTGCTACGATCACTGATCCCTCGCTGTTTCGATCCGGACGCCAACTTGCTGCCTGGCTAGGTTTGGTACCCAGGCAGAACTCCAGCGGCGGGAAGGATCGGCTCGGTCACATCACCAAGAAAGGAGATGGATATATCCGCCGTCTTCTGGTGATCGGTGCACACGCGGTCCTGCGCTTCGTGCGCAACGGCAAAAGTGCCTCGAACCAATGGGCAGCCGAGTTCGTATCCCGAAAGCCTTACAAGGTGGCCGCGACCGCCCTTGCCAATAAAATGGCGCGGATCGTGTGGGCGCTGTTGACCCGCGAGGAGGAGTTTAAGGTTCGCGCCGCCTGAGGGAACGGACCACACAGGCGCGTGAAACGAGATTGGCGAGGTGCAACAGGATGTGATGACGAACGGTCGAGCCGGGATCGAATAAACCCGATCAGTGGGGAGCAGCGCACGATCAGCGCGATGACCTGAATGGGACTCGATCTGCGGACTTCATCAGGGCCAGCGGTCTTAGGTGCCGCGCTAACAGGCCGGACACATGACCGCACCCGACCAACTCGTCACTGCATCCCGAAAGACCTTGCCAAACGGAGGCCGTCCATGTTGAACAAAACATGTACTTTTTAAATGCCTGATGCAAAGTTCCGAGTTAGGAACTTTTTTTTGGTGCATATTTTGGAGCTTGGGCGTGAGCAATCATTTATTGAGAAAAATGTGGCCCTACGCGCTAGCAACTACTTGTGTCGGTGCTGCGATAGCTGTCCGGGCCGGCTTCGGTTGGTTTGGTGCCACACTTTACTTCGCGACGTTTTATCCTGCGATGTTGATTGCTGCTCTGTACGGGGGGGCTGTGTCGGGGGCGCTCGTCGCCTTGGCAGCATCCGTATATGTGTGGTGGGCTTTAATGCCACCATTTTACGAATTCGGTCCTCTTAACGCGTCGGCATTTTCTAACTTTGTCTTGTTCGGCGTGGCTGCAACGTTAATTATTTGGGTTTCCATCAGGCTTCGTAAGTCCGAGAGCGATTTGAAGATTGCGGTTGGCGAGTTAGCGCATCGCGGCAAAAACACCTTCTTTGTGGTCGAAGCCATCGTACGTCAAACGTTAAGCGAACACCGCGACTTAGCTGACAAGGTCGCGGGTCGTATACGCGCTGTATCCTCCACCAATGATTTAGTCTCTTCCTCCTCGGCTATGAGCGTCGATTTGCGGGAGTTGCTGCTGTCGAAGCTAGAGGGCATAGACGCCGTCTCGGCAATTGGGCCGCAGCAGGAGCTCCCATCTAACGTAGCGCGCGGGCTATCGCTCATCTTTCACGAGTTGCTCACTAATGCTCTTAAATACGGCGCACTCTCAGCTCCCGGAGGGAAGGTGGGTGTCAAATGGGACAGGAGCGGTGATATACTCAACGTGCAGTGGCGCGAAAGCGGGGGCCCACCTGTTTTGATCGCGAGCCGTGTTGGTTTTGGGACAAAGCTTATGACTTACGTCGCGCGCGACCTTAAAGGGGAAATACATTTTGAACCGAAGTCTGAAGGCATGACCGCGCGCTTGAGTTTGAGCTTAAAATAGTCCGCGGCATAGAAGGCCTATTTTATTTCAAATCCGTGGCGTACGCCTAGTCATTTGGAACGCAAGTCCATGTCATTATAAATTCTCGCTTTCACCTGTGTCGTGGGAGCGAGATCATGACGAATGCACTGGGGCGCCCAATCGGGCCGTTGGTTTTGAACGCGGATGAACGGCCGTATATCGAGCGCAAATCGAGCACATTCGTGTGGCTCGATCATTATCAGAGCGCTGCCGCGCATCGTCAGGTGCGCTGATGTCGTGCCCAGCAAGTCCGATGCGATTGAGCTTGGCGTCCACGAGCGTACAGTCGGCAAAATGGTGTCGACGGTTTCTGAAGGACCGTATCGAAGGGCTCCTGGATGAAGCCCGTCCCTGCAGATATTCGAACGATCGAGCACGATCAGGTTGCCGCCGTTATCGAAAGTACGCTCCGCTCGGCGCCAAACGACACCATTCACTGGTCGATCCGTTCGATGACGGCGAGGACGAGCTTTTCGCACACAACCATCCGCAGAATCTGGACAGCTTTTCGGTTCGCAGCCTCATCGTTCGCAGACATTCAAGCTTTCCAGCCATCCGCTGTTCGTTGACAAAGTCCGCGACATTGTCGGGCTTTGTCAATCGCCGCCCAATCGCGCGCTGGTGCTCAGCGTTGACGAGAAGAGACAGATAAAAGCGCTCGATCGCGAACAGCCGGTCTTGCGATGGATGCCCGGCATTCCAGAGCGAAGGACACAATTCCTATGTCCGCTACGGCACAACATCACTATTCGCGGCTCTCGGCATTGCGTCCGGATTTGTGATCGGCAAATGCTACAAGCGCCACCGAACCGCCCGATGACGTCCAACTTCCAATTTGAGGTCGAGTTAAAGGTGGCGATCGAAACGGCGGGCCGGACCATTCCAGTCGAAAGCGCACTCGACCGAGATATGCGGCCGGCCTCCGATCTCACGCGGCGCGAATCGGCAGTTCGATGCCCGGTACATGCAGCTGCCCGAGGAAAGCGGCGAGCGCTTCGATGCATCGGCGCCCTGTGGCGTCATCACTCCGGCACGCGCCTGCAAATAAAGGCTGCGATAAATGGTCTCGTGAGACAGGCGCCACGCCTCAGTCTCTGGATATGCCCGCCTCAGCCAGCCTGCAATCTGCTCGGGCGACCAGTTGAGCTCCAGCTTTCTGACAACAGCCTGCCGCAACTGGCCATGCATCGCCAACTTGCACGGCTTTGGGCGCAGCGCCTGCTTCCACGCGAGCTTGTCAGCCGCCGCAGCACGGTAGCGACCCACCCCGCCGTTGCGACTGATCTCGCGGCTGACCGTCGATGCTGCGCGAGCCAGCATCCTCGCTATCGCCCGGACCGATTGGCCTTCCACAATGCCTCGAGATATCTCCTCGCGGTCCGCCATCGTCAGCGCCAGACGGGATCGGCGCCGGGCCGGCGGCATGATCCCACCGCTGGGCCTCAAATGCGCAAAAATGCAGGAGGACGGCTTGCCAAATGCGCGCCCGATCGATTTCAGGTGTGGTTCGGCGTGCAATTTTGACCCCCTGAGCCGGGGGATCGGCGTCCAAAATTGACCCCCTCCTGATTGGGCTGATGCGCTGCTTGCTTTGATTCGAAGCAGGCGGTGGGGGAATGTTGACGGTGGAGACGATTGGGCGGATTCGGCGTGAGCATTTTCTCAAGGGCAAGACGATCAAGGAGATAGCGCGGGACCTGAGGGTGTCGCGGAACACGGTCCGCAAGGTGCTGCGGTCGGGCGAGACGTCGTTCGAATACGAGCGTGAAGTCCAGCCCCGACCGAAGCTTGGGCGATGGACGGACGAACTCGATGCGCTGTTGGTCGGCAATGCGACCAAGCCCGCCCGCGAACAGCTGACGTTGATCCGCCTGTTCGAGGATCTGCGCGGTCGTGGTTATGACGGCGGCTACGATGCCGTGCGTCGCTACGCCAGGCGCTGGGCCAAGGAGCGCGGGCAAGCGACGGCCGCGGCCTACGTGCCGCTGAGCTTTGCGCCGGGAGAGGCCTTCCAGTTCGACTGGAGCCACGAAGTCGTCTTGCTGAGCGGCGTGACGGTGATCGTGAAGGTCGCCCATGTCCGGCTCTGTCATAGCCGAATGCTGTTCGTGCGGGCCTATCCGCGCGAGACGCAGGAGATGGTGTTCGACGCGCATGACCGCGCGTTCGCTCTGTTCAAGGGCGCCTGCGGACGCGGCATCTACGACAACATGAAGACCGCGGTAGAGACGGTCTTCGTCGGCAGGGACCGCCTCTATAATCGCCGCTTCCTGCAGATGTGCAGCCACTACCTTGTCGATCCGGTGGCCTGCACGCCGGCGTCGGGCTGGGAGAAGGGTCAGGTCGAGAACCAGGTTGGGCTGGTCCGCCAGCGGTTCTTCACGCCCCGATTGCGGTTCAAGACATACGAGGAGATGAACGCCTGGCTGCTCGATAAGTGCATCGCCTACGCCAAGGTGCATCGCCATCCGGAGCTGACCGAGCAGACAATCTGGCAAGTGTTCGAGGCGGAGCGGCCGAAGCTCGTTCCCTATGCAGGTCGGTTTGATGGCTTCCATGCCGTGCCGGCGTCGGTCTCGAAAACCTGCCTGGTGCGCTTCGACAACAACAAATACTCGGTCGCAGCCAGTGCCGTCGGGCGTCCGGTCGAAGTTCATGCCTATGCGGATCGTGTCGTAATCCGCCAGGATGGGCGGATCGTCGCTGAACATCGCCGCTCGTTTGGGCGCGGCGACACGGTATACGACCCTTGGCATTATGTGCCGGTGCTCGCCCGCAAGCCCGGCGCCTTACGCAACGGTGCGCCCTTCAAAGACTGGGTGCTGCCGGCGGCGATGGAGCGCGTGCGGCGCAAGCTCTCCGGCGTCGCCGACGGCAATCGGCAGATGGTCGACATCCTCACTGCGGTGCTCACCGATGGGCTACCGGCGGTCGAAGCTGCCTGCGCCGAGGCGATCACTCACGGCGTCCACTCCGCCGACGTGGTCCTCAATATCCTCGCCCGCCAGCGCGATCCGGACCCGCCCGCCACTATCCTCACCCCGGCCGCGCTGACGCTGCGCCACCCACCGATCGCAGACTGTGCCCGTTACGACAACCTCAGGAGGACCATCTGATGGAACGCACTCAGCTCTTCGACCTCATGGGCGAGCTCAAGCTCTACGGCATGAAGGCCGCCTTCGACGAGATCATGGCCACCGCCGTCAAACGGCAACACGAGCCTCAGCGCATCGTAGGCGATCTGCTCAACGCCGAGATCAGCGAGAAGCAGGCGCGCTCCATCCGCTACCAGCTCACCATCACCAAGCTGCCGCTCGCCAAGGACCTCGAAGACTTTGTGTTCGAGGGCACGCCGATCAATGAGACGCTCGTAAACGACCTCGCCGGTGGCGGCTTCTTCGCTCAGCAACGCAACGTCGTGCTGGTCGGCGGGACCGGGACCGGCAAGACGCATCTTGCCATCGCAGTTGCTCGCAGTTGTATCCGCGCCGGCGCCCGCGGTCGGTTCTACAACGTGGTTGACCTCGTCAACCGTCTCGAGACCGAGACCCGCAATGGACGGCAGGGCCGGCTCGCCGATCACCTGACCCGCATGGACTTCATCGTGCTCGATGAACTCGGCTATCTGCCGTTCGCTCAATCCGGCGGCCAGCTCCTGTTCCACCTCGTCAGTCGGCTCTACGAGCGCACCTCGATCATCGTCACCACCAATCTCGCTTTCGGGGAATGGCCGAGCGTGTTCGGTGACGCCAAGATGACCACAGCGCTGCTCGATCGCCTGACCCATCACTGCGACATCGTCGAAACCGGAAACGACAGCTGGCGATTCAAAAGCCGCGATGACGATCAAACAACCCGCGCTCGCGCCGTCTCCGCAACCCCGGCCAGCTCCGACGGCGCGAGCGCTTCCTCCAAAACCCGCCGCTCAAGGGGGTCAAAGTTGGACGCCGATGCGGGGTCAATATTGGGCGCCGATTGACA
>JBFLYS010000030.1:0-71942 GCA_040756555.1 Pseudomonadota bacterium | reverse complement strand
GGCCTTGTGCCGGGCATCTCGCTTAGGGAGGCACAGCACCCGCCTAAGCGGGATCGCCGGGACATAGGCGAGCGAAGCGACGCCGTTCTTCGAACGGCTATGCCCGGCGATGACGTGGAGAGAGCGGCGGTTACGGGGTCCCCGCATTCGCGGGGACGACAGCGGAAGTTGTTGCGCGACGAGTCTCTGCGGCCTGTCCTCGCACAAGCGCGAAACGCGGGGACGACAGCGAGTTTGTTGCACCAGCCGTGCCCGAAGCACGCTTGTCTCCACCACCGCCCATTTGGCAGCATCGCAGGACAAGGCGCGCGGCTCGACGCGCCGACGTGGAGGAAACCGTGGCCCGCAAGATCATCGACATCTCCATCCCGCTCGAGAACGACGTGCCCGCCGATCCGCCGGGCTATGGGCCGAAGATCAAATACGAGGATCACGAGCAGACCGCGCCCGAGATGGTGAAGTTCTTTCCGGGCCTCACCACCAGCGATCTGCCGAACGGTGAAGGCTGGGCGATCGAGTGGATATCGCTTGCGACCCACAGCGGCACGCATCTCGACGCGCCGTATCATTTCTCCTCGACGATGGACCACGGCAAGCGCGCCATCACCATCGACGAGGTGCCGCTCGAATGGTGTTTCAATCCGGGCATCAAGCTCGACTTCCGGCATTTTCCGAACGGTTATGTCGCCACCGCGAAGGACGTTGAGGACGAGTTGAAGCGCATCGGCCACACGCTGTCGCCGCTCGAGATCGTGCTGGTGAACACCGCCGCGGGCAAAGCCTACGGCAAGCCTGACTACGTGGCGACCGGATGCGGCATGGGCCGCGAGGCGACGCTGTATCTTTTGGAGCGCGGCGTGCGCGTCACCGGCATCGACGGCTGGAGCTGGGACGCGCCGTTCGTCTACACCAAGGACAAGTATGCCGCGACGAAGGACGCGGGCCTGATATGGGAAGGCCATCGCGCGGGCCGCGAGATCGGTTACTGCCATCTCGAGAAGCTGCACAATCTCGAGGCCCTGCCCTCCAAGGGCTTCACGGTGAGCTGCTTCCCGGTGAAAATCCGCGCCGCCTCGGGCGGCTGGACGCGCGCGGTCGCCATCATCGATTGACGCAAGACTCCGGTTTTTACAGGTCTTTCCGGGCTTGCATGCGACCGCATGACCGGGGCGGAAGGTTGCCGCATGCGACCTTGGCCGCTACGATCCCGGCCCAATAACAAAAAGGGGCGATCGGTCGGGCAGACCGGCGCAGAAAAGGCGCCGGGAAGCGCCGTTGTCTTTGAGGGAGGACATCATGGATCGCCGCAGTTTCGTCGTAGGTTCGGCCGCAGCCGCTGCCGGTATGGCCGCCGGACCGGCGTTCGCCCAGGACGCCTACCCTTCTCACGCGATCACGTTCATCAATCCATTCCCGCCGGGCGGCGCCGCCGACGTGGTCGGCCGTCCGCTTGCCGCCGTGCTGGAGCCGATCCTCAAGCAGCCCTGCGTGATCGACACCAAGGCCGGCGCCGCCGGTCAGGTCGGCGCGCAGGCCGCCGCCGTCGCCAAGCCCGACGGCTACACGATGCTGCTGCACCTCACGTCGATCTCCGGCTTCGCCGAAGTCGACAAGCTGTTCGGCCGCACGCCGAAGTTCACCAACGACAGCTTCATTCCGATCGCGCGCCTTGTGGCCGATCCGTGCGCGTTCCTGGTGAACGATCAGCAGCCGCACAAGACGCTGAAGGAATTCGTCGAGGACGCGAAGAAACGGCCGGACGCGCTGATCTTCTCGTCGTCCGGCCTCTATGGCGCGCTCCACATCCCGACCGCGCTGTTCACGAAAGCGGCGGGCTTGAAGCTGCGCCACCTGCCGACCAATGGCGGCGGGCCGGCGGTGACCGCGGTGCTCGGCAACAACGCGAACTGTCTGGTGTCGTCGGTCTCGGCCGCGAACACACAGATCAAGGCCGGCAAGCTTCGGCCGCTCGCGCAGTTCGGCAGGGAGCGTGCAAAATCGCTGCCCGACGTGCCGACCATGAAGGAGCTCGGTTACGACGTCGAATATTATCTCTGGGTCGGCGTGTTCGGCGTGAAGGGCACGCCGGCGAACGCGATCAACGCCATGCGCGAGGCCATCAACAAAGGCGCTCATAGCGAGCAATATAAAACCGCGCTCACCAATCTCGGCCAGGAGCTCGGCTACATGGATCAGCCCGAGTTCGCGAAGTTCTGGGCGGAGGATACAAAGCGCATCGAGGACGCCGTCCGCAGCATCGGCCGCGTGGACTCTTGATCGGGAGCGCGCGTTGGCGCAAAACCACCGCGCGCGTGGCTGACGCTGCGGCATACAAATAAGAACGAAGACACGAGAGGATACAACCATGGATCGCCGCAGTTTCGTCATCGGCGCAAGCGCCAGCGCAGCAGCACTGGCAACGCAGCCCACCTTCGCGCAGGAGGCGTTCCCGACGCGCCCCGTCACCATCGTCAATGCGTTCCCGCCGGGCGGCATCAACGACATCGTGACGCGGCCGCTCGCCACGATGATGGAACCTATCCTCAAGCAACCCGTGGTGGTCGAGACCAAGGCCGGCGCCGCCGGTCAGGTCGGCGCGCAGGTCGTCTCCGCCGCGAAGCCCGACGGCTACACGATCCTCTCCCACAACAACGGCATCTCGAGCTACGCGGAGGTCGACAAGCTGTTCGGCCGTCCGGTGAAGACTTCGCGCGCGGACTTCATCCCGATCGCGCGTCTCACCGCCGATCCGGTGCTG
The DNA here is from genome assembly GCA_040756555.1 of Pseudomonadota bacterium. GTDB lineage: Bacteria > Pseudomonadota > Alphaproteobacteria > Rhizobiales > Xanthobacteraceae > Z2-YC6860. The sequence continues at coordinate 69,184 of JBFLYS010000030.1, read as the reverse complement.
TTCCTGGTCAACGACCAGCAGCCCTACAAAACCTTCAAGGAGTTCTTCGACGCGGTGAAGGCCAAGCCGGACTCGCTGGTGTTCTCCTCGGGCGGCCTCTACGGCGCGAGCCATCTGCCGCTCGCCTATCTCGAAAAGGCGACCGGCTCGCTGAAGCTGCGCCATCTGCCGACCAACGGCGGCGGCCCGGCGATCACCGCCGCGCTCGGCAACAACGCCCAGGTCACGACGCAGTCGATCTCGGCGACGCTCCAGCACATCAAGGCCGGCAAGCTCCGTCCGCTGGCGAACTTCGCCGCCACGCGCTCGAAGGTGCTGCCGGACGTGCCGACGTTCAAGGAACTCGGCTACGACGTCGAGTACTATCTCTGGGTCGGCATCTTCGCACCGAAGGCCACGCCTGCACCGGTCGTCGCCACGATCGCATCCGCGGTCGAAAAGGCTGCGCAGTCCGAGCCATTCAAGACCGCGCTGACCAATGCCGGTCAGGAGCTTGCTTATCTGAACGGAGCGGACTTCCAAAAATTCTGGGATGCCGACGGCAAGAAGACCGACGAAGCGGTGGTCTTCATCGGCAAGCAGTGATAAGCCACCTGCGGGCGCGACAGAGCGAGAGTTGAGCGTATGAATCTGCGCGCGGATCACGTGGCCGGCGCCGCCTTCATCATTTTTGGCGGCGTCATCATCGCTCTGAGCGGTGACCTTCCGACCGGGCAGCTGTCGATGCCCGGCTCGGGCTTCCTGCCGAAGATCATCGCCGTGCTGATGATGCTGTTCGGCCTTGCGCTGTTCGTTCGCGCGAAGGAAAGCGGACCCCTCTCCTCGATTCCCTGGGACGACGGCAAACACGCGTTGATGGTGATCGTCATCACCGCCGCGGCCATCGCGCTCTACACCCAGCTTGGCTTCATCATCACCATGATGGTGATGATGGCGTCGCTGCTCATCATCATCGAGCGGAAGAACCCGCTGCGCGCAGCCGGCTACAGCGTCGGGGTGGTGCTGGTCGCCTACGTCTGCTTCGCGTATCTGCTGAAGTCGCCGCTTCCCGTAAGCCCCTTCAGCTAAGCCGCCATCATGGAAAGCACTCTCCTCAGCCTTCTCCACGGATTCTCCGTCGCGTTTGCGCCCGACAATCTGTGGTACGCGTTTCTCGGCTGCCTCGTCGGTACGCTGGTCGGCGTGCTGCCGGGCATCGGCCCGCTGTCGGGCATCTCGATCCTTCTGCCGGTGACCTTCGGCCTCAACGCGACGCAGGCCGTGATCATGCTCGCGGGCATCTACTACGGCTCGCAGTACGGCGGCTCGACCACCTCGATCCTGATGCGCATTCCCGGCGAAGCCTCGTCGGTGATGACCTGCATCGACGGCAACGCGATGGCGCGAAAAGGCCGCGGCGGAGCCGCGCTCTGTATTGCCGCGGTCGGCTCATGGGTTGCAGGCACCTTCGGCGTGATCATGCTGACGCTCTTGGCACCGCCGCTCGCTGTGCTCGCGCTCAAATTTGGTCCGCCGGAATACACCGCGCTGCTCGTGCTCGGCCTGATCTTCCTCGCCTATATGTCGTCCACGTCGCTCATCCGCACGCTGCTGATGGCCGCACTCGGCCTCATGCTCGGCATGATCGGCATCGACAACATGACCGGCCATTTCCGCTACGCCTTCGATCTGCCGGAGCTCGGCGACGGCATCGGCATCGTCCCGGTCGCGGTCGGTCTGTTCGGCCTGGGCGAAATCCTCGCGACGCCAAGCAGCCGCGTGACCGGCGAAGTGATCAAGCCGAAGCTTCGCGAGCTGCTGCCGAACCGCGAGGAATGGCGCAAGTCCACCATGCCGATCGCGCGCGGCTCGGTGCTCGGCTTCATCATCGGGATCATTCCTGGCTCGGCGCATATCATCTCGAGCTTCCTCTCCTACGCGCTGGAGAAGAAGCTCTCGAAGACGCCGGACGAATTCGGCAAGGGTGCGGTCGAGGGTGTCGCGGGTCCTGAGTCCGCCAACAACGCAGCCTCGACCGGCGCATTCGTCCCGATGCTGGCGCTCGGCCTGCCGACCGGCCCGATCACCGCCGTGCTGATCGGCGCGCTGATGATCCACGGCGTCCCGGCCGGTCCGGCACTGATCAACGAACATCCGCAGGTGTTCTGGGGCTTCGTTGCCTCGATGTATGTCGGCAACCTGATGCTGCTGTTGCTCAACCTGCCGCTGGTCGGGCTGTTCGTGAGCGTGCTGCGGATTCCTTACGCCTATCTCTATCCGCTCATCATCATGTTCTGCATCATCGGCGTGTACGAGGTGAACCACTCGATCGTCGACGTCTGGATCATGCTGATCATGGGCGTGCTCGGCTACGCGCTGAAGAAGTTCGGCTTCGACCCCGCGCCGCTCGTGCTCGGCCTCGTCATCGCGCCGGTGTTCGAGCAGAGCCTTCGCCAGTCGCTCATCATGTCGAATGGCGATTACTTCATCTTCCTGCAACGGCCGATCTCGGTCGGATTGCTGGTGGTCTGCGCGATCCTGCTCTCGCTGTCCGCGATGTCATTCTTCGCAAAGCAGCGGGATTGGCGGCAAAAACTCGCGGAAGCGGAAGCCGGCGAAACCTGAGTTACTTCGACGCCGCGAAGTGGGCGAGCGCCTTGAGGTCGGCGTCGGACAGGCCGGCGACCGGCTGGCTCATGATCGTGTCGGCGCCCTCGCGCTTGCCCTCGCGGAATTCGGTCAGCGCCTGCACCAGATAGTCGATCCGCTGCTTGGCGATGCGCGGGATCTGCTGCTGGCCCTGAAGATTGGGCATGTGGCACGACACGCACTTCTTCTGGTTGGCGATCTCGGCGCCGCGCGCGACCAGCGCCGGATCGATCGCCTCGTCGTCCTTCTTCGCCTCTAGCTTGGAGTAATGCGCGGCGAGTGCGTTGATCTCCTCGTCCTTCATGTCTTTGACGACAGGCGCCATCGCTTCGACCTTGCGGACGCCTTCGCGGATCAGCACGAGCTGATTGAGGATGAAGAACTCGGGCTGCCCGGCGATGGAGGGAATCTTCTCCATCTTGGAGTTGCCGTCCTCGCCGTGGCATGCGCCGCAAAGCTGGAGCCGCTCAGCCGAAGGCTGCGCGAGCGCAGGCATACCGGCCAAGACAACGGCCGCCAGTCCAAGGACCGGCGGCCGCAACCATTTGTGTATTCCGAACATCACGTCCTTACCGGCTCGCCGTCTTGGCGGCAGCGCCGTAGGTGATGCGATAGACCGCGCCGTTCATCTCATCAGAGACGAGCAGCGAGCCATCCGGCATCGGATAGACGTAGGACGGACGGCCGTAGAACTCGTTCTTCTCGGTGTTGAGAAGTCCGGTCAGGAACGGCTCGATCTTGGCCTTGTGGCCGGAGATCTTCGCCATCACGACGTCATAACCGAACTTCTGCTCGCGGTTCCAGGAGCCGTGCCGCGCGATGAACGCGACGTTCTTGTACTGCTTCGGGAACATATCGCCGGTGTAGAAGCGGATGCCGAGGCCCGCGGAGTGCGGTCCCGTCAGCGCCGCCGGCAGCGTCACGCCCGCGCAGGCGTTCGGCTTCTTCACGTCCGGGTCCGGAATGCCCATCGCATGGCAGTACGGGAAGCCGAAGAAGGCGCCCTCGTTGCCCTTGGCGATCACGTTCAGCTCGTCCTCCGGTCCGCCGTTGCCGGCCCAGTCGCGGCCGTTATCGGTGAACCACAATTCCTTCGTCACCGGATGCCAGTCGAAACCGACCGTGTTGCGGATGCCGCGCGCCACGATCTCCATGCCGGTGCCGTCCGCGTTGTAGCGGCGGATCTGGCCGTGGATGCCGGGGTTGATCTCGCAGATGTTGCAGTTCGATCCGACCTGCGAATAGAGCTTCCCGTCCGGACCGAACGCCACGTACTTCCAATTGTGGTGGACCGTGTCCGGCAGATTGAACTTCTCGGTCAGCTCGACGCCGTTGCCCGGCTTGTCGAGGTTGTCCTCGATGTTGTCGAAGCGGAACACCTTGTTGATGGCGAAGACGTAGAGCGCGCCATCCTTCACCGCGAGGCCGTTCGGCTGGGTCAGGCCCGACAGCAGCGTCTTCACCTCGCGCTTGCCGTTGTTGTTGGTGATCGCATAAACGCGGCCGAGCGTGCGCGTGCCCATGAACATCGTGCCCTTCGGCCCGAACACCATCGTGCGCCCGCCCGGATGGCCGCTCGAGAAAATCTCGGCCTTGAAGCCCGGCGGCAGCTTGATCTTGTCGAGCGGGATCTTGTCGACCGGCGTCACGGTCGGCGGCGTCGGATGCGGGCTGAGCGTCGTCGCCTGATTGCTGGCGGAGGGATTGGATTTATCGAGCGGACTGAAGCCCGGCTGCGCGGAGGCCGGCAATGCAGTGGCGGTCACAAACGCAAACGCGCCGGCAAGCAATAGACCCCGGCGCAGCGAACGGCTGGTCATACTCTCCTCCCTGATGCGGAAGCGTCCCGGCGGCGGGAGACATCGCCCCTCGCCTGCTTCCTTGGAACACAGTCTCCGATATTTCGCGGCCTGCTTGCAACCGGGGGCAGAGCAACACGTGGAATGCTTTTAAACGGACGTGTCGTTTCGGAGCGGACTAACGCCGGTAAGCGTAGGCCGCATCCTCCTGCACTGCCGCAAGCTCGGTCACGAGCGCGTGATGCGGGGACTTGTGACACACCGGATCGGTCGCGCGGGCGTCTCCGGTCAGCGCAAACGCCTGACAGCGGCAGCCGCCGAAGTCGATTTCGCGGCGCTCGCAATCCGCGCAGGGCGCCGGTAGATAGTCCGTCCCGCGGAAGGCGTTAAAGGCCGGCGACGACGCCCAGATGTCGGCGAGCGAATGCTCGCGCACGTTCCAGAACTCGAGGCCGGGGATCGACTCCGCGGCGTGGCACGGCAGCACGCGGCCGGACGGCGTGACGTTCAGCGAACGCCGTCCCCATCCGCCGACACAAGGCTTCGGGAAACGCGCGTGATAATCCGGAACGACAGCGTCGATGACGATCTTGCCCTGGTGCTTCTTGCGCAACTCTTCGACTTCGGTCACCGCGCGATCGACCTGCTCGCGCGTCGGCATCAGCGCGGCACGGTTCTTCAGCGCCCAGCCGTAATATTGAACGTGCGCGATCTCGATGCGGCCCGCCTTCAATGCAAGCGCAAGATCGACCATCTTGCCGATGCGTTCGATGTTGGCGCGATGCACCACGAGATTGATGGTGAGCGGCAGGCCGAGCCGCACCGCCTCGACGGCGAGCGCGTGCTTCCTCTGGAACGCGCTGCGATAGCCAGCGATGTGATCGGCGGAGACTGCGTCTGAATCCTGGATCGAGACCTGAACGTGATCGAGTCCGGCCTCCCAGAGATCGCGCATGGTGCGCGTCGTGATGCCGACGCCCGAGGTGATGAGATTGGTGTAGAGCCCGGCGTCGCGTGCCGACGCCGCGATCTCCACCAGATCGCGCCGCGCGCCCGGCTCGCCGCCGGAAAGATGCACGTGGAGCACGCCGAGCGCGGCGGCCTCCTTGAACACACGCATCCAGGTGGCCGTGTCGAGCTCATCCTCGCGCTTCTCGAGCGCCAGCGGATTGGAGCAATAGGGACAGCCGAGCGGGCAGCGATGCGTCAGCTCGGCCAAAAGGCCGAGCGGCTTGTGCAGTGCGTTGGGCTGGCCACCATCCAAATCAGAACTCCAGCAACTTCTTGTCCGCGAGCCCGCTCAGCAGCGCGCTCACGTCTTTACCTATGACCTCACGCGGCGCGTTGAAGGTCTTGGCCAGATCATCGACGATCTCGGCCAGCGTTGCCTCACCATTGCATCGTTTGAGAATTTCGACCGCAATCGCGTCGGCCTTGAAGATCCGCTCCGGCGCCAGCAGCACCCATCCACCCTGCGCCTCGCTGTTGGTGAGACGCACCCCCCGCGGCAGGCGGGGTTTTGCATCAGGCGCTATGGGATTGTCAGCCACCGTCCCCCCTTTCGGCCCTCTTGCCGCACATTGCCTGGGGCCCGGCCGTGTTATACGACAATTCCCAAATCCAATAAGAATCTAGTGGAGACGACCATGCGGGTTTACGGCGCAATGCTGAAGGTCATGTGCGCGGCAACAATTGCGGCCATCGCGGCCCTGCCGGCGCAGGCGCAGGACTATCCCAACAAACCGGTGTCCTTCATCACGCCAGCGGCCGCGGGCAACAGCCCGGACGTCGTGACGCGCATCGTCGCCGACAAGCTCACCCAGCTCTGGAAGCAGCAGATCGTCGTCATCAACCGCCCCGGCGCGGGCGGTCTCATCGCGGCGCAGGCCGCAGCCGGCGTCGAGAAGGACGGCTACACGATCTACATGACGCAGGCTTCGACCTACACGGTTCTGCCGATCCAGCAGGAAGGCAAGATGCCGGTCGATCTGCAAAAGGCGTTCACCGCCGTCGGCATGGTCGGCGAGCAGCCGATCGCCGTCGGCGTCAACAAGGACGTTGCGGCCAAGAGCGTGAAAGAGCTGATCGATCTCGCCAACAAGACTCAGGGCGGCATGCTGTTCGCGGCGACCAACCGCGGCGGCCAGTCGCATCTGACCGGCGAGCTGTTCCGCGAGAAGTCGAAGGCGAACATTTCGTTCGTGCACGCAGCGGGCGCCGCGGTGTCGGTGAACGACGTGGTCGCGGGCCGCATCCCGATCATGTTCGAGGGCCTCGCCGGCATGGCGGCGGGCACGCAGAACGGCGGCATCCGCCTCCTCGGTGTCGCCTCCGAGAAGCGCCTGCCGAATCTGCCGGACCTTCCGACCATCGGCGAGACGGTGCCGGGCGTGGTGTCGTCGGGCTGGATCGTCATGATGGTGCCGACCGGCACGCCGGAGCCGATCATCCAGAAGCTCAACGCCGACCTCCGCAAGGTCACGGCGATGCCCGACGTGCAGGAGAAGTTCCACGGACTCGGCACCTACACGCGCGACCTGACGGTTCAGCAGACCAACGAGTTCCTCCGCAGCGAAGAGAAGCTGTGGTGGCCGATCGTGCGCCCGATCGTGCAGGAGCAGCGCTAAGCATTAAGCAGCGCGGATCGAAATCAACCGCCCGGCACGAAAGCGCCGGGCGGTATTTCTTTGGGATCGACGTAGGCGTGCTGGAGCGCGTCGCACATCGCCCACAGCACCGAGCACTTGAATTCCAGCGCGGCCAGAACCTGCTGCTGATGCTCGGGCGAGCGTGCGTTCTGCTTCACGTAATTGAGCGCGAAGTCGGCGTCGCGTGCCGCCTGCGGCGGGCGCTTGTCGAAATAGGCCAGCGTCTCGCGGGTGACGAACGAATAGCTCGCCAGCATTCCGTCCATCCGCTCGGTGATGATTTGGGGCGAGAACATCTCGGTGAGCGACGAGGCAATGGCTTCAAGCAGCGTCTTCTCGCGCACGAAGCGCACATAGGCATCGACCGCAAAGCGTGTCGCCGGGAGAAGCCCGCGCAGCGACACGACATAGTCGCGATCCAATCCAAGCCCGTCGGTCAGCCGCAGCCAGCGCGCGATGCCGCCGTCGTCCGGCCCCTCGCCATCGTGATCGACGAGACGCGAACGCCACTCGCGGCGGATGTTTGAATCCTCGCAGCGCGCGATCAGGCTCGCGTCTTTAATGGGGATCATCGACTGATAGTAGTAGCGGTTCAGCGCCCAGGCCTGGACCTGCCCCTTGGTGCATTGGCCGCCGTGCAGCAGCTTGTGAAACGGATGCAGCCGGTGATACCGGCGCGCGCCGATGTCGCGCAGCGCGGCTTCGAGTTCGGTGGGCGACAGCATCTTCACAGCACGATCTCCATGCCGTCTTCGGCAACCTCCCAGCCTGCCGCTTCGACCACCGCGCGTTCGGGCGAGCCGTCGATCAAGACCGGATTGGTGTTGTTGATATGCACGAAGATGCGGCGCGCGGGAATGCCGTCGAGCGCGGCGAGCGAGCCGTCCGGTCCATCGATCGGCATGTGACCCATGCGGCGTCCGGCTTTCACGCCGGTGCCGGTGCGGATCATCTCGTCGTCGGTGAACAGCGTGCCGTCGAACAGGATCACGTCGGCGCGGATGAGCCGCTCCCTCAGCGCGGACGGCACCGCGGCAGCCCCCGGCACATAGGCGATGCGTGACGTGCCGTCGGTGATTTCGATGCCGACATTCGCCGCGGTCTCGGTCGCGGTCTCCGGATCGTCGCCTTCGAGATAGAGCGGCACCTTGCCCGGCACCAGGAACAGCTCGGCCTCGATACCCTCGCCGATGTCGAAGCGTTCGCCCGGCGCAATCGCGCGGCGCTTCACCACGTCAGGCGCGAGTGCGCCGAACATCGGGTTGTCGGCGACCGCCGCGAGCGTCGCCGCCGTGCCGATCAGCGTGAACGGCGAGCGCTCGCGCAAATTCAGAAGGCCCGCGGTCTGATCGATCTCGGCACCCGTGAGCACCACCGACTCGATGGGGCTGCCGCGCAAGCCACCACGCGGATGCAGCTTCGGGTTCGATTGGATTTGCGCGCGGAGATCGGGCGAGGCGTTCAGCAGCGTCCACCGCTGGCCGTCGCTCGACACAGCGAGGCTCGCCTGCGTGCGCGCACGCACACGCACATCGCCGGCCCATGCGAGCCGGCAGACGTCACAATTGCAATTCCACTGCGGAAAGCCGCCACCCGCCGCCGCACCGAGAACGATGGCGGTCAGACCCATTTCAATGGGGAAGCAGCAGAGAGATCAGATTTCGGCGGGCAGATAGCCGTTGATCTCGAGGCCGATGCAGATTTCGACGAGGGTCGGAGTGGTCCAGGCCATGACGTTTCCTCTGCGAGTGTTCGTTCCCCGGGCCAACGCGAAAGCAAACCGGCCCGCTGCTATAAGGGTAATTTGGGTTCCAAGGACGCGCAAGCGCTCTGGTTGCATGATTCAGCGACAGGTTGTCCTGCCCGAAACGGGCTGGCCGCTCTGCCTCCCACGACCAAAGGCCGGGATTTCAAGGGCTTGGCGGCCTATGCCTCGCGGGCCACCCGCAGGCGGGCCGGGCTTACGCCCTGGCTTGCCGGTTCCTCGTCCATCAGCCGCTCGACCTCGCGTGCGCCGGCCATGATCAGCGGCGCGAGCCTCTGGATCAGCGCCTCGTCGGTGCGTTCGTAAGACAGCGCGAAGCTCAGGCTGCCGAGCACCGCGCGATCCTTGTCGAACACCGGCGCGCCAAGGCCGATGCGATGCGGATCGATCTCGCGGCGCGAGACGGCATAACCGCAGCGCCTGATCTCGGCGAGCTTGGTGCGGAATTCGTCCCAGCTCTGGCCGATCTCCTCGGCGTGGTTCTCGTACAGCGACTTCAACTTGCGCGGCGGCAGATGCGCGAGGATCGCCTTCGACGTCGCACCTCTGAACAGCGGCATCAGACGCCCGCGCTCATAGGCCACCGGCTCCTGCGGGCCGCGGCCGAACACCTGGTGCACGCACATCACGCGGTCGTGGAACAGGCGGCAGAGCAGCGTCGTCGAACCCTCCAGAGCATGCTGGATCAGCCCGTGCATCACGCCGCGCGCGGCGCGCAGCATCGGATCGGAGATCTGGATTTGCCGATCCATCTGGATGATCGCCGGGCCGAGCGTGTATTCCGCGCCCGAGACGGGGCTGATCATCCCGACGTTGGTAAGACGTTTGAAGTAGCGGTAGCAGGTCGCCGGCGACACCCCGAGCTGCTCGGCGGCGGCTTCGACGGCCCAGCGCGGGCGTTCGATGGTGAAGAGGCCGAGCACCGCAAGCAGGCGGTCGCCGCTGCTCTCCATCGCGCTCTTGCTTTCCTTGGACTTCCCTAGCTTGATCACGTTCTGCATGACGGGGCCCTTTGCGGGCTTGTGGGTTACGATATGATCGCAACCCTAAGGCGTCGCAGCGTGGTTTGCAAGAATTATCGTATTATGATAATTCTGTAATACTTTGGTCGAAGGCGCTTAGACCAGCATCCGCACCGGGTTTTCAACCAACGCCTTGAACGCCGCAAGCAGCTCGGCACCGAGCGCGCCGTCCACCACGCGGTGATCGCATGACAGCGTCACCGTCATCTGGCTCTCGAACTTCACCGAGCCATCCGCCGCCTCGACTGGACGCCGTTGCGCCGCGCCGACCGCGAGGATCGTCGCATGCGGCGGATTGATGATCGCGGAGAACTCGCGGACGCCGTACATGCCGAGGTTCGAGATCGCCGCCGCGCCGCCCTGGTATTCGGCGGGCTTCAGCTTCTTGTCCTTCGCGCGCGCGGCGAGATCCTTCATCTCGTTGGATATCGCCGAGAGCGATTTCTGATCCGCGTTGCGGATCACCGGCGTCAGCAGGCCGCCGTCGATGGCAACCGCGACGCCGACATCCGAATGCTTGAAGCGCAGGATGCGGTCCCCCGCCCACACGGCGTTCGCCGCGGGCACGCGCTGAAGCGCGAGCGCCAGCGCCTTGATGACGAAGTCGTTGACCGAAAGCTTGTAGGCGCTCGCTCCGGCATTTGCCTCTTCGCGCACCTTGAGCAGCGCATCCATCGTCACGTCGGCGGTGAGATAGAAATGCGGGATGGTCTGCTTCGCCTCGACGAGGCGGCGAGCGATGGTCGCGCGCATGCCGTCGAGCGGCACCTCTTCGTAGTCGATACCCTGGTAAAGCGCCTTGACCTGATCGGCGCTTGCGCCGGTCGCCATCGCGGATGCGCGGCCACCGCCGCTGGAAATCGCGGCTTCGACGTCCGATGCGACGATGCGCCCGTGCGGACCGGAGCCCGACACGCGCGACAGATCGATGCCGTTTTCACCCGCGAGACGGCGCGCCAGCGGCGTGACGGACGTGCCGCCTGCGGTCGTTGCCTTGCCGAAGTTGCGGGTCGGCGTGCGGACCTCGAAGAAGGCGTCGGGATTCTCGTAAGCGAAATTCGCCGCGTTGGCCGAACGTGCGGGAGATAGCGCGGGACGCTGAACCGCAGGAGCAGCAGCAGCAACAGGAGCCGCCGCCTTCGGGGCTGGAGCCTGAGCAGGAGCCCCAGGCTGAGGCGATGCCGCACCACCCGCACCCGCGATCACCGCGACCACCGCGCCGACCGGCGCAACGGCGCCCGCCTGCACGCGGATTTCCGACAGCGTGCCGGCCGTGATCGACGGTACCTCCATCGAAACCTTGTCGGTCTCGATCTCGAACAGGTTGTCGCCCGGCTGCACCGCATCGCCGGCGTTCTTGAACCACTTGGTGATCTTGCCCTCGGCGACCGTTTCGCCGAGCTGCGGCATCAGAACGTCCATTGCGTACTTCCCAGTCTTCTTCTTGCCGCTTACCAGCTCGTCGAGATGTATTGCGTCTCAAGGAATTCCTTGAGGCCTTCGTGCGCGCCTTCTCGGCCGATGCCCGACTGCTTCATGCCGCCGAACGGCGCGGCCGGATCGGACACGAGACCGCGATTAAGACCGATCATGCCGAAGTCGAGCTTTTCGGAGATGCGCAGGCCGCGGCCGAGATCCTTCGTGTAGAGATACGCGACGAGACCGTATTCGGTGTCGTTGGCGCGCTTGATGACCTCGGCCTCGTCCTTGAAGGTCTGGAGCGACGCAACCGGCCCGAAGATTTCCTCGTTCAGCATCTTCGCGTCGTTCGACACGTTCGAGAGAACGGTCGCCGGATAGAAGTAGCCCTTGCCGTCCGGCTTCTTGCCGCCGGTCAGGATCTTCGCGCCCTTGGCCACCGCGTCGTCGACCAGCTCGACCACCTTGTCGACGCCTTCCTGATTGACCAGCGGGCCGAGCGCCACGCCATCCTCAAGGCCATTGCCCATCTTGAGCGCGGCCATCTTGGCAGTGAGCTTTTTCGAGAACTCGTCCGAGACCTTCTCGTGCACGTAGAAGCGGTTGGCCGCCGTGCAGGCCTCGCCCATGTTGCGCATCTTGGCGATCATCGCGCCATCAATCGCCGCATCAATGTCGGCGTCCTCGAACACGATGAACGGCGCGTTGCCGCCCAATTCCATCGCCGTGTTGAGCACGCTGTCGGCGGCGCTGTGCAGCAGCTTGCGGCCGACTTCCGTCGAGCCGGTGAACGACACCACGCGGACGCGCGGATCGTGCAACATCGTATCGACCACCGGGCCGGACCGGCGCGACGGGATGACGTTGACGACACCGGCCGGAACGCCGGCCTCTTCGAGGATCGGCATCAGCGCCAGCATGGTCAGCGGCGTCTCAGACGCGGGCTTCAGGATCACCGGGCAACCGGCGGCGAGCGCCGGACCGATCTTGCGCGTCGCCATCGCGGCCGGGAAATTCCATGGCGTCACCAGCACGGCAATGCCCGCCGGCTTGTGATGCACAAAGATGCGCGCACCGGATGACGGCGCCATGCCGTTGGCGCCGAGATTGCGGACGCCCTCCTCCGCGTACCAGCGGAAGAATTCGGCGGCATAAGCCACCTCGCCGCGCGAATCCGACAGCGCCTTGCCGTTCTCGATGGTGATGAGCTTCGCGAGCCGTTCGGCGTCGCGCATGATCAGCTCATAGGCCTTGCGGAGGATTTCGCCGCGCTCGCGCGGCTTCCTCGCCGCCCACGGCTCGAACGCCGCCTGCGCCGCGTCGAGCGCCGCCTTGGCGTCGTCGACGCTGGCGCTCGCGACCGAGGCGATCTTCTGCTCGGTCGCAGGATCGATCACGTCGAAGCGCGCGTTGTCGGAGGACTTTTTCCATTTGCCGCCGATCCACAGATCGGTCGGAACATTGGCGAGCAGGTTGTCGTAGGCGGCCATCATTATCCTCCTCGGTCATTCCGGGGCACGCCGAAGGCGTGAACCCGGAATCCAGAACCAGTTTCTGTTCTTGCCGCTGGATTCCGGGCTCCGGCCTTCGGCCGGCCCCGGAATGACAGCGGGGTTAAGCCTTCAACGTCGTTCGAATACGCTCGACGATACGGTCCACCGTCGGCAGGACCATGTCTTCGAGAATGTCCGCCGCCGGCAGCGGGATGTGCGGCGTGGTGATGCGCACCAGCGGACCGTCGAGTTCGTAGAACGCCTCGTCGGCGATGATCGACATGATTTCGGCGCCCCAGCCGCATAGACGCGGATTCTCTTCCACGCTGAAGCAGCGATGAGTCTTGGCGACCGAGCTCAGGATCGTCTGGGTGTCGAGCGGAACCAGCGAACGAATGTCGATGACCTCGCAGTCGATGCCGTATTCGGCTTGAAGCCGCTCGGCCGCGGCGAGCGCGCGCGGCACCATCAGCGCCAGCGCGAGAATAGTCGCATCCTTGCCGGGCCGCAGGATCTTCGCAGTGCCGAGCTTGTCGAGGATTTCGCCATCTGGCACCTCGCCCTTGGTCGCGTAGAGCGACTTGTGCTCGAAGAAGATTACCGGGTCCGGATCGCGCACGGACGCCGCAAGCAGACCGATCACATCGACCGGCGACGACGGCGCCACGACCTTGAGGCCGGGGATCATCATGCACCAGTTCTCGACGCTCTGAGAGTGCTGCGCGCCAAAGCGCGAGCCCGCGCCGTTGCCGGTGCGAACGACGAGCGGGCATTTGGTTTGCCCGTTGGTCATGTAGCGGCTCTTCGGGAATTCGTTCGCGATGTAGTCGAAGCACACCGCGATGAAATCCGAGAACATGATTTCGGCAATCGGCTTGAGGCCTGTCATCGCCGCGCCCATGGCCGCGCCGAGAATGGCCTGTTCGGAAATCGGCGTGTCACGCACGCGCAGGGGACCGAACTGCTCATAAAGACCGACGGTGGCCTTGAAGCAGCCGCCGGCCTTGGCGACATCCTCGCCGAGGAAGACGACATCCGGATCGCGCGTCATTTCCTGCGCAATGCCGCGGGCGACTGCGTCGCGATAGCTGATCTCGGCCATCGTTTAGTTCCTCCAGGCCCAGCCGCCGTCCGCATAGACGTCGGTGAACAGAATTTCCTCGGTCGGCATCGGCGCGGCCTTGCAGGCCTCGGTCGCCGCGTCGATGACTGCGAGCGTTTCGGCATCGATCTTGTCGATCGTCGACTGCTGCACCCCGAACTGCCGGAGACGCTCGCGATAGATATTGATCGGGTCGCGCTCCTTCTTCCACTTCTCGAGTTCGCCTTTCGGACGATAATGGCCGGGGTCGGCGCGCGAGTGGCCGGAGTGACGATAGGTGAGACACTCGATCAGCGACGGGCCACCGCCGGCGCGCGCCTTGTCGTAGGCCTTGATCGCGGCGCGATAGACGACGTCTGCGTCGTTGCCATCAATCACGATCTTTTCCAGACCGTAGGCCGAGGCGCGGTCGCCCGCCGGGCTCGGCACCGCCGTCACATCGCCGATCGGCGTGTATTCCATGTAGAAATTGTTTTCGCAGACGAAGATCACCGGCAGCTTCCAGACCGCGGCGAAGTTCAGCGCCTCGTGGAACGCGCCGATGTTGGTCGTGCCGTCGCCGAAGAAGCAGACCGTCACATCCTTCTCGCCCTTGTACTGCGCGCGCCACGCCGCGCCGCAGGCGATCGGCAGGTGCGCACCGATGATGGCGTAGGAGCCCATCACACCATGCTCCTCGGACGTGAGGTGCATGGAACCGCCCTTGCCACGCATCAGACCGTTGTCGCGCTGCATCAGCTCGCCGAGCACCTTCTCGACCGGCACGCCGCGGGCGAGCGTGTGGGCATGGCCGCGATAGGTGCAGAACGACAGGTCGCCCTTCTTCATGGCGGTGGCGAAACCGGCAGCGATAGCCTCCTGCCCCAGCGAGAGGTGGCTGGTGCCTTTCACGAGGTTCTGGAGGAACAGATCGAAGGCGCGCTGTTCGGCCAGACGAAGATTGATCTGGCTCCGGTACAGTTCGAGCCTGATCTCCTCCCCAATGTCGTCATTCGGGGCGGACGGCTTGGCGGCTTTGTCCAGCATGTTCAATTCCTTGGCATTTCCTCAGGCGGCTCTGATTTTGGCCGTATCAGGCGGGAGCGGCGCATTTTGTCAACCGGGATCGAGTGGGGCAACTCGCCCCGTCACCTTGCGTTCGCGGTAGATCAGGTAAAGGCCGGACGCGACCACGATTAAGGCGCCCGCCAGGGTCCATTCCGTGGGCACATCCCCGAACACCAGGAAACCCAGCGCCGTGGCCCAGATGAGCTGGGTGTACATGAAAGGCGACAGCACAGACGCGGGCGCCCGCCGGTGGGCGGCGATCAGAAGGTAGTGCCCGCCCGAGCCGCAAACCCCGACCGCGACCAAGAGCAGCAGGTCAAACCCGCTCGGCATGGCGGTCCAGACGAAGGGCAGCACCGGGATCATGACAAGAACGCCCGTGAGGTTGGCGTAGAACAAGGTGGTGTCGCTGGTGTCCGTGCGCGAGACCAGCCGCGTCACAATCCCGAGCCCCGCGTAGAAGAAGGCGGAAGCAACCGAGATCAGCGCCGCCCACTTCATGCCGCCGCCGAAGCCCGGACGGATCACCACCAGCACGCCGATGAAGCCCACGATGATCGCGGTCCAGCGCCGCCACCCGACCCATTCGCCCAGGATCGGCCCTGCCATGATCGCCACGAGGAACG
This sequence comes from Pseudomonadota bacterium, assembly GCA_040756555.1. GTDB lineage: Bacteria > Pseudomonadota > Alphaproteobacteria > Rhizobiales > Xanthobacteraceae > Z2-YC6860. Next base: position 53,635 of record JBFLYS010000030.1, on the reverse strand, counting down.
GCGTCGAGAACATGATCGCCAGCGCCTCGTCGAGCTGGAGGTAGCGGAAGGAGAGGAAGTTGAGCAGCGTGGTGCCGAGCATCAGGCAGCCACGGAAGAACTGCATCCGCGGTTGCGCGGTCTTGAGGATGTTCGGCCGGGTGAACGGATTGAGGACAATCAGCGCGATCAGGAACGCGCTGATATAGCGCATGCCGGTCACCTGCACCGGATGCAGATGGCCGCCGAGCCATTTCGCCATCGCATCGAGACCGGCGAACAGCACCACCGCGCCGCACATCAGCGCGATGCCGATCAGCCGCTGGCGTTGAGCGTCGTGGGCGGCGTCGGTCAATACGTCGCCCGCCCGCCGGAGATGTCGAACACCGCGCCCGTGGTGAAGGAGCAATCGGCAGATGCACAGAACGCGACCATGGCCGCGATCTCTTCGACGAGAACGAAGCGGCCGCGCGGGATTTTCGACAGCATGTATTCGATGTGCTCCGGCCTCATCTGATTGAAGATTGCGGTTTTCGCCGCTGCCGGTGTCACGCAGTTCACCGCGATGTCGTAGCTCGCCAACTCTTTGCCGAGCGATTTCGTCAGCGCGATGACGCCGGCCTTCGATGCCGAATAGGCCGGCGCGTTCGGATTGCCTTCCTTGCCGGCGATCGAGGCAACATTGACGATGCGGCCGTAGTTCTGCGCGATCATCAGCGGCGCGATCACGCGGCAGCAATAGAACACGCTGTCGAGATTGGCGTGCATCACGTGATGCCAAGCGTCCACCGGATACTCCCACGTCGTCGCGTTGGGTCCAGTGATGCCCGCATTGTTCACGAGGATGTCGATGCGGCCGAACGCTTTCAGCGTCGCATCGCGCGCCACTTCAATATCGGACAGCTTGGAAACGTCCACCGAGAAAGCAGCGGCGCGGCCCGCCATCTGCAATTCCTCAACGGTTTTCTCAGCCCGTGATTGATCGCGGTCCCAGATCGCGACAGCGGCGCCCGACGCCAGCAACCGTTCGACAATTGCCCGGCCAATGCCTTGCGCACCACCGGTGACCACGGCATTCCGGCCGCCAAGATCGATTGTGTTGGACATAACGCCAAACTACCGGAGCCGCGCACCACTGACGAGTGTCGAATTGTCAGGCGAGCGCTGCACAACCTGCATTGAATATCGTCGTTCGCTGCGCTATTTGTTGCACGTGGGGCCTGCGGCGGTCGCCCCGCACTTCCAAGGCCCGCGAGCCCAAAGCTCAACGCCCAAGCACCGCCTCCTCTGAATACGGAGGGGGCTATGCATTTGGCGAGCTTCTCACTCTCTCCCATCGATCTCTGGAAACTCATTGGTTCGGCGCAGGCGCCGCAACTGATCGACGTGCGGCGGCGTGACATCTACGACGCCGCGCCGGGCGTGCTGCCGGCCGCGATGTGGCAGGATTTTTCACAGGTCGGGCAATGGTCGCAGAGTCTCGACCGCAACCGCCCTGTCGTTTTGTCCTGCAAGCAGGGCAAGGAGCTGAGCCAGGCGCCGACCGCCTGGCTGCGCAGCGAAGGCTTCGATGCGCATATTCTTGCGGGCGGGTATGCGGCGTGGTCCGAAGCGGGATTACCGCTGGTCAACAGAACTGCGCTGGAGCGCTTTGCGCCGCGCCGCCCGAGCCAATGGGTCACGCGGCGGCGGCCGAAGATCGACCGCGTCGCCTGCCCATGGCTGATCCGGCGCTTCATCGATGCGCAGGCGCGCATCCTCTACGTCGATCCGGAGTTCGTGCTGCCGGTTGCGAATGAAACCGGCGCCATCCCCTTCGACATCGAAGGCGTCGAGCTTTCACACGAAGGCGAGCGCTGCTCGTTCGACACCATGCTCAAGCTGTTCGGCCTCGAAAGCGAACCCTCGCTGGCACGGCTCGCACTGATCGTGCGCGGCGCGGACACGGCGCGGCCCGATCTCGCGCCGGAGGCCGCCGGGCTGCACGCCATTTCGCTCGGGCTGTCGGCGCTTGCTGGCGACGACGATCACGGCCTCCTGCAACACGGCTTCATGGTCTACGATGCCTTGTTCGGCTATCTGCGCTTCGCGGCGCAGGAGCGGCACAATTGGCCGGCGAAGGCGGCGTGAGGGGCAGGATGACGTCCGTGGAAGCGAGCAACATCACCGGCAGCGCACAGGCTCCGACATTCAACGAAGCCTTCAAGACCTGGTTCAAGATCGGCTGCATCAACTTCGGTGGACCGGCCGGCCAGATCGCGATGATGCACCGCATCGTCGTCGACGAGAAGAAATGGGTCGACGAGGCTAGATTCCTGCACGCGTTGAACTTCTGCATGCTGCTGCCGGGCCCCGAGGCGCAGAAGCTCGCGACCTACATCGGCTGGCTGCTGCATGGCGTGCGTGGCGGGTTGGCGGCGGGTATTCTGTTCGTGCTGCCCGGCGCGCTGGTGATGCTGGGCTTGAGCCTGCTCTACGCGCTCGGACGCGGGGTGCCGCTCATCGACGGCGCGCTGTTCGGCATCAAGGCCGCGGTGCTGGTGATCGTGGTGGAGGCGCTGATTCGCATCGGCAAGCGCGCGCTCAAGACCAACATCTTGCTCGCGCTGGCGGGAGCGGCGTTCATCGGCATCTTTTTCCTCAGCATTCCGTTCCCGATCATCGTCATCGGCGCGGCGCTGGTGGGCTGGCTGGTGGCGCGCTCGTCGCCTGCACTGCTCAATCTCAAGGGTGACGTGACGGGGTTGGTTCCGCCCGCGCCGGATCGCTGGAAGCAGGCCGGCATCGCGAGCGTCATCGGCCTCGTTGCGTGGTGGGCGCCGGTCGCGCTCGCGCTGCTGGCGTTCGGCCCGAACCACGTGCTGGTCAGCATCGGGCTGTTCTTCTCCAAGCTCGCGGTGGTCAGCTTCGGCGGCGCCTATGCGCTGCTCGCCTACATGGCGCAGCAGGCGGTCGAGACGCACCATTGGATGACGGCGGCTGAAATGGTCGACGGCCTAGGCCTCGCCGAGACCACGCCCGGCCCGCTGATCCTGGTCACGCAGTTCGTCGGCTTCCTCGCGGGCTTCCGCGACGCCGCGCCGTTCTCGCCGGTGACGATGGGGGTTCTCGGTGCTGCGATGACCACGTGGGTCACGTTCACGCCGTCGATGCTGTGGATTTTCGCCGGCGCGCCGTTTGTCGAGCAGTTGCGCGCCAACAAGAAACTGTCCGGCGCGCTCGCCGCGATCACCGCGGCGGTCGTCGGCGTCATCCTCAACCTCACGGTCTGGTTCGCGCTGCACGTCCTGTTCGGCCATGTCGTCGAGCGTCACGCCGGCTGGCTGCGCTGGTACGCCTTCGATCCGCTGGCTCTCGATTTGAAAGCGGCGGCTCTCGCGATCATCGCGGGCATCCTGGCCTTCCGCTTCCACCGCAGCCTGATCGAGGTCGTTGTCGCGATGGCCGCTCTCGGGATCGTGCTGCGCCTGGTGCTCGGCTGATCAGACCTCGCGCACCACGGCGCTCTCATGCCAGCGCCGCAGCAGCAGGTTCGTGACCACCGACAGCAGCGCGAAGATCACGATGCCGGCGATGGAGAGAAGCAACAGCGCCGCGAACATGCGCGGGATGTTGAGACGATAGCCCGACTCCGCGATGCGATAGGCGAGCCCGGAGCCTGCGCCCGCGGAGCCCGCGGCGATCTCCGCGACCACCGCGCCGATCAGCGAGAGGCCGCCCGCGATCTTGATGCCGGCGAGCATGTGCGGCAGCGCGGCGGGAATCTTCAGCTCCCACAGCACCTGCCAGCGCGACGCTCCGTAAAGGCGGAACAGGTCAGACAGATTGTGGTCAACCGAGTTCAATCCAAGCGTCGTGTTGGCGAGCACCGGAAAGAACGCGACGATCCACGCGCAGGCCAGCACCGCCGCCTGCTGCGGCAGATAGATGAGAAGGAGCGGCGCAATCGCCACCACCGGCGTGACCTGAAGGATCACGGCATAGGGATAAAGCGAGTGTTCGAGCAGCCGCGACTGGTTGAACAGCACCGCGAGCACCACACCGCCGACGACGGCCAGCAGCAATCCTTCGAACGTCGTCTCCAGCGTTGCGAGCAGCGACGCCGACAACAGCGGCCAGTCCTGCACCAATGTGGAGATGACCAGACCCGGCCCCGGCAGGATATAGGGCGGCAGATCGTTGAGCTTCACGACGAGATGCCAGATCAGCACGCCCAGCGCGAGCACGACGACGGGCATGACCGTACGCAATATGCGTTCGCTGCGATCCGCCGGCTCGCTCATGCCGCCGCCCCTGCCGGCGCTTCGCTCGCCTTCGCCAGCGTATCGGACGCAAGACGGCAGAAGCCGCCGTATTCCGCCGAGGTGCGAAAACCGGCGTCGCGGTTCTGCGTGTCGATCGACAATTCGGAGAACACGCGCCCCGGCCGCCGCGTCATCACCACGACGCGCTGCGAGAGATAGACGGACTCGAACACCGAGTGCGTGACGAACACCACCGTCATGCGGAGCATCCGCCACAGCATCACGAGATCGTCGTTGAGCTTGAACCGCGTGATCTCGTCGAGCGCGGCGAACGGCTCGTCCATCAAGAGCACACGCGGCGACGTGACGAGCGCCCGCGCAATCGACACGCGCATCTTCATGCCACCGGACAACTCGCGCGGATAGGCGTCCTTGAACTCGCTCAACCCTACACGGTCCAGCGTCTCCTCGATTCGCGGCCTGGCGGCAAATTGATCGACACCCGCGAGCTTCAGCGGCAGATAGACGTTCGAATACACCGTAGCCCACGGCATCAGCGTCGGCTCCTGGAAGACGAAGCCGATGCCGCGCTTTGCACCCTCGCCGCCGGGCCACGTCACCGTGCCGCACGAGGCTTCGCTCAGGCCCGCGATGATGCGGAGCGCCGTGGACTTGCCGCAGCCCGACGGCCCGAGCAGCGAAAGAAATTCGCCGCTCCGCACATCGAGATCGAGCCCGTCGAGCGCCACCGTGCCGCTGCCGAACGTCTTGCCGACGCCGCGCAATGCGACGACGGGGGATTGGCGCTCGCTCGGTGAAGGGGGCAATGGTAGGCCTTGTTCCGGAAGCAGATCGATTCGCGCAGCGTATCGCACGAAAAGCCTGCTCGACAGCACGGAGATGGGGAATATGAAGGCATCGTCGGTCAGCTATCCGATCGCAGTTCTGATGGCGCTCGCCGGAATGGCCTGGGGCATTCACATGGGAATGGTGAAGGACCATTCCGCGATGCCCGCGCATGCTCACCTGAACCTGCTGGGATGGGTGTCGCTATTCCTGTTCGGAGTTTTCTACCAGCTTCATCCCGCGCTCGACCGCAGCCGAACCGCCCTCGTACAAGTGGGCGTCTGGATCGTCGGCACCATCGTGATGACGATCGGCGTCGCCATGCTCCACACCGGCAACATGGCAGGCGAGCCCTTTGCGGTCATCGGCTCGCTGCTATCCGTTGCCGCGATGTTGCTGTTCGGCTGGCTGGTGATCCGGCGCGGGTGACGCTTCGGCGTGGCTATTTCCGCAGCCCCAGTTCGCCGATAAACGCCATCCAGCGCTTCACCTCGGCGGCGTGATGCGCTGTGAATTCCTTCACGCCCTGCCCGGTCGGCTCGAAGCCGATGTCTCGAAATCGCTGTTGCGTGTCCGGTGACTTCACCACCTCGACCGTCGCGGCGCCCAGCTTGTCGCGAATGTCGTTCGGCAGGTTCGCCGGCCCGTAAAGCCCGAGCCAGCCGGTCAACACAAGATCGCGCACGCCGGCCTCCTCGAACGTCGGCAGGTTCGGAGCCGACGGCACGCGGTGCGCGTTGCTCACCGCGAGGCCCTTCACCGCGCCGGAGCGGATCTGCTCCATCACCACGGGAAACACCTCGATCAGCAAGTCGATCTGCCCCGAAAGCAGATCGTTCAGCGCCAGCGGCCCGCCACGATAAGGCACATGCACCATCTGGGTGCCGGTCTGCTTCATGAACAACGCGGGCGCGAGATAGTCGAGCGCGCCGACGCCGGTCGAACCGAAGCTCAACTTTCCAGGCCTCGCCTTCGCGTATTCGATAAAGCCCTTCACCGAGCTCACCGGCGTCTTGTTGTTCACGATCATCGCCGTGCCGTATTCCGACGTGCCCGCGATCGGCACCACGTCGCGCATCGGATCGAATGGCGCGTTGGCATCCATCGCGTAGTTGATAACGAGCGAGCCGACATTGCCCATCATCAGCGTGTAGCCGTCGGGATCGGACTTCATCAGCTCGCGCAGGCCGACGACGCCATTGGCGCCGGCCTTGTTCTCAACGATCACTGGCTGGCCGAGCTTGACGCGCAAGCCCTCGGCGACGAGACGCCCGGCGAGATCAGTGATGCCCGCGGGCGGGAACGGAATGATCAGCCGGATCGGCCGTGAGGGATAAGAGTCCGCGAGGACGGAAGCGGAAAGCACGGTGCCTAGAACGAGACCCAGCAGCCCGCGTATCAAAGTGCGCCTCCCCGGCAGTTTTTATTTTGGGCGCAGGTCGTTCCCCACGCCCTTGTTCACGAACTGCGTGCTGTACGCTTTTTTATAGTCGAGCCCCGCCTTCACCACACCCGCGCGCACCATCTTGTCGTAGAAGCTCGCCATGCGCGCATCGGTCAGCGCGCCGACACCGAGCTTCGCCGTGTCGCCGGAATCGACAATGCCGTATTGCTTCATCGTCGCGACCGAATAGGCGAGCAACGCGTCGGTCATCTCCGGATTGTCACGCTTGATGCGCGCGTTCGCCGCAGCGTTGTTGCCGTAGAGATAATTCATCCAGCCGATGATGCTCGCATCGACGAAGCGCTGCACCAGCGCCGGGTTCTTCTCCACAAGATCGCGCCGTGTCTCGATCAGCGTCGAATAGCTGTCGAAGCCCTGGTCCGCCAGCAGGAACAGCTTCGGCTTGAGCTTCGCCTGCTGCTCGATCGCGAAGGGCTCAGATGTGATGTAGCCCTGCATCGCGCTCTTCTTGTCGGCGAGGAACGGCTGCGGATTGAACGTGTAGGGCTTCACCTGCTCTTCGCGAAAGCCGAAGTCGCGCTTCATCCATTGGAAGTAGCTGGCGATGCCTTCCTTGGAGATGAACAGCGTCAGTTTCTTCAGGTCGTCGAACTTCTCGATGCCCTGATCGGGATGCGCAATCAGGACTTGCGGCTCCTTCTGGAAGATCGCCGAGACCGAGACTGTCGGAATGTTCTGCAACGCCGCGTCGAACGCCTGAAGCGTGTTCGCGCTCATGTAGAACTCGATCCGCCCGGCGATCAGACTGAGCCGGTGATTGGCGTTCGGCCCGCCCGGCAGGATCGTCACATCGAGGCCGTACTTCTTGTATGTGCCGTCCACCAGCGCCTGATAGAAGCCGCCGTGCTCGCCCTGCGCCACCCAATTGGTCGCGAACGTCACCTTGTCGAGCGGTTGCGCCTGGGCGCCCCCCACAACCAGAAACAGGACGGCCGCCGCCACGGCCTGCCGGATATTCAGTCGCATCCACGCCTCCTGCACACCGGCCCGGACAATAAGTGAAATTACCGCCGCAGACAGGCCGGAACGGGGTTATCCGGCGGTTAATGGCCCGAAAACCCGCCCAAAGACCCCGATTCCGGGCCGGAAAAATCTGCAAACTTTCTTTGAACCTTTCCCCGGGCCGCTACGACCAATGATCATCGGCGGTTTCACCATCCCGCCAGCAAACTTTAATCGGTCGGCAGCAGACGCCCCCCTTCCCCCTGCGCCGATCAGATTGGCCCGCCCGGTATCGTCCCCCACCGGGCGGGCCACCCCCTTTCCCCTTCGGCACCCCGTTGACAGCAAGGCCCTCCGCCTGAGCAATGACGCCCGCGTCCGCGCGGCGCGCTCGGTGTCTTTTTCAGTGTCTGGGGAATGCCATGGTGGATAAGAAAAAAGGTTTGCGTTCGCGTCTCGCTCAGTACGGCGATGAGGAGTTCGCGCTGTTCCTGCGGCGGGGCTTCCTGAAGGGCGCGGGCTTCACCGACGAGGCGCTCGACAAGCCGATCGTCGGCATCCTCTCCACCGCGTCGGACTTCAACCCCTGCCACAAGACCGCGCCGCAGGTTGCGGAAGCGGTCTCGCGCGGGGTGCGTGCCGCGGGCGCGCTGCCGTTCGTGTTCCCGACCGTCTCGCTGCACGAGGCGTTCTCGTTCCCGACCTCGATGCTCCTTCGCAACCTGATGGCGATGGACGTCGAGGAGATGGTGAAGGCGCTGCCGCTCGACGCCGTCGTGCTGATCGGCGGCTGCGACAAGACCATTCCGGCCGAACTGATGGGCGCGATCTCCGCCGACATGCCGGCGATCGTCATCAATGTCGGCTCGATGCTCGCCGGCAAGCACGAGGGCGCGCGGCTCGGCGCCTGCACCGACTGCCGCCGGCTGTGGGCGCAGTTCCGCGCCGGCACGCTCGACGGCCCGGACCTCGGCCGCGCGCACGATCAGCTCATGCCGACCTCGGGCACCTGCATGGTGATGGGCACCGCCTCGACGATGGCCTGCCTCGCCGAGACGCTCGGCTTCATGCTGCCGGGTTCGGCGACCGCGCCGGCCGTCTCGTCCGACCGCTGGCGCTTCGCCGAAGCGACCGGCAAGCGCGCCGCCGAAATGGCGATCGCGGGCGGCCCCAAGCCGAGCGAGATCCTGACCAAGTCTGCCCTGCGGAATGCTTCGGTGATCCTGCAAGCGACGTCGGGTTCGACCAACGCCATCGTGCATCTCGCCGCCATCGCGGGCCGCGCCGGCATTCCCTACGATCTCGAAGAGCTCGATGCTGTCGGCCGCGACGTGCCGGTGCTGCTCGACCTCAAGCCGGCCGGCAACAACTTCATGGAAGACTTCCACTCCGGCGGCAGCCTGCCGTCGCTGTGGCGCCGCCTGAAGGATCACCTCGATCTCAACGCCAAGACCGTCAACGGCGAAACCATCGGCCAGATCATCGCGCGCTGGCCGGCCTATGTGGACGACAAGATCATCCGCCCGCTCGACAATCCGCTGGTGAAGAATGAGGCCATCGCGATCCTGAAGGGCAACCTCGCGCCGGGCGGTGCGGCGATCAAGCTCGCAGCAGCGACGCCTTCACTGTTCCAGCACGAAGGCCCGGCGCTGGTGTTCGACTCGCTCGAAGACCTGGAAAAGCGGATCGACGATCCGAATCTCAATGTGACACCCGACACCGTGATGGTGCTGCGCAACGCCGGTCCGATGGGCGCACCGGGCATGCCGGAAGCCGGCGCGCTGCCGATCCCGAAGAAGCTCGGATCGAAGGGCGTGAAGGACATGGTGCGCATCTCCGACGCGCGCATGAGCGGCACCGCCTTCGGCACCGTTGTGCTGCACATCAGCCCCGAGGCCGCGGCGGGCGGCCCGCTTGCGCATGTGCGTGACGGCGACATGATCAAGCTCGATTCCAAGAACCGCCGTCTCGACTTCAAGGTGAGCGACGCGGAACTCGCCAAGCGCAAGGCCGAATGGAAGCCGCTGCCGAAGCCCGACCGCGGCTATCTGAAGCTCTACACCCAGACGGTGACGCAGGCTGAGCACGGCTGCGACTTCGACTTCCTGTCGGGGATCAAGAGCTGATGAAACTCCGCTTTGGCATCATGACGTTCACTGTCGCCGCTTCCGCGACCCTCGGGTCGCTCGCCTATGCAGCGGGCGTGAACGTCGATGCCATTGCGGGCGTTTACAAGCAGCAGTTCAAGAACGGCCTCGTTGACGGCAGCAAATACGATTCCGAGGACATCCTGGAGATCGTGAAGGTCTCTCCGACCTCGGCCTACGTCCGTGCACATTACGAATTCTTCAACGGCCACGAATGCAACATCAACGGCGTGGCCAAGGCGGATGGCGACGTGCTGGTCTATCGCGGCGACACCGACTCGCAAGGCAAGCAATGCCTGCTGAGCGTGAAGGTGTCCGGCGGCAAGATCATGCTGGATGACAAGGACGGCGTCTGTGGCCGAGAGACCTGCGGCGCGCGCGGAATGTACAACGGAAAATCGTTCGCGCTCAGCAAGAAACGCGCGATCCGTTACATGGACAAGCTGAAGAAATCCGACGAGTACCTCGACGCGATCGACGAGTCCGAGGGCAAGGGACGATCGCGGGCGCCCTGACCGTCAGCAATCACACTCCGCTGTCATTCCGGGGCGCTCGCGAAGCGAGCGAACCCGGAATCCAGATGCAAGCTCCGAACGCGTTTCTGGATTCCGGGTTCGCGCCTTTCGGCGCGCCCCGGAATGACACCGCCTTAAATAGCTAAGAGTCCCGCAAGCGGAACCAACTACCGCCCCAATTCCCTCCGCACGATCTTCGTGCCCTCAACCATCGCCTTCAGCTTCCCCAACGCAACCTCGCGCGGCAGGTACTTCATGCCGCAATCCGGCGCGATCACGACGCGCTCGGGCGGAACGTGGTCGAACGCCTTGCGGATGCGCGCCGCCACGATCTCCGGCGTCTCGACAGCCGGATCGCCCAGGCTAATGACGCCGAGGACGATCGTCTTCGATGGCATGTCGCGGAGAACCATCAGATCGAGATCGGGCTGCGCCGCCTCGATCGACACCTGATTGGCCTTTGAGCCTTCTAACTCGGCGAGGAAGCCGTACTCCCGCGCCTTGTCCTTCACCACCGCCGCATAGCCGAAGCACAGATGCACCGCGACGGTGCCGGTGACACCCTCCAAGGCGCGGTTCAGCGCCTTCACGCCGTACTCGCGCGCCTTATCGGGATACTGCGCCATCCACGGCTCGTCGATCTGCACGATGTCGGCGCCGGCCTTGAACAGGTCCTTGATCTCGGCGTTGACGGCGTCGGCGTAGTCCATCGCCATCGCCGCTTCGTCCTTGTAGAAATCGTCCTGCGCCTGTTTCGTCATCGTAAACGGGCCCGGCAGCGTCATCTTCACCGGGTGCTTTGTCGACGCGCGCAGGAATTCCATGTCGCGCACCTCGACCGGGCGTTTGCGCACGATCTTGCCGGTCACGCGTGGGACCGGGATCGGCTTGCCCATGCGGTTGATCGTGGTGCCGTGGTTGATCGTGTCGACCCCCGCGAGCGCGGTGGCGAATCGGCTCGAATAACTTTCGCGGCGCTGCTCGCCGTCGGTGATGATGTCGAGGCCGACGCTCTCCTGATCCTTGATCGCGTCGATCGTCGCCTGATCCTGCTTCAGCTCAAGCTCGCTCGGCTTCACCAGCCACAGGTTCGCCTGCACGCGCGGCACCTGCTTGGAGAGCTTCTCGCGGTCGATCAGCCAATCCGGCTGCGGAAACGAACCGACGAGCGTGGTGGGGAGGATGGGAAGAGCCATGTTTGTTGTCCTTCTTACAGAGCCATCGCCAGCACACGCGCGACGTGGATGGCTTCGCGGCCGGCGCCGTCCTTGATCTGGTGACGGCAGGATGTGCCGTCGGCGACGACAATCGTGTTCGCATCAGCCTTGCGCACGGCCGGAAGCAGCGACAGTTCGCCCATCGCAAGCGACACGTCGATGGTCTCGGCATTGTATCCGAACGACCCGGCCATGCCGCAGCAGCTCGACTCGATGGTCTCGACCTTGAGTTCTGGGACCAGCTTCAGCACCGTCTCGACCGGGCTGAACGCATCGAACGCCTTCTGGTGACAATGGCCGTGAACCAGCGCGCGGTCAGCGATCTTCTTGAGCGGCAGATTAAGCCGGCCTTCCTTCGCCTCGTTCGCCAGGAATTCCTCGAACGTGAAGGCGTTGGCTGAAACACGCTGGGCTGCTTCCCCCTTCACCATCGCCGGCACTTCGTCGCGGAAGCTCAGGATACAGCTCGGCTCGAGCCCCACCACCGGCACGCCACGCTCGACGAACGGCCTCAGCGCATCGAGCGTGCGCTGCGCCTCGGCACGCGCCTGCTCGACCTTGCCGATGGAGAGGAACGTGCGGCCGCAGCACAACGGGCGTCCACTCGCGGGCTTTGCGACGTGGACCTTGTATCCGCCCGCCTTTAGCACGGCCAAGGCCGCGTCGAGATTTTCACGCTCGAAGTAGCGGTTGAACGTGTCGCCGAACAAAACAACCTCGCGCTCGCCGCCCGCGCTGTCCTGACCGGCAAACACGTCGCTGCGCCACTTCGGCAGCGAACGTTTCGCACTGAACCCGGCCCACGTCTCAGACCATTCCTTCGCCTTCGGCCAGGTCTCGCGCAGGTTCATCAGCCACGGCATCTTCGCCGCGTAGGGCGCGTAGCGCGGCAAATAGCCCACCAGCCGGTCGTGCAGCGACAGGCCGAACTTCTCCGCCCGCGCCGCCTGCACCTCGATCTTCATCCGCGCCATGTCGACGCCTGTCGGGCACTCGCGCTTGCAGCCCTTGCACGACACGCAGAGCTTCAGCGTCTCGGCCATCTCGTCGGAGGTGAGCGCATCCGGGCCCAGCTGGCCAGTGATCGCAAGCCGCAGCGAGTTGGCGCGACCGCGCGTGACGTCCTTCTCGTCGCGCGTCACGCGATAGCTCGGACACATCACGCCGCCCGCAAGCGAACGGCACGCGCCGTTGTTGTTGCACATCTCGACCGCGCCCTGAAAACCGCCGCCCTTGCCGGGATAGGCGGACCAGTCGAGCCGCGAATTCATCTCCTGCGCGGCGTAGCCCGGCGCGTAGCGGAAGTTCGAGCGATCGTCGAACTTCGGCGCACGCACGATCTTGCCGGGATTGAACAGGCCGTTCGGATCGAAGCGATCCTTGACCTCCTCAAAGGCGCGCGCGAGCCGCGAGCCGAACATCGGCTCGTTGAACTCCGAGCGAACGAGGCCGTCGCCATGCTCGCCGGAGTGCGAGCCCTTGTATTCTCGCACGAACGCGAAGGCCTCCTCGGCGATGTTTCGCATCGCCTTGACGTCCTTCTCCAACCGCAGGTTCAGGATCGGCCGCACATGCAGGCACCCGACCGACGCATGCGCGTACCAGGTGCCGGTCGTGCCGTTCTTGTGGAACACGTCGGTGAGCCGCGCGGTGTAGTCGGCGAGGTGCTCCAGCGGCACCGCGCAATCTTCGACGAAGGAGATCGGCTTTCCGGCATCCTTCATCGACATCATGATGTTGAGGCCGGCGGTGCGAAGCTCGGTGATCGCGGCCTGGAGCTTTGGATCGACGATATCGACCACACCGCCCCAGTAATCGCCGCCGTGGCTCCACGCAAAACCGAGATCGCCCATCAATTCGTGGAGCCGCGCAAGCCGCCGCTCGTTCTCCGCCCATTCCGGCTCGGCGAACTCGACCAGCAGCAAAGCCTGCGGCTCGCCCCGGATGAACGCGTCCAGCGTCGGGCGGAACATGGCGATCTCGCGGGCGAGCGAAATCATCGTTGCGTCCACCAGCTCCACCGCAATCGGCGCGAGCTTCACCAGATATTGCGCGGCCGCCATCGCCTCGTGAAAGCTGCCGAAGTGGCACGCACCGACCGCGCGCTTGCCGAGCACCGGCGAAAGCTTGAGATCGATCGCGGTCGAGAACGCCAGCGTGCCTTCCGAGCCAACAAGAATGTGCGCGAGGTTGATGTCGTTGCGTCCCGGCACCAGCGAGTCGATGTTGTAACCGCCGACACGGCGCTGCACCTTCGGAAAGCGCGCGGCGATCTCGCCCGCCTCGCGCGCGCCGAGCGCAAACAGATCGCGCGCCAGCGGCTTCAGCGGAGAGTCGTCGGAAAGATCGGACAAATCGGACGTCACCGGCCCGAAATGCGCTTTGCTGCCGTCCGCCAGCAGCGCGTCGATCGACAGCACGTTCTCGCGCGTGTTGCCATAGCGCAGCGAACGCCCGCCGCAGGAGTTGTTCGCGGTCATGCCGCCGATGGTCGCGCGCGAGGCCGTTGAGACATCGACCGGAAACCAGAGTCCGTGTTGCTTGAGCTGGCGATTGAGATCATCGAGGACGATGCCCGGCTGCACGCGGCAGCGTTTGCCCGCCACATCGAGATCGAGAATCTTGTTCAAGTGCTTCGAGCAGTCGAGCACCAGCGAGTGGTTCACAGTCTGCCCGGCCTGCGACGAGCCGCCGCCGCGCGGCAGCACGGTGACGCCCTCCTCGCGCGCAATGGCGATGGCGCGCTCGGCCTCGTCCATCGTCTTCGGCGCCACGACGCCGACCGGCATGATCTGGTAATGCGAGGCGTCGGTCGCGTAACGGCCGCGCGTGAACCGGTCGAAATGCACATCGCCGGTCACCTCGGCTTTCAGCCGCCGCTCCAATCCCGGCAACACCCGTTCCGCCACGCCACGCCTCCCTGGCCGCCGGTCTCTCGCCGGGGCTCCGTCTATATATCCGGGCTTTCGGGGCCGGTGCTATCGGGCCAAGCGGGCCGATATCCAATGGATTTTTTGGCGCAGGGACACATGGACCATTGCCCTGCCTCCCACATGTCGCGGCTGGGTTGCGCCGCGTGCAACTGTTCGGCGGAATGAAAACGGCCCGGTTCAAGGACCATTTCCCTTCCCTGTGCGGTCAATTTGGTAGCCGTATCGACCGATAGAAGTTCCGGGGGCTTGACCGGACTGTGACAATCGAGTTCAACGCCGCTTGCCGGGCCTATCAGCCCAATAAAATCCGCCTTAAAGGAGCCTTCGATGGCCCAGAACTCCGCGCGCCAGGCCGGCCGCCACTTCTTGCAGATTCCGGGCCCGTCGCCCGTGCCCGACCGCATCCTGCGGGCGATGGATCGTCCGGTGATCGACCACCGCGGTCCCGAGTTCGCCAAGCTCGCCAAGAAGGCGCTTGAGGGCATCAAGACCATCTTCAAGACCACCAACCCGGTCATCATCTACACCGCGACCGGCACCGGCGCGTGGGAAGCCGCTCTCTCGAACACGCTGTCGCCCGGCGACCGCGTGCTGATGATCGAGACCGGCCAGTTCGCGACGCTGTGGAAGAAGATGGCGGAGCGTCTCGGCCTCAAGCCCGAGTTCATTTCGACCGACTGGCGCCAGGGCGCCGATCCGAAGCTGATCGAAGCCAAGCTCCGCGAAGACAAGAACAAGGAGATCAAGGCGGTCTGCGTTCTGCACAACGAGACCTCGACCGGCGCGCTGACGCCGATCGCCGAGATCCGCAAGGCCATCGACGCCGCCGGCCATCCGGCGCTGCTCCTGGTCGATACGATCTCCTCGCTCGCCTCGGCCGACTACCGCCACGATGAATGGGGCGTGGACGTCTCGGTCGGCGGCGCGCAGAAGGGCCTGATGCTGCCGCCGGGCATGTCGTTCAACGCGGTCAGCCAGAAAGCGCTCAAGGCCAACGAGACCTCGAAGCTGCCGAAGTCGTTCTTCGCCTGGGACGACATGCTGAACATGAACAAGGTCGGCTTCTTCCCGTACACGCCGGCGACGCAGATGCTGCACGGCCTCAATGAAGGCATCGAGATGCTTCACGAAGAAGGTCTCGACAACGTGTTCGCGCGTCACGACCGCCTCGCGGAAGCGACCCGCCGCGCGGTTGCGGCCTGGGGACTCGAGAACCTCAACAAGAACGCCAAGCAGGCCTCGCCGACCATCACGGCGATCCTGACGCCGGAAGGCCACGACGCCGACAAGTTCCGCGCGCTGGCGCTCGAGCACTTCAACATCTCCTACGGCGCGAGCTTCGGTCAGTACGCGGGCAAGTACTTCCGCATCGGCCACCTCGGCGACATCAACGACGGCACGCTGATCGGCGCGCTCGGCATCACCGAGATGGCGCTGTCGGTCGCCGGCATTCCGCACAAGAAGGGCGGCGTGCAGGCGGCGATGGACTACATCGCGTCGGTGCACTCGAGCGGCGCACGCGCCGCGGCGGAGTAATCCGCTTCAACCAGCGCTGATCTGATAACCGCCATCCGGGCTCGTCCGGATGGCGGTTTTCTTTTGCCACCACCGCGCCCGCCCCGGCCGCTTCCACTCGCGCCGATCTTCTGTTTTGCTGATGAGCAAAGCCCGGCGACAGATCGGGCTCTCCGGGGAGGAACGCTGCCATGAAACGCATCTGGCTCGCGCTTTCGCTCGTCTTCGCCTCACTCGGCATGGCGCAGGCGCAGAACTATCCGAACCGGCCCTTGCGCCTCTTCATCCCGTTCGCCGCAGGCGGCGCGGTGGACACCATCGGCCGCATGATCGGACAGAAGCTGACCGAGCAGATGGGCCAACCGGTGATCATCGAGAACCGCGCCGGCGCGGGCGGCAACATGGCGCCAGACGCGCTCGCGAAGTCGCCGCCCGACGGCTACTCGATACTGCTCACCACCAACGGCCTCGCGATCAGCCCGGCGCTCTACAAGACGCTGCCGTTCGACGTGCACAAGGATTTCATCCCAGTCACGCAGGTGGTCCAGTCGCAACTCGTGCTGGCCGCCTCGACCAAGTTCGAGGCCAAGAACGCCGCCGAGTTCATCGCACTCGCAAAGGCCAAGCCAGGCGGTCTCAACTACGGCTCGACCGGCGTCGGAAATCCTCTCCAGCTTACGATGGAAATGCTGAAAAGCCGGACCGGAATCGAGATCATGGCTGTGCCCTATCGCGGGGATGCACCGCTCAACGCCGCACTGATTGCGGGCGAAATACAAGTCGCCGTGATCCCGATGGCGCCGGCCGTGCCGCTCGTCGAAGGTCATCAGATCAAGGCGCTTGCGGTGTTCGGCGCCAAGCGCTCGCCCGCCATGCCGAACGCGCCGACCATCGGTGAAACCATTCCGGGGTTCGAATCCGGCTCCTGGCAGGGCCTCTTCGTCCCGGCAGGAACGCCGCGCGAGATCGTGGTGCGTCTCCAGCAGGAAACCGCAAAGGCGCTGAAGTCACCGGACGTGTTGAATCTTCTCCGCACCGGCGGCAACGAGCCGGTCGGCTCGACGCCCGACGAATTCGCCGCACGCTTCAAGGCCGATATCGAGCTGTTCGCCAAGGTGGTGGCGGACGCGAAAATCCCGAAGCAGGATTGAGCCGTTACTGCGGCTCGATGCCGGCGTCCTTCACCACCTGCGCCCATTTGGCAATCTCTGCGGGAATGAACTTCTCGAATTCTTCCGGCGTGCTGGTCAGCGGTTCGATCGTCTGCGCCTGCAATTTGTCGCGCGTTGCAGGACGCTTGAGATAGTCCATCAGGATCGCATTCAGCCGGTTGACGATCGGCTTCGGCGTTCGCGCCGCCGCGACCACCGAGAACCAGCCGGTCGCGGCATAGCCCGGCAATCCCGCCTCCGCGATGGTCGGAACGTCCGGCAGCGCCTTGATCCGCTGTGGCGAGGTGATGCCAAAGAGCTTCACCCTGCGCTCCTGGATCGCAGGCAATGCCACTGCGAGATCGACCATCATCATCGGGATCTGCCCGCCGATCACATCGGTCAGCGCCGGACCGCTGCCGCGATAGGGCACGTGCTGCGCCTTCGCGCCGATCATTTTCAGAAACATCTCCATGAACAGATGATGCGGCGTCGAGGCGCCCGATGTGGCGTAACTCATGCCTCCGTTCTTGCTTTTGATCAGTGCGATCAATTCAGGAAGCGTGTTGACGCCCAGATTCGGGTTGGCGATGAGACCGAACTGCGCCGAACCGACGAGCCCGATCGGCGCAAAATCCTTCACCGTGTCGTAGGGCAGTGATTTGAACACGCTCGGCCCGATCGCGAGCGTCGTGATCGGCGCAAGAAACAAAGTATGCCCGTCCGGCGGCGATTTCGCCGCAGCGGTCGCCGCAATGATCGTGCCTGCACCGACGCGGTTCTCGACGATCACCGGCTTCTTCAGCTTGTCCTGAAGCTCCTGCGCGAGCAGCCGCGTCAGGATGTCGGTGCCGCCGCCCGCGGGAAACGGACAGAGAAAGGTGACGGTCCGTTGCGGATAGTCGTCGGATTGCGCGCGTGCGCTGTTCGCAAATGCCAGCGCAAGACACAACATGAGACACAGCACGAATGCTGCCGCGTGTTTCATGACCCGGCCTCCCGACCGGATCAGTCTAGCACCGCCCTATAAGGGCGCGAGACCGCTTATGCCGCGATCTGCACGTATTCGAAGTCGCCGGGCTTGTTGTCGATGCCGACCTTCGGCGGCGAGATCCATGGCGCGAACTGGCCGGGCTCCATGACCGGTTTCATCAGCGAGGCGATGAAATCGCCATCCGAGGACGACGGCAGGTGCTTGTCCTTCTCCTTCGCCCAGTTCGCGGGATCGAGCAGAACGCCCGACGGCGTCGCCTCGACATCCTTGAACTCACCGATCCGTCGGTTGAAGGCGACGTGCGGCAGTGCGAGCTTGAAGTTCACGCCGGTGCGCTCGATGATCTTGTTGAAGCGCTCGACACCCTTGGCGCAGTCCTGCGTATAGTCGTCGCGGAGCCGCATGTTGAGCGCGGTCAGCGCCGGCTCATCGACCAGCTTGATCTCGCCGTTGATGTATTTCAGCACTGGATAGGTCGAGTTCTCGAGGCGGTGATCGTCGTCGATCGTGGTCTCGCGGAAACGACCCTTGATGCCGGACGAGAACGCGTTCGCTGCGTTGGTCGAGACCTCCGAGCCGAACAGATCGAGCGATAGCGAGTAGTGCAGGTTCAGCTTCTTCTGGATCGTCGGCAGATCGATGACACCGAGCGCGCGGACCTTTGCAATGTCGTTCGGATCTTCGATGCCCGCGGCCTTCATCGCCTCGCAGGTGCGCTGCACGGTACGGCCGATGCCGGTCTCGCCCACGAACATGTGGTGCGCTTCCTCGGTCAGCATGAAACGGCAGGTGCGGGACAGCGGATCGAAACCCGACTGCGCAAGCGACTCGAGCTGCATCTTGCCGTCGCGATCGGTGAAGAACGTGAACATGAAGAACGACAGCCAGTCCGGCGTCGCCTCGTTGAACGCGCCGAGCATGCGCGGCGCATCGTCCGAACCCGAGCGACGGCGGAGCAACTCGTCCGCCTCCTCGCGGCCATCGCGGCCGAAATACTTGTGCAGGATATAGACCATCGCCCACAGGTGACGGCCCTCCTCCACGTTGACCTGGAACAGGTTGCGCATGTCGTAGAGCGATGGCGCGGTTTTGCCGAGATGGCGCTGTTGCTCGACCGAAGCGGGCTCGGTGTCGCCCTGGATCACCACGAGACGGCGCAGCGTCGCGCGGATTTCGCCCGGCACCTCCTGCCACGCCGGCTCGCCGTAATGCTCGCCGAACGGGATTTTGCGGTTCTCTTCCGGCGGCGCGAGCAGGATGCCCCAGCGATAATCCGGCATCTTCACGTAGTCGAACTTCGCCCAGCCCTTCGGATCAACCGAAACGGCGGTGCGCAGATACACCATCGCCTCCTGGAAGCCGTCCGGCCCCATGTCCTTCCACCAGTTGAGGTAGCCCGGGTGCCAGCCCTCCAGCGCCTTCAGGACGCGGCGGTCCTCGGTGAGATTCACGTTGTTCGGAATCTTCTCGCGATAGTCGACGTTGATGATGTCCATCGCACGCTCCTCTCAAACTCGCTTGGTGTCGAACACGGCCTTCTGGCCGGTGCCGTAGCGGCGCAGCGCGCCCTCCTCGCCAACGGCGTTCGGCCGTTGGAAAATCCAGTTCTGCCACGCGGTCAGCCGCGCGAAGATTTTCGTCTCCATCGTCTCCGGCCCGCCGAAGCGCAGGTTCGCTTCGAGGCCTGTGAGACCGTCGGCGGAGAAGCTGGCGCGCTCCTCGAGGAAGACGCGGATTTCGTCCTCCCAATCAATATCGTCGAGCGCGAAGGTGACGAGGCCGAGTTCTTCCGCAGCTTCCGCATCGAGCTTCTCGCCCGTGGCAGCCTTCACCCTGTCTAGTTGCGCCTGATCGTCGAGGAAGCGCGTGGCGAGCCGCGACAAACCGTTGCTCATCGGCAGCCGGCCCGACGTGTTGGCTTCGCCGAGGACGATCGCAGCCGGCGGTTTGTTGTCGCCATCCATCTGGCCGATCAACATGTAGGAACGGTCGGCGGCGAACACGAATTCGGCCAGTGTCCCCACAAAGCACGAGCCCGGCTCCACCAGCGTCACGATCGAGCGTGACGTCAGATCGACGCGCTTGAGCACCCGCTTCCACTTCAGCATCACCTCGCGGGCGAGCCAGTGCTTGGCGTTGGCTTCGAGGAACTTGTCGTAAGCGACGACCTGCTCCGGATCGCCCTCGGACTTGAACACGATCACCGCCGTATCCAGCTCGTTGATCCGCAAATCGAGGACCGCGTCGTCGAGTTCGCGCGCCAGCCGCAACGGCCAGAACTCCGCGCCCTGAGCGGCCATCTCATCGGCAGATTTCGGCGGAGCCGCATCCGGCCCGCGCAGCGTAATCGTCGCGATCCGCTCGCCGCGCGAATACTCGACCGACACCGCGCTGTATTTGGCGCCGTCCTTGGTGCGTTCGCGCTTCAACGGCTTCAGCGCGATGCCCTTCGCATCGCCCGGGCGATCCGACTTCGCGGCGAATTCCTTGGCGCGCTCGGCCACCACCTGATCGAGCTTGGTGTTCGACACGATCTCGTCCACCAGACGCCAATCCACAGCGCGCTTGCCCTTGACGCCCTCCTCCGTCGTGCAGAACACGTCGGCATGGTCTCGGCGCACCTTGCGCTTGTCGGTGACGCGCGTGAGCCCGCCGGTGCCCGGCAGCACCGCGAGCAGCGGCAGTTCCGGCAGCGACACCGTCGAGGAGCCGTCGTCGGTCAGGATGATGTGGTCCGCGGCCAGCGCCAATTCATAACCGCCGCCCGCGCAGGAGCCGGTCACCACGCAGATCGTGCGCTGGCTCGAATTCTCGCTCGCGTCCTCGATCGAATTTCGCGTCTCGTTGGTGAACTTGCAGAAATTCACCTTGTGCGGATGGGTCGCGCCCGCAAGCATGCGGATGTTGGCGCCCGCGCAGAACACGCGCGGCTTGCCCGAACGCATCAGCACGACCTTCACCTCGGGATGCTCGAAGCGCAGCCGCTCCAGCGCATCGGCGAGTTCGATGTCCACGCCGAGATCGTAGGAATTCAGCTTGAGCTGATAGCCCTCGAACAGCGGCGCATTCTCGTCCACGTCCATCGTCAGCGTGCCGACCTCGCCGTCGGTCGAGAGCTTCCAATGCCTGTAACGCGACGGATCGGTTTGGAAATCGATCCGCTCGGCGCCGTTCGACAGTTTCCGATCCGCTTCAGCCATCTCTCGAATCCTTACGCGTTAAACTTAAGCCTGCGCCTTCGACCAGGGCGCCACGATCTTCTGCAATTTCGAAAGGCTCTGCGCGATGCTCGCATCCGATGTGTCGAGCGACGCCTCGGCGCGAGCATAGTCCCCGCGGCGGGCTTCGAGGATGGCGTGAAGGTCCGCCATCGCTTCACGATTGCGTGCCATCGGCCGGAAGTCGCCCTGCTTCATCACCCGGTTCATGTGTTCCTCGGGCTGCGCGCTGATCCAGACCGTGTGCGTGCGGCGCAGCAACAAGGCGTAGGTCTCGGGATTGGAGACGATACCGCCCGCCGTCGCGATCACCGCCCGCTCGTTCTCTGCGATAACGCGCTCGAGGCATGCTCGTTCATGGCGGCGGAACGTCGCGAGGCCCGACATCTCGATGAGGAGCGACACGCTCGCACCGTATTGCTGCTCGACCATGCGATTGAGCTCGACGAACGGCACGCCGAGCTTGTCGGCCAGCGCCTTGCCGAGCGTCGATTTGCCAGCGCCGCGCAGACCCACGAGCCCGATGCGCCCGGCGCGGTCGGAAATCGCGGCGCGTTCGATCCGCTGCTCGACAGCCTCGGCAATCGAAGGCCATTCGGAGGGCGGCACGCGCCCGAGCAATTCGATGATCCGCGCGTAGGACTCCGAGCCGGTCATCGGCAGCAACTCAATCAGCGGAAGTTCCAGCGCCTGCGCGATCGAGCGCACCACGAGAATAGACGGATTACCGGCGCCGCCTTCGATCTGCGCGAGATAGCGTTCGGAGGTGCCGGAGTCCTGCGCGAGCTGGCGGCGCGACATGCCGCGCTTGGCGCGTCCGAGCCGCACCATGCGGCCGACCGCTTGTGCGAAATCAATATCCGCTTGCGCGGCCTCAGTGGTGACGCCGGTGCGTTCGCGGGACTGAGCCTGGGTCTTTGAGCCTGCCAAGGTCGCCTACCTGTCCACCTGCCTGATATGCACTATAATTCATGTTCTATAGTGCAGGCAAGCGGGTTTTAGGCGGTTTTCCGCTGCCCCTCGTGCTCCCGGAGTATCCGGGTGCAGAAGCCCGAAACCACCGAAAGCGTGGCCTCCGGGGCCTCCCGGTGCGGCACGTGCTTCACCTTCGGCATCAGCGCGACCTCGACCGGGCAGTAGCACTCGTCCTTGGCCACCTCGATCTGCTTCACCGTGCCGTACTGGTCGTCCTCGCCCTGCACGATCAGCATCGGCACGCGGATGTGCGCCAATTCTTCGTGCAGGCCCCAGTCGCGGAAGTGCGGATCGAGCCAGGTTTCCGACCAGCCGCGGAATGCGACGTCCACATTGGCGTGCCAGCGCGCCAGCTTGGCGCGCAGATCGGTCGTCTCATAGTTCTTCCTGATCTCGGCGATGGAGGCGACGCTGATATCCTCGACGATGAAGTGCGGCGCCATCAACACCAGCCCGCGCACGCGATGGTCCTGCACGCTGCCGGCGTAGATCGCGGAGATCGACGCGCCGTCGCTGTGGCCGACCAGCATGCCGCGCTGAAAGCCGATCGCATCGAGCAGCTTCGGCAGCACGTCGTGCGCTTCGTCGTGCATGAAGGTCACCGGACGCGGCAGCTGCACCGGACTCGACCTGCCGTAGCCTGCACGGGAATAGACAAACACACCGAAGCCCGTCGCGGCCTGAAGCTTTTCCGGGAAGTCGCCCCACAGGCCGACGCAGCCGAGGCCTTCGTGAAGCACGACGAGCGTCGGCGCGGCGTCCGGCCGTGGCCCGATCATGCGGTATTCGAGCTTGTGCGGCCCGATGTCGAGGAAGCCTTGGTCGGAGAGATTGGTCACGCGCACTCCGCTGTCGCTCTACACACTCGGCTGTCATGCCCCGCGAAAGCGGGGTATCCAGCGCTGGATCGTCCGCTTTCGCGGACGATGACACCGGAGTTTATATCCGGCGATCATATGCCCAAATACCGATGCTGAACCTCCGGCGCCGCCGCGAGTTCCGCCGAAGTTCCCTTCCACATCACCTTGCCACGCTCGATCACATAGTGCCGGTCGGCGATCCGCGTCAGCGCGCCGACGTTCTTGTCGATCACCAGGATCGACTGCCCGGCTTGCTTCAGCCGCGTCAGGCATTGCCAGATTTCTTCGCGAATGAGCGGCGCAAGCCCTTCGGTCGCCTCATCAAGAATAAGCAGACGCGGATTGGTCATCAGCGCGCGGCCGACCGCAAGCATCTGCTGCTCACCGCCCGACAATTGATTGCCCATACTGGAAAAACGTTCGCGCAGGCGCGGAAACAGATCGCACACGCGATCGAGCGTCCAACAGTTGTCCACCTTGCCGCGGTTCGCCGCAGTCGCCACCAGATTTTCGCGCACGTTGAGGTTCGGGAAAATCTGCCGCCCTTCGGGCACAAGGCCCAGGCCGAGTTGCGCCACGCGATAGGCCGGCCGCGTGCGGATGTCTTCGCCGGCGAAGCGGATCGTCCCGGCGCGCGCCGGCGTCAGCCCCATGATCGAACGAACGGTCGTGGTCTTGCCCATGCCGTTGCGGCCCATGAGCGTGACCATCTCGCCCGCCGCGATCTCAAGCGAAATGCCGAACAGCACCTGACTCTGGCCGTAGCAGGTCTCGATGTTGCTGACCTGGAGGAGGTTCTCAGCCACCGACCGCCTCCTGATCGCCGAGGTAGGCCTTGCGCACCTCCGGATTGACGCGGATTTCGTCCGGCAGGCCGCATGCGATGACGCGGCCGTAAACCAGCACGCTGATGCGGTCGGCGAGTGCGAACACCGCTTCCATGTCGTGCTCGATCAGGAGGATGCTGACCTCCTTCTTCAATTCGCGCAGCGTCGCCACCATACGCGATGACTCGTCGGGGCCGAGCCCCGCCATCGGTTCGTCGAGCAGCATCAGCCGCGGCTTGCTGGCGAGTGCCATCGCAAGCTCGATCTGGCGATGCTCACCGTGGCTCATGTTCGCGACGATGTCGTTCTCGCGATGTGACAGGCCGACCCGCGCGAGCGTGGCGCGCGCGGGCTCGCGGAGCTCGGATTGCGTGCGGGCGTCGCGCCAGAAGCGGAACGAGTGCCCGGCATGGGCCTGGATCGCGAGCGCGACGTTGTCGAGCACGGTGAAATCGCGGAACAGCGAGGTGATCTGGAACGAGCGCGCCAGCCCCATGGCGCTGCGCTCGTACACAGGCAACTCGGTGATGTCCTCGTCGTCGAAATAAATCTTGCCGGCGTCGGGCGTGAGTTCGCCGGTGAGCTGGCCGATCAGCGTGGTTTTTCCGGCACCGTTCGGGCCGATGATGGCGTGTAACTCGCCCGGACGAACGTCGAGCACGATGTTGTCGGAGGCGACGACGCCGCCGAAGCGCTTGGTGAGGAATTCGACCTTGAGGAGCGTGTCAGCCACGGCGCGCCCTCCCGAGAAGGCCGTCGATGCCGCCGCGCGCGTAGAGCACGATCAGGAGCAGCATCGGGCCAAGAATGAGCTGCCAGTATTCGCGCGCCGCCGAGACGTCCTGCGTGGTGAAGAATTTGGCGACGAAGCCGATGGCGTAGGGCAGCACCTCTTCGAGCACCAGAAGCGCGACAGAGCCGATCACCGGGCCGAACACGCTGCCCATGCCGCCGAGCACGGCCATGACGATGAGATCGCCGGAGCGCGTCCAATGCATCATCGCCGGGCTGATGAAGTCGGTGTGGTTGGCGAGCAGCACGCCCGAGAGCCCGCAGATCATGCCCGCGATGACGAAGCAGGCGAGCTTGTAGCGGAACGTCGGGAAGCCGATGGCGCGCATGCGCCGCTCGTTGGAGCGCGCGCCTTGGATCGCGAGACCGAAGCGCGAGTTGACCAGCCGCCAGACGAAATAGACGACGAGCAGCAGCAGGACGAGGCAGAGATAGTAGAAGACTGTCTTGTTGGAGAGGTTGATCCAGTCGCCGAACTGGCTGCGCTTGTAGATCGTGAGTCCGTCGTCACCACCGTAACGGTCGAGACCGATCGCGATGTAATAGACCATCTGCGCGAAGGCGAGCGTGATCATGATGAAGTAGACGCCGCGGGTGCGCAGGCACAGCGCGCCGACGCCGAGCGCGAACACGCCGGAAGCGATCAACGCCAGCGGCCACTGGATGAAGCCGGAGTTGATCCCCTCCTTCGCCAGGATGCCGACGACGTAGCCGCCGATGCCGAGATAGACCGCGTGGCCGAAGCTGACCATGCCGCCGAACCCCATGATGAGATTCAGGCTCACCGCCGCGATCGCAAGGATGATGATGCGGGTGAACAGCGACATCAGGAACGTGTTGCCGACCGCCGCGCTGTAGACCGGCACGAGCGCGAGAACGACGAGCAACGCGACGACAAACACATTCCGCGGCGTCAAATACGCGCTCATTTGCTGGTCGCCGGAAACAGGCCTTCGGGCCGGAACACAAGCACCAGCGCCATCAGCATGTAAATCATCATCGAGGACAGCGCCGGGCCGAGGCTGGAGCCCGCGCTGTAGCTCAGGAACTGGCGCAGGAGATCGGGCAGGAACGCGCGGCCGATGGTGTCGATCAGGCCGACGATGATCGCCGCGACGAACGCGCCGCGGATCGAGCCGATGCCGCCGATGATGATGACGACGAAGGCGAGGATGAGGATGTTCTCGCCCATGCCGATCTGCACGGTGAGGATCGGCGCCTGCATCAGCCCGGCGAAGCCCGCGAGCGCGGCGCCGAGGCCGAACACGAGCGTGTAGAGCAGCTTGATGTTCACGCCGAGCGCGCCGACCATTTCACGGTTCGAGGCGCCGGCCCGGATCAGCATGCCGACGCGGGTCTTCATCACGAGGATGTAGAGGAGGAGCGCGACCGCGAGCGTGGCAAGGATGATCACCAATCTGTAGATCGGGTAGTACACGCCCGGAAGAACCTGTACGGCGCTGAGCATCTCCGGTGGCAATGGTAACGTCATGCCGGCCGGACCCCAGATCAGCCGGACGAGCTCGTTGAAGAACAGGAGCAATCCGAACGTGCCGAGCACGTGATCAAGATGGTCTCGTCCGTACAGACGCCGGATCGCCACGACCTCGAGCGCCATCCCGAAAAGCAACGTCGCGAGCAGCGCGAGGATCGCCCCGAGCACGAAGCTTCCGGTCAGCGCCGCGAACGTCGCGGCGAAATACGCCCCGATCATGTAGAGCGAGCCGTGGGCAAGGTTGACGAGGTCCATGATCCCGAAGATCAGCGTCAACCCCGCCGCCAGAAGGAACAGCAGCATCCCGAGTTGCACGCCGTTCAGGCATTGCTCGATGAAATACAGCATTGGTCCCGCGTTATGAGCCCTCACCCTTCAATGCAAAGGGCAGGCCATCCCCCCAGAAACGCAGGACGGCAGAAGCGCTTGCGCTTCCGCCGCCCCGCCAATCGATCGCCCGGCGACTACTTCATCGGGCACTTGTCGACGTGCTTGTCCACGTCGTTCTCGACGATGGTCGCGACGGTCTTGAGCCGGTAGTCGTCGCCGTCCTTCACCACGTCCTGCAGATAGAAGTTCTGGATCGGAACGTGGTTGCGGCCGAACTTGAAGTTGCCGCGCACCGACTTGAAGTCGGCCTTTTCGATCGCCTTGCGTAGCGCGTCCTTGTCCGCAGTGTTGCCCTTGGTCTGCTTGAGCGCGCTGTCGATCAGGGTTGCGGCGTCATAGGTCTGCGCGCCGTAGAACGACGGCGAGGCCTTGTACTTCGTCTTGTAGTCGGCGACGAACTTCTTGTTCGCGTCATTCGGCAGGTCGTTCACCCACTCCTGCGCGCCCGGCACGCCGACCGCGAGGTCCTTCAGGCGCGGCAGCGACAACTCGTCGATGGTGAACGCCGTATAGAGCGGGATCTGGCCCTTGAGGCCCGACTGCGCGTATTGCGTGACGAACTGGATGCCCGCGCCGCCCGGATAGAAGGCGAAGATCGCGTCGGGCTTCGCCGCGCGCGCTTTCGAAAGCTCGGCGGAGAAGTCGAGTTGATCAGGCCATCTCGTGAGCTCGCGGCCGATGATCTGGCCCTTGAAGGTCGAAGCAACGCCCTCGAGCATGTCCTTGCCGGCCGCGTAGTTCGGTCCGATCAGGAACGCGGTCTTGACGTTCTTCTGGTTCATGTAGAGGCCGACGGCCTGCGGCGTCTGGTCGTTGTTCCAGGAGGTCGAGAACACATACGGCGAGCACAGCTCGCCCGCGACCTGCGAGGGACCGGCGTTGGTGATGATCGTCACGGTCTTGCTGTCGACCAGCGGCTTGAGCGAAGCGAGCAGCACGTTCGACCAGATGTAGCCGACGACGAAATCGACCTTGTCGGATTCGATCAGCTTCTGCGTCTTCTGCACGCCGACCTCGGGCTTGATCTGGTCATCCTCGTAGATGACCTCGACCGGAAGACCGCCGAGCTTGCGGCCCATGTGGTCGAGTGCAAGCTCGAAGGAGTTGCGCATGTCGTTGCCGATCGCGGCGACCGGGCCGCTGAACGTGCTGACGAAACCGATCTTGATGGTCTTCTGCTGGGCCACGGCCGGCGCCGTGGCGAGCGCGACAATCGCGCAAGCAGAGAGGAGAACCTTTTTCATAATCCCGTTCCTTCTGGTGACGCCTTGATCTCGTAAAATCTTAGACCGTTGGTCCTTGGCAGCTCAGGACCTTTTAAGCTTAAACCAATTCTAGCCCGCCTCCGCGCGCAATTTGAAGCGCTGAATCTTGCCCGTCGCGGTCTTGGGCAGGTCGCGGCGGAATTCGATCCACCGAGGGTATTTGTACGGGGCCAGGACCGCCTTCACATGGTCCTGAAGCGCCCGCGACATGAGGTCGCTTGCCTTGTCGTCAGGGGCTTTGAGTACGACGAAAGCCTTAGGTTTGATCAGCCCATCGGCGTCCGGCCAAGCCACCACCGCCGCCTCCAGCACATCCGGATGGGTCGCCAGAGCGCCTTCAACCTCGAACGGCGAAACGTAGAGACCTGAGACCTTCAACATGTCGTCGCGGCGGCCGCAGTAGACGAAATAGCCGTCCTCGTCCTCGACATATTTGTCGCCGGAGCGCGTCCATTCGCCGAGGAAGGTGGTTCGCGACTGCTCGCGGTTGTTCCAGTACATGATGGCGCTGGTGGGCCCCTTGATCAGCAGTTCGCCCATCTCGCCCTTCTTCACCGGCAGGCCGTCGTCATCGACGAGCTTGCAGTCGTAGCCGGGGACCGGCTTGCCCGTGGTGCCGTATTTCACCTCGCCGACGCGATTCGACAGGAAGATGTGCAGCATCTCGGTCGAGCCGATGCCGTCGAGAATGTCGACGCCGTAACGCTCGACCCAACGCTTGCCCACGTCCGTGGGCAATGCCTCGCCCGCCGACACGCAGCAGCGCAGTTTCAGTTCGGGTTTCTGCGGAACGTTGTTGCTCGCGAGGAAGGCGGCATAAAACGTCGGCACCGCATAGAACACCGTTACCGGATGCTTGCGCAGAAGCTCCGACACGCTCTCTGGCGTCGGGCGATCGGCCAGCAGCACGGTCGTCGCACCGGCTGACATCGGAAACGTCAGCGCGTTGCCGAGCCCGTAAGCGAAGAACAGCTTTGCGACCGAATAGCAGACGTCCTTCTCGGTGAGGTTGAGATAGGGGCCGCCGTAGAGATCGTCGGTCAGCTTGAGATCGCCGTGCAGATGCACCGCCCCCTTGGGCTTGCCGGTCGAGCCCGAGGTGTAGAGCCAGAACGCAATGTCGTCGCGCTTGGTCGCGGCCGTCGCCGGATCTGGCCTCGCCGCAACAATCAGATCCTCGAATTTCTGGTGTCCGTGCGCGTTGTCGCCCGATACGACGACATGCTCGAGATCGGGGCATACCTTGATGAGGCTTTCGAACCGCGGATAGAGCGCGTCCGACACGATCAGCATCCGCGCGCGGCTGTCGGTCAGCATGAAACGGTAGTCGTCCTCGGTCATCAGCGTGTTGACCGGGATCGCAACCACGCCCGCCTTCAGACAGCCAAGGAACGCCGTCGGCCAGTCGATGGTGTCGAGCATGCACATCAGCACACGCTCCTCGCGCCGCACGCCGAGCGAGCGCAGAACCGCGGCAAAGCGCGCCGCGCGATCCGCAAGCTGCCCATAGGTCCAGCTTCCGCGCACGTCGATAAAAGCGGCCTTGTTGGCGCGGCCCGCCTTCAGATTTCTGTCGAGAATGTCGGCAGCGAAATTGTAATCGCGCGGAACATCCCCGCGCGGCGCCCGCTCAGAAGCGGCGGTTTGAAGTGCTTGAGCCATATCCATCCCGCTGCGGCCTTTTATCGTTTCTTTCCAATGGATAGGAGGTGCCGCACCCGCCTAACATGCATTATCATGCATGTTGCCGCCCGGCTGGCAAGCCCTGCATTCGGCGGCGGCAGCCGGCGGATGGGCCAGAAACCCGGTATCCCACTGAGAATACCCATGAAACGCTCACAAAAGCGCCGCCACCCCTCACAGATCGATGGCCGGGATTGTCAGCCCCAGGCAACATGCATTATAATGCATGTTGCCTGGGGCGCCGTTTGAACGGCGCCGCGGCCGACAAGCACGAATTTGGAAACGGTGGACGATATGGCGGAAATCGCAACCGCCGCGAACGCGCGGCACAAGCAGCACGTGATCGACCCGGAAATCTGCATCCGGTGCAACACCTGCGAGGACACCTGCCCGGTCGATGCGGTCACCCACGATGACAACAACTACGTCGTCGATCCCGAGAAGTGCAATTTCTGTCTCGATTGCATTTCTCCGTGCCCCACGGGCGCGATCGACAACTGGCGCAAGGTGACGAGCCACTACAGCCTGACCGACCAGTTCGGCTGGAATGAACTTCCCGCGCAGGAGAACGTCGAAACCGGCGAAGCCGAGGACGACGAGGTGGCCCATCTGATCGCGGAGGCGCATGGCGGTGCAGGCGGCAAGAGTGTTGCGCCTGCGTCCGCTGAGAAGCCCAAGATCAATCTCTTCAACCGTCAACGCTGCGCGGTCGCCACGGTCGCCGGCAACTACCGGCTCACCGCGGACGACGCCGAGAACGACGTCCGCCACATCATCCTGGATTTCGGCGACACCACCTTCCCCATCCTCGAAGGACAAAGCATCGGCATCGTCGCGCCCGGTGTGGACGCGAACGGCGCAGCACATCGCATCCGGCTCTATTCGGTTGCCAGCCCACGCGACGGCGAGAAGCCGAACGCGAACAATCTCGCACTCACCGTCAAACGCGAGCCGAACGGCGTCTGCTCGAACTACATCTGCGATCTGAAGAAGGGCGACAGGGTTCAGGTTACCGGGCCGTTCGGCGCAACGTTCCTGATGCCGAACGATCCGCTCGCCAACATCCTGATGATCTGCACCGGCACGGGCTCGGCGCCGTTCCGCGGCTTCACCGAGCGCCGCCGCCGCACGATGAAGGATGCACCGGGCCGCATGATGCTGTTCTTCGGCGCGCGCCGGCCGGAGGAGCTTCCCTACTTCGGTCCACTGCAAAAGGTGCCGGAAGGGCTGCTGCGCAAGCACTTCGCCTATTCGCGCGTCCCCGGCCAGCAGAAGGTCTACGTGCAGGACCTGATGCGGCAGAAGGCGGATGAGGTCGGCATCTTCCTGAGGAATCCGCACACCCACGTCTATCTCTGCGGCTTGCGCGGCATGGAGAGCGGTGTCGAGGAAGCCTTTTCCACGATCTGCCAGAGCGCGCAGATCGAATGGCCGGCCTTGCGGGCCGACATGCGCGCGGCCGGCCGCTATCACGTCGAGACTTACTGAACGCCTCGTCGCTGCATCGGCGCGACCAGCCCACGAGTCGGATCGTTCGGCGGCGGCGCGTCCGTCCGGCTGCGCACGCATCGTCCATTGACGGGCGTGAAGCCCGGATCGCAGAAGCATTGGGCTGTGTTCAGATTGCCCGGGATGGCGACAACTTCGGCGCTCGAATTCGGCGGACAGCGTTGCTGCGCTGACGCAACCTGCACGGCCGCGACCAGCGCGACAGCAGCCCAGAAAGCGGACTTGAGAAAGATCATGGCGTTCTTCCTCCTGCACCCGCGATCTTAGGCGAAAAGCGGGGCCGCTGCCCACAAAGCCCAACCCTGACACGGCACCATGAATACGGTTATGGTGAAGGCAACCAAAAGACGCTTACGGGAGTGAACGAATGATCCTGAGCCGCGACCGCATCCTCACCACACATGTCGGCAGCCTGCCGCGCAACGAGACGCTGTCGAACCTGCTCATGAGCCAGGAGGCCGGTGAGAGCTACGACAAGCAGCTCATGGAGAACGAGCTGAACAAGGCGGTTCGGCACGTCGTCGACGAGCAGAAGAGGGCCGGCATCGACGTCGGCAACGACGGCGAGCAGCAGCGCGTCGGCTTCCAGACCTACATTCCGCAGCGCATGTCCGGCTTTGGCGGCGTGTCGCAGCGCCGCCGCGGCAAGGAGTTCGAGGAATTCCCCGAGCTGGTCGCCTATCTGATGCGCCGCTTCCCGCACATGACCAAGGGCCAGCAGGGCGCGCCGGAGGCGCAGAAGGAGATCAAGTATCTCGACACCAAGCCGCTCGAGAACGAGATCGCGCGCTTCAAGAAGATCACCGGCGAGGCGAAGGCGTTCTCCGAGCAGTTCATGACCGCGCCCTCGCCCGGCATCATCTCCAGCACGATGCTGAACGCCCACTACGATTCACACGAGGCCTATCTCGACGCGATCGCGCGCGAGATGAAGAACGAGTACCAGACCATTCACAAGGCCGGACTGCTCGTTCAGATCGACGCGCCGGATCTTGCGATGGACCGCACCATGCTGTTCCGCGATCTCTCGGACGCGGACTTCGTGAAGAAGTGCGAACTCCACGTCGCCGCGATCAACAAGGGCATCGAGGGCATTCCGCGCGACCGCGTGCGGCTACACATTTGTTATGGAAACTGGGAAGGACCCCACATCCACGACATTCCGCTCGAGAAGATCCTGCCTGCGCTCTACACCGCCAATGTCGGCGCGCTCTCCATCGAGTTCTCCAATCCGCGCCACGCGCATGAATATTCCGCATTCAAGAAGCACAAGCTGCCGTCTCACATGATGCTGATCCCGGGCGTGGTGGAGACCACGTCGAACTTCGTCGAGCACCCGGAGGTGGTGGCGCGTCGGATCGAGGAGGCGGTGTCCGTCGTCGGCGACCGCGAGCGCGTCATCGCTTCGACCGATTGCGGCTTCGGCACGTTCACGAAGCGCGAATGGGTGATCGAACCGGTGGTGTGGCTGAAGCTGAAGTCGATCCGCGAGGGCGCGGACATCGCTTCGGCGCGGCTGTGGGGAAAGAAGGTGGCTTGAACGGCGGGGCGGAGCGCCGGTGCTGCGAGGGCGGCCTGAACCGCAAAATTTGATTTAGAGCCTACGCGGCCGACTCGATTTTGCTTTCGAGCGTGCTTTCCTCGGTCTCGGCGAGGTGAACATACATCTGCTCCAGACGCAGATACCGTTCACGGCTCTCGGCGTCTTGAGTTTGCTTGGCGAGCGTGGCGCATTTCGCCGCTTGCCGCCGGAGATTTTTCGCGGTCATAGCCGTCACCTTCGACTATTGATCGGCCGCATTGCAGCATGGGATTTTCTGCATTGCAACATTAAAATGACAAACATCCTCTGACTGCACCGCATGGCGGTCCGTCGAAGGAACCTCGGTTGCGGAGTTGCCGGACAAGGCCGGAATTGCGCGGGAAATGCTCCGCTCTCAATCCACATAGACCCCGACCGTCCGCACCATCTCGCCCCACTTGGCGACTTCGGAGGTCATGTAGGCCTGGGATTCCTTCGCGTTGCGCGGTGCGACGCGGAATCCCACTTTGGTGAGGTAGTCGCGAGCCGCCCCATCAGACACCACCTCATTGATGGCGGCGTTGAGCTGCTCGACGATCTTCGGATCGGTCTTCGCCGGCACGAAGAAGCCGACCCAGGACTCCGCCTCGAAATCGAAACCGCTTTCCTTGTAGGTCGGCACCGCCGGCATCGCCGGGTTGCGCTGCGGGCTTGCGACCGCAAGGCCGGTGAGCTTGCCGTCGACGACCTGAGACGTGACGCCGAACGACGAGGCGATCAGATCGATCTGATCGCCGAGCACGGCCTGGATCGCCGGTGCGCCGCCGCGGAACGGCACGTGCAACGCCTTGGCCTTGGCGTGCACCTTGAAGAAATACTCCGCCGCGAGATGCGAGCCTGAGCCGACGCCGGCCGAGGCGAAGGTCACCTCGCGATCCTTGTTGGCGGCGAGGAAACCCTTCAGGCCGCCCGCGCCCTTGCTCGGATGCGCGGCAATCGTCTCGGGCGACGCCGCTGGAATGGCGACGGTCGCGAGCTGATCGACCGTGAAGTCGAGCTTCTTGTACATCGTCGGGTTGATCGCGATGGCCGTGGTGGTCACGAGAACGGTGTAGCCGTCCGGCTCCATGCCGCGCACCGCGCGCGCCGCGGTGTTGCCACCGGCACCGCCGCGGTTCTCGATGATCACCGGCTGGCCCCACTTCTCGTTGAGCTTTTGCGCCACGAAACGCGCCAGCGTGTCGGCAAAGCCGCCAGCCGCAAAGGCCACGATGAAATCGACTTTCTTTGCAGGATATTTTGCGTCTTGCGCATGCGCCTGCGCGCCGAACAACAGGATGGCCGCAGCGGACAGCGCAAGCGCCGCGCGTGCGCGATCAATCATCAGCATCGGTGGTTTCCCCCTGATTCGGCCACGTTGGACCGCAGTGGGCGATGCTCTATCGCGCGATTCCCGTCAATGCAATTTGCGCTACACCTAGGCGGGACGGCGCTGGACCACGAGATTGGATGTCATGATCTGCACCGGCTCATCCTTCTGGTTGAGCGTCGTGGTGCGCACGCGCGCGATGCCTTGCTCCGGCCGCGACTTCGATGGCCGCACCTCGAGCACTTCGCTTTCGACGCGAAGCTTGTCGCCCGGACGCACCGGGCGCGGCCAGCGCACCTCGTCCACGCTCGCGCCGATGATGCCACCCGCAAGCGGCAAGCCGCCTTCGACCAGGAGCTTCATCGTGGTCGCCGCCGTGTGCCAGCCGCTGGCGGCGAGCCCGCCGAACAGCGTCTTCGACGCGGCCGCCTCATCGACATGAAACGGCTGCGGATCGAATTCTTTCGCGAATGTCTTGATGGTGTCGGTGGTCACCGAGGCCGCGCCCTCGCCCTTGTGAACGTCGCCGGGCTTCAGGTCTTCGAGATAGAGCATCGTCGTCCTCCGTCACCTCACGAAGGCTGCGCGGCGGGCACGGCCTTCTGTTTCGGCGCGGTGAACCATACCCCGCTCGCCACCGCAACGACATTGGCGATACCGTAGATGACGAGCGCCACGGACAAGACGATGAACAGGCCGCTGCTGCCGCCGAACTGCGTGACGGCGATCCAGCCGCCACCCGCGGCGATGACGACACGCAACACGGCGACCATCATCGCCCAGCCGACCTTCCCCGCGCCTTGCGAAGCGAAGTAGAGCGCGAGTCCGCCACCAAAGAAGCCATAGGCGGGTCCGACGATGCGCAGATAGCTGGTGCCGACCTCGATCATCTTCGGATCGTCACCGAACAATGAGAGCCACGCAGCAGGAAAAATTGCTGCCGCGAGTCCGATGACTTCCGTGATGCCGCCCGCGATGGCCGCACCGGTCCAGGCGACACGCAGCGCACGCGCGCGGTTGCCCGCGCCGATGCAGGTGCCGACCATCGCGGCGACCGGCGCGCCAAGGCCGAACACCAGCGGCACCAGCAGATATTCGAGCCGCACGCCGGTGCCGTAACCGGCGACGGCGGCGGGGCTCACAAGGCCCGCGAGACCTGTTGCAGTGGCGGCTGTCACATTGGTCGAGAGGCTGACGATCGACGACGTGAGTCCGACATTCAGGATGTCGCGCATCGGTGCCCACTCGAAGCGCGGCGGAATGAGCGACGGCTTCAGCACGCCGCGGCCCGACCAGAGATACCAGGCAAAGATCGCGCAGCCGATCGAATAGTAAAACACGACCGCCGCTGCGCCGCCCGCGATGCCGAGCTTCGGAAACGGTCCGAGACCGAAGATCAGCAGCGGCGACACCGGAACGAGGATCAACGCGCCGACGATGATGATCGTCGCCGGGAAGACCATGTTGCCGGTGCCACGGATCACCGCGGCAAACGAATTGAACAGCCACAGCGGGATCGCGCCCGCGAACACCAACGCCGAATAAGTCGTGGCGGCAGCAAGCGATCCGTCGCGTCCGCCCATCAGGGCATAGAGCTTGGGGCCGAACAGCAGCGCCGCGACGGTCGTTGCCGCGCCGAGCGTGACCGTGATCGCGATGGCATACCAGACGAGTTCATTCGCGCGGTCCTGCCGCCCTGCTCCGAGCGTGCGGGCGATCGCCGACAGAATGCCGCCGCCCATCGCGCCCGCGGATACCATTTGCAGCAGCATGAACAATGGAAACACCAGCGCCATGCCGGCGAGCGCATCGAGCCCGAGCTTGGCGACGAAATAGGTCTCGATCAGGCCGATGGAGGCCTGCACCACCATCACGGCGACGTTGGGGAGCGCGAGGCGGACGATGGTCGGACCGACCGGGGCCTCCAGCAGAAGCTTCGTACGCGGGTCCATGGCCGGTGCCTCTCTACCGCTGCCCTAATATGTGCATATGCACTTATCTCTTGACCTTGGATACGCGCATATGCACCTATTGGCAAGGAGGCCAATCCCGATTGGCCGCCACATCGCGGGAATGTGAGCCATGCAAAAGAAGCCGACCGCAGAAACAACACCCCCCGCTCTCGACCAGACCGAGTGCAATTGCCTGGCGCTTCGTCAGGCCACGCGTCACGTCAGCCAGATCTACGACAAGCATCTCGCGCCCAGCGGCCTGCGCGGCTCGCAATATTCGATCCTATCGAAGCTCAACCGGCTCGGCCCGCTTTCCATCAACGAATTGGCGAAGGCGATGGTGATGGACCGCACCACGCTCGGCCGCGCGATCCGCCCGCTGGAGCGCGACAAGCTGCTGACGATCGCGCCGGGCGACGACGCGCGCGTCAAAAAACTCAAGCTGACGTCGACAGGCGAAACCCGCTTCAAGGCCGCGCAAGCGAAATGGCGTGAGGCGCAGAAGGAGTTCGAATTGGCCTTCGGTCCGCGCGATGCCGCGGACCTTCGCGGTGCGCTCCGGCGCGTGGTGGCGGAAACCTGACCGCCCCTATTTTACCCGGGCAATATTGACATCGAATATTATCCGGGTATAACTCCCAACGAACGGGAGAATTCCACTATGACCAAGAACGCCGGTGTCATCGCCTTCGAGGGCGACATCCGCATCGCCGCAGGCGATCTGCCGTCCGTGGCTCTCGCGGCGAAGAAGGCCGTCACGCGGCCGCATCACGCGCCGATCCTCATCTTTGATGCTGAAACCAGCGCGCCCATCGAACTCGATCTGCGCGGCTCGCGCGACGACGTGCTGCGCCGCCTTCCTGCCGCGGCGCCGGCGCAATCCGAGCCGGAAGCTCCGCGCGGCCCAGGCCGCCCGAAGCTTGGCGTGGTTGCCCGCGAGGTCACGCTCCTGCCGCGCCACTGGGACTGGCTGGCGAGCCAACCGGGCGGCGCATCGGTCGCGTTGCGCAAGCTCGTGGAACAGGCAGCCCGCGCCAACATGGGCAAGGATCGCATCCGCGCATCGCAGAACGCGGCCTACAAATTCATGTCCGTAATGGGCGGCGACCGCCCCGGCTTTGAGGATGCCGCGCGCGCGTTGTTCGCCGGCGATGCAGCGACGTTCGGCCATCGAACTGCGACCTGGCCCGCCGACATCCGCGAACATCTCGAAAAGCTCGCGGCGGACGCGTTGAGCACGCCCACCAACGCGGGTGCTTAAGCCGCATTTCGCGCGTCTTTCCCTCGCGGGTGAGAACGTATAAAGCCATGCCCGAAACGCGGGGCTCGCTAGGCTATAATGGCCTGGACACCCTGCGGGCCGACCGGCCCCAAACAAATACGAGGGAGAAACCCATGGATGACATCGTCAAGCGCGAGCCGACGCAGATCCGCGCCGAGGACATCAATCCGCGCTGGAACTGGGGCCGCGCCCTGCCCGCGCTTGGAACCATGGGCGTCGACTTCGAGGAGCGCGTCGATTACCGCCGCCTGCATAAATACCGCATCGGCCGCGCCCGCCAGGCGCTCGAAAAGTCCGAACTCGGCGCGCTGCTGGTGTTCGACGTCAACAACATCCGTTATCTGACCTCGACCAAGATCGGCGAGTGGGAGCGCGACAAGCTCTCGCGCTGGGCGCTGCTGACGCGCAACAGCCCCGATCCGATCCTGTGGGACTTCGGCTCGGCCGCCGTGCACCACAAGCTCTATTCGCCGTGGCTCAAGCCGGAGAACTGCAAGGCCGGTCTCGTCGGTCTGCGTGGCACCGTCGCGCCGCAGTTCGGCCTGATGGAGCGTCACGCCAAGGAGATCGCGTCGCTGCTGAAGGAAGCCGGCGTCGACAAGATGCCGATCGGCGTCGACATCATCGAGCCGCCGATGATGTTCGAGCTCGAGAAGGCCGGCCTCAAGATCGCCGACGGCCAGCAGACCATGCTGGAGGCGCGCGAGCTGAAGTCGAACGACGAGATCGCGCTGCTCAATCGCGCCGCCGCAATGGTCGACGGCGCCTATCAGCTCATCAACGAGCAGCTCAAGCCGGGCGTGCGCGAGAACGACATCGTCGCCGAGGTGAACAAGTTCCTCTACACCCACGGCTCCGACGACGTCGAAGCGATCAACGCCATCTCCGGCGAGCGCTGCAATCCGCACCCGCACAACTTCACCGACCGCATGATCCGCCCCGGCGATCAGGCGTTCTTCGACATCCTGCAGTCCTTCATGGGCTACCGCACCTGCTACTACCGTACCTTCAATGTCGGCCGCGCGACGGACTCGCAGCGCGATGCCTACAAGAAGGCGCGTGAGTGGCTCGACAACGCGATGGTGCGGATCAAGCCCGGCGCGTCGACGGCGCACATCTGCGCGGCCTTCCCGAAGGCCGGCGAATTCGGCTTCCCCGACGAAATGTCGGCGTTCGGCTTGCAGTTCGCGCACGGCCTTGGCCTCGCGCTGCACGAGCGCCCGATTATCTCGCGCGTGGTCTCGATGGACCACCCGACCGAGATCAAGGAAGGCATGGTGTTCGCGATCGAAACCTATTGCCCGGCGACGGACGGCTACTCCGCCGCGCGCATCGAGGAAGAAGTCGTGGTCACCGACAAGGGTTGTCGTGTAATCTCGCTGTTCCCCGCCGAAGAACTTCCCATCAGCCACAGGTACTAAGAAATGAACCTCCGCCTTTCTGTCCTGCTGACTGCCGTCGTTCTCTCGTTTGGCGCGGCGAGTTTCGCCTCACCGGCCAACGCCGCCACACGCGCAGAAGCCGAGGCGGCCTGCACGCCCGACGCGCTGAAGTTCTGCAGCCAGCAGATTCCGGACGAAAAGAAGGTCCGCTCCTGTCTGGTCAAGAACCGCAAGCAACTCAGCACTGCGTGCGCGGAGATTTTCAAAGGCGGCAAAAAGCGCTCTAAGAAGCGGCGCCGGGCCTAGAAACAACCCGGCGCGCGCTTATCTAAGCGTTGTTTGATCGCGAGGCCCGCAACGGAGCTTCGCGATCGGGTTTTCCGATTGGGCGATCGACATGAACACTGAAACGGGTTCCGTTCCACAGACCGCGCAAACGCTGATGGCCGCGATGCGACGTGGCTTTTTCTGCCGCTGCCCGAACTGCGGCGAGGGCAAATTGTTCGGCAAGTTCCTCAAGGTGATCGATCATTGCGACGTGTGCGGTGAGGTCTATCACCACCACCGCGCCGACGACTTCCCGGCCTACATCGTGATCTTCATCGTCGGGCACATCGTCGTGCCGCTGGTGCTGTTCACCGAGACCCACTATGCACCGCCCTATTGGGTCCATGCGGTGCTGTGGCCTGCGATGGTGGTCGGGCTGTCGCTTGCGCTGCTCCAGCCGGTGAAGGGCGCGATCGTTGCCCTGCAATGGTTCGTCGGCATGCACGGTTTCGACGAAGCCAAGAAGAAGCGCGAGCTTCTTGCGCGCCAAGCGACGGCACAACAAGCCGCGCCGCAAACCGTCAACTGATTGAAAATCTGCTCAGACGCGGCCCTACTGGCACATCGCGCGGCTGATGAACGTCACCGTCTTGCACTCGCCGCCGCTCTGCCGGCCCGATAGATAGACCCGCGCCGGGCATTCCTCGGCCGAAGTGAAGTCCATGCTCTTGCCGCCGGAGAAGCCTTGCTTCTTGCAGAGGTTCTCGGCCGCAGCCTGACAATCCGGCGCGCCATTTGCGGCGACCTCGCAACGCTCCCGGCCCTGCGCAACCCGCGAGGCCGGCAGCTTCGTCATCGACTCAACCGCGCTCCTGGTCGCTTCGACCGCATTCTTTCTCGCCGTCTCGGCGCCTTCGTCGAAGTTTTTGCGGTTCGCGGCCGCATCGCTGCTGAGTTCATCAAACTTCGACTTCGCGCCTTGCAGGTGCGTGCGGAAGTTCGCGGCCCCTTCTTCGAAGAATTTCTGCATCGCTCCGAGCGCACCCGTCGATTGGCTTGGAGCCGCTGGCGCAGGAGGTGGCGAGGGCTCGGCTTGCACGGGCGGAGGCGGCGCAATCGGCGTCGGTGACGACACGATGCCGGCCGCTGGAGGCGCGGCGGGCGGCGGAAGCTGCTGGGCGGTCACGGTCTGCGCCAAGGTCAGCGACAGAACGGCGCACGCAGCCGTCACGCCCGCGCGGGCCGATTTCGGAAAACGGATCTCGTCACAATGGCCGAACATGGCTCAACCGGCGTCGTCCCAAATTCCGGCGAAGTCCGAATCCGCCGGAAACTGCCGGGACGTCGTGGCAAAAATGAGGACCGCGGTTCCCGGCTCAGAACAAGTATAGCGCGCCGATGATGCCCAAGACGAGGACGATCACGCTGATCGTGACCCAGAATCCGAGCCGCTTTTCGATGATTTCGCGAGCCTGGGGGCCGTAGCGGTTGAGCAAGAAGGCCAGCAGGTAGAAGCGCATGCCGCGGGCGATCAGCGACAGCACCACGAACATCCAGAAATTGTAGCCGGCGAAGCCCGACGTGATCGTCACGATCTTGTAGGGGATCGGGGTGACGCCCTTGAGCAGGATGATCCAGGTGCCCCAGGTCGCATAGGCGGCGCGGAACGCGTCGACCTTGTCGCCGTAGCCGTAGAGCTGGATCAGCCAGCCGCCGACCGTGTCATAAAGCTCCGCCCCGATGAAATAGCCGAGCACGCCGCCCGCGACCGATGTCAGCGTGCAAATATGGGCGTAGCGCCACGCCCGGTCCGGCCGCGCCAGCGACATCGGAATCAGCATCGTGTCCGGCGGGATCGGGAAGAACGAGCTTTCGATGAAAGAAATGAAGCCCATCAGCCAGGTGGCATAGGGCTTCTCGGCGGCGCGGATGCACCAGTCGTACATACGTCTCAGCATGGCGGGCTTGCTTAGCGGCGGCGGGAGCTAATGTCCACGCGTCATCGCGCATGGGCATTTTTGCGCATAACGGGATTAAGGCCGAAGCCGGGCGAGGATCAGCGCCGCTTCGGAATGCGGCGACCGTGGAGTACGACAACTTTGCGACGGTGCGCGGCCTCGGCCACTTTCTTCGGCAGCTTCTCGGCGATGCCGAACAGCCGCTCGCGCCGCGCCATCTCCTTCCAGACCTCGTCCGGATGCACGCCGGCGGCCACCCACAGCACCGTGAGATTGTAGAGAAGGTCCGCGCTTTCGCGGATCACTGCCTCGCGCTCGCCGCTCATGGCGTCGATGACGACCTCGACGGCTTCCTCGGCGAGCTTCTTGGCGGTCTTGGCCCGTCCGGCGCGCAACAGCCGAGCGGTTCGCGAAACCGAAGGATCGGCGTCCTTCGCCGCGATCACCTGCTCGTAAAGCCGGTCGACCGAATCAGTCATGCCATAGACATACACCGCATCGGTCAGAAGTCCGTTAACGAATGCGGCGTTCTGCAAAAGAAAAGGCGCCGCACGAGGCGGCGCCAGTTGATCGGGAGCACCGTTCTGTTGGCGGCGCTTACCGGTAGTAGCCGTACCCGTACGGGCCGCCGTAGTAGGCGGGCGGCGGAGGCGCATAGGGCCCGCCGTAGTACGGACCGCCACCGTAGTAGCCGTAGTGGCGATAGCGGTCGCGGGCGGCATCAGCCGCGGCGATGCCGGCGATCACGCCGAACACACCCAGCACCGCGCCGAGCGCCGCACGGTTTGCGGCTCCGTTGCCGCCACGCCGGCGCGCACTGATGTCGGTCGGCGCGTTCGCTGCGACGGTCTGAAACTTCGACACGGGAGCCGCCGTCGCCGGGCTGAAGCTCACCGAGGTCAGCGCAATCGCGGCCGCCGCAGCGGCAGCAATGACGCGGTTGCCAGTAACACGCATTGTCGCACCCTTTCTCCAAATGCCTTCGAACCGGAAGGCTCGAGGCTCTAACGGACGATGTAGGTGCTGCGTTCCGGCCGAAGAGAGGCGGAGCGAATGATGTTTTTGTAATGTAGATCAACAGACGTTCAGCTTCGCGAGTTGCGGCGCAAAAACTCAAACATCTTCCGACAAAAGCGTGGCGTTTCCGCCCGCAGCCGCCGTGTTGATCGTCACCACCTGCTCAGTGGCAAAGCGTCGCAGATAGCTTGGCCCGCCCGCTTTCGGTCCCGTGCCCGACAGCCCGTTGCCGCCGAACGGCTGCGTGCCGACCACCGCGCCGATGATGTTGCGATTGACGTAGACGTTCCCGTTTCCGAGCCGCGCGACAATTTTCTCCACCGTGGTGTCGATGCGCGAATGGACGCCCAGTGTGAGCCCAGTGCCGTTGCCTGCGATCTCGTCGAGCAGCTTCTCGATCTCCGCGGCGCGCCAGCGCACCACATGCAGCACCGGCCCGAACACCTCTTCCTGCAAGTCGCGAGCGCGGTCGAGCGCGATGATCGTCGGCGGCACGAACAATCCGCGCGGCGGCAGCGGCCGGTCCTTGTCCCAGCGGAAGCGGATGCGGTTTGCCTTGTCGGCGATCCATTTGTCGAGCCGCGTCTTGGATTCGGCGTCGATCACCGGACCCACATGCGTGGAGGGATCGCCCGGATCACCGAGCGAAAGCTCCTTCGCCGCGCCTGCGATCATCTCGACCATACGGTCGGCGACGTCCTCCTGCACGCAGAGAAGCCGCAACGCCGAGCAGCGCTGACCGGCAGAGCGGAAGGCAGACGAGACCACGTCGTCGGTGACCTGCTCCGGCAGCGCCGTCGCATCGACGATCATGGCGTTGATGCCGCCGGTCTCCGCGATCAGCGGCACGATCGGGCCGTCCTTCGCCGCGAGCGTGCGGTTGATGATGCGGCCGACCTCCGTCGAGCCGGTGAAGGCGACGCCTGCCACGCGCGGGTCGGCGGTCAGCGCGCCGCCCGCCTTGCCGTCGCCGGTGACCAAATGAAGCGCGCTCGTGGGCACACCCGCCTGATGGAACAGCTTCACAGCTTCGAACGCGATCAGCGGCGTCTGCTCGGCGGGCTTCGCCACCACCGTGTTGCCTGCCGCGAGCGCCGCCGTCACCTGGCCCAAGAAAATCGCGAGCGGGAAATTCCACGGGCTGATGCAGACGAACACGCCGCGCCCGCGATGATGCAGCTCATTGCTCTCGCCCGTCGGCCCCGGCATCGTCTGCGGCACAAACAGGCGGCGCGCCTCGGCGGCGTAGTAGCGGCAATAGTCGACGGCCTCGCGCACCTCGGACACCGCATCATCGAGCGTCTTGCCGCCTTCGCGCGAGAGCAACGCGATCAGGCGGCCGCGCGATGCTTCGAGAAGATCCGCCGCGCGTTCCAGCGCCATCGCGCGCTGCTCGACGGGAGTCGCGGTCCACGCAGCGAACCCCGCTTGCGCCGCCATCATCGCGGCGGTCGCGGTCGCGACGTCCGCTTCGACAACGGTGCCGACCGACGTGTCATCGACCGGCGACAGCACCGGCCGCGATGTGCCCTTCTGAACCTTGCCGTCGATCAGCGGCGCGGCCTGCACGTCCTTCGGCATCGAGTGCTTCACGC
The DNA here is from genome assembly GCA_040756555.1 of Pseudomonadota bacterium. Taxonomy (GTDB): domain Bacteria; phylum Pseudomonadota; class Alphaproteobacteria; order Rhizobiales; family Xanthobacteraceae; genus Z2-YC6860. The sequence goes on along the minus strand of JBFLYS010000030.1, from coordinate 10,329 downwards.
CAGTGGCGAGGGCTTCGAGCGCCGCGCAGTCGCCGAACTCGACGCCCGCCGAATTCTGCCGCGACGGCCGGTAGAGATCCCGCGGCAACGGAATCTGCGGATGGCGCGCGTGCGCTGCGTCGCCGATCCAGGCCTGTGGGCGCTTCAGGATCGCCTCCACCGGCACCTTGGGATCGGCCGCGACCGCGACGAACGAGGAGTTCGCGCCGTTCTCCAGAAGCCGCCGCACGAGATAGGCCAAAAGCTCGCGATGGCTGCCGACTGGCGCGTAGACGCGGCATGCGGCGCCCGGCACATCCGCGAGCAGCGCGTCGTAGAGCACCTCACCCATGCCGTGCAGGCGCTGGAATTCATAACCTTCGCCGCCGCCCGCCTCTTCGATCACGCTCGCGACGGTCAGCGCATTGTGTGTGGCGAACTGCGGATAGAGCCGCGGCCGCGCAGCCAGCAACTGCTTCATGCAGGCCATATAGGAGAGGTCGGTCATCGGCTTGCGCGTGAACACCGGATAGTCCGCAAGCCCGCGCTCCTGCGCGCGCTTCACCTCGGTGTCCCAATAGGCACCCTTCACCAGCCGCACCATCAGCCGGCGGTCGAATGCGTTCGCCAATTCCGTTAGCCACGAGATCACCGCCGGCGCGCGCTTCTGATAGGCCTGCACCGCGAGACCAAAACCCTCCCACCCTGCGAGCGACGGATCGGCCAGCACCTTGCCAATGATGTCGAGCGACAGTTCGAGGCGGTCCGCCTCCTCCGCATCGACGGTGAAGTTCAGATCGAACGACTTCGCATGCCGCGCCAATTCCAGCACGCGCGGCGTCAGCTCCTTCAGCACGCGCTCGTGCGACACCGCCTCGTAGCGCGGATGCAGCGCCGACAATTTTACCGAGATGCCAGGCCGGGCCGGCAGCGGCGCGTTGCCGGCCTTCGCGCCGATCGCAGCGATGGCCTTGGCGTAGGCATCGAAGTAGCGCGCCGCGTCGTCGGCGGTGCGCGCGCCCTCCCCCAGCATGTCGAACGAATAGCGGAACTCGCGGTGCGAGCCCGCGCGCGACAACGCCTCCTCGATGGTCTGGCCGAGCACGAAGTGCGAGCCGAGGAGCCGCATCGCCTGCCGCGTCGCGATCCGCACCGTCGGCAGCCCGAGCCGCTTCACGATGCTCTCGACAATGTTCTCCGGCGTCTCGCCCGGCTGGATCACCCGCGCGGTGATGCCGAGCGTCCAGGCCGAGGCCGACACCAGGAACGTTCCGGAGCGGTCCGCGTGCGACCAGTTGCCCGCCGCGAGCTTGTCCTCGATCAGGGCGTCGGCCGTCATCGCGTCCGGCACGCGCAAGAGCGCCTCGGCCAACACCATCAGCGCAAGGCCCTCCTTGGTGGAGAGCGAATAGGCGTGCAGGAAATCCTCGATCCCGCCGAGACCACCGGAATGTGACCGGATCGCCTCGACCAGCCGCCGGGCACGCGCGTCGATGCGGCGCTCGGCCTCCTCGGGACGCCGCGCCGCGGTCAGCAAGCGGCCCGCGATCACCTCGTCCGCACCGGCGTAAGGCGCTTGGAACTGCCGCACGCTCACGATGGCCTCCTTACTTCCGCTTCTAGCCTATCAGCGGTCGGGAAGGGCGTATGCACAGCACGTTGGCAGACTGTCATTCAGTTGTGCAGAAATCCGGCAGACGGCCCGGTGAAAGTGCCTGCGGCAAGTCCCTACCTTGCTCTTTCATTCGGCATGTTCTTTGCTGATGCAAGATTTGGAATATGAGCCACCGTTACGTCGAAGCGGCCGCGAGCCGCCCGCGTGAAAAGACATAGGAAAAAGACCATGGGCATCCAGACGATCATCGGCCGGACTGGCATCGGCAAGACCGGATTGGCCGCCGCAGCCCTCCTCGGCGCGGTGCTGACCCAGGCCCCCGCGCACGCGCAGCAGGCCATCAAGTTCTCGCTGGATTTCAAATTCGAAGGCCCGTCGGCGCCGTTTCTGGTCGCCATCGACAAGGGCTACTTCAAGGCCGAGGGCCTCGAGGTCACGATCGACAGTGCAGCCGGCTCGCTCGAGCCGATCAACCGCGTCGCATCCGGCACCTACGACATGGGCTTCGGCGACATCAACTCGCTGATCAAATTCCGCGACGCCAACCCGGCGAACCCGATCAAGGCCGTCTACATGGTCTACAACAAGCCGGCATTCTCCATTGTCGGCCGCAAGAGCCGCGGCGTCACCAAGCCGAAGGACCTTGAAGGCAGGAAACTCGGCGCACCCGCCGCCGACGGCGCCTATGCGCAGTGGAAGATCTTCGTGCAGGCGAACGCCATCGACGCCTCCAAGGTGACGATTGAGAACGTCGGTTTCCCGGTGCGCGAGCCGATGCTCCAGAACGGCCAAGTCGACGCCATCACCGGCTTCTCGTTCTCGTCCTTCATCAATCTGAAGTCGATGGGCGTGCCGACCGACGACATCACCGTCATGCTGATGGCCGACTACGGCGTGAATCTCTACGGCAACACGATCATCGTGAATCCGAAGTTCGCGGCCGAGAAGCCGGAGGCCGTGAAGGGCTTCCTGCGCGCCTTCACCAAGGGCCTGCGGGATACGATCGCGAACCCCGCCACCGCCGTCGACTCGGTGATCAAGCGCAACGACGTCGCCAAGAAGGACGTCGAGCTCGAGCGCCTGCGCATGGCGCTGAGGGACAATATGGTCACCGACGAGGTGAAGAAGCTCGGCTTCGGCGCTGTCGATCCGGCGCGGATGGACAAGGCAATCGAGCAGATCGGCTTGACCTACGAGTTCAAGAATCCGAAGCCGAAGGCGGCCGAGGCGTTCGACTCGTCGTTCCTGCCGTCCGAAGCGGACCGCAAGGCGAACTGATCGCGGTCGTTGCGGGGGCTTTCGACTGTGTCAGCGTTCGTTGCTCTCGATGGCGTGAGCCACACCTACGGAGGGCGTGCCGGCGGCGCTGGCACACTCGCGGTCGAAGGGCTTTCGATCTCGATCAACGCCGGTGAGTTCGCGGCCGTCGTCGGTCCCTCGGGCTGCGGCAAGTCCACTCTGATGAAACTCGCGACCGGCCTGCAGTTTCCTTTCAAGGGATCGGTGCAGGTCGCGGGCGAAGTGATCCAAAAGCCGGTGAAAATCGCCGGCATGGCGTTCCAGGCGCCGACGCTTCTCCCTTGGCGCACCACGCTCGACAATCTCCTGCTCCCACTCGAAATCGTCGAGCCGCACCGCAGCGAGATCCGCCGCAACAAGGCGAAGTACGTCGAGCGGGCGGAGAATCTTCTGGCCTCCGTCGGGCTCGGCGGCATGGGCGGAAAGTTCCCTTGGGAGTTGTCGGGCGGCATGCAGCAGCGCGCCTCGCTCTGCCGCGCGCTGATCCACGAGCCGCAGCTTCTGATGCTCGACGAACCGTTCGGCGCGCTCGATGCCTTCACCCGCGAGGAGTTGTGGGGCGTGATCCGCGACCTCCATGCTTCACGCAAGATCACGGTCTGCCTCGTCACCCACGATCTCCGCGAAGCGGTGTTCCTCGCCGACCGTGTGTTCGTCATGTCGGCGCGGCCCGGCCGCATCATCGAGGAACGCAAGATCGACCTGCCGCGCCCGCGCGATCTTGAAGTTACCTTCACGCAAGGCTTCCAGGACATCGTCCATGAGCTGCGCGCTCATATCGTGAGGGCGCGGCAATGAAAGACGATCTTTACGTCCGCGCCGCACCCTGGATCTACACCGCCGCGCTTTTCATCATCTGGGAAGGCGCCGTCCGCCTGTTCAACATCCCGACGTTCTTCCTGCCGCCACCAACGGCGGTCGCGCAGGCTTTCGTCGATTATGCAGGTCCGCTCTACCGCCACTCGCTGTTCACGCTGTCGACCACGCTGATCGGCTTCGGCATGGCGGTCGGCTTCGGCCTGCTGCTCGGTCTCGTGATCGGCTGGTCGCGCTCGATCTACGCGGGTCTCTATCCGCTGATGATCGGCTTCAACGCGATCCCCAAGGTCGCCGTGGTGCCGATCCTGGTGCTGTGGTTCGGCATCGGTTTCATTCCCGCCGTGCTCACGGCGTTCCTGATCTCGTTCTTTCCGATCGTCGTCAACGTCGCAACGGGGCTTGCCACCATCGAGCCCGAGTTGGAGGACGTGCTGAAGGCGCTCGGCGCATCGAAGCTCGACATCATGCGCAAGGTCGGCATCCCGCGCACACTGCCCTACTTCTTCGGCTCGCTGAAGATCGCGATCACGCTGGCCTTCGTCGGCTCGGTGATCTCCGAAAGCATCGCTTCGAACTACGGCATCGGCAATCTGATGCTGCAAGCGCAGGCGCAATTCCAGGTGCCGCTGATCTTCGCGGGCCTCGTCGCGCTCGCCGTCGAGGGCATCGTCATGTACTGGCTGATGGCGATCCTGGAGACGCGCATGACCGGATGGGCGCAACGCTCCGGCTTCGCGCAGAACTAAGATCTTAGAATTTCGAGCTTAGGCGGCCGTATGGGCCGACGCGAGCGCGCCGTGAAGTGCCTTGCCGTTCTGGCCCGAGCCGGGATGCAGCGCAGCCGCGATCGCGTCCGCAATCAGCTCGCGGTCGTCGGAATCCGCACCTTCGCGAACGTAGATGCCGCTGAAGATGCTCGGCAGCTTCGGCAGCGGAGCGTTCTCCCAGATCTCGAGGCCGTGGATCTTCGCGCTGTTGCGCGGCAGCGGCGTCACGCCGAACCCTGCAGCGACGGCCGAGCCGAGACCTGCAATGCTCGAGCCGACGAACGACAGTTCGGCCTCACGGCCCGCGTTGCTGATCGCGGAGACCGCACTGCGCGTGAACAGACATTGCTCGCCGTAGGAGACAATCGGCACCGGACCTTCATCCGGAATAAGTGTTGCGGACGAGCGCACCCACACCAGATCCTCGGTCCAGTAGTGACGCGTTTCCAGCGTCGGCGCCGTCGGCGACACCCACACCACGAGGTCGACCTCGCCTTCACGCATCATTCGAAGCAGCGGATCGAGATGATCGGCGCACACCGAGTACCGGAGGTCCGGACGCAGGGTTCGCATGCCGCTTAAGCCGCTCGCGATCATCGCCGCGGTGAAGTCGCCGGTCGCGCCGATACGCACCGTCTGCGACGCCAGACGCTGGCCGGCGAGATCGAGAATCTGATCGTTGATCGATAGAAGCCGTCGCGCGTAGTTGACGACAAGGTGGCCTGCCGACGTCAGCGCAACGCCAGGCGCGCTCTTGTCGAGCAGATCGGAGCCGAGCAGCACCTGGAGCCGCTTGATCTGTGCGCTGACCGCCGGCTGGGTCACGCCGAGCGACTGAGCAGCCTTGGTGAAGCTGCGCAGATCGACAACCGCGACCAGGGTTCGCAACAACTCGGTTGGGATGTTGGTCATTCCCAATTCATCCCGTTTGCAAGCCGCAGCGCCGTCATGGCGTTACCGATTGATGATCGAGCCCGCCTGCGGTGGAAATCACCGCGGCTTCGAAAATAGCAATGCCAAATCAATTGGGCCGGTGTGTGTTCGATCATATTCCAAGGTTGGCAATTGTCAAAATTGCCGCCAAATTCCGCGATTATTTTGTATACGTGCCGTGATGGCATGTGGATGCATGGCAACGAGCCTAAAAAACGGACTTTAAAAACGGACTTGGGAGCCGGATTGCCCGAAAGATGTTACGATTGCGACGAACTGGCGACATCCGGTAGACCGCTGACGCACAACACAGTTGCGAGAGGTAGTTTCACTTGCACGCTTTGCGGATTGTTTGACGCCGACACCATGAAATTCGCGCCATGAAATTCATCCGTTTGTACGGTCGTGTCCTGCAACTGCTCGGATCGGAAGCCCGGCTGGGCTGGCTGTTGGCTCTCGCCAACGTGCTGCTCGCCGCGGCGCAATTCGCCGAGCCCGTGCTGTTCGGCCGCATTATCGACGCGATGACGCCGAAGGGCTCCGACATCCCCACCTGGGCTTCGCTGATGCCGCTGCTCGGCGCGTGGGTCGGCTTCGGCCTCTTCACCATCGTCTGCGGTGCGCTGATCGCACTAAACGCCGACCGGCTGGCGCACCGCCGGCGCCACGCGGTGATGACGAACTACTTCGAGCATCTGCTCCAGTTGCCGCTCAGCTTCCATGGCGGCGCGCACTCCGGCCGCCTGATGAAGGTGATGCTCACCGGCACCGACTCGCTGTGGTGGTTGTGGCTCGGATTCTTCCGCGAACATCTCGCCGCCTTCGTCGCGCTGCTCGTGTTGCTGCCGCTGTCAATGTTCATCAACTGGCGGCTCGCTTCGCTGCTCATCATCCTTTGCGTGGTGTTCACCGGCCTGATCTCGCTGGTTCTGCGCAAGACCGAAAAGGGCCAGAGCGCGGTCGAGCGGCACTATTCGGATCTCGCGGAGCGCACCTCCGATGCGCTCGGCAACGTCGCGCTGGTACAGAGCTTCTCGCGCGTCGAAGCCGAAGTGTCGAGCATGCGTGACGTGGTGGCGCGGCTCCTCGGTGCACAGATGCCGGTGCTGTCCTGGTGGGCCGTCACCGCGGTGCTGACCCGCGCCTCGACCACGCTGACGATGCTCGCGATCTTCATCGTCGGCATCTCGCTCTACATGCAGGGCCTCACCACGGTCGGCCAGATCGTCACCTTCACGAGCTTCGCGGCCCTCCTTGTCACGCGCCTCGAGCAGGCGGTCGCCTTCGCGCACCGCCTTTATCTCGACGTGCCGCGGCTTCGCGAATTCTTCGAGGTGCTCGACGCCGAACCTTCCGTGCGCGACGCGCCGGACGCCATCGATCCAGGCCGCGTGCGCGGTCTGGTCGAGTTCAAGGACGTGTCATTCTCTTACGACGGCAAGCGCCCTGCGGTCGCCGATCTCAATTTCACCGTTCTGCCCGGCGAGGTCGTCGCGCTCGTCGGCCCGACCGGTGCCGGCAAATCCACCGCCCTCGCACTCCTGCACCGCGTGTTCGATCCGCAGTCCGGAAGCGTCAAGATCGACGGCATGGACGTCCGCGCCATCAAGCTCGCGGCGCTCCGCCGCAACATCGGCGTGGTGTTCCAGGAGGTTCTGCTGTTCAACCGCACGATCGCGGAGAACCTGCGTGTCGGCAAACCCGACGCGACCGACGCCGAGCTTCGCGAGGCCGCGGGCCGCGCCGAGGCGCTGGAATTCATCGACCGAAACCCGGAGGGCTTGCAGGCGAATGTCGGCGAGCGCGGCCGCATGCTGTCGGGCGGCGAACGCCAGCGCCTGTCGATCGCCCGCGCGCTGCTGAAGAACCCGCCGATCCTCATTCTCGACGAAGCCACCAGCGCGCTTGACGCCGCGACGGAGGCGAAGGTGCAGGCCGCGCTGGATGAAGTGATGAAGGACCGCACCACCTTCGTGATCGCGCACCGCCTGTCGACCGTGCGCAATGCCACCCGCATTCTCGTGTTCGAGAACAGCCGCGTGGTGGAGAGCGGCACGTTCGACGAACTCGTCAGGCAGAACGGCGTGTTCGCAGGCCTTGCCCGCGCGCAATTCCTCGCCACCGATGAGAAGCCGCGGGTGGCCCTGGCGGCACCGGCCGCGGAGTAGCAGGCGGGGCCGCCGACCAACGCTTCCACAAACCGGCGTTCGGCAGCGGTGCATCCTCTGATCAGAAAAAGCCTCGAACAGACAGGACCGCTACCATGGACGAATGCACGCATACCAAGACGATCCGCCGTGTCACACCGAGCGCGCGCGGCTGCGAAGAGTGCTTGAAGACCGGCAGCGCCTGGCTTCATCTTCGGTTGTGCCGCACCTGCGGCCATGTCGGATGCTGCGATCAATCGCCCAACCGGCACGCGACGAAGCATTTCCACGCGACGAAGCATCCGGTGATCGAAGGATACGATCCTCCCGAAGGATGGGGCTGGTGTTACGTCGACGAGGTTTTCATCGATCTAGGGGACGACACGACGGCGCAGGACGGACCGATCCCGAGATTTTATTGAATGCAGAGGATGGCTGCTTCGTTCGGGTTTGGCATCTTACACAACGATCGCATCCTTACTTGATCCGCTCGAGAATGCTGACGTAGTTCGCGACGGCGGCGCCGCCCATATTGAAGATGCCGGCGAGCCTGGCGTCCTTCACCTGAATATCGCCCGCGCTGTTCGTGAGTTGCATCGCGCAGAGCGCATGCATCGACACGCCGGTGGCACCGATCGGATGGCCCTTCGCCTTCAAGCCGCCGGACGGATTGACCGGCAGCTTGCCGTCCTTCTGCGTCCAGCCTTCCTTGATGGCGCGGAAGCCCTGTCCTTCGGGCACGAGCCCCATCGCTTCGTACTCGATCAGCTCCGCGACCGTGAAACAGTCGTGCGTCTCGACCAGCGACAGATCGCCAAGCGTCACGCCCGCATCCGCGAGCGCATGCTTCCAAGCCTCCGCGCAGCCCTCGAACTTCAGGATGTCGCGCTTCGACATCGGCAGAAAATCCGACACATGCGCGGTCGAGCGGAACGCAATCGCCTTGTCGAGCTTGAGCGCGGTCTCGACATCGGCCAGCACGACCGCCGCCGCTCCGTCGGAGACCAGCGAGCAGTCGGTGCGCTTGAGCGGGCCCGCAACGAACGGATTCTTGTCGCTGACGTTCCGGCAGAATTCGTAGCCGAGGTCCTTTCGCAGTTGTGCGTAAGGGTTACCCACGCCGTTCTTGTGGTTCTTGGCCGCGATCATCGCGAGCGCGTCGGACTGATCGCCCCAACGCTGGAAGTACAGCCCCGCGATCTTGCCGAAAATCCCGGCGAAGCCGCCCTCGATGTCCGCTTCCTCGCGGACGTAGGAGGCTTTCAACAGGTTTTTTCCGATCTCTGGGCCCGGCGTCGTGGTCATTTGCTCGACGCCGACCACCAGCACCACACGCGCGGACTTCGCCGCAATCGACTTCAAACCCTGCTGGACCGCTGCCGAACCCGTGGCGCAGGCGTTCTCCACCCGCACCGCACGCTTGAAACGCAGGTCCGGCGAAGCTTGGAGCACCAGCGAGGCGGTAAAATCTTGCGCCGAAAAGCCGGCATTGAAGTGCCCGAGGACGATCTCGTCGACGTCCTTCGGACCGAGCCCGGCGTCCGCCAGCGCCCCATTTGCAACCTTTACGATGAGGCTCTCGACGGTTTCGCCATCGAGCCGCCCGAAGGGCGTATGGGCCCACCCGACGATGCAGCCGGTCATGATGGCCTCCTTTGCCGAAATTTGGTCGCTTTCCAGTGGGATTTACCACGCTGGACGTCGGGATAAACCATTAAAAGACGTGGGGGGCGGACCGGCTTTGCGTTCCGGGCAGCCTTCGGATTAGATACCCAGAATCCCGAGTGAAATTCAGAATGAAATTCACTCGTTCCGAGGCCGACAACAGCACACGGATCGCGCCAGTGGCATTCGAGTCGACGCTCCGTTCCAAGGCTCTCGTCGCGGCGCTCGCCGCTACAGCTCTGACGGCCCTGGGCCCGTCCAAAGCCTCCGCTGAGGCAATGCTTCTCATCGAAGCCGATTCCGGCAAGGTGCTGCACGCCGAGAACGCGACCTACCCGTGGTATCCGGCCTCCGTCACCAAGATCCTGACGGCCTACATCACGCTCACCGCAGTCAAGAGCGGCCGCCTTTCGCTCGACTCGCTGATCGCCTTTTCCCCGCGCGCCGCGGCGCAAGCGCCGTCGAAGATCGGCTTCAAGCCCGGCACCACCGTCACGATCGATAACGCTCTAAAGATGCTGTTCGTGAAATCCGCGAACGACATCGCCTATGTGCTCGCCGAAGGCGTCGGCGGCTCGGTCGAGAAGTTCGCCGACGAGATGAACGCGACCTCGCGGCGTCTCGGCATGACGCAGTCGCACTGGGTCAACCCGAACGGCCTGCCCGCCGACGAACAAATCACCTCGGCGCGCGACCTCGCAATTCTCGCGCGCGCGATGCTGAAAGACTTTCCGGAATACGAATACTATTGGCACATCCCGGCCATTCAGCTTGGCAAGAAGGTGATGCGCAACACCAACTCGCTGATCGGCCGCTATCCCGGCGCCGACGGCATGAAGACCGGCTTCATCTGCGCATCGGGCTTCAACCTCGTCGCCACCGCCACGCGCAACAACAAGAAGCTGATCGCGGTTGTGCTCGGCTCGCAGTCGTCCGCCGTGCGCGGCGCCAAGACCGCAAGCCTGTTCGAGCGCGGCTTCACCAGCAACGGTCTCGCATGGCTCACGCCGTCGCTCGGCACCGTCGACAAGCTCACGCCGATCGACGCCTCGCCGCCCGATATGCGCGAGGAGATGTGCGGCAAGCACCGCAAGCGCCCGGCCGC
>JBFLYS010000029.1:0-74517 GCA_040756555.1 Pseudomonadota bacterium | reverse complement strand
CGGACGATACGATGGTGCACCGCGATTTGGCTTCGCAGGCGAGGCGGGCGTAGGTCGCGATCAGGTCGTCGGCCTCGAATCCAGCCTGTTCGAGCGATGGAATGTCGAACGCCTTCACCGCCTCGCGCACCAGCGGGAACTGCGGGATGAGATCGTCCGGCGGGGCGTCGCGGTTGGCCTTGTACTGGTCGTACATCTCGGTGCGGAAGGTCTTCTCCGACTTGTCGAACACGACCGCGAGATGCGTGGGCTTGTCCTCCGGCTTCATGTCCTGGAGGAGCTTCCACAACATGTTGCAGAAGCCGAGCACGGCGTTGACCTGGAGCCCATCCGACTTGCGGGTCAGCGGCGGCAGCGCATGATAGGCGCGGAAGATGTAGCCCGAGCCGTCGACCAGGAAGACGTGGTCCTTGGGCTTCAGCGGATTGTCTTTGGATGCGCCGCTTTTGGCGGCAGCCTTCGGGGCGGGCTTCGCTGCGGCTTTGGCGGCGGGCTTTTCGGCCGGAGCTTTGGATTTCTTGGGTGCTGGCATGGCCCGAATGTGGGCCGCCGGCCGTCCCGAATCAATGCGGGACGGGGCTTCTGTGAATCATTCCGCCGGCTGCATCGCCACGCCCGGCTTCCTGGCTTTGAGCCGGAAGAGGGCGGGGCGCGCGAACAGGAACTTGAACGGCGTGTTGCGCACGGCCCAGTACCAGCACAGTGCGCCGATGACGCCCGCGGCCGTCACAATCAAGGAGATCGTGCCCAGGTCGGGGATGATGCCGGTCTTGAGCAGCAGCGTTCGGGTTGCGGCCATGAAGAGGAAGAAGGCGAGATAGATGACGATCGAGTTCTTGCCGCAGTAGCGCAGGAACTCGAAGGCGCGGACCTGCGCCAGCAGGGCGGAGACCGTCACCACGGCGCCAGCGCCGATAAAGCCGAGGGCCAGCGAGATCACCCGCATGTCGGCGTAGCCACCGAACACCATCGCGCCGTTGATGAAGGCCCAGAGCGCGAGGCCCATCAGCGCGCCGACCGGACGCGCCTGCACGCCCGCGGCGAAGTCGAACACATACGAGGCGAAGATGTAGCCGGAATAGAAGTACACGAAGCGGTGCGCGAACTCGTCGATCATCGTCCAGCCGGTGTTCACTTGCGCGATCTCAAGCATCGCCGCGAGGAAGAACACCGCGAGTGGCGACGTGTTGCGGAGAAGCTTGGTGACGACGAAGAAGATCGGCAGCAGGTAGATGAACCAGAGCGTGCCGAACGGCTCGATATAGGCTTCGAGATAGGCGAGGCCGACGGCCTTCCAGCCCAGCGCGGACGCGATGCCCGGCGCCTTGAAGGCGAACTGGATTGTCACCCAGAGGACATAAAAGTATGCGAAGTGCACGACCTTGCGGTCGAGATAATCGCGCCAGTCGCGGTCGATCACGCGCGCAAGAAACAGACCGGAGATCAGGAAGAAATCCGGCATGCGGAACGGCTTGGCGAAGGCCACCGCATAGTGCATCCAGCCTTCTTGGCCGGCCGCCTGTTCGACGCCCAGCGTCGAATGCATCATCACGACCATGATGATGCAGAAGCCCTTGGCGTAGTCGACCCAATCGACTCGCCCGGCCTGCGGCGCTTCCAATGAACCGGTCAAAGCTGAACCCTCTCCGTTGCGACCTTTATGCGCCATCGATGGTTTCACCGCCGTTTACGCGGTCTCAGAAAGATCGTGTTCCCTCAGTGAATCTCGTCTGCTAAGAGGCCTCATCCGGCGGAGGCCGGGATTCGTTAACCATCCGGCACCTTCGATATGCGCGTCGCAATGATCGGCACCGGCTATGTGGGCCTCGTTTCGGGGGCCTGCTTCGCCGACTTCGGGCATCACGTTACCTGCGTCGACAAGGATGCGAGCAAGATCGAAGCTCTGCATCGCGGCGTGATGCCGATCTACGAGCCTGGGCTCGACGATCTGGTCGCGGCGAACGTGAAGGCCGGGCGGCTGACGTTCACAACCGATCTCAAGAAGCCGGTGGCGGAAGCCGACGCGGTGTTCATCGCGGTCGGTACGCCGTCGCGTCGCGGCGACGGCCATGCGGACCTTTCATATGTTTACGCGGCGGCGAAGGAGATCGCGGGCGCGCTCGACGGCTTCACGGTCGTCGTGACGAAATCGACCGTTCCCGTTGGAACCGGCGACGAGGTGGAGCGCATCATCCGCGAGACGAATCCGAAAGCCGACTGCGCGGTGGTGTCCAATCCGGAATTCCTGCGCGAAGGCGCGGCCATTCGGGACTTCAAGCATCCGGATCGCATCGTGGTCGGCACCGAGGACGAGCGCGCCAAGGAGTCGATGAACGAGCTCTACCGGCCGCTCTATTTAAACCAAGCGCCGATCCTCGTCACCGGGCGCCGCACCGCGGAGCTGATCAAGTACGCGGCGAACGCGTTCCTCGCGACCAAGATCACGTTCATCAACGAAGTCGCCGATCTCTGCGAACGTGTCGGGGCGGACGTGCAGCAGGTTGCGCGCGGCATCGGCCTCGACAACCGCATCGGCGGAAAGTTTTTGCATGCGGGCCCGGGCTACGGCGGCTCGTGCTTCCCGAAGGACACGCTGGCGCTGATCAAGACCGGCCAGGACTACGACGCGCCGATCCGCATCGTGGAGACGGTTGCGGCGGTGAACGACACGCGCAAGCGCGCGATGGCGCGCAAGGTTTCGGCGGCGCTGGGCGGCGACATTCGCGGTAAGACCATTGCGGTGCTCGGTCTCACCTTCAAGCCGAACACCGACGACATGCGCGACGCGCCCTCGATCAACATCGTCACCGCGCTGAATGACATGGGCGCGAAGGTGAAGGCCTACGATCCGATCGGGATGGAGCAGGCGAAAAGTGTGCTCACTGGCGTCACCTATTGCGAGGACGCCTATAGCTGCGCGCAGGGCGCGGACGCACTGGTGATCGTCACCGAGTGGGAGCAGTTCCGCGCGCTCGATCTCGCGCGGCTGAAATCCGCGATGGCGAAACCCGTGGTGGTCGATCTGCGCAATGTCTATCGCCCCGACGAGATGGCGAAATACGGCTTCAGCTATTCCAGCGTGGGCCGCGCGACGAAGGATCGCTGAGCGCGGTGCGCTCTTTCGACACGAAGCTTCCGATCGACGACGCGCTGCCGCAGCTTGTGGCGGCTCTCCTGAAAAGCAGCGCCACGGTGCTGGTCGCTCCGCCGGGCGCGGGGAAAACCACGCGCGTGCCGCTCGTCTTGATGGACGAGCCGTGGGCGGCGGGTAAGAAAATCCTCGTATTGGAGCCGCGCCGGATCGCGGCGCGTGCCGCGGCGGAGCGCATGGCCGCGACGCTCGGCGAGAGGGTCGGCGACACGGTCGGCCTTCGCGTTCGTTTCGGCTCGAAGGTATCCAAGAAGACGCGCGTCGAGGTCGTCACCGAGGGCGTGTTCACGCGGCTCATCCTCGACGATCCGTCACTCGACGGGATCGCCGCAGTGCTGTTCGACGAATTCCATGAGCGGTCGCTCGACGCCGATCTCGGTCTCGCGCTCGCGCGTGACGCGCAGCAGGGGTTGCGCGAAGACCTGAAGCTGCTGGTGATGTCGGCGACGCTCGACGGCGCGCGGGTGGGAAAGCTGCTCGGGGATGCGCCGGTGGTGGAGAGCGAGGGCCGCGCTTTTCCGGTCGAGACGCACTATCCCGGACGCGATGCGCGCGATCCGATCGAGCGGCCGATGGCGGATGCGATCCTGCGCGCGCTGCGCGCCGATCCGGGCTCGGTGCTGGCATTCTTGCCGGGACAAGCGGAAATCCGGCGCACCGAGACGTTGCTGAAGGAGCGGCTCGACGATCCAAGCGTCGATGTTGTGGCGCTCTACGGCGCGCTGGAGGCGCAAACGCAGGATCGCGCCATCGAACCCGCGCCGCCTGGCAAGCGCAAGGTCGTGCTGGCGACGTCGATTGCGGAAACCTCGATCACCATTTTGGGCGTGCGGATCGTGGTCGATTCGGGGTTGGCACGCGTGCCGCGCTACGAACCGGACGTCGGACTGACTCGATTGGAAACCGTGCGCGTGTCGCGCGCCGCCGCCGATCAGCGCCGCGGCCGCGCGGGACGCACGGAGCCGGGCGTCTGCTATCGCCTCTGGGACGAGCCACAGACCGCGTCGCTCGAACCGTATGCGAAGCCGGAAATTCTCGCCGCCGATCTCTCCGGTATGATGCTCGATCTCGCCGAATGGGGTGCGACCGATCCGGCGAAATTGTCGTTTCTCGATCCGCCACCGCATGGCGCGTGGTCGGAGGCGAAAATACTGCTGACCGAGCTGCACGCCGTCGACGCGCAGGGGCGTATCACCGACGAAGGAAGGAAGCTGCGCGCGCTGCCGCTGCCACCACGCCTGGCGCGCATGGTGGTCGATGCAGCGGCCGAAGGCGCCGGCGACCGCGCGGCTGAGATTGCCGCGATCGTGTCCGAGCGCGGGCTTGGCGGCGTCGATGTTGATCTCGGCCACCGGCTCGATCAGTTCCGCCGCGACCGCTCGCGGCGAGGCGAGGACGCGCGGCGGATGGCGAAGCGCTGGGCGGAGGATGCGGGAAAGGCCACGAAACAGTCGGATCTGTCGCCCGGCTCTATCCTTGCGCTGGCTTATCCCGACCGCATCGCCAAGAGCCGCGGTGCGGACGGTGCATTCCTTCTGGCGAACGGGCGCGGCGGGAATGTCGATCCGGCTTCGGCGCTGGCGCGCGAGCCGTTTCTCGCAGTGGCGGAGATGACCGGAATTGCGGCGCGGGCGCGCATTCTCCTCGCAGCTCCGATCACTCTCGAAGAGATCGAAGCGCGCTTCGGCGACGAGATCGAGACACGTGAGGAAATCACCTTCGATCCAGGGTCAGGAAGCCTGCGCGGTCGCCGCGCCGAAAGGCTCGGTGCGCTCGCGCTTGCGGAACGGCCGATGCAGATCGAAGCAAGCATGGAAGCCGCGCAGAAGCTCGCGGAAGGAATCGCTCGCGTCGGTCTTGCGAAACTGCCGTGGACGAAGGCGCTTCAGCAATGGCGCGACCGCGTGATGTTCCTGCGCCGCCATCTCGGCGACGAATGGCCGGACCTTTCAGACGAAGCGCTCGGCAAGGCCGCGGGCGAATGGCTCGCGCCAATATTGGAAGGCAAGACATCACTCGCACAAGTCGGCGCGGACGATCTTGGCAACGCGCTGCAATCGCTTATGCCGTGGAACATGAAGCGCAAGCTCGACGAGGAAGCGCCGACACATTTCAACGCGCCGTCTGGCTCGTCGGTGCCGATCGATTACGAAGCGGAGGAGGGACCGAAGCTTTCGATCCGCGTGCAGGAGTTGTTCGGCCTCGACAAGCATCCGAGCGTCGCACAAGGAAAGGTGCCGCTGATCGTCGAGCTGCTCTCTCCCGCGCACCGGCCGGTGCAGCTCACGCGCGACCTGCCGGGATTCTGGCGCGGTTCTTATGGTGCAGTGAAAACGGAAATGAAGGGCCGTTATCCACGGCATCCGTGGCCCGACAATCCGCTCGAAGCACCGGCCACGCGGCGCGCCAAGCCGCGTGGCACATAATGTTGCAGATGATCCCAATCACTCACTCTTAACCAGCGATCCCGACGGCGCATCGGCCAATCTGCACATTAAAGAATTGTCAGCCGACCTTTGCGACCTTCCGACGCAAGGGCGCATTCAATACGGGATGAATGCAATGAAGACACTGTTTTCGCGTTTCCTTTATGACCCGAATGTCTTGCTGTTCATCGACGACGCGTCCGGAGCCACTGCCATCGAGTATGGCCTGATCGCCGCAGGCATCGCGGTTGCGATCATCGCGACTGTGCTAGGCGTTGGCACAAAGCTCAATTCGACCTTCACAAGCATACAGAACGCTCTGAACTGATTGATCCAATTTGTCGTCCGAACGGACTCCGGCTTCATGCCGGAGTCTCTTCTCTTTGCGGCGATTACCATTCGATAAAATTCGAATGTTTGGCTCAATCGGTTCGTCACCGTCCGGGCGAAAGGGCGCCCCGTGTTAGTCCTTCCTTGGTGGCGACGTGATGGGATGCGCCCGGCGAGCTTTTGCCGAGGTCATTGAGGATGTTGCGGCCGGTCCTTCTTTTTCTGAGCATCGCAGGCGGGACAGCCGCGCTGGCGTCGCAGGTCCTCGACTTCGCGAGCAAGCCGGGCAACCCGTCGGCGATGACGGCCACGGCGCCGAAGGCTGCATCAGTCCCGCAGCAGACCTCGTCCGGCTACCGCACCGTGACATTGCGTGACGACGGCCGCGGGCACTTTCAGGTCCAAGCCAATGTGGATGGCCGCTGGGTGGATTTCCTGGTGGACACCGGCGCCTCGGTGATCGCGCTGCGTGACAGCGCGGCGGCGCGCCTCGGCATCTTCCCGAAGGCGAGCGACTACACGGCCAAGATCCAGACCGCGAACGGCACCGGCAAGGCGGCGCGTGTGACGCTCAACCGCGTCGACATCAACGGCATCACCGTCCGCGACGTGCCGGCCATCGTCGTGCCGGACGACCAGTTGGGCGTGAACCTGCTCGGCATGTCGTTCCTGTCGCGTGTGAAGTGGTCGCACGACCGGGGCAAGCTGGTGCTGGAGCAATAGACGGCTGTTTCTGGCCGGCCCACCGCATTCTTTCCGCATTCATCCCTTTAGGCTAAAGCTCTGCCGCCTTCCGACGGCCGGAGATTCGATGTTTCCAAAGCCCAAGTCTGCCCTCACCCCCAACACTTATGCCTATGAATCCGAGCCGATGGTGAAACCCACCGGCTTCCGCGAGTACGACGCACGGTGGTTGCTCGGCAAAGAGATCAACCTGATGGGCATGCAGGCCCTCGGGATGGGTCTCGGCACCATGATCCGCGAGATGGGCGTGAAGCCCGAGATCGTGACCGGCCACGATTTCCGCGGCTATTCGGCCTCGGTGAAGAACTCGCTGGTTTCGGGTCTGCTCGCCGCGGGCTGCAAGGTCCATGACATTGGCCTCGCGATGACGCCGATGGCCTATTTCGCGCAATTCGAGCTCGACGTGCCCTGCGTCGCGATGGTGACGGCCTCGCACAACGACAACGGCTGGACCGGCGTGAAGATGGGCGCGAATCGTCCGCTGACCTTCGGGCCGGACGAGATGACGCGGCTGAAGGAGATCGTGCTCAACGCGAAGTTCGATCTGAAGGGCGGCGGCTCCTATCACTTCGTCGAGAACTTCCCGGCGCGTTACATCGCCGACCTCACCAAGCGGCCGAAGCTGAAGCGCAAGCTGAAGGTGATCTGCGCCTGCGGCAACGGCACGGCGGGCGCGTTCGCGCCGCAGGTGCTGGAGGCGATCGGCTGTGAGGTCGTGCGGCTCGATTGCGAACTCGATCACACATTCCCGAAATACAATCCGAATCCGGAAGACATGGAGATGCTCCATGCCATCCGCGACGCAGTGCTGGCGAACAAGGCCGACGTGGGCTTGGGCTTCGACGGCGACGGCGACCGCTGCGGCGTCGTGGACAACACCGGCGACGAGATTTTCGCCGACAAGGTCGGCGTGATGCTGGCGCGGGATATGTCCACGCTGCATCCGGGCTCGACCTTCGTGGTCGATGTGAAATCGACCGGGCTCTACGTCACCGATCCGGTGTTGCAGAAGAATGGCGTGAAAGCTGACTACTGGAAGACCGGTCATTCCTACATGAAGCGCCGCACCCACGAGGTTGGCGCGCTCGCGGGCTTCGAGAAGTCCGGCCACTACTTCTTCAACAAGCCGTTCGGCCGCGGCTATGACGACGGTCTCGTGTCGGCGCTCGCGGTCTGCGACATGATGGATCGCAACCCCGGAAAGTCGATGGCGGAGCTGAAGGACGCGCTGCCGAAGACGTGGGGCTCGCCGACGATGGCGCCGCACTGCGACGACGAGAAGAAGTACGGCATCGTCGAAAAGGTCGTGAAGCATTTCGAGGCGATGAAGGCGAAGGGCGAGCAACTGCTCGGCCAGCCGATTCGCGATCTCGTCACGGTGAACGGTGTGCGCGTCACGGTGCAGGACGGCACCTGGGGCCTTGTTCGTGCGTCATCGAATAAGCCGGAACTCGTTGTTGTGGTTGAGAGTCCAGTGTCCGAGGCGCGGATGCGCGAGATGTTCAAGGCTGTGGACGGCGTGCTGCGCACGCATCCCGAGGTCGGCGCATACAATCAGACGATCTGATCGTCCTCAGGTGTCATCACCGGGCCGCGCCGCAGGCGCGTGACCCGGTGATCCAGCTCTTTGGTGAAAAGCTGGATCGCCCGGTCAAGCCGGGCGATGACAGCGGAGCTAAAATTAACACCCGTTAACGCTGTCGCGACACAGGCGATACAATTTCCCCGTGTCGCGACATACCCGCGAAGCGGGCGGCTGCTATCCCTCGTAGCCAAGGGAATTGTTCCCACACGCTATCGATCCGAGGGATTTATGACGCCTATCCAGAAAAGCCTTGTTCAATCGACCTGGAAGCAGGTCGCGCCGCTGGCCGGTCCGGCGGCGATCATGTTCTACGATCGTCTGTTCGAAATCGATCCGAGCACCAAGCCGCTGTTCGGCCAGACCGACATGGCGCACCAGCGCAAGAAGCTGATTCAGATCATCGGCACGGCGGTGTCGAGCCTTGAGCGGCTCGATGCATTGGTGCCGGTTGTCGAGGATCTTGGCCGCCGTCACGCCGGTTACGGCGTGGAAGACAAGCACTACGACTCGGTCGGCGCCGCGCTGTTGTGGACGCTGGAGCGTGGGCTCGGCAAGGACTGGACTCCGCAAGTCGCAGAGGCGTGGACGGAAACCTACGATCTCCTGTCCGGCGTGATGCGCCGTGCGCAGGCATCGGCGATGAAAGAATCGGTGGCGGCTTAAAGCCCCGCAAAAGGAAACCGGCGCCGTTTCGCAGCGGCGCCGGTTTTATTTTTGCTCGACAGCCGGGACTACTTCGCGCCGAGGAAGTCCCGCATCGCTTTCGTGAACATCGCGGGCTGATCCATGTTGGAGATGTGGCCGGCTCCCGGCAGCTCGACATAGCCCGAGCCGGGCAGCTCCTGCTGCATCACCTTCATGACGGCGGCGTTGTGGCCGTCTTTCTCGCCGCACATCCACAACACCGGATGCTTCACCTTCGGCATCAGCGGCCGGTAGTCGTGATTGCCGAGCGCGGCGGAGCAGCCGACGAAGCCGTTCACCGGCGTGGTCAGGATCATCTGACGGATCTTGTCCATGTGCGGCGGGTTGCGCTTCAGCGTCTCTTCCGGGAACCAGCGCTGCATTGTGGATTCAAGAAGCGCGGCCATGCCGTCCTTCTGCGCCACGGCGATGCGTTCTTCCCATTGCTTATGGGTGACTGGCGAGGACTGGCCGGGGTTGTCGCAGAGAATCATGCGGTCGAAGCGATCCGGGAACTGCTGCACCAGGTTCATGCCGGTCGCGCAGCCCATCGACACGCCGCACCAGTGCGCGCGCTTGATCTTCAGCTCATCCATCAGCGCGATGACGTCGGCGGACAGAAGCTCAAACGTGTAGCGGCCGGCGGGTGCCTCGGTCTCACCGTGGCCGCGCTGGTCGTAGCGCAGCACGCGATACTCGCCCTTCAGGTCTTCCGCCTGCTGGTCCCACATGTGCAGGTTGGTGGCGAGCGAGTTCGACAGAATGACCCAGGGCAGGCCTTCCGCACCGTCGATTTCGACGTTGAAGGTGATGCCGTTGGCTTTGACTTTCATTGCTGGGACTTCCTCAGAATTTCTTGCGGAACGGATGGGCCGGATAGACGCCAAGGATTTTCAGCGTCTTCGGTTGGCAGACAAACTCCAGCTCCTCCAGCGCCAGTTCTAGCGCACGGTCGTGTGGATGGCCTTCCACGTCGGCGTAGAATTGCGTCGCCGCGAAGCTGCCACCGACCATATAGCTTTCGAGCTTGGTCATGTTGATGCCGTTGGTGGCGAACCCGCCGAGCGCCTTGTAGAGCGCCGCCGGAATGTTGCGCACCTGAAAAACAAAAGTCGTGACGACCTTCTGCTTCGGTTTGGGCTTCGCCCACTTGGCTTCCTTGGAGAGGATGATGAAGCGCGTGGTGTTGTGCTTCTCGTCCTCGATGTCCTTCTTCAGGACCTTCAGGCCGTAGATCTTCGCGGCGAGCTTGGTCGCGATGGAAGCGCGGGTGTTGTCGCCGCTTTCGGAAACCTCGCGCGCCGAACCAGCGGTGTCGGCGGCGACGACGGCCTTGATGCCGAGCTGGCGGATCAGCTTGCGGCACTGGCCGAGCGCGTGGACGTGACTCTCGACGCTCTTGATCGTCTTGAGGCTCCCGCTCTTCAGCGCCAGCAACTGATGGTGCACCGGCATGAAGTGCTCGCCGACGATGTGCAGCTTCGACGTCGGCATCAGGTGATGGATGTCGGCGACGCGGCCGGCGACCGAATTCTCGATCGGGATCATGCCGAGATCGGCGCGGCCCAGGCGGATCGCGCCGAGCGCGTCTTCGAACGTGGCGCAGGGCACAGCGATCGCGCCCGGAAACACCTCCTCGATCGCGAGGTGCGAGTTGGCTCCGGGTTCACCCTGGAATGCGATGCGCTGCTTGGCCATGATGGTCTTCTTCTAGTCGGTGTCTTTGGTGGTGCGAAGGACGTCGCCCCACTTCTCGATTTCGTCGGCAAGATACTTTTTCAGGAAGGCCGGGCCTGTCTGCCGCGGCTTCACGATACCAGCGCCGGCCATGCGCCTCTGCACATCGGGATCGGCGAGTGCCTTGTTGAGTGCGTCGGTGAGCTTCTCGGCGACCTCGGGCGGCGTGCCCTTCGGCGCGTACATGCTGACCCAGGTGGTGATCTCGTAATCCTTCAGGCCGAGTTCGTCGAAGGTCGGCAGCTCCGGAAACTGATTCCAGCGCTCTCCGGTGATCGTCACGGCAAACGGCTTCACCATGTTGCTGCCGGCGAGATTGCCGAGCGACGACAGCCAGATCATCGACACGCGGCCGCCGAGCAGGTCGGCGGTGGCCTGGGGTGTCGAGCGATAGGGAATGTAGCGGAGATCGACGCCCGCCATCTTCTTGAACAGCGAGCCCGCGAGATGGCCGGCCGAACCGCGGCCGTTGCTCGCGAACGTCAGCTCACCCGGATGCGACTTCATATAGGCGAGCAGTGACTTGTAGTCGTTGCCCGGAACGTCCTTGTGCGTGATGAGCACCATCGGTGTCTGGCCGACGATCGTCACCGGCTGAAGGTCGCGCACCGGATCAACGGTGGCGTTCGGGAACAGCTCCTTGATGGTGCTGACGGTCGGGCCGACGGTGAGCAGCGTGTAGCCGTCCGGCTGTGCCTTCACAGTCTGGTTCATCGCCAGCGTGCCGCCGGCGCCCGGCTCGTTCTGAATGACGATGGTTTGGCCCAGCGTCTTCTGCATGTGGTCGGTGATGATACGTGTCGTCACGTCCACGGCGCCGCCCGCGCCGGAGGCGCACACGATGGTAATGGTGCGCTCCGGGTAGGCGGCTTGAGCCGGCGCCGAGAACGCGAGCGCGGCAAGAAACGCGGCGGGCGCGGCGAACATCGGCGTGCAGAAACGGCGTACCATCAGCGATCCTCTTTTCTTTTTGGTGCGGCCTTATAGCCGAGTTTGGCGGCCCGCGAGCATCGCGCGGGCTGCGTCCAGGTCATGCGGCGTATCGACGCCAAGCGGAACAGATTTGACGATCGCGACGTCGATGCGCATGCCCGCCTCGAGCGCACGGAGCTGCTCGAGCTTTTCGCGTATTTCGAGCGAGGAGGGCGGCAGCGCTACGAATTTCGCCAACGCGGCGCGGCGATACGCGTAGAGTCCGATGTGGTGGTAGAGCGGCCCGTCGCCCGAGGGAGCGGTGGCGCGGGTGAAGTAGAGCGCGCGCAGCCGGTCCGGCGCGATGGGGGAGCCGACCACCTTCACGACGTTGGGGTTGGTGCGTTCCTCGGCCTTGGTGATCTCGGCCGCGAGGGTCGCGATGTCGACCGCCTCGTCCTGCAAGGGGCCTAGCGCGGCCTTCAGGTCGGCCGGTTCCAGGGTCGGCAGATCGCCCTGCACATTGACGACGATCTTTGCGCGGCCCTGCGGATCGGCCTTGCCCAGCGCCTCGAAGATGCGGTCGGAGCCGGAGGGGTGGTCCGGGCGCGTCATGACCGCGTGGCCGCCGGCCTTTTCCACAGCATCCGAGATCTCCTCGGCGTCGGTTGCGACCACAACCGGGCCGATGCCTGCGGCCTCGGCGCGACGCAGGACGTGCACGATCATGGGCTGCCCGGCGATGTCGAGCAGCGGCTTGTTCGGCAGCCGGGTGGCCGCCATGCGTGCCGGTATGAGGATGAGGACGTCGTCAGCCATTGGTCGCTTTGGGGGTCGGAAATCAGCCTCCAAAATGGGCTGAACGAGTGTCACAGGCGGTGCTTATACGGGTTGCCAGGGGCGAGGAAAACCGGGTATCTCTGCGCCGCCGCGGGGCCCTCCCGCGGGCCAGCCCGACGCCACTTCGTCAAGCCGGAGCCGTTCCGCAATGGATTCTTTCGAGCTCAACAAAATCTTGGGTGCGGTTCTCGGCACTTGCCTGGCCCTGCTGTCGCTCAACATCGGTGCCAGCGCGCTGTTTGCACCGCATGCCCCGGAAAAGCCGGGCTACGCGATCGCCGTGAAGGAAGAGCCCAAGGGTGGCGCGGCCGCCGCCGCGGCCCCCGCCGACGAGCCGCTGCCGAAGCGTCTGGCCGCCGCCGACGCGAGCAAGGGTGAGGCTTCGGCCAAGAAGTGCGCCGCCTGCCATACCTTCGCGAAGGGCGAGCCGAACCGCGTCGGCCCGAACCTCTACGGCGTCGTCGGCCGTCCAAAGGCGTCGGCTCCGGGCTTCAACTACTCGGCCGCGATGAAGGCCAAGGGCGGCAACTGGTCGCCGGAAGAGCTCGACGCCTTCCTGGTCAATCCGCGCGCCGACATCCCCGGCACGAACATGTCGTTCGCGGGTATCCCGCGCGGCAGCGAGCGCGCCGACCTGATCACCTACCTCAACAGCCACTCGGACAGCCCGGTGCAACTGCCGAAGGCCGCCGACGCCGGCTCGCCGATCCAGGTTACGCAGCGTTAATCGGACGGCGGCAATTCGCCGCCGTTTTCGCCCGATTAAGCTGCTGAAGCCGCCGCCCACGGTAAGTTGAAGCCGGATGTGGACCGCGGCAAGCCGCGGGATGGCGAACTATCCAAAAACCGACATAATCGGTTGAAACGTGGTCGTTTTAGACGCGTTGACAGGTCGTAAGCTCGATTCTTGCGTTCGGCCTTTTGGAGTTTCCGATGAAATTGACTCGCCGCTCCCTTCTGCAATCCGGCGCCGCCGCGATGGCAGTTCCGGCGGTGGGTGCTCTCGGAGATTTCGCGCGGCCTGCCGCAGCCCAAGGCGCGGCGGAGGGCGCGGCGGCGAACTGGCGGCATGCCACCTCGCTGTTCGGCGACGTGAAGTATCCGGCGGATTTCAAGCATTTCGACTACGTGAATGTGAAAGCGCCCAAGGGCGGCGCGGCGCGCCTGATCGCATTCGGCACCTTCGACAACTTCAATGCGGTGGTCGGCGGCGTGAAGGGTACGATCGTCGGCGGCATCGACCAGATCTACGACACGCTGCTTGTGCAGTCGCTCGACGAGGTTTCGACCGAGTACGGGCTGCTTGCGGAAGCGCTGAGCTACCCGGCCGACTATTCGTGGGTGACCTACCGGCTGCGCGCCAATGCAAAGTGGCATGACGGAGTGCCGGTCTCGGTCGACGACGTGCTGTTCTCGCTGGAGGCGTTCAAGAAGCACCACCCGTTCTACTCGGCCTACTACCGGCATGTCGTGAAGGCGGAAAAGACCGGCGAGCGCGACGTGACCTTTACCTTCGACGCGCCAGGCAATCGCGAACTGCCACAGATCACCGGCCAGCTCACGGTGCTCCCGAAGCACTGGTGGGAAGGTGCCGACAGGTCCGGCAAGAAGCGCGACGTCTCGCAGACGACGCTCGAGCCGCCGCTCGGCTGCGGGGCCTATCGCATCAAGGACTTCACGCCAGGCCGCACCATCGCCTACGAGCGCGTGCCGGACTATTGGGGCAAGGACATCCCGGTCAACATCGGCCGCGATAATTTCCAGGAATTGCGCTTCGAATACTTCCGCGACTCCACGGTCGCGATCGAAGCCTTCAAGGCCGATCAGGTCGATTGGCGCACGGAGAACAGCGCAAAGAACTGGGCAACCGCCTACGACTTCCCGGCGGTGAAGGACAAGCGCGTGCTGCTGGAGGAGTTCCCGATCCGCTCGTCGGGTGGCATGCAGGCGTTCGCGTTCAACCTGCGCCGGCCGAAATTCCAGGACTGGCGCGTGCGCCGCGCGTTCAACTTCGCCCTCAATTTCGAGGACATGAACAAGCAGCTCTTCTTCGGGCAATACTCGCGCATCGCGAGCTATTTCGAAGGCATGGAGCTGGCGTCGAGGGGGCTGCCTGAGGGCGCCGAGCTGAAAATCCTGGAGACCGTGCGCGGCAAAGTCCCGGAGACGGTCTTCACCACGGTCTACACCAATCCAGTCAACGACAGCCCAGACGCGGTCCGCAACAATCTCCGCGAGGCGACCCGCCTTCTGCGCGAGGCTGGTTACGAGGTGAAGAACCAGAGGCTGACCAACACCAAGACCGGCGAGCAATTGACCGTCGAGGTGCTGATCGAGCGTGAGGACTGGGAGCGTCTCGTGTTGCCCTACAAGTCTCCGTTGGAGCGCCTCGGCATCGGGCTGACCGTGCGCCGCGTCGATGACGCGCAGTACGAGAACCGCCTGCGGCAGTGGGACTTCGACATGATTGTCGCGAACTGGCCGCAGTCGCTGTCGCCCGGCAACGAGCAGCGTGGCTTCTGGGGCTCGCAGGCGGCCGATCAGGCTGGCTCGCGCAACTACATGGGCATCAAGGACCCGGCGATCGACACGTTGATCGAGCGCGTGATCTTCTCGACGAGCCGCGACGATCTCGTCGCCGCCACTAAGGCGCTCGACCGCGTGCTGCTGCACCACCATTTCCTGGTGCCGCAATGGACCTATGGCAAAACGCGGACTGCGCGCTGGGACCGCTACGCGCGCCCGGCTGAACTGCCGAAGTACGGTGCCTCCGCATTTCCGACTGTCTGGTGGTGGGACGCGGACAAAGCCTCGAAAGCAACGCGCTCGTGAATCGTGTAACGCGCCGCGACGTCCTCATCATCGGCGCCGGCGCGGCGGCTTCTTCCGCGATTGGATTTCCCGCGAAGGCGCAACAGGCTGATGTAGAACGGCACGGCATCTCGGCGTTCGGCGATCTGAAGTATCCGGCGGACTTCCCGTATTTCGACTACGTTGACCCCAAAGCGCCCAAGGGCGGCACCTTCTCGCAAGTCGGCCCGAGCCGGCAGTTCAACCAGAGCTTCTTCACCTTCAATTCGCTGAACAGCTTCATTCTGCGCGGCGATGCTCCGCAGGGCATGGAGATGACCTTCGCAACGCTGATGGCGCGCGCGAGTGACGAGCCCGACGGGATGTACGGGCTTGCGGCGAAGTCGGTGCGGATTTCCGCCGACGGACTGACCTATCGCTACGCCCTGCGGCCGGAGGCGAAATTCCAC
This sequence comes from Pseudomonadota bacterium, assembly GCA_040756555.1. Taxonomy (GTDB): domain Bacteria; phylum Pseudomonadota; class Alphaproteobacteria; order Rhizobiales; family Xanthobacteraceae; genus Z2-YC6860. The sequence continues at coordinate 58,848 of JBFLYS010000029.1, read as the reverse complement.
GACGGGACGAAGATCACCGCGCAGGATGTTGCCTTCACGCTCAACCTCCTGAAAGAGAAGGGCCACCCGATCATCACGCAGCTTCTGCGGGACTTCGCGGGCGCGGAGGCGGCGGACGATCTGACGGTGGTGGCGAAGTTCGCACCCAACCGCGCGCGCGACGTGCCGCTGTTCGTCGCGGCTCTGCCGATTTTTTCGAAGGCCTATTACAGCGTGAAGAATTTCGACGAGACCACGATGGAAATCCCGCTCGGCTCCGGCGCCTACAAGGTCGGGCGTTTCGAGCCGGGCCGCTACATCGAATACGACCGTGTGAAGGACTGGTGGGGCGCCGATTTGCCGGTGTCGCGCGGGCAGAACAACTTTGACATCCTGCGCTTCGAGTACTACCGCGACCGCGATGTCGCCTTCGAAGGCTTCACCGGCAAGAGCTACCTGTTCCGCGAGGAATTCACCTCGCGCACCTGGGCGACGCGCTACGATTTTCCGGCGATCAAGGACAATCGCGTGAAGCGCGAGGTCTTGCCGGACGACACGCCTTCCGGCGCGCAGGGCTGGTTCCTCAACACGCGTTTGCCGAAGTTCAAGAGCCCGCAGTTGCGCGAGGCACTGATCTACGCCTTCGACTTCGAGTGGACCAACAAGACCCTCATGTACGGGTCCTACGACCGGACCCATTCGGTGTTCCAGAATTCCGACATGATGGCCAATGGCAAGCCGTCGCCGGAGGAGGTCGCGCTGCTCGAGCCGTTTCGCGGCAAGGTGCCGGACGAGGTGTTCGGCGATCCCTTCGTGCCGCCGGTGTCGGACGGCTCGGGGCAGGACCGCGCGCTTCTGCGCAAGGCGAGCCAGCTTCTCCAGCAGGCCGGCTATGTCATCAAGGACGGCAAGCGCGTGACGCCGCAGGGCGAGCGCATCTCGATCGAATTCCTGATCGAGGAGCCGACGTTCCAGCCGCATCACATGCCGTTCATCAAGAATCTCAACACGCTCGGCATCGATGCCAACCTGCGCGTCATCGACGCAGCGCAGATGCAGAAGCGGCGCAACGATTTCGATTTCGACATCGTCATCCAGCGTTTCGGTTTCTCATCGACGCCGGGCGACTCGCTGCGCTCTTATTTCTCGACCGCCGCGGCCAATCTCAAAGGCTCGCAGAATCTCGCAGGCATCGCCGACCCCGCGATCGATACGATGATCGACAAGATCATCGCCGCCAACACCCGCGCCGATCTGACAACTGCGTGCCGCGCGCTCGACCGCCTGATCCGCGCCGGCCGCTACTGGATTCCGCAATGGAATAAGGCGTCGCATTGGCTCGCCTATTGGGATGTGTTCAGCCGTCCGCAGACCAAGCCGCGCTACGCCCGCGGCGTGCCGGAGACCTGGTGGTACGACCGCGAGAAGGCGTCGAAAATCGAACGAGGCTAGACCGCCGTTCCGGCGCGCTGTTCCGGAACGACTTTGAAGAAAGAACGCGATCTCGATGACCGCCTACATCATCCGCCGCCTGCTGCTGATGATCCCGACGCTGTTCGGGATCCTGCTGGTGTCGTTCCTGGTCGTGCAGTTCGCGCCGGGTGGTCCGGTCGAGCGGGTGATCGCGCAGCTCTCCGGTTCGGACACGGGCGCGAGCTCGCGCATTCCTGGCTCGGGGACCGGCGGCGACTTCGGTGGTCGCGGGGGATTGCAGGGCGGTTCGCAGCTCGACGCGGTGACGTCGAAGTATCGCGGCGCGCAGGGGCTCGATCCGGAGTTCATCAAGAACCTGGAGAAGCAGTTCGGCTTCGACAAGCCGGCCTATGAGCGCTTCTTCATCATGCTGAAGAACTACCTGACCTTCGATTTCGGCAAGAGCTATTTCCGCGACACCACGGTGATCCAGCTCATCAAGGAGAAGCTGCCGGTGTCGATGTCGCTCGGCATCTGGATGACGTTGATCAGCTATCTGATCGCGATTCCGCTCGGTATCCGCAAGGCGGTGCAGGACGGCTCGCGCTTCGACGTGTGGACATCGAGCGTCATCATTGTCGGTTACGCGCTGCCGGGATTCCTTGTCGCGATCCTGCTGATCATCCTGTTCGCGGGCGGCTCCTATTTCGACTGGTTCCCGCTGCGCGGGCTGACGTCGGACAACTGGGCGGCGCTGTCCTGGTGGCAGAAGCCGATCGACTATTTCTGGCATCTGGTGCTGCCGATCACGGCCATGATGCTCAGCGCGTTCGCGACCCTGACGCTGCTGACGAAGAACTCGTTCCTTGACGAAATCCGCAAGCAATACGTACTGACGGCGCGTGCGAAGGGTTGTACATCGCGGCAGACGCTCTACGGCCACGTGTTCCGCAACGCCATGCTGATCGTGATCGCGGGGTTTCCGAGCGCCTTCGTGCATGCGTTCTTCGCGGGCGCGCTTCTAATCGAAACGATCTTCTCGCTCGACGGGCTGGGATTGCTCTCCTTCGAAAGCGTTCTCAACCGCGACTATCCGGTGGTGTTTGCCACGCTCTACATCTTCGCCCTCATCGGGCTTGTCGTGAATCTGATCTCGGACCTCACCTACACCTGGGTCGATCCGCGCATCGATTTCGAGACGCGGGAGGTCTGATTGGACGCCCGTATCCATGCCGTGGACGCTCCGGCCGCCGTGGTGCCGCCGAAGGAGCGCGGCTTCTTCTCGCTGTCGCCGATCAACCGGCGGCGCTGGTACAACTTCAAGCAGAACAAGCGCGGCTACTGGTCGTTCTGGATTTTCGTGATCCTGTTCTTCGTCTCGCTGTTCGCCGAGGTGATCGCCAACGACAAGCCGTTCTTCATCCACAGCGACGGCAAGATGTTCTTCCCCGCCGTTGTGACCTATCCCGAGACTGCATTCGGCGGCGAGTTCGAGACCGCGGCGGACTATCGCGACCCTTACTTGCAGAAGCTGATCGCGGACAAGGGCGGCAGCATCTACTGGCCGCTGATCCGCTACTCCTACGACACCCACAATCTCGATCTGCCGACGCCTGCGCCGTCGCCGCCGACATGGCAGCTCACCGAAGCGCAATGCAAGCCACTGGTCGAGAAGAAAGGCCTGAAAGGCTGCCGCGATCTCGAATACAACTGGCTCGGCACCGACGATCAGGGCCGCGACGTCGTGGCGCGGCTAATCTACGGCTTCCGCATCTCGGTGCTGTTCGGCCTGATCCTCACGGTGGTGTCGTCGATTATCGGCGTCGCCGCCGGCGCGGTGCAGGGTTATTTCGGCGGCTGGGTCGATTTGATCTTCCAGCGCGTCATCGAAATCTGGACCTCGGTGCCGTCGCTCTATCTGCTGTTGATCATCTCGTCGGTGCTGGTGCCGGGCTTCTTCGTTCTGCTCGGCATCATGCTGCTGTTCTCGTGGGTGGCGCTGGTTGGATTGGTGCGTGCTGAGTTTCTGCGTGGCCGAAACTTCGAATACATCCAGGCGGCGCGGGCGCTCGGCGTCTCGAACAAGACCATCATGTTCCGGCATCTCTTGCCGAACGCGATGGTCGCGACCATGACCATGCTGCCGTTCGTGCTCTCGTCTTCGGTGACGGCGCTGACTTCGCTCGACTTCCTCGGTTTCGGTCTGCCACCCGGCTCGCCGTCGCTCGGCGAGCTGCTTTCGCAGGCTAAGTCCAACATCCAGGCGCCGTGGCTCGGCCTTTCCGGCATCTTCTCGGTCGGCATCATGCTGACGCTCTTGATCTTCGCGGGTGAAGCGGTGCGCGACGCCTTCGATCCCAGAAAGACCTTCCGATGAGCGGCGAACCCTTGCTCGCGGTGAAAGACCTCTCCGTCGCCTTCACACAGGGCGGGCGGCAGACGCTCGCGGTCGACCGCATCTCCTTCGACATCAGGAAAGGCGAGACGGTCGCGCTCGTCGGCGAATCCGGCTCCGGCAAATCGGTGACCGCACTCTCCGTGATGAAGCTCCTGCCGTATCCCTCGGCGAGCCACCCGAGCGGCACGGTCAATTTCAAGGGCGAGGAGCTGCTGCATCTGTCGGAGGAGAAAATCCGGCATGTCCGCGGCAACGACATCACCATCATTTTCCAGGAGCCGATGACATCGCTCAATCCGCTGCACACGATCGAGCGGCAGATCGGCGAAATCTTGCTCTTGCATCAGGGCCTGACTGGAATGGCGGCCCGCGCGCGCATCGTCGAATTGCTTGGACAGGTCGGCATTCCGAATCCGGAAGGGCGGTTGGCAAGCTATCCGCACCAGCTCTCCGGCGGCCAGCGCCAGCGCGTGATGATCGCGATGGCGCTCGCCAACGAGCCGGACCTGCTGATTGCCGACGAGCCGACAACCGCGCTCGACGTCACGGTGCAGGCCCAGATTCTGAAACTCCTGAAGGACATCCAGAGTCGCCTCGGCATGGCGATGCTGTTCATCACCCACGATCTCGGCGTCGTGCGGAAGATCGCGGACCGTGTCTGCGTGATGAGCAACGGTAAGATCGTCGAGCAGGGACCGGTCGAACAGGTCTACACCCAGCCGCAGCATCCCTACACGCGCGCGCTGCTCGCCGCGCAGCCGAAGGGCATGGCGCCGCCGCTCAATCCGAGTGCGCCCGTCGTGGTGAAGACCGACGATCTCAAGGTCTGGTTCCCGATCAAGCGGGGTGTTCTCCGCAAGACCGTCGGTCACATCAAGGCGGTGGACGGCGTGAGCGTCGAGGTTCGCAAGGGCGAGACGCTCGGTGTCGTCGGCGAATCGGGCTCGGGCAAGACCACGCTGGGGCTCGCGATCCTGCGGCTGATCTCGTCGAGCGGGCCTGTCGTGTTCATGGGCAAGAACGTGCAGGGCCTGCGCTTCAAGGAGATGCGGCCGCACCGCCGGCACATGCAGATCGTGTTCCAGGACCCCTATGGTTCGTTGTCGCCGCGCATGTCGGTCGCCGACATCATCGAGGAAGGGCTCGGTGTCCATCATCCACAGATGAGGGAGAGCGAGCGCGACGCGAAAGTCATTCAGGCGCTGAAGGATGTCGGACTCGATCCGGAGACGCGCTTCCGCTATCCGCACGAATTCTCGGGCGGTCAGCGCCAGCGTATCGCGATTGCGCGCGCCGTCGTGCTGGAACCGGAATTTGTCGTGCTCGACGAGCCGACGAGCGCACTCGACATGCTGATCCAGGCGCAGATCGTCGACCTTCTCCGCGACATTCAGAAGCGGCGTGACCTGACCTATCTGTTCATCTCGCACGATCTCAAGGTGGTCGCGGCGCTGGCCAGCCGGATCATGGTGATGCGCGACGGCAAGGTGGTGGAGTCCGGCCCCGCCACCGACGTGTTCAAGAACCCGCAGAGCGATTACACCCGCGCGCTGTTCGCCGCCGCTTTCAATCTCGAAACCGCGCCCGAGGGCGTGGTCGCGCAATGAGCGGCGACAAGCTGGAGGACCGCGCGGTTGCCGCGCAGGTGGAAGGCCCGGAATTGCTGGCGCGCGGCTACCGGCCCTATGAGCGCTTTCGCGTGACGCTTCCGAACAGCGATGCCGGCGTTCATGAGCGCGACATCGTCCGCGTGGGCAAGGTGGTGGCGATCGTTGCTGTCGATCTCGCCCGTGATGAGATCGTTCTGGTGCGCGAATTCCGCATCGGCGCGCATCTTGCGACCGGCAAGGGCGATCTGGTGCAGGTGCCCGCCGGACGCGTCGAGAGGGACGAGCCGCTGATCGAGGCGGCGCGGCGCGAATGCCTGGAGGAAACCGGCGTGGAGCCGACCAAGCTGGTGGAACTGTTCGGTGTGATGCCGTCGCCGGTGATGTCCGACGAGCACCACACTTATTTTCTCGCGGCGGTCGATGCTTCCAAGGTGCCGGAGAAGGCCGGGCTCGCGGCGGAGCGCGAGGAGACGCAGCCGATCCGCGTGAAGATCGACGATGCGCTTGCCGCAATGTCGTCCGGTTCGATGCAGTACGGTGCCGCGCGGTTCGGGCTGCAATGGCTCGAGCTCAATCGGAGCCGGCTCGCGGAGTTGTTGAAATGAAGATTGTTGTAAGCCTCGCGTTGGCTCTTGCTCTGATGGTGCCGGTGGTTGCGGGGGCCCAGCAGTTCGGTCCGGCCGAACTCCCGATCAAGGCCGACGACGGCACGATCCTGACGAACCACCGCGTCACGCCGGAACTGATGGCGCGGCTGGAAAAGCTGCCCGGCCTCGTCACGGTCGGAAATCCGAACGGCGACGTGACGATGTACCAGTTCTACGATCTGAATTGCCCGTTCTGCCGCGAGGCGGCACGAGACGTTGACGATCTGATGAAGGCGGACCGCAAGCTGAAATTTGTGTTTGTGCCGTATCCGACGCTGTCGGTGCAGTCGGTCGAGGGCTCGCGCGTCGAGCTTGCCGTGCGCGAGATGGTGACGCCGCAACGCTGGCTCGAATTCCGCAAGCGCATCTACGCGGGCCGCGGCGTGATCGACGGCGCACGGGCGGTCGCGGCGACGCAGGCGATGAAACTCGATCAGGCGAAGATGGTCGAGATCGCGAACGCTCAGCGCGTGACCGACATCATGACAGCCCATGCCAAGCTTGGCACCGATCTCAAGATGATGGCGACACCGTCCTACGTAATCGGTGACGTCGCGGTGCTTGGCCATCCGGGGCTCGACCCGCTGAAGGCGATGGTGAAGTCGGTGCGGAGCTGCAAATCGCCGGTGTGCTGATCAGCGCAGCCGGCGCACGCTCGTGACCTGGCTGCCGCTGGCGGCGATGCGTGCCACGGCTTCGGCCACGGGCTCGATCGCCACCGCCATGTGGAAGGCATTGGCGTGAAGCAGCGAGTTGCGGCCGCGCACGATGGCGACGTGGCCTTTCCAGAACACAAGATCACCGTGCTGCAAGCCGGCGAGGTTGCCGGGCTTGCCGAGCGCCTTTTCCTGCATATCGCTGTCACGCGGACAGTCGATGCCACAAGCATTCAGCGCTATCTGCACCAAGCCGGAGCAATCGAGACCGAGTCCGGTCTTGCCACCCCAGAGATACGGCACGTTGAGAAAGCGCTCAGCGACCGCAACGAAATCGGATTCGTTGGTGGCGAGAGACGCCACATGCGGCTTGGGGATATAGCCGCCGGACGAAGTGATGGCGAACGTGTCGTCGGTGCGTGCGATTGCCACAGTTGCGCCCATCGGTAGCGTGTCGGTCGGTGGTAGTTTGATCGACGGGCCAGGGAACACGAACGTTCGCAGCGCGGACACTTTGTGGGTCGGCTCGGCGCTTGGCGCGAGCAGCGCGGCGGCGGGGAGCCAGCCGACGTAGCCGTCCTTCGAGAGCTGGCCCCAGGCCCAGCCTTCGTCGTCGCTTTCGTAGATTGTGACGCGTTCGCCAAACAGCGCCTCGGTCAGCAAGGGTGCCTGATGCGACGGCTCCTTGCGCACCGGCGCGACGCCGACGATCACCTCTTGCACGGTGCCTTCGACGAAGCGCGGCGCGTCGATCTTGCCTTTCAGGTGCGCGGCCGCGAGATCGGGGCGGGCGGGCGTGAGGCGCGGATCGAAGGCCATCAGCCGTAGCGCTCGCAAAGCAGTTGATAGAGCGCGCGGGCGGCCTGGCATTCGCCGCCTTCGGGCCGTGCGGGCTTCGCCGACGGCGTCCATGCGTAGATGTCGAAGTGCAGCCAGCTCTTCGCTGCGCTGACGAAGCGTTTCAGGAATAGCGCACAGATTATCGAGCCGGCCATGCCGCCGGAGGCGACGTTGTTGAGTTCGCCGGTCTTGCCGTCGAGATTGGCGTCGTAGCGCATCCAGAGCGGGAGCCGCCACAGCGGATCGTTTTCGGACGTTGCGAAGCGCGACACGTCAGCGGCGAGCGTTTCGTCGTCGGTGTAGTAGGGCGGCAACTCTGGGCCGAGTGCGACGCGCGCCGCGCCGGTGAGCGTGCCCATGCACACCAGAAGCTCGGGCGATTCCTCATCGGCCAGCGCAAGCGCATCGGCGAGGACGAGGCGGCCTTCCGCGTCGGTGTTACCGATCTCGACCGAAATGCCCTTGCGTGAGGGATAGACGTCGAGCGGGCGGAACGCGTTGCCCGCGACCGAGTTCTCGACCGCTGGAATGAGCACGCGCAGCGAAACCTTCAAACCCCGCGACATGATCATGTGGGCGCAAGCGAGCACGGTCGCCGCGCCGCCCATGTCCTTCTTCATGATCAGCATGGCGCTTTCGGGCTTGAGGTCGAGGCCGCCGGTGTCGAAGCACACCCCCTTGCCGACCAGTGTGACCTTGGGATCGCTCGCCTTGCCCCAGCGCAGCTCGATCAGGCGCGGCTGGTTGGTGTCGGCAGCGGCGCGGCCGACCGCGTGGATGAGCGGGAAATTCTCTTTGAGCAACTTGTCGCCGACGATGCTGCGGAATTTTGCGCCATGCTGCTTGGCGAGCGACTTGGCGGCAGCCTCAAGCTCGGCCGGGCCGAGATCGTTGGTCGGCGTGTTGATAAGGTCGCGCGCCAGCGTCACGCCTTCGGCCATGCGGGTGAGGTCGTCGCCGTCGACGCCGTCAGGCAGCGCGAGCTTGAGCGCTTTCTCCTTCACCTTGCGATAGCGCGTGAATTTGTAGGCGCCGAGCGCGAAGGCGAGTGCGGCGAGGCGCGCATCGTGCGGCGCGTTGGCGAAGCGATAAGTGCCAGAGGGAAGCACGCCGGGGAGGAGGCCCGGCAGGAACGCGTTCTGCGGATCGTTGGCGCCTTCGAGGCCGAACAGCACCGCGCCTGACGGCAGGATCAGCGAGCGGCCCGGCCCTGGCGCGTAGTCCGCGGTCTTGATGAAATCGCGGTCGGTCTTGTTCAGGCTCGCGGTGACCTTGGAGAAGGTCGCCTTGGTCACGAACCAGATCGGCAGGGCAGACTTGCTGCGCGCGACGAAAACAGGATGCATGGAGAAACTTTCGGTCAGTCGGGTTGGATCTTGAACGCGCGCTTCATCGGCATTTCGGTGCGGGGGCCGAACCAAGTCTCGAAAATCCTCGCCGCTTCGCCCGAGGCTTCCACATCGAGCAGCGCGCGATTGATCGCATCCTTGAACCGCGGTTCGCCCTTTTTCAAGGCGAAGCCGACATTACGCGATTTCTGGAAGTCGGGAAGGAACAGATAGTCGTCCGGCTTGCCGTCCTGCTGGACGATGGCGCGCAGCACGGTTTCGTCGGTCGGGAAGGCATCGACACTGCCGTCCTTTAGCGCGGCGAAGGCGATCGAATAGTCACGCACATAAACGAGATTCACCTCAGGTGCGGCTTCCTTCAGGTTGTCGCCTGCGGTTGAGGTCGAGGCCGACGCCGCTTTCTTGCCTGCGAGCTGGTGGACCGAGGTGATGCCGCTCGATTTCTTCACGATCACGGCGTGCGGAGTGACGAAATAGATGTAGCTGAAGTCGATGTCCTTCAGACGCGCCGCGGTGCGAGTCATCGACGTGGCAGCGAAATCGATCTTGTCCTCGTTCAGCATCGGGATGCGCTGGGCGCTCGACAGCGAGACGGTCTCGACTCCGACACCGAGGCGTTTGGCGACCGCATGGACCAGATCGAGGTCGTAGCCAATCACCTTGCCCTCGCCGGGGCTCTTGAAGCTGAAGGGCGGGGTGGTGTCGCTGACGCCGACAATCAGCTTGCCGCGCGCTTTAACGTCCTCCAGCCGGTCGGCCAAGGCCGGGGAGACCAGCAGCAAAAGTGCGGCAAATGCGCCGCCCGCCTGAGCCGCAAACGAGCCGGACACTGAGCCCGACATTGAGCCCAACATGGCGATTTCTCCCTGATTCAGGCGTTTTGCGGAGCATGTCACGGGCATTTCGGGCCAACAAGGATGGCCAGGGTGTGCGAGGTTAACCACTCGTTAGGGTTAACATTTTACTTCTCAGGCTCCGCCGGGGCGGTCTGTCCGCCCGCCCAACAGGGCCTGTGCCTGATGCACCGTTCCGTGCGCCTCTTCGCTTCTGTCGCTCTCTCCGCCACCGTGGCCACAGCCGTTGCAGGCTGCGCGTCGACCGGTGGCAGCCAGCAATGGCCGGAAGGCCCCTTCGCGAGCGCGCAGACGCCGCGCACCGAAGGGGATTGGCGGAAGGAGATGGAAGCCTCTGGCGCGCGTTATCGCGCCAATCCGAAAGATACCGAGGCCGCGATCCGCTACGCCCAGGCGCTGCGCGCCATCGGCCAGCGCGCGCAGGCTGCGGCTGTGCTCGAAAGCGCCACGATCAACAGTCCGCACGACCAAGTGCTGCTCGGCGCCTATGGCCGCGCGCTCGCCGACAACGGCAACTACGCCCAGGCACTGGATGTGCTCAACCGCTCGCACACGCCGGACAACCCGGACTGGCGTATTCTCTCGGTGCAGGGCGCGGTGCTCGATCAGATGGGTCGGCACGCGGACGCGCAGAAGCACTACGCCAGCGCGCTTCGCCTGGTGCCGGATGAGCCATCGGTGCTGTCGAACCTCGGCCTGTCCTACGCGCTCTCCAAGCAATTGCCGCTGGCGGAGACGACACTGCGGCGCGCCGCGGCTCAGCCGAGCGCCGAGCCGAAGGTGCGCCAGAACCTCGCGCTGGTGGTCGGCTTGCAAGGCCGGCTTCCAGAGGCGGAGATGATCGCGCGCGGCGATCTGTCGCCCGATGAGGCTGCCGCCAACGTTGCAACGCTGCGGCAGATGCTCGCCCAGAGCAACGGTGGGAAGCAGCTCAACCGCAAATCGGTGCTGGCGTCGCCGACCGGCTCTTGAATCCTACTTGCTGACGATCGGGGCGTTCGGCGAGCTGTCCTGCGTGGCCATCACGCGGATCGCCGCAGGTCCCAGAATGATGACGAACAGCACCGGCAGGAAGAACAGGATCATCGGCACGGTGAGCTTGGGCGGCAGGGCTGCCGCCATCTTTTCGGCTTCAGCCATGCGCATGTCGCGGTTTTCCTGCGCCATGACTCGCAGGGTCTGCGCGAGCGGTGTGCCGTAACGTTCCGCCTGCTGGAGCGCCATGCAGACGGACTTTACGCCTTCGAGGTCGGTGCGCTTGGCAAGGTTTTCGTAAGCCTGCTTGCGGTCCGGCAGATATGACAGCTCCGCGGTGGTAAGCGTGAGCTCTTCCGCAAGCGGAATCGACTGCGAGCCGATTTCGTCGGAGACCTTCTTGAACGCGGCCTCGATCGACATGCCGGATTCGACGCAGATCAGCATCAGATCGAGCGCGTCCGGGAACGCGCGGCGGATCGAAAGCTGGCGTTTGGCGATACGATTTTTCAGAAACAGGAACGGCGCCTGCATGCCGCCATAGGCTGCGCCGAGGCAGAGCGCGATCTTCACCATAGGCGGCTGATTGAGCTCGACCACCACGAACAGATAGAACGCCGCCATCATGATCGCGGCGACCGGCGCGATCATGCGGAAGAACAGGAAGGCGACGTAAGGCGCGTGGCCGCGGTAACCTGCTTGCACGAGCTTCTCGCGCGCTTCCTCCTGAGCGAGCCACTTGCTCAGGTTGAACTGCTCGACCACCCGCTGCATGTACTGTTTGGGCGATTGGCGCAGCGCGATCTTTTCTTTCTCGCCACGGGCCATCCGCTCGCGTTCGCGCTGGCGTATCCTCTCCCGTTCGACCGAGACGGCCTTCATGCGATTGCCGAGCTTGTCGGTCGAAAGCATCGGCATGGTAAGCGTCAGCACCGTCGCAATGGCTGCGACCGCCGCGAACAGCGCGGTCAGGTTCTTTACGTTTTGCAGCCAATCGACCAGGCTCGAGAACATAGACTCACGTCCTAGAAGTCGAAGTTGATCATTTTCTTCATGACGAACACGCCGGTGGTCATCCACATTAGGCAACCGGCGATCATGATGCGCCCGAGGTCGGTGCTCCAAAGCAGGCTGATGTAGTCCGGGCTGGTCACGTACACGAGGAAGCCGACCGCGATCGGCAGCGATCCGATGATGGTCGCGGAGGCCTTGGCTTCCATCGACATGGCCTGAATCTTGGCCTTCATCTTCTTGCGGTCGCGCAGCACGCGCGACAAATTGCCAAGAGCTTCGGAGAGATTGCCGCCCGCTTTCTGTTGGATCGAGATGACAATGCCGAAGAAGTTGGCTTCGGGCAGCGGCATGCGCTCGTAGAGTTTACCGCAGGCTTCGCCGATCGGCATGCCGATGGTTTGCGTCTCGACGATCGCCCGGAATTCTCCCTTTGCGGGTTCTGGCGCCTCGAGTGCGATGATCTTCAAGCTGTCGAGCAACGGCAGGCCCGACTTGATGCCACGGACGATAACGTCCACCGCATCAGGAAATGCTTTGAGGAACTTGTTTTCGCGGCGCTTGCGCAGGAATTTCAGCGCCCACAAGGGAAAGCCGAAACCGCCGGCGAATCCCAGCGCAACCGCTGCAAGCAGGCTGCGGCTGAGGAGGAGCGTCATGACGAACGCGAACACACCAAAGCTGCCGGCAACTATCATGAACTTCTGCTTGGTCCAATCCAGGCCGGCTTGCTCGATCTTGGCCTGGAGCGGCAGGTTCTTCGACTTCTGGCTCTTGGCGTCGAGGTCCTTGAGCGACTCCTCAACCTGCTCGCGGCGCGACTTCTGAACGCGGCTGGTCCGCGCCGCAACCGGCTCGGAGCGCGCGACGCTGGCGCGCCGCCGCTCAATGTTGCGTTCGCCGGACAGGAGCGGATAGAGGAACACCCAGGCCACGCCGCCGATGGCGACCGCCACCAGGAAGAAGAGGGCGAGTTGCTGCATTGTCATGTGCTTATCGTCCTGCCGGTGCGGCAATCACCTCGGACGCGTCCAGCGCGGCGGCGAGGCGCTTCTCTTCACCGTAGTAGCGCGCGCGCTCCCAGAATTTGGGCCGGCCGATGCCGGTCGAACGATGGTGGCCGATCAGGTTGCCGTCGGCGTCCTCGCCGGTCAAATCGTAGATAAACAAGTCCTGCGTGATGATGACGTCGCCTTCGAGGCCCACCACTTCAGTGATGTGCGTGATCTTGCGCGAGCCGTCGCGCAGACGCGCCGCCTGCACCACCACATCCACCGAAGCCACGATCATTTCGCGGATGGTCTTCGAGGGCAGCGAATAGCCGCCCATGGTGATCATGGATTCGATACGAGATAACGCTTCGCGCGGCGTGTTGGCGTGCAGCGTGCCCATCGAACCATCGTGGCCCGTGTTCATCGCCTGCAACAGGTCGAACGCCTCGGGTCCGCGGACTTCGCCGACGATGATGCGCTCAGGACGCATACGGAGACAGTTCTTGACCAGATCACGCATGGTGACCTGGCCTTCACCTTCGATGTTAGGTGGGCGCGTTTCGAGGCGGACCACGTGGGGCTGCTGGAGCTGCAACTCGGCGGCGTCTTCGCAGGTGATGATGCGCTCGTCGTCGTCGATGAACTGCGTGAGGCAGTTCAACAGGGTGGTTTTGCCGGAGCCGGTACCGCCGGAGACAATCGTGTTCACGCGGCAACGGCCGAGAACCTTGAGCACCTCGGCGCCTTCGTGCGTGATCGTGCCAAATTTGACGAGCTGATCGAGCGTCAGCTTGTCTTTTTTAAACTTACGAATGGTGAGCGCTGGGCCATCGAGCGCGAGCGGTGGCGCGATGACGTTGACGCGTGAGCCGTCCGGCAAACGCGCGTCGCAGATCGGCGAGCTTTCGTCGACGCGGCGGCCGACCTGGCTGACGATGCGTTGGCAGATGTTCAGAAGCTGCTGATTATCGCGGAAGCGGATGCCGGTCTTTTGGATCTTGCCTTTGACTTCGATGTAGACCGTGCCGGCGCTGTTCACCATGATGTCGGCGATGTCGTCGCGCGCGAGCAGCGGCTCCAGAGGGCCATAGCCGAGGACGTCGTTGCAGATGTCGTCGAGCAGCTCCTCCTGCTCCGAGATCGACATCACGATGTTCTTGATCGCGATGATCTCGTTGACGATGTCGCGGATTTCCTCGCGTGCGGCCTCCGCATCGAGACGTGCGAGTTGGGCGAGATCGATCGCCTCGATCAGAGCACCGAAAACGGTGCCTTTGGTCTCGTAGTAGCTCTCAGATCGTCGCGTGTCGGTGGCCATCGCCGGCGCAGTTGCGCGGTTTGGCGTCGCCGGCGCGGACACCAGTGGCGCTCCAAGACCTGCCGACGGCATCGGCGCGCGGCCGTCCCCCATCGGCATGGGGGGCGGAGGCGCCGCCGCCGGACGCGGCGCTGGCGCTGCCGCCGGTGCCCCCGGCCGGATGTCGTTGCTGCTACGCTTGCCGAACACGGACAATGTTCCTGATTACGACTTCCTGCCCAGGAGCTTTCCGAGCAGTGGCGTGAAGAGGCCGCCTTTCGCCTTCTTGGTTTCCGCACGTCCGGTCACGAGCTGCGCGAGCTGGCGGAAGGTTTCCGCGGTGCGATGGCTCTTGGATACCTCGGCGATCATCTGGCCGTTGTTGGCGGCGGCGCCGAAAATTTGCGGCTCGAACGGGATGACCGCCACCGGATCGTCCTCGAGCGCCTTGGCGAAGTCTGCCGGCTTGATCTCCGGGCGCTTCGGCACACCGACTTGGTTGAGCAGATAGTACGGCCGATGATCGTTGACCCGAGCGCCGCGCAGATAGTCGAACAGGTTTTTGGCGTTACGCAGATTGGCCAGATCGGGCGAGGCGACGATCAGGATTTCGTCGGCGCTCACCAGCGTGCGCTGGGTCCAGCCGTTCCAGGCGTGCGGCACGTCGAGAATGACGCAAGGCATGGTCGCACGCAGGGAGTCGAAGATCGCGTCGAATGCCTCGGCGCCGAAATCATAGACGCGATCGAGCGTCGCCGGCGCGGCGAGCAGGCTCAGATGGTCGGTGCACTTCGACAGCAGGCGATCGACAAAGGCGGTGTCGACGCGGTCCGGCGAGAACACCGCGTCAGCGATGCCCTGAGGCGGGTCCTGGTTGTAGTCGAGGCCGGCCGTGCCGAACGCAAGATCGAGATCGGTGACGACGGAATCGAGCGATAGGTCCCGCGCGGTCGCCCAAGCGATATTGTGCGCGATGGTCGATGCGCCGACGCCGCCCTTGGCGCCGACGACTGCGACGATGCGGCCCACCGGCTTTGCATCCGGCGCGGAGAACAGACCGCAGATCGAGCGAACCACATCGATCGTGGTGATCGGCGCGATCATGTAGTCGCTGACGCCGCGGCGGACCAGCTCGCGATAGAGCGCGACGTCGTTGGTGCGGCCGATGACGACGACGCGTGTACCGGCGTCGCAGAACTCAGCGAGTGCATCGAGTCCGGAGAGGATGGCGTCGCTGCGTCCTTCGGACTCCAGCACGATCACGTTGGGGGTTGGCGACGAGCGATAGGCTTCAGTGGCGGCCGCGACGCCGCCCATCTGGATTTTCAGATGCGCCTTGCCCAGCCGGCGATCTTCACCGGCCGCTTGAATCGAAGCCGCGGTTTCGACGGTTTCGCAGAATGCCTGGACCGAAACACGCGGCGCCGGCGCGATGTGCTCATCGCGATTCGCCGCCTCAGCCGGCGCGGCTTCTTCCTCGGAGGTCTGGAGTGCCTGTCTGATCATTTGCCCAGATCGCTAATCGTGCCTTTGTTGGTATCCGGATAGGTCGTCGCCGGAGATTCGCCCTTGCGCCATTTCTCGGCGCCGTAGGTGCGCTTGGCTTGATAGATGGGCGTTTCGGCGCGCGGCTGTACGAGGTCGTGCGGATTGTCGACCATGGCCGCGAGGTTGCGCTGCGTCGCGCAGCCGAGGTTGTAGTAGGGGCGATTCTCAAAGTGATCCGGATCGTTCGCCGGTCCGAGGTCCTTCGGCCACAGGCCGCAGGGGCCGGCGTCGGCGCGAACCACGGGGTAATTGAGCCTGATGGCCGGGAGCTTCACGTCTGCCGCCTGATACGGGCGTATGCCGATGCCGTGTCTGGGAATGCCCGTGCTTGTGAGGATCGACAGCACCTGCCTCATCGTGTCGAGCGCGGCGCGATCGTTCACGCCTCCGACCGGACGGTCGATCGTGACGCCGGCAGTCGCCTCGCGGCGCCAGGTCTGCGCAAACGCAAGCACCTCGGCGCGCTGCGTAGGCGTAAGGCCGCCGCGGCCGGCGCCGACGAACAACTCCAGTGTGCGATCCTTCTCGCCGATCGTGATCGGATGACGCTGGCGATAGTCCGCGGGGGGGACTGAGCCGGTGGTGTCGCGCTCGGTCGTCATCGTGCAAGCGCCAACGCTGGCGGCAAGGCTTGTCAGCAGCAGGCCGCGGACGAGCCAGTGGTGCCCGCGACGTGCGCCGATCGCTTTGGATGTGCTGTACATCGGTCGTTTCCCTGTCGCGTCCATCAGTCCAGAATGAAGCCGATCGTGCCGCGATAAGGTCCCGACGTGTTCGGGTTCTTCGCATCCGGCGCGCCATAGAGGCGGTTGAAGCGTCCGAGCAGCGTGCCGGACGGATCGTTGGCGTCGACGAAGCCGTCATCTGGCCGCGACAGGTCCTTCTGCGCCACGGCGCGGACGACATACGGCGTCACCATCACCATCAACTCAGTCTGGCGGTTGACGTAGTCGCGGCTCTTGAACAGCGCGCCCAGAACCGGAACGTTCATCAGTCCGGGCAGGCCATTGAGCTGTTGCTTGGTCTGCTCTTGGATCATGCCGGCCATCGCGAGCGTGCCGCCCGACGGAATTTCAATCGTGGTCTCGGCGCGGCGGGTCTTGATCGACGGAATGGTCTGGGTCTGCGTCTGGGTCGCGGAGAGCGCTTGCACCAGAGTCAGCGCGTTGTCGTTGGAGAGCTCCGATACCTCGGTCAGGACCTTGAGACTGATACGGCCTTCCGACAGCACGACCGGCGTGAAGTTCAGACCGACACCGAACTTCTTGAACTGGATCTGGGTTTGGCAGTTCCGGGTCGAGGGGTCGCAGGTGTAGCCGGAGGGAATCGGAAATTCGCCGCCCGCCGTGAAATTCGCAGATTCACCGGAGATCGCGGTCAAGTTCGGCTCGGCGAGCGTGCGAATCACGCCGGCGCGCTCCATCGCGCGCAGCGTCGCCGACATGCCTTTCCATGAGGCGGTGATGTTGTTGGAGTTCAGTGCGGAGCCAAGCGCCGGAAACGGGTTGGTGTTCGTGAAATCGAGAACGGTCGAGCCGTAATTGGCGCTGCCGTTGAGATCGATACCGAGCTGTTTGATGACATCGCGCTGCACTTCAGCGACGGTGACGCGAAGCTGAACCTGATCGCGGCCGCGCACAGTGAGACCATTGACGACCTTGTTGCCGTCGCCGGCCAGGCGGGCGGCGAGATCGTAGATCTGCTGCGCTTCGCCAGGTGCCGAAACCCAGCCCGACAGCACGATGCCGTCGGCGATGCCTTCGATCCTGATGTCGTAGTCCGGAAAGAGACGTTTCACCGCAGCGCGCATGCCATTGAGATCGCGCGTCACGGCGATATCGAAGCCTGCGATCTGCCGGCCTTCGGAGTCGAAGAAGAAGATGTTGGTCTGGCCGACCGCAACGCCGATGATATAGGCGCGCCGCGCAGTGCGGATGACCGCGTTGGCATATTTCGGATCGCCGACCAGAACGTCTTTCACGTCGCGGGGGAGGTCCACGATCGCTGTCTTGCCGACGCCGAGCGGAAGGAACCGCGTCGCCGCATCACCCGAGATGGTGATCGTCTGTGTGGTGATCTGAGCAGCCGGTTCGGCGGTCCGTGCCGGCTGCGTGCTGCTTATCATGACGAACAGCGCCGCAATCATTGCGGTGCGGAAGAGCGTCGCCTTCGTCATGTGCTTTACCCCCTCAAGTCTCATTTCGAACTCGTACTGACGCCGTAGCGAACTGTGGCGATGCCGGTTTTGCTGCTGTTGTCTTCCTTCGGCGGCAACTCCGCGGACTGGCCGGCGTCGAGCAGGCTGCGCAACGCGAGCGACAGGATTCCGTTCTGACGGGCCTGCGCCAGCGTCTCGGCTTGGCGCGGCGTGAGCTCGATCGTCGCGGTCTTGCCGACAACGACACGCTGGCCGTTCTTTTCCTCGACCGTCTGGTCGATTGCGAGCACACGGACGTTGGCGAGGATGGTCTCGCTGACCGGCTGCTCGGCCTGCTTGCTGTCGCGGTCCGGACGCTTGGACAGGATCACGTCGACGCGGTCATTCGGCAGGATGAAGCCGCCCGCGCCGGTTTCCGGCGAGATTTCGGTCGAAACCGCGCGCATGCCGGACGGCAGAATCGCTGCCATGAAGCCTGCGGCGCCGTTGGCTTTGACGAGCTTGGCCTCGCGGATCGGCTCGCCGGCGGTGAAAGGAGCGCGCGTGATCGAGCCGGACAGATCGTCGATCGCGTTCGGACGGTCTTTCTTGAGAACGTAGCTGTTGCCGGAGGTCGCGGCCGGCCACGCCTGCCACTCGAAATCCTGCGCAGTGACCGCGGTGCCCATGGCGATGTCCGTCTTGGCGATCAGGACATCGACGGTTTCAAGCTGTGCAACCGGCGGCGGTGGCGGCGGCTCTTTCTTCTCCTCACCGCTGGTGACGAGGTATGCAGCAAGGCCGCCCGCGACCAGGGCCACACCGAGCACGACAAAACGCGCACCTTTCATAACACCGAACTCACTCTGTTGCGGGGTGGGGCCCGGTGCGCTTTTCAAAGCGCTGTGGGCTGTCCCCGCACACTTAAGTAACCACTGCGGCGCAAGAGCCGATCGAGCTGGATTTCAGCAGGCAAAGGTCAATTCGTGGTTAACGGCGCGTATCTAAATGCGGTTAAAAATGTATTGCGTAAAAAAAGGCGCTCGAAGCGAGCGCCTGTCCGCGAGCAAATCGCTCGAAGAACTACTGGAAGGCCTTCATCCAGATCGTTTCGGGGTAGACGAGGAGAGCGGCGGCCGCGAGCGCGATGCCATAAGGCACGCCGCCGTCGAGCTTGTGGAGGCGCTTGACCCATTCCTGCTTCTCAATTGCGTCCGGCAGCGGCATCGTGCGGAAGCGGATTATCATGAGCGTCAATACGCCGCCGAAGATTGAGGCGTAGAGCAGATATTCCATCAGATGATCGAAGCCGAGCCACAGCGCGATCGCGGCCGCGAGCTTGGCGTCGCCTCCGCCGATCCAGCCGCACGCGAAGAACACAAAAGTCACGGCCAGAACAGCGGTTGCGGCGCCCAGATGCAAGAGCACGTCGTGCGGGCTCATTCCGCTCCAATACGCGAGCGCAAAGAAACCGCCGATCAGGATGAACGACACCCGGTTGGAAATGGTCATCGTGAAGAGGTCGCTCGAGGCCGCGAACGCCATCATCGCCGGAAAGAGCAAAAGCCGAGCGGCGTCGGTCATCAGCATGGGTGCGTCCTTCGCGCGAGCCTGAAAAGCGTCAGAAACCGGCATGGATACTAGCTGCGCGACGGTTTCGGCTTGGTTATCACGGATCCCAAAAATGTATCCGCGTCCGTCGAGCTTCTCGGCGGACGCGGATCCAGGACCAGGCTTTCCGCCCGATAAATTTGCCGACCGGCTTACTTGAGCGCGGTTTCGATCGAGGTGAATGTGTTGAAGAGCTTGGTGCCGATACCCATGACAGTCGCGATGATGGCAACCGAAATGCCGGCGGCGATCAGACCGTATTCGATGGCGGTGGCGCCTTGTTCGTCGTGCAGGAAGCGGATGAGCGTGGTCATTTGAGGTCTCCCGTTATCGTCTCCGGTGTTCCGGGGACACATGAGAGATACCGGTCAAGATTGAAGGGCTGGTAAGATGGAACCCTCGCATTTATCCGTATTTTCCCTGCCGCATTTATCAGTATTTTCCCTGACAAATGTCACAATCGGTGATGCTCGCGCATGAAGACCGGTCGAATGGCGCGGCGGCGGGCACGGCTACGCTGGGGCAGAAAATCAAAAGGCTCCGGCGTATGCCGGAGCCTTTCGTATCAGAAGTCAGACGATCGCTTACTTGAGCGCGGTCTGAATCGAAGTGAAGGTGTTGAACAGCTTGGTGCCGATGCCCTGCACAACCGCGATGATGGCAACCGAGATGCCGGCGGCGATGAGGCCGTACTCGATGGCGGTCGCGCCAGATTCGTCCTTCACGAAACGCGAAACGAGGTTCTTCATTTGAGGCTCCTTACCCAATGATCCACACGTGGCTGTCTGAGCTGGCCGGAGGATCGTTGTGCCCGACCGTTCCGAACCGTGATGCAAACCTAACAGCGCGGTCTTGCGGTGGAGTTAACTCGATCAATGAAATGCGGTGCTTTCTCGTGGAATGCACGTGTGGTTAAAAATGGATTGAACCGCATTTTAGATACAGCCTCTGCAATTTGCGCCGCCATAATACCGTGCGATCGATGTGAGATCGGAGCGGCGCTGCGTGCCGAGAAGTTACCGCGCGCCGTTTGAAGCAAGTTTGACGGAAATTGCGAACGCGCGGTCTTTGCACTTCATTCACCAATCTCTCACATCATCATCCGTACGAGTTGTGGTACGTGTGTGGAGTGTTCTCGTGCGTCTCGATCGGCTGGCCCGCGTCGCCGCGTGTTCCGTTTTGCTCGGCATCGCCGCGCCTGCATACGCCACCGATCCCGCTCCGACGGGTGCGGTCGGAGAGACGATCGCCGTCTATCTCGATCAGTCCCGCGTGCTGAAGTTGCCGGAGCGCACGGCAACGCTGGTCGTCGGAAACCCGCTGATTGCCGACGTTTCCGTGCAGACCGGCAACGTGCTGGTGTTGACCGGAAAGGGTTACGGCACGACCAATCTGATTGCGCTCGATCGAAACGGTGCGCTCCTGATGGAGCACCCGGTTCAGGTGCAGGGGCCGAGCGATAACGTCGTGGCGGTTTATCGCGGCGTCGAGCGCGAGTCCTATAGCTGTACGCCGGATTGCAGCCGTCGCATCATGCTGGGCGACACGCAGACCTATTTCACGTCCAACATGAGCCAGCTTACGACGATGAATGCCCAAGTGCAGGCCAGCGGCGGGCCCGGACCAAGGTAGCGCCGTCATCCGTCGGCGAGCCGGCGTCCAAATTTATCGGCTTGGTTAGCGGTTCCTGAATTCCATCGCCGTTGTTTTCGATGGGCTGAGAAACATTTCAACAACGCCTGTTTGCTAAAACGCCGTTCTCTCCGGCGGATGAGCCGCCGCCAGCGCAGGGCTCGGCCATGATTGGGAACATGCAATCGAAGCTGTTCGAACGCATCAAATGCGTGACGCGACGCTTTGCACGCCAGAAAGACGGTGCAGCCGCCGTCGAGTTCGCGCTGGTCGCCGCGCCATTCCTCGCGATGGTGTTCGCCATCATGGAAACGGCGCTCATCTTCTTCGGGGGACAGGCGCTTGAAACCGCCGCAGCCGATAGCGCGCGTCTCATCATGACGGGGCAAGCGCAAACACAAAGCTTCGACCAGGTTGCGTTCAAGAACGCGGTTTGCGGAAAGATCTACGGCTTGTTTGATTGTCAGGGCGGTTTGGTCGTCGACGTCAGAACCTACGCGTCGTTCGCAAGCGCCAACACCGGGAAGCCGATCACCAACGGCGTTGCGGACCTGACCGCGAACTATGCGCCGGGAGGCCCGGGCGACATTGTTGTTGTGCGCCTGATGTATCAGTGGCCGGTCTACGTCTCGCTTCTCGGTCTGAATCTCTCGGACAACGGCTCCAACCGTCTTCTGTTGGCGACCGCCGCGTTCCGCAACGAACCCTATTCGAATTGAGGTCTGGGATGAAAAACCTCGTTCAGATCATTGATCGGCTCACGCATCTTGCGAACCGGTTGCGCCACGATGAGCGTGGCGTCTCCGCCATCGAATTCGCGATGCTGCTGCCGTTGATGCTGACGATGTATCTCGGCTCGGTGGAGATTTCGCAGGGCGTCAGCGCAAGCCGGAAGGTGACACTGACGACGCGAACCGTAGCGGATCTGGTCTCGCAGGTGTCGAGCATCAACAACACCGATATGAGCAACTCTCTCAACGCCGCCGCGACCGTGATGGCGCCTTACTCCAGCTCGAACCTCAAGGTCGTGCTGTCGAGCGTGACCATCGATTCGACCGGAAAGGCGACGGTGGCCTGGAGCGAGACGCTCAACGGCACCGCGCGCGCGAAGGGCTCGTCGGTGACGCTGCCGACGGCGCTTAACATCCCGAATTCGTCGTTGATCTTCAGCGAGGTGCAGTACGCCTACACCCCGACGATCGGCTACATCATCAGCGGCACGCTGACGCTGAAGGATCAGATCTACATGCGTCCGCGCCTGTCGGACTCGGTGACGCGCGTCAATTCCTGACGCGCGTTATGGGATCGGCAGCGCGGTCGTCGACTTGATCCGCTCCATCGCGAAACGCGACGTCACGTTCTTCAGCGGGACCGTCCCGATTAGCTTCTTGTAGAACGTGTCGTAGCCCTGGATGTCCGGCACCACGACGCGGAGCATGTAGTCGACGTCGCCGGCCATGCGATGAAACTCCATCACCTCCGGCATCGCGCTGACCGTCTCGGCGAACTTCGACAGCCAATCCTGGGAGTGGTCGCCGGTCTCGATCGAGACGAACACGGTGATGCCGAGGCCGATCTTTCCTGGATCGACCAGCGCGACGCGCTTGGTGATCACGCCGTCGGCTTCCAGGCGTTGAATTCGCTTCCAGCATGGTGTCGAGGATAGGCCGACGCGGCTGCCGATTTCGGCGACCGAGAGCGAGGCGTCGTCCTGCACGACCTTGAGGATCTTTCGGTCGATAGCGTCCATTCTCAAAAACCTCCAAAAAGGAGAGGAAGTCGTTTGTGGGGGTTGGTAGATATAGTATTTTCTTCTTTTTTAAGTTCCATACTGTCAATACATAGAAAAATATTCTATTTCAAGGGAAATCGAATTCCGGGGCCTCGGGCCCCGAAAGTTTCTCGGGAGCCTTCCAAAATGTCCGCGTTAAAGACCGTCGCGTTCGTCCCCGCCATCCGCCGCGTCCTTGCTGCCGCGGCGCTGTCGCTCGCCTTTGCTCTGCCCGCCGCGGCCGACCAGGCGAAGCCGCAAGCGACGCCTCTTGTGAGCGTGGATTGGCTGAAGGCGAACCTGTCCGATCCGGCGGTGGTCGTGCTCGACATCCGCTCGGCGATCGACGGCGGTGGCGCGGAGGCCTACGCGGCCGGTCACATCCCCGGCGCGGTGCATAGCGATTACGACAAGGCAGGCTGGCGCGTCACCCGTAACGGTGTGCCGTTCATGGTGCCGACCACGGCCGAGCTCGAGAAGCTGATCGGCGAGACCGGCATCGACGAGGACAACCACGTCGTCATCGTTCCCGCGGGCGTGCATGCGAGCGACTTCGGCTCGGCGGCGCGCATTTACTGGACGCTCAAGCTCGTCGGCCATCCCAGCGTGTCGATCCTCGACGGCGGCGTCGCGGCCTGGAAGGCCGCGGGCAATCAGATCGAGACCGACGTGAACAAGCCGCAGGCGAAAATCTTCACCGCAGCGCTCGACACGCGTTCGCTCGCCGAAGTCGCTGAGGTCGAGAAGCTGGTTCAGAACGGCGGCGCGACGCTGCTCGACGGTCGCCCGGAGCGTTTCTTCGCGGGCAAAGAGAAGGCCCCGGCTTCGAAGGCCTACGGCCACATCCCGCGCGCGGTGAACATCGACAGCGCGACGTTCTACGATCCTTCGACCAACAAGCTGCGTCCGCAGGCGGAGCTTGAGAAGATCGCAGCGTCGCTGCCGGCCGGCCCGGTGGTGAGCTACTGCAACACCGGCCACTGGGCCTCGACCAACTGGTTCGTGCTGTCCGAGATCCTCGGCCGGCCCGATGTGCGGCTCTACAGCGGCTCGATGGTCGAATGGACCAACGACGAGCGCCGCCCGATCGAGTCCACGCGCACCCGTCTCGACGACCTGAAAAAGGCGCTGGGTCTCGGTTCCTAAACCTCCAATCTTGACGCTCGGGCTGGGCGTCAGCCACATACGCTCATGAGCATAGCAGCGACCCAACCCGCGGCCGAAGCGCCGCGCCTCGACTGGCCGTTCCTCACCTTCGCGGTGCTGGCGACCGCCATTCTGGTTGCGCTGGTGCTGGTGGACGGCCAGCGTGCCTCCGCTGCGCTGCTGGTGCTGGGCTTCGCGCTCGGTGTTGCGTTCCTGAAAACCGAATTCAGCTTCACGGCGTCCTGGCGGCGCTTCATCGTGAAGGGGCAACCAGACGGTTTGCTCGGC
Source organism: Pseudomonadota bacterium (assembly GCA_040756555.1). Classification (GTDB taxonomy): domain Bacteria; phylum Pseudomonadota; class Alphaproteobacteria; order Rhizobiales; family Xanthobacteraceae; genus Z2-YC6860. The sequence continues at coordinate 34,694 of JBFLYS010000029.1, read as the reverse complement.
GGGCTGCTGCTGATCGCGATTGCGGCGCTTGTCATCGTGCCGGTGACAGCGCTGATGCCGGGCAGCTTCGGTGGCGCGATTGCGCCGCTCGGCCCTTCGCTGATCGTCGGCGCCTTCGTGTTCGGCATCGGCATGCAACTCGCCAACGGCTGCGGCTCCGGCACGCTCTACACGATGGGCGGCGGTTCGGGCCGCATGATCGTGACGCTCGCGTTCTTCATCATCGGCAGCGTGATCGGCAGCTTGCACTTGCCATGGTTTCTGGCGCTCGGCGGCATCGATCCGGTGCTGGCGAAGGATTATTTCGGCGCATGGGGCGGATTGGCGGTGACGCTCGCCTCCATCGTTGCGATGGCGTGGATAACCATGGCGATCGCGCGCAGGCGCGGTGCGGCGGTGAGACTGCCCCGCAACATCTTGATCGGCGCGGTCATCATCGGCTTGCTCTGCATCGCGGTCTTCATCGCGGGCGGCCATCCCTGGAGCGTGACCTTCGGCTTCACGCTTTGGGGCGCCAAGATTGCGAATGCGCTTGGGTTCAACATCGCCGCCGCCGAATTCTGGCAGTGGCCGGGTCCGAAATACGCGCTCGGCAATTCGGTGCTCTCCGACACGTCGAGCCTCGTCGATTTCGGTATGATTTTCGGCGCGACGGCTGCGGCTGCCGCGAAGCACAAATTCGCCCGCGCGGCTTGGCCGCCTGCGATGTCGCTGCTTGCGGCCGCTGTCGGCGGCCTGCTGATGGGGTGGGGTGCTCGGCTCGGCTTCGGTTGCAACATCGGCGCCTTCATCGGCGGCGTGTCGTCCGGCTCGCTGCACGGGTGGATCTGGTTCGGCGCAGCTCTCGCGGGCTGCACCATCGGCATCCGTCTGCGGCCGCTGTTCGGCCTGTCGCGCGAGTGACACCGATGCGGATCGCCTACGTCATCGTGTTTCTGGTTGGCTTCGGCGCTTTGGTGTTCGATCACCTGTCGTCGCCGTCGATTGGCCGCCCGGTGTCGCCGGAAGACTTCGCGGGCGCCTGCGCGCCTTGCGGCGCGCCGTGCCCGTCCACGCAGAAGAAATAATCTAGCCGTGCTTGGCTAGGAATGCGTCGACTTCGGCGCGCTTCGGCGCGCCCATGCTGCCGCCGAACCGCGTGCATTTAAGACCCGCCGCAGCCGCGCCCAGCCGCATCGACGTGACCATGTCGCGGCCTTCGGCAACACCCAGCGCGAAGCCGGCATGGAACACGTCGCCCGCCGCCAGTGTGTCGACTGCGTCGATCTTGAACACCGGCATGGTCTTGAGCGCGCCGCCCTCGATGTAGATGACGTCACCCGGCCCGTTGCTCACGGCAAGGAAGCCTTTCACGCGCGGCTTCATGCGTTCGAGGCCCTTCGCGAGATCGTCGATCTTCGTCGTCTCGCGCAGACATTCCGATGAGAAGATCACATGGGTTGCAAGGCCGAACAGCGGATCGTCTTCGGCGGTCGGCCGGTCGGCGTCGAGCACGATAGCGATGCCGCGCTTATGCGCGGCCTCGACGATCGGGCGGACGTAGGCTGGAAAACGGTTGTCGGCGAGAAGAAGCGACATGCCCGCAACCATCGCATCCGGATTGGTGACTCGCGCTTCTTCGATCTGCGGATCGCGATAGGTCACGATCATCCGCTCTCCAGTCGCGTCGACCATGATGCCGGAGACTGGTGCGGTCGCGCCTTTCACGCGCACGATGCCTGACGTGCCGACGCCTTCGTGGTTCATCTGTGAGACGAGGGTGTTGCTCACCTGATCCGACGGGTCGCCGAGCGGCCCGGAGTAATGCGCATTCGCGCCGAGCCGCGCCAGCGCAATCGCGGCATTCACCGCGCAGCCGCCGGCCACGATCGTCATCTGATTGGTCATGGCCTTCGCGCCGGGTGCCGGAATCTGCGCGACCTTGAAGACGATGTCTTGCACCGCGATCCCGGCGCAGAGGATTGTTGGCGCGCTAGAAGATGTCACCGTCGCTCTCCACCCACGAGCGGATGATGTGATGCGCGATTGCGACATGCGGCGGCGTGGTGAGGCCATCGGGATGCTTGCGCATCAGCATCGAGGCCAACTCGTCCTTGCTGAACCAGCGCGCGCCTTCGAGCTCCGTGCGGTCGACGGTGAGATCGTCGTTCAGCGCCTCGGCGTGACAGCCGATCATCAGCGACATCGGGAACGGCCACGGCTGCGAGAACAGATATTTCACGCGGCCGCATTTGACGCCGGCTTCCTCCAGCGTTTCGCGGCGCACGGCATCCTCGATGGCCTCGCCCGGCTCAACGAAGCCCGCGAGGCACGACCACATGGTGGCGGCAAAGCGGCCCGAGCGTCCGAGCAGGGCCTTGTCGCCGCGCACGGCGAGCATAATGACGACCGGGTCGGTGCGCGGGAAGTGCTCGGCCTTGCAGGCCGGGCAAATGCGCTTCCATCCGGCGTCGACCATATCGGTCGGAGTACCGCAGTTCGAGCAGAAACGATGGCGTGCGTGCCAGTGCAGCATCGCCTTGGCTTCGGCAAGCGGCGGCAGGTGATCGCCCGCCACCATGCCGCGGATGGCGATGGAGCGCAGGTCGGTGATCTCGAGATTGCTGCGCTCTTTCAGCTTCTCGGCGTTCGCCTGCGTGATGCCGATGCCGAAGCGCGCCGCGCCGCCGAATAGGCCAAGGAACACTTGCTCCGTCACCGGTCCCAATTCTCGGATCTCGGCCGGTGAGAAGTCCGGATCGTGCACTTCGCCGCCGGTCTTCTTCAGAACGATCAGCTCGCCGCCGATCACATAGGCGGCAGCATTTGGCGCGTTGAATTGTTCGTTGAGCCACGCCTTATCGAGTCGCCGTTCGGCGACGCGGTCGATGCGGCTTTCGGTGTAACCGAGATGGGGCTTGGGGCCGAGGTCGTAGCGGGGCACGGGCGGAGATTGGAGCGGGAGGGAGAGTCGGTCAAGGAGCCTTGAGGGTCAGCTTTTCGCGCAGCGGCGCGAGCACCGCCGGCAAATCCGCCGTGTCATAGGCGATCGGAGGAACCGCGCCCCACACCGGCTTCGGCCAAGCGGCGTCGCCGCGCTTTCTGGCGATGACATGGACATGAAGCTGCGGGACCACGTTGCCGAGCGCCGCCGTGTTGATCTTGTCGCAATCGGTGAGTTCCTTCAGCACGCGCCCGGCGGCGGCGATTTCCGTCATGAGCTGCGCCTGCTCGACATATTCGAGGTCGGTGATCTCGCTCGCTCCGGCCCGCCGCGGCACCAGCAGCAACCACGGATAGTTGGCGTCGTTGATCAGCAGCACGCGGGACAGCGGCAGATCGCCCACCGGCACCGTGTCGCGTTTCAGGGTGGGATCGAGCGTCCACTGGAAGTCCTTGGGATCAGGCAGCATTTTGGCTTTTGAAACCTCGGTGTTTTGCGAGGAAAGCTAGCACGGCGGCGGGAGCTTCGGCTTGCTTTCTGCCCCCTTTGGCCCGATATAGAACCCGGGAGGTTGGCGGTGGACGAGCCACTCGCCAACCGGGTCAGGTCCGGAAGGAAGCAGCCCTAACGAGCCCGGTTCGGGTCGTTGTCAGCCTCCCACCCAATTCCTCGACACCGTATTGGGGACGCGGCGAATCGGTAGCCACGATGAATGACGCCACGACCCCCGACCGCAACGCTGCGCCTGGCCTCGACCTCGGGGTGGGCGCTGATGCGTCCTACCGGGTGTTGGCGCGCAAATACCGTCCGGCGAGCTTCGACGATCTGATCGGCCAGGACGCCATGGTGCGCACGGTCTCGAACGCGTTCGAGACTGGCCGCATTCCGCAGGCCTGGATCCTCACCGGCGTGCGTGGTGTGGGCAAGACCACCACCGCGCGCATCCTGGCGCGCGCGCTCAACTACGAACTGCCCGACGGCTCGGTGAAGGGCCCGACCATCAACATGCCGGTGCTCGGCATCCACGATCAGGCGATCATGGAGAGCCGCCACATCGACGTGATCGAGATGGACGCCGCTTCCCACAACGGTGTGGACGACGTCCGCCAGATCAACGACGCCGTGCGCTACGCGCCGGTGAACGCACGCTACAAGGTCTACATCCTCGACGAAGTCCACATGCTCTCGACGGCGGCGTTCAACGCGCTGCTGAAAACGCTGGAAGAGCCGCCGCCGCACGCCAAGTTCATTTTTGCGACGACCGAGATCCGCAAAGTTCCGGTGACGGTGCTGTCGCGCTGCCAGCGTTTCGACCTGCGGCGGGTTGAAGGCTCGGTGCTGGTGAAGCATCTCGAAGGCATCGCCAAGAAGGAAGGCATCGAGACGGAGCCCGAGGCGCTGGCGCTGATCGCCCGCGCTGCGGAAGGTTCGGTGCGTGATTCGCTCTCGCTGCTCGATCAGGCGATCGCTCACGCGGCCGGCTCGGTGCGCGCGGAAGACGTGCGCAGCATGCTGGGCCTCGCGGACCGCACGCGCGTCATCGACCTGTTCGAAGCGCTGATGAAGGGTGACGTCGCGGCGGCGCTGGCCGAGTTGCGCGACCAGTATGATTCGGGCGCGGACCCATCCGTGGTGCTGTCCGATCTCGCCGAGTTCACCCATTTCGTGACGCGCGTGAAGGTCGTTCCTGTGGTGGCCGACGACGTCGCGCTGAGCGAAGCCGAGCGTACGCGTGGCCGGGCGCTGGCGACGACGCTTTCGACGCGGGTTCTTTCGCGCACCTGGCAGATGCTGCTTAAGGGCATCGGCGAGGTGCAAGCGGCGGGCAAGCCGATTGCCGCTGCGGAAATGGTTCTGGTGCGGATCGCCTATGCAGCCGATCTGCCGACCCCGGACGAGGTGATCCGCTCGCTCGATGCCAATGGCGATGGCGGCGGTGGAGGCGGGGCGCGTGCCGCAGCAGGCGGCGGTAACGGCGGTGGCGCGCGTGCGGTATCGACCAGCACGATGGCGGTCGGCGCGCCGACCACGGCTCCGACGGCGCAACGTGTCGCAAATGGTCCTCGCATGGCGCTGGCGCCGCAACCAGCTACCAGTCCTGCGCCGCAGCCCGCACAAGCGCTGCCGACCATTGCCATCAACACATTCGAGCAATTGGTCGCTCTTGCCGGTGAGAAGCGCGATATCCAGATGAAGATGGCGCTCCAGCGCGACGTGCGGCTGGTGCGCTGCGAGGACGGCAAGCTCGAAATCGCGTTGGAACCGAGCGCCCAGCGTTCGTTCGTCAACGAATTGTCGCGCAAGCTCCAGCAATGGACCGGCCGTCAGTGGGTGGTCGTCATCTCGCGCGAGCAGGGCGCTCCGACGCTGAGGGCGGTGGCTGACGCGAAGCAGGCCGAGCTTGAGGTCGGTGTGCAGTCCGACCCGCTGGTGAAGGCCGTGCTGGAGAAGTTTCCCGGCGCGCAGATCGTGCGGGTGCGCGGGCAGGGCGATGCGGCTGCGCCGCCCCCCGCTGCGATCGAAGCGCTGCCGCCCGCGGAAGAGGATGCGCCCAGCGACGACGACGGGTTCGGCGAAAACTGGGTTCGCGACGACGGCAACGATTGAGGGTGACCGATGGTCGACATCATGGGCCTGATGAAACAGGCCGGCCAGATGCAGGCGAAAATGCAGGAGATGCAGGCCGAGCTCGACAATATCGAGGTCGAAGGCACGGCAGGCGGCGGTCTCGTCACCGTGAAACTCTCCGCCAAGGGTGACATGAAGGGCGTGAAGATCGACGGCTCGCTGATGAAGCCCGAGGAAGCTGAAATCCTCGAGGATCTGCTGGTGACGGCGCACGCCGACGCGCGCCGCAAGGCCGAAGGCGTGATGCAGGAGAAGATGCAGGCCATGACTGGCGGCCTGAAGCTGCCTCCGGGCCTCAAGCTGCCGTTCTGATCGCAACTCCATGGCCAAAGCCACAGCCGGTCCTGAGATCGAGCGCCTGATCCAGTTGCTCGCGCGCCTGCCAGGCCTTGGCCCGCGCTCGGCGCGCCGCGCCGCGCTGCATCTCATCAAGAAGCGCGAACAGCTCATGGCGCCGCTGGAGGCCGCGCTCGCGACCGCGATCGAGAAGATTCAGGTCTGCAAAACCTGCGGCAACATCGACACTGCGAATCCCTGCACCGTCTGCACCGATCCGCGCCGCGACTCCGGCACCATCGTCGTGGTGGCGGATGTCGCCGATCTCTGGGCGCTGGAGCGCGCAGAGGTGATCAACGCGCGCTATCATGTGCTGGGCGGCACTCTCTCGCCGCTCGACGGCGTCGGCCCGCAGGACCTGACGATCGACGCGCTGGTGTCGCGCGCCCACGATCCGGCGGTGAAGGAAGTGATCCTCGCGCTCAACGCCACGGTCGATGGGCAGACCACGGCGCATTACATCACTGACCTGTTGCACAACGCGAATGTTGCCGTCACGCGGTTGGCCCACGGCGTGCCGGTCGGCGGCGAGTTGGATTATCTGGACGAGGGGACTTTGACGGCCGCGATCCGCAGCCGCACCCCGATCTGAGATCAGTCGTCGCCCGCGACGATCTTCGCAGGGCCGAGCGTCTGGAAGTGGCCCTTCACCTGAAGCCACCACAACAGCAGCATGCTCGGAATGGCCGTTCCCGCGCTGATGACGAAGAACAGCACCCAGCCGGCCTCCTTCGCCACATAGCCGGTGCCCGCCGAGAGATAGGTGCGGCCGACGGCAGCCAGTGCCGTGAGCAGCGCAAACTGCGTTGCGGTGTGCAGCGGCGATTGGCAGAGCGACGAGAGATACGCGACGAAGATCACCGTGCCGATCGCGCCGGTGAAGTTCTCCGCGATGATACACGCGGTCAGCGCCCACGGATTGGCGCCTTGGGTCGCGAGCCACACGAACACGAAGTTCGAGGCGAATTGCAGGAACGCGCCGATCCACAGGCACGTCACCAGCGGATAGGCGCGCGCAACAAAACCGCCGGCAAAGCCGCCGATCAGGGTTGCAGCAAGGCCGACACCCTTCACGATGTTGGCGTAGTCGGTACGGGTGAAGCCCATGTCGATGACGAACGGCGTCGTCATTGCGCCCGCGAAGGCGTCGCAGAGCTTGTAGAGCACGACAAAGACCAGCGCGAGGACAGCCATGTCGCGCAGCAGGAATTCGGAGAATGCGCTGTAAGCGGCAACGCCGATGCGGGTGTTGAGAGCGCCTGTGACGGCACGCTTCAAGAACCGCGGGCCGAGATTCCAATGGCTCACGTCCGGTTTCTGCGCCTGCCAGTCGCTCTCCGTCACCTCCGAGCGCTTCGGCTCGGTCGCGAGCAGTGTCGTCACGAGGCCGATGCCGCAGAGCGCGGCCATGACGGCATATCCGAGCGACCAGGCGGCGTCCTTGCCGGTGCCGAGCAATTCAAAACCGCTGACCACGTAAAGCGCGCCCGCAGTCGAGATCAGCATGCCGATGCGGTAGGCCGCGACGTAGGACGCCATGCCGGCGGCCTGTTCGCTCTTATCGAGGCTCTCGACGCGGAAGGCGTCGATCAGGATGTCCTGGGTGGCAGAGGCAGTGGCGACAAGCAGCGCCGCGCCTGCCACGATCGCCAGCGGCGTGTAGAGCGGGTTCGACAGCGCGAGAATGAGGATCGCCGCCATCAGCATGAGCTGCGACAGCGCGAGCCAGCCGCGCCGCCGGCCGAGCAGCTTCGAAAGAATCGGCACGTCGAGCGCGTCGACCACGGGCGCCCAAAGGAACTTGATCGTGTAGGGCGTGCCGACCAGCGTGAACAGGCCGATGGTGCCGAGATCGACGCCGACCTCGCGCATCCACACCGACAGCGTGGACGACGACAGCGCGAGCGGCAGGCCCGCGGAGAATCCGAGGAACAGGACGATCAGCACGCGCGGCTGAAGGTAAACCGCGACTGTGTCGCGCCAGGAGGCGGACATCGTGGGAGAAGGTGAAGTCGCCACTTGCGGCTCCGATGTCACCGCCATCAGAACTCGCCCGCTTGGATCTTGCGCACCGGGGCCGGGATCACATTCGAGCGATCGGGCTCGTCGTCACCGACTTCGACCTGCGTGATACGTCCGCCGCGTGACTCGATCTTTTCGACCGAGATGATTGCCTGCCGAATATCCTCACCCGACTGGTTGAAATGGGTTTGCAGCTTGCGAACGCGGTCGCCGAGCAGGCTCACGTCCTTGAGCAGCCGTCCGACCTCCGCCTGGATCTGATCCGCGGCCTCGCGCATCCGTGCGTCCTTGCGGATGTGCTGCACCACTTGCACGGTCGCCATCAGCAGCATGGGCGACACCAGCACCACCCGCGTGCGATAGGCTTTCTGCACCAGATCGTCGAAGTCATCGACGAGGTCGGCGTAGATCGATTCCGACGGCACGAACATCAGCGCGGTTTCGTAGGTCTCGCCGGGGATCAGGTATTTCTCGGCGATGTCCGAGATGTGCTTGTTCACGTCGGTGCGGAGCCGCGTTGCGGCGGCGCGGCGCTCATCTTCGGCTTTCGCCTCGCGATAGGCGGTGACGCCTTCCAGCGGAAATTTCGCGTCGATCACCAGCGAGCGCTTGTCGAGCAGGAACACGCAGCAGTCCGGCCGTTTGCCGTTGGTCAGCGTGAACTGGAAATCGTAGGAATCCTTCGGCAGCGCGTCCTGGATGATCGCTTCCATCCGCCCCTGACCGAAGGCGCCGCGCGTCTGCTTGTTCGAAAGCACGCTCTGTAGCGACGTCACCTGCGAGGCGAGGTCGGTGATGTTCTTCTGGGCGCTGTCGATGACGGCGAGCCGCTCGTTCAGCTTCGCCAGATGCTCGGTGGTGTGCTGGCGCGAATGCTCCATCGACTGGCCGAGCCGGTGCGTCACCGCATCGAGCCGCTCAGTGATGCCGTGCTGGAGCTGTGCCTGCGCCTTGCCGAGAAGCTCGCCCATCTGCTGCACGCGCGCGCCAAGCTCGGCGATGCGTGCCTCCGCCGCCGGGTCCGCGACCGGGCCAGCCGGCGCGCGCTGGCGGGTCAGCAGGACCACGAGCGTGGCGATGCCGAGGCCGGCCAAGAGGCTCGCGGCGGCAATAAGCAGGGGGTCAACCATGCCCCGCTTCTAGCGCGATTCTCGGGCAGAACAAAGGACGAACAATTGACCCTTGGTGTCCGAACAATTAAATCGCGCGCATGGCTATTCGTGAAATTCTGATCTTGCCGGACAAGCGGCTGCGCCTCGTTTCCAAGCCGGTGGAAAAGGTCGACGCAGCGACCAAAAAGCTGGTCGAGGACATGTTCGAGACCATGTACGACGCGCCCGGAATCGGGCTCGCCGCCATCCAGATCGGCGAGGCGAAACGGGTCGTCACCATCGACGTGTCGAAGGAGGACGATGAGGAGCACCGGCAGGTGTTCATCAACCCGGAGATCGTCGCCAAGACCGAGGACACCAACGTCCACGAGGAGGGCTGCCTCTCGATCCCGGAGTACTACGAGGAGGTCACGCGGCCGGCCGGCGTGACCGTGCGTTATATGGACATCGACGGCAAGCAGCAGCAGATCGAGGCGACTGGCCTGCTCGCGACCTGCCTCCAGCACGAGATCGACCACCTCAACGGTGTGCTGTTCATCGACCACATCTCCAAGCTGAAGCGCGACCGGGTGGTCAAGAAATTCGAGAAGGCCGCGAAGCTCGGCAAGCCGATCACGCGCAGCTCGGAGAAAGCCGAGAAGGCTGAGTAGTGACGAACTCTATCCCGGCCTCATGCTGAGGAGCGGGCGAAGCCCGCGTCTCGAAGCATGGGGCCGCCCCATCCTTCGAGACGCGGGCTGCGCCCGCTCCTCAGGATGAGGCGGAGCAGGCGCCCTAGGGCGCGTTAGGAAGGCAATGCCGCTTCGGCTGATCTTCATGGGCACGCCCGATTTCGCGGTGCCGACGATGCTCGAGCTTGCGGGCCGCGGGCATGAGATCGTTGCGGTCTATACGCGCGCGCCCAAGCCCGGCGGGCGGCGAGGGCTGGAGCTTCAGCCGACGCCGGTGGAGCGCGAGGCGCGCAAACTCGGCCTGAAGGTGCTGACGCCGGCGTCCTTGAAGAAGGAAGACGAGCGAGCGGCCTTCGCGGCGCATGGCGCCGAAGCAGCGGTGGTTGTCGCTTACGGGCTCATTCTGCCGAAAGCAATCCTCGATGCCGTGCCGCTCGGCTGCTTCAACGTCCATGCGTCGCTGTTGCCCCGTTGGCGTGGCGCGGCGCCGATTCAGCGCGCCATCATGGCGGGCGATGCGGAAAGCGGCGTCACCATCATGAAGATGGACGTCGGCCTCGACACCGGCGATATGGCGATGATCGAGCGCATGCCGATCGGTGCGGATATGACCGCGGGCGAGTTGCACGACGCGCTCTCGCAGATGGGGGCGCGCCTGATGCCGACGGCATTGAGCGCACTCGAACGCGGCACGCTGCAATTTACGCCACAGCCGGATGCGGGCGTGACTTACGCCGCCAAGATCGAGAAGGGCGAGACACGCATCGACTGGCGCAAACCCTGGAACGAAGTCCACAACCACATCCGCGGCCTCTCGCCGTTCCCCGGCGCATGGTGTGAGTTGAACGGTGAGCGCGTGAAGGTGCTACGCACGACGAGGGGCGAGGGCGGCGGTGCGTCGGGCTCGGTGCTCGACGACAAGCTGACGATCGCATGCGGCGAAGGCGCGTTGCGCATTGTCGAACTGCAGAAGGCTGGCTCCAAGGCGATGAAGGCCGATGAATTCCTGCGCGGCACGCCACTCGCGCACGGCGCGGTTTTGGCCTGACCATGCCGCGCTACAAGATCCTCATCGAATACGACGGCACGCCGTTCTTTGGTTGGCAATGGCAAGACACGTTGCCATCGGTGCAAGGCGTACTCGTTCATGCGATTCAATCGTTCACCGGCGAGCGGGTGATGGTGCAGGGCGCCGGCCGTACTGATGCAGGTGTCCACGCGCTCGGGCAGGTCGCGCATTTCGATCTGACCAAAGATTACGAAACCGACACGGTGCGTGATGCGCTCAACGCGCATCTGCGGCCGCATCCGGTCGCGGTGCTGTCGGCGGAGAAAGTCGCGGCGGATTTCGATGCGCGCCGCTCGGCATTGCGACGGCACTATCTCTATCGCATCGCCAACCGTCGGCCCGATCTGGCGCTCGACCGCCTCCGCGCGTGGCGTGTACCGCGCCGCCTCGATGTCGATGCGATGCACGCGGCGGCGCAGCGTCTCGTCGGCAAGCACGATTTCACCACGTTCCGCTCGACCGAGTGCCAGGCGAAATCGCCGGAGAAGACGCTCGACAAGCTCGACGTCTCGCGCGCCGGCGACGAGGTGCATATCGTCGCGGTGGCGCGCTCGTTCCTGCACAATCAGGTGCGTTCGATGGTCGGCACGCTGGTGCCGGTCGGCGACGGGAAATGGACGGCGGATGACGTGTCGCGCATCCTCGCCGCGCGTGACCGCGCCGCCTGCGGCCAAGTGGCGCCGCCCGAGGGGCTCTATCTCGTCAAAGTGGATTATTGAGGCGGGGCTTCAGCCGAAATACTTGTCGAGGATGCGGCGATAGACCGCCGTGAGCTGCGTCAGGTCTGCGACCGGCACCTGCTCGTCGATGGCGTGCATCGTCTGTCCGACGAGACCGAACTCCACCACGGGGCAATAGTCCTTGATGAAACGCGCGTCGGACGTTCCGCCGGACGATGAGAGCTTGGGTTTTCGGCCCGTCACCTCGGCGATGGTGCTGACGACGGCTTCCGTGAACGCGCTCGGCTTCGTGTAGAACACATCCGCGTTCGATGGCTCCCAGTCGATGCGCCAGCGCACTTTGTCGCCAGCCGCTGCCGCTGCGCGCTTCTCGACCAGCGCTTTGAGCGACGCATAGTTGTGACAGTCATTGAAGCGGATGTTGAAGCGCGCCCGCGCCTCGCCGGGAATCAGATTTACCGTCGGATTGCCGATGTCGATGGAGGTGAACTCCAGGTTCGACGGATCGAAATGATCGCTGCCCTTGTCGAGTGGCTCGTCCATCAACGCGGTCATCAGCTTGACGAGCCCGCGCACCGGATTGTCGGCGCGGTGCGGATAGGCGACATGGCCCTGCTTGCCGCTGATCACCAGCACGCCGTTCTGCGAGCCGCGCCGGCCGAGCTTGATCGTGTCACCGAGGATGTCGACGTTGCCCGGTTCGCCGAGGATGCAGTGATCGAACTTCTCGCCGCGCTCCGCAGCCCACTTCAGCAGCTTGATCGTGCCGTTGACCGCGATGCCCTCTTCGTCGCCGGTGATGAGGAACGAGATCGAACCCTTCGGCTTGCCTCCGTTCGCTGCGAGATAATCCAGCGCCGCCGCGACCTTGCAGGCGATCGCGCCCTTCATGTCCACCGCGCCGCGTCCGAACAGCACGCCGTCCGCGACGTCGCCCGCAAACGGCGCATGGGACCACGACTTCGGATCGCCGGAAGGCACCACGTCGGTGTGGCCCGCGAACATGAGATGTGGAGCGGTAGTGCCGATGCGCGCATAAAGGTTCTCGACGTCGGCAGCCCCAGGCTCCGAGAACGTCATGCGGTGGACGGTGAAGCCCGCGCCCTTGAGCACGGTTTCGAGATAGGCGAGCGCGCCGCCTTCGGCCGGCGTGACCGACGGGCAGCGCAGGAGATCGCGGGCGAGGATGACGGGATCGGAGCCGGGCCTGTTCATAGGCCCGGCTTTAGCGTCCGGCGTGTAGCGCCGTCAATGCGCGGGCCTTAGTGCCCGGGCTGTGGCGCGATCGGGTCGGGACCGTACTTGTTCGGGCCGACCGTGCCGCGCAGGCAGCCAAGCTCGACAAAGCCCCACAAGCTGAGCGCGAGGCCGACCAGCGACAGCAGCATGCTCACCGAGGTTTGTTCACCGGCATCGTAGGCCGAGTAGGCACTGCCGCCGCTCAGGAACGCCGGGATGACGTAGAAGATCACGAGCCACCAGCCTGGCTTGTCGCGATCATGCAGCCGTTTGATACCGACGAAAATGCCCGACACGATCATCGCGATGTAGCCGATGGCGCCGATGATCCATCCCAGAACCGGGATGATGAACAAGAGCCCAAGGACGATCGAGAGGATCACGTAAGCAAGAACCGCGAGCCAGAATTTTCCGCGGTTGATGCGGCCTTGAAAACTGAACAGCAGATTCATCAAATTCATTGTTCAACCCCCAGCGAAAGCGATTGCCCTGGGGGAAATCTATCCTGTCCCGCAAAGCTGATAAAGGCCAAGGCGGTACCGGAGAGTGCAGCGGATTGGAAAGATTCTGAACCTGCGTTCACACGGCTCAAGCGCAACTGTGTCGCGCTGCACCGCAATTAATCTCTCAGCAACTCATTGATGCTCGTCTTGGAGCGCGTCTTCTCATCGACGCGCTTCACGATGACGGCGCAATAGAGGTTCGGGCCCGGCTGGCCGTTCGGCAGCGGCTTGCCCGGCAGCGTGCCGGACACGACGACGGAATAGGGCGGCACCTCGCCCCGGAAGGTCTCGCCGGTCGCGCGGTCGATGATGGTGGTCGAGGCGCCGAGATAAACGCCCATCGAAAGCACAGAGCCCTCGCGCACGACCACGCCTTCGGCGACTTCGGCGCGCGCGCCGATGAAGCAGTTGTCCTCGATGATGACCGGTCCCGCCTGCAACGGCTCCAGCACGCCGCCGATGCCCGCGCCGCCGGAGAGGTGACAGTTCTTGCCGATCTGCGCGCAGGAGCCGACGGTCGCCCAGGTGTCGACCATCGTGCCGCTGTCGACGTAAGCGCCGAGGTTCACGAACGACGGCATCAGGATCACGTTCGGCGCGATGTAGGCCGAGCGGCGCACCACCGAACCCGGCACCGAGCGGAAGCCGGCTTCCTTGAAGCGCTTGTCGTCCCAGCCTTCGAACTTGGTCGGGACCTTGTCCCACCAGGCCGAGCCGCCGGCCGCGCCCGCGATCTGCCCGTTGTCGCTCAGGCGGAACGACAGTAGCACGGCCTTCTTGAGCCACTGGTTGACCGTCCACGCGCCGTTGCCGCCGCGCTCGGCGACGCGGGCCTTGCCGCTGTCGAGCAGGTTCAGCGCGGTTTCAACCGCGTCGCGCACCGGGCCCTTGGTCGCGGGCGTGACGTCGTTGCGCTTCTCGAAGGCGTCGTCGATGGTCTTGGCGAGATCGGCGTGGGACATGAATTTCCTCGTTTTGCCGCGGTTTTGTCGGGCGGCGGCGAGGTTGTGTCAAGCGCGCCGGGGCGTGATTTCTTTGAGGAATCCCGTCAAATCCTCGGTCACATGGTGGACATGCGGGGCTTCGCGGCCCTCCAGCTCCCAGCCCTCGCGGACGATCTGGCGGGTCTTGGGCGGCACCACCAGCACGGTGGTCATGCCGAGTTGGTGCGGCACCTCGAGATTGCGGGCGAGATCCTCGAACATGGCGGCCTTCTGCGGGTCGACGCCGTGCTTCTTGAGGAAGCGGTCATAGACCAGCGGCTTCGGCTTGGGTTCGAGGTCGGCGGCGGCGATGTCGAACACGTCCTCGAAATGCTTGTCGATGTCGAGCCGCTTCATCACCGCCTCGGCGTGCTTGCGCGTGCCGTTGGTGAGAATGAGCTTGCGGCCGGGCAGGCGCTCGAGCGCATCGCCGAGCGTCGGGTTCGGGATCAGTGGCGAGTGGTCGATCTCGTGGACGTATGCGAGGAAGTCGTCCGGTTTCATGTTGTGCTCGGCCATCAGTCCGCGCATCGTCGTGCCGTAGCGCTTGTAGAAATCCTTCTGGACCTTGAAGGCGTCCTCGGGGGTGACCTTGAGGAAGTCCGATACGAAAGCGCGAATGCGATCGTCGATCTGCTGCCAGAGATTCGTGTCTGGCGGATACAGCGTGTTGTCGAGATCGAAAACCCAGGTCTCGACCGCGGCGAACCCGCGGGAACTTTTCAGCATCGTTGAACTCACTTGAACCGTACTGTGGTGCCCGCTTTCCCTGGCACGTCCACGCTGGCGAATCCAGCGGAGGTGAGGCCCTGGCCGGCGCAATCCTTGTGATCGTAGAGCTCGAATTTGACATTTCTGGTGCAGAGCACCGTCGAGCCGCCCCAGGACACTGGCCCATCGCCGCGCTTGACGACCTGGCCGTCGCTGCCGATCGCCTCGCCGAAGCTGTAGACGCGGCGTGGCTGGCCCTTCATGTCGGGCCGCAAACATTTGCCCGGCTCGACGCGATACCAGCCGCGCGTCGTCACCGTGCCCTTGTCTTCGGTTCCGAGCGCCGCCATCACCGGATGGCTGGTCTCGTTGCACCAAATGAAGCCGCCGCCATCCGGCTTCTGCGCCGCGGCGATCAGCACGTCGAAGAAATCCGAGCGGCCCGCGGCGGTGTTGCCGAGTTTGTTGTCTTGCAGGAACTGAAGCAGCACGGCATCGGTCTTCGCGCCGCGGATGCCGTCGATCGGTGTGGCGTCGTAGCCCGCGATCGTCAGCAGGCGCTGGATCGCGGCGTCGCGCGCCTGATCGTCGGTATATTCCGACTCCTCGGCGAGATAGATCGTCGGGCCCTTCTCACTCTCCGACGGTTTCGCCTGTGTGAAGCGCGCGAGCGATTGGCCGGGCCGGCTGCAAGTGCGCGCGGCCGCGAGCACGAAATTGTTCTTCTCGATGCAGAAGTCGGCATGGCCGCCTTGCGGCAGCGGCGAAGCGCCGTAGACCGCGAGCGCGCGGGCGTGAACATAGAGCGCCTCGTACTCCACCTCGCCTTGCATCACGGTGCGGCACTGACCGGGATCGATACGGAACCAGCCACGCGTCGCGGTTGCGCCCTTGTCGTCGACGCCAAGCGCGGCCTCCACGACGTAGCTCATGCGGTTGCAGATTTGCAGATCGGCGTGGGCCGGGGAGGCGAGCGCCCACAGTGCCACGCCTGTGGCCGCAGCCTGCATCGCCCATCTGATGGTGGTTCGAATCGTCATGCGAATCGCTCGCACTGAATAACACGAGTTTGCTAGGTTGGTGTGGCAACAGGAAGAAGAGGAATTCATGACCGCCGTGACGCTGGCCCAGGCCAACCGCATCATCGAAGCCATTTTGAAGCGTGGGGCCGAGCTGAATTGCCGTCCGATCAGCGCTGTGGTGGTCGAGCCCGGCTGCATCGTGAAGGCGTTCCAGAAGGAGGACGGCTCCTCGATGATCCGGTTCGAAATGGCTTACGGAAAGGCCTATGCGGCGCTGGCGCTCGGCCGGAATTCGAAGCTCGTGCGGGTGCGCAACGAGGAGAAGCCGATCTTCATGCGCTACCTGATTGCGGCAAGCGACGACAAGATTTTCCCGGAGGGCGGCGGCATGCTGATCCGTGACGAGCATGGCGACGTGATCGGCGCGGTGGGCGTCACCGGCGACACCGAGGATCGCGACGAGGAACTCGCCGCGCATGGCATCCATGCGGTGGGTCTCAAGACCGACGACGACTGCAAGGACATGGGCCGCCGCGTCAACGTGCGGCAGACCAAATAAATCGTTTTGGTTGGAAGATCAGTTCCGACAAACTACCCGCAACAAGAAAAGGAGAAGGACTTTTCGAACTGCACTGGCCGTCTCGTCATCAACAAGGCCAGGCCCATAAAATGAAAAACGGCTCTCAGGGTCGAACGGAGGAAATACAGCAATGCGTCGGTTGGCAATTCTGCTTGGCGCGATGGTTGTTACGGTGTCTGTTCCCGCGCGCGCCGAATATCCCGACAAGCCGGTGCGGATCGTCGTGCCGGTCGCGGCGGGCGGCGGCGTCGATGTGATGGCGCGGCTCCTCGCGCAGAAGCTGAGCGAGCGCTGGTCGCAACAGTTCGTCGCTGAGAACCGTCCCGGCGCCGCGGGCATCATCGGCAGCAAGGCGGTGATCTCCTCGCCGCCGGATGGCGCGACGCTCCTCTACACGCCGAGCAGCCTGTCGCTCACCGTCGTCGTCAACAAGACGCCGCCCTATGACGTGAGCAAGGATTTCACACCGATCGTCAACGTCGCGATCAGCCCCTATGCGCTGGTCGTGCATCCGTCGGTGCCGGCGAAGAACCTGAAAGAGTTCATCGACTACGCCAAGGCCAACCCCGGCAAGCTGAACTTCGGCTCCGCCGGCGTCGGCAGCGCATCGCACCTCGCGGCGGAACTGCTCAAAACCCGCGCGGGCATTCAGATGACGCATGTGCCCAACAAGGGCATGAACCCGGCGCTGATCGATCTGATGGCCAATCAGGTCCAGGTGCTGTTCGCGAGCGTGCCGGGCATGCTGTCGGAGAAATCCGAGCGCATCCGTCCGATCGCGATGGCGGAGAAGAAGCGCTCGGCGCTGATGCCGGACATGCCGACCATGAGCGAATCCGGCTTGCCGGATTTCGAGGTCGGCAACTGGGCCGGTCTCCTTGGCCCTGCGGGCATGGACCCTGCGGTGGTCAAGAAGCTGCACGATGAAATCATCGCGATCCTGAAGACGCAGGACATGCAGGACCGGATCAAGATCCTCGGCTTTGATGTGATCGCGGGCAGCCCCGAGCAATTCTCCGCTCAGTTGCGCGAGGACATCGTGCGCTGGGGCGACGTCGTGAAACGCGCCAACATCGTCAACTGAAGGCGATCAATAAACCCGGTTCTGTGGCGGCTGGTTGTCGATCAGCACGCGCTTGACGTTCTGCCACGCCGAGCGGAACAGGAACGCGGAGGCCTGCCGCGTTACGCCCGCGACGTGCGGCGTGAGCAGAATGCGGCTCGCGCCTTCGCCCTTGAGCGTGAGCAGCGGATTGTCCGCGGGCGGCGGTTCGGTCGAATAGACGTCGACCGCCGCGCCGCCGATGCGGCCTTCGGTGAGGGCGGCCGCGAGCGCCGCCTCATCGACCACGCCACCGCGCGCCGCCTGGATCAGCACGGCGTCCTTTTTCATCATCGCGAGCTCGCGTGTGCCGATCAGGTTCTGCGTCTCCGGCATCAGCGGGACGTGCAGCGACACCACATCGGCGGTGGTGAGCAGTTCTTGGAGCGAGTTCATGCGCGTCGCTGTACCAGCGATCTGCGCGGGAGCCGCCGGATCGAAATAGCAGATGCGGCAACCCATCGCCTCGAACGCCTTCGCGACCGCACGGCCGATGGTGCCGAAGCCGACGAGGCCGACCAGCAGCCCTTCAATGCCCGCCAGATTGTCCGCGATCATCCGAGTGCGGAATTTGACGTAGTTGCCGTTCTTGATCTCGGCGTCCGACCACGCCATGCGCCGCAGCAGCGCCGAGGCTGCCGTCACCGCATATTCCGCGACCGCGCTGTTGCTGCCGCCCGCGACATTTGCCACGGGGATGCCGAGCTTCGTCAGCGCGGCCTGATCGAGCCGGTCCACGCCAGCGCCTGTCACCTGCACAAGCTTCAAGGACGTTCCTTCGAACAGCGAAGGCGCAAGCTTCGGCCCAACGGCGGGAATCACCAGCGCCGCGCTTTGCTTCATCAGCGCCGGCACCTCGGTATCGGCGGGGCCGTGGTAGGCGACCTCGAAGCCTGCCGGCGGCATGGCATCGACGCGCGCGAAGTCGGCTTCGGGGCGAAGGACGAGAACACGATGGGACATTGGATTCCGGTCAGAAGCTGGGGAATTCGGTGGTGCCCTTGGTGACGTCGGGCTCCGCGAAGAAGCACAGCAGCACCAGTGGCTCGGCGCCGGTGTTGCGTGTCATGTGCTTTTCATTGGGCGGGATCAGGACGATATCGCCCGGCTTGATCGGGATCTCGCCGCTCTCGGCGACCGTCGTGCCGGTGCCTTGCAGCACGTAGATGCACTCCTCGAAGCCGTGATGCATGTGCGGGCCGCGCGGCTTGTCGCCGGGCTGCGGCACCGCAAGCGTGGCGATGCGGAACGATACCTTCGAGCCGATCGCGCCCGACACCGGTTCGAGCGAGGTGCGGCCGGGCAGGCCGAGCTTCTTCGCTTCGGACTGTTTGAGGAGCCGCGCCATCAGCCGACCTGCCGCAGTTGCCGGATCTCGGCGGTGCCGCCTTGCACCGCCTCGAGCTGGTTGAAGATCTCGCGCGCCTCTTTCGCGATAGCGTCCGCGATGTCGGTCAGCATCTTCACACCCTTCGCGGCGGTCGCGTGCTGCGGGCTGCCGAACCAGCCGGTCGGCGCGATCGAGCGGATGTCGGTCAGCACCGGCTGATAGCTGCGCGTGCGGCGCAGCTTGTCCATCTTGTGGCCGTGGCTGTGGTCGGACGAGTAGTCGATGCGGTCGAGATGCACCAGCTCCGGCCGGTTCGCCAGCACGGCCAGCGCTTCGATCTCGCCCCCATGCGTGAGGCCGTTGCACGAGTGGCCGTAAAGCTCCTCGGCGACGTAGCACGCCTGTACGGTGAGCACGCTCATGCCGTGGTCGCGGTGCAGCGATTCCGCTGCGATGGCGAGCGAAGGGATGTTGCCCTCGTGCCAGTTCACGATCAGGAGTTCTTTCGCGCCATGGTTGGCGGTGGAGACACAGGTCTCCTTCACCACGCGCATGTAGGTGTCAGGCGTCAGCGTGATGGTACCCTCGAATGGCGCGTGCATCGGCGTGACGCCGAACGGCGTGTTCGGCAGCACAAGGCCGTCCATGCGCTCGGCGACCGCGTGGCTGATGACATTGGCGGCGAGCGTGTCGGTGCCGGTCGGCAGATGCGGGCCATGCTGCTCGACGCTGCCGCACGGCAGGATCACCAGCGGGCTCTTCTTGAGCTGACCCGCGATCTCCGGCTGCGTGAGATCGTAGAAGTAGCGGCTAGGCAACATGGGGCGTCTTCTCCGCGAGCTTCTTGTTGGCGTCGGCGATCACCTCGCCGATCTTCACCGCCTGACCCTTGCGGTCGATCGAGCGCAGCGCCGCGTTGACGACCGCGAGCGCGACGTTGCCGTTCCTCGCGTTCAGCTCGTTGGATTTCCCGCTGCGGCAGCTTTCCGCGAACATCTCAAGCTCGGCGCGGAACATATCGCTCTCGGGCACCTTGATCTCCTCGCGCTTGGCGTAGCCGTCCTTGCCGCGCTGGATGTACAGCGTCGAGCTTTGATGCAGCAGGTGCGGCGTATCCCAGGTGCCGAAGTCGATCTCGTAGTGCATCAGGCCCTTGGAGCCGAACACCCGCACGGCGAACACGCCGGGCGAGGTCCAGCACGAGCCGACATAGGCGATCTTGCCGTCGGCGAAGCGCAGCAGCGTCATCGACTGGTCGTCCACCTCGGCGCCGACCGGCGACAGCTTTGAGGCCATCGAACTCGCCTCGACGATCTCGCCGCCGAGGAAGTGCACCACGTCGAACTGATGGATCGCGAGCTGCGACAGTGGGCCGCCTGGCGCGCGGTCCTTGTACCAGCGCCAGGTTTTCGGCGTCAGCTCCAGCGCGCGCTCGTTGGAGAAATTCGCCTCGATGAAGGCAACGCGGCCGAGTTCGCCGCGGTCGATCGCCTCGCGGATCAGGCGGAAGCCCGCCATCAGCCGCGCGCTGTGGCCGACCGTGACCGTCACGCCATACGTCTTCTCCAGGCTCTCGATCTCGAGGCCTTCCTCCAGCGTGCTGGCGATCGGCTTCTCGGTGTAGACGTGCTTGCCGGCCTTTGCGACCTCGCGGGCGACGGAGAGGTGCTGTTCGTTCGGCACCGTCAGGATCACGCCCTTGATCTCCGGGTTGGCGAGCATCGTCGCCATGTCCGGAGCGCCCGGAACGCCGAATTCGCGCTGAAACTCGGCGCGTTTCTCTTCGGTCCGGCTGAAGCCTGAGACGATCTCGATGGAATTTGATTGCTTGGCTGCGCGCGTCAGCACCTTGGCCCAGCGGCCCAGTCCGACGATCCCGACCTTCGTCCGGTTGGAAGACATGTGCACCTCACTTGCGATTTCGACCCTAAAGCGGCGCTCGATGGACGGGTTGGTTCCCGGCATCGCGCCGCCCGATCATTGTCGTTGTTATTGGCCGTTTGGCCAGAGTTTCTTTGCATAGGCGATGAGCGCGTCGCTCACCGCCGCTGGTTGTTCCACGATCACCGCATGGGCGGAATTGGGGATCACGACGACGGTCACCCGGTTGCCGATGGCGTGTTTGTACTCGTCGGCCTCGTCCACGCGCGCGAGCGGATCGTGGCTCGGCTGGATGTAGAGGATCGGCGCCTTGCCCGCGGCATAGTCGAGCTCGCGCGACGTGCGGTCGCCCGCGAGGCGCTGGCCGGCCAGCACGTCGGGATGCCAGCCGGTCAACCAGACACGCGCGTCGCTCCCCGGCGCGAAGAACACGAACTGCATCGCCTTCACGCGTTCCTCGTCGGAGGCTTTGGGGTCCGCGCTGGTGCGGATCGCGGCGCGCACGTTCGGCGGGCTGGGGTTGCGGCCGACGTTGGCGGCGATCAGCGAGACGGCTTTCACCAGCTCCGGCCGGTCTGTTGCGAGCATCCGTGAGACTCGGTTGCCGAAGGCATGGCCGACGACGAAAGCGGGGCCCACTTTCTCCTGCTCGATCACCGCGGCGATATCGGCCGCGAGGTCTTGCAGGTTTACGTCCTTCCACGGCCCGGTGCTCTGGCCGATGCCGCGCGGCTCCGGCCGCAGCACGCGGAAGCCTGCGCCGGCGATGCGGTCCGCCATCGCGTCGAAGTCGTTGGCGCCGCGGCCGAGCGAGGGCAGCAGCACGACGAGCGGTCCCTTGCCTTGCGCGAGAACTTCGAGCTTGGCGTTGCCGTGCACCACGAAATGACGCGTCACCGGCTCGGCGGAAAATGCGGGCACGAGACTGGACAGCAATCCGGCGAAAACCCAATGCGCGATTTTCATTCGAACACCACCTCCGAAGGTTTCACCGCGATTTCCAGAATCAATTTCCGCAGCACGGCCGCTGCGAACGTCTCGTAGGATTTGGCGGGCACCATGAACGAGCCTGCGCCGCCAATGACGTTGTCGTAATAATAGCGGTCGAGAGTGGGCTCGAGCGAGAGGATCGGCAGGCCATTGACGACGATGCCCTTGGCGACGGCGTCGTCGCGGGTTTCCGTCACCGGGCGGCCGTTGTTGTTGGAGCCGTCGCCGGAAACGTCGATCACGCGCTTGAGGCCCGCGAAAAGATTGCTCGGCATCAGGCTCGCCGAAAAATCGATGGCGCCGGAGATCGACGTGCCGCCGCTGAACAACTGGCGCGGGGCCTTCTCGATGGCGGCGGCGAACTCGTCGGCGGATTGCCGGTCCTTGATCAGCGTCCACGGCACCACGACCACCTGCTGAAGAGGTCCGGTCCATTGGATCATCGTGACGGCAATCGAGCCGGTGGAACCCGAACGGATGCTGTCGAGCACGCGCGGATTGCGGAACGCCTCGGCGTAGCCCTTCTTCTGCAATTCGAAGCGCGTCATGTTCACGCTGCCGGAGGCATCGACAGCGAGCACGAGCTGGAGATCGACCTTCTGCTGCGCGTGTGTGAATTCGCATGCGGCCACGAGCAGCGTAGCGGCGGCGATCCAGCGAAGGAGGGAGAGGCCCATTGCGGGCCGAAGTCTAACGCTTGAGCTGGAAGACGACCAGAGCAGCGAGCATCACGGCTCCGCCAACCATTTGCAATGGTGAAAGAATTTCACCCAGCACCGGCACGCTGATGACGGTGGCCAGAAGCGGCTCGAGGTTCATGATGACCGCGCTGCGGAACGGTCCAATGCGGTTGATCGAGACGAACAGCAACAGCACGGCGATCAGTGTTGCGGCGCTGAGCGCAATCAGTGCGATCCATCCGATTGCGGTCGCTGGGCTCTGCCAGTGCCACTTCGTGAGCGAAATGACGACGAACACCGCGCCGGACGAAAGGAGCGAGTACCATGTCGTCAGCCGTGCATCGACGCCCGGCAGGAACGCGCGGGTGGCGAGCAGGACGATGACGCGGCAGCCCGCGGCGCCGAGCGCGAAGGCGATGCCTGCGAGCGCGACGCCTTCCGGCTGTGCGCCAACGGTCAGCGCCAGGCCAAGGAACGCGACGAGCGCAATCGCAAGGCCGCGCAAGCTGAGCTTCTCGATGCCAAGCAGGCTCGCCACGATGCCGGTGAGCAACGGATAGGCGAAGTAGGTGAGGACGCCGACTGCGACGCTCGTGCGCGAGATGGCTTCGAACAATCCGAACACGATGCCGGAAAACACCACACCGATGCCGAGCGCGATCCAGCGCTGGCGCGGCGTGCAGGGCGCGGGCGGCGAGGCGAGCCGCAGCCAGATGAACATGAAGACGACGCTCATCACGCCGCGGAAGGTCGAGAGCGTCAGCACGTCGGTGCCGTCGATCAGCGCGACTTTGCCGACCACGTCGGCGATCGCGAAGGACGTGGCCGCGACAACGCCGGGGGCGAGGTCATGGAACCGGCTGTGGGCGACAGGCGATGAAGTTGCGGTCACTCGAAATCTCGGTGGCGGCCGGAGGCGGCCGAGGAAGGAGGCGCGAGACTATGCTTTCGCTCGCGACCCCGCCACCGCGACATTCGCCGTGTGCCGCATGCCATCCTCGCATGGCTTGTACTGCAGCAAGGCGGACAGCGCACTTTCGATTGTCGTGTGGCGGAACTCGAAGCCGGTTGCCGTGATCTTCTCTGGCAGCACTTTCTGGCTGGCGAGGAAAAGCTCGTCGGCGAAATCGCCCAGCAGACGGAGCATCGATGCCGGAATTGGCAGGAACGCGGGGCGCCGGAACGCGTGGGCCAGTGCGCGGGTGAACTCCGCGTTGCGCACCGGCACCGGCGCGGTGGCATTGACGGCGCCCATCACGCGGGGCGTCACGATCACATGCGCGATCAGGCGCACAAGATCGTCACGCTCGATCCACGACATCCACTGCTGGCCGTTGCCGATCGGCCCGCCGAGGCCGCTTTCGAATGGTGTCAGCAGGCGGCTCAGGAAGCCGCCCTCGGTGCCCAGCACGAGGCCGATGCGCAGCCATACGACGCGCGTGCCATGCAACTCCGCGCGCGCAGCCATACGCTCCCAGGCATCGCAGATCCGATTGGTGAAGCACGCCTTGCCGCGCGAGGCTTCGGTCAGCGTTTCGTCGCCGCGCAGTCCGTACCAGCCGATGGCCGAGCCATTAATGAGAAGCGACGGTGTGGTGTCGAGCCGTGCGATAAGCCGCACCACGTCGCGCGTCGCACTCAGACGCGAACGCAGGATCTTCCGGCGCTTCGCCTTGGTCCAAAAGCCGTTTGCGACGGGCTCGCCGGCGAGATTGATGATGGTGTCGATGGTTTCGTCATTTGTGATCTGATCGAGCGAGGTGATCAGCCGGAACGGCGGACGAAGCTTCGTGGCCTTGGCTGGATCGCGCGCCAGTACCGTGACCCGGTGTCCTGCGCTCGACAGTGCCTCGACGACGCGCGGTCCGATAAAGCCGGTCGCGCCCGTGACCAGCACATGACGTGGCTCGGGGATCGCAGCCGCAAGGCCCCTGGCGCTGTCCAGCACCAGCCGCTTGGCTCGGCGCGAAGCGAAATAGTCGCGAGTGCCTGAAATAATGACGCCCGCCGCCGACACACCCGTCAGAATGCTCCAGAAGCCATGGTAAACAGGCTTCAGCGCGGTCGCATCGCGCGACCATTCGACTAGCACCGGAACCAGCAGCGAGAGAATGGCGCCGTAGTTGAGCGCGAGCAGCGTGTGGTTGATGCGCTCGCTCGCCGGCAGCGCACGGCTCATGTCTTCCTCGACGAAGTCCAGTAGCGTGACGATGACTTCGATGGTGAGGATTGTCAGCAGCACGACCGCCCAGACGCCGTGCGTCTCGAACCAGCCGATCAGGATGAACACGGCGGCGTAAAGAATGTTGCGGACCGCGTGCAGCGCCAACTCATGTTGCTGCGAGGCGCGCCACGGCAGGCGTTCTGTCAGTTCGTGGTGGTAGATCGAGTCGAACGCGCCCATCGCGATCTGAATGAGGATCAGGGTCCAGAGCAGGTCTGACGTCATGACACGGTCTCCCGGAACACTGCGGACTGGCGGATCAACGCACCGAAGTGCGGATGATCGAGCTCGAGCCTGAATTCGAAGCGCCCGTCGCCAAGCTCGGCATGTGTCACAGTCAACGCGCCCGGCGCGAGCCATAGCGGCAGTGTGATACGCCGCCCGAGCATCTGGAAAAAATAGCTCGCGCTGCGGAACACCAGCGCGGCGCGTTCGGCGTGAATGCTGAGCGCCATGCCGAAGCCATAACCGAGATATTCCTCGATGCCGGTGGAGCCTCGGAAGCGCTTGGAGGAGTGGATGATCTGCGGGAAACCGCTGCGGCGCGCGTAGAGCCGCGTCCAGATTTGTCCGCCGGTTGCCATATCCTCGGTGACGGTAACCACGCTCGGCACGCGGATGTCGGTCGAGACCGGCAATGGCCCGCCGACCAGCCGCGCGAGCTGAGCCAGGCACCATCCGACACGGCTCATGCGGCAGGAGACGATCTCGCCGCTGTAGACGGTGGTTTCGCCGCCGGCGACCCGCTTAGAGAAGCGGCGGCGGATCGGAGCGGGCAGGGACGCCCAATCGTCGTGCGGCATCAATGCGCGGAAACGAAGATCACCGAGGCTTTCGTCGGACTCGCGCACTGGGATGGCGCGAAACTCGTCCGGAACTTTCATATTCGCCAGCGTCACAGCCCACTCCATCGCTACGCGTTGAAGCCTTTGACGGGTCATTTTTTGCTTTTGCCGAATGAAAGAAGACTCACGATTTTGGTGCCGAGGCGCACGAGCGCCGCGATCTGTGATTTCGGCACGGCCTGCATCTGGCCGTACCAGCGGTCCATCGTGTCGACGAATTCGAGCAGCGTTTTCAGCCGCTCCTGCGCAACCGGGTGAACCTTCGGATCGGCACTGGCGTCGGTGCGGCAGGCGCGAAGCGCCGCGATCGCGGGATCAAGCTCACGCTCTTTGCGGCCCGCTGCGATGCGCGCGAAGATTTCCCACGGATCGATCTCGGCCTCGAAGTGCTCGCGGCGGTCGCCCTTGATCGGCACGCGCCGGATCAGGTTCCAGGCTTGCAACTCCTTGATCGAGTTCGAAACGTTGGATCGCGCGAGACCAAGCTGGTCGGCGATGTCCTCGGCGGTGAGCGGGCGTTCCGAGAGATAGAGCAGCGCATGGATCTGTGCGACCGAGCGGTTAACGCCCCATTTGCCGCCCATGTCGCCCCACTGAAGGACGAATTGCTCGATGGCCGGGGGAAGCGTCCGAGGCCGGTGGGTTTCATCCATTTTCGTAATTTCTGTCATGACAGAAATATCGGAAAATAGAGAAGGGAAGTCAAGCCAACTCGCCGGAAGGCCCGAAAACACGGCGTTTATGGTGAATGCCGAGCTGCGGGGCATACAAAAGCCCGCCCCGGCCTATGGGCCGGGGCGGGCTGATTTCTTGGATTGAGGCGGGTGGGACCGGGCTTAGCGGTGGATCAGCGTGCCCGCGCCGTGGTCGGTGAACAGTTCGAGCAGCACCGCATGCGGCACCTTGCCGTCGAGGATGACGACGCCCTCGACGCCCTGTTCGAGCGCATAGAGGCAGGTCTCGACCTTCGGGATCATGCCGCCGGAGATCGTTCCGTCGGCGATCAGCTCACGCACCTCGCTGACGGAAAGCTTCTCGATCAGGTTCTTGTCCTTGTCGAGCACGCCCGGCACGTCGGTGAGGAGGAGGAAGCGTTTGGCCTTCAGCGCGCCGGCGATGGCGCCGGCGAAGGTGTCGGCGTTCACGTTGAAGCTCGAGCCGTCGGCGCCTGCGCAGACCGGCGCCAGCACCGGAATGATCTCGCGGCCGAGGATCGTGTCGAGCACGGTGGTGTCGACCTTCTCCGGTTCGCCGACGAAACCGAGATCGACGATCTTTTCGATGTTCGAATCCGGATCGACCACACGGCGTGTCGCCTTCTTGGCGATGACCATGTTGCCGTCCTTGCCGCACAGGCCGATGGCCTTGCCGCCTGCGGCGTTCACGTAGCCGACGATCCCCTTGTTGATCGCACCGGCCAGAACCATCTCGACGATTTCGAGCGTGGCCTTGTCGGTGACGCGCAAGCCGCCCGCGAATTGCGATTGAACGCCGGCGCGCTTGAGCATCGCCTCGATCTGCGGGCCGCCGCCGTGCACGACCACCGGGTTGATGCCGGTCTGCTCCAGCAGCACCACATCGCGCGCGAACGAGCGCGCCACGTCCTCGTTGCCCATGGCGTGGCCGCCGTACTTGATGACGATGATCTCGTCGTCGTAGCGCTGCATATGCGGCAGCGCCTCCGACAGCATGTGAGCCTGCTGGGTGGGATCAATCTTGCGGGCTTTGGCCATTGGTCTCTCGCCGACGTGAAGCGCCGTTCTTCTAGCCGACAATTGTTACCGCCGCGAGAGGGGGAATTCGCCAGCTATTATGCGGGTTTGAGGGGCTTACCAGTGAACTTGGCCGCCGCGCTCGACCTTGAGTTTGGCGATGGCGGCGCGCAGTTCCGGGATGCCGGTGCCCTCGCGGGAGGATGTCGCGATCACCTGCGGGAAGGCGGCTGGGCGTTTTTTCAGCGCTTCCTCGGTTTCGGCGATGCGCTCCCTGAGTTCGGACGCTTTCACCTGATCGGCCTTGGTCAGCACGATCTGATGGCTGACGGCGGATTCGCCGAGCACGTCGAGGGAAGGGTCGTCGGTCTTCTTCAGGCCATGTCGCGCGTCGATCAGCACATAGACGCGGGCGAGGTTGGCGCGCCCGCGGAGGTAGCTGTGGATCAGCTTGGTCCACTCCGCGATCTTGGCCTTGGGCGCTTCTGCGTAGCCGTAGCCGGGCATGTCCACCAACGTCAGCGTCGGATCGCCCGAGAAGAACACCAATTCCTGCGTGCGGCCCGGCGTATGCGAGACGCGGACCAGCGTGTTGCGGCCGGTCAGCGCGTTGAGCAGGCTCGACTTGCCGACGTTGGAGCGGCCAGCGAAGGCGATCTCCATGCCGAACATCTTGGGCAGCGACTCGATCGAGCTCGCGGCGGACTTGAAGTCCCACGGCAGACCGAACAGCTTGCGGCCGGCTTCGATCTCGGCGGATGAAAATTCGGATGCTTCGCTCACGGCCATTAGGCTAGGCTCGCCCGTCCCTGTTGTCACTCGAAGAGGCTTTCATGTCCGTATCCATGTACACGGTTTCGATCCCGGTTTTCATGCAGCATTTGAACGGATTGTCCGCTGTGCTGGACAAGGCGGCGGCCTGGGCTGCGGCACGCAAGGTCAACGAGGCCGATTTGCTTAACATGCGGCTGTCGCCGGACATGTTCACCTTGGCGCGCCAGATCCGCGCCGCGACCGATCATGCCGCAAATGCGGCCGGGCGCCTCTCGGGCAAAGAACTTCTGAAGTTCGCGAACGAGGAAACGACCGTCGCGCAGTTCAAGGAGCGAATTTCGAAGACGATCGAGTACCTCAAGGGCATGAAACCGGCCGAAATCGACGGCACCGAGGGCAAGGAGATCAAGATCACCTTTCCGAACGGCAATACGCGTGAGTTTACCGGCCAGAGCTTGCTCCTCGGCAATAGTTTGCCGAACTTCTATTTCCACGCCACCACGGCCTACGACATCCTCCGCACCTGCGGCGTCGAGATCGGCAAGCGCGATTTCATGGGCACCCCGCCGGCGTAACGACACGTATTTCGCTGAAATGAAAAGGCCGGGCATCTGCCCGGCCTTTTTGTTCGTCATTTCTTCTTGTTGTCGTTGTCCGGCGGCTTCTTCTTCGCGAACAGCGACTTGAGATTGTCCCAAAGTTCGATCTTCGCGCCGTTCTTGTGCATGATCACGCTCTGCTGGAGCACCGAGAGCGTGTTGTTCCAGGCCCAGTAGATCACGAGACCGGCCGAGAACGACGCCAGCATGAAGGTGAAGATCAGCGGCATCCAGTCGAAGATCATCTTCTGCGTCGGATCGGGCGGCGCAGGATTGAGCTTCATCTGGAAGAACATCGTGATGCCCATGATGATCGGCCAGAAACCGAGATGCAGGAACTGGCCGATGACCGGAATGATCGTCGGGTCGTAGGGAATCAGGCCGAACAGGTTGAACAGGTTGGTCGGGTCGGGCGCGGAAAGGTCCTTGATCCAGCCGATGAACGGCGCATGGCGCATTTCGAGGCTGACGAACAGCACCTTGTACAGCGCGAAGAACACCGGAACCTGGATGAGGATCGGCAAGCAACCCGCGAGCGGATTGATCTTCTCGGTCTTGTACAACTCCATCAGCGCTTGCTGCTGCTTCACCTTGTCGTCGGCGTAGCGCTCGCGGATGGCCATCATCTCCGGCTGCACCGCCTTCATCTTCGCCATTGAGGCGTAGGACTTGTTGGCGAGCGGGAAGAAGATCAGCTTGATCAGAACGGTGATCAAGAGGATGGCGACGCCGAAGTTGCCGACGTGCTGGTAGAGCCAGTCGATCGACAGAAACATCGGCTTGGTGATGAAATAGAAGTAGCCCCAGTCGATCAGGAGGTCGAAGCGGTTGAGGCCGAGCTGCTCATTGTAGCCTCCCGCGCCGAAGAACCCGAAATTGACGCCAACGATGCGAGCCTCCTTCGCGCCCGCGAACAGCCGCGTATTGACGGTCGAGCTCGCGCCCGGCGCGACGGTCAGTTGATCGCCGAGATAATCGGTCTGATAGGTCTTCTGCGCACCGACGGTGTTGAAGGAGAAGCGTGCGTTGATCGTCGCCTTGGTGTCGGGGATGAGTGTTGCGGCCCAGTATTTGTCGGTGATGCCGAGCCAGGCGTTGGTCGCCTTGAAGGTCAGCGTCTTCTTTTTCTCGATGTCGGCGTAGGTGTGCTCTTCCAAGCCCTGGTCACCAAAAACGCCGATAAGTCCTTCGTGCAGGATGTAATAGCCGAGCGTTGCCGGCGTGCCGTGGCGCGAGATCAGTGCGTAGGGGAAGAGCGAGATCGGCGCGGTGGTCTTGTTGGCGACCGTGTCATCGACGGTGAAGAGATACTTTTCGTCGACCGCGATGGTGCGGCGGAATTCGAGGCCTTCGCCGTTGTTCCAGGTGAGCGTCACCGGCTTGCCGACGCCAAGGCTGCCGGAGCCTTGCTGAGTCCAGAGCGTGTCGGCGCCCGGCACCTTGGCGCTCGCGCCGGTGGTGCCGACCCAGCCGAACTCGGCATAGAACGGATGCGGGCTGCCGGACGGCGCGAGCAGCGTAATCGGCGCGGACTTCGGATCGACCGTCTCGCGGTATTGCACGAGCTGAAGATCGTCGATGCGGCCGCCGCGCAGCGAGATCGAGCCCCTCACGTGAGAGGTCTCGACGGCGATACGCGGCGAGGCGGCAACGGCGGCTTCACGGGCCTTCTGCTGCTCCGGCGTGGTCGGCGCGCCCGGGACCTGCGGCGCGGCCGGCGCGGCGGTGCTCTGCGCTTGCGGGACGGGCTGACCGGGTTGGGCCGGCTGAACTTGCGTCTGCTGCTGTTGCTGCTTGAGGAGCGCCTCCTGGCGCTGCTTCTCCATCTGCGGGCCGCCGATGAAATATTGCCAGGCGAGCAGCACGATGCCCGAAAGCACGATGGCGAGAATGGTGTTCTTCTGATCGGTCATCGCAAACTCTATTCGGTCCCCGAATGTGGGGGCGCGGTCCGGCTCTTGCTACCGCGATTGGACCCAGAGGGGTCGGCATGGACGCGGCCAAGCGCCCGTTCGAAATCTTGCACCATCCGTTCAAACGACAAATCGAGCGCAGCACGGCGCCCGATCAGCACGTAGTCATAGCCGGTCCGCATGCGTTCTGGCGGTGCGAGCCGGACGATCTCCCGCAGGCGGCGCTTCACGCGGTTGCGTTCGACGGCGTTGCCGACCTTCTTGGAGACGGTAAATCCGACGCGTGCCGATCCTAATTCGCTGCGCCTGCGCGCCTGAAGCACGAAGCCCGAAACGGGCGCCCTAGGGCCGGTTGCGGCAGCGAGGAAGTCCGCGCGTTGCCTCAACCGATCCATAGGAATGACATGCGCGTTGGCGCCGAAATCAGGCTGTCAGCCGCTTGCGACCACGAGTACGACGGGCAGCAACGACCTTGCGGCCACCCTTCGTCTTCATGCGGGCGCGATAGCCGTGACGGCGCTTGCGCACCAGCTTGCTGGGTTGATAAGTCCGCTTCACGAGAAGTCTCCGTTCGCCGTCGAGCGGGCTTATACGGGACGCCCGCATTAAAGGTCAATGCGACCACTTATTTGGGTCGCGCGTGGCTAATGAGCCAAAAAGGCCCTAATTTTCAGTGACATGGCGTAGCCCAGCGGCACACCATGTTACAGGCTTCTGCCCTCACCACTGTCTTAAAGCATTAAGTTTTGTCCACGAGTTGCCCCGTGAGCCTTCAAAACCAGCTTTCCGGCCGGCTTGCCCCTCATTCGGGGCCGAATTGACCATGATGGAACAGCTCGATCCGGCTCCCATCACGCCCACCCTCTGCGTCATCGGCGCGAGCCCCGGCGGCATTGCCGTCGCGCTCGGGGCCGTTGCGCTGGGCGCCAAGGTCGCCCTGGTCGAGAAGGGCAAACTCGGCATGGAGCGGGTCGCGGCGAGTGACGTTCCGGCGAAGGCATTGGTCGGTGCCGCCCGTCGGGCCGAGACGCTGCGCACGAGCGGGCCGTTCGGCATCAAGCCCCCCAAGGTCGGCATCGAATTCCACGAGATCAACGACCACGTCCGCCATGTGGTCGAAGCGGTCGCGCCCAACGAGACGAAAGAACGTCTCGTCGCGCTCGGCGTGCAGGTGATCGAAGGCGAGGCCCGTTTCAAGGATGCGGCGACGGTCATAGTCGGCGACATCGAGGTCAAGGCGCAGCATTTCGTCATTGCGCGGCCATCGGTGCCGGCGCTGCCCGCGATCGAAGGTCTCGAGCAAACGCCATATCTCACGCCGGATTCGATCTTCGAGACGCGCGTGCGGCCCAAGCATCTCATCGTTATCGGCGCGGGTGCGGCGGGCCTGGAGCTGGCTCAGGCGTTTCGCCGGCTCGGCTCCGACGTCACTGTGCTCGATCAGGCGCAGCCGCTTGCGGACGAGGATGCGGAATGCGCCGGCATTGTTCTCGATGCGCTGGCGCGAGAAGGCGTGACGGTTCGGTCTCGCGTCAACATTGCGCGCGTGCGGCGCTTCCGCAGCAAGATCGAAGTGACGGTCGCAGGCGAGAATGGCGAAGAGGTGCTTGAAGGCACCGATCTTCTGATCGCGGCCGGACGCCGTCACGATTTCAGCGGCCTCGATCTCGATGCCGCCGGGATCGGCGTCAACGCCGATGGCATCTCGGTGGATCATCGCTGCCGGACCTCGAACAAGCAGGTCTACGCAATCGGCGGCATCGCTCCGCATCTGGCGGAGCACCAGGCCGGCGTCATCCTCCGTCACGCGGTGCTCGGCGAGACCGTGAATGCCAGCGTCGAGCCGGTTCCGCGCCTGGTCCTGACCGAGCCGGAACTGGCCCATGTGGGTCTGACCGATGCTCAGATGGCGCTTCGCCGCCGTTCCATCCGCGTGCT
Organism: Pseudomonadota bacterium; assembly: GCA_040756555.1. Lineage (GTDB taxonomy): Bacteria > Pseudomonadota > Alphaproteobacteria > Rhizobiales > Xanthobacteraceae > Z2-YC6860. The sequence goes on along the minus strand of JBFLYS010000029.1, from coordinate 2,227 downwards.
GCGGTGGTCCTGCAACGACAATGTCCGTGCCCAGGCGGAGCGGCAAACCACAGGTCAAATCAAGGTAATCGTCGACAAAAAGGGTAAAATCCTTGGCGTCACCATCGTTGGGGCCGCGGCGGGCGAGCAGATCGTTCCCTGGACGCTGGCGATCCGGCAGGGCCTGGACGTCCGTGCTTTTGCCGGAATTGTGGTGCCTTATTCGGCCTATACGGAGATCGGCAAGCGCGCGGCTTTGGGCTTTTCCGGCCTGCGTTTGACCGCCAAGGGGGCGCGGCGCGTTTTGCGTTGGCTGGGGTTGGGCTGAGGTTTCGAACGGCAATGACCGAGAGCACCGCGAACCAGGACGGCGCCAAATCTGGCGCAATGTCTGGCGCCCCTATCGGCGCGACGCGTGAGCGCGGGCTCGGCCTGTCGGGCAAGCTCCTGCTCCTCACGATCGTGTTCGTGATGCTGGCGGAAATTCTGATCTACGTTCCGTCTGTCGCCAACTTCCGCATGAACTGGCTGAACGACCGGCTGGCGGCCGCGCACACCGCGGCGCTGGTGCTCGATGCCGCGCCGAACGGCATGGTGTCGGAACAGCTTGCGCGGCAGATTCTCGACAGCGTCGGCGCGCATGCGGTGGCGATGAAGATGGGCACGCAGCGCCGCTTGCTCGCCGTCAACGATATGCCGACGACGGTCCACCACGACATCGACATGCGCAACATGCCGTGGTTCCGCTCGATGTGGGATTCGTTTCTGACGTTGCTGTGCCCCAACGGCGACATCATGCGCGTGGTGGGGCCTGCCCCGATGGGCGGCGATTTCCTTGAGATCATAATGGACGAGACGCCGCTGCGCGATGCGATGCTGCGTTACTCCGGCAACATCCTGCTGCTTTCGCTGTTCATCTCCGCTGTGACGGCGATGCTGGTCTATTTCTCGCTGCACTATCTGCTGGTGCGGCCGATGCGGCGTCTGACCGCCAACATGATGGCGTTCCACACCGATCCGGAGAATCCGGCGCGCCAGATCGTTCCGTCGGCGCGCCAGGACGAGATCGGCATGGCCGAGCGGGAGCTTGCGGCGATGCAGGGCGATATCGCGTCGATGCTGCATCAAAAGAGCCGGCTCGCTGCGCTCGGCCTCGCGGTGTCCAAGATCAACCACGATCTTCGCAATCTGCTCGCTTCGGCGCAGCTCTTCTCCGAAGGCCTCTCGCATCTACCCGATCCGCGCGTGCAGCGGTTCGCGCCGAAGCTGATGCGCGCGCTGGAGCGCGCCATCGACTTCTGCCAGTCGACTCTGTCCTACGGTCGTGTGCAGGAGCCGGCGCCGGATCGCCGGCCGGTTCCGCTTGAGGCGCTGGTCGAGGAGGTGCGCGAGACGCTCGGGCTACAGGCTGCCGCTCAGCTTGGCTGGATTGTCGCGGTCGAGCGCGGAATGGTCGTCGACGCCGACCACGATCAGTTGCTGCGCGTGCTGTTGAACCTGACCCGCAATGCCGTCCAGGCCTTGGAAACCCGCGCGCCGAACGATCCGCTGCGCGATCAGATCCGCATCTCCGGCCGCCGCGAGGGTTCGGTCTCCATCATCGAGGTCGCGGACACCGGGCCGGGCTTCCCGCCGAAGGCGCGCGAGCATTTGTTCGAGGCGTTCCAGGGTTCCACCCGAACCGGCGGTACCGGGCTCGGCCTCGCCATCGCGGCCGAGCTGGTGCGGGCCCACGGCGGCGATATCAGTCTGGTGGATGGTGCCGTCGGCGCGACCTTCCGCATCACCATCCCGGACCGGGCGGTCGAGCTCGACGCCCGCCGCAACGCCCGGCAGCGCGCCTGACGGCGGCTTTTTCCGCTGTGCCCACAATCCGTTAACCGGACTGTTCGCAAGACTTGCCAAACCGGGGCAGGACCCTATAGCTATGCCGCATTCCGCGCCCAATCACTTGCTGGTTGACGCGGGTTTCCTTTCAGGAAACGGCACGCGCCCGTAGCTCAGCTGGATAGAGCACTAGACTACGAATCTAGGGGTCAGGAGTTCGAATCTCTTCGGGCGCGCCACTTCTTCTTCCGCCGAAACAAGACCGCATATCGCGCCCGGCACGCTGAGCCTCATGTCGCAGCGGCGCTCTCTTCCTCTGTGCGGTTCACGGCATTCCACAACACCGCAACGCCGATGACGGCCGACAGCACCGAGGCCGCGAACACGGCGATCTTCGCCGCAGCGAAATCCGCCCCTGCCG
>JBFLYS010000028.1:0-78607 GCA_040756555.1 Pseudomonadota bacterium | reverse complement strand
CGCTCCTGCTCGGCGTCTGGACCCGCACCGCCTCGCTGCTTCTGCTGCCGGTCATGATCGGCGCCACCCTGCAACACACCGGCAACGGCTGGCTGTTCAACAACCAGGGCGGCGGCTGGGAATTCCCGGTGTTCTGGACCGTCACGCTCGTCGTGCAGGCTTTGCTCGGCAGCGGCGCTTACGCTCTGCGCCTGCCGTACCTGCCCGACCCAATCGGCAAGCTCGCCAACGCCACCGCACGCTGAACGAAGCATCGGCGCCCGGTCCGCGGGCGCCGAACTGCTTCAGAAGCGAAGCCTTAGAGGAGAGAGTGTCATGACCTTACCAAGCCTGTTTCTTTCTCATGGCGCGCCCACGTTGCCGCTCACCGACACGCCAGCACGCACGTTCCTCTCTCAACTCGGCAGCAAGTTTCCGAAGCCAAAGGCCATCCTCGTGGTCTCCGCGCATTGGGAAACCGAGAAGCCTGCCGTGAACGCGGTGGATTGGAACGAGACGATCCACGACTTCCGCGGCTTTCCGCGCGCGCTCTATGACCTGCGCTATCCAGCGCCCGGATCGCCGCAAGTTGCGACACGCGTGGCGGATGCGTTGCGTACGGCCGGTTTCGAATGCGACATCGAGCGCCATCGTGGTCTCGATCACGGCGCCTGGGTGCCATTGCTTCTGATGGTTCCGCAGGCCGACATTCCGGTACTTCAACTCTCGGTTCAACCGCATCTAGGCCCCGAGCATCATCTGCGTGTCGGCCGCGCGCTCGCGCCGCTGCGCGACGAGGGCGTGCTGATCGTCGGCAGCGGCAGCTTCACGCACGATCTGTCGGAGTTTCGTGGACAGGAGGTGGATGCCCCTGCTCCCGATTGGGTCAACGACTTCGCCGACTGGATGGACGAGGCCCTGACGAAAAACCAGATCAAGGAACTGCTGAACTACCGCCACGCCGCTCCTTTCGCGACTAAGAACCATCCAACCGAGGAGCACCTTCTGCCGCTCTACGTGGCGCTCGGCGCCGCCGGAGATCATCCGCGTGCAGAACGGCTGCATGCGAGTTCGACTTACAGCATCCTGCGGATGGACGTTTACGCGTTCCGCAACACAAGCGACGTCATCGCGAAAAATGCCGCATGAACGAGGCCGGCCGGACTAGCGCGGCGCTGGAAACAGCTCCGACGTCCGGCCAGTCAGCCAATAGACCACGAGTCCAACCCATTCGCGGATCGCATTGTCAGTGTGGCCGAGCCCATCCGACACCCGCGCGTTGATCGAGAACTCATCCCAGCGCCCGAACGTGCGCCAATCGACCGGATAAGCCTCGACCTCAAAACCCGCGCGGCGGAAGCAACCGACCGAGCGCGGCATGTGAAAGCCCGATGTCACCAGCAGCCAGCGCTCGCCGGATTTCGGCTGCACCAGCTCCTTGGTGAAGAGCGCATTCTCTTCGGTGTTGCGCGAGCGGTCTTCCAGCGCGATGCGCGAGGCCGGAATGCCGAAGCTTTCGAGCAGCGGCACGACATAACGCGCTTCCGGAATGGCGTCCGCGCGCAAGCTGCCGGTGCCGCCGGAGAACACGATCCGCGCCGACGGATAGCGCCGCGCCAATGCCGCAACTTCCGTAAAGCGCTCGGCTTCGCCGCTCAACACGATCTGGCCGCGCGCCTTGGAAAGATCGGCGTTCATCGCTGCGCCAAGAATGATGATGCCGTCCGGCGCGCCGCGCGAAGCGTCCCATTTCGGAAAGCGATCCTCGAGCAGCATCGTCAGCGCCTGCCCGACCGGCAGGAAACCGAACACGGCGATCAACAGAACGCTCGCGATCAGAAGTCGCCGCCCGGTGCGCGCGAAACGCGTGAGCAACAGCAAGGCCCCGGCGATGCCAAGCAGAATGAAAATATTAGACGGGACGCTCAGCAGCCCCAGGGTCTTGGAAAGGACGAAAAACATTGTGCCGTTCGTCCCATGCCCGGATCAGAGCGTCTTCTTCCAGGCTTCGTAACGCGCCTTGGCCTCGTCATTCGGCGGATAGAGGCCGGGCAGCTTCACGCCCTTCTCCACTTCGCTGACAACCCAGGTTTCGTAGAGCTCGTGCTCCGCGCCTTCCTTGGCGACGAAGTCCACAAGGTCCTGCGGGATCACCACCGCGCCGTCGTCATCGGCCACGATCACGTCGCCCGGAAAGATCGCACAGCCGCCGCAGGCGATCGGCTCGTTCCAGCCCACGAACGTGAGCCCGTTCACCGACGCGGGCGCCGCGGTGCCCTGGCAGAAGATCGGCATGTTGGCCTTGAGACAGCCGTGCTTGTCGCGGATCACGCCGTCGGTGACCAACGCCGTCACGCCACGCTTGGCCATTCGCATCACCAGAATGTCGCCAAAGATACCGGCGGTCGTGACGCCCATCGCATCGGCGATCGCAATGCAGCCCTCCGGCATCGCCTCGATCGCAGCGCGCGTCGAGATCGGCTTGCCCCAGCTTTCGGGCGTCGCGAGATCCTCGCGCACCGGCACGAAGCGCAGCGTAAAGGCCGGCCCCACGAGACGCTCGCCGCCCGGCACCAGCGGCATCGAGCCCTTGATCCAGCAGTGGCGGATGCCCTTCTTCAGGAGCATCGTGGTGATGGTCGCGGTCGTGACCTTGCGAAGAATGTCGAAGCTCGTGGTCATGAAACCTCTCAGGCCGGCATGAGGCCGAGGCGCTCATCGCGCCGGCGCAGATACATCACGAACGGGATCGACAGCAGCACCATCCAGGCCTTGCCGACCACTTGCCCCGTAAGGAAATCAAGCGAGCCGAAGGCAAGCCAGAGGAAGACGATGGAGTCGACGACGAGCCCGACCATGCTCGAAAGCACCACCGCTGCGATCAGCCGGCGGCGCGCCAGTGGCGTATAGACCGCGAGATCGGCGAACTCGGAGAGCAGGAACGCGACGCCCGACGCGATCACCAGCGACGGCGGCGCAACCCACGCCGACAGCGCAGCGCCCACGATCACAGCGCCCGCCGAATAGCCAACGCCGAGACGGCGCTGCACCAGATCGCGCAGCACCAGCGCAATGCCGATCATCAACACGCCCGACGGCGCCATCAGGCCCGGTGCAACCGGGATCAAACACGGCCCATGCGGCGGCGGGCACACCGTGCCGGCGTTGCCGATCAGCCAGTTGGCGGCGGGAATGGTCAGCCCGAAGGCGATCAGGAAAACGATGCCTTCGATCAGGCGGCGGCGCTCAGTGTTCATCGGCCTTCCTTGAATTTCGCAAATCCGGCGGCGCGGAGTTGGCACGCCGGGCACGTCCCGCAGCCGTAGCCCCAAGGGTGGCGGTGCGCGCGGTCGCCGAGATAGCAGCTATGGGTGTCCTCGACCACCAGTTCCAGCAGCGGATTTCCACCTATTTCCAGGGCCATGGCAAACGTCCCGGCCTTGTCGATCCGCATCAGCGGGGTGTGGACCGCCAGTTCCCGGTCCATGCCGAGCGATAGCGCCCGCTGCATGGTCTTGATCGTCTCGTCGCGGCAGTCCGGATAGCCGGAATAGTCGGTCTCGCACATGCCAGCGACGAGGTGCTTGGCCCCGCGCCGATAGGCGACGGCCCCGGCGAACGACAGGAAGATCAGATTGCGGCCCGGCACGAACGTCGTCGGCAACCCGTTTTCGCCCATCTCGATCTGCATGTCGCGGGTCAGCGCCGTTTCCGAAATCGCGGCGAGCGCGTCAATCTTTACGACGTGATCCTCGCCAAGCCGCTTGGCCCATTCCGGCTTCAACACCGCGAGCTTTTCGCGCAACGGCGCGCGCATCTGAAGCTCGACAGAATGCCTTTGCCCATAGTCGAACCCGATGGTCTCGACTTGCGTAAAACGCTCCAGCGCCCAGGCGAGACAAACGGTGGAGTCCTGCCCGCCCGAGAACAGGACCAGCGCGGTGTCCGAACTCAATCCCATGTCGGCGCGCCACCCCATTCGACGATGCGCCCGTCCGGATGGGCGAGCGAGAAGATCTCCTGCATCTCGGCGGCGCTCAATTCGAAATCGAAGATCGAGAAGTTTTCCTTCAAGCGTTCGCTCTTGCTCGTGCGCGGGATCACCACAATATCCTGCTGCACGAGATAGCGCAGGCACACCTGCGTCGCGGTCTTGCCGTGCGCCTTGCCGATCTTTGACAACAGCGCGTCACCCTTCGCCTGTCCGCGCGCGATCGGGCTGTAGGCCACCACCGTCATGCCGTGCTTCCGCGTCGCCGCGATCACCTTCGACTGATCGAGAAACGGATGACACTCGAACTGATTGCAGACCAGAGGCTCGGTCGAGAGCTTCACCGCCTCCTCGATCAGCGCCACCGTGAAGTTCGAAATGCCGATGTGCCGTGCCACACCCTCGCGCTTCATCTTGCACAGCGCGCCGATGGTCTCCTTGAGCGGGATGCTCGGATTGGGCCAGTGGATCAGCAGCAGGTCCACCGCGTCGAGCTTCAGGTTCGCCAGGCTGTTGCGCGCCGAACGCTCGAAGTCCTTGGCCTTCAGATCGCTCTGCCAGACCTTGGTGGTGATAAACACCTCGTCGCGCTTGATGCCGGACGCGCGCAGCCCCTCACCGACCGCGGCCTCGTTGCCGTACATCGAAGCCGTGTCGATGTGCCGGTAGCCGAGCTTGATCGCCTCCTCGACCATCTTCGCGCAGACCTTCCCGCGCAGGTCCCAGGTGCCGAGCCCGACCAGCGGAATGCGCGCTCCGTTCGCTCCGACGGCTTTCAAGAACGACTCCAAAGTCCACTGTAACGCTCGGCCGAGAATGCCTTTTCGGCTCCGCTCTGCCAACCCGCACAGGCACGTAGGCACTCTTCATCAATCTGTCACTCGCGCGTCACCTCTGGGGTCGAGGTTTTGCCCGGAATTTCAGGGGAGAGTGTGATGTCCGATTTTGCTTTGCCCGGCTCAATGCAGCCGGCGGCGCCATCCAAACGGCCCAATCTCGACAAAGGCTTCAACCCGCTGACGCTGATCCTCTTCTTCGGGGTGCTCGCGGCGGGTCTGCTGTTCGTGGCGTACAGCCTGTACGTCGACGTGGACGCCACCGGCGCGCGGGTGACCACCTACCTGCCGTTCATCATGCTGTTCGTGGCGCTGCTGATCGCGCTCGGCTTCGAGTTCGTCAACGGCTTCCACGACACCGCCAACGCCGTCGCGACCGTCATCTACACCCATTCGCTGCCGGCCGAAGTCGCGGTCGTGTGGTCGGGCTTCTTCAACTTCCTCGGCGTGCTGCTCTCCAGCGGCGCGGTCGCCTTCGGCATCATCTCGCTGCTGCCGGTCGAGCTGATCCTCCAGGTCGGCACCGGCGCGGGCTTTGCGATGGTGTTCGCGCTGCTGATCGCGGCGATCATCTGGAACCTCGGCACCTGGTGGCTCGGGCTGCCGGCCTCCTCCTCGCACACGCTGATCGGCTCGATCATCGGCGTCGGCGTTGCCAACGCCATGCTGCACGGCATGAGCGGCACCTCGGGCGTGGACTGGAGCAAGGCCACCGAGATCGGCTGGTCGCTGCTGCTCTCGCCGGTCTTCGGCTTCGCCGCCGCGGCGCTCGTGCTGCTGTCGTTGAAGGTGCTGGTGCGCAACCCGGCGCTCTACTCCGAGCCGAAAGGCAACCAGCCGCCGCCGTGGTGGATCCGCGGCATCCTGATCCTCACCTGCACCGGCGTCAGCTTCGCGCACGGCTCCAACGACGGCCAGAAGGGCATGGGCCTCATCATGCTGATCCTGATCGGCACGGTGCCGCTCGCCTATGCGCTCAACCGCTCGATGCCGGACTCGGAGATCGCCGCGTTCCGCACCACCTCGGCTGCGGCGGCGCAGGTGATCCAGGCCAAGGCTGCCGGCTACAACGTGCTCGGCAACCCGCGCCCGGCCGTGACGCTCTATGTGTCGGAGCGCAAGATCAACGAGGGCACCTTCCCCTCGCTCGCCGTTCTCGTCACCGAGATTGCCAAGCAGGTCGACCAGCACGGCTCGCTCGCGAAGGTTCCGGCTCAAGCGGTCGGCAACATCCGCAACGACATGTACCTCGTCTCGGAGGCGATCCGCTTCCTGATGAAGGACAAGGAGAACGACCTCAACAAGGAAGAGGTCGCAACGCTCAACGCCTACAAGAAGTCCCTCGACAACGCGACCAAGTTCATCCCGACCTGGGTCAAGATCGCGGTCGCGATCGCGCTCGGTCTCGGCACGATGATCGGCTGGAAGCGCATCGTCATCACCGTCGGCGAGAAGATCGGCAAAAGCCACCTCACCTACGCGCAAGGCGCCTCGGCGGAGGTGGTCGCGGCCGGCACGATCGCGGCGGCCGACGTGTTCGGCCTGCCGGTGTCGACGACCCACGTGCTCTCATCGGGCGTCGCAGGCACGATGGCGGCGAACGGCTCGGGCTTGCAGATGGCGACCGTACGCAACCTGCTGATGGCCTGGGTGCTAACGCTGCCCTGCGCGATCCTGCTGTCGGGCACGCTCTATGTGATCTTCTCGAAAATTTTCTGAGCGGTTTGCTGCCACTCATGAAAACGGCGCCCCGAGCAATCGGGGCGCCGAAGTTTTTTAGAGGCAACACTGAAACTGTTATTCGCCGTGGTGTTCGGCGTGATGCTTGGCGGCCTCGTGGGCCGAATGCGTCGCATGCAGACCGTGCGCATGCGCGAGGTGCGCATGATGGCCGGCCTGGTGGTGATCGCCTTCCTCGTAGTGCTCGGCGGCCTTGCGATGATGGTGCGCGGCCTTGGCGTGATGCTCAGCAGCGCTTTCGTGATGATGGTTGGTCTTGCCGCTCATGACAGTCTCCCTGGCGAGTGGTCTTGAGACTCGCGAGGGTGCGCCCGCTCTCTGACAGAGCGCTGACGGTCACATGACCGCCAGATAGCCGATTTGCGACAAGGCGGCCTAGGGTAACTTCCTAAGCCGATTTGCGACCGAGCACCTGGAACGCGACGTCCGGCGCTTTGTCGATCAGCTTCAGCAGCGCGCGGGCCGGGCCGCGCGGCGAGCGCTTGCCCTGCTCCCAGTTGCGCACGGTCTCGATCGGTACCCCGATGCGGGCCGCGAATTCGGCCTGCGTCAGCCGCGTGGCGCTGCGGATATCGCGTGCATAGGAGGCGTCGCTGCGGATTTCGCGTGGACGGTCTGGATGGATCGATGGCGATTCGACATGAGGAATAACACCAGGCGCCGCATGCGAAATCGCCCGCTCGCTGCCGTCGGAAAGGATTTCGACCAGACGTCCGTCTGCCTTCAGTCGCACCCGCATCATCGCGGCTCTCCTATCTCAGGTGAGCCAGAGGTGGACTGATTTGGTTAATCCGTCATTAATGCAGGCCAGCGAGTCAGCAAAGCAGGCCATAGAGTCGGTTGCAGCCCGATTGACGGACTCAATGAACGACCGCCTCGCCTCCCGATCCGCTCCGGCCGCGTTAGGTTTAAGCCTTTAGGTTGATTTGGTTGTGGCGGCGACCCGCGCGCCCATCACAGGTACAAATTCAGACAGCATCCATCGCGTTAGGAAGGAGCGTCCATGCGCACGCGAATTCTCGTGATTGCCGCTGTTGCAATGTTTGGCATTGGCTCCGCGATCGGCGGAGGCACAGCGAAGGCCACGGTTGCCGGCCCGCACAGCACTCTCCAAGAGCAGACCCGGCCTCTCGATTTCGTGCACAAGGCGCGCCGGATCTGCGAGCGTGTGTTTCGCTGCGGTGAGATGGGCCAAGGCTGCTGGTGGGAGCAGAAGTGCCACGTGACGCCTGACTATCCGCCAGAAAACGGTGACGGGCGCGACCGCCGCTAAGCTCAACTCGTCTTGTCGAACAACTCGCGGCCGATCAGCATGCGGCGGATTTCGCTCGTCCCCGCACCGATCTCGTAGAGCTTTGCGTCGCGCAGCAAGCGCCCTGCCGGAAACTCGTTGATGTAGCCGTTGCCGCCGAGGCACTGGATCGCCTCGAGCGCCATCCAGGTCGCCTTCTCGGCGGCATAAAGGATCGCGCCGGCCGCATCCTCGCGTGTGGTCTTGCCCTCGTCGCAGGCGCGCGCCACCGTATAGACGTAGGCCTTCGACGCGTTCATCGCGACGTACATGTCGGCGAGCTTGCCCTGCATGAGCTGGAATGTGCCGATCGGCTGACCGAACTGCTTGCGGTCGTGCAGATACGGCAGCACGAGATCGAGACAGGCCTGCATGATGCCGGTTGGCCCGCCCGCCAGCACGATGCGCTCGTAGTCGAGACCGGACATCAGGATATTGACGCCGCCGCCAACCTGACCGAGCACGTTCTCCTCCGGCACCTCGCAATCCTGAAACACCAGTTCGCCGGTGTCGGAGCCGCGCATGCCGAGCTTGTCGAGCTTCTGCGCGGTGGTGAACCCCTTCATCCCCTTCTCGATCAGGAACGCGGTGATGCCGCGGGCCCCGGCATTCGGATCGGTCTTGGCATAGACGACGAGCGTGTCCGCGATCGGCCCGTTGGTGATCCAGAACTTCGAGCCGTTGAGAACGTAGCTGTCGCCCTTCTTGTCGGCGCGCGTCTTCATCGACACCACGTCCGATCCCGCGCCCGGCTCGGACATCGCGAGGGCACCGACGTGTTCGCCGGAAATCAGCTTGGGCAGATATTTGCGGCGCTGGGCTTCGTTGCCGTTCCGCCGGATCTGATTGACGCAGAGGTTCGAGTGCGCGCCGTAGGACAGCCCCACCGATCCCGAGGCGCGCGACACCTCCTCCATGGCGACGCAGTGGGCGAGATAGCCCATGCCGGCGCCGCCGTATTCCTCCTCGACCGTAACGCCGAGCAGCCCGACCTTGCCGAGTTCGGGCCACAGGTCGCGCGGGAACTGGTTGGTGCGGTCGATCTCGTCGGCGCGCGGCGCGATCTTGTCCTGCGAGAACCCGCGCGCGGTGTCGCGCAACTGGTCGACATCCTCACCAAGACCGAAATCGAAGCCCTGCCAAGCGTTCGGAATCATGCGCGCTCCTTGCCCGCGGTTCGTTCAGACGGCGCGGTTGCACGCATTATGGACGGGAGGCCGAAGCCTGTCAGCCGGTGCGGAGTTCCACAAATCCGGGCTTCGCGCGGTCGCTGGCGGTTTCCGCGAGCAACCGGTCGAGGGTTTCCCGCGCTGCCAGGCGCGCGAACAGATAGCCCTGCATCTCGTCGCAGCCCGCAAGCCGCAGCAGCACGCGCTGCTCCTCGGTTTCAACGCCTTCCGCCAGGATGCTGAGGCCCATGGCGCGGCCGAGCGCGACAATCGCCTGGATCATGGCCTGAGCATTGCTGCCTGGCTGGCCAAGCGGCTCGACGAAGCCTCTGTCGATCTTGAGCTTGTTGAACGAAAACTTCTGAAGGTATGTGAGACTCGAATAGCCGGTGCCGAAGTCATCGAGCGCAAGCTTCACGCCCAACTCCTGCAAGGCGCCGAGGCGGGCTTTGGCCTCCTCGGGGTTCTCGATCAGCACGCCTTCGGTGACTTCCAGCATCAGCCGTGTCGGCGCAACGCCGGTTTCGTTGAGCACCGCCGTCACGAGATCGACCAGGCCCGGATCGCGCACCTGCACCGGCGACAGGTTCACCGCGACATAGAGATCGGGCCAACGCTTGGCATCGACGAGTGCGCGGCGCAGCACGAACTCGCCGAGCTTGCCCATCAAGCCCGCCTGCTCGGCCACCGGAACGAAGACGCCGGGCGGCACCTGGCCGCGCACCGCGTGGGTCCAGCGCAGCAGCGCCTCGGCGCCGATGATGCGCGCGCCATCGGACGACACGATCGGCTGGTAGTGGACGTCGAGCGCCTGATCCAGAAGCGCGCGCTTGAGCTCGCGCTCGATGAAACGCCGGTCGTTGAAATCTGCGTCCATCGACGGCGCAAAGACAACCAGACTGCCGCGCGTGGTGCGCTTGGCCGTCCGCAACGCGAGATCGGCGCGGCGGGTCAGGTCGTCGCGGGTCAGCGCGTGCTGCGGGGCATGCGCGAGGCCGGTCGTGATATCGATCTGGACCGCCTGGTCGTTCATCCAGAACGGCTTGGCCAGCACCGCCATGATCGCGCGGACTGCGGCCTCCGCGTATTCGACACTGGGCGAGGTCAAGACAACGGCGAACTCATCGCCGTCGAACCGGCCCCCGACCGCCCCCTCAGGCAGGGAGGTCACGAGCCGCTTCGCCAGTTCCATGAGGAGTTGGTCGCCGGTTTGATGGCCCAGCGTATCGTTGACATCGTTCAACCCGTCGAGGTCGATCAGCGCCAGCGTCACGACCTCCTGGGGGATGCGGCCGGAGAGCGTCGCGTCGATCAGTTCGACCATCTTGCGATGGTTCGGTAGGCCCGTGAGCATGTCCTCGTGGGCGAGCCGCCAGGCGCGCTGCTCGCTGGTGCCGAGATCGTGCACCGCGCGGCGGACCTGCCAGAGCGCGATGCCTGCGAAGCAGATCAGCAACCCGCCCGTGAAGGCCAGCAGCGGATTGAGCCGGCTCAGCGCGTTGGACAGCGAGCGGTCCGGCTCCCAACTGAACCAGCCGACGATGCGGCCGTTGCGGTCGAGCACCGACTGGACGTCGCGATCGCCGACGACCGGCTCGGTCTCGAAGCGGAGGTCCTTCAGACCGGCCGTCCTCTCGATTCCTCGGATGGCGCGAGGATCAAGTGAGGAAAAATCGGCGCCGCTCGACCGGAGATCCTCGACAGCCCCGAGCAACGCAGTTCTTCGCTCGAGCTCTTGGCGGTCATCGGCCTTTTGCACCAGTACAGTGCCGACGATCCCGCAGAACAACGCCAATGTCAGGACGAATAGGGCGAGGGTCGCAACAAGCCGGGGCGTGGCCCGCCGGCGCGGCTGCACCGGCTGATTCAGGACGGCAACACTCATGACTGAACTCGGACAAACGCCTGGAACTCGGGTGCGCCCAAGCTAACCGCGGATGGTTAACACCGCGTCTATCTCAGGCCGAACCAGAGCGTGGCGATACCGAGAAACGAAAAGAATCCAACCACATCCGTCACGGTGGTCACGAACGGTCCCGATGCCAGCGCGGGATCCACCCCAAGCCGGATGAGCCCAAGCGGAATGGCGATCCCGCCCAAAGCCGCCGCCGACAACACGCAGAGCATGGCCATTCCGATGACCAGCCCCAGGTCCGTGACGTGGAACCAGAGCACCGCGATGGTGCCCATAATGACGGCGAAGCCTATTCCGTTGAGCACGCCGACCATGAACTCGCGGCGCACCACCCGCCATGCATTGGCGTCGCTGAGATCGCGTGTCGCCAATGCCCGGACAGCCACGGTCATCGTCTGGGTGCCGGCGTTACCGCCCATCGAGGCCACGATCGGCATCAGCACCGCAAGCGCAACCATTTTGGAAATAGAGCCCTCGAAGTTGCTGATAACCCAAGCAGAAAGAAGCGCTGTCATCAGGTTCGCGAGCAGCCAAGGGAAGCGGCCCTTGGCAATCGTCCAGACGGAATCGGACAGTTCTTCGGCCTTGCTCACGCCGCCGAGGGCCTTGATGTCTTCTTCTGCCTCTTCCTCGATGACGTCGACGATATCGTCGAACGTGAGCACGCCAACGAGGTGGTCCGTTTCGTCCACGACCGGCGCAGCAACCAAGTTGTAGCGCTCGAACATGCGCGCCACTTCTTCAGTGTCCTCCGTGGCTTGAACGCGTCTTCGTTCTTCATCCATCAAGCCCGTGATCGGCACCGGCCGCTTGGTCCGCAGCAGGCGGTCGAGCGCCACCGCGCCGAGGAACTTGGACGACGGATCGGTGACGTAAAGCTCGAAGAAGCGATCCGGCAGATCGGCGGTTTCGCGCAGGTGGTCGATCGCGTCCCCCACCGTCCATTCCGGCGGGACCGCGATGAACTCGGTCTGCATGCGCCGGCCGGCCGAGCCTTCGGGATAGAGCAGGATGCGCTCGAGCGGACGGCGCTCGTCGAGAGGAAGTTGCTCGAGGACCTCGACCTGCTCTTCTTTTGGCAGATCCTCGAGGATGTACGCCGCATCGTCGGAGTCGAGTTCTCGGACGCCCTCCGCAACGGTTTCCGGCTCCAGTTCCTCGAGAATTTCCTCGCGGACGGTGTCGTCGACCTCGGTGAGCGCGGTGAAGTCGAACTCCCGGCCCATCAGTTCGACGAAGCGCGGCCGGATTTCAGTGTCGAGCGCTTCGATCAGGTCGCCGGTGTCGGCCTCGTGCAGCGCGCCCGCGAGTTCTTTGAGCGCTGCGGCATCGCTGCGCTCGATGGCGGCAACGACCTGCTCAACGAATTCGGGACGGACTGCGCCTTCTTCGTCGCGAAACGCAACGGCTGACGCCTCGGCGATGTCTTGCTTATCGAGCATGCCGTCCCGCCATCGCGGAAAAAGTTGAAACCCCGGCCGCTTGTACGCTGCACTCCTCATGCTGGCAATGAAGAACGCGCGTTTGTCCGATGTTCATCCTGCTGGAACCGCGCGCTTGCGTTCCCGCATCCGCCGCCCTAATTCCCGCGTCACATGATCCGAATAGTGATGCTGCTTGTGCTCGGCCTGCTTCCCGAATTGGCGGCCGCCACAGAATGTCCCGGCAACCCCGATGCTCTCGGCACCGAACGCGTGCTCGTGGTCGATGGTGCCGTGACGCCGCGCGTCGGGAGAAAAAGTTTCCCCACGACACTGCCGCTCGAGCCGAAGGAGGTCGTGCTGACCTTCGACGACGGCCCGAACCCGGGCACCACCGAGCGCGTGCTCGCTGCGCTGAAGCGCGAGTGCGTGCGCGCCACATTCTTTCTGATCGGCAAGCACGCCGAGAGCTACCCGGAGCTGGTGCGGCGGACCTATGCCGAGGGCCACACCATCGGCAACCACACCTACTCTCACCCCTGGCTGAGCCAAATCATGCCGGCGCGCGCGCAGGCGGAGATCGATCGGGGCTTCTCGGCGATCCAGGCCGCGCTTGGCCCATCGCACAAGATGGCTCAGTTCTTCCGATTTCCGGGCTTCACTTCGACCCAGGCGCTGCTCGACAATCTGGAAAAGCGTCACATCCCGGTGTTCGGCGCCGACCTTTGGGCGAGCGACTGGAACCCGATGACGCCCGTGGAGACGATGAATCTCACGCTCAGGCGGTTAACGGCGACCGGCGGCGGCATCCTGCTGTTTCATGACACGCAGCCACACACGGTGGCGATGCTTCCGGAGTTCCTGCGCGAGTTGAAACGCCGCGGCTTCCGCATCGTGCACACCGTGCCAACTCACGCGGCGCATTAGATTGGCGCATTAAACTTAACGGCGCGGCGCATTAAACATGGGTCGAAAATCCCCGGCTCCACGCGCAATTTCTCCATTAGCTCTCAGCTAATCCTCCGTATGAAGTACGGGCACGGACGGCATTTCCGCCCGTGAGCTGAGGCGTCATGAGCGTGCGTGCGATTGTGGCCATCGGTCTGGGTTTGAGCATTCTCGGCGCCGCCGCCGCGAATGCGACCGAGTGCCCGGGCAACCCTTATGCGCTCGGCACCAGCCGCGTGATGACCGTCGATCCCGCCCAGTACCCTCGCCTCGGCACCGTGCAATATCCCGAGACGCTGCCGCTCGAAGACAAAGAGGTCGTGCTGACCTTCGACGACGGCCCGCTGCCGCCTTACACCAATCGCATTCTTGAAATCCTCGCGTCCGAATGCGTGAAGGCGAACTACTTCCTGATCGGCAAGATGGCGCGCGGCTATCCGGATCTGGTCAAGCGCATCGCTGCCGAAGGCCACACGATCGGTACGCACACCCAGAATCATCCTCTCGCCTTCGACCGCATGTCGGCGAACGAATTCCGTCCCGAGATCGAGGACGGCATCGCGTCGGTTGGTGCCGCGCTCGGCGACCGCAAAGCGCTGGCGCCGTTCTTCCGCATCCCAGGCCTCCTCCGCGCCGAGGGCGTTGAGGACTATCTCCGCTCCCGCGGCCTGACCGCCTGGAGCGCCGACATCACCGGCGACGACTGGAAGCACATCAGCGCCTCCGAGGTGGTGAAGCGCACGATCTCGCGGCTGGAAGAGAACCGCCGTGGCATCATCCTGCTTCATGACATCCAGCCGGCGACTGCGCTCGCGCTGCCGAACTTGCTGAAAGAGTTGAAGGCTCGCGGCTATCGCGTTGTTTTGGTGAAGCCCACGGCTCCGGGCGCCGATCTCATCGCAAGCGCCAGACCGGCGCAACCGCCCGTCCAGATCGCTGCCCAGCCGATCGTGCCGCCGGTCACGCCCACGGTGCCGCGCCCCGCGCCGATCATCACAATGGCTGCACCGGCACCGACTGCCGAACCCGGCCAAGAGGCACAGGCGCATGCGTCGACCACAGGCGCCCCTGCTCCGCGCGTTGCTGCAAAGCCGGCGCCCGCCCCCGTCGTCCGGCACATGGAGCAAGCGGCGGTTCCCATGTCGCGCTCCTATGAGCACCTGGCCCGCCCCTTCACGCCGCGGCTCAAGGCCTATCGCAGCACGGAACTTGGTGCGAAGCCGCCGTTCGAACCGGCACCCAGCCCGGTCCGTACCCAGACCGACCGAACGTCGAGCCTTCGCGGCCCGGTCGTCACCGACGTTGCCGTGAACGCACAGGCGAGCGCCTCGCCCGCTGACAAAGCGCAAATTTCGCAGGAACCGCGCGCGACCGCGTCCCAACTAAAGTCGGAAAAGATCGCCGAGCCGACTGGCGACCTCGGGATGTGGCCCTTCGAGGCCCTGAAAAACGTCGCGCAAAGCACGGCGCGCTAAGCGCCGTCACTTCGTTCGCGATGTAGGAGTGGTGCGGCCAAGAGGACTCGAACCTCCACGGGTTGCCCCGCTAGCACCTCAAGCTAGTGCGTCTACCAATTCCGCCATGGCCGCAGGTAGAGAAGTCAGCCGGCTGGCCGACTTCGAAAAGCTGGCGCGATGTAACAAATAGCCCCCACCCACACAAGTGCGGTGGAAAAGCCTGTTATCCGCGGTTATCCGGGGCACGATTCAGGAGCTGGCGGACCTCGACAGCGATCCGGTTGCCCTGGACCACCACTGCGCCCTTGGCCACCGGCATGTTGTTGGCCAGAATCTGGACCTCGTCGTCCTCGGAGGCGTCGAGCTCGATGATGGCGCCGCGGCCGAGCCGGAGGACCTGGTGGATCGGCATGGCGGTGTTACCAAGAACGACGGTGATATCGAGCGAGACTTTGTCCAGAGTGGGCATTCGAATCCTTGCATTGACCGGCGGCTGAACTCATCTCAGGTCAACAGGTTATGGTGAACGGGTGGTTAACACGCGCAACGCCTTGGCTTTTGGGCTGAAATCCGCCCACACCGCCGCCCCCGTGGAGTGGCGGATCAGCGACGATTTGGTGCCCTACGAGGACGCCGTCGCCGAGATGGAGGCGCGCGCCACCGCCATCGCCGAAGGCAAGGCGCCGGAGCTGGTCTGGCTCCTGGAACATCCCCCGCTCTACACCGCCGGCACCAGTTCGAAGCCCGAGGAACTGCTTGAGGCACGCTTTCCAGTTCACAAGGTCGGGCGCGGCGGACAGTTCACCTATCACGGCCCCGGCCAGCGCATCGCCTACGCGATGCTCGACCTCAACCGACGGAAGCCCGACGTGCGAGCCTACGTGGCGACGCTCGAGGAATGGATCATCCAAACATTGTCCTGGTTCAACGTGCACGGTGAGCGCCGCGAGGACCGCATCGGAGTCTGGGTGCGGAGGCCCGAGAAAGGCGAAGGTCGCGAGGACAAGATCGCGGCGCTCGGCATCCGCGTGAAGCGCTGGGTCACGATGCATGGCATCGCGCTCAACGTGGAGCCGGAGCTGTCGCACTTCGCCGGGATCGTCCCTTGCGGCATCGCGGAGCCGCGTTACGGCGTTACAAGCTTCGCCGACCTCGGACTGCCGGTCGGTATGCCCGAGGTCGACATGGCGCTGCGCGCTGCCTTCGAGGAGCTGTTCGGCAAAACTCAGGCCGCGCGGGATAGCGCGGAGAGCTTGCCCGCCACGTAGCGGTGTTCCTGGGTCAGTCCGCCGAAGCCGTAGGCGTCGCCCCGCACGTCATGGACGTGTACGTAGCTTTCCTCGTGCAACGGCCCGAGCAACTCGCCGAACGCCTTGAACGCGGCGGCAACAAAGGCCGCCTTCTCGTCCTTGTTGTTCGTCCCGTCGGTGATCCGGATGTCGAGCCAGAACGCGGCCTTGTTCGCGTCAGCGAGCGAGACACCGCCACAGAACCAGTCGGCAGCATTCGCCTCCTGAACGAGGATCGCGGTGACCTTCGGGTCCTTGCGCAGGATGCCGTGGGACAATTTGGAGACGGCGTCCACGACATCGGCCTTGCGAATATTCCGGGCGTCGGGCGTTGCGTATTGGACGGTGATCATGGGCATGACGATTTCTCCTTTGAGGAAATCCATGCCCGTGAGATACGCCCTGGCCATCATTTATAAATATCATTATATTGTATATCAGTGATGATATATCGAAATCATAGGGGTGAGCGATGAAACCGCTCGATCTCGAAACCGTACAAGCCTTCGCTCTGGTCGCCGACCTCGGCAGCTTTACCCGCGCCGCCGAGGCGTTAGGCGCGACGCAATCGGCGGTGAGCCTCAAGATCAAGCGCCTCGAAGACCGGCTGGAACGGCGGCTGATCGAGCGCACGCCGCGCTCGGTGCGGCTGACGAACGAAGGCACCGCATTTCTCCAGAACGCGCGCGAACTGCTCGCCGCCAGCCAGCGGGCGTTGGAAGGCACGACGACCAAAGAACATCGTCTGCGGCTCGGCATCAGCGACCATGCGGCCGGCCCCGAGTTGCCCGCCCTGCTCTCACGCTTGAATGCGTTCGATCCAAACCTGGTGATCGAGACCGCCATCGGCTTCTCGCGCGAGCTGCTCGACGCCTATGACGGCGGCGCGTTCGAAGCCGTCATAGCGCGCAAGGAGGGCTCGCGGCGCGGCGGCGAATTGCTGACCGAGGATGAATTCGGCTGGTTCGCGGCAGCGCCCCATCGCAGGAACGGCAAGCTGCGGCTTGCGATGCTCGCGCCGCCCTGCGGCGTGCGCGCGATGGCGATCCGCGCACTCGATCAGGCGAAGATCGAATGGGCTGAGGCGTTTGTCGGCGGCGGCGTTACCGCCGTTTCCGCCGCGGTGATTTCAGGAATCGCGATTGCACCGCTGGCGAAACGCGTCGCGCCGACGGGCAGCACCGATGTCGGGCCGGCGTTCGGTCTGCCTAAGCTCGGGCGATCGAAGGTGATGCTCTATTCGCGTGTCAGCGATGCGCGATCCGTCGCGGCGTTGCGAACGCTTGCAGCGGCCTTCCGTGGCAGCGCGCGGGCCTAGACGGTCGGCAGAACCTCAAAGCCTGGACCGGAGTAAAGCGCACGCTGCTCTGGTGTCGCCTCGCTCTGATCAATGCCGTCGACGCGCGCAGCACGCGGGCCCTTCCGGCATTCCTCGATCACGGTATCGACTGCTTCGGCAGGACCGATGAGCACGGCCTCCACCGTCCCGGCCATGCGGTTGCGCACCCAGCCTTGCAAGCGTTTGGCGGCCGCAGCCTCGGCGACGAAGTTGCGATAGCCGACGCCCTGCACGCGGCCCTTCGCGATGATGTGGCGCGCGACGGTCATGCGAAGTCTCCGGTTTTGCCGGCCCGTGCGCTCAGCCACGGCGCAGGCGACCACATCTCCAGCGAACGAATGTAGTCATTCGGTAGTTCCCAGTCGTGCGCGGCCTCGACGACAGCTTTCATGTATCCAGGCTTCGGGCGGCCCGGACGGTCCGTGCGCCCGAGATAGACCAGCGCCGGGACCTGTTTGCCGTCATGGCGCACCGGCAGCATCTCGGCGCGGTAGAGCCCTGCCCCGATGTTCTCCCAGGCATCGAGCGTGACGCGGTCGCGTGGTGTGATGCGCCAGAGCACGCCGTGCACAATTTCGGTCGTGTCACGCTCAACCGATGCATAACCATCCGCCATGATGAGAAAGCGGAAGCCTTGCAGCGTCGCGACGCCAAGCGGCTTCGCCTCTGGCGCGTGACTCCGCATCATCACGCGGCTCATGTTGGAGCCATAGGCGAAGTGCAGCGTCATGTCTTCGCCGTAACGCTCGGCCGGGTCGCCGTCCAATATGAGAAGACGAACGCGACGAGAAATGGCACCAGCATCAGGAGCAGAAAGCCGAACACCCAGTAGCCCGCGCCGCCGGCACCGCCGAATTCGCCAAACAGCATCGTGAAAAAGAGCACCACGGCAAAGAGCTGCATAAAGCCTTGCCCGGATTTGAACGCCTCTTCGCCGGTATCGCTGGCCACCAGCAACGCCATGACCAGGATCAACAGCGTCATCGTCAGCGTGTAGATCGCCGCAATCCCGAGCGCCAAGCCGCTGCCATGACCAGCATCGCGCAGACGTCTCGCGTGAACGGAATACCAGGAGCCAATCAGACCCACCTGCACCAGCGTGAACGGCCACAACCCAAACCGCAATGTGGCTGGAGGCGAAAGCAGAATCTGAGACAGAAAGCTCGCGAGATAGATCGCAAGCACGGCGATGACAAATGGCCTAGGCGCGAGTTTGGGCGCAAGCATGCCGGATTGTGCGACGGGACTCATGCCGTCATCGTGGCACGTCGTTTAAGCGAACTCCATGATCACGGCATCGACCGCGAGGCTGTCGCCGGTCTTGGCCTTGATGGATTTCACCATGCCGTCACGTTCCGCGCGCAGCACGTTCTCCATTTTCATGGCCTCGACCACCGCGAGCGCCTCGCCGGCCTTGACCTCCTGGCCTTCTTTCACAGCAATGGAGCGCACGAGGCCCGGCATCGGACACAGCAGCACCTTGCCGGTGTCCGGCGGCTTTTTGACCGGCATCAGCCGCGCCGCGGCCGCTTCCGTCTCGGTATAGACGTAGACCTTCGCCTCAACGCCGTGATGCGCGAGCAGGAAACCGTTCGGGATCGGACGCACCTGCACCGCGACCGCTTCGTCACCGATCATGCCGGACCACACCGGATCGCCCGGCTTCCACGACGATACCAGCACGCGGGCGTCACCCGAATTGCCCTTCTCATCGACGAACTGCACGGCGATGCCTTCGGCTTCGCGCGCCACGTCCAGGTGGAGCTCAAGGTCGCCGAGCTTGACGGAACGGCGGCGCTCGCGCGTCACCATGCGGCCGGTGAGCTGGCCGGAAATCTGGCGCTTCCGCTCGCCAAGCACATGGTCGATGGCGGCGGCCACCGCCGCGATGGCCTTCGCGATCTCGCCCTTCGGCGCGATGGCGTGGAAGCCGTCCGGGAATTCCTCGGCGATGAAGCCGGTCGACAGCTTGCCCGACTGCCAGCGCGGATGCGCCATCAGTGCCGACAGGAACGGAATGTTGTGGCGGATGCCGTCAACGACGAACGCGTCGAGCGCGTTCGACTGAGCCGCGATCGCCTCTGCGCGCGTCGGCGCGTGGGTCACGAGCTTCGCGATCATCGGATCGTAGTAGATCGAAATCTCACCGCCCTCGGTCACGCCGGTGTCGTTGCGCACCGTGATGCCGTCGATGCTTGTTTCCGCCGGCGGCCGATACTTGGTGAGCCGTCCGGTGGACGGCAGGAAGTTGCGGTACGGGTCTTCGGCGTAGATGCGGTTCTCGACCGCCCAGCCGTTCAGCTTCACGTCGCTTTGCTTGATCGTGAGTTTTTCGCCAGCGGCAACGCGGATCATCTGCTCGACGAGATCGATCCCCGTCACAAGTTCCGTCACCGGATGCTCGACCTGGAGCCGGGTGTTCATCTCGAGGAAGTAGAAGCTCTTGTCCTGCCCCGCGACGAACTCCACGGTGCCCGCGCTATCGTAGCCCACGGCCTTGGCCAGCGCGACGGCTTGCTCACCCATCTTCTTGCGCGTCGTTTCATCGAGCAGCGGAGACGGCGCTTCTTCCGCGACCTTCTGGTTGCGGCGCTGGATCGAACATTCACGCTCGCCGAGATAGATGACATTGCCGTGCTTGTCGCCCAGCACCTGGATCTCGATGTGGCGCGGATTGACGATGAACTTCTCGATGAACACACGGTCGTCGCCGAACGACGACTTCGCTTCCGACTTCGCCCGTGTAAAACCTTCCGCGACCTCATCTTTCGAATGCGCGATGCGCATGCCCTTGCCGCCGCCACCGGCCGACGCCTTGATCATCACCGGATAGCCAATCTCGTCGGCGATCCTGGTGGCGTGCTTTTCGTCTTCGATCACCCCGAGATGGCCCGGCACAGTCGACACCTTGGCCTTCGCCGCCGCCTTCTTCGACTCGATCTTGTCGCCCATCGCGGCGATCGCGTCCGGGTTTGGTCCGATAAAGACCACCCCCGCCGCCTTCAGCGCCTTCGGGAACGCCTCGCGCTCGGAGAGGAAGCCGTAGCCCGGATGCACCGCCTCGGCCCCAGTCTTGCGGCAGGCATCCACGATCTTGTCGATGATCAGATAGCTCTCGGCCGCAGCCGACGGGCCGATCAGCACCGCGTCGTCGGCCATCTCCACATGCAACGCATCGCGATCGGCCTCGGAATAGACCGCCACCGTCTCGATGCCCATGCGCCGCGCGGTCTTGATGATGCGGCAGGCGATCTCACCACGGTTCGCGATCAGGATGCGTTTGAACATGCCGGGCCGGTCCTGCTGGAACTCAAGCGTTGCGATGCTGCGGCGCGAAAGTCAACGAAATCGACCGCAAGCGATCTCGCAACGATGCATTGACAAGCCCCATAACACAAAGAATGATAGCGCTATCATAAGGGCCGGGATTTCAGGGACACCTCTCGATGCGCATGTCGATCAAGCTGCTTGCCGCCGCCCTTTGCATCTTCGCCGCCGCACCGGCCCTGGCCGCCGACGACTACCCCAACCGGCCGATCCGCTGGGTCAGCCCCTGGCCGGCCGGGGGCACCAACGACATCCTCTCCCGCATGATCGCGCGCCAACTCGAAACGCGGCTCGGTCAACCGATCATCGTCGACAACCGGGCCGGTGCTGCGGGCACCATCGGCAGCGACTTCACCGCGAAATCGGCACCGGACGGCTACACCATCACGCTCGGCTCGACCCCGACCCACGCCACCGCGCGCGTCGCCTACCCCAACCTTCCGTATAATCCGCTGACCGACTTCGAGCCGATCACCCGCGCCGGCACCCTGCCCAATGTGCTGGTGGTGCGCCCGACACTCGAGGTCAAATCGGTCGCCGAACTGATCGCCCACGCGAAAGCCAATCCCGGCAAGCTGAACTTCTACTCGTCGGGTATCGGCAGCTCGCAGCATCTCTCAGGCGAGCTGTTCAAGAAGATGGCCGGGCTCGACGTCCAGCATGTCCCCTACAAGGGACAGGCGCTCGGCTTTACCGATCTGCTCGCCGGCCGGATCGATTTCGCCTTCGACAACATCACGCCGCTCCTGCCCTACATCCAGAACGGCCAGGTGCGCGCGCTCGCGGTCTCGACGGCGAACCGTTCGCCCGCGCTGCCCGACACCCCGACCGTCGCCGAGGCAGGCCTTCCGGGTTACGACGCGGCAGTGTGGTTCGGTGTGTTTGCGCCGCGCGGCGTACCCGCCGCGATCCTCGACAAGCTCAACGCGGCAATCGTGGACAGCCTGAAGTCGCCTGAACTCGCCAAGCGTCTGTCCGAACTTGGCGTGCAGGACGTCGGCAGCACGCGCGCCGAATTCGGCGCCTTCTATCGCCGCGATATCGAGAAGTGGAACGACCTCATCAAGTCAGCCGGCATCGCGCCGAACTGATAGGCGCCGCACAGCTTTGCCTTTCGAAATTTGAAACAGGAGACCAACCTTGACCTTTTCCGTGATCGGCCGATGCGAGCGCACCGGCATGTTCGGCATCGCCATCGCCACCCGTCCGCCGGCCATCGGCGCCAAGTGTCCGTTCCTAAAAGCAGGCCTCGGCGGGCTCGTGGTTCAGGCGAATGGCGATCCGCGCTTCGGGCCGCTCGGGCTGAACCTTCTTGAAATGGGTTTCTCTGCCCCCAAGGTTCTGAGCGAGCTGGAATCCAACGACCCTCATATCGAATGGCGGCAGATTGCAGTGGTCGATCGCGACGGCCGCATCGCGGTGCGCACCGGCAACGAAAATGAAGAATGGCGCGGGCACGAAACGCGGCCCGGCTTCGCCTCGCTCGGCAACCGCCTGACCAGTGAGAGGACCGTCACGGACATGACGAAGGCCTGGGAGAAGAACGCCTCCCTCGACCTCGGCGACCGGCTGATGTCCTGTCTCGAGGCTGGGCGCGACGCCGGCGGCCAGATCGCCGGCCAGTATTCGGCTGCGCTCTACGTCGTGAACAAGCGCTCCTATGCCTGGATCGACTTGCGCGTCGACGAGAACAATGAGCCGATCGGCGAGTTGCGCCGCCTCCTCGAACTCTACAAGCCGCTGATCCCCTACTACGATGTTCGTCCCGCAAATCCGAACATGCCGCGCGACGACATCTGGCGGAAGGAGCTCGGCATCGTCGGCGGCTCGCGCTGACGGCGCCGTCTCCGGCATCGATGCTATAATCAGACCACGACCGCGGCGCCGATTCGGCGCCGCGACTGTCTCAGAGCGAGAGCGATCATGCGCCGCCGCCGGCAAAGCGGATCGAACTGGGTGAAGATGGAAGACGTCGCCCGGCATGCCGGCGTGTCGCCCATCACCGTATCGCGCGCATACCGCTATCCCGACAAGGTCGCGGAAGAAACCCGCAAGAGCATCGGCAAGGCCGCGGCCGAACTCGGTTACGTTCCCAACCTCGTGGCCGGCGGCCTCGCATCCAACCGCAGCCGTGTCATCGGCCTGATCGTGCCGACGCTGGCGAACTCGACGATGGCAAAGACCATCAACGGCCTCGTCGAAAGCTTCACGGCGCGCAACCACGAACTGCTGCTCGCAGTCAGCGGTTTCTCCGCCGAACAGGAAGCGCAAGCGATCGCCACCTTTCTCGGCCGCCGCCCTGACGGCCTTGTGCTCACCGGCAATGACCACAGTGCCGAGGCGCGCGCACTCATCGACACAGCCGGGATTCCCGTTGTCGAGGTGTGGACGAATACCGGACCGGTGATCGATATGGCCGTCGGCATCTCCGATCGCGACGCCATGGCCGCGGTGACGCAAGTGGTGATCGACCGTGGCTGTCGCCGCATCGCCTACATCGACTTCCACACACTGGGCGTGCGCCGCTACGACGAGCGCCGCGCGGGTTTCCTGAGCGCAGTGCGCAAGGCGGGACTGCCCGACGATCTGGTGCGGCCTGTGCGGGCCGGCTCTGAATATCTGAGCGGCCGGCAAACGGTCGCCGAGTTGGGATCGGCGGCAACGCCCATCGACGGCCTCGTCAGCTACACCGACATTCCTGCCGTGGGCGCATTGTTCGAGTGTCAGTCCCGGCAATGGCCGGTGCCAGACCGCATCGCGGTGGCCGGGTTCGGCGACTACGAAATCGCAGCCGAAGTGCCCCCGGGCCTCACGACGGTGCGCTCGCATGCCTTCGAGATGGGCTGGCAGGCAGCAGCCATGCTGCTCGACCAACTCGACGGCAAGCCTCCATCCGACCCGGTGTGCGATGTCGGATTCGAATTGGTCGTCCGCGGCAGCGCGTAAGCGCGGTCACATGCCAGTCGAAACACTCCAACACCGTTGAAGGCTCTTCCACGATGGATGCGAAGGGCAACATGTTTGTTCTTCTGCGCGGCACGTTGCCAACACAACGCTTTCCTTTTTGTCCCCGTCTGGTTTTACCTCCGGCAATCCCGATATATTCACGGAACCCGGTCCGCCACCAACGGACGTACCGAAGACAGTTGGGAGAACTGCGATGGCACTCGCGATCAACGACACGGCCCCCGATTTCGAGGCCGAAACCACCGAAGGCAAGATCCGCTTCCACGACTGGATCGGCGACAAATGGGCGGTGCTGTTCTCGCATCCGAAGGATTTCACCCCGGTCTGCACCACCGAGCTCGGCACCGTGGCGCGCCTCAAACCGGAGTTCGATAAGCGCGGCGTCAAGGTGATCGGCCTCTCGGTCGACCCGATCGACCGCCACGCCGGCTGGGCTGCGGACATCAAGGAGACACAGGGCTACAGCCCGAACTTCCCGATGATCGCGGACACCGACTACAACGTGTCGAAGCTCTACGGGATGCTGCCCGCGCCGGTCTCCGGCGATCCGCTGAAACGGACACCCGCCGACAACCAGACCGTTCGCAACGTCTTCATCATCGGCCCGGACAAGAAGATCAAGCTGATCCTGGTCTATCCGATGTCGGTCGGCCGCAACTTCCAGGAAATTCTCCGCGTCATCGACTCGCTCCAGCTCGGCGCGAAGTTCAAGGTCGCGACGCCCGCGGACTGGAAGCAAGGCGAGGACGTCATCATCGGCGGCACCGTCAGCGACGACGAGGCCAAGACGCTCTTCCCGGCCGGCTGGAAGGCGCCGAAGCCCTACATTCGGATCGTGCCGCAGCCCAAGAGCTAGTGGCCGAGTAGCGGTTTCGATCAAGGAACCCCATATGAAGGGCGCGGCACCAGCCGCGCCCTTCGCATTTTCGGGGAAGCGACATGAGCACAGCGACCACGGACCTCGGTTTCATTCACCGGTTCATTCCCGGCCGGGATACCGACAAAGCCCCGCTGCTTCTGTTGCATGGCACCGGCGGCGACGAGAGCGATCTGATCCCGCTCGCCGAACGGATCGCGCCCTACAGCACCATTCTCTCCCCGCGCGGCAAAGTGCTGGAGCACGGCATGCCGCGCTTCTTCCGCCGCACCAACGAGGGCTGGGACCGCGACGATCTCGTGACGCGCACCGCCGAGCTTGGCGATTTCCTGAAACGCGCCCGCGAGGCCTATGGCATCGGCAAGCCGGTCGCACTCGGCTATTCCAACGGCGCCAACATCGCCTGGCCGCTGATGCTGAAGGAACCCGACGCGTTCGCCGGGGCAATCCTCATGCGCGCCATGCTGCCGTTCGATCCGCGTCCATTGCCGGACCTGAAAGGTCTGCCGGTGCTCCTGCTCGCCGGCAAATACGACGAGTTGATCCCGGTCAATCAGGCCGGCCTGCTCGCGGCGTTGCTCGGTGAAGCGGGCGCAGATGTCACATACGAGACACTGCCCGCGGGCCACGGCCTGACCGAGCAGGACCTGAAACTCGCGGCATCCTGGCTCGCCTCGCGCCGCTAGTTCCTTGGCTGGACCTCGATGCCCGTCTGTGGCAATCGAGGCGGCATGAACGATACAGCTTCGAAGCCTGAAACCCCGTGGCGCGCAGACCAGCAGCCGCCCTTCTCCGACTTCATTGGCATGAAGGTGACTGTCGTGTCGCCGGAGAAGGTCACCGCCGATCTCGTGGTGCGTGAAGAGCTCACCAACCGCAACGGCGTCATGCACGGCGGCGCGGTGATGGCGCTCGCCGACAACCTGGGCGGGACCGCGGCTGTGGCGAACCTGCCAGAGGGTTTCATCACCTCGACGATCGAGAGCAAGACCAACTTCTTCGCCGGCATTGCGCTGGGCGACACCGCCCACGCGGAATGCACGCCGCTCCATCGCGGCCGCACCACCTCGGTCTGGCAGACGCGGATCACGCGTGGCGACGGCAAGCTCGCCGCGATCGTGACGCAAACACAGATCGTGATGAAGAAATCCGGCTAACGGAGGATCGCCTCCAGGAGGACCGATATGGACGTTCGCGCGGCCGTTGCATTCGAACCGGGCAAGCCCCTCACCGTCACCACCGTCCAGCTCGAAGGCCCGAAGGCGGGCGAAGTGCTGGTCGAGATCAAGGCCACGGGCATCTGCCACACCGACGAATTCACTCTGTCAGGAAAAGACCCGGAGGGCCTGTTTCCTGCCATCCTCGGCCATGAAGGCGCGGGTGTCGTCGTCGATGTCGGTCGGGGTGTCACGTCGCTCAAGAAGGGCGACCACGTCATTCCGCTTTACACCCCGGAATGCCGCCAGTGCCCATCGTGCCTGTCGCGCAAGACCAATCTCTGCACCTCGATCCGCGGCACGCAGGGCCAGGGCCTGATGCCGGACGGCACGTCACGCTTCTCGATCAACGGCAAGAAGATCCACCACTACATGGGCTGCTCGACCTTCGCGAACTTCACAGTTCTGCCGGAGATCGCGCTCGCCAAGGTCCGCACCGACGCACCGTTCGACAAGATTTGCTACATCGGCTGCGGCGTCACCACCGGCATCGGCGCGGTGCTGAACACCGCGAATGTGGAAGCTGGCGCGAAGTGCGTCGTGTTCGGCTTGGGCGGCATCGGCCTCAACGTGATCCAGGGCCTGCGCATGGCCAACGCCGACATGATCATCGGCGTCGACCTCAACAACGACCGCAAGGCCTGGGGCGAACGCTTCGGCATGACGCATTTCGTCAACCCGAAGGAAATCCAGGGCGACGTCGTCTCGCACATCGTCAACATGACCAAGACGCCGTTCGACCAGATCGGCGGCGCGGACTACACGTTCGAGTGCGTCGGCAACGTCGACCTTATGCGCGCGGCGCTCGAATGCAGCCACCGCGGCTGGGGCCAGAGCATCATCATCGGCGTCGCGCCTGCGGGCGCCGAGATCAAGACCCGCCCGTTCCAGCTCGTCACCGGTCGCGTCTGGAAGGGCACCGCCTTCGGCGGCGTCCGCGGCCGCACCGAAGTGCCGACGATCGTCGACTGGTATATGAACGGCAAGATCGAGATCGATCCGATGATCACGCACACGATGCCACTCGAGGACATCAACAAGGCGTTCGACCTCATGCACGCGGGCGAAAGCATCCGCAGCGTGGTCGTGTTCTAGCCCTTGATCAGCTTCTTCGCCTTCTCGATCACTTCGGGCGGTGATGCATAGATCTCGTTGAGGATGCGCTCGATCTCGTGACCGGTCGTCGGGCTGACCTCCATTCGCACTTTGGCCGTCTCCGCGATGAAGTCCGCGTCCTTCATCGTTGCGTCGAACGCGTCGCGCAGCGCCTTCTTGCGATCCTCCGGAATGCCGGGCGCGGCAAAGAACGGACGGCCGAAAGCCTGCGCGGCCAGATGGACCCGCAGGATTTTGCGCTCCTCGTCATTGCGCGCCTTGTCGAGGATCAGCGGCACCTCGGGTGGCACGTCTGACGCCTTCTCCAGCGCAAACACCGCCAGCAGATTCAGCTTCTTGTCACGCAGCCAGTCCGGCTTGGTGCTCTTGATCGAGTCCCACGACCAGCCGCAGCGGCCGTCGAGCTCGCGCCGCTCCACGGCGAGATTGACCTCGGAGCCGCCAGGATAACCCGAGACGAGCTTCACCTTCGCGCCGAACATATTCTTCAAAACCAGCGCAAAGTTGTCGAGGTCCGAACCCGGCCCCTCGCCGCCCAGCACGAACGGCGTCGTCAGCATGTCGCTCCAGGTCTTCACGGCAGTCGTGTGCCATGTCGCACAGAGACTGTTGTTGTTGGCGATATTGCCGATCCAGGTGAAGGCGCGGCCGTCGAACTTGCCGTCACCGATCAACGGCTCGACCGGCAGGCTGCGTGACATGGTGCCGATCACGCTGCCGTCCTTCGGCGCGACCTGCGAGACGTATTGCGCGGCGCGCAGGCTGCCCGCGCCCGGCATGTTCTGCGAGATGATCGTCGGATTGCCAGGGATGTATTTCGGCATAAAACGCGCAAGCAGACGCGCGTAGATGTCGTAGCCGCTGCCGGAGCTGAATCCGACGACCATTTGTATGGTGCGACCACGGTAGAAATCCGCGACACCTTGCGCCTGTGCCTGGTTTGTGCCGAGCAGCGCCGCAAGCACCACAACGATGAAATGACGACCGCCGAACCAACGCATCGAGGCCCCCTCTCAATCGAGGCAAGCCTAACACCGCCGCAACGGGCGGTGCATCACCGATTGTGTCGCGGACGCTTGTAGCGCCGACAGGTCAGGCCGGCTTTGCCGCGGCCTTGCGCATGATGTCCGAGACCGCCCCATAGAGCACGGTCCATGCAGCCTTGGCGTCGGCGGTGAAAGCCGCGCCAAGCCCCTTTTCCAGCGTCCAGAGCAGCGCTTCGCCCACCTTCGCGTAGTGCTCGTCCTTCACGCCGTAGCTCACGTGGCGTTTTGCCAATCCTTCGAGCGTCGCCACCAGCGTCGGCATATCGCGCAACATGCCGATCGCGAGCGCCAGCGTGTCCATCAGCTTGCGGCTCTGCGCTTTCAAGTCGCCCTTGAACAGCGACTTCGTCTCGGGCGCGATCGTAAAGAGACGCTCGTAGAACATCAGCCCGACGGCTTCTTTCTGACCGACGACCTGCGCAAAATTCGATTTGATGATTGCAACCTGTTCAGGCGTCATCTCAAGTTCCCCGATATATAAATTTCTTAAGCTGGAATGGCGCGAATTTCTTCATCAAATTCGCGAACGCGTTCGCGAATTCGAGCAGTCTGCTCCGCCACACCGACAGCCGCGGCGGACAGGTCTGAAGCCGTCATGTTCGTGCTGTCGGCAATGGCCTCGATCTCGCCGATGGACGCGTGAACCTGACCGACGCTCGCTGCAGCAGCATGCGCATTACCGGCGATTTCGCGCGCTGCCTGCGCCTGCTCTTCCACCGCCTCGGCGATCTTGACCGAGAACTCCTCAAGCTCGCGGATGGTCCGGGAAATCTCCTGAATCGCGTCAACCGCGTGACCGGTCGCGCCCTGCATTGCGGCGATACGTGAGCCAATCTCCTGGGTCGCTGCCGCGGTTTGCCCGGCCAGCGCCTTGACCTCCTGCGCGACGATGGCAAAGCCGCGCCCTGCCTCACCCGCGCGAGCGGCCTCGATGGTCGCGTTCAGCGCCAGCAGATTGGTCTGCCCGGCAATCGCGCTGATGAGTTCGGTCACCCGGCCGATTTCGTGCGCAACGGTCGCGAGTTCGTCGACGGTCTTGCTCGCCTTCGCCGCCTCGGCGACGGCCTCGATCGCAAGATCGGACGAGCGGCTGGCATTCGAGCCGACCTCCGCGATGGTGGCAGCAAGCTGCTCGCCCGCCGCCGCTGCCGAATCCACCTTCTTCGCGGTGCTGTCGGATGCGACCGAAACCGCGATGGACTGCGCAGTGGCATGCGCCGCAGTTCTTCCGAGATTGTCGACGTTCGACCGCAGATGGTCGGCGGCGGAGTTCAGAATTTCGGTCGATTCCGACATCTCACGCTTGAAGCGATCAAGCATCTCACTCAGGCGATCGGCGCGCCTGGTCGTGGAGGCCAGTTCCTTGTCACGCAGACGGCCAGCCTGCTCGAGTTTGGCCAACGCGTCTTCCGCTTCGCGATGTGCGTTATGGGCGTCCGTAAAGGCCGAACGGATTGCGTGGCCGATCCCGATCAGCATCGCTGTTTCGATCACCACGACGATCGCATGGACAAGGACGCGCAGGAAGTTGGTGCCGCCGGGATAGACCAGCTCCGGCATGAAGAAATCGAGGCTCAGGTGATGGACCGCGATCAAACCAGCGCCCACGATCAGCACACGCCAATCGCAGAAGCCAGACAGCATCGCAAGAATGGCAAAATAGTAGAAATGCATCTCGACCTGCCACGGGTGTCCCGTGAAGGCAAAGACCAGCAGCGACGTCTGGCCGACCAGAGCCACCACCAGCGCAAATGCCACGACCATCAACGGACGCTGCAAGAACGAGACCAGGATCGGAGCTGCGGCAAGCACCAGCGCCACGAGTGCCACTGGCCAAACCTGCCGGCCGAGCGCCCAGCAAATCAGCAACAGGATAGGAACATGAATGATCGTAAGCGCGGTCAGAGCCCGCGCCACTGTGCGCTGGAACTGGGCCAAGTTGGTCATGACCCCCGCGCCGCCGTATCTAGGAATGGCAGACAGGCCGCAAGCGCCTGCGGATCGAGCACCAGCCAGGCACCAGCGTTGAGAACTCGTGCCTGATAATCAGCATCGTCAGGGATGACGACTGCAATGAAGGAGGCACCGCCGAAGCGCACGAAGCGTGCTTTCGCCTCGACCGCACGCGACAGCGCCGCATCCGCGCCTGTCCAGGGCGCAAAGACCACCGCCACCCCGCTCGCAGGATCGCGCGGCGCAAGCGCCGTCACCGCGGCGACAACGAAGGCCGCGATCGACAGACAAGCCAGCAGCGCCAGATCAATTGCAAAACGGCGGACCGGAATGGATTTTTCCGACGCAAAATGGCTTTCCATGCGAGTTCGCAATCACGGCATTCAAGTTCTTGAGTTCCCCGCAAGTTTATGCGTGGAACCATTAACGGACTGTTTTCCATGCTTAAGACACGATAAAACCACGCGATTTTGGCGCGGTTTGGAACCCAGGCCTGCAAAAGCGGCCCTCCTCTATGAGTCTTTCGGTGTCCGTCCGACTCGCCAGTTCACCAGCGCAACACCCGCGACACAGACGCCCATGCCGGCAATCGCGAGCGGCGCAAGCTTTTCTCCGAACATCGCCCACGCCATCAGCGCCGTGAACGGCGGCGTCAGATAGAACAGGCTGACCACGCGCGTCGCGGCCTGCCGCCGGATCAGGAAATACAGAAGCCACACCGCGCCGAACGACAGCGCCAGCACCAACCAGGCAACGGCGATCAGGAATTCACCAGTCCACTGCACCTGCCGTGTCTCGAAGGCGAATGCGAGAATCGCGAACAGCACGGTGGCCGCGGCGTATTGAATGAAGAAGCCGGAGCGCCAGTCGATCCCGCCGCCGAAACGCTTCTGATAAAGCGTGCCGATGGTCATGCCGATCAGCGCGACCGTCGCGCCGAACCAGGCGATGAACGGCGCCTCGCCCTCGGTGCGCCCGTGCACCACGAGGTAGACGCCGACGATCCCAAGCGCCAGCCCCATCCATTGTCGCAACACCACGCGCTCGCCGAGCAGTCGGTTCGCAAGCGTCGAGGTCAGCACCGGCTGGAGACTCACGACCAGCGCCGATAGACCCGCCGGCAGCTTGTGATCGATGGAGAAGAACACGCCGCCGAGATAGCAGCCGTGCACGAAGAAGCCGGTGATGATGCTGTGCAGGACGCCCATCCGGCTCGGCCACGCCGGCCGGGTGATGAGTGCGATCACGCCGATCAGGATGACCACCGCGCCCATGCGGATGGTGAGGAACGTCATCGGCTCGGCATAGGGCAGCCCGAGCTTCGCGCCGACGAAGCCCGAGGCCCAGAGAACGACGAAAACGGCTGGGGCCGAAAATATGGCGATATCGGCGAAAGAACGTGGCTGACCCGGCATGGCCAAACGGGTTTAGCGGAACTTGTTCCCTCCGTCCGGTTCCCGTTGCAATGCACCTGTGCAAAACACGCGGTCCAGCAATCAGGAACCATGATATGCGGCCGTGAATTGACTCCCCAGCGAATGGCGAACCTGAGGGAGAAGCAGATGTCGGACCCGAACTACACAGACCCCCGCTTTGCGCCACCCCCGCGTGACGAAAGCCGCCGCGATCAGCGGTTGGGGGATCTTGAAGCGTCGAATGCGATGTGGGGCTGGATCGCCGGCGGTATTGTGCTGGCGCTTGTGCTGATGTTTGTGTTCAGCAACACCGGCACCAATACCAACACCGCATCGGTCGACAGCAGCATACCGCCCGCCTCGACCACGAACGCGCCGCCGCGTGTTCCGCCACCGGCCAACACACCTGCAAGCCCATCGACCTCGGCTCAGGGCAGCAGTTCGACCACGACAGGCTCGGGCGGTTCGAACAACCAGTAGCAGCCAACACGAAACGAAGCCCCCGGCTTTTGGCCGGGGGCTTTTGCTTACCTGCTTAGTTCAGCGCCTTCTTGATCAGCGCGCGTGTCAGCTCGACGCCTTCGCGGCACACCTCGACCGGCGGGCGCTTCCATTGCTCCGGGTTCGGCGCTTCGTAGCTCAAGTGCCCCATGAACCCTTTCTCTTTCAGAAGCTTGATCACCTCAAGCCAGCGCACGATGCCTTTGCCGGGTGGAAGGCGATCGGTCGGACGCTTCACACCCGCCTGAACCGGCGCGGGCGGTGCGTCGCTGTACTGGAACGCCGCGATCTCCGATGGATCAACACCCTCAAAGCCGCGCCCGCCCGCTCCGCTGCGTTCGAGATGATAAGCGTCGAGCAGCATGCCCGCGTTCTTGCGGCCCGCACCGTTGATCAATTCGCGAAGCCGATCGATGCAGTTGATCACGTCGTGCTGTGAGTTGAATTCGATGGCGAGTGTGAGTCCGTTCTCGCCGATCAGATCAGCGCCGCGCTTGAGGTTCTCGATGGCATCCTTCATCGGCCCCACGAACGGCCCCGGTGCACTCATGATCTGAGAACAGTTCAGGGCCTTGGCGTTGGCGCAGGTCTCTTTCAAGTCCGCGAACAGCCGCTTGCTCTCGTCGCCGGTTGCAAACAGCCAGCCGTATTCGCAGCCGAGCGTGCAGACCGGCATCCGCTCCGCGCGGATCGCGTCCAGCACCGCGCCGTTGGACATGCCCTGCTCGTAGCAGCGCTTGAAGTCGGTGCGGCGCAGCTCGACTGCATCGAAGCCGCCTTCGCGCGCCGCAGCGATTGCCGGCGCGAGCGGCGTCGTATCCACGCTCCAGGTGTGCAGAGCGAGCCTTCCAAACGTCGTCATTCCCATTTCCCCCTTACTCAAGCTTCACGTTGGCGTCGCGCGCGACCTTGGTCCACTTCGCGATTTCCGCCTTGATGAAGTCCCCGAACTCCGCCGCCGTGCTGAACTGCGGCTCCATGCCGGCATTGACCAGAGCCTTGATCGCCTCCGGGTTGGCGAGCGCCTTACGGAGTGCATCCGACAACTGCTCGATGATCGGTTGCGGCGTTCCCGCAGGCGCGGACAGCCCGTACCAGGACGTCACGTCGAAACCGGGAAACGTGTCGGCCACCGTCGGCACCTCTGGGAAATCCGGATGGCGCTTCAGGCTCGTGACTGCGAGCGGACGCACCTTGCCGTTCTTGATGCCCGGCAACGCCGATGGCGTCGCCGGCATCATGAAGGAGGCTTCGCCGCTCATCACTGCGATCACGCCCGGACCGCTGCCGCGATACGGCAGATGCGTCACGTCGAGGCCGCCCGCGAGCGTGCGGAAGAGCTCGACCGCGAGATGCTGCGATGAGCCCTGCCCCGGCGTCGCGTAGCTCAACGAACCGGGCTTCGCTTTCGCGGCGTCGATCAGTTCTTTGGTGCTTTTGATCGGCAGCGCGGCGTTGACGATCAGGATGTTCGAGGTGCCGCCCGCAAGGCCGATCGGCGCGAAATCCTTGATCGGGTCATAGGGCAGCTTCGGATAGAGGCCAGGATTAACGCCATGCGTCGAGATGTTGGCGAGGAACAACGTGTAGCCGTCGGGTGGCGCTTTCGCCGCGAGTTCGGAGCCGAGCAAGCCGCCCGCGCCGGGCCGGTTGTCGACGATGATCTGCTGGCCGATCTCGGCGCCGATGTGCGTTGCAAGCGCACGGCCCACCGTGTCGGTCGCACTGCCGACCGCCTGCGGGATGATGATCTTGATGGTGCTTTTCTTTGGATACGGCTGCGCTGAAGCGGAGACTACGGCGAAGAGCGCAGCGACGAGCGTCGCGAGCGCAATGCGAATGGCATGAAGCATGTCAAAATGTCCGTAAGAGCAATCAGGCGGGCCGGCGATTATAGCACGACCGCGCCCGCTGACGATTGTGCTGCACTCAATCCACGGTCGCGCCGGAGGCTTTCACCACCTCGGCCCATTTCGGGATCTCGGATTTGATGTAGGACCGCAACTCCTCCGGCTTGCTGTTGACGATGTCCACGCCAAGTTCCGTGAGCGCCTTGCGCGTGGCGGGATCGTCGAGCGTCTGACTCACGGCCTTGTGCAGCACCGCGACGACATCCTTCGGCAGGTTCGGCGGCGCGACGATCGCGTGCCACGTGGCGGCGTCGAAACCGGGATAACCGCTCTCGGCAATCGTCGGCACATCGGGCAGCGCCGCTGTTCGCTTGAGCGTGGTGATCGCGATGGCCTTGATCGACCCCGACTGCAAATGCGGAAGCAGCGGCGACGGCGGATTGAACGCGGTGAGCACATGGCCGCCGATCACCGCCTGCAACGCAGGCCCCGTGCCACGAAACGGAATGTGCGTGTATTGAATGCCGGCTTTGATCTTGAGCAATTCGCCCGCGAGATGCGCCGGCGTGCCATTGCCGCCCGAGCCGAACGACAGCTTGCCGGGATTGGCCTTGGCGTAGTCGACGAACTCCTTGATCGTCTTCGCCGGCACCGAAGGATGCGTATAGAGCACGTTGGTCTGAACGCCGACGAGGCTGATCGGGTCGAAGTCCTTCGCCGGATCGTAGCCCAAGTTCTTGTAGAGGCTGACGTTGATCGCAAGTGAAGAGCCGGTCGCGAGCAGGATCGTATAGCCATCCGCCGGCGAGCGCGCGACCGCGTTCGCTGCAAGCCCGCCGCCCGCACCCGCGCGGTTCTCGATCACGACCGGCTGCTTGAGCAACTCCTCCATTTTCCGGGTCAGGATACGCGCCATCACGTCGCTCGGGCCGCCCGGCGCAAAACCGATGATGAGCGTGATGGGCTTGTTGGGATAGTCGCTCGCATTCCCGAGCGGCGCAGAACAGACGAGCGCAAGGACGCTCGCCACCAGCGTGGCTGCTTTCACCTTTGCCTCCCTAGAACAACGCTTTTTCTTGTGCCGCCATCGTGTCACCCAGCGGCAGCGTTGCAAAGGGGCTAGTGTCCCGAACCCGAAGTTCGCAAGAATGTGCAGCGGGCACTTATGCGAACTTCGGGTTCAAAGGGACACTAGCGTCATAGCGTTGCAAGTGTCGCTTTGCTTCGGAAGTTCGCTTCGGAATGCGCCGAGAATTCAAGCGAACTTCCGAAGCGCGACACTTGCGACGTAACGCCTCAGCGATCGAACTGTGGATCGATGGGAACCCGATATCCGTTGGCGAGCCTGTTGGTTTCGTTCGCCATGCCGGTGACCGCCATCACCTCGCCGAACATCGCGTCGGTCATGCCGGCTTTTCGCGCCGCGGCGCTGTGGCTTGCGATGCAATAGCCGCAGCCGTTCGAGACGCTGACGGCGAGATAGATCATCTCCTTCATGAGCGGATCGAGCGCGCCGGGCGCCATCACCTCTTTCACGCTCTCCCAGGTGCGTTTCAGCGTCGCCGGATCGTTGGCGAGGTATTTCCAGAAATTGTTAACGTCCGGCACGTTGCGCGAGGTTTTGATGTCGTCATAGACCGCGCGAACGGCGGGCGACGCATCGGCGTATTCAATCGGCTTGGCCATAGTTGTCTCCAAACGAAACGAAATCGGCGCCCACGGCGCGAGGAACGTCCATGACAGGGGATAACGCGAGCGAAGCACGAATTAACACTGCCACCTTCGCATGATGTGGCGTAGCTGTTTCAGTCTCGCCAAAGCCAAATGGATGTACACCATGGCCAGCACGCTCACCGACGAAGAAGCAGGCCGCCAGATCCTTCGCACGTTCGCGCAACATCGCGTCCCGGCCAGCGGCATGCTGCGCCGCAATCAGTTCTTCGCGGTGCGCGACGGCGATTTCCAGCGCGGCATCAATCGCGCCGTCCAGAACAAGTGGATCGCGCTGCATATGCGGGACCGCTACCGCTACATCTTGACGGAAGCAGGCTACGCCGCGGTTCGCCAGGCGGACGAATTGAACGAGCGGGCCAACGCTCCGGCTTGACGCGCCGCCGCGCTTCATCGGCTAGGCCCAGCCGCCCTTCGCCATGATCGCGGCGCAGGCGAGAATGATGACGATGGCCAGAAGCTCGCCGTGGATCGCGGCTTTGACGATGCGGAGCTTCTTCGCATCCGGCGTCGGCACCTGACCCGCCGCGACAGCCTTGCGCCATTTCAGGAATTCGATGGTCGGAACGGCTGACACAAGCGCCGCGGCGATGAAGGCCGTGAACTTGCCCATGAAGGCGTGGCTCGAGAAGTAATAGGCCGCGCCCTTCTCGAAATAGAACACGCGCATCAAGCCGATCACGAGCAGCGCGGTCGCAGCGATCCCGAGCACGCGATCGACCGCGATGAGCTTGCGCGCGGACGCATGCGTGAGCTGCTGGCCGATCAGGATGAATTCGACGGCGACACAGGCCACCAGCGTGAAAGCCGCGAGGTGATGCAGGAAAGCGAATGTGACGATCATGAAGGGCTCCTTCCCGCAGACGATTTAAGCACGGCAGCGCGACACGCAACGACAGAAGCAAAGCGATTTAGCCAACGCTCCGCGTCCCCTGTTGTTGTGGAGGCGCGGGGTGCGCCCTTCTTTCCTTCCCCTTCGGGCAAAGCCCGAGGGATGGAGCGCCGAACAGCGCTTCATCTTGAGATCACGCCTTTCGGCGTCGCGTCCCTGAAGAAGGACGCTCGCCACCCGGCGCTCCATCGCGGCACTTTTCATATCCGGGCCACGCTTTTCAGATCAGCTTTCGCCGTTCTGATCAGCCAGCTCCTGGCGGGGGGATCCTTGTATCCCCCAGGTGGAGCCCCGGACCGCCCCGGGACTGGCTTGCGAGACCAGTCCGGAGGAGCCGCATCCGGTCCCGCTGAAATGACGCCTCATGACAACGCCCTCGGTTGGATCGGATGGATATAGGATTATATACAGTAGGAATTCAGTCAAGGGGTGCGATACGATTTTTATTCTGAAGGCAGCCACACACGCCGCCGTCATGCCCGGCCACCCGGGTCCGGCCTTTGGCCGGCCCGAGTGCAAGCTTGTGCCGGGCATCTCGCTTAGGGAGGCACAGCGCCCGCCTAAGCGGGATCGCCGGGACAAGCCCGGCGATGACGTGGAGAGAACGGTGGTTATGGGTCCCCGCCTTCGCGGGGACGACAGAGAACGTGCGGGGACGACAGCGGAGTGTGCGGCGGCGGCGCAGTGACCACCGCAACCATTGAACCAACCCTCACCGGCCCGCGACCAAGCGTTCATACGGGCGTCTTGCACGCACGCGAGGCTTTCGCTTCGCGCGCATTCTCGCGCCCATCCTCATCATTCGGGTTCGGAGATTTCAATGTTCGGGAAGATTGCCGCCGCGAGCCTGCTCGCGCTCGTCGCCACGACCGCCACCATCGCCACCGCCTCCGCGGGCACCGTCTATGACGGCCGCTGGAGCCTCACCATCAACACGCAGCGCGGCACCTGCGACACCTACAACTTCCCGGTCGAGATCGTGAACGGCCACGTCAGCTTCCCCGGCCTCGTGCGCGCCTCGGGCCGCGTCGTCAAAGGCGGCGCCGTGCGCGTCTCGGTCGCGGTGCCCGGCAAATGGGCCGCGGGCTCAGGCCGCCTGACGGTGATGAACGGCCACGGCCGCTGGACCGGCAAGTCCGGCGAGGATCGCTGCTCGGGAACGTGGACGGCGCAGAAATCCTGACCGCTCAGTGCGGCCCGCGCTCGTAAACGAACTTCGGCATTTCCCATCGAAAGCGGATCGCCAGCAGGCGGAACGAAAGCCCCGCCGCGAAGGCGATGACCGTCGCGACGCTCTGCGGGAGCCCGGCGCTCAGTTGCGCGACGAACAGCAGGCCCGTCGCGATCGAGACCGTGGCGTAAAGCTCGCTGCGGAACAGCAGCGGCACGTCGTTGCACAGCACATCGCGCAGCACGCCGCCGACGCAGCCGGTGATCATCCCCGACACGATGACGATCGGCAGCGACAGCTTCATCTGGAGCGCGACCTCGCAGCCGATGATGGTGAAGACCGCAAGGCCGATGGCGTCGAGCACGAGGAAGAGCATCGTGAAGCGATGCACCACACTCGCGAGCGCGATGGTGACGAGCGCCGCGCCGCCCGCGATCGCGAGCAGCCACGGGTTCGCCACCCACGTCAGCGGATAGTGCCCGAGCAGCACGTCGCGCGTCGTGCCGCCGCCGAGCGCGGTGATGGCGGCGAGCATGGCGACGCCCATCCAGTCCATCTTGCGGCGGCCGGCCGCAAGCGCGGCCGTCATCGCCTCGGCGACGAGCGCGACATAGAAGAAGACATAGAGGACGGTGTCGAAGGAATACATCGGGCGCCCGGCGAGCAAACCTTAAGAATCTTGGCCGGGCGCAGCTTGCGCGATCACTTCACGCCGAGCAACTCGACGTCGAACATCAGCGTGGCGTTCGGCGGGATGACGCCGCCCGCCCCTCGTTCGCCGTAACCGAGGTCCGGCGGCACGATCAGCGTGCGCTTGCCGCCGACCTTCATGGAGGCAACGCCCTCGTCCCAGCCGCGGATGACGCGGCCCGCGCCGACCGGGAACTCGAACGGCTTGCCGCGATCGACCGAGGAGTCGAACTTCTTGCCCTTTTGACCATCGCTGTAGAGCCAGCCGGTGTAGTGCACGACGGCGGTCTTGCCCGCAGGCGACGCGCCGCTGCCGACCTGGGTGTCGATCATCTGCAGGCCGGAGGATGTGACGACAGGCTTTGCGCCAGTCTGGGCGTCGGATGAGTCAGTCATGATGGTTGCTCCGATGATGGCGAGCGCGAAGGCGAAGGATGTGGAGAGGATGCAGGTGCGCAGGCGGGGCATTGGTTGTTTCTCCTTGCACTGCTCGAATAGAATAGTTTGATGCTCAGTAGATACCGCCTCCGACAACGGATTTACAAGCAGGCTACAAATTTCGTTACGAACGTTTCTTGGCAATTGGATTGCCGGAGCCTTTTGAAGCAGCCACAGCAGTTTTGGAACCACTCCCATGCCCAATATACCTCGCCAAGTAAAACGCGAGTGCAATCTCACTACGGTCGGCAATCGCCTCGCCATCACCGGTCATTTCGACATAACTCAGTTTAGAAGGGCGCTAGCCCAACTACGCGAGCTCATTGATCAGCGAGGCTACAAGGATATTCGACTTGATTTTGCCAACTGTTCGTTCACACATGCGCCACCCGTACTAGCGCTGGCAACTGCGGCACAAGCATACCGAACACGAGATATTGGTTTTGAACTCATCCTTCCAGAGGACGAAAAATTAGAGCGTCTCTTTAGGAATTCCAATTGGGCCAATATCATTGATCCAACAAATTTCGAACCTTCGGATTTTCAAAGCTCGGTGCATATGCCGGCGTTACGTTACCAAACCCCCGACGAACAACATCACCTTGTCGATGACTTGCTGATCAAAATGCTAGC
Source organism: Pseudomonadota bacterium (assembly GCA_040756555.1). Taxonomy (GTDB): domain Bacteria; phylum Pseudomonadota; class Alphaproteobacteria; order Rhizobiales; family Xanthobacteraceae; genus Z2-YC6860. Next base: position 39,408 of record JBFLYS010000028.1, on the reverse strand, counting down.
CAGCATAACTGGATTCGAGCGCTCTCATTTCAAAGCGATCGAGTGGTCGATTAATGAAATAACCGACAATGTTCTTGTTCACTCCGAATCATTACAAGGCGGCTTAGTGCAACTCACCGCCATGAAAAATTCTAAAAAAGTTGAGCTTGTTGTTTGCGACAACGGAATAGGAATTCCTAAGTCCCTCAGATCATCGGGCCTAAAAATAGGCTCCGACGTCGATGCGCTAGCGCAAGCGATCGAACAAGGAGTCACAAGAGATAAATCCATTGGCCAAGGCAACGGCTTGTACGGCAGCTACCAGATTGCAGTAAAGAGCGGAGGCAATTTCAGCGTACATTCAGGAAATGCCACGCTGTACTATGCGCCAAAATCGGGCATGCACACTCGAAAGGAAAATTCGTTCCTGCCGGGCACGATCGTCGTATGCGCAATCGACTACACCGAGCCACTTTTGCTGGAAGATGCACTCAATATAAAATCGAAACCATTTTCACCCGTCGACATGATCGAGCACAAGTATGAATCATCAGCAGATGGAAACATCATTTTCTTTTTAAAAAACGAGTCAGATTCATTTGGATCGAGAATTGCCGGCACGCCCGTCAGAAACAAGCTAAAGAACTTAGTGAGCTTTTTAGAAGGAAATAAAGTTGTCGTCGACTTTTCTGATATTCACCTTGTGTCCAGCAGTTTTGCTGATGAGGTGTTCGGGAAACTTTTCGTAGACTTAGGTCCTCTGGATTTTTCCAACAAACTCGAATTGAAGAACGTCGACTCGACTGTAAAGATGCTCGTTGAAAAGGCGATTATGCAAAGAATGGCGAGCTCTGCCGCGCGTTCATAGCATGCTTTCACACCGGTAAATTGTCGTGCTTCTTCCGCGGCACCTCCACCGCCTTTCCCTTCAACATCGCCAGCGCCCGCGCGATCCGCTTCCGCGTCGAGTGCGGCATGATCACGTCGTCGATGTAGCCGCGCTCGGCGGCAATGAAGGGCGACAGGAAGCGCTCCTCGTATTCCTTCGTGCGCGCGGCGATCTTGTTCGGATCGTCCATGTCGGCGCGGAAGATGATCTCGACCGCGCCCTTGGCGCCCATCACCGCGATCTGCGCCGTCGGCCACGCATAGTTGAGATCGCCGCCGACGTGCTTTGACGCCATCACGTCATAGGCGCCGCCGAAGGCTTTTCGCGTGATCACCGTGACCAGCGGAACGGTGGCTTGAGAATAAGCGAACAGCAGCTTCGCGCCGTGCTTGATCAGCCCGCCGTACTCCTGGTCGGTGCCCGGCAGGAAGCCCGGCACGTCGACGAACGTCACGATCGGGATCTCGAAGGCGTCGCAGAAGCGCACGAAGCGCGCGGCCTTGCGCGAGGCGTTGGAGTCGAGCACGCCCGCGAGCACCATCGGCTGGTTGGCGACGAAGCCCACCGTGCGGCCGGCGATGCGGCCAAAGCCGGTGACGATGTTGGCGGCGAAGCTTTGCGAGATTTCGAAGAAGTCGCCCTCGTCCACGACCTTCGTAATCAGCTCCTTGATGTCGTAGGGCTTGTTCGGATTGTCCGGCACCAGCGTGTCGAGCGACTTGTCTTCGCGCTCGATATCGTCGTGGCTCGGCCATTCCGGCACGCCCGCCTCGCTGTTCGCGGGCAGGAAGTCGATCAGCCGGCGCATCTGGAGCAGACACTCGACGTCGTTGTCGTAGGCGCCGTCGGCGACCGAGGACTTCACGGTGTGGACCGACGCGCCGCCGAGCTCCTCCGCGGTCACCGTCTCGTTGGTGACCGTCTTCACCACGTCGGGGCCGGTGACGAACATGTAGCTCGTGTCCTTCACCATGAAGATGAAGTCCGTCATCGCCGGCGAATAGACGTCGCCGCCCGCGCACGGGCCCATGATGACGCTGATCTGGGGGATGACGCCCGAGGCCATCACGTTGCGCTTGAACACCTCGCCGTAGCCGCCGAGCGAGGCGACGCCCTCCTGGATGCGCGCGCCACCGGCGTCGAACAGGCCGACGATGGGCGCGCGCGCCTTCATCGCGGCGTCCTGCACCTTCTGGATCTTGAGCGCGTGGGTTTCGGAGAGCGAGCCGCCGAACACGGTGAAGTCTTTCGCAAAACAGAACACGGTGCGGCCGTTGACGGTGCCCCAGCCGGTGACGACGCCGTCGCCGGGGACCTTCTGCTTCTCCATGCCGAAATCGTTGGAGCGGTGCTCGACGAACATGTCGAACTCCTCGAACGAGCCCTTGTCCATCAGGAGTTCGATGCGCTCGCGCGCGGTGAGCTTGCCGCGCTTGTGCTGGGCGTCGATGCGGGCCTTGCCGCCGCCGAGGCGAGCCTGTTCGCGGCGCTGTTCGAGCCTGTCGAGGATGTCCTTCATGAAGCCCCTTGCCCCGGCGCTTTCCCATTGATTTGGCTGCAAAAGCCATACCACGGGTTTCGAGGACGCCGAAGCCGCCGGTTGGCCCGACCAAAGAAGGGTGTTATTGAGCCGCCTTCCCCACCATTTCAGGACCGCCGTGACCACGCCACCGACCGACCCCGCTTTGCAGGACGCGCTCGCGCTCCACCGCCAGGGCAAGCTCGACCTTGCCATGCAGCGCTATGTGGCGATCCTGCAAAAGAACCCGTCGGACGCGGAGACGCTCTATTACGTCGCGGTGCTGACGGTTCAGGAGGGCCAGTTTCCGGAGGGCCTGCGGGTGATCCAGCGCGCGCTCGATGTCAGCGCGCCGGGTCCCGCGCAGGCCAAGCTGCACAATCTGATGGGCCAGACTTATTTGAGGCTCAATCAGGACAAGGACGCGCTGGAAAGCTTCGGCCGGGCGATCGCAAGCGACGTGACATTCGTGGATGCCTACGGCAACCGCGGCACGCTTTTGGCGGAGATGGGAAAATCCGCCGACGCGCTGGAGGATTTCGACCGCGCACTGGCGCTGCGGCCGAACAATGCGGAGGACGTGGCGAACCGCGCGGGCGTGCTCGCGGATTTGGGCCGCATCGACGAGGCGCTGATGGCCTACAGCCGCGCCATCGGTCTCAATCCGAACTTCCCGCCGAACTATTTCAACCGCGCCAACGTGCTGGTGAAGATCGGCCAGCTCACCGATGCGCTCGCCAACTACGATCAGGTCATCAAGCTCGCGCCCGGCATGCCGCAGGCCCACAACAACCGCGGGCTGACGCTCAAGGAGATGGGGCGGCTCGAGGACGCGAAGGCGAGCATCGAGCAGGCTCTGAAGCTCAACCCGAAATTCGCGGAGGCCTATTCGAACCGCGCCAGCATCGCGTTCCAGCAGGGCCGCTATGACGACGCGCAGGCGGACTATGCGAAGGCGCTCGAATTGCAGCCGGAGTTGGCCGAGGCGAACCACAGCCGCGGGCTCACCTATCTGACGCAGGGCGACTGGGAGAATGGGTTCCGGCTTTACGAGTATCGCGGCAAGCTGAAGCAGCCGACGTTCAAGGCGCTGCCCTATCCGCGCTGGACCGGCACGGCGGAGCCCGGCGAAGAGGTCGTGCTCACCACCGAGCAGGGCCTGGGCGATGCGATCCAGTTCGCGCGCTTCGCGCCGGAGATTGCGAAGCGCGGCGTCAAGGTGACGCTGCTCGCGCCTGCGCCAATGCATCGGCTTCTCTCGACGCTCGAAGGCGTGACGCTCGCGACGCCGGACCAGGCGCCCGCGGTGAACGGTCATCCGGTTCGCTGGCTGCCGCTGATGAGCGCGCCGGGCGTGCTCGGCGTGAAGCCCGACAATGTGCCGGGCAAGGTTCCTTATCTCGCGGCGGAGCCGGCGCGCGTGGAGCACTACGCCGCGACACTCGGCACGGATGGATTCAAGATCGGCATCAACTGGGGCATCGGCACGGTGCCGAACTGGTTCAGCCGCCAGCGCGACATTCCGCTGTCGGCTTTTGCGCCGCTTGCCGACATTCCCGGCGTGCGGCTGATCTCGCTTCAGAAGGGACAGGCGCTCGAGCAACTCTCGCGCTGCGCGTTCCGCGACAAGATCGAAACCATCGACGCCGACATGGACCCGAACAAGGACATGTTCGTCGACACCGCCGCGCTGATGATGAACCTCGATCTCGTCATCACCTGCGATACGTCGGTGACGCATCTCGCGGGCGCCTTGGCGCGTCCGGTGTTCGTCGCCCTGCCCCAGGTCTCCGACTGGCGCTGGCTGCGCGAGCGCGAGGACACGCCGTGGTATCCGACCGCGAAGCTGTTCCGTCAGACGAAGGCGGGAGATTGGCCGGGCGTGTTCGCGCGGATCGCGGATGCGGTGCGCGCGGCCGCGAAGGCTTAGGCCGCGGACGCCAGCGGCGGCGCCCCGCGGTTGAAGCGCCAGAACGCGAGCGCGAAGGCGAGCATCAGGCAGCCGCCCAGCAGGATCGAGACCGGGCTGGCGCCGAGGATCTCGAACCACTGGGTGTAGAAGTGGATCGCGCCGAACACGGCGGCGACATTCACCACCCAGCGCCGGTTGACGCGCACGCCCCAGACGCCGACGGCGATCAGCGCCGCCACCCAGCCGACAGCGAACACCGCGCGCGGAACCGCCACGGACGTGCCGCTGACCAGCCAGTTGAGGCGGTCGCCCCACAGCGATCCGATCCAGAATCCGAAGTTCACCAGGAACACCGACGTGCGCGACGCGGTGATCGCGAGCCGCTCGTAATCGGACGACAGCCGCTTGGAAAGCTCGTAGGCGCCATAGGCGATCGCGGAGAACACGAGGATCGTGAGCGCCGGCTGATAGATCGCCAGCGAATAGGTCGCGTGCGAGTAGCCGCTCTGCGCCCCGAGACAGGCGGCAAGCGCGAGCACCGCGCCCGCCATCAAGAGGCTGCTGCGCGCGACGATCGATATAGCCGCCAGCAGCACGGTGACGAGCGCGATCGCCGGCAAATTGCCTTCGCCAAGGATAACGATGCTGCCGCAGACCATCAGCGCGCCGACCACGAGGCAGATTTGAGCAAGCAGCGACCATTGCTCGACACCCTTCAGCGCGAGCCCAAGTCCGACGGCGGCCACCGCCGCGCCAAGCACGATCGCCGTGTATGGGTTGGGCAGCAGGGCGACCAATCCGAGGCTCACCGCCACCACGCCGAAACCGACCAGAATGTTGATGCCGAGCGAGCCGGTGTCGTGGCGGCCGAGCCGCAGGAGCTTTTCGTACTCCTCCGGCGTGATCGCACCCTGCTCGCGCAGCCTGGACAGATCGAGTGTGACTTTCATGGGCGAGCCCTCAAATGATTGGGGACAACATCCAAACGCCTGCTACCGCGCCACCTGCTACCGCGCCAAGCGTAGCACGTCAGCGGCGGCATCCAATTCAAGCCTGCGGAAATTCCGCCGCTGCAACGCCATCTCGTCGCGGCCCCACGTCTCCATATTCCAGTCTTCGTCGACATGCGCGATGGCCCACGCCTCGTCAGGCGTGATGCGGCCCGCGGCGAGCGCCAGCGCGATGAGCGCTGAGCCGGTGAGCGTGGTGATGACGTTGACCGCGCCGAGCGCCCAAGAGTCCGACGGAATGACCTTCGCCATTGCTGCCATCGCGTCCGCGGGCTGCTTTGCATGGATCACGCCCTGCGCCATGACGAAGCGCGCGCCATGCGCGTCCCTCGCCCACGCGACCAGCGGGTCCCAGTGCTTCGCTTGCGACGCGAGCAAGCCTTCGGGCCCCTCCGCGCGATAGAACAGCAAATCGGTGCCGAGATACTTTTCGATCTCCTCGCGCACAGGCTGAGGCTGCGCCGCCACGCCATCGATGATCGAGTTGGCGAGTCGCGTCAGCGGCATGGTCGCGGGATCGACGGCGTCCTGCTGCGCCTGCCATTCCACAGCTATTAATTCCGCGAGCGCTCGCGTTGGCGCGGCCAAAGGCCGCCGCGCCGGCGTGCGCACAGCGCGGCCATCGAGCAGAACGTGAAAGCCGTCCGCCGCCTCGCTGACGGCGGCCTCCTTGTAGAAGCGCGCGCGCAGCTTCGGGCGCATGTTGCGCCGCGCCGCCTCTGTCGGGTCGAGCGGCTGGTTCTCGAAAATCTCTTCGAAGATGTCGCGCATTACTCCGATACGCCTTTCTTTTGCGCCGCAACAACTACCGCCGGTCGCGGGCGGAAAATAGCCCCATCCGCGTCCGGTTTGGCGTCAAAATACACCGCCCCTGACACCCCGGGGCCATGGCCTCGCCGCTTTGCGACGAAAAGGTTGCAACCCAGGGGTACCCCCGATGGAAAGCAGCTATGCCCTTGGTAGCGGTGGCATATTCAGTTTCTGTCTATTAAAATTCGAAACTGGAATCGACGAGTAACGTCGACGGGAATGGGAAGGATCGGCCTGCGACTGCTTCGCGCGAACCTCTTAACGTTCGCGAGGCAGCGCGCGCACCGAGGAGCGAATGAAAGCAACTGACATCGCGGCCCCAGACTACTTTCACAAAGTCGTCGATTGCCAATGGGCCTGTCCGGCCCACACGCCAGTCCCCGAATACATCCGTTTGATCGCGGAAGGCCGCTACGGCGACGCCTACATGATCAATTGGAAGTCGAACGTGTTTCCCGGAATTTTGGGACGCACCTGCGACCGCCCGTGTGAGCCCGCGTGCCGGCGCGGCCGCGTCGAGGACAATCCGGTCGCGATCTGCCGCCTCAAGCGCGTCGCGGCCGACTACAAGGAAGACATCAAGCATCGCCTGCCGAAGCCGGGCCCGAAGAACGGCAAGCGCATCGCGCTGATCGGCGGCGGGCCTGCCTCGCTCGCGGTTGCGCGCGACCTCGCCCCGCTCGGCTACCTCTGCACGGTGTTCGATCAGGACCCGAAGGCTGGCGGCATGATGCGGACGCAGATTCCGAAATTCCGCCTGCCGGACTCGGTGATCGACGAGGAGACGGATTACATCCTCAACCTCGGCATCGAATTCAAGGGCGGCGCGCGCATCGACAGCCTGAAGAAGCTGCTGTCGGAGAACTTCGACGCGATCTTCGTCGGCTCCGGCGCGCCGCGCGGCCGCGAGCTCGACATCCCCGGCCGCAAGGAAGCGGCCAAGAACATCCACATCGGCATCGACTGGCTCTCTTCGGTGTCGTTCGGCCACACCACGCAGATCGGCAAGCGCGTGATCGTGCTCGGCGGCGGCAACACCGCGATGGACTGCTGCCGCACCGCGCGCCGCCTCGGCGGCGACGACGTGAAGGTGGTGGTGCGCTCGGGCTTCGACGAGATGAAGGCGAGCCCGTGGGAGAAGGAAGACGCCCAGCACGAGGACATTCCGATCCTCAACTTCATGGTGCCGACGGCTTTCACCCACGACAACGGCAAGCTCACCGGCGTCACCTTCCAGAAGGTGAAGGCCGAGTACGACGCCAAGGGCCGCCGCAATCTCGTTCCGACCGGCGAGCCGGATCAGACCATCCCCTGCGATGACGTGCTGGTGGCCGTCGGCCAGGAGAACGCCTTCCCCTGGATCGAGCGCGACATCGGCATCGAGTTCGACAAGTGGGACATGCCGGTGGTCGACAAGGTCACCCTCGCCTCGACCAACCCGAAAGTGTTCTTCGGCGGCGACGCGGCGTTCGGCCCGAAGAACATCATCTGGGCGGTCGCGCACGGCCACGACGCCGCGCTCTCGATCCACAAATTCCTGTCCGGCGAGAACATCACCGAGCGGCCGCTGCCGCACGTGGAAATCTCGTCGCAGAAGATGGGCATCCACGAGTGGAGCTACGACAACGACATCTCGGCGGATCAGCGCTTCAAGGTGCCGCACCGCGAGAAGGTCATCGCGCTCAAGGACATCAAAGCGGAGGTTGAGCTGGGCTTCGATCCGAAGCTCGGCTTCGCGGAAGCGCAGCGTTGCCTGAACTGCGACGTGCAGACGGTGTTCTCGTCGCAGCTCTGCATCGAATGCGACGCCTGCGTCGATATCTGCCCGATGGACTGCATCACCTTCACGCAGAACGGCGAAGAGGCCGACCTGCGCACGCGCCTGCAGGCGCCCTCGCCGCACCTCGATCAAGCGCTCTACGTGCAGGACGGCCTCAAGACCGGCCGCGTGATGGTGAAGGACGAAGACGTCTGCCTGCACTGCGGCCTTTGCGCCGAACGCTGCCCCACCGGCGCGTGGGACATGCAGAAGTATCTCATCGATATGACTCACGCGGGTAAGCCATGCCAGTCACCACGCCGATCAGCAGCGTAAACGACTTCGTCGTCCGCTTCGCCAACGTCAACGGCTCGGGTTCGGCGAGCGCGAACGAGATGTTCGCCCGCTCGATCATCCGGCACGGCGTTCCGGTTTCTCCGCGCAACATCTTCCCCTCGAACATTCAAGGGTTGCCGACCTGGTACGAGGTGCGCGTCACCGAGGCGGGCCATCTCGGCGCGCGCGGCGGCGTCGACATGATGGTCGCGATGAACCCGCAGACCTGGGACAAGGACGTCGCCTCGATCGAGCCCGGCGGCTACCTGTTCTACGATTCAACCAAGCCGATGCCGGCCTCGAAATTCCGCGAGGACATCACGGTGATCGGCGTGCCGCTCACCGCCATCACCAACTCGACCTACACCGATCCGCGCCAGCGGCAGCTGTTCAAGAACATCATCTATCTCGGTGCGCTGTCGGCTCTGCTCGACATGGACCCGAAGGTGATCGAGCAGCTCATCAGCGAACAATACAAGACGAAGGAGAAGCTCCTCTCCTCCAACGTCCATGCGCTGCACCTCGGCCGCGACTGGGCGCTGCAAAACCTGAAATGCCCGATCGGATTGCGCGTGCAGAAGGCCGACAAGGTCGGCGACCGCATCTTCATCGAGGGGAACAGCGCTGCGGCGCTGGGAGCGGTCTACGGCGGCGCAACGGTGTGCGCCTGGTACCCGATCACGCCCTCTTCCTCGCTCGCCGACGCCTTCACCGCGCATTGCAAGCGGCTCCGGCACGATCCCGCGACCGGCAAGGCGAAATACGCCATCGTCCAGGGTGAGGACGAACTCTCCTCCATCGGCATCGTGGTCGGCGCGGGCTGGAACGGCGCGCGCGCCTTCACCGCGACCTCCGGCCCCGGCATCTCGCTGATGACGGAGTTCATCGGCCTTTCGTACTTTGCGGAAATTCCCGCCGTGATCATGAACGTGCAGCGGGCCGGCCCCTCGACCGGCATGCCGACGCGCACGCAGCAGTGCGACCTGATCGCATGCGCCTACGCCTCGCACGGCGACACCAAGCACGTGCTGCTGTTCCCCGAAGACCCGCATGAGGGCTTCGAAATGGCGGCCCAGTCGTTCGACCTCGCCGAGCGGCTCCAGACCACCATCTTCCTGATGTACGACCTCGACATCGGCATGAACCACCGGCTCTGCCGCCCGTTCAAATGGGACGAAGGCCGCCATTACGACCGCGGCAAGGTGATGACCGCGGAGATGCTCGACGAGGGCCGCGACTTCGGCCGCTATCTCGACGTCGACGGCGACGGCATCCCCTACCGCACCTATCCGGGCACGCACCCGACCAAGGGCTCGTATTTTACGCGCGGCACCTCCCGTGACAGATACGCACGCTACTCGGAGGAAGGCGCGGTCTATCAGGACAACATGCAGCGGCTGCTGCGGAAGTTCGAAACCGCCAAGGATCTGGTGCCGCGGCCATTGCAGGCTAATGCGGCGAAGCCCACGAAATACGGCGTGATCTACTTCGGCTCGACCTCGCCCGCGATGGACGAGGCGATCGGAATGCTGGAGGCCAAGGGCCACCATCTCGACCGGCTGCGCATCCGCGCCTTCCCGTTCCACTCGAGCGTGGCGAGCTTCATCGCCGATCACGACTTCGTCTACGTGGTCGAGCAAAACCGCGACGCGCAGCTTCGCACCATGATCGTCAACGAGAACGGCATCGATCCGGTGCGGCTCGTGCCGATCCTGCACTACGACGGCACGCCGATCACCGCGCGCTTCATCGCCAAGGCGATCGGCGATCATCAAGACCAGTTGAAAGTCACTCCGCTCCGGAAGGTGGTGTCATGACGTACATCGCAAAACCGAAATTCCAGCATCCGGGGCTGCCGAAGAACGACCTCGGCTACACGCACCGCGACTACGAGGGCAAGATCTCGACGCTGTGCGCGGGCTGCGGGCACGACTCGATCACCGCCTCGATCATCGAGGCCTGTTTCGAGCTCGCCATCGAGCCGCATCGGGTGGCGAAGATCTCCGGCATCGGCTGCTCGTCCAAGACGCCGGACTACTTCCTCGGCAACTCGCACGGCTTCAACACCGTGCACGGCCGCATGCCGTCGGTGCTGACCGGCGCAAACCTCGCCAACCGCGACCTGATTTATCTGGGCGTCTCCGGCGACGGCGACAGCGCCTCGATCGGCTTCGGCCAGTTCGCCCATGCGATCCGGCGCGGCGTCAACATGACCTATATCGTCGAGAACAACGGCGTGTACGGCCTGACCAAGGGCCAGTTCTCGGCCACCGCCGACCGCGGCTCCAAGAGCAAGCGTGGCGTGGTCAATTCCGACAGCGCCATCGATCTCGTCGGCATCGCACTCCAGCTCGGCGCGACCTATGTGGCGCGGAGCTTTTCGGGCGACAAGACACAACTTGTCCCGATCATCGAGGGCGCGATCAAGCACCAGGGCGCGGCCTTCATCGATGTGATCTCGCCGTGCGTCGCCTTCAACAACCACACCGGCTCGACCAAGAGCTACGACTACGTGCGCGAGCACAACGACGCGGTGAATCGGCTCGACGTCATCACCGGCCGCGAGCCGATCACGGTCGATTATGCGCCGGGCACGGTGCAGGTGGTGGAGCAGCACGACGGCACCAAGCTCGCGCTCCGCAAGGTCGACGCCGACTACGACGTGCACGACCGGCTCGCGGCGATGGCCTTCCTGCAAAAGCACGCGGCGAAAGGTCAGGTCGTGACCGGGCTGCTCTACGTCGATCCTGAGGCGGACGACCTGCATGTCAACCTGAATACGGTGGAGGAGCCGCTGAACGGGCTGAACCACCGCGACCTCTGCCCCGGTAGCGCGGCGCTGGAAAAGATCAACGCGGCGCTGCGTTGATCGTTAAAGCAACATCCGAAGGCTTTCCGTCATCCTGAGGCGCGAGCCGCAAAGCGGCGAGCCTCGAAGGATGATGGGGCTGAGTTCAGCAATTGTGGGCTAATTCGCGCACTGCCGGACGTAAGCATCCCGGGTCGTGGGATTGTTGCCGACGCCCGCGCCCAGCGCGAACGAATGATTGCACTGGGTGACGCGGTCGCTGAACGAGTTGTTCTGCTGCACCGGCACATTGACCTGCGGTGCGCCGCGGAGGATTTCCTGCGGCGATGGCCCGCCGGCCATCGGCGACGGCACCGGCGGCGGGACATAAGTGCTGCTGCCGATCGCCCGGCGCACGGTGCGGGTGCCGGGCTCGCCGGTTTGCGGCTCCGTCGTACGCGGCCGCATGCCCGGCTCGTCCTTCATGATGCTCGACGGATAGCCGGTGGACATTCCCTTCATGATGATGGGCGTGCCGTCATAGTCGGTCGTGATGGCCGGCGCGGCGCGCTTCATGCGCGATTTCTTCTTGGCCGCGTCGGCGGTTCCCGCCGCGACGGCGGCCATCAGGGCGAAAATCAGAAGCTTTGTGACAGGCGCGCGCATCGGACTCACCTCTTTATTCCAACACCGCCCCACCGAGCTTACTCCCGCTACTCCTCCGGCGCATCCACGATCGGATCAAAGCGTTTGGCGTCGAAGCCGAGCAAATTCCAGGTCTGCTGCATGTGCGGAGGCAACGGCGCTGTCACGTCGATGGTTCCACCGCGCGGATGCGGTACCGCGATACGCCGCGCCAGGAGGTGCAGCTTGTTCTGGATGCCGCTGGGAAGCTGCCAATTCTCGATGTTGAAGTATTTGGGGTCGCCGATGATCGGATGCTTGATGTGCGCGGTGTGGGCGCGAAGCTGATGGGTGCGGCCCGTGACCGGCTTCAGCGACAGCCATGCAAGCTGCTGCGCAGCCGTCTCGACCACCGCGTAATAGGTGATGGCATGGCTCGCCCCCTCCTCGCCGTGGCCGGCGATGCGCATGACGCTTTCGTCCTCGCGCTCTTCCTTCGCCAGGAACGTCGAAATGCGGCCCTGATGCGGGCGCGGCACGCCGACGACCAGCGCCCAGTAGATCTTGCGCGCCGAGCGCGAGCGGAACGTCTTGCCGAGAGCAGCCGCCGCGAAGCGCGATTTCGCGATCAGCAGACAGCCTGCGGTGTCCTTGTCGAGCCGGTGCACAAGGCGCGGCCGCTGACCGTCGCGCGCCGACAGCGCGCCGAGCATGCCATCGATGTGCTTGTAAGTGCCGGAGCCGCCCTGCACGCTCAAGCCCATCGGCTTGTTCAGCACCATCACGTCGTCGTCCTCGTAGAGCGTGATGGACTTGATGAAGGCGCGATCCTTAGCGGCCTGTGGCGCGTCGTCCTTCGGCTTCGGCGCATCGATCTTGAGCGGCGGAATGCGGATCGCCTGGCCCGACTTGATGCGGTCCTTGGGGTCGGCACGCTTGCCGTTCACCCGCACCTCGCCTTTCCGGATGATGCGCTGGATGTGGGAGAACGACAGGCCCGGAAAGCGGGCCTCGAAGAAGCGGTCGAGCCGCATGCCGTCCTCGTCGCCCTTCACGGTGACAGTTTGTACGCCCGCGCCGGGTTTTGGAGCGGATTTGGTCTGCGGCGAGGGCTTGTCCATGGCTCAGGGGGATAGCACCCGGCCCTGCGGCGCTCAACAATCACCAGAATCTGCCACGCTCACAACCAGCGGTAATATCGCTAATATTGTCCCGATTTCCGGTCTTGCGGGGGCGTTCATGCGTAAATTCCTTTTGACCGCCACGGCCGCGCTCGGCGGCGTCGCTCTGGCTCTCGCCGTGGGCTATCTGGCGAGCCTGCCGACGACGCTCAAGGTCCAGGTGCCGAGCCATGACACCTCCTCGCGCAAGCTGTTCGATACCGCAGCCGAGCATTTCAAGGCGAAGCGCCTGCCGATCCGGCTCGACGTGTCGTCGGCGCCGAGCTCGGCTGCGGCGCTCACCGCACTCGAGAAAGGCGAGACCGACCTCGCCGTCGCCCGCGCCGAGGACCTCATCAAGACCAAGGCGCAGACCGCCCTGATCCTGCGCGAGGAAGGCGCGGTGATCATGGCGCCCAAGACCGGCAAGGTGAAGAAGTTCGCCGACATCATCGGCGCGAACCTGGGTGTCGTGCGCGAAGGACCCGCGAGCACCGGCGCATTCCAGGCGCTGATGAACTACTACGCCCTCGACCCCAGCAAGATCAAACCGGTGCTGTTGCAGCCCGCCGACGTCGGCGTCGCATTGCGCGACAAGAAGGTCGACGCGCTGATCGTGGTCGGCAATCCGAACTCCAAATACATGGCCGACATTGTCATCGATGCGTCGCGCAACGCGCGCGGCGGCATCAAGTTCCTGGACATCGAGGCTGCCGAGGCGATCGCCAAGCGCGTGCCGGAGCTTGAATCCATCGAAATCAAGCAGGGCCTGTTCGGCGGCACGCCACCGCTGCCAACCGAGGAGATCAAGACGGTCGGCTACACCATCCGCCTCGCCGCGAGCGACAAGCTGAGCGACGACCGCGTCGCCGACCTGATCCGGCAGATGATCAACGCGCGGCAGAACCTCGGCGCGGTCGCGCCGGGCGCGGCCCAGATCAAGACGCCCGACACCGACGACGAGACCACCTTCGTGATCCATCCCGGCGTGATGAACTACGGTACCGGCGAGTTGAAGACCTTCTTCGACCGCTACGGCGACTGGCTCTACATCGGCCTGTTCCTGGCGAGCGGCATCGGTTCTGCCTTCGCCGGCGCGTTCAGTTGGTTCAACAGCCAGCGGCGGGCGCGCACGATGGCGCGCGTTCACGAGATCGAGAAACTGGCGGACGCGGCCACCGAGGCAAAAAGCACGGAAGAACTCGACGAGATCGAGAAGCAGGTGCAAGGCGTGTTTGCTTTCGCGCTGGACCAGGCGATCCACGAGAAGCTCGACGAAGCCAACCTCAACACCTTCAAGTTCGCGCTGGACGAGGCGCGCAACCGGATCGAACGGCGGCGGGTCGCGCTGGCCTCGGCCCAAAGCGAGCCGTCGGGCCAGCTTGTTTCGTTCAAGCCGGCATCGAGCCCGCAGGCATCCTAACGACGCGTCCTAAGCTGGTTTGGGTTCGGTCTGCGGCACTTCGTCGAGCGCGCGGATGCGCCGAAGTTGGGGCACCAGCAGCAGCCAGAGCACCGTCACCGCGAGCACCCCTGCCCCGCCGATCAGCACCGCCGGTACTGCGCCGATCAACGCTGCCACCGCTCCAGCACGGAAATCGCCGAGATAGTTCGACGTGCCGGTGAACATGCCGTTCACCGCGCTCACCCGCCCCCGCATCTCCGTCGGCGTGCGGAGCTGCACCAAGGAGAAGCGGATCACGACGCTCACGACGTCAGCGGCCCCCATGACGACGAGCGCCGCGAGCGACAGCACGATGTGGTTCGAAAGCCCGAACACGATCAGCGCCGTGCCGAACACAGTCAGCACGCCGAACAGCACGTTGCCGACCGGCAGCGTCAGCGGCCATCGCGCCAACACCAGCGACATGACGAATGCGCCGACGCCCGGCGCTGCTCGCAGCAACCCAAGCCCCCACGGGCCGGTCTGCAAGATGTCGCGCGCGAACACCGGATAGAGCGCCCCCGCGCCGCCGAGGAACACCGCACACATGTCGAGCGAGATGGTGCCTAAGATGACCTTGTCCTTCCAGACGTGGAAGAAGCCGCCGAGCGCGGAGCGCAGGCTGATCGCACCGGCCGCGCGGGTCACTGGCTCCATGTGCATCAGGAAGATGAAGAACGCGCCGACGCACCACAACGCGATCGCGGCGCCATAGACCGTCACCGGGCCGAGGCCGAACAGGCCGTAGAGAAAGCCGCCAAGCACCGGGCCGATCACCGAGCCCGCCTGATTGGCCGTCGCGAAATAGGCGGTCGCCTGCGGCACGCTCGAGCGCGGCACCAGCGCGGGGATGATCGCGACCATGGTCGGGATCTCGAAGGCGCGCGCCGAGCCCGCGAGCACCATCGCGGCATACATCGCAACCGGATCGAGCCAGCCCATCGTGGTGCCGACGGCGAGGATCGCGGCGGAGGCCGCTTCCGCCAACTGGCAGCCGAGCAGGATCGCGCGGTGGTCGTAGCGGTCGGCGACGTGGCCGACGACGAGCGTCAGCGCAATCATCGGCACGAATTGGGCCAAGCCCAGCAGGCCGAGATCGAAGGCGCTGCCGGTGAGCGAATAGAGCTGCCAGCCGATCGCCACGACCAGCATCTGGAAGGACAGGATCGAGACGATGCGCCCGACGAAGAACATCGCGAAGGCACGATAGGACAGCACCGACCGTGCCGGCTCGCCCGCCCCCGCTTCGCTCACCCGTCCCCCCTACCGCTGCCGCGCCGCTATTTCTGAACCAGCGGCGGCGGCTTCTTGTCGACCTTCGTCTCGTATTTCGGCAGCGCGTCCTTGGGGCACTCCTTGGCCTCTTCCCAAAGCATCAGTTCGGCCTTCTCGCCGTTGATGCGCCACTGGGCCGCGACAGCGCAAATGCCGGCCCGGTCCTCGGGACCCCAGGCGCCGGTGATCCAGGCGACGTCGTCCTTGGTGCGGGTGTTCTGCTGGATGTCGTCGGGCTTGGTGTAGGCCTCGCGCGCGGCGATGGCTGACGGCAGGGTATCGACGGTGATCGAGTCGCCGCCGTTGAGGCCCGGCACCTCGAACGTTACGCGCTTCGCGCCGGTGCCCTTGCCGTCCTTCGCGTTGTAGACGGCAAATTGCGTGAGCGCGCCGCGCGCCACTGGGCACGAGACGAAGAACACGACCGACTTCGAGAATTTTTCCGATGATATTTCAAGCTTGTTGTCGCCACTCTTCGCGCAAGTGTGGAGCCACTTGATGTCCTTTGGGAGGTGGTCCACGGAGACCATCTTGGGCTCGGCAGGCTTCGCATCGGCCTTCTTGGCGTCGTCGCTCTTGTCGTCTTTCTTGGTCTTTTTCGGCTCGGGCTTCTTCTTGGGCTCGGCTTTCTTCGTTTCCGCCGGTTTGGCTTCGGAAGTGGCCGGCTCCGCCGCCGCGTTCATGGCAGCGCTTCCCCATGCAAGGGCCAAGGCCACGACAACGCAGCACCAGCGGATCATTTGCATCGCTGCAATTCCTCGGTCTTGCCGCGGTTCCACGTCACCTTCATGCGATCCCCCTTCGGATCGAGCGTGATCGGCACATCGCCGCCCCCACTGTCATAGCAATGGGCCTGGATATAGACGGCCTCACCGAGCTTATACATTTTGCCGATTCGGCAGTTGCCCGGATACCAGCTCACGCTGGTGCCGGACGCGACCAGCGCCGCGGTTTTGGCATCCGAACCGCTGATGCCATTGCAGGCCGTGGGCGTCGCCGCCCAGCGCCCGATGAAAAGCTCCTCTGCCTGCGCCGAACCAGCACCCAGCGCGCCCGCAATGCAGGCCGCCGCAACAACGCGATACGAGTTCATTCCCCAGCTCTTTCCTTGCGAAGCTTCGCCCAATAATCGAGGCGTTTTCTGATTTCCCGCTCGAAGCCTCGTTCCGGCGGGTTGTAGAACTCCTGGCGGCCAAGCTGCTCCGGGAAGTAGTCCTGGCCGGAGAAGGCTTCTTCCGCGTCGTGGTCGTAGTTGTAGCCGCGGCCATAGCCCTCCGACTTCATCAGCTTGGTCGGCGCATTGAGGATGTGCTTAGGCGGCAGCAACGAGCCGGCACTCTTCGCGACCTGCATCGCCGCACCAAAGGCTGTGTAGGCGGCGTTCGATTTCGGCGCGGTCGCGACGTAGATCACCGCTTCGGCGATGGCGAGTTCGCCTTCGGGGGAGCCGAGGAAGTCATAGGCCTCTTTCGCGGCGTTGCAGATCACCAGCGCCTGCGGATCGGCAAGCCCGATGTCCTCGACCGCCATGCGAACGATCCGGCGCGCGAGATAGAGCGGGTCTTCGCCGGCGTCGAGCATGCGACAGAAGTAATAAAGCGCGGCATCCGGATCGGAGCCGCGCACGGATTTATGCAGGGCCGAGATCAGGTTGTAGTGGCCGTCCTGCTTCTTGTCGTAGATCGGCGCGCGCCGCTGAACGATGCCTTGCAGGGCCGCAGTGTCGAAGATTTCGCCCGGCCGCGCGGCGCGCCAGAGTTCTTCCGTCAGCGTCAGCGAGGCGCGGCCATCGCCGTCGGCCATCCGGATCAATGCGAGGCGCGCGTCATCGTCGAGCGGCAGCGGCTTGCCTTCGATCTCCTCGGCGCGCTTGAGCAGCTTGCCGATGGCCTCCTCGTCGAGCGATTTGAAGGTGAGGACGCGCGCACGGGACAGCAGAGCGGCGTTGAGTTCGAAGGACGGATTTTCGGTGGTGGCGCCGACGAGCACCACGGTGCCGTCCTCCATCACGGGGAGGAAGCTGTCCTGCTGGGCGCGGTTGAAGCGGTGCACCTCGTCGACGAACAGCAGCGTGCCGGTGCCCATCTCGCGACGCGCGCGGGCGGCGTCGAACACCTTCTTCAGGTCTGCGACGCCGGAGAACACCGCGGAGATCTGCTCGAACTCAAGCTTGGTCTCGTGGGCCAGGAGCCGCGCCACCGTGGTCTTGCCGGTGCCCGGCGGGCCCCAGAACACCAGCGAGCCGAGCGTGCCGGTCTCGAGCATGCGGGTCAGCACGCCGTCCGGGCCGAGCAGATGGTCCTGGCCTACGACCTCGGAAAGTTTCTGAGGGCGCAGCTTGTCGGCAAGCGGACGCGGTGCGTCGTTGTCGAGCCCCGCCGCCGCGAACAGGCTCGGTCCGGTTGGCTTTTTCGCCGCCGGGCTCATCCGCCGAACACGGCGGAAATCTCCTGTCCGCCGCGGTTGATGGTGATGCGCCACATGCGGCCGCCAGCCTTGGTGAGCTTCTCCAGGTCGGCGGTCTTGGCGAGCTTCTCGCCGTTCACCGACAGGAGGATGTCGCCCTTCTGGAAGCCGACGCTCTGGCCCGGCGAGCCGTCCGGCACCTCGACGATGACGACGCCCGTGGCCGTGGACTCAAGCCGCAGTTCGTCGGCGAGCGCCGGCGACAGGTTCGCGACCTTGATGCCCTGGAACGGCGAGCGGCCGCTGATGGTGATTTCCTCGCGCGGCAGGTCGGGCGCGGTTTCGAGCGCGACCGCAACCTTCGACTCCTTGCCGCCCCGCATCACCGTGACCGGCACCTGGCCGCCGAGCGGCCGTGTGGCGAAGCGGTAGTCGAAGGCGTTGGGATCGTCGACGCCCTGCCCATCCACGCCGACGATCACGTCGCCGGTCTTGAGGCCCGCGCGTGCGGCAGGGCTTTGCGGCGTCACAGTGGTCACCACGGCACCGGCCGGACGCTTGAGATCGAACTTCTCGGCAATGTCGGGCGTGACAGCCTGAAGCTTCGCGCCGAGCCACGGGCGCTTCACTGCCGTGCCGCCGGTCTTCGCGGAAGCGACGACGACGCCCACCATGTTGGCCGGGATCGCGAAGCCGACGCCGACCGAACCGCCGGAGCGCGAGAAGATCGCGGTGTTGATGCCGACGATCTTGCCCGCCATGTCGACGAGCGGACCGCCCGAGTTGCCGGGGTTGATCGAGGCGTCGGTCTGGATGAAGAACTGATAGTCGCTGACGCCGACCTGCGTGCGTGCCACCGCCGAGACGATGCCGTGCGTCACGGTCTGTCCGACGCCGAACGGATTGCCGATGGCGAGCACCACGTCGCCGACGAGAAGCTCGTCGGAATTGGCGAGTTCGAGCGTCGGGAAGCGCTCCTTGCCGTCCTTGATGCGGAGCACCGCGAGGTCCGTGCGCGGGTCTTTCAGCACGATCTCGACCTCGAACTCGCGCTTGTCGCCGAGCGTGACCTTGGCTTCGCTCGCGCCTTCGATGACGTGATTGTTGGTGACGACGAGCCCCGAGGCGTCGACGATGACGCCGGAGCCAAGCGAGGCCTGCTTCTGGGGACCGCCGAAATTCGGACCACCGCCACCGAAGAAACGGCGGAAGAACGGATCGTCCATCAGCGGGTTGCGGTTCGCGACGAGGCGCGCGGCGGAGACCGTGACGACCGCGGGCGCGGTGCGCTGCACGATCGGCGCATAAGACATCCGCAAGGACTGCGCCGACGGCGGCACCGCCCGCTCCTGCGCAAACGCGGGCTGAACCAGGAGTGCGGCGGCGGCGATCAGCAGGCAATGGCGGACGGCTGTCATACGAATCCTCGAAAGTGCGGAAGGCCAGAGATATAGGCTTCTATCGGCGGCAAATGAAGGGCGAGCGGCGGCCCTTTCCCCTCCCGCAAGTGCTTGATAGAACTGGATTCTAGCCGCCCTGACCACAGCCCTGAGGAGCCCGCGCGTGGCTTTAGCCGATCCGACAGCCCCCGCCGCGCTCGAAAGCAAAACCGCGGCCTTTGCGATCTATCTCGTCGCCTTCGTCACCGGCGCGATCGTGATGAGCTTTGAGATGCTGGGGTCGCGCTATCTCAATCCCTATTTCGGCAGCGGCATCTATACCTGGGCATCGCTGATCTCGACGGTGCTGTTCGCGCTGACGGTGGGCTATTTCATCGGCGGCTGGCTCGCGGACCGGATGCCATCCGTCCGCGTGCTCGCCACCACGATCCTGATCGGTTCGATCTATGTGATCGTGCTGCCGTCGTTCGCGCAGCCGCTGCTCGAGTTCGTGCTGGACCGCGTCGATGACGTGAAGGCCGGAAGCCTGCTCGCCGCGCTCGCGATCCTGATGTTCCCGGTGACGTTCCTCGGCATGTATTCGCCCTTCGCGATCCGGTTGCTGATCCGCTCGGCGTCCAGTTCGGGGACGGTCTCGGGCACGGTGTACGGCATCTCCACCATCGGCAGCATTTTGGGCACGCTCGGCACCACGTTTTATCTGCTGCCGTTCATGGGCTCACGCACGCTGACGCTGCTTCTCGGCGGCGCGGGCGTCGTGGCGGCTTTGATCTTGATGGTGCTGCCGATGCTCGGACGGCGCGGCGCGGCGGCTGCCTTGATCGGCGCCCTTGCGTTCGTGCTGGCGGACGGCTTTGCGGCGCTGGCGCAGGAGCGCGCGGCGGGCCTCGTCGATGAAGCGGCACGGGCTGAATTGCTCAAGCGCGCCGACGGCCAAGTGGCTCGCATCGAGACCGAATACAACGACATCTTCATCACCAAGCGGCGGAACGAGCTGACCATGTCGTTCCAGCTCAAGGGCTTCGACTACACGGAGTCGGTGACGAACCTGCGCGACATCGACGACCTCCCTGTCGCCTACACCAAGGCGATGACGACGGCGCTCGCCTATCCGAACGAGCTCAAGAAAATCCTGATGATTGGCTTGGGCGGCGGATCGATCTCGACCTATCTCGGCCGCGCGATGCCGGACGTCACCATCGACACGGTCGAGATTGATCCCGGTGTGATCACCGCCGCGAAGAAATACTTCGGCATCCGCGAGAACGAGCGCGTCAAATATCTCGCGATGGACGGCCGCGTGTTTCTCAAGCGCAACCAGCAGAAATACGACCTGATTCTGATCGATGCGTTCCATGGCGGCTATGTGCCGTTCCACCTGCTGACCCAGGAGTTCTATGCACTGGTCAAGGAGCGCCTCGCGCCCGGCGGCGCGGCGGTGTTCAACGTGCACGACGGCACGAAGCTCTATGTCTCGACGGTGAAGACGCTCGGCGCGGTGTTTCCGAGCATCGCGCTGCATCCCTCCGGCGAAGGCGAAGTGGCGACGGTCGTGACTGCGGAGCCGGTCGCCGATGACGTGCTGACGAAGCGCGCGGCGGAGCTCCAGCAGAAATATGCGTTCCGCTTTGCCCTGCCCGGTTTGCTGGAACGGCGGCTCCCGCAGCCGTCGCTGAAAGAGGCGGAATTGCTGACGGACGATTTCGCGCCGGTGAATTTGTATGACGCGATCGGGCGCGAGCGGCGGAAGAAGAAGTAGTAGCGCGATTGCGTCAGTAAAGCGCCCGCGCCAAACACTCCGCTGTCATCGCCCGGCTTGACCGGGCGATCCAGCTTTTGCGAAGTGCTGGATGCCCCGCCTTCGCGGGGCATGACACCGGTGGGTGGTTCAGACAGGAGTAGGAACTACTCCTGCGCCGGCACCGTGCGCAGATAGGCAATCACCGCGTTCAGGTCCTGCTCGGTCATCCGCGCATAGAGCGGGAATCCCATCGGCGGCTTGAGCGGGCTGCCGTCCTTGCTCTTGCCTTGCGTGATCGCGGTCTTGATCTCCGCATCGGTCCAGGCGCCGATGCCCTTGGTCTTGGACGAGGTGATGTTGCGCGACACCGACACGCCCCATGGGCCCTTGAACTCCTGCCCGCCTTTGCCGAGCTGCTTGTTGTCATGCCGGTCGTTCACTATCGGCGTATGGCACTCCATGCAGTGCCCGATGGTGGCGAGATAGAAGCCGCGCTTCACGGGATCGCTCATGTCGGCGTCGCTGAACGGCTTCTCGGCGCCGGGCGGCGTGTCGACGTGCAGCGCCGCCTTGTAGACCGGCGGCTCGACCGCGTTCTTCACCGGGGGCACCGATTTGATGTAGGCGACCACCGCGTTCAGATCGTTCGGCGTGAAGACCTTGTAGAAGCCGTAGGGCATGAGCGGCGCGAGCTGGCTGCCGTCCGGGCGTTTTCCTTCCTGGAGCGCGCGCTTGATGTCAGCATCGCTCCACTTGCCGATGCCGGTGTCCGGGTCCGGCGTGATGTTGGCGCCCTTCACCTTGAAGGTCGGCTCGTCCCAGGTCTGCGGACCACCCGAGAGCTGCTTGCCCATGTCGAACACGCCGCCCGGTCCGCGCGGCGTGTGGCAGTTGCCGCAGGTCAGGATGCTGTTGACCAGATAGTTGCCGCGCTCGACCGGGGTCTGCGCCTGCACCGAGGTCGCGAACGCAATGGCAGCCACGCCAGCCAAGGCCCAACGGGTCATCGTGCTCTCCACTGTGAGGATAGGATTTCGAATCCTTCTAATCTTACCGGCATACCGCCGCCCGGACTAGCGAGATACGGTTCCCGCAGACTGCACGACGCGCGCCGCCGATTTCCGCGCCGCGAGGGTGCGCAGCCCGAATGCGACACCCAGGCCGATGGCGATCGCGATGATCGACACCAGGGGCCGGTACCACAGCCACGCGATGGCGATGACGAGCGGAGCAACCACTGCGGTCACAACCGCGGCGACGAGGCCCGCCCCCGCCCCGAGAATATTGCCGATGAAGGGCACCACGTCCGCGACCACCACCAAAGGCCGCAGGACGAGCAACAGGCCGATGAACATGACCACGACGCCGACGAGCCGGATGATCCAGGTCAGGATGCGGTTCTCGTCCTCGGCCTCCTTGAACATATCGGGTGCAGACATCAGCCCGCTCCGCGCCATCAAGAGGCGGTCGCCAGCCTTGGTCTGATAGTCGAAGAGGTCCGTGCCGGTCTGCTGGCCGATGAAGCTCGCAGGCCCGTTCGGCACAGTGCGGAAGGTGATGCGGAGGTCACCCGGCTTCGGCTCACTGGGGCTGGCGCCGAGATAGAGCTTGCCGTCGCTGACCTGAACCGGTCCATCCACCTTGCCGCGCAGCGAAGCAACGACAGCCGGATCGACACTCAGCTCCTGCGACGCGGGCAGAAGCGCCAGCACGCGGTCGCTCGGCCGGTAGGCGCCGAGCGTCGCGTCGCGCGCCGTCATAGCCGCGCGCTGGTAGCGCATCGGCGGATTGTTGTGCCCATCGCGGCGCTTGAACTGGCTGGAGTCGATGCGATGATCGTCCCACACCAGATTGTAGGTGTAAGTGGTGACGGTCTCCTCGCCGCCGCCGAGCGTCTTGCGGGTTTCCGACTTGGATTCCTCTTTCCACTGATACATCTCGACGGTGCGCACGAGGCGCAGCGCATTGGCGGTGACGTTGAAGTCCGCGTCGCGAAGCTGCGCGCCGGCTTTCACTTCGCCGTTGAGGTGGACGAGCCTGCCTTCGTTCGCGGGATCGACACGCGCCGCGTCGGCGGAGACCACAAGGCCGCGGCCCTCGGCCAGCGAGCGTTCGGTCTGAACCGCACGGCCCTCGTTCCAGAACAGCAGCACGCAGGCGCCGATGGTGAATGCAAGACCGAACAGAACGCCCTTGATCGACTCGCCGATGCGCGAGCCCCAGGATTTCGTGGTCGTCTCGGTGAAGCTGTCGGTGATCGAGGAGCCGAGATCATTGCTGTCCGACATGGACGCCCCCGCAATGGCTTTGTGAAACCGATTGAACGCAACGCCGGCGACGCAAGCATGACGCCCCGGCACCAGCCGGACAAGACCGCAGCGCGCAAGACGGTGGAAGTCCCCAATGAAACGATCAGCGTGAAACGGTCAGCGGCCGCCGGCAGCAGACAAGATGCGGACCATGTTGGCAAAGCCGCGGCGCTTGGCGTGCGCGAGCGGAGTTGCGCCCTCGCGGTCGGCGGTGTTCGGATTGGCGCCCGCCTCGACCAGAAGCCGGACGATCTCGGTGTGCACCGGGCCGCCGTCGCCGAGCAGGACGGCTTCGAGCAGCGCGGTCCAGCCGAGATTGTTGACGTGGTCCTTGTCGATGGCGGTCGCCAGCAGGATTTTCACCGTCTCTGGATGGCCGTGATGCGCGGCCGGGATCAGCGCCGTCCCGCCGTAGCGGTTGGTGCTTTTGAGGTCCGCGCCGGCCGCGAGAGTCATCTTCAGGATCTCGTTGCGACCTTCGGCGCCCGCGTAGAGATATGGGCTGTCCTGAATGCCGTCCTTGGCGTTGACGTTCGCGCCCGCGGCGATCAGTACGCGCGCCACCTCGACCTTGTTGGCGTGGGTGGCGATCAGCAGAGCCGTGCGCCCATTGCGGTCGCGGGCATCGACGGCAGCGCCTTCGCGGAGCGCACTCTGTACCGCTGCGGCATCGCCCTTCCCTGCGGCTGCAATCAGTTTGTCGTTGGCTGTCATGGATTGCCCCAACGCAAGTGGTACGGCCACGAGCATCGCAAAAACAAAACAGGCGGTGCAATGCACCGCCTGTCGCAGCTTGACGCTGAAAGCCATGATTAGGCGGCCGCGTTGGCCTCTTCATCGACCGCACGCGCCTGGACCGGACCGGAGTCCTTGCCCTTGGCGCTCTCGTCGCGATCGACGAACTCGATCACCGCGACCGGCGCGTTGTCGCCGTAGCGGAAGCCGGCCTTCAGGATGCGGCAGTAGCCGCCCTTGCGGTCCTTGTAGCGCGGGCCGAGCACGTCGAAGAGCTTCTTGACCATCGCGACGTCGCGGATCTGCGCGATCGCCTGACGGCGGGCGTGCAGGTCGCCGCGCTTGCCGAGGGTGATCAGCTTCTCAACGATCGGGCGAAGCTCCTTGGCCTTCGGCACGGTGGTGGTGATCTGCTCGTGCTTGATCAGCGCGGCGCTCATGTTGGCGAACATCGCCTTGCGGTGTTCGGGCTTGCGGCCCAGTTTGCGGTAGACCTTGCCGTGATTCATCGAACTGATCTTTCTCTATCTGCGTGTCACGACGGTCCGTCGAACACCGTGCTCAGGTGGGCTTCCTGCGTTCGCCCTAAAAAGAACGCGGCCGGCACAGCCGACCGCGTTGCTCTACTCAAACTCAGTAGTGATCCTCGAAGCGCTTCGCGAGCTCCTCGATGTTCTCGGGCGGCCAGCCCGGCACTTCCATGCCGAGGTGCAGGCCCATCTGCGCGAGCACTTCCTTGATCTCGTTGAGCGACTTGCGGCCGAAGTTCGGCGTGCGCAGCATCTCGGCTTCGGTCTTCTGGACCAGGTCGCCGATGTAGACGATGTTGTCGTTCTTGAGACAGTTGGCGGAGCGCACCGACAGCTCGAGCTCGTCGACCTTCTTGAGGAAGGCCGGGTTGAAGGCGAGGTCCGGAATGGCTTCCGCGGCCTGCTCCTTGCGGGGCTCCTCGAAGTTGACGAACACGTTGAGCTGGTCCTGCAGGATGCGCGCGGCGTAAGCGAGCGCGTCCTCCGGCGAGACCGCGCCGTTGGTGTCGATCGTCAGCGTGAGCTTGTCGTAGTCGAGGATCTGGCCTTCGCGGGTGTTCTCGACCTTGTAGGAGACCTTGCGCACCGGCGAGTACAGGCTGTCGACCGGAATGAGACCGATCGGCGCGTCCTCAGGACGGTTGCGGTCGGCTGCGACGTAGCCCTTGCCGGTGTTGACGGTGAACTCCATGCGGATCTCGGCGCCCTCGTCGAGGGTGCAGAGCGGCAGATCGGGGTTGAGCACCACGATGTCGCCGACGGTCTGGATGTCGCCCGCGGTGACCGCGCCCGGACCCGACTTCTTCAGCACCATCCGCTTCGGGCCTTCGCCCTGCATCTTGATGGCGATGTCCTTGATGTTCAGGACGATGTCGGTGACGTCTTCGCGAACGCCCGCGATCGAGGAGAACTCGTGCAGCACGCCATCGATGTGCACCGACTGCACCGCCGCGCCCTGGAGCGACGACAGCAGAATGCGGCGCAGCGCGTTGCCGAGGGTCACGCCGAAACCGCGCTCGAGCGGCTCGGCAACCAGCGTCGCCGAACGCTTCGCGTCCGCGCCAGCCTCGACCTTGAGCTTGTTCGGCCTAATCAGTTCTTGCCAATTCTTCTGGATCACATTTGCACCCATCGTATTGAGTGGCGCGGGCTTCCGCTGCTCCCACTCCGCCCCGTGGGACGTATCGGCGGCAACCGACGGTTCGTCCGCCGGCCGGATGTAAGAATCACTCATACGCGACGGCGCTTTCTCGGCCGGCAGCCGTTGTGCGGGATCGGCGTCACGTCACGGATCGACGTGATCGTGAAGCCCGCCGCCTGCAACGCGCGCAGCGCCGACTCGCGGCCCGAACCCGGACCCGAGACTTCGACTTCGAGCGTGCGCATGCCGTGCTCCTGCGCCTTCTTGGCGGCGTCCTCACCCGCGACCTGCGCGGCGTAAGGCGTCGACTTGCGCGAGCCCTTGAAGCCCATCGTGCCGGCGGACGACCACGAGATCGTGTTGCCCTGCGCGTCGGTGATGGTGATCATCGTGTTGTTGAACGTCGCGTTGACGTGCGCGACGCCCGAGGCGATGTTCTTGCGTTCGCGGCGGCGGACGCGCCCCGCCGGTGTAGCTTCCTTACCCATTCAAAGTCCTTTCGCGGCCCAGGCTATTCGCGCGCCGGGCAAATTCTTGACTCGGCGGATTAGGCCGTCGCCTTCTTCTTGCCGGCGATCGCCTTGGCCGGACCCTTGCGGGTGCGGGCGTTGGTGTGGGTGCGCTGGCCGCGCACCGGCAGGCCCTTGCGGTGACGCAGGCCGCGATAGCAGCCCAGGTCCATCAGACGCTTGATGTTCATCGAGACCTCGCGGCGCAGATCGCCTTCCACGACGTAGTCGCGGTCGATCAGTTCGCGGATCTGAAGAACCTCGGCGTCGGTCAGTTGAGACACCCGGCGGTCCATCGGGAGCTTCACCTGCTCCATGATGTCCTTGGCGTTCTTCTGGCCAATGCCATGAATGTACTGAAGCGCGATCACGACGCGCTTGTTGGTGGGGATGTTCACGCCTGCAATACGGGCCACGACTTCACTCCTGTTCCGGGCGGTTCGAACACCGCTCCGATTGTGCGCCTGCCCCGACACCGCCCTTGAAAAGTACAAGAGCCTTGCAAGCAGTAACGCGACGCCCTCCCCCAAGCTCCGGGGCCGGCATCGTTCGAATCCGACTGAATGTGTGCGTTATTAGGGGATTCCGCCTCACTTCGTCAACCTCCGAGAGCGCGCATTTGCCCTGCTTTTTCGAGCACTTGGGCGGCCTGCGGAGCGCCTTTTGGCCGGCTTTGCGGCCTTCCGGCGGGCAGTGAGGCGTTTACCCTTCTTAGCGGTCTTTTTGGCGGTTCCAGAGCGCTTGGCAGCGGCTTTCCGGGCGGAACCGGCCTCTTTAGACGCGGTTTTGACCTTCGTTTTGGCTTTGGCCTTCGCCTTGACGGGCTTCGCGGCCTGCTTGCCCTTGTGCTTGTCCTTGGCGGCGGCCGCCAGGGCGCGGTCAATGGCGCCTGTGACCGCGGGAATCGGGGCCATGCCGTCCACGGACCGCAGGGCCTTCTTACCGGCGTAGTAGGCCACCAAAGGCGCCGTCTGGCCCTGGTAGCTGGTCAGGCGCTGTTTGAGCACCTCGGGGTTGTCGTCGGCGCGGACCGCCTCGCCACGGGCCGTCATCTCGGCCACACGGGTCTCGATCCGGCGGATCAGGATTTCGGGATCGACCTTGAGCTCAATCACGCCATCAAGGCGCATGCCCTTCTCGGCCAGCATCTTGTCGAGCGCCTCGGCCTGCGGAACCGTGCGCGGGAAGCCGTCGAGAATGAAGCCGTTCTTGGCGTCGGACTGGTCGATACGGTCCGAAACGATCGCGACGACGACCTCGTCCGGGACGAGTTCGCCGCGCGCCATGATGTCCTTGGCTTTCAGGCCGACCGGCGTGCCCGCGGCAACCGCCGCGCGCAGCATATCCCCGGTGGAGAGCTGAACGATGCCGTGCTTCGTAACCAGCTCTTTCGCCTGAGTCCCCTTGCCGGCCCCCGGCGGGCCCAGCAGTACAACTCTCATCTTCGCCGCCCCCGCAGCTTCGACTTCTTGATCAAACCTTCGTACTGGTGCGCCAGCAGATAGCCCTGCACCTGCGCGACCGTATCCATCGTGACGCTCACCACGATCAGCACCGATGTGCCGCCGAAGTAGAACGGCACCGCCGCATACGAGATCAGGATTTCAGGGATCAAGCAAACGATCGAGAGATACGCCGCGCCGATCACCGTGATGCGGGTGAGAACGTAGTCGATGTATTCGGCCGTCCGCTCGCCCGGGCGGATGCCCGGGATGAAGCCGCCGTGCTTCTTCAGGTTTTCCGCGGTCTCGGTCGGATTGAACACGATCGCGGTGTAGAAGAAGGCGAAGAAGATGATGAGGCCGATGTAGAGGATCAGGAACAGCGGGCGGCCGTGGCCGAGCTGCGTCGTGATGGTCACGAACCACTCCGGGCCCTGCCCGGCGTTGAAGTTGGCGACCGTGGTCGGCAACAGCAGCAGCGACGACGCGAAGATCGGCGGAATGACGCCCGAGGTGTTGAGCTTGAGCGGCAGGTGCGAGGACTGGCCCTCGAACATGCGGTTGCCGACCTGGCGCTTCGGATACTGGATCAGGAGGCGGCGCTGCGCGCGCTCCATGAACACGATGAAGGCGATCACCACGACCGCCATCAGAATGACGACGAGGATCAGGCCGGTCGAGAGCGCGCCCTGGCGGCCGAGCTCGAGCATGCCGGCGATGGCCGACGGAAGCTCGGCGACAATGCCCGCCATGATGATGAGCGAAATGCCGTTGCCGATGCCGCGTGCGGTGATCTGCTCACCGAGCCACATCAGGAACATGGTGCCGCCGGTCAGCGTGATGACGGTGGCGATGCGGAAGAACCAGCCGGGATCGACCACGACATTGCCCGCACCCTCAAGGCCGATCGAGATGCCGTAGGCCTGAGCCACCGCCAGAACGACCGTGAGATAGCGGGTGTACTGGTTGATGATCTTGCGGCCCTGCTCACCCTCTTTCTTAAGCTGCTCAAGCGTCGGTGAAACAGTCGTCATCAACTGAATGATGATCGAGGCCGAAATGTACGGCATGATGTTCAAAGCGAAGATCGCCATGCGGTGGATGCCACCGCCGGCGAACATGTTGAACATGCCGAGAATGCCACCCGCCTGGGTGCGGAAAATCTGCTCCCACTGCGACGGGTCGATGCCGGGCAGCGGGATGTAGGTGCCGAAGCGGTAAACCAGCAGCGCGCCGAGCGTGAACCAAATGCGCTTCTTGAGCTCGTCAGCCTTGGCGAGCGCCGAGAAGTTGAGATTGGCCGCCAGTTGTTCCGCCGCTGAAACCATCGAGAGCTCCCGTTACCGTCCGCGCCCCATTATGCAGACATATAGGGCTCAGGCGGCCTTTTCGCCCTCTTCCGGCTTCGGTGCCAGGATTTTGACCGAACCGCCGGCCTTCTCCACGGCCTCGACCGCCGACTTCGACGCGCCATAGACCGCGAACTGGACCTTGGCCTTGATTGCGCCGTTGCCGAGAAGACGGACGCCGTCCTTCTCGCGGCGGATCAGGCCGGCCTTGATCAGGGCGGCGGCGTCCACCACGGCGGAAGCGTCGAGCAGCTTGGCGTCGATCGCGGCCTGGACCTTGCCCAGATTCACCTCGACCAGCTTGAGCTGGAACTTGGTGTTCTTGAAGCCGCGCTTGGGCAGGCGGCGATGCAACGGCATCTGGCCACCTTCGAAGCCCTTGATGCGCACGCCCGAGCGTGCGGTCTGGCCCTTGCCGCCGCGGCCGCCGGTCTTGCCCATGCCCGAGCCGATACCACGGCCGATGCGCATACGCTTCTTGACCGAGCCTTGGCGCGGGGCGAGTTCGTTGAGCTTCATAGCCCCTACTCCTTTTATTTGCCGTCGACGACGCGCACGAGGTGACGGACCTTGTAGACCATGCCGCGAACCTCGGGCGTGTCCGGCAGGTCGCGCGTGCGGCCGATCTTGTTCAGTCCGAGTCCGACGAGCGTCTCGCGCTGCGTGTGCTCGCGGCGTGCCGGGCTCGCGTACTGCTCAACCTTGATGCTCTTGGTGTTCGCCATGACTAACCCAATCAATCGGCGGCCGCTTCGCTGTCGACGCCAGTGCGGCGCGCCTGCAGCGTGGAGACCTTGATGTTGCGCTTGGCCGCGACCGAGCGCGGCGAGTCCTGGTGCTTCAGCGCGTCGAACGTCGCGCGCACCATGTTGTACGGATTGGACGAGCCCATCGACTTCGCCACCACGTCCTGCATGCCGAGCGTCTCGAAGACGGCGCGCATCGGGCCGCCCGCGATGATGCCGGTGCCGGGAGGCGCCGCGCGGAGATAGACCTTGCCCGCACCGTGACGACCCGCCACGTCGTGATGCAGCGTGCGGCCTTCGCGGAGCGGAACGCGGATCAGGTTACGCTTGGCAGCGTCGGTCGCCTTGCGGATCGCCTCCGGCACCTCGCGCGCCTTGCCGTGACCATGGCCCACCCGGCCCTTCTGGTCACCGACCACCACGAGGGCTGCGAAGCCGAAACGACGGCCGCCCTTCACCACCTTCGCGACGCGATTGATGTGCACCAGCTTGTCGACGAACTCGCTGTCGCGCTCTTCGCGGTCTCGTTTCGGTTCACGTGCCATAACGATCTTCTTTCCGTTCGGGCGTACCGCCCGTCATCATCCGATCAGAACTTGAGGCCGCCCTCGCGAGCGGCATCGCCGAGCGCCTTGATGCGCCCGTGGTAGAGGTAAGCGCCGCGGTCGAACACGACCTCTTTCACGCCCTTCTCGAGCGCGCGCTTCGCGACGAGCGTGCCGACAGCCTTCGCCGCCTCGACGTTGGCGCCGGTCTTGGCGCGCTGGTCCTTCTCGAGCGAGGACGCGGCGGCGACCGTCACGCCTTTCACATCGTCGATGATCTGCGCGTAGATGTGCTTCGACGAGCGATGCACCGACAGACGCGGACGGCCCGCAGCGGCCGTCTTGACGGCACGCCGGGTGACGCCTTTGCGCCGCTGGGTTCGAACCTTGACAGTAGCCATAGCTTGCTCCGTAAGCCCTTTGCTCGATAAGCCCGTGGGCTCGCGTTACTTCTTCTTGCCTTCCTTGCGGAAGATGTATTCGCCGACGTACTTGATGCCCTTGCCCTTGTAAGGCTCCGGGCCGCGGAAGGCGCGGATCTCGGCGGCCACCTGGCCGACCTTCTGCTTGTCCGAGCCGCTGATCTTGATTTCAGTCGGCTTCGGGGTCGCGATCGCGATGCCTTCCGGGATCGGATAGACGACGTCGTGGCTGAAGCCGAGCTGGAGCTGCAGGTTCTTGCCCTGCACCGCCGCACGGAAGCCGACGCCGGTGATCTCGAGGTTCTCTTCGAAGCCCTTGGTCACGCCGGTCATCAGATTGGAGACCAGAGTGCGATAGGTGCCCCACTGCGAGCGGGCGCGCTTGGTTTCGTTGCGCGGATCGATCTTGATCCCGCCCTTGTCCATCTTGGCCTCGACGTCGCCGTGCAGCACGAGCTGCAGCGCGCCCTTCGGGCCCTTCACCTTGACGGTCTGACCCTCGACGTTGGCAGTGACGCCCGCGGGGATCGAAACCGGCTTTTTGCCGATACGTGACATGACTGTTTCCTCTCTCCGCCCTTAGAACACCGTGCAGAGAATTTCGCCGCCGACATTGGCGTCGCGGGCATCGTGGTCGGCCATCACGCCCTTCGGCGTGGACAGGATCGCGACACCCAGGCCGTTGTTGACGCGCGGAAGGTTACGAACCGCGACGTAAACGCGGCGGCCCGGCTTGGAGACGCGCGAGAACTCGCGGATCACCGGCTCGCCGTCGAAATACTTGAGCTCGATCTCGAGCTCGCTGCGGCCGTCGCTGTGCTCGACCGAAGCGTAACCACGGATGTAGCCCTCGTTCTTGAGAACCTCGAGAACGCTAGCGCGCAGGCGCGAGCCCGGCGTCGAGCACTTCGGCTTGCGGCGCATCTGAGCATTGGTGATGCGGGCGATGAGATCGCTGATCGGATCGTTGATTGACATGCGATCGCTCCCTTACCAGCTCGACTTCACGAGGCCCGGAATGAGGCCCTTGGAGCCAAGCTCACGCAGCGCGATGCGGCTCATCTTGTGCTTGCGGCGGTAGCCACGCGGACGGCCCGTCACCTCGCAGCGATTGCGAATGCGGATCTTGGCGGAGTTGCGCGGCATCTCGGCAAGCTTCAGCGTCGCCGCGAAGCGCTCTTCCATGGACTTGTTCTTGTCCATGACGATCGCCTTCAAGCGCGAACGACGGCCGGCATGGGACTTCGCCATGCGCTTGCGCCGGTTGTTCTTTTCGATCGAACTCTTCTTCGCCATTCGAGTCTCCTAGGTATCCGCGTTTGAGATGCCGCTTAGGCTCTCACTGCCGGAACGGGAAGTTGAACGCGTCGAGCAGAGCGCGCGCTTCCGCGTCGGTGCGGGCGCTCGTGCAGACCGTGATGTCCATGCCCCAGACGTCGACCGCCTTGTCGTAGTCGATCTCCGGGAAAATGATGTGTTCCTTGATGCCGAGCGAGTAATTGCCGCGGCCGTCAAAGCTCTTCGGGTTCAGGCCGCGGAAGTCGCGCACGCGCGGCAGCGCGATGTTCACGAGGCGGTCGAGGAACTCGTACATGCGCTGCTTGCGGAGCGTCACCTTGCAGCCGATCGCCTGGCCGTCGCGCAGCTTGTAGGTCGCGATCGACTTGCGGGACTTGGTGATGACGGCCTTCTGACCGACGATCGCGGTCAGAGCCTCGGCAGCCTGCTCGACCTTCTTGCGGTCGTTGACGGCTTCGCCGATGCCCATGTTCAGCACGATCTTCTCGAGCCGGGGCACCTGCATCGGGTTCTTGTACCCGAACTTTTCCGCCATCAGCTTGCGAATCTTCTCATCGAACTCAGTCCGCAGGCGCGGCGTCACCTTCTCTTCCGGCTCGCGCGGCTTCTTGCCGGCCTCGGCGGCAGCCTTCTGCTGCGCAGCCTTCGCCTTCGCGGTCGCAGCGCGCTCGGCCTTCGCAATCTGATCCGGCGTCTGATGCGCGGCCGGCTTCTCAGCCTTGCCGCCGTCTTTCGGTTCCTTAGCCATCGATCTCTACTCCCGAGCGCTTGGCGACGCGCACGCGCTTGCGGTTCTCGCCCTCGCCGATGAACTTGAATCCGACGCGGGTCGCCTTGCCGTCCTTGGGATCGGCAAGCGCGATGTTGGACAGGTGGATCGACAACTCCTTGGAGATGATGCCGCCTTCCTGCTGCGCCGTCTGCTTCTGGTGACGCTTGACCATATTGATGCCGCGCACGACCGCACGCTCCGCGCGCGGCTGCACTTCAATGACTTCCCCGGTGCGACCCTTGTCGCGGCCCGAGAGGACGACGACCTTGTCGCCTTTCTTAATCTTCGCGGCCATTAGAGCACCTCCGGCGCGAGCGAAATGATCTTCATGTGGTTCTTGGCGCGCAGCTCACGCGGGACCGGCCCGAAGATACGGGTGCCGACCGGTTCGGCCTGCGCGTTGATCAGAACGGCGGCGTTGCGGTCGAAACGGATCACGGAGCCATCCGGACGCTTGATGTCCTTGCGGATGCGAACGACGACGGCCTTCATGACCTCGCCCTTCTTCACGCGGCCACGCGGGATCGCCTCCTTCACCGACACGACGATGACGTCGCCGATGGTGGCGTACTTCCGCTTGGAGCCGCCCAGCACCTTGATGCACATAACGCGGCGCGCGCCGGAATTGTCGGCGACGTCCAGGTTGGTTTGCATCTGAATCATGTGACGCCTCGTCTCTCTAAATTCTTGCGCTTACTTCTTGGCCTTGGACTCGGCGGCGGCGCTCTTCGTCGAGCGCTTGGCCTTCATTTCCGACTCCACCTGGATAGGCGCCTCAGTCCGCTGCATCTTCTGGCCATCGACGACGGTCCAGCGCTTCAGCTTCGAGATCGGCCGGTGCTCTTCGATGCGCACGATATCGCCAACCTTGAATTCGTTCTTCTCGTCATGGGCGTGGAACTTCGTCGACGATCTCACGGTCTTCTTCATGACCGGATGCGTGAAGCGGCGCTCGACGCGGACAACAACCGTCTTGTCCTGCTTGTCGCTGACCACCACGCCTTGGAGCGTTCGCTTCGGCATCTCGATGAACCTTCTTCGTTACGTCTTACGTCTCGGACGTCTTACCGTTCGTTACTTCTTCTTCGCCTTGGCCTTCGCCGGCGCCTTCTTAGCGGCCGCAGGCTCGGTGCCCGCACGCTTCTGGCGCGCGATGGTCTTGGCCAGTGCAATCTCGCGGCGAACCACGCGCACGCGCGCGGTGTTCTCCAGCTGCCCCGTCGCCCGCTGGAAGCGCAGATTGAACTGCTCCTTCTTAAGCTTCAGCACCTCGTCGTCGAGCTGGTCGACGGTCATGGCGCGCGCATCGGCTGCTTTCATGGCTTGATCCTCGATTACGCTGCGATGCGGGCGACAAAACGGGTTTTGATCGGCAGCTTGGCCGCCGCCAGCGCCAGCGCTTCCTTGGCGAGTTCGACCGGAATGCCGTCGACCTCGAACAGGATGCGGCCCGGCTTCACGCGGCAAACCCAGAGCTCGACGCCGCCCTTGCCCGAGCCCATGCGCACTTCCAGCGGCTTCTTCGAAACCGGCACGTCCGGATAAACGCGGATCCAGACCTGGCCGGCGCGCTTCATGTGACGGGTGAGCGCACGGCGCGCGGCTTCGATCTGACGCGCGGTAACGCGCTCCGGCTCCACGGCCTTGAGGCCGAATTGACCGAACGCCAAATTCTGGCCGCTGGTCGCGAGGCCATGGATCCGGCCCTTGTGCGCCTTGCGGAATTTGGTGCGTGACGGTTGCAGCATGACGAAACTTCCTCGTTGTCCCTATGAAGGCGCCGATTAAGCGCCCGCACCTTCGCGGCGCGGCGGACGGCCGGCCTCGGCTTCGGCGAGGCGCTTATCCTGCGCCATGGAGTCGTGCTCCATGATCTCGCCCTTGAAGATCCAGACCTTCACACCGCAGGTGCCGTAGGTCGTGAACGCGGTGGCCACGCCGTAGTCGACGTCGGCGCGCAGCGTGTGCAGCGGCACGCGGCCTTCGCGGTACCACTCCATGCGCGCGATTTCGGCGCCACCGAGACGGCCCGAGCAGTTGATGCGGATGCCCAGTGCGCCGAGACGCATCGCCGACTGAACGGCGCGCTTCATGGCGCGGCGGAACGCCACGCGGCGCTCGAGCTGCTGGGCGATCGACTCCGCGACCAGCGTCGCGTCGAGCTCCGGCTTGCGGATCTCGATGATGTTGATGACGACGTCGCTCTTCGTGAGGTCGGCGACCTGCTTGCGCAGCTTCTCGATGTCGGCGCCCTTCTTGCCGATCACGACACCCGGACGGGCCGAGTGAACGGTGACGCGGCACTTCTTGTGCGGGCGCTCGATCACGATCTTCGACACGGCGGCCTGCTTCAGCGCCTCGAGGAGAACCTTGCGGATCTTCATGTCCTCGTGCAGCAGCGTGCCGTACTCGGTCTTGCCCGCGTACCAGCGGGAGTCCCAAGTGCGGTTGATGCCGAGGCGCAAGCCGACCGGATTGACCTTCTGACCCATACCCGTCTCCTTACGCCGCTTTGCTCTCGACCTGACGAACGACGATCGTCAGGTTGGAGAACGGCTTCAAAATTCCGCCCATACGGCCGCGGCCGCGGGGATGAAAGCGCTTGATCACGAGCGCCTTGCCGACGTGGGCCTGGGCCACGATCAACTCATCGACATCGAGGTCGTGGTTGTTCTCGGCGTTGGCAATCGCCGACTCCAGGCACTTCTTAACGTCCCTGGCGATTCGCTTCTGCGAAAACTGCAGATCGGCGAGCGCAGCCGCGACCTTCTTGCCGCGGATGAGCTGGGCGACAAGATTGAGCTTCTGCGGCGACACGCGCAGCATGCGCGCGACGGCCTTGGCCTCGTTCTCGGGAAGATCCCGTTCGCGTTTGGCTTTACCCATGGTCTCTACCCTTAGCCTGCAGCCGGCGCTGAGCTGCGCTTGGCCTTACGATCCGACGAGTGGCCATAGAACGTGCGCGTCGGAGCGAATTCACCGAACTTGTGGCCGACCATCTCCTCGGTGACGTTCACCGGGATGTGCTTCTGGCCGTTGTAGACGCCAAAGGTCAGACCGACGAACTGCGGCAGGATCGTCGAGCGGCGGCTCCAGATCTTGATCACTTCATTGCGGGACGCGCTGCGGGCCTTATCCGCCTTCTTCAGCAGATAGCCGTCAACAAACGGACCCTTCCAAACCGAACGGGACATGGTGCGCGATCCTTAGCTCTGCTTCTTGCGCTTGTGGCGGCTGATCATGATGAACTTGGTCGAAGACTTGTTGGTGCGGGTCTTCTTGCCCTTCGTCGGCTTGCCCCACGGAGTGACCGGGTGGCGGCCGCCGGAGGTGCGGCCTTCGCCGCCGCCGTGCGGGTGGTCGATCGGGTTCATGGCGACGCCGCGGTTGTGCGGCATGCGGCCCATCCAGCGCTTGCGGCCGGCCTTGCCGATCGAGACGTTCATGTTGTCCGGGTTGGACACCGCGCCGACCGTGGCCATACAGCGGCCATGAACCAGGCGCTGTTCGGACGACGACAGACGCAGGATCACGTACTCCTGGTCGCGGCCGACGATCTGCGCGTAGGTGCCGGCCGAGCGCGCGATCTGCCCGCCCTTCCCGATCTTGAGTTCGACGTTGTGAACGATCGTGCCGACCGGCATGCTGCCGACAGGCATCGCGTTGCCCGGCTTGATGTCCACGGACTCGCCCGAAACGATCGTGTCGCCAACCGAGAGACGCTGCGGCGCCAGGATGTAGGCCTGTTCGCCGTCGGCGTAGGAGATCAGCGCGATGAAGGCGGTGCGGTTCGGATCGTATTCGATCCGCTCGACCTTCGCAGGCTGATCCTGCTTGGCGCGCTTGAAGTCGATCTTGCGGTAGGCCTGCTTGTGGCCGCCGCCGCGGAAGCGCGTGGTGATGCGGCCGAGGTTGTTGCGGCCGCCGTTCGAGTGCTGTCCTTCGACAAGCGTCTTGACCGGGGCGCCCTTGTAGAGGCCGGAGCGATCAACGAGGACGAGCTGACGCTGTCCCGGCGTTGTCGGCTTATATGTTTTCAATGCCATGACGCGTTCCTCACAGGCCCGTGGTCACGTCGATCCGGTGACCTTCTTCGAGGGTCACGACGGCGCGTTTGGACGGCTGCAACCGGGCGGGCTTGCCCTTGAAAATCCGGATCTTGCCCTTGCGAACGAGCGTGTTGACGCTCTTCACCTTGACGTCGAACAGCTTCTCCACCGCCTCCTTGATCTGAGGCTTGGTCGCGGTGCTCGCGACCTTGAAGACGACCTTGTTCAGCTCGGACGCCATCGTCGCCTTTTCGGTGATGACCGGCGAAAGCAGAACGTCGTAGTGGCGCGGATCGGTGGTGCTCATTTGAAGCGCGCCTCCAGCGCATCGACCGCGGCCTTGGTCAGCACGAGCTTGCCGCGACGCAGGATGTCGTAAACGTTGATGCCCTGGATCGGCAGCACGTCGATATTCGGGATGTTGCGGGCCGCATTGCGGAAGCCGGCATCCACCTCGGCGCCATCGATGATGAGCGCATTGGTAAGACCGAGCTTCTCGAAGTGCCCGGCGAGCGCCTTGGTCTTGGCGTCCTTCATGCTTGCGTTTTCAATGACGATGATGCCGCCGTCCTTGGCCTTCGCCGACAGCGCATGCTTGAGCGCCAGCGAACGGACCTTCTTCGGCAGACCGATCTCGTGGCTGCGAACGACCGGACCGAACGACCGGCCGCCGCCGCGGAACAGGTTGACGCGCGCCGAACCGTGGCGGGCGTTACCGGTGCCCTTCTGGCCGTACATCTTCTTACCGGTGCGCGCGATCTCGGCGCGGCCCTTCACCTTGTGGGTGCCGGCGCGGCGCTTGGCGAGCTGCCAAACGACGCAGCGCTGGATCAGGTCGTTGCGCGGCTCGAGACCAAAAATCTCGTCCGACAGCTCGACGTTACCGGCCTCTTTGCCTTCGAGCGTTGTGACGTTGAGTTTCATGTCACGCGCCCTCCTTCGGAGCGGCATCCTGGGCCGGTTCAGCCTTCGCAGCCGCGGCCGCCTCGGCGACGCGGAACTTGCCGGGCTTCGGCAGATCCTTCGGCGGCGCCTTCTTCACGGCGTCGCGCACGGTGATCCAGTTGCCCTTGCCGCCAGGCACCGCGCCCTCGATCATGATGAGACCGCGCTCGACATCGGTCTGCACGACCTTGAGATTGAGCGTGGTCACGCGCTCGACGCCCATGTGACCAGGCATCTTCTTGTTCTTGAACGTCTTGCCGGGGTCCTGACGGCCGCCGGTCGAACCGATCGAGCGATGCGAGATCGACACGCCGTGCGAAGCACGCAGACCACCGAAATTCCAACGCTTCATGCCGCCGGCGTAGCCCTTGCCGAGCGAAGTGCCGGTGACGTCGACGAACTGGCCGACGACGAAGTGATCCGCCGTGATCTCAGCGCCGACCGGAATGACCGAGTCATCGCTCACGCGGAATTCCGCGAGCTTGCGCTTGGGCTCAACCTTGGCAACGGCGAAACGGCCGCGCTCAGCCTTGCTCACGTTCTTCACCTTGCGGGTGCCAGAACCGAGCTGGAGCGCGACGTAGCCGTCCTTGTCCTTGTTGCGGTGCGCGACGACCTGGCATTGCGCAAGACGCAGAACCGTGACCGGCACATGATTGCCGGCGTCGGTGAAGATGCGGGTCATTCCCATCTTCTGAGCGATTACCCCGGAGCGCATATTCGTAATCCTTGCCTGTCTCGTATCCGGACTCAGAGCTTGATCTCGACGTCCACGCCGGCGGCGAGGTCGAGCTTCATCAAAGCATCGACCGTCTGCGGCGTGGGATCGACGATGTCGAGGAGGCGCTTATGCGTGCGCATCTCGAACTGCTCGCGGCTCGTCTTATCGATGTGCGGCGAACGGTTCACCGTGAACTTCTCGATCTTCGTCGGCAGCGGAATCGGCCCACGCACCTGAGCGCCCGTGCGCTTGGCGGTGTTGACGATCTCGCGCGTCGACGCATCGAGGATGCGGTGATCGAACGCCTTGAGCCGGATCCGGATATTCTGGCCGTTCATCTTCGTTTCTCTCTTCCGTCATGACCGGCACGTCCGGTCATCCACGTCAGGTCATTCAAACAAGTCGCGGATGCCTGGACTTTTAGGTCCAGGCATGACGACGGATGGCTCTTTACTCAATGATGCTTGCGACGACGCCTGCACCGACGGTGCGGCCGCCTTCACGGATGGCGAAGCGGAGCTTCTCTTCCATCGCGATCGGCACGATCAGCGTGACCTCCATCGCGATGTTGTCGCCCGGCATCACCATCTCGGTGCCCGCCGGAAGCGTCACCACGCCCGTCACGTCGGTCGTGCGGAAGTAGAACTGCGGACGGTAGTTCGTGAAGAACGGCGTGTGGCGGCCGCCCTCCTCCTTGGTCAGGATGTACGCTTCCGCCTTGAACTTCGTGTGCGGCTTCACCGAACCCGGCTTGCAGATCACCTGGCCGCGCTCGATCGCCTCGCGGTCGATGCCGCGCAGCAGCGCGCCGATGTTGTCGCCGGCCTGGCCCTGGTCCAGCA
>JBFLYS010000027.1:55000-87209 GCA_040756555.1 Pseudomonadota bacterium | reverse complement strand
TCGTCGTGGCGCTGGCAATCGGTTGTGCGACGTTTGCGCTGTCCACCGCTGGCATGTTGACCGGACGTTTCGTCGGCGTTCGTTTCGGCCGCTTCGCGGAGGCCGCCGGTGGCATTGCGTTGATCGGAATCGGCGGCTCGATCCTGTATTCGCACTTGTCCGCGGCGTGACTTGGTCCAGCCGGTGGGGCCGCCTGCGGCGAATGGCGGCGGCAAGGCAATTTTAACCATGCGCTGCTAAGCGGAGAGCGGGGGCGGCTGCGCTTGTGCGCAAGAGCGGTCGCAAATCATGGCCGTGTCGTCGGTCTCGAGTTCGAATCCTTACCTGAGCATGTATCCCACGGCTCAGGCCGGCATCGCGTCCGCGACGGGCGCCAGCACGAACACCAGCACAAGCTCGGCGCCCAGTCTCGGCGCCACCACGCTCTCCGCCATCGCCGAGACGCCGATGATCGCGTCGAGCACCGGCTCGAACTGGCTCGACGAGGCGAATTCGGCCATGCAGTCGAGCGGTTCTGACGGCGGCATGATGGGCGCGCTCCAGACTGCGTCCGCGAACGGTTCGCAGAACCTCAAGCCCGGCAGCATCGCGTCGTTCCTGGCGGAAAGCCAAAGCGAGTCCAACGCGCTCGCCTCGATCGTCCAGAACGCGCAATCGAGCGCCAGCCAGCTCTACACCCAGATGGCGCAGCAGAACGGGCAGAAGGCCGCGGCCGAACGGCAGGCCCAGGAGCAGGCGCTGCTGAATCCGCCGCAGCAGCAGAATTTCACGCCGCCGATGCAACTCGATCCGATCGTCTTCTACGACGACGGCTCCTCGCTCGACACCACCAACAACATCCTCACCGAGTCGAGCGGCAAGCAGATCGATATCACCACCGGCCTTGAATATGTCGATCCGAATTCGCTCATCACGATGGCGAACGGCGCCTATCTCAACACCAAGACCAACGTGCTGACAGAGTCGGACGGCACGCAGCTTGATGCGACGACCGGATTGAAGCTCTCCGCGACGGCATGACGCGGTTAATGGCCGTTAACGAATTCAGGGTTTTTTAACGTCTCGTCCGTAACTTTCGCGCCCAAAGGAGAATGGGGCGCGTGGCTTCGATTCCATCCATATCGGGTATGTTTCAGAGCTCGGGCTGGCTGAGCGACGCCTTCAATTCGATCGACGCCCAGGCCCAGAGCGACGGCATGCTCGGCGCGCTGCAAAACTCCAAGAACGCCCTCGGCAGCGCCAGGACCGCGATCTTCAACAACGCGACGAACGCGAATGCGCTGATGACGATCTCGTCGAGCACGACGCAGGCGATGTTCGACCTCACGTTCAAGCAGGCGCAGGCGGCGCTCGACAAGCGCGCGCAGCAGCAGTTGGCGCGAAATCTTGCACTTCAGCCGTCGCAGCCGAAGGTGCAAGCCAAGCTCGATCCGATGATCTTCTTTGAGAACGGCTCGACGCTCGACACCGTGAACAACATTCTCACCATGTCCGACGGTTCGCAGATCGACTCCGTCACCGGCCAGGAATACGTCGCGCCTGAGTCGCTCGTTCAGTTCGGCAACGGCTCGTATCTCAACACCAAGACCAACGTCATGACGATGTCGGACGGCACCAAGATCGACACCGTCACCGGCTTGAAGATCACGACCTGAGCCGCACATGGAAATCGGTTCGATCGCCG
This sequence comes from Pseudomonadota bacterium, assembly GCA_040756555.1. Lineage (GTDB taxonomy): Bacteria > Pseudomonadota > Alphaproteobacteria > Rhizobiales > Xanthobacteraceae > Z2-YC6860. Next base: position 85,525 of record JBFLYS010000027.1, on the reverse strand, counting down.
CAGCCTTCATCGCCTCGCAGGTCGCCGAGTTGCAGACCGCGATGGCGGCGAAGATGGTCAAGATGAACGCCGATCAGGGCGCCAACGCCGCGAAGCTTTTGGATGCCGCGCAGGAGAACATGAAGAGTCTCTCCAACGTCGCCTCGGGCATCGGCCAGAATCTCAACATCACCGTCTGATCCGAGCTTTCGTCAGATCATCTGATCAACGGCATGCTCGCGTCCGAGGATCGGCGCATATAACGTCAGTTCTTGATCGCCGCGCTGACGAGCCTGATGGCGTCCTCGCTCGCCCATTCCGCAGGTCCGGCCAGGGTCGCCACCTCACAGCCCGCCTTGTCGATCAGGATCGTCGTCGGCATCCCGAACGCCTTGCCGACTTCCTTGAGGTCCTGGAAGACCTTGGCGGTGTTGTCGGCGAAATAGGCGAGCTTTCCGACGCCCACCTCCTTCAGCCACGCCTTCGGCTTTTCGACGTCCCGGGTGTCGATATTGACCGTCACCACCTTGAAATCCGGCCCGCCAAGCTTGCCCTGAAGCGCATCCAAAGCCGGCATTTCCTTCCGGCACGGAACGCACCAAGTGGCCCATAAATTCAGGAGAATCGTGCGTCCTTTCCAGTCGGAAAGCGTCTTTTGCTGGCCGGACGCATCCTTGAAAATGAGCGCCGGAAGCCGCCTTGCCGCGCTCGCGGGCGTCAGCGCCGCGACCTCGCCTTTCATCAGTGGGCTCAGCCTCTTGGCCATCTCCACGGCCGGCGCGCAGGCCGGCTCCTGACCGGCGTTGCGTGCCATGTGGCCGATCCCGTATACCCCCGCAAGCCCGACAGCGACGCCGGCAACGCCTCCGAGAACGACCAAGGCGAGGCGCCTCTTGGCGTGACTTCGGGCTGCGTCCTTTGAATCACTCATATTCGGCGAAACCTGCTGATGGCGAAGAAGACCAAAACCTCGGGCAACAAGATGTGGGGCGGGCGTTTTGCGTCGGCTCCCGACGCGATCATGCAGAAGATCAACGCCTCGATCGATTTCGACTGGCACCTTTACCGGCAGGATATCGCCGCGAGCAAGGCCCACGCCGAAATGCTGGCGAAACAGGGCATCATCGGGGCGGACGATGCCCGCAAGATCATTCACGGTCTAGACACGATCCTGTCAGAGATCGGCTCGGGCAAGTTCAAGTTCAAACGCGAGCTCGAAGACATCCACATGAACGTGGAGAGCCGGCTCGCGGAACTGATCGGCCCGGCGGCCGGACGCCTTCACACCGCGCGCTCGCGCAACGATCAGGTCGCGACCGACTTCCGGCTCTGGGTGCGCGACCGCATCGACGATATCTATGCGTTGCTCGGCGACTATCAGCAGGCGCTCGCCGAGAAGGCGCTGAAATATGCCGACATCGTGATGCCGGGCTTCACGCATCTGCAAACCGCGCAGCCGGTCACGTTCGGCCATCACCTGCTTGCTTACGTCGAGATGGCGGCGCGTGACCGCGGCCGCTTCGCCGACGCGCAGTCGCGGCTCAACGACTCGCCGCTCGGCGCTGCCGCGCTGGCGGGCACGTCGTTCCCGATCGACCGCGAGATGACGGCCGATGCGCTCGACTTCGACGGCCCGATGCGGAACTCGCTCGACGCGGTCTCGGACCGCGACTTCGTGATGGAGTCTCTCGCGGCGGCTTCGATCGCTTCTGTGCATTTGTCGCGCTTCGCCGAAGAGATCGTGATCTGGACCTCGCCGCTCGTCGGCCTGGTGAAGCTCTCCGACAAGTTCACCACCGGCTCCTCGATCATGCCGCAGAAGCGCAATCCGGACGCGGCGGAACTGGTGCGCGCCAAGGTTGGCCGCATCATGGGCGCGATGAACGCCATGATGATCGTGATGAAGGGGCTGCCGCTCGCGTATCAGAAGGATATGCAAGAGGACAAAGAGGGCACCATCGAAGCCTTCAATGCGCTCGCACTTTCCATCGATGCGATGACCGGCATGGTCGGCGACATGGAGCCCGACGTCGAGAAGATGCGGGCCGCCGCCGGCATGGGCTATTCGACCGCGACCGATCTTGCCGACTGGCTCGTGCGCACGCTCAAGATGCCATTCCGCGAAGCGCACCATGTCACCGGCCGCATTGTCGCGAAGGCCTCCGACAAGGGCATCGAACTGCACAAGCTGCCGCTCGCCGACATGCAGGCGGTGGAACCGAAGATCACCAAGGCGGTGTTCGACGTGCTGTCTGTGGATCGTTCGGTGCAGAGCCGCGTGTCCTTCGGCGGCACGGCACCGAAAAACGTGAAGGCCGCCGCGCAAAAATGGCTCAAGCGGATCGAGAAAGAGCGCGGCTGACGCGCTTTACGAGAACAGATGAATTTAACCTGCGATCTGGTATGGTGCCGCCGATCGAGGAGCTTTTCGTGATCCGACCCGCCAGCCTCCGTCTTGCCACATTTGCCGCGCTCGCGGCCGCGATGCTGCTCGCGGGCTGCGGCCGCAAAGGTGCGCTCGATCCGCCGCCCGGCGGCTGGCAGTTGCCGCAGTCGCCGACCAGCATGACGAACGTCACGAACAGGGCGGCGGCCGAGCCTGCACAACCGCAATACGACACCGACGGCAAACCGATCGCGCCTCCGGGCCCGAAGCGATCCTTGCCCATGGACGTGCTCCTCAACTGAGCGACCAATGCACCACTTCGCTTACCGTGACGGCGTGCTCCATGCCGAAGCGGTCAATCTCGTAAAGCTGGCCGAACAGGTCGGCACCCCGTTCTATTGCTATTCCACGGCGACGCTGGAGCGGCACTATCGCGTGTTCGCAGGCGCGTTCGCCGATGTGCCTTCGCTCGTCTGCTACGCGGTGAAGGCGAACTCCAACCAAGCCGTGATCGCGACGTTGGCGCGGCTCGGTGCGGGCGCCGATGTCGTCTCCGGCGGCGAACTGAAGCGCGCGCTGCTCGCGGGCGTGCCGGCGAACAAGATCATGTTCTCCGGTATCGGCAAGACCGCGGGCGAACTCGCCCTCGCGCTCGATGAGAACATCCTCTGCGTCAACGTGGAGTCGGAGCCCGAGCTCGAATTGCTCTCGAGCATCGCCGCGTCGAAGGGCCAGACCGCGAATATCTCGATCCGCGTCAATCCCGACGTCGATGCGAAGACTCACGCCAAGATCGCGACCGGCAAGTCTGAGAACAAGTTCGGCATTCCGATCAGCCACGCACGCGAGGTGTATGCGCGCGCCGGAAAGCTGCCGGGCATTCGCGTCGCCGGCGTCGATATGCACATCGGTAGTCAGATCACAGAGCTGACGCCGTTCGACGACGCGTTCGCATTGCTTTCGGATTTCGTGCGCACGCTCCGCGGTGACGGCCACACGATCTCGCACGTCGATCTCGGTGGTGGCCTCGGCATTCCCTATCGCGAGGACAACGAGCCGCCGCCCGATCCGACCGCCTACGCCGAAGTGGTGAAGCGCGCGACGCGCGGTCTCGACTGCAAGCTGATCTTCGAACCGGGCCGTCTCATCGTCGGGAATGCCGGTATTTTGGTAACGCGCGTGATCTTCGTGAAGCGCGGCGAAGCCAAGACGTTCGTGATCGCGGACGCAGCGATGAACGATCTGGTGCGGCCGACGCTCTACGAGGCCTACCACGAGATCATCCCAGTGGTGGAACCGAAGCCGGGCGCCGCGCGGCTCAAGGCGGACGTGGTCGGCCCGGTCTGCGAATCAGGTGACTTTCTCGCCCTCGACCGCGACATGGCGGTTTCCGCCCCCGGCGACCTGCTCGCGGTGATGACCGCGGGCGCTTACGGTGCGGTTCAGGCCGGCACCTACAACACCCGCGCCTTGATCCCGGAAGTGCTTGTTCACAATAGCGAATGGGCCCTGGTGCGGCCGCGCCTTGAAGCCGACGAATTAATCAGGCTGGATCGGATGCCTGCGTGGCTGTGATCCTGGCGTGTGTTTTGCTTGAGATCGCAGGGGCCTAGCCCCATGTTAGCGCTGCTGTCTGGAGCGAACCGGAGAACCGGGTGAACGCGACTGCGCCTGAAAGCCCTCAAGATCCTCGCGCCGACGGCGGCATCCAGATGCTTGCCCGCGCACTTGGACGGGCCCGGTGGTCAATCTTCTGGGAACGGCTGTGGCCGGCGCTAGCCTCGATCCTGACGGCAGCCGGTCTATTCCTCGCTTTGTCCTGGCTCGGCCTTTGGCTGTGGCTGCCCCCGCTCGGTCGGGCGGCGGGCCTGTTCATCTTCTTCGTGCTCGCGGTTGCCGCGACGGTCCCGCTGTTCTTCGTGCGCCTGCCGACCTCGTTCGAAGGGCTGCGCCGTCTCGACCGCGCGAGCAATCTGCCGCACCGCCCGGCGACGGCGATCGCCGACGAGATCGCGCCCGAAGCGAAGGACCAGTTCGCTGTCGCGCTGTGGCGCGCTCATGTCGAACGCGCGCTGCTCGCTGCGAAGTCTCTGAAGGCCGGCTCGCCGGTGCCGCGCGTCGCTTCGCGCGATCCTTACGCGCTGCGCGCGCTGGTTCTCGTTCTTCTGGTCGGCACGTTCTTCGCTGCCGGTGGTGAACGCACCAAGCGGATCGCAGCGGCGTTCGACTGGAGTGGCGTGGTGCAGCCCGCGAACTTCCGCATTGACGCCTGGGTGACACCGCCGACTTACACCGGCCGTCCGCCGCAGATCCTTCCGGGCCTGCGCCCCGGCGAAGTGGTGAAGGCCGCCGCCGTAGTGTCGGTGCCCGCGGGCTCAACGCTGGTTATCCGCGCGACTGGAAAATCCGAACTGAAGATCGCGACCACCGGCGGCATCGCCGAGGTAGCGGGAGATCAGCGTCCGCAGGCGCCGGCCGGCACCGAGGAGCGCCGCTACACCATCACCGAAGGCGGCACCGCGAGCGTGCGCGGCGCGGGCGAGGATCTCACCTGGACCTTCACCGCGATCCCCGACCGTGCGCCGACCATCGCACTGACAAAAGAGCCCGAGGGTCAGGTCCGCGGCTCGCTTCTGCTCGCTTACAAGATCGAGGACGATTACGGCGTCGTCGACGGGCAGGCGACGTTCGAGCGTAAGCCCGTCGCCAACGAGACCAAGGTCACGCGGCCGCTCTACAGTGCGCCGGATTTCCCGCTGGTGCTGCCGCAGGCGCGGACCAAGAGCGGCGTCGGCCAGACCATCAAGGACCTCAGCGAGCATCCGTGGGCCGGCACCGATGTGCTGGTGACGCTGGTCGCCCGCGACGAAGCCAACAACGAAGGCCGCTCGCAGCCGCAGGAATTGCGCCTGCCGGAGCGTCCATTCTCCAAGCCGCTCGCCCGCGCGCTGATCGAGCAGCGCCGCATTCTGGCGCTCGACGCCGAGGCGAAGAACCACGTGCTGCTCGCGCTCGATGCGCTGTCGATCGCGCCGGAGCGCTTCATCCCGGAAACCAATATCTATCTTGGTCTGCGCTCGATCTACTGGCAGCTTGCGCGCACCAAGAGCGACGACGGCCTGCGTGATGTGGTGGCGCGGCTGTGGTCGATGGCGGTCAATATCGAGGACGGCAACATCTCGGAGACGGAGCGCAACCTGCGCGCCGCGCAGGAAGAGCTGCGGCAGGCGCTGGAGCGTGGCGCCTCCGACGAAGAGATCAAGCGGCTGATGGATCAACTCCGTGCAGCGCTCGATAAATTCCTCCAAGCGCTCGCCGAGGAGATGCGCAAGAACCCGCAGATGGCGCGGCCGCTCGATCAGAACCAGATGCGGCAGGCGCTGCGCTCGCAGGATCTGCGCTCCATGCTCGACCGCATGGAGCGGATGGCGCGCTCCGGCAACAAGGACGCCGCGCGGCAGATGCTCGAACAGCTCCAGCAGATGCTGGAGAACCTGCAGATGGCGCGGCCTGGCGGAGAGCAGGGTGACGACGGCGACGACATGCAGTCGGCTCTCGACGAGCTCGGCGACATGATCCGCAAGCAGCAGCAGTTGCGCGACCGCACGTTCCGTCAGGGGCAGGATCAGCGGCGGCAGCAACGCCAGCGCGGACAGCAGGGTCAGCAAGGACAACAAGGCCAGCAGGGGCAACAGGGCGATCAGTTCGGCGAACTGCGCCAGGATCAGCAGGCGCTGCGCGAGCAGCTCAACAAGATGCTTGAGGAGTTGAAGAAGCGCGGCATGGGACAGCCGGGCCAGCAAGGCCAGTCCGGTCAGCCCGGCGGCGAGATGGGCGATCTCGGCCGCGCGGGCGAAGCGATGGGCGATGCTCAAGGTTCGCTCGGCGAAGGCAATGCCGATGGGGCGGTCGACTCGCAGGGCCGCGCGCTCGAAGCGCTGCGCAAGGGCGCGCAGGGCATGGCGCAATCGATGCAGCAGCAGATGGGGCAGGGCCAAGGCCCCGGCCAGCCGGGACGTACCGGTCAGGCGCGCGCCAACGGCGACACCGATCCGCTCGGCCGTCCGCTGCGCGGACGCGATTACGGTGACGACACGACGGTGAAGGTGCCGGGCGAGATCGACGTGCAGCGGGCGCGCCGCATCCTCGAAGAGCTCCGCAAGCGTTTTGGCGAGAGCTATCGTCCGCAGCTCGAACTCGATTACATCGAGCGGCTGCTGAAGGATTTCTGAGGTTTTAGATCAGTCATGCAGGTGACACGGCGGCCTGACGCTGTCGCTTCGCGGACGCGGTGCCTATACTTTGTGCAATGGCCGCGAGGCTTTTTCTGCTTCAGAAAAATCGCAGACGCCTACTCAAATTGAGCGCGATTTAACTGAACTTTAGTTTCACAAGCTACAATTCCGCGCGTCAAGGCTGTTGAGCTTAAGGACGCGGTTATGAAGATTGCTGGACGGTTTGCTTTAGCGATTTCGATTCCGCTTTTTATCTTTGCCTGTCTCGCCGGATACGACCTGCACCAGACGTGGCGCATGCGCGCCGAGATGGCGAAGCTGGCGGAGATCGCTCAGGGCGTTGCGGACATTTCAAAGCTCGTTCATCACCTGCAACGCGAGCGCGGCATGTCGGTGGTCTTCGCCACCACCAAGGGCGCGCAGATGGGCGGTGAACTCGCCGGCCAGCGCAAGCAGACGGACGAGCCGCGCGGACCCGCGATGGATTTCCTTGCTGCCTTTGGTGCCGAAGTTCATGTCCATGATTTCCGTGCGGCGATCGGCGAGGCTCGCGCTGCCGTTTCGGCTCTTAACGATACACGCCGCAGTCTCGACGACCTGAAGCTCGCCGGACCTGCGGTCGTCGCGGCTTACACCGCGACCATTGGCAAGCTTCTCAACGTCACCGGGGAAATCGTGAAGTTCAGCGCGCGCGGCGACACGACCGCTGCGATTTCCTCTTACGTCGCTCTGATGCAGGGCAAGGAACTGGCCGGTCAGGAGCGCGCGACCGGCGCCGGAGGCGTGTCGCAGGGCAAGTTCGACATGGCCGGTTTCGGCAAGCTCCTCGGCCTGCAGGCCGCGCAAGACGCCTATTTCAATGTTTTCTCTGCAGGCGCAACGGCCGAGCAGCGTGCGTTCTTCAGCCGAACCATGTCGGGTGAGGCCATTGAGACCGTGATGAAAATGCGCGGCATCGTGACGGCCGGCGGTCTGTCCGGAGACTTGCAAGGACTGACCAGCAAGGCCTGGTTTGATGCCACGACAGCGCGGATCGACCGCCTAAAGGTGATCGAGGATCGCCTCGCCATGGACCTGCTCACGCTGACCGGCGAGGTCCATTCCAATGCGACGCGTGTCTTCATCATCTTCGCGGTCGTGTTGGCGCTTGTCTTCATCGGCACGCTCGCCACGGCCACGATGATCGCGCGCGGTGTGACGCGTCCGCTCAATCAGACCTGTGCGGGCATGGTCGAGCTTTCAAACGGCAATTTTGACGTTCGGCTTTCCAACCTTCATCGCCGCGATGAGGTCGGTCAGATCGCACGCGCCGCCGCGATGGTTGTGGATAAGATCGGGGCGGCGATCCGCAATGTGAAGCTTTCCGCCCATGAGGTGAGCAGCGCGTCGTCGGAAATCGCTTCGAGCACCACTGATTTCTCGCAACGCACCGAGGAGCAGGCGGCGAGCCTCGAAGAGACCTCCGCATCGATGGAAGAGATGACGGCGACGGTGCGCAAGAACACGGATGCCGCGCATCAGGCGAGCCAGATCGCGGCTGAGGCGAGCGATGTGGCCGGCCGCGGCGGAGAGATCGTGTCGAAGGCCGTAACAGCGATGACGCATATCGAGCAATCATCGCACCGGATTTCCGAGATCATCACTGTCATCGATGAGATCGCACGGCAGACCAATCTGCTGGCGCTCAACGCCGCGGTCGAGGCCGCGCGCGCGGGGGAGGCAGGCCGCGGCTTCGCGGTCGTGGCTGCGGAGGTGCGCAGTCTGGCCCAGCGTTCGTCGCAGGCTGCGAAAGACATCACCGACCTGATCAACAAAAGTTCTGGCCAGGTCCAGGAGGGTGTCGACCTGGTCAACAGCGCGGGTAAGGCGCTTCAGGGCATCGTCGAGTCGATCCGCCGGGTTGCGAGCACTGTGTCCGAGATCGCTCACGCCAGCTCTGAGCAGGCGACCGGTCTCGATCAGATCAACAAGGCGCTCGCGGCGATGGACGAGGTAACCCAGCACAATTCCGCGCTGGTCGAAGAGAACGCCGCCACCGCCAAAGCGCTAGAGTATCAGGCGCGAACGATGAGCGACCAGGTCGCCGTATTCCGTGTGCGCGACGCGGCATTGGCCGAAGACAGTGCGGCCGTTACGCCGCATCCGGCGATCAAAAAGCGCGCTCCGGCGGCCTATCCGCAGGCTTATCGGGCTGCAAGTTGACCGGGATTACCGCTTGCTGCCCGCGAGGGCCGCGGCAACGGCGAACTTGATTTCCGCGAGCGTGAACGGTTTGGCGATGACGCTCTGCACCAGCGCTTCCAATCCGGACGCGCGTTCGCGCTGATCGGCGTAGCCGGTCATCAGCACGATCGGCAGTTTCGGATAGTCACGCGCGCAGGCCAGCGCCAGCGCGATGCCGTCCATGATCGGCATTTTGATGTCGGTCAGCAGCAGATCGAACTGTCCATTTTCCTTCACAAGCACATCGAGCGCCTCGGCGCCATCGGCGGTGGCGGTCACGGTGTGGCCATCCAGAGCGAGCGCACGCGAGACCAGCGCTCGCACCGACTCTTCGTCCTCGGCTAGCAGGATCCGCGCCACGATGACCTCAGCGCAGGCCGGCGACGGCGTCGCGGCGGGTGAAGAAGCGCACCACGATGTTGCGTGCGTCCGGCGGCGGGGAGGCGAGGCGGCTCCTGAACGGCAGGCGGGCGCCCGGCTCCAGCACCGGCTGCGCCGGCACCGACGTCCAGGTGTAGACCTCGTGGCCCGCGGCGTTCTGCACGGCAAATCGCAGGCGCGGCACATCCACGGCCATGTTGGAGTGGCTGACGATGACGCCCTCGACCACAATCACTGGCACGTTGTCGTAGACGTCGTTGGTGATCTTGATATCGGTGAAGCTCAAGCCCCGCAGATTGATCTGCATACCGAGCGCGCCATAGAGCGACGCCATCTGTGGGGCATGCCGCACGATGTCCTTGCGCCAGGCGAACAGCGCCGCGACCGTGCAGACCAGGATCAGAAGGATCGCCGGCAGCGGGCTGAACGGACGCCGCTCCTTCTTCTTGCGCAACAGCGGCCGCCGGCGGCGGATCGATGGGCCGCCGGTGTTCGTAGCCGCGACACCACCGTCGCCCGGCTCAGGCACCAGCGACGGGGCATCGCCGGCCGGAATGGTGATTTCGGACAGCGCGGCGTTGTCGCCTTCGCCAAACGGATTGGGAAAGGCCGGAATGTCGCCGCTCGGCGCCGTGAGGACCTCGCCCTCCATGGCCTTCTGTTTGTCCGCCTCGGTCATCGTGCTCGGATCGTCGATGACCGGGATTTCGGCAATCGGAACCTCGTTCGAAACTTCGGGCGCGAGCTCGGTCTTGAAGGCGGCAACTTCGCTGTGGGCGGCTTGAGCGTGGGCCTCGGCGGCGCCGTGGGCGACCATCTCCCAGTTCGGCTCTTCTTGCTCGGCGTGAGGCGATACGAACCACTTGTTCTTGCAGCGTGCGCATCGCACCGACCGGCCTGCTGCGCCGATCGACGCAACCGTGACCTCATAGGACGTCGAGCAGTTGGGGCAGGTAATCAGCATGAGCGATTCGCACACACGAACAAAATCGTTCTGCGACCGTAGCAGCCGTCCCTTAACGGAGTGGAAACCAAGAAAATACAGATGGGTCCTGGAAACAAGCGGCGCGTTCCCGGTTAATGCTCCGTTAATCCGCCACTATGGCGATGGCCCGATATGCTGTTACACAGAGATTCGGCGGCGGGCCCCAACGGGACGAAGGGGACTTAAGGCGTGGTCCGGTTCGAAAATGTAGGATTGCGCTACGGTCTCGGGCCGGAGGTTCTTCGCGACCTCAGCTTTTACATTGAGCCGCATTCCTTCCAGTTCCTGACCGGCCCGTCGGGCGCGGGCAAAACCTCGCTGCTGCGGCTGCTGTTCCTGTCGCTCAAGCCGACCCGCGGGTTGATCACCGCCTTCGGCGACGACGTTGCGACCATGACCAAGGACGAACTGTCCGCCCACCGCCGCCGCATCGGCATCGTGTTCCAGGACTTCCGCCTGCTCGACCATATGACGACCTATGAGAACGTGGCGCTGCCGTTTCGTGTCATGGGCCGGGAGGAGGACAGCTACCGCCAGGAGGTAATCGAGCTCCTGCACTGGGTCGGGCTCGGCCAGCGCATGGACGCGCTGCCTCCAGTGCTCTCCGGCGGCGAGAAGCAGCGCGCGGCGATCGCGCGTGCGGTGATCGCGCGGCCTCAGTTGCTGCTCGCCGATGAGCCGACCGGTAACGTCGACCCCAATCTCGGCGAGCGCCTGCTGCGGCTGTTCGTCGAGCTCAACAAGTCCGGCACCACGGTCGTGATCGCCACCCACGACATCCAATTGATGGATCAATACGACGCCAAGCGGCTCGTGCTGCACGAAGGGCGTCTGCATGTCTATGAGTGAGACGCGCATGTCCGATTTGCGCATGGATCATGAGATTCCGAGACCGGCGCGGATGAGCGGCCTCCTGCCGCGCGCCGAAACGCCGATCGTGCCGAAGAACTCGATCTCCGGCCGCGCACTCGTCGCGGTGGTGGCGATCATGACGTTCCTGTCGTCGCTCACGGTCGGCGCGGTGATGCTGGTGCGCTCGGCTGCGAACGAATGGCAGTCCGACGTGTCGCGCGAGGTGACGATTCAAATTCGCCCGGCCTCGGGCCGCGACATGGACGCGACGATCCGCCAAGCCACCGACATCGCACGCGGCTTCCCCGGCATCAGCGAGGTGCGTCCCTACTCGAAGGAGGAATCGGCTCGGCTGCTCGAGCCGTGGCTCGGCGCCGGCCTCTCGCTCGACGATCTGCCGGTGCCGCGCATGATCGTCGTGCGGCTTGCCGCCGACGCCAATCCCGATCTCCCGCAATTGCGCCGCACGCTCGCCGAGCGCGTGCCCGGCGCGAGCCTCGACGATCACCGCGCCTGGATCGACCGCATGCGCACGATGGCGCGCACGTCGGAAATCGGCGGCACCGGCATTCTCCTTCTGATGCTGGCGGCAACGATCTTGTCGGTCACCTTCGCCACGCGTGGTGCGATGGCAACCAACCGTCCCATCGTCGAGGTGCTGCATTTCATCGGCGCCCAGGACAGCTACATCGCCGGCCAATTTCAACGCCATTTTCTCATGCTCGGCCTGCAAGGCGGCGCCATCGGCGGTGGCGCTGCGATTCTGCTGTTTCTGATCGCAAGCTTTGTGGCCGACTGGGGGCGCGGCACAGCCAGCGCCGATCAGATTACGGCCTTGTTCGGAACCTTTTCCATCGGATTTACCGGATATGCGGTGATGGCCGTACAAATCCTGCTGATTGCCGTGGTGACGGCGTTGACCTCACGGCAGACCGTTAACCGGACGCTGAAGAGCGTCGAGTAGGGTCGCGCCATCGAGGCGCCGGATTTTGTTGTATGATCCGGTTCGGGGTCGGACCGATGCTGTCTTCAGAATCAGGGACAACGGTGGAAGCTCCACGCGCGCCCAACCAGGTTGCGGCCAATCCGGTTGCGCCCAAGAGCGCAACAAAGCGTCACGGCCTGCGCAACATCGCGCTTGTCTGCGCCGCGGCTGTGGCGCTGCTCGCCGGCGGTTTCGTCTGGTTTGTTCGCAGCCTGCCGATGCAGGAGGAGGCGCCCTCGGCGTCTGCCGATGGCATCGTGGTGCTGACTGGAGCCGCATTCCGGATCAATGACGGACTCGATCTGCTGGCCTCCGGCCGTGGGCGGCGGCTGCTGATCACCGGCGTTTACCCGGCCACGCGTTCGGTTGAAATCTCGCGGCTGGTGCCGGAGCACAAGCGCTGGTTCGATTGCTGTGTCGACCTCGATCACTCCGCGCTCAACACCATCGGCAATGCCGTCGAGACGCGGCGCTGGGCGACCACGCGCGGCTTCAAATCGCTGATCGTCGTGACCTCCGACTTCCACATGCCGCGCACCATGACCGAGCTGTCGCACCAGCTTCCGGGCGTCGCGCTGGTGCCGTTCCCGGTAAATTCCGAGCGGGTGCGGGTCGAGTCCTGGTGGTCGAACCCGGCCGTCGCGAGGCTCCTCTTTTCCGAATATCTCAAGTATATCGTTGCGGTGGTCCGGACGCGGCTCGACTTCGCGTCGGCTTAAATTCAGGCGCAGCGATCGGATTTTTCGGTGATTGTTCTCCGCTCCATTCTCTACAACATCCTTTTCTACCTGAATCTGTTTGTGCTGCTGCTCGTGGCCTTCGTCGCGATGCTGCTGCCGAAGATCGCGGTGATCCGGATGTCGCAGCTTTGGGGCCGCATCTCGGTGTGGCTGCTTCGCGTCGTCTGCGGCACCAGAGTCGAATTTCGCGGACTTGAGAAACTCCCCACAGGCCCGCTGATCGTCGCGGCCAAGCATCAATCGACCTGGGAAACCTTTGCGCTTCTTCGCCTGTTCGATGACTTCACCTTTGTCGTGAAGCGCGAGCTGATGTGGATTCCGATCTTCGGCTGGTGCATGTGGCGCGCCCGCATGATTCCGGTCGATCGCAGCGCGGGCACCCAGGCGCTGAACAACATGCTCGCGCGCGCGAAAGAGGAAGTTCAGACCGGGCGTCAGCTCGTGATCTTCCCGGAAGGCACACGCCGAGCACCGGGCGCCGAGCCGCGTTACAGGTTTGGCGTCGCGCATCTTTATGCGGAGATCGGCGTGCCCTGCGTGCCGGTGGCGTTGAATTCCGGCCTGTTCTGGCCGCGCCGGGCCTTCACGCGATTGCCGGGAACGATCGTGGTGGAGATTCTCGATCCGATTCCGCCAGGCATGGACAAGACCGCGTTCATGGCGCGCTTGCAGGAGGTCACCGAGACAGCGACCGCGCGGCTGATTGAGGAGGGCCGCCGTGAACTGGCGGCGCAAGGCATCACGGTGCCGGTGGAGAGGCCCGCTTAAGACGCCGAGTGGTCAGGTGCAACGTGATCGCTCGCGCCTTTGAGGCGCTCCGCGAGCAGATGCAATTCCCTGTCGCGCATACCGAGCGCTTCTAGCGCGCTTACTGTTTCCAGCACGTATTCGCGATTGTTTCCGGACCCGCCGTGGCCCTGCCGCACGATATGCGCCTGCTCGGCGATGGTCAGCCGTCCGGCGTATTGTTGATGGCTCCGGTCGACGAGGTAGCAGACCGCATTCACCGGCTTCTCCGGATTGCCCGCGAGCCACGCTGTTCGCGCTCGCTCGAGATAAACGGATGTCGCCTGCTCGCGGGCTCTCAAATACGCGAGGGTCGTTGCGCGCTGCTTTGCGGCCACGCGATAGGCAATGCCGCGGCAGGCACCACCGCGGTCGAGGCCAAGCACGAGACCGGGCTTCTCCGGCGTGCCGCGATGCACGAAGGAATAGACGCAGAGCGACCGGTGTACTCCGACCATGCGCGCCGGCACGCGCTCGACATGTGGGAAGCCCGGATTCCAGATCAGCGAGCCGTAGCCGAAGACCCAGAGGTCTTCGGGCGCATTGTCGAATTCGGCGTCGGGATGGGGGCTCATCGAAGGCCGCAGCGTTTCGCGAAGCGGTTCGGGTAACAGGCCGGGAGAGTCGCCGCAACCGTCTGGACAGCAGGCCTATTCACCGGAAAACTGGGGCATCCTTTGAAACGCCGCATTCGGCCGCTTCTACAGACCCGATGAGCCAATACGATTATTCCCCGCGCCGGCGGCGTTGGCCGCTCGTTCTCACCATCCTGATGGCGCTGCTCGCCGGTCTGTGGATCGGCGGCTGGTACGTCGCGGCGGGGAAGGTGGAGGAGCTTGCGAACGCGTGGAAGGAGCGCGAGGCGAAGGCCGGACGGGTCTACACCTGTGCGTCGCAGACCGTCGGCGGCTTCCCTTTCAGCATCCAGGTGCGCTGCGCGGATGCAGGCGCCGACATCAAATCGATCCAGACGCCGCTCGCGTTCAAAGCCAAGGACATCGTGCTGATGGCCCAGGTCTGGCAGCCGACGACGCTGACGGCTGACTTCACCGGACCGATGACGATCGCCGATCTTGGCAAGGCTCCGACGGTCACCGCGACATGGAAGTCCGCGCGCACGCAAGTGCACGGAATCCCGGCCGAGCCGGAGCATGCGACCATTGCGCTTGAAGAGCCGTCGATCGGCGGCAGCAGCGGCAATCCGCAACTCTTCAAGGCGAAGAGCGTGGACATCGACGGCAAGATGCTGTCTGGCAGCGCAGCCAACAATCCGGTCATCCAGGTGGTGGTCAAAGCGGTGGCTGCATCGTCGAACACAGTGCACCCGGTCGCTGCGACTCCGTTCGACGCGGACGTCACCGCAGTGCTGCGGGGACTTAAAGATTTCGCGCCGAAGCCGCTGCCCGTGCGCTTCCGTGAGTTGCAGGCCAACAACGGCCGCATCGAGATCGTCAATGCCCGGGTGCAACAGGGCGACACCATCGGCGTCGCCAACGGTGCACTGAGCCTTTCGCCGAGCGGCCGGCTTGATGGGCAGCTTCGGCTCACCGTCGCGAACCTCGAGAAAATTCTTCCCGCGCTTGGTCTCGACAAGATGTTGCAGCAGCCGCAAGCGCGGGGCGGTCAATTCGACAACGCCATCGGCGCGCTCGACCGGCTGGCGCCGGGCCTCGGCGGCATCGCGCGGCAGAACGCCGCCCCAATGCTTGCGATGGGCCTCGCCTTCATCGGCCAGCCGACCGAGCTTGAAGGCAAGCGCGCCTACGCGATTCCGCTCCGATTCCAGGATGGAATGGTGTTTCTGGGCCCGCTTCAGGTCGGACAAACGCCGCCCCTGTTCTGACCGGTTCCCCCTGGAACTGCTGGGCTTTCCGCGCGTTGATTTGACCATCCAACGGTAACGCGGAGGCAGCCATGTCTATGGAAATGCACACGGAAGCGGCCGCCCGGAAGAAACACACCCTCGTTCCTAGCGACCGGGTGGAAGGAACGCCGGTTTGCCGCCCGAACGGCGAGCGGATCGGCACCATCCAGCGCGTCATGATCGACAAGGTGAGCGGTAATGTCGCGTACGCGGTGCTCAGCTTCGGCGGCTTCCTCGGAATCGGACAGAAGCACTTGCCAATTCCGTGGTCGCGGCTGAACTACAATATCGACAACGAGGCATATCAGGTCGATCTCAGCGATGACGAGCTGAAGAAAGCGCCCGCCTATGAAGCCGACAAGGACTTCGATTGGGGCGACCGCAGCAGCGAGATCGTCGTGCACCGCTATTACGGGGCGCGGCCCTATTGGGGCGCGTTCTGAGGCTTGAAGCCCGGCCTCTGGCTTTTACTCGGTGTCGGCGGCGTAAGGCCGGGGCAGCGGCTCGGCTGGCAGGCTCGGATGCGTGCGGCCGAAGTCCGGTACCGCGGAGTCCTGGCCGATCTCGACAATGCCGCGGCGGATCGCCCGCGTGCGGGCGAAGTGGTCGTAGAGCGCCTGGCCGTCACCGCTGCGCATCGCGCGGGTGAGTGACGAGAGATCCTCGTTGAAGCGGCCGAGCATCTCCAGCACCGCGTCCTTGTTGGCGAGGAACACGTCGCGCCACATCGTCGGGTCGGAGGCGGCGATGCGCGTGAAGTCGCGGAAGCCGCCGGCGGAGAATTTCAGAACTTCAGAGCGCGTAACGTTGCTCAGCTCCTCGGCGGTGCCGACGATCGTGTAGGCGATCAGGTGCGGCAAATGGCTGGTGATGCCGAGCACCAGATCGTGATGCTCCGCGGACATCGTCTCGACGTTGGCGCCAATCGCGGTCCAGAACGCGCGAAGCTTGTCGACCGCGGCCTGATCCGCATTCGGCGGCGGGGTCAGGATGCACCAGCGGTTCACGAACAATTCGGCGAAGCCTGAGTCCGGTCCCGAGTTCTCGGTGCCCGCGACGGGATGCGCGGGAATGAAATGCACATGGTCCGGCAGGTGAGGGGCCATGTCCTTCAGCACGGAGCCCTTCACCGAGCCGACGTCGGAGACAATTGCGCCCTTCATCAGATGCGGGCCGATCTCCTCCGCGACCGGTCCGCACGCGCCGACCGGGATGCAGACGATGACGATGTCCGCGCCTTCGACCGCTGCGGCGTTGCTTTCGAGCACTTGATCAGCGAAGCCGAGTTCGGCGATACGCTTGCGCGACGCCGCCGAACGCGCCGTCGCGACGATCGAGGCCGCCGCGCCCTGTGCACGCGCTGCGCGGGCGATGGAGCCGCCGATCAGGCCGGCACCGATTAGCGCAAGGCGGTTGAAGACGGGCTTGTCGAGCTTGGTCACTTCGCCAGCCCCAAGAACTCGGCGAGTGCCTTCACGACAAGGCGATTGGCCTCTTCGGTGCCAATCGACATGCGGAGCGCATTCGGCAGCTTGTAGCCGCCGACCTGACGCAGGATCAGGCCACGCTTCATCAGGAACGCGTTGGCCTCGCCTGCGGTCCTGCCCTTGGTCTCCGGGAAGTGGATCAGCACGAAGTTCGCAACGCTCGGCGTCACTTTCAGGCCAAGTTTTCCGATCTCTTCGGTGACCCACTCAAGCCACACTGTGTTGTGCTCGCGCGAACGGTCCTGATGCTCGTGGTCCTCGATGGCCGCGATGCCGGCGGCAATCGCCGCCGAGTTCACGTTGAACGGCCCGCGGATGCGGTTGATCGCATCGACGATGTGCGCAGGTCCGACCATCCAGCCGAGCCGCAGCGCCGCGAGCCCGTGGATCTTCGAGAAGGTGCGGCACATCACGACATTCTCGCTGGTCGCGACAAGCTCCAGCCCCGCTTCGTAGTCGTTGCGGCGGACGTATTCCGCATAAGCCGCATCGAGCACCAGCAGCACATGCGGAGGCAGGCCGTTGTGTAAGCGCTTCACCTCGTCGAACGGGATGTAGGTGCCGGTCGGATTGTTCGGATTCGCCAGGAACACGACCTTCGTCTTCGGCGTGACGCATTTGAGGATCGCGTCGACGTTCGCGGTGTAGTCGGTTTCCGTCGCGACGACCGGCTTCGCGCCGGTGCCGAGCGTTGCAATCGGATAGACGAGGAAACCGTGCGTGGTGTGGATCGCCTCGTCGCCATCGGCGAGGTAGGCGCGCGCGATCAAGTTGAGCAGATCGTCGGAGCCGGCGCCGCAGACGATGCGCGCCGGATCGAGCCCGAATGCGCGGCCGATGGCTTCGCGCAACTCGGTCGCAGCGCCGTCCGGGTAGTCCTCGAGATGCTTGCCGACCCTATTGTAGGCGGCGATCGCCTTCGGGCTCGGCCCGAGCGGCGTCTCGTTGGACGACAGCTTGTAAACCTTCGCCACGCCCGGGGCCGAGCTCTTGCCCGGCACATAGGCTTCGATGGCGAGCACACCGGGACGCGGTTCCGGGCGCGATGGGGTACGCGTGGAGGACATTTCCAACTCCGAACGGCTGATCAGCGCTTGGCCGAATGGGCCCGAGCGTTGCCGGCGGGCACCGTATAGCGGGTCGCGTGGCTTCCGACGAGGGCCGAGGAGCGGACCTTGGCGCCAGCCTTAGCGAGGGCTTTGCTGAAGTCATCGAGCTTGCGGCCGGCGGGCAGCGACACCAGCACCACCGCGCCGTCATCCTCTTCAGGATCAGGCACCGCGATGATCTCGCCGATGGAGGATGCCTCGCGAGCTGCACTGGCGCTCCAGTCCGAAAGATGCAGGCTCCAGACCTCAACCTCGGTGACCATCGCGTCGGCGCTTGCGCGCGACACCACAAACACCGGCAGCGCGGCCGGATGGTCGGCGCGGTCGATGAAGGGCAGGCGGGCGATGATCTTCGGCGCGCTGTCGAATTCGAGCGCGGTCCACCACGCCCCGGCGTTCGGCGCAGCGAAGGCGGGCACCAGCCCCAGATCGCCCTTGGATTGCGAGACCGCGGCCACGACGCCGGCCGCGCCCATGTGTGGGACGAACGGCACCGTGAAGCCGAAATGGAAGCGCGCGCTGTCGCGCATCAGCGCGTCGCCCGACGAAAGGTCCGCATGCACGCCGAAGGGCGCCTGCACGTGGGTGAAGGTCGAGATGATCACCCGCCAAATGCTCTCGGCGGTGTCGAGCGGCAGGATGCCCTTATGGCGCTGGACCAGGCGGCGCATCATGTCGGCCTCGCGGGCTGGCCGGAACGCGGAGCCGGACTCCTGCGTCCCCTTGCTGGCGATCAACTGGTCGATGATCTGACCGCGTTCCATCAAGAGGCCGTGCATGGCCTCGTCGATCCGGTCGATCTCCTTCCGGAGATCGGCCAGTGCGGGGGCGGCTTTGGTGGGCTCCTTTGCCATGGGGGCCATTGATAGGTGGGAGAGGGCCTCAAATCAAAGAAAACATTGACAGGAAAGCCCCCCGATCCCTACCTAAACTATGGTAATATCGAGCCAATTGGCTTCCGGGAGCACAATGGTCGGCTTAAGCGCCGCGCAGGATGTGTCGGGTCGTTCGAGCGAGGCGGAAAATCCGCGTGACTCGCTCGTTGCGCATTTCGGCCCTGACCGTCCGCTGAAGCTCGACGCCGGCGTCGAGCTGTCGCCGTTCCAGATCGCCTACAAGACCTACGGCACGCTGAACGCCGACCGCAGCAACGCGATCCTCGTCTGCCACGCGCTCACGGGCGATCATCACGTCGCCAGCCGCAATCCGGTCACCGGCAAGAACGGCTGGTGGGAGACGCTCATCGGTCCCGGCAAGCCGATCGACACCGAGCGCTATTTCATCATCTGCTCGAACGTGGTCGGTGCCTGTCTCGGTACGACTGGCCCGGCTTCGACCAATCCCGCGACGGGCAAGCCGTGGGGTCTCGATTTCCCCGTCATCACCATCCGCGACATGGTGCGCGCGCAGGCGATGCTGCTCGACGAGCTGAAGATCGACACGTTGTTCTCGGTGGTCGGCGGCTCGATGGGGGGCATGCAGGTGCTGCAATGGGCGGCGAGCTTTCCCAAGCGTGTGTTCACCGCGCTGCCGATCGCTTGCGCCACGCGTCATTCAGCGCAGAACATCGCCTTCCACGAGGTCGGCCGGCAGGCCGTGATGGCCGATCCCGAGTGGAAGCAGGGCCGCTATCTGATCGAGGGCACCAACCCGCGGCGCGGCTTGGCGGTTGCGCGCATGGGCGCGCACATCACTTATCTTTCGGACGCCGCCTTGCACCGCAAATTCGGTCGCAAGTTCCAGGACCGCGAAAATCCGACGTTTTCGTTCGATGCGGATTTCGAAGTCGAATCGTATCTGCGCTACCAGGGTTCGTCGTTCGTTGAGCGTTTCGACGCCAATTCGTACCTCTATCTGACGCGCGCGATGGACTATTTCGATCTTGCCGCCGACTACGGCGGCTCGGTCGCCAACGCATTCCGCGGCGCGGAGACGCGGTTCTGCGTGATTTCGTTCACATCGGACTGGCTGTTCCCGACCCCGGAATCGCGCGCGATCGTGCACGCGCTCAACGCCTCCGGCGCGCGCGTGTCCTTCGCCGAGATCGTTACCGACAAGGGCCACGACGCCTTCCTTCTCGAAGAGCCTGAGATGTTCGGCATCGTGCGCGGCTTCCTCGACGGCGCGGCAAACGCGCGCGGCCTCAGCCCGGCGAAATCATGATGCTGTCCCGGATCAAACGCGATCTCACGATGGCTGACGTCGCCCGCGAGCCGGGCGGCGAACGTCTCGACCTGTTGTTGGTCGCCGACATGGTGACCCGCGGCGCCAAGGTGCTGGACGTCGGCTGTGGCGATGGCGAGCTGCTCAAGCTTCTCAGCGAGCGGCGCGGCGTCGATGGCCGCGGCATCGAGCTGTCGCGGGAGGGCGTGAACGAATGCGTCGCCAAGGGCCTCGCGGTGATCCAGGGCGACGCCGACACCGACCTTGCCGATTATCCGGACGATGCGTTCGACTACGTCATCCTCTCGCAGACGCTTCAGGCGACGCGCCGTCCGCGTGTCGTGCTCGAGCACATGATGCGGATCGGCCGCCATGCGGTGGTGTCGTTCCCGAACTTCGGTCACTGGAAGATCCGGCTTCAGGTCGCGCTCGGCGGTCACATGCCGCGGACCGACAACCTGCCGTATTCGTGGTGGGACAGCCCGAACATCCACTTCTGCACCATCAAGGACTTCCGCGAGTTGTGCGACGTTTCCGGCGCGCGGATGGAACGCGCCGTGGCGCTGAACGCCTGGGGCACGCCGCTGCGCTTCAATGCGCCTTGGTGGTTCTGGAATTTGTTCGGCGAGCAGGCGGTCTTCTTGCTGAGCCGTCGCGTATAGTTTGTTGCCTGACAGTATTTCGGGCTTCGAAATCAGAAGAAACAAGGTGAATTTAACCCGCTATGCGCATAGCGGGACGGTTCCATGCGTCAAATAACGAATTTTAAAGTGCTTTGAACTCAGTCGCTTAGCGGATCGACCATTCCAATTTACCGAAATACGCGCTTTTCTGGGCAGTTTGCCCTGGATTTATCATCCAATTGCCATGCATGTCCGGCCCCTCGCCGCTCGATGCTGCGTTGCAGTGTCGGGGTTCAACAACGAGGGACACATACGGGATGGTTTTGAAGAAGAAGACGCAGGTTCTACTGCTCTGTACAGTCGCACTGACTTTCAGCACCGCGGTGAATGCTAAGCCGATACGGCAGGACAAGGCCTTCACCTCTTCCTACTCCACATCGGATGCTACGGAATTCTCGTCGCGCAAGCGCACGAAGGCCCAGCACGCGTCCTACCGGAGCCGCCGGGCCTCTCACTCGCGCCGCTACGCGCGCGTCCGCTCGGAGCAGCCGGCCTACCACTCCAGCTTCGGTGAGCTGCCGGACCGCCACGCGTTCGGTGATTCGCAGTACGTCGCGTCGGAGAACACCAGCACCGTTGGCTCCATGACGCGCTCCGGCAAGCGCCGCGCCCGCGCGGTCAGCAACGCGAGCGTTCCCAGCACCGCCAGCTTCGGCGGCGGTTCGGGCATCATCGCAGAAGCGCGCCGTTATCTCGGCGGCAACCCGACCGGCCGGTCGAGCCTCTGGTGCGCGGACTTCATGAACCTAGTGCTGCAACGCACGGGGCATCGCGGGACGGGAACGCGCATGGCGCGCGATTTCGCCAGCTACGGCACCCGCATCGGCGGTCCGCAGGTCGGCGCGATCGCGGTGATGTCGCGCGGCAAGCGCGGCGGTCACGTCGGCGTCGTCAGCGGCATCGACTCGAACGGCAACCCGATCATCATCTCGGGCAACCATGGCCGCCGCGTTGCGGAAGCCACGTATTCGCGCGGGCGCATCTACGCCTACGTGATGCCGTAAGACTCAAGCTTCATTGGGGGAAGGGGGATCGGCGGTGGGCGCAAGTCCGCTGCCGATTTCATTTCAGGAGCCTGCGCGGATCGCATCGCCCGGCGCGATCGCGCCGCCTTCGATCACCTCGGCATAGATGCCGCAGTCGGCGTGGCCGTAGGTGTCCAAAATCGTCTTAGGGATCGGCAGATCGCGGATGCCGGTGTCGGGATCGACCTCGGTCGCGGCGCAGCGCACGATCCGCTTGACCACTTTCAACTTCACCTGCGGGCCAATGGCGATGGTCTCGTTCAGCAGGTTGAACTCGTGCCACGCCGGCCAGTCCTTCACATAGAGGTTGCCGCGGAAGCGCAGCGGATGAACCGGGCTGCCTGCGGCGTTCTCAAGCTCGGCGACCGACGCGAGATTGATGATCGAGACCACCTTCTTGGCGACGTCCGAGAAGCTATGGCCCGGCGCCACCAGCACCTTTGGCGGCCCGCGCAACTCGTCCGCTGAAAATTCCGAAAAGAACGCTTCGATGGCGGCACGGCCTTCCGGTGTACGCAGATCGCCACGGGCGGCCTCGCGGCGCTCCCAGTTGACGCTCAGTTCGTGGGTCTGGTCGTCGAACTTCGTCCGCAACTCAGCCA
The DNA here is from genome assembly GCA_040756555.1 of Pseudomonadota bacterium. Lineage (GTDB taxonomy): Bacteria > Pseudomonadota > Alphaproteobacteria > Rhizobiales > Xanthobacteraceae > Z2-YC6860. The sequence continues at coordinate 63,040 of JBFLYS010000027.1, read as the reverse complement.
GCCGTGCGTTCCGCATCAGCATCAGGAAGCGGATCTTCGGCATGTAGGCTGGGGCTGCCGGGTCGAAGCCGGAGGGGCCGTTCTCGATCGCGTACATCCGGTCGAACGGAACGGTAAGACCGGGCTGGAGTTCAGTCCGAGGAAGCGGCTCAGGCGTTAGCCCCTTCACGGGATAGCGATAAATCGACTGAATGGTGGCAGGGTTCGGGGAAGGCACTGTTTACCCTCGCAAAGGGTCGGGATGATGCAAGACGACGATCTCTTGAATATGGGCCGGGAAGAACTGGTTGCCGAGGTGAAGCGCCTCCGGGCCGGAATTCGGGCGCACCGGGATAGTAGTGGGCATGACCTGTGTTGGCACCACCCGCAGCTCTGGGGATTGCTGCCCGAGCGGATCGATCCGAAGATTGCCGTGCCGCCTTGGCCGAAATTCATCCGCGGCTGCCTCAAGTACCGGGAGTCCCTGGAGGCCGAGGCGCCGAACGCCGCAGTTCACGACCGGGAGTACGGACAGGAGTAATGCCATGCGGACGCTCGAAAATGGCCGCCGGGCTCTTCCTCAGGCGGTTCCCGCACCCCACATCAGGGACGGCGGATGCCCATCAAGGGGTCCGTTGACGGGTGCCGCAATGGGCCCAGGGAGTAACGCATGAATATCGACAAATACACCGACCGTTCGCGCGGATTCGTCCAGTCTGCGCAGTCCCTCGCGCTCCGCGAGGGCCATCAGCAATTCACCCCCGAACATCTTCTGAAGGTTCTGCTCGACGACCCCGAGGGGCTTGCCGCAGGCCTGATCGATCGCGCCGGCGGCAACTCGCGCCAGGTGCTGAGCGGCGTCGAGGCCGCGCTCGACAAGCTTCCGAAGGTGTCCGGCTCGGGCTCCGGCCAAGTTTATCTGGCGCCCGGAACCGCGCGCCTGTTCGATCAGGCCGAGAAGATCGCCGAGAAGGCGGGTGACAGCTACGTCACCGTCGAGCGGCTTCTGCTCGCGCTGGCGATGGACAAGGACAGCGAGGCCGGCAAGCTGATCGCCAAGTCCGGCGCCTCGCCGCAGACCATCAACGCCGCTATCGAAAATTTGCGCAAGGGCCGCACCGCCGACTCGCAGACGGCGGAGAACGCTTATGACGCGCTGAAGAAATACGCCCGCGACCTGACCCAGGCTGCGCGCGACGGCAAGATCGATCCGGTCATCGGCCGCGACGAGGAGATCCGCCGCACCATCCAGGTCCTGTCCCGCCGCACCAAGAACAACCCGGTGCTGATCGGCGAGCCGGGCGTCGGCAAGACGGCCATCGTCGAGGGGCTTGCGCAGCGCATCGTTGACGGCGATGTGCCGGAGAGCCTCGAGGACAAGAAGCTGCTGTCGCTCGATCTCGGTGCGCTCATCGCTGGCGCGAAATACCGCGGCGAGTTCGAGGAGCGTTTGAAGGCCGTGCTCCAGGAGGTCACGTCCTCCGACGGCGGCATCATCCTGTTCATCGACGAGATGCACACGCTGGTCGGCGCGGGCAAGGCCGACGGCGCGATGGATGCGTCGAATCTGCTCAAGCCCGCTCTTGCGCGCGGCGAGCTGCACTGCATCGGCGCGACCACGCTCGACGAGTACAAGAAACACGTCGAAAAGGACCCTGCGCTCGCCCGGCGTTTCCAGCCCGTCTACGTGAACGAGCCCACCGTGGAAGACACGGTGTCGATCCTGCGTGGCCTGAAGGACAAGTACGAGCAGCATCACGGCGTCCGCATCACCGACTCGGCGCTCGTTTCGGCGGCGACGCTGTCGAACCGCTACATCACCGACCGCTTCCTGCCGGACAAGGCCATCGACCTCGTCGACGAGGCGGCGGCACGGCTGAAGATGCAGGTCGATTCCAAGCCGGAAGAGCTGGATTCGATCGACCGCGAGATCGTACGGCTGAAGATCGAGCAGGAGGCGCTCAAGAAGGAAACCGACGCGGGCTCCAAGGATCGTTTGAAGCGGCTCGAAACCGAACTGAAGACGCTTGAGAAACAGTCCGCCGATTGGACCGCGCGCTGGAAGTCCGAGAAAGACAAGCTGTCCAGCGCCCAGAAGCTCAAGACCGAACTCGACACGCTTCGCGTGGAGCTCGCCAATGCGCAGCGCAAGGGCGAGTACCAGAAGGCGGGCGAGCTGGCCTATGACCGCATCCCCAAGCTTGAAAAGAAGCTCAAGGACAACGAGGACAAGGCCGCCGGCGCGGTGGTCGAGGAGGCCGTGACGGCCGATCACATCGCGCAGGTGGTGTCGCGCTGGACCGGCGTGCCGGTCGACCGCATGCTCGAAGGCGAGAAGGAAAAGCTGCTCCAGATGGAGAGCAAGCTCGGCAACCGCGTCGTCGGTCAGGCCGAAGCGGTGAAGGCGGTTTCGACCGCGGTGCGCCGTGCGCGTGCGGGCTTGCAGGACCCGAACCGGCCGATCGGCTCGTTCATGTTCTTGGGCCCCACCGGCGTCGGCAAGACCGAGCTGACGAAAGCTTTGGCCGGCTATCTGTTCGACGACGATCAGGCGCTCATTCGTATCGACATGTCCGAGTACATGGAGAAGCACTCGGTCGCGCGGCTGATCGGCGCGCCTCCCGGCTACGTCGGCTACGACGAAGGCGGCGCGCTCACCGAAGCGGTGCGGCGGCGGCCTTATCAGGTGATCCTGTTCGACGAGATCGAGAAGGCGCACCCGGACGTGTTCAACGTGCTGCTTCAGGTGCTCGACGACGGGCGTTTGACGGACGGGCAGGGCCACACGGTCGATTTCCGCAACACGCTGATCGTGATGACGTCGAACCTCGGCGCCGAATATCTGGTCAACCAGCCGGAAGGCCAGGACACCGACGCCGTGCGCGAGCAGGTGATGGGCGAGGTGCGTGCGCGCTTCCGCCCGGAGTTCCTGAACCGCATCGACGAGATCATCCTGTTCCACCGGCTGCGCCGTGAGGACATGGGCCGCATCGTCGATATCCAGATGGTGCGTCTCGCCAAGCTCCTGGAGGACCGCAAGATCACGCTCGACCTCGACGCCAAGGCGCGCGAGTGGCTCGCCGACAAGGGCTACGACCCGGCCTATGGCGCGCGTCCGCTCAAGCGCGTGATCCAGAAGTCGGTGCAGGATCCTCTGGCTGAATTGATCTTGTCCGGGCGCGTGAAGGATGGAGAGACCGTGAAGGTCTCGGCCAACCGGCAAGGCGTCACCTTCAACGGCAAGGTCGCGGAAGCCGCGTAAATCAACGAAAACCGGCGCGTCCGAGAGGGCGCGCCGGTTGCCGTTTCACGTGAAATAATTCCTATTATAAATGTGAAATGTAGCCCGAACAGCCGCTATATGACCCATTCGTCGGACGCGAGCATGCCGTTGATCAGATGATCTGACGATTCCTCGAACCTGAGCGGCAACGAGAACTGGAGCGGGCCGCCCGCGAGGTGGAATCCGCGCTACAATCCTCGCGAGGAACGAGTTCTTCCGCGAGGATCGCCAGAGGTTCGCCATGAGCTACACGCAATCCGTCCTCCAGCCGGGCGAGACCATCGTGGCGCAGGGGCGCCTGCACTGGGTCATCTACTCGGGCGCGATCGGCGCGCTCGTCGCGGGCGTGATCGTGGTGGGGCTCGAGCGCAAATACATTCCCGACTACACCATCATCATCGCCGCGACCGCGCTTCTGTTTGGCGCGCTGTTCGCCGGCACGTTCATGCACGCCTGGTTCAAGCGCTTCATCACCGAGTTCGCGATCACCAACCGCCGCGTGATCTACAAGCGCGGCCTGATCTGGCGGAAGACCGTCGAGATGAACATGGACAAGGTCGCGACCGTGGACGTCGATCAGTCGGTGCTCGGGCGCATGCTCGATTACGGCAAGGTGCAGGTGTTCTCCGCCGGTGGCGGGCAGGGGATCGACGTGCGTGAGAGCATCGCCTCGCCGATCGCGCTGCGGAATGCGATCACCGCGAAGTAGCGAACGTGACCGACCACCCGCCCGGTTTCTTCGTAGGCACAGGAATGCCCGATCCGGGCTGGTGGGAGGCGCTGTGGCCCGATCCCGCCAAGGTGCTGCGCGACGTCGGCGTCGAGCCCGGCATGAACGTGGTGGATCTCTGCTGTGGCGACGGTTGGTTCACGCTGCCGCTGACGAGGATCGCGAAGAACGTCATCGCCATCGATATCGACGAGAAGTTGCTGTTTGAAGCCGCGAAGGTGCGGATCGACGAACGCGGCGGCGCGCACAACTGCACGTTTGTGGACGCCGACGCCTATGATGTCGCGATGATCATGTACCCTCCGATCGATCACGTGTTTCTCGCCAACGTCTTTCACGGCGTGCCCGACAAGCCGCGCCTCGCGCGAGCGGTGCATGATGTGCTCCAGCCCGGCGGGCTGTTCGCCATCGTGAATTGGCACGCGCGGCCGCGCGAGGAGACGCCGGTGCTCGGCGAGCCGCGCGGCCCCGCGACGGAATTGCGGATGACGCCGGAGCAGACCATCGCCAGTGTCGAGCCGGGCGGCCTCAAGTTCCGCAATCAGGTTGAAGTGTCGCCGTATCACTACGGCCTCGTGTTCGAACGGACGCGCTGAGCATGTCTCCGCTTCTCGACAACAAGAATCCGTCGTCGCCCTCCGTGTTCCGTCCGGCTGCGTTGCTGCGCGAAGCGCGGCGGCAGAAGGGATTGCCGACCGTCGATGTGCCGCCGCTCTGCATTCTCGATCCGGACGGCGACATGGTGCGCAGGCTGCGCATGGACGGCCGGTCGAAACCGTTCGACGGCTGGCCCTGCTATCACACGCAGCTCGACACATTCGAGCTTGCGGGACAGACCGCCGGCATCGTCGGCTGTGCGGTGGGCGCGCCGTTCGCGGTGCTCATCGCGGAAGAGCTGTTCGCGTGCGGCTGCCGTCTGCTCATCAGCGTAACCTCGGCAGGTCAGATCGTTTCGGCCGGGCCGACGCCCTACTTCGTCATCATTGAGCGCGCCTTGCGCGACGAGGGCACGAGCTATCACTACGCGAAGCCTTCCGAATACGGCGAAGCCGATCCCGCACTTGTGGCGATGGCCGTGGGCGCGCTCAGGTCCGCGGGATTGCGTGCCAACGTTGGGCCGACATGGACGACCGATGCACCGTTTCGCGAAACCGCGGAGGCCATCGAAGCCGCCAAGCAGCGCGGCATCCTCGCCGTCGAAATGGAAGCCGCGGCGCTCTACACGTTCGCGAAGGCGCGGCAGGCGAAGGTGTTGTGCATCGCCCATGTGACCAACACGATGGGGCAGGCCGGAGCGGATTTCGAGAAGGGCGAGGCCGATGGAACGGCGGATGCGTTGGCTGTATTGGCGGCGATCGCTTCAGCAGCGATGAAAGATTAGCGCGCGGCCGATCGCGCCGGTACGCAAAATATCCGGCAATCGTTGCGTGGTATTGCGCTGTCATTCGCGAGCATTTGCCGACACTTGCTTAAGCATCGAGATGGTTCCGCGGGCGTTGTCCTTGCTTTTTTGCACAACAACAACTATATTTTTTCATCGAGTTACGGCCGAACGACTTGGCCTCGCCGCGAACAGCGCGCCTGACTAACGACATTCATCCTTGATCTCGACTAACCGGCCGCGTTTGCGCGCGGCCATATCGACTCATGCCTACTCAAAGAAAGGGCTCCCATGTCCACGGGAACCGTGAAGTGGTTTAACGGCCAAAAGGGTTTTGGCTTCATTCAGCCGGATGACGGCGGCAAGGACGTGTTCGTGCACATCAGTGCGGTCGAGCGCGCCGGAATGAGCAATCTCAACGAAGGCCAGAAGATCAGCTACGAAATCGTCGCCGATCGCCGGACCGGCAAGTCTTCGGCTGACAATCTGCAGGCCGTCTAATCGACGGCTTCGGCCTTGACCACGGATGTAATGGCAAGGCCGGCGTTTTCGCCCCGCGTTTGGTTCGCCAGACGCGGGGCTTTTTACAACCAACAAGGCGCCGCACATGGACACCAAGACGAAGGACAACGGAAACTTCGCAGCGATCGAGAGCGTCAAGGAACTGCGCGCGCGCGACGCGGCCCTGGCCATGCGCGAGTATCAGGACGAAAAACTGGCCGTGCAGGCGAGAATGGAACAGTTGCGTGCGCTGCGGTTGTCGCAGGCTGAGCAGGTTCGCACCGAGAGCCAGCCGCAACAGGACGCAATTCAAAAAAAGACAGCAACGAAGAAGCCTCCGCGAGCGGGCTGACGGGCCGTTGCTATCAGTGTCAATTTAAGTCCGCGCGTTAGCGCGCGGCCTGCTGCGCAAGCGTAGCCCGGATGGAGCGCAGCGCAATCCGGGTGTGTCGCGCGAGCAACGGAACGGCCCGGATTTCGCTGCGCTCCATCCGGGCTACTTGCTGCGAGCCGAAACGCTCCGGCGTCATTCCGGGGCGCACGTCAGCGCGAACCCGGAATCCAGAAACACAAGCGGTGCCTGCTCGTCTGGATTCCGGGTTCGCTCGCTTCGCGAGCGCCCCGGAATGACGCCGGTGTGTAAGTCGCTAGCAGTTGTTAAAAATCAGCGCGACGTTTGCTGCTGAGCGGCGCCGGCCACGCGCGAGTTCGACGCGCGGTTGACCATGGCGTCGATCTTCTCGCGCTCGGCGTCGAAGCCCGCGAGCACTTGGCCGTCGAGCACGCGGCCGCGCGGCAGCTTCAGGCGAAGCGGATCGACGAAGCGGCCGTTGACGAGGATCTCGTAGTGGACGTGCGGGCCGGTCGAGAGGCCGGTCGAGCCGACGTAGCCGATCACCTGGCCCTGGCGGACGCGCGCGCCAGCGACCGTCGAGCGCGCGAACGCGGTCATATGGCCGTAGGCGGTCTCGTAGCCGTTCGAATGGCGCAAGCGGACATACTTGCCGTAGCCGGATTCCCAGCCGACCTTTTCGACGACGCCGTTGCCCGAAGCATAGATCGGCGTGCCGAGCGGCGCGGCCCAGTCCACGCCGGTGTGCATCTTGGTGTAGCCGAGGAGGGGATGGTTTCGCGCGCCGAAGCCGGAACGCATGATGCCGGCGGAGACGGGCTTGCGGACCAGGAACTTCTTCGCGCTCTTGCCGGTCTCGTCGTAGTAGTCGACCACGCCGTCGTCGGGGGTTTGGAAGCGGTAGAATTTCTTGGTCTCGCCGCCGGTGGTCAGCGCCGCGAACACCACGTCGGATTTCGTATCGCCGCCGGCGTCGTCTTCGCCGCCGAACAGCACGTCGAAGCTGTCGCCCGCCGTGGCTTTGTGCTGGAAATCCACGTCGTACGAATAGATGCGGATCAGGTTCTCGATGACCGGGCGCGGGATGTTGTTGCGCAGCGCGGTCTCGTAGAGGCTCTGGTAGAGGCGAACGCCGCTGCCGTCATCGTCGTCATCGTCGTCGCTGCTGCTCGCCTCGGGCACCTCGGCGTTCATGCTGGCGACGTCGACGGCGGTGTAGCGGCCGCGGTCGGAGATCGCGACGGCGGCTTCAATCGATGAGTCGCCCGCGACGATCACGCGGATTGGCTGCATGCGCGGGGTGATGTCGGTGGTCTGCGCGATCAGGATGCGCAGGCGCTGGCCTTCCTTCAGGCCGTTGTCGCGGCCGCGCGAACCGAGTGTCGAGGCGACCGCTTTGATGTCGTCGGGCGTGCAGCCCAGATCGCGAAGGATCGAGCTGATGTTCTCGCCCTTCTTCACGACGTGAACGCGCTCGTTCCAGGTGTTGCCGCCGGTGATCTGGCTGCCGGTCTTGGGAAGGAGCGTGATGTTCTCGGGGACGATGCGGGTCTCGAAGCCCGCGTAGGGGTCGGAGGTGGGCTCGGCGGCATAGGCGAGCGGTGCGCCGCCAGCCGGCGGAATGCTTGCCACCTGATAGCGGCCGGCCGTCATCTGCGGTGCAGGCGCGCTGCCGGTCCAGTTCGCGGTATCGCGCACGCGCTGGAGAATGTCGTCGATCGCAAGGTTGCTGGCGTTGGCGACCTTCATGCGGGGCAGGAGGCCCCCGAGATCTCGCGTGACGAAGGAGACTTCGGCGTCCGGCTCGGCGCCGG
>JBFLYS010000027.1:0-47500 GCA_040756555.1 Pseudomonadota bacterium | reverse complement strand
GAAACCAACGGTCTTTCGGTTGCGTTTGGCGGTGCTGCCGTTTTTCGGGACGATGCTACAGGCGAGTGTCATCTTGGTGTTTGGGGCAACCGGAAAGCAGCCAAGTTTCGCAACGAATTGAGGTTGTCCGGCTTGGACGTGCAAACGATAGACACGGCTCCTCCCGGACGGCTCGTCTGGTACAAAAGCAAATAAGCAGCAAGTGTAGCCGGGTTAATTTCGCAGACCGGCTGGCCCCGGATTTCGCTATCGCTCCATCCGGGCTACGGTCGCGTTCATGGCGGAAAAGCGCGAAGCACCAGACATCGTCTGCAAACGAATGACGAAAGCCCGGCAAGGCGACGCCTTGCTGCTGCTCGACACGTTCCTGCGCGAGGACGAGCACTATCTCGCGAGCGCCACGGTCTATGGCGACGAAGGCACGCCGGCGCTCAAGCGCGCGCTGACAATCTTTCTCAAACGTCCGAAGCTCGGCTTCGTCTGGCTCGCGTATGCCGATGGTGAGCCCGCCGGCGTCTGTTTCGTGTGCTACGCCGTCTCGACGTCGATCGGCAGCATCGTTGCGAAGCTCGAAGACGTGTTCGTGATGCCGGATCATCAGCGCAGCGGCGTCGGCACGGCCATGTTCAAGGCGCTGGTCCGGGAGCTGAAACGCAACGGCGTGCGCCGAATCGACACGGCGGTTCACCGGGGCAACCGCGGCGCGGAGCGCTATTACCGCAAGCTCGGCTTCAAGCCGCTCGGCGAGGAGCGGCTGTCGATGTTGCTTTAACGGCGCGGGGCGCTGCCCCGGGCGCCATCCGCATCACGCGGCGATGCGCGCCCGTGTCTCCACGATCTTCAAAGCAGCACGCGCCGCCTCGCGGCCCTTCTCGACGAAGTGCGCGGCGAAGATGCCGCGGTGATGCTCCGTTTCCTGAAAATGATGCGGCGTCAGCGAGACGGAGAGCACGGGAACGCCGCTGTCGAGGCCGGCGCGCATCAGGCCGTCGACCACGGCCGCCGCCACGAAATCGTGCCGGTAAATCCCGCCATCGACGACAAGCGCCGCGGCGACGACCGCCGCATACCTGCCGGTTTTCGCCAGATCCCGAGAGGTCAGAGGCAGTTCGAAGGCGCCGGGCACGTCGAACACATCGACGTTTTCCTTGGGCACCAGCTCGAGGAAGCCTTCAAGGGCCTTCGTGACGATGTCCGAATGCCAGTTCGCTTTCACGAATGCAAAGCGGGTGGGTGTCATATGATCTCCTTCCGGTGTCGACACGTCACCCAAGGCGATCACGCACGTAGACGCCCGCGTGAGCCGGCGCACGTTCGTTCTCTTTCATCCGGACTGTGACCGTCGGCTCAGGAGTTGCACCTGATCTGCTGACCCTTCCCAAGTAACAGGAGAAGGCGCTCGCGGGCTTGCGGCTCGCGCCGCTTACCGCCGGTGGGGATTTTCACCCCGCCCTGAGAACGGGACAGTTATGGCGAAGCTTGACCGGCGCGGCAAGCGGCGCGTCCGCAAGGCTGATCCCTATGGGCAGCGGCTCAGCAACGGCGTTTCGTTTCCATTGCCGGTGAACTTGCCGTCGCGAATGTAATAATGGCCCTTGTCGTCGTGGCTCGACATCGAGCGATGCTTGCCGCTGCCGTCCTTCGACAGCACGAAGGTCATCGTGTCGTCCGAATCCTTTTCGGTGATTTCGATGCTGCCGTCCGGCAGCGTGCGGGCGGCGACGACGTTGCTTGTGTTGGGCTTCCCGCCGGCCGTGGCGGTCCGGGTCACGGAGCCGTCCCTCGCCTTGGTGTAGGTCAGGAGCGGGGCTCCCCGTGTCGGCGCCCGCTGGCAGTCCGCCGACCACTTGCCGATCAGGCCCCACTGCTCGATGACGTCTGCTGTCGTTTGGGCGGCGGAGGGGGCCGTGGCGGCCGCCACAAACGCTGCCATCAGGAAGGGCAGTCGGAGCCGCGGAGGCATGGCTTTACTTCTCCGGTTATGTCCCCGATTAGTCTACCGGGTTACCCGGCCGGTTCACCGGTCCGTTGCGCCCCAACCGGTTTTTGACCGTACCGCCGAAGGAGGAAATCCATGCCCGCCACCAACCGCGTCTATCGCATCGCCGTCATTCCCGGCGACGGCATCGGCAAGGAGGTCATGCCAGAGGGCGTGCGCGTGCTCGAGGCGGCGGCGAAGAAGTTCGGCTTCGAGCTGCGGCAGGACCATTTCGACTTCGCGTCCTACGACTATTACGAAAAGCATCAGAAGATGATGCCGGACGACTGGAAGGAGCAGATCGGCAAGCACGACGCGATCTACTTCGGCGCGGTCGGCTGGCCAGCGAAGATTCCGGACCACATCTCGCTGTGGGGCTCGCTCATTCTGTTCCGCCGCGAGTTCGACCAGTACGTCAATCTGCGCCCGGTGCGGCTGATGCCCGGCGTGCCGTCACCGCTCGCCGGACGCAAGCCCGGCGACATCGACTTCTGGGTCGTGCGCGAGAACACCGAGGGCGAGTATTCCGCGATCGGCGGTCGCATGTTCGGCGGCACCGAGCGCGAGGTGGTCGTGCAGGAGACTGTGATGAGCCGCGTCGGCGTCGACCGCGTGCTGAAGTTCGCTTTTGAGTTGGCGCGCAAGACGCCAAAAAAGCATCTGACGTCGGCCACGAAGTCCAACGGCATCGCGATCACCATGCCGTACTGGGACGAGCGCGTGGAGGCGATGGCGAAGAACTATTCCGACATCAAGTGGGACAAGTATCACATCGACATTCTGTCGGCGCTGTTCGTGCTGAAGCCCGACAAGTTCAACGTGGTGGTGGCCTCGAACCTGTTCGGCGACATTCTTTCGGACCTTGGCCCGGCCTGCACCGGCACCATCGGCATCGCGCCGTCGGGCAATATCAATCCGGACCGCATCTATCCGTCGGTGTTCGAGCCGGTGCACGGCTCGGCGCCGGACATCGCGGGGCAGGGGATCGCGAACCCGATCGGCCAGATCTGGTCGGGCGCGATGATGCTCGAGCATCTCGGCGAGACCGAAGCGGCGAATGCGATCGTGAAGGCCATTGAGGGCGTGCTGGCCGAGCAGAAGCTGCGCACCCGTGATCTCTCAGGACCTGCGAATACGGTCGATTGCGGCAAGGCGGTCGCGGCAAGGTTGGCTTAAGCGGCATCGGCGGTGCGATCCCTCCCCTCCAGGGGAGGGCATAGGCGGCCTTCGGCCGCCGTCTTTTACATAAAAGAACGCCGACGCGAAGCGTCGGCTATGGAGCGATAGCGAGCGGGGTGGGGTGAATTTTCCTGCGGGGCAATCTCTCCACCCCGACGTCATCGCTCACTGCGTTCGCTCGCCGTCGACCCTCCCCCTCGTAAGGGCGTTTACGCCCGTCTTCGACGGGCTATGGGGAGGGATGTTCGAGTGCTTCGCGAGCGCGGCGCTCTGCCGCGCGCCATTGTGTTTCTCCTCCCGACTGGCCGATAGTGTCGGCAAAACGAAATTTGGGAGGATGGAATGAAGTCATTATGGCGGGCGGCATTCGCCGGCATTTTCGCGTTCGCGGCCACGGCCGCTTTCGCGCAGGATTATCCTACTCGTCCAGTCACCGTCATTTCCGCCCAAGCCCCCGGCGGCGCGAGCGACACGCTCGGCCGCCTCGTCGGTGAGCGGCTGCAAGCCGCGTTCGGCCATCCGTTCGTGCTCGACAACAGGCCCGGTGCAGGCGGCAACGTCGGCGCCGCCGCGGTGGCGCGCGCGACGCCCGACGGCTACACGCTGATGATCGGCACCGACGCGATGATGACGTCGAACGTGCATCTCTACAAAAGCATGCCGTTCGACCCGGTGAAGGATTTCGCGCCGATCACCAACGCGGGCGCGAACATCATCGTACTGGCGGCGAGCACGCAGCTCGGCGTGAACTCGGTCGCCGAGCTGATCGCCTATGCGAAGGCCAACCCCGGCAAGGTGCAGTTCGGCTCGTCGGGCATCGCGTCGCCGCATCATCTGGCGGGCGAGCTGCTCAAGCAGAAAGCCGGCATCGACATCGTGCACGTGCCCTATCGCGGCGGTTCGCTGTCGGCGAATGACGTGGCGGGCGGGCACATCGGCACGGCGTTCCTGAGCTATTCGGCGGCGGCGCCGCTGCTCTCCACCGGCCGCATCAAGGTGCTCGCGGTGGTCGAGAAGACGCGCTACGCGGCGATCCCCAATGTGCCGACCATCGCGGAAACCGTGCCGGGCTTCGAGATGTCGTCGTGGCTCGGGTTCTTCGCGCCGCACGGGACGCCCGCGCCGATCGTGACGAAGCTGAATCGGGAGATGGTGCGGATTCTGAAAGAGGATGCGGCCAAGGAGAAGCTCGGGGCGCTCGGGCTCGCGGTTGTTGCTTCGACGCCTGATGAACTCGCCGCCACGGTGCGCGACGGCATTGCCGTGCGCGGGCAACTCGTGAAGGCGGCGAACATTCAGCCGGAGTGATGTTGCTGTCGCTCGGAATAACCCCGCCAGCGTAACACTCCGCCGTCATTCCGGGGCGTGCCGAAGGCGCGAACCCGGAATCCAGAGGCACATTCGGAGCGTGGTTCTGGATTCCGGGTTCGGCGCTGCGCGCCGCCCCGGAATGACAGCGGAGTTTATCGCTGATACTTGAGCAGGCGGCGCACTACTTCAGCGCATCCACCGGCAGCGCGTCCTTCAACTGCGCTTCGGTCAGCGGCGCGGGAATATACTTGAACTTCACCGCATCCTCCTGGATGCCCGGCAATCCCGAAATCCGGCCCGGGTCCATGTTGCGCTTGGTCATATATTCCGGCGCGCGGGAAGCGACAGCCTTCGGAAGTTGCGACCATTTCGTATAGGCGTCGATCGCGGCGGGATCGGAATACATCCAGTCGAGCGTCTCGCGATACGCCGCCATGTAGCGCTTGAGAATATCGCGCTTTTTCTCCAGCCCGGCCACGTTGACCACGATCAGTCGGCTGGTCATGTCGCGCAACTCCGGCACGTCGCTGCCGCGCGCGACGATGCGGATGCGGCCTTCGTCGGCGTAATTCAGATTGAACGGCGCTGCGGAAAATCCGATGTCGACCTGCTTGGTCAATGTCTGCGTCAGCGTCGCCGCATAGGCGCCGGTCGGTTGCGGCTTCAGCGTGACGCCGAAGTGCCGCGCCAGATGCAGCGCGAACATGTTGGACGCCGAGCCGTTCGTCGAAATCGAGATCGTTTTGCCGTCGGCGTCCTTCATCGTCTTGATGGGTGAGTCTGCCGGCACGTAATAGAACTGCTCGTCCGCGCTGGTGAACGAGCCGCCGACACCGCGGATCGGCGCGCCCTTCACATAAGCCGCCAGCATCCCGTGGGTGCCGAGCCCGATGCCGATGTCCACGCTGTTGGAGATCACCGATTGCAGCGTCTCGGCGCTGCCTTGCGTGTAGAGAAGCTCCAGCACGAGGCCGTGTTTCTTGAAGAAACCTTTGTCCTGGCCGAGCTCGGAGACGCATTGCTCCCAGCCGCCGCGCTGGCCGATCGCAATTTTGAGTTGATCCTGTGCGTGTGCCGCGCTGGCGGACAACGCAGAGACGATGAGGAACGCGAGTGCCCGGATCATGGCGGCCTCATTTCCGTTGCAGGCCCCCGAGCCTATGGCGCGCGGTGCGCGATTGTCGAGTATGCTGCGCGCGTTCAGTTCCGCTGTCATGCCCCGCGTAGGCGGGGCATCCAGCACTTTAGAGAAGAGCTGGATCGCCCGCCCATAGGCGAGCGAAGCGACGCCGTCCTTTGGACGGCTATGGCGGGCGATGACAGTTGAGCAAGAGGCAAGCATGGCGGTTTTGAAAATCTACGGCATGGCGCGGACCCGCGCCTTCCGCGCGCTCTGGGTCTCGATGGAGCTTGGCATCGAATACGAGCACATTCCGGTCGAGATCGGCGACGCGGGCGCGCGCACGCCGGAGTTCCTGGCGATCAATCCGAACGGGCGGCTGCCGGTGATCGTCGACGGCGATTTCGTGTTGTTCGAGTCGCTCGCGATCACGATGTATCTCGCGAAGAAATATGGAACGGGCACGCTCTATCCGGCGACGATCCAGGGCGAGGCGCTGGTCGCGCAGTGGAGCCTGTGGGCCGTTACAGAGGTGGACCGCGGCGTCAACATCTGGTCGCTGCACACCATTCGATTGCCGAAGGAGGAGCAGAACGTTGCCAAGCGCGAGGAGGCGCTCGGCGTGCTGAAGGCGCCGTTCAAGGTGCTGGACGCCGCGGTGTCGAAGCAGCCGTATCTCCTGGGCGACACGTTCACGGTGGCCGATCTCAACGTCGCCGCCGTCATCAGCCGCTCCGTCGATATGGATCTCTCGGCCAATCCGAACCTGAAGGCGTGGCTGTATCGTTGTCTCGAGCGGCCGAAGGCCAAGGCGGCTTTGGCGCTGAAATCCAAGTCCGACGCCGAGACGTCTGCCGACGTGACGCGGCTGATTGCGCGCCGCAACCGGCTGTGAGCGGATTGATGATCGTCGTGGATCGCGCGGCTCTCTCCACGTCATGCCCGCGCTTGTCGCGGGCATCCACGTCTTGCTTCTTGATACCACCGGACAGAAAGTAAGACGTGGATGGCCGGGACAAGCCCGGCCATGACGGAGCAGAACGAGAGGCCGCCAATGATCCGTTTGTCCATGCGTTTCTTTGCGATTGCAGCTCTGGCCTGGATTCTCGGCTTGTCCGGCGCGTCGGCCCAGGACGCGGCGGCGCACTGGCCGTCGAAGCCGGTGCGGGTGATCGTCGCGGCGGCGCCGGGCGGCAACCCGGACATCCTCGGGCGGCTTCTGGCGCAGAAGCTGACCCACGCGCTCGGCAAGCCGTTCGTGGTCGAGAACGTGCCGGGCGCGGGCGGCGTGGTGGCGGCGAAGATGGTCGCGGGCCTGCCGAACGACGGCCATGTCATCATGCTCGGCGATTCCGGCGCGATGGCCATTAACGTCGCGCTGACGCCTGACCTTCCCTACAAGCCACTCACTGACTTTACGCCGGTCACTGCGCTGGCGCAGGTGCCGACCGTGCTGGTGACGCATCCGTCGGTCGAGGCGAAGAACCTCGCGGAGTTCGTCGCGCTCGCCAAGGCCAAGCCCGGCGCGATCAGCTACGGCTCGGCGGGGCAGGGCTCGGTGCATCACCTGACGATGGCGGTGTTCGCCGCGCGCGCCGGCATCGACGTGCTGCACGCGCCCTATCGCGGCGGCACGGCGCTCGTCGGCGCGCTGATGAAGGGAGAGGTGCAGTCGGGCTGGTCGGGCATCCCGAACGTGAAGCCGCTCATTGAACAAGGCACGCTCAAGGTGCTTGCGATCAGCACCGAGCAGCGCTCGAAGTCGCTGCCCAACGTGCCGACCGCGATCGAGCAAGGTTTTAAAGGCTTCGACATCGCGACGATGATCGGCGTGCAACTGCCCGCGGGCGCATCGCCGGCGCTGGTCGCGAAGATGCAGGGCGAGTTGGCCAAAGCGATGCGCGAACCGGACATGAGCGACCGCTTCGTCTCGCTTGGCATGGAGATGCGCGAGAACGGCACCGCGAACTACGCGCAATATATGAAGGACGACATCGCGCTCTACACGCAGGCGATCAAGGACGCCGGCGGGCGGTTCAATTAGAGCGCGGAATGGCGAAACCACCCGGCTTCGATCTCGGCCAGACGCTGCAACAGGCGGTCGCGCTGCATCAGCAGGGCCGTCTCGACGACGCGGAGAAGTTCTATTCGCGCGTCTTGAAGGCGGACCGCAACCAGTTCGACGCGCTGCATCTGCTCGGCATGCTGAACCACCAGCGCGGCAAGGCGGGCGAGGCGTTCCGGCTCGTCTCGCAAGCGCTGAAGGTGAACCCGCGCTCGCCCGACGCGCTGTCGAATCTCGGCATGGTGCTGGTCGCGCTGAGACGCGGCGAGGAGGGGCTTGCGAGCGTCGACAAGGCGCTGGCGCTCGCGCCGAACCATCTCGAATCGCTCAACACGCGCGGCAACGTGCTGCTCGAATTGAAGCGCCCCGCCGAGGCCGCGGCTGCCTTCGACAAGGTGATCGCCGCGCAGCCGCGCCACGTCATTGCGCGGATCAACCGCGGCAATGCGCTGGCCGAAACCGACGAGCCGGAGAAAGCGCTTGTCGATTACGACGAGGCGCTGAAGCTCGCGCCCGGCCATCCGCTCGCGCTCTACAACCGCGGCAACGCGCTGCACGCGCTCGGCCGCGACGCCGAGGCGGTGCGCGCCTACGATCAGGCGTTGATGGCGATGCCGCAGCACATCGGCGCGCTGCGCAACCGCGGGCTCGCGCTCGCGGCGCTGAACCGCCACGCGGAAGCGGTCGCGAGTTACGCCAAGACGCTTGCGATCAAGCCCGACGACGCCGACGCGCATTTCAACACGTCGCTGTCGCTGCTCACGCTCGGCGACTACGCGCGCGGCTTTGCCGAATACGAATGGCGCTGGAAGCGCAGCGGCATGAACGTAAAGCCGCGCTTCCGCCAGCCGCTATGGCTCGGGGAGACGCCGCTCGGCGGCAAGACGATCCTTCTTCATGCGGAGCAGGGGCTCGGCGACACCATCCAGTTCGCGCGCTACGCCACGCTGCTGGCGCGGGGCGGCGCGAAGGTGATTTTGGAGGTGCAGCCGGAGCTGAAGGACTTGCTGTCGCAGATCGAAGGCGTGTCGGCCGTGTTCGGGCGCGGTGAAACGCTGCCGGCGTTCGACGTGCATTGCCCGCTGATGAGCCTGCCGCTCGCGCTGAAGACGACGCCGGAGAACATTCCGGCGGAGGTCCCGTATCTGCGCGCGAGCGCGGACCACATCGCCAAGTGGCGGCCGAAGCTCGAAGCGCTCGCCGCTCCTCGCGTCGCGATCGCGTGGTCGGGCCGCGCCACCCACGTCAACGACCGCAACCGCTCGCTGACGCTCGCAGCGCTCGAACCGCTGCTCGCCACGCCGAACGTGCACTTCGTCAGCATCCAGCGCGAGCTTCGCGCCGCGGACGCCGAGCGTCTCGCGCGAGACCCGCGCATCCTCCACGTCGGGGGCGAACTCGACGATTTCTCCGACACTGCCGCGGTGCTGGCGCTGGCGGACCTGGCGATCTGCGTGGACACGTCGGTGGCCCATCTGGCCGGGGCGCTGGGGCGGCCGGTCTGGGCCCTGATCCCGTTCCAGCCCGATTGGCGCTGGGGGATGACCGGAAGCCGGACCCCCTGGTACCCCGGGGTAGAATTGTGGCGGCAGGCCGAACCAAGCGATTGGACGAACGTTATCAACCAGATGACAGTTAAGCTTGCATCCGGGGGGCTGCCTGTTTCATAAGGTGCCCACGCGTTTGACGCGGGGTGGAGCAGCCCGGTAGCTCGTCAGGCTCATAACCTGAAGGTCGTTGGTTCAAATCCAGCCCCCGCAACCAAATAACCCCGCCAAGTCAATGACTTGGCGGGGTTTTTGCTTTTATGCCCTTGCCCCGAAAGCTGCTGTTCGCACGGCCAAGCTGATCAAGCTTGAACGGCGGCTCCCGCATAAATTGAAACGACAATAATAAACACGCTGGCAACGCGTCTACGCTCAGCCGCGGGCGATCGCTGGAAAATGGCGCTCGCTTCGTTCCTTCACCGACCGGACCGTTGCAATGGCTGGCTCAAACGCTGAGCCATTGCGTCGCACCGGCTCGTAACCTGCCGCTAAACACGGACTGGTTTGGTCGGCTGGAGCCGGCGCACAGGCGCCCGTTTTTACCGAAGGCCCGCATGCCGCTTCTCCGACCTCACAGCCTTATCGCCACGCACCGCCCGCACGCCTCCACCGAACTGTCGTTTGCCGGCGGAGCCGATGCTGCGGCGCTGCTGCGGCAGGCCGGCGAGATCGGCCGCCACCATCCGCGGCCGGGAACGGTGTTTCACCAGACAGACCTGCTCCTGGAGGTCCTGGCGGCAACGCCGCAGGCGCCGGTCGCCGCCTTCACCCGCGACGGCACGGTCCGGACGCTCTGGCCGCTGCGGATCGAGCGCCGCTATGGCGCGCTCGTCGCCACCGATCTTGCCAGTCCGCTCGCCCAGTACAGCGACGTGATCGGCGAGCCGCTCGATGACGACAGCTTCGAGGCGCTGTGCCGTCAGTTGCAGGCGAGCCATCGCGTCGATGCGATCCTGTGCCGTGCCGTGCGTGCGGACTCCGGCTTGACGTCCGTTCTCTCCGCCATGCCGAACGCGAGCATCGATTGTGACAGCGCTCCTTTTGTCGATCTGCTGGCGTTCGACGGTTTCGAGGCCTACTGCGCGCAGTTCAGCAAGCACACCGCGCGCATGCGCCGGCAGCGGCGGCGCAAGCTCGAGGAGGCGTGCGGACCGCTCAGCTTCACGGTGCTGTCCGGCAGGGCGGGACAGGCGGCGCTCGCGACCGCGTTGCAGTGGAAGCAGCAGTGGCTGCGCGAACAGGCGCTGTCCAGCCGCGTGATCGGCGCCGAGGACCACGAGGCCACGCTGATTGCGGCGGCGAACGGCCCTGGGGTCCATGTCAGCGTGCTTGAGGCCGGCGCGGCGCCAGTGGCGATCGAACTCGGCTTCGCCAACCAGCATCACTACGCGGCGTTCATGGGCGCGTTCGACCCCGCGCTCGCCGCCTTTAGTCCCGGGCAGGAGCAGATGATGCTGACGCTCGCATGGTGTTTCGAGCAGGGCTTCTTGCGTTATGACCTGCTGCCGCCGTGCGACGCCTACAAGCTGCAATGGACCAGGGGCCGTGGCGAGGAGCCGGTGCAGGATTTCTGCGTGGGGCTGACGGCGATGGGCACGCTCTACAAAATCGCACGCCAACACGCACGGGCGCGGCTCAAACACGCGGTGCTGGCGCTGCCGAAGGACATCCGCGCCAAGGCGCTACGCTACGGGCCGCTCGTCGCCGGCGCCGGAGCGACCGCGGCGACGATTGGTGTTCTTACCGATTGGTAGTGTGGGGAAACGTGAGCCCGGAACGGACTCACTCAGTTCGGTTCGATCCCGGCTGCCTTCACAGCCTCGCCGGCCGCCTCGACTTCCTTTTTGAAGAACGCCGCCGCCTGGGCCAGATCGCGATTGTCCGGCAGGTAGCCGTCGCGCTGGATGACCGACGCGACCTCGGGCACCAGGAGCGCCTTGCGGATCGAGGCGCTGAGCAATTGCATGATCGGCTCCGGCGTCTTCGCGGGCGCGAGGAAAATGCCCCACGAGCCTTGCGGCTGGTAGCCGGGCAGCTGGTCCTTGAGCAGCGGCACCTCGGGGAACGCCGGGAACGGCTTGGTGCCGGTGAAAGCGAGCGCGCGCACGCGGCCCTCCTTGAGCAAGCCCTGCACCGACGGCGGCGTGACGAACATCATGTCGACCGCACCGCTCAGCATTCCCGTCATCACCTCGGATGCACCCTTGTAGGGAACGTGTTGCAGCTTGATGCCGGCGGTCTTGGCGAACATTTCGGTCGCGAGATGCAAACCGTTGCCGACGCCGGGCGAGCCATAGAGCACGCGGTCGGCCTTCGCCTTTGCGATCAGCTCCTGCACCGACTTGATCGGCGACTTCGCGTCAACGAGCAGGAAGATGCCGTCGAGCTCGCCGACGGTGGCGATGGGGCGAAGGTCGTTCAGCGTGTCATAGCCGAGGTTGCGATAGATGTGCGGGGTCGCGGCGATCGATGAACTGGTGAACAAAAGCGAATAGCCGTCGGGCTTGCTCTGCGCGACCGTGCGCGCGGCGATCGTGCCGTTCGCGCCGAGCCGGTTCTCGACGTAGAACTGCTGGCCCAGCATCTTGCCCAGCTCGATCGCGACAGTGCGGCCCTGAATGTCGGGGCCGCTGCCAGCGGCGAAGCCGATGACCAGCCGCACGGGTTGATCGGGATAGTTTTGCGCGAGCGCAGCCGGCGCGACAGTGGCCGCGAGCGCAAACGTGAGAGCAAGAGTTCTCAGCATGGGCATTCCTCACCAATTCATTTTTTCTGGTTGAGTCGATTTTAGCATTCACGCGGCGAGTCCACCGCGTCATTTCGTGAAACCGTGCTGCGGCAAATCCGTCGGATCGGCCGCAGCTTTTTCAGCCGACCTTCTTCAGGAATGCGCTGAAGATTTCCGCGAGACGGCCTTCCTTCGATTTCCACTCGGCCTGGTCCCAGGACTCCAGGAGATCGCCGTCGGCGCGCTTTTGCACCACGTCGTCATGGAATTCGCTGCCGGGAATGAGGCTCGCGGCCTTGCGTGCGGTCGCGGGCGTGTGGACCTTGTCGTTGCCGGAGACGATGCAGGCCGGGATCTTCATCGCGCGCAACTGCTCCTCGGTCGCGCCGACGACGGGAAGGTCGGCCGCCGCGAGGAAGTTGTCGCGCCAAACGTTCATCACCGCGATGAAATCCTCGGGCTTCATGGCCATCAGCCGGTCGCGGTTCGAAGGCCGCGCCTTGATGACTGCGGCAAAATGCTCGGAGGCGCAGACCGCTTCCATGCCGCCGGTCTTCGCCATCTCGGCGAACGAGCCGTAATACTGATGCGCGAGCTTCTGCGCGGCGTGTTGACCGCCGGTGACGCGCCACAGCAGCAGGCCCTTCACCGCGTCGGGATGACGCAGCGCGAACAGAAGCGCGAGCCGCGCACCCGCCGACGAGCCGCCGGCGTAGAGCGGCGCGGCGCCAAGCTGTTTGGCGAGTTCGTAGAGATCGTCGGCCCAGATCTCACTCTCGGAGCCGCGCGCCTCGATGCCGACCTCGGAGCGACCGCAGTTGCGGCGGTCGTGCAGCAGAACGCGATAGTCGTGCTTCGCGATCTCTTGCGACAGCGACATGAGTTCGTCGTAGTTGCGGCGGCTGCCCGGCGTGAGTGCGATCCACGGTCCCTTGTCGCCGACCACCTTGTAGTGGAGGACGACGTTGCCAACCTTTGCGTCCGGCATTGGTGTTCTCCTCAGCCTTCGGCGTTCAGCGGACGGCCGCCGACGGTGACCGGCTTCGCCGACACCAGAACGAAGGCGACGACCGCAACCTTGTCACTGCGGTTCACCCAGTTGTGGACCGTACCGCGCTGCACGAGCGCGTCGCCCTGCTTCAGCGTGACCGTTGCGCCGTCCAGCTCCATGTCGATCTCGCCTTCGATGACGATGGCGTAGTCCACCGAGTCGGTGCGGTGGCGGCGCGGCGTGACGCCGGGCTCGTAACGCACCACGCGGAACACGGTGCCGTTCTCGATCGTGGTGCCCTTCGGGAGTGAAGCCTGATCCTCGTCGCCGTCATTGTTCACCGGAATGCCATCGGTCGCCCAGATCACGGCGGACGACTGGCCCGGCCGGCGCGACCCGACGTTCTTCAGCATCTCGTCGATCTTCACGACGGCGTTGCCGTCCTTGTCGTGTCCGGTGACGACGCGGCGCATCTTGATGCTCATTGGAACTTCCTGTTGTGAGGGTTGGGGCCGGAGCCCGCCGTGCGGCGGGCCGGAGTTGGCCGCAAGCTGCCTTCGCGGACCATTCCCGTCCAATACCAATTTGTTTAAAGTCATAGCTCAAAGTTATGAGGAGGCCGGAGCCGGACGTGGACGCAAAACAGCTTCAGAACGTGATCGCCGTGATCGAGAACGGCAGCCTCGGCCGCGCCGCCTCCGCGCTCAACGTGTCACAGCCCGCGCTGACCAAGAGCATCCAGCGGCTGGAGGAGCGGCTCGGCGTGCCGCTGTTCACCCGCGACAGCAAGGGCATGCGGCCGACGCTTTACGGCGAGGCGCTGCGCCCGCATGCGCACGGCATCCTGGCCAGCACCGAGCAGGCGGTGCGCGAGATCGAGTCGATGCGGTCCGGCGCGCGCGGCACCGTCAGCATCGCGGCGGGGCCGCTGATCTCCAGCGACATCCTTTCAAGCGCGATGGTGCGGCTTCTTCGCGAGCATCCGCTCATTCACGTCAACATCCACACGGCGATCGGCGATCACACGCCGGGACTGCTGGACGGCCGCTACGACTTCATCATGTCGCAGTTGCCGCTGGGCTCCCGCATGGGCGGGCTCATCCAGCACGAGCTGGTGAACGACCGGATCGCGGTGATCGCACGGCCGGGCCACGAGCTGACGGGGAAAGCGAAAGTCAGCGTGCGCGATCTGCTCCGGTTCAAATGGGTGTTGCCCGAGCGCGGACACAATCACCGCGTCCGGCTGTCGCGTGTGTTCGAGGCGGAGAACCTCTCGATGCCCGAGCCGGATGTCGAATGCAGCTCGACGGAGTTCATCAAGTCGGTGGTGGCGCGCACTGATCATCTCGGGCTGATCGCGCAGATGGGCATCAAGGACACGAGCGATCCGAAGTCGATCGAGATTCCCATCGACTCGCCGTTCATGGTGCGGCCGATTGGGATCGTGTGGCGGCAAAACCAAGTGCTGTCGAGCAGCAGCCGTTTGCTGATGGCAGCGATCGAGGCTGTGTGCCGCGAAGACAACCCGGTTTCGGGGCAGCCGGCGCCGAAAGCGAAATCGCCAGCACGTGCGGGCGGCCGCCGCACGCGGATATCGCACAGATAGGCCGCTCACATTATTGTGGCGCCACCCGTATCCCGGTTTGCTTGAGAATCCGATCATAACGGGCTTCTTCCGCTCGAATGCGTTCGATGAAAGCCCTCTGGCCCACATACGTCGGGTCGAGGCCGGCATTGAGCATCTGCTGGCGGACATTGTTGTCTTGCAGCGCGCGTTCTGTCTCCTGATCGAGCCGCGTCATGATCTCCTCCGGTGTATTCGCGGGCGCAAACAGGCCGACCCAGAAAATCGCATCGACATCCAGTCCGCTCTCGATGAGCGTCGGCCATGATGCAGGCGCAGACGGAGGCCGATCCTTTCCGGTCAGAGCGATAGCTTTTATCCGGCCGGTGTCGATGAGGGCTTGGACGACCGGTGGCGAGACAACGCCGAGCGGCACGTCACCGGCGGCGATTCCATTGGCGGCTGCGCTGCCGCCGCGATAGGGGACATGCAGCAACTTGATTTTCGCTTCCGCGGCCATCCATTCGCCGGCCACATGGTTGAGGGTGGCGTTGCCGGGCGTGGCGTAACCGATTTCACCGGGCCGGCGCTGCGCCGCTTCGATCAACTCCTTGATGTTGCTGTAGGGCGCGTTTGCGCCCGCGACGACCAGCATGGGGTTGCTGCTCACCATGGCGACCGGCACCAGATCCTTGTGCGGATCGAAGGTCATGCCCGGCATGAGAGACGGCCGCGTGACGAAATCGCCGGGGCCGAGCAGAAGCGTGTAGCCGTCCGGCGCAGCTTTCGCGACAGCGGTTGCTCCGATCATGCCGCCGGCGCCCGGCCGGTTTTCGATGACGACCTGCTGGCCGAAGACGTCGGCGAGCTTTTGCCCCAGGATTCGGGCCGCCACATCGACGCCGCCGCCCGCAAGGAACGGCACGATGAACCGGATCGGTCTCGAAGGATAATCTTCGGCCTTGGCGGCAACGCTAAGCGCCGCCGTCAGCAAAACGACAATCAACCAGGAGAGTCCGTGCCGCATCGTTGTCCCACCGACGATCCAGACAAAATTGATCTCTCACATCACCCCGCCGGAGAACGCCACGGTTCGAGTTCCGCCGCTTCAGTCCCGGCAATCCGCCCTGCGATCATACACTCCGAGTAATTTCCTCCGGAGATGTAGAGGTGACCGAATATGCTTCCGAGCTCGCCCGCGACGTAGAGCCGCGGGATCGGTTCGCCAAAGGAATTCAACACGCGCTGATGCTCGTCGTGCACCAGGCCGCCCTGGGTGTTCGAAACGATTGGCCACACCTTCGCGGCCGAAAACGGCGGCTCGAGGATCGGCATCATGCTGCCGGGGGGGCGGTTGAATTGAGAGTCGACACCCGCGGCACAAGCGTCGTTCCACCGCGCGACGGTCGTGGCGAAGCGACCCGCATCGAGCCCGAATTCCTCGGCGATGGCTTCAAGGCTCGGTCGCGTCACCAGCACCTGTTCGTCAAATTCGCGCAGCGAATATTTGCCGAAGCGAGCGCTGAGCCCGGGATCGCTGTAGATCGGCTCGCAGAGCGGATAAAGCGCGCGCCCCTTCGTATCGACGACGAGGACGGAGGGAATTCTCGGATAGCTCTGGGTGATCGGATCGTACAAAGCCATCGGCCGATGGTTCGTATCCTGCATATAGGGATCGTATTCATTCATGAACCGCTCGCCGTGCTGGTCGACGACGATCCAGCTCATCGGATTGTGATGGGCCGATTTCGAGCCGGGTATCCAATTGCGCATGCGGCGGATGCGGATGCCGAGTTTGAAGTCCGGGTCCGGGTGATGAAATCCGTAGACCCCGTGGTAGTGCCACATATGCCAGAGCCCTGCGCCGGCTTGCTGACCCATGCGGATTCCATCGCCGGTGTTGCCAAACGTGGCAACCGCGCGGGCCGGTGGTGTCGGCCAGAACTGGCGCTGCATTTCTTCGGATGACTCGAATCCGCCGGTTGCGAGGATGACCGCGCGCCGCGCCACGATCGGCGTGTCACAGACGACGCCTCGCACTTCGCCGCTGTCGTGCAGGAGATGACGCACCGGAGAGCCAAGACGCACGGGAATGCCGCGCTGCTTGATATGCTCCTCCGCCACCTTGAACATGTTGCGGCCTTCCACCTCGCCCTCCGCGCGGACGTGCGGATAGGCATCAGCAGGATCGAAGCCGGGAACGCTCTCGACGCGCACATAGCCCCATGTTTCGTGGCCCGGCAGGGGATAGTTGCCTCTTATGGTGTTGATGCTGACGACGGCATCAAGCGGCTTGCAGAGCTTCCGCACGTAAGACGGAAGCTCCACCAACGCTCGCGCAAAAGCCATGAGCACGGCATCTGGCGTGGTCTCGGCGTTGCTCGCCTTCAAATATTCAAACGCCTTTCCGGCATCGTCGGCGATCCGCGCCCCGCCGCCGGCGCAAATCGATATTCCGCCCGGAAAGGATTCTTTCTCGACAAGAAGAACGCTTGCCCCTGCGTCATGGGCCTCGATCGCGCTGATCGCCCCTGCAAGGCCATATCCCACGACCACGACGTCAAATTGATCGGCCATGTCGGTTCTGCGTTCTCGCCGCCCGCGTCGTCACCATGGAACCTCAGCGATAGCGCACCCCGCGGATGGGGTTTATCAGCGATTGAGAAATCCAGCGATATATCCACTGGATTGTTCCATCGTTCGCGCTACCGGAACGCAGCGCCGCTTCCTTAATCCAGTTTAAGCAATTGGATTAAGTAGCTTCCGGGAACTGCGGCGTTTTTGCCGCCGAACTGCGGCAAATTAACCAAGCCATAACCGCAAAAGATCATCCTGCGGTGAAGCGTCGTTAACCCTGTCCGTCATCAGCCGATCCGACAGTGCCGCCCGGCGCGACCGACGTTTTGGTCAGTGCTCAAGGGAGATTCCAGAACCGATGAACCAAGCATCCACCACAGCCACGGCACCGGCTTCGTCGGGCCCGGCCCCCGCCGCCACCAGCGAACTCATCAGCTTCGCGATCGGAAACGATCAATACGGCGTGGACATCATGGCCGTGCGCGAGATCAAGGGCTGGTCGGAGATCACGCATCTTCCCAAGCAACCGGAATACGTGCGCGGCGTGCTCAACCTGCGCGGCGTGATCGTGCCGATCGTCGATCTGCGCTGCCGCTTCGGTCAGGGCATGACGGAAGCGACCGCGCTTCACATCGTCATCATCGTTCAGATCGACTCGCGCCTCGTCGGCCTGCTCGCCGACCGCGTGCTCGACATCGTCTCGTTCGAGGCGACGCAGATCCAGCCGGTGCCGCGCACGGCGAGCACCTCGCAGGTGGAATTCCTGTCGGGTCTGGTGACCGTCGAGAACGCGATGATCGCGCTGATCGATCTGCCCAATCTCTTCTCGTCGAAGATCGGTGAAAGTCAGGCCGCTGCGGCCTGACGTTCGCCGCTGCACCGATGAACTGCGACTTGCTGGAAATCAAAAGACTCGCCAACCGCGCCGCGTCCAACGCGGCGAACGGGCGGCATAAAACTGCAAACAAAAGATCCCCCGAAACACGGCTGTTTGCCGCCCCCCGAAGGTCTCGTCGTCATCATGAAAGTCGGACTCAAGCTCTCGAATGTTAAGATCCTATACAAAATATTGGCCTGCCTGGGCGTGCTGGCGGCCGTGGCGGGAGGCGCGATCTGGTACGCGACCGCCAATATGAAGGCGATCGACAACACCTACACCGAGATTCTCGAAAAAGACATCGCGACGATGAAGCAGCTCCTGCTGCTTCAGAACCGCGTGGAGGCTTTCGGTCGCTTGTCATGGCGGATCATCGCCGAGACCAAGCTCGAGGACATGAAGAAGACGCAAGCGCAGATCGAGGCCAACTGGAAGGCGATGCCGCCGTTGGTCGCCGAGATCAAGAAGCTCTCGCCGGAATACGGCCCGCGCGCCGAGCAGATTTACGCGCTCTACGACAAGGTTCACCGGGAAGAATATCTCGAGATCGAAAAGCTCACGATGCGGAACGAGAACGAAGAGTCCACGCAGCGTGCGCAGGGGATGTCCCAGCGGACCGCGGAGGTCCGCCGCCAGATCGAAGCGCTTATCCTCGAGGTCGAAAAACACGTGCGGCAGGTCTCCGACGACGCCACGATCTTCACCAATCGGACCATCACCGTGACCGCCACCGCCGCGGGCGTCGCGGTCGCGGTGGTCTTCGCGCTGGCGTTTATGCTGGTGCAGTTCGGCGTGGCCCGCCCGATTTCGCTGCTGGTCGGCGAGCTGAAGAAAATCTCCGAAGGCAATTTCGCCGTTCATGTGCCGGGTGTCGGCAACAGGGATGAGGTCGGTCAGATCGCGACCGCGATCTCGACGATGGCGGACAAGGTCCGTTCGACGATCTCCGAGGTGAAGTCGTCGGCGCGCGAGGTGACCAACGCCTCGATGGAAATCTCGACCAGCACGACCGACCTGTCGCAGCGCACCGAAGAGCAGGCGGCCTCGCTCGAAGAGACGTCGGCCTCGATGGAGGAAATCTCCGCGACGGTGAAGAAGAACGCCGAGAACGCCCAGCAGGCGAATGCCTCCGCTGCGCAGACCCGCCAGGTCGCGGATCGCGGCGGCGCCGTTGTCGCCAAGGCCGTCGGTGCGATGGCGAAGATCGAGGAGTCCTCGCAGAAGATCGGCGACATCATCGGCGTGATCGACGAGATCGCGCGGCAGACCAACCTGCTCGCGCTCAACGCGGCCGTCGAAGCGGCCCGTGCGGGTGAGGCGGGCCGCGGCTTCGCGGTGGTCGCGTCGGAAGTTCGCAGCCTCGCGCAGCGCTCCTCGCAAGCTGCCAAGGACATCAAGGACCTCATCACCAACTCGAACTCGCAGGTGAAGGACGGTGTCGATCTGGTGAACCAGGCCGGCACGGCACTGGGCGAGATCGTCGAGTCGATCAAGACGGTGGCGGCGATCGTCAACGACATCGCCAACGCCAGCATCGAGCAGTCCACGGGTATCGAGCAGGTCAACCGCGCTTTGAACCAGATGGATGAGGTCACGCAGCAGAACTCGGCGCTGGTCGAGGAGAACGCCGCGACGGCCAAGACGCTCGAGCATCAAGCCAAGTCGATGGACGAGCAGGTCGCATTCTTCCAGATCGATGCCGCCGCGGGCGCCGAAGGCATGACCCACGCCAGGGTCGTGACCGCGAAGCCGGTGGTGGCCAAGGCCGTCGAGGCCAAGGTTGTCGCCGTCGAAGCCAGGGCGGACGTCAAGCCTGTCGAGATGAAGAAGCCGGTTGCGGCTCCGAAGCGCGCGGCTGCGGGCGGCGGCGCGCGCCGCATGCAGACGCAGCTTGCGACTGCGATCAAGGAAGACACGGAGTGGAAGGAGTTCTAAGTGGCGCGGCCTCAAACCGGCATGGCTGAAGCTTTAGCCTTACCGGCCATTTCCGATGACGAGCGGGAGTTCGCGTTCTCGGACGCGGACTTCCGCAGCCTGTCGCAGCTCGCCTACGAGCATGCCGGCATCGTGCTGGCGGAGACCAAGCGCAACTTGGTCTACAGCCGTCTGTCGCGCCGCCTGCGCGCGCTCGGGCTTGGCTCGTTCCGCGACTATCGGGAATACCTCGCGCAGAACACCGCCGAGATGGAGAACTTCATCAACTCCATCTCGACGAACTTGACCAAGTTCTTCCGCGAATCGCATCACTTCGACCATCTGCGCAAGAACGTCGCTGCGACCTACGCCAAGAAGCGTCCGGCCGACGGCCGCCTGCGCGTGTGGTCCGCCGGCTGCTCGACCGGCGAGGAGCCGCATACGATCGGCATGGTGCTCAAGCACGAGATTCACGACATCCATCGTCACGACGCGAAGATCCTCGCGACCGACATCGACACCGAGGTGGTCCGCAAGGCCGCGAGCGGCCTGTACCAGATGGAGTCGCTGTCCGACGTTCCGAAGGAATACCGCAGCTATTTCGCCAGCAATGGCGAGGAGGGCCGCAAAGCCGGCGTCATGGTCGATGACGGCGTGCGCCAGCTCATCACGTTCCGCCAGCTCAATCTGCTCGGGCCGTGGCCATTTCGCGGCCTGTTCGACGCGATCTTCTGCCGCAACGTCATGATCTACTTCGACATGCCGACCAAGACGGCGCTGATCGACCGCTTCATCGAGCAGATCAAGCCGGGCGGCTGGCTCTACATCGGTCATTCCGAGTCGCTGATCGGTTCGCATCCGAAGCTGAAGATCGTCGGCCGCACCATCTATCAAAGGACGGCCTGATGCAGGCGACCGCATCATCGCAGAAGGTCGAGATCGCTGACCCGACGATTTCGCTCGGGGGCGGCCGGCGCTTCTTCGATGCTGCGAACAAGTCGTGGATCGTGAAGGTGTTCCCCGGTGAATACTACACGACCAGCCGCCAGGACGAATCCATCGTCACCGTGCTCGGTTCCTGCGTCGCGGCCTGCATCCGCGATCCGATCGCCAAGATGGGCGGGATGAATCATTTCATGCTGCCGCAGTCGCAATCCGGCAACTGGGGCGGCCATTCGCGTTCGACGCGTTTCGGCAACTTCGCGATGGAGAAGCTCATCAACGAGCTGATCAAGGCGGGCTGCTCGCGCGACCGCATGGAGATCAAGGTGTTCGGCGGCGGCAATGTCACCGACACGTCGAATGAGATCGGCACCGAGAACTGCGAGTTCGTTCTCCAGTATCTCAACGCCGAAGGGCTGAGGTGCGTGGCGAAGGATCTGGGTGGCGATTACCCGCGCCGCATCGAGTATTTCCCGGCCACGGGCCGGGTCGTGCGCCGTCTGCTGGGCCTGAACGAGAAGGCGGCGGTCAGTCAGGAAGAAACCGCGTTTGCAAGCCGCCTCGGCACGCGTCCGCCGTCCGGCGACATTGAGCTTTTCAGTTAGGGGGGATGATCATGAGCACGCCGGTCCGAGTTCTTGTCGTCGACGACTCCGCGGTGATCCGCCAGTTGCTCACGGCGCTCCTTTCCGAGGACCCGGAGATCGAAGTCGTGGGCTCGGCCCCCGATCCTTACGTGGCACGCGATCGCATCAAGGCGCTGAACCCCGACGTCATCACGCTCGACGTCGAGATGCCGCACATGAACGGCGTCGAGTTCCTGAAGAAGATCATGGCGCTGCGGCCGATGCCGGTGGTCATGATCTCCACGCTGACGCAGGCCGGCGCCGAGATCACGCTCGAGGCGCTCGAAATCGGCGCGGTCGATTTCGTTCCGAAGCCGACGCACAACGTCGCGGCCGAGCTCGCCAAGATCCAGGCCGAACTGCAAACCAAGGTGAAGGCCGCGGCGCGTTCGCGCGTCACCGCGCGTCATATTGCGCGCGCCGCGCCGCGCCCGCCGGTGCAACGCACGATCACCAATCATGTCCGCGAGCGCATTGTTCTGATCGGCGCGTCCACCGGCGGCGTCGAGGCTCTGAAAGAGGTGCTGATGGGCCTGCCGGCGAACTGCCCGCCGGTTCTCATCACCCAGCATATGCCTGAGCGTTTCACCGCGGCCTTTGCCGAGCGGCTCAACCGCGAATGCCCGATGACGGTGTCGGAGGCCAAGCACAACGAGGTCGTCGAAGCCGGCCACGTCTACATCGCGCCGGGCTCGCACCATCTCGAGTTGATCCGCCACCAGGGCAAGTACATGACCTCACTCCATGACGGCCCGACTGTCTCCGGCCACCGGCCATCGGTCGACGTGCTGTTCCGCTCAGGCGCCAAGGTCGCAGGCGCTGCGGCGGTCGGCGTCATCCTCACCGGCATGGGCAAGGACGGGGCGGAAGGCATGCTCGAAATGCGCAACGCCGGCGCTTACACGCTCGGCCAGGACGAAGCCTCGTCGCTGATCTACGGAATGCCGCGCGTCGCCTTCGAGCGCGGCGCGGTCATCCGCCAGCGTCCGCTCTCGCACATGGCCGACGCGATCGTCGATGCCGCCCAGGCTCCTATCGGTAAAACGTCCACCGGGCGTCCCGCAGCGTAGTGGATTGAACCTGACACTTTTGGACCCATTGGATTTGAAGCAATGAGCAACTCCACTGCCTCCCCGCCGATCAAATTGCCCGCGGTGCTGGATTTCGCCGCAGCGGAAAGCTTTTTGCACACCATGACCGGCGCCATTCAGCATGAGGACGGCGTCCGCCTCGACGCCTCCGAGGTGAAGGCGATCACCTTCTCCTGCGTGCAGATCATCCTCGCGGCGATGAAGGATTGCGGCGACCGCCTGACGATCGAGCGGCCGTCCGAAGAGTTCCTGCGCACGTTCAACGAGCTTGCGCTCGGCGCGCTGCTCGAACCGTCGCTGGCCAAAAATGAGCAGACGGGTGCGAACGGCGAGAAGTATCTCGATTGGGTCTCGCAGTCTGAGGTCGGCGCGGCTGCCGCGCCGGACGCTCCCGAGATCGAAAATCCGGGTGTTGAAGTCCGGACCGTCGAAGTGCCCGCCGTCGACATGATACCCGCCGCTGCGGCTCCTGCCGAAGAACCGTCACCCCCTCCTGAGCCGGTGCCCGAACAGGTCTCGGCGACGGACGACTTCGAAGAGGCGCCCATGTCCAAGCGCATTCTCACCATCGACGACTCGCGCACCATCCGCGACATGCTGATGGTGACGCTCTCCGGTGCGGGCTTCAACGTCCAGCAGGCCAACGACGGCCAGGAGGGCATCGATGTCCTCGACAAGGAAACATTCGACGTCGTCATCACCGACATCAACATGCCGAAGAAAGACGGTTACGACGTGATCCGCGCGATGCGCGCCAACCCGGCGCACAAAGGCATCCCAATTCTGGTGCTCACGACGGAAGCCGATACCGAAAAACGTCAGATCGCCCGCGAAGCGGGTGCGACCGGATGGATGGTGAAACCGTTCGATCCGGAACGTCTCGTTGCGACAGTGCGGAAGGTCGCACCCTAGAATTGGGAATTTGAGCGATGAATCTCGATCAATTAAAGCAGACCTTTTTCGATGAATGCGCCGAGGCCATGCAAAACATGGAAGCGGGCCTCACGGAGGCGCGCGAGGGCACCGGCAACGACGACACCATCAATGGTGTGTTCCGCGCGGTCCATTCGGTGAAGGGCGGTGCGGGCATCTTCGGTTTCGAGGATCTCGTCAACTTCGCCCATGTGTTCGAAACGGTTCTTGATGCGCTGCGTGCGGGCAAGCTCGCGGTGACACCGGAGGTGATCGACGTCCTGCTTCCGGCCGGCGACGTTCTCTCCGATCTCGTGACCATGTCGCGCGCGGGCGATCCGATCCCGCCGAACTACGGTCATGAACAGAAGCTTGCGCTTGAAGCCGTCATCGGCGGCGACGGGCATGCGGCGGCCGAGGAGCCGATCGCGGACTTTGCCGGCATCAGCTTCACGCCCGTGATGGTGTGCGACGAGCCGGCCGACGACAGCCGCACCTATTCGATCGTGTTCCGACCGAAGGCCGACATGCTCAAGAAGGCCAACGAGCCGCTTTTCATCATCCGCGACCTGCGCGCGATGGGCGAGCTCGATCTCACCGCCGAGACCGACCGCGTTCCGCACCTGAACGAGCTGGAGTACGACCATCCCTACATCGGCTGGACCGGCTCGTTGAAAACGAAGTCGCCGAAGTCCGCGGTGGAGGAGGTGTTCGCGTTCGTCGCCGACGATTGCGAACTGTCGATCGCCGAAGAAGCGCCATTTTCCCAGACCGTGACCGCCGCGGAGCCGAAGCCGAGCGACGGCATGGAGGCGATGTTTGCCGCTGCCGCCGCGAACTTCAATGCCGATACCGCGCCGGTGATGCCGATTGCGGAGACGCCCGCTTTCGCGACCATGCCGCCTGCGGAGTCCGCGCCTGCCGCGGCACCGGCGCCCGCCGCCGCGGGCGGCGGTGCGGCCGCCAAGAACGGCGGCGTCACCACCACGCGTGTCGAGCTCGAGAAGATCGACCGCGTCGTCAACATGGTCGGTGAGCTTGTCATCGCGCAGGCCATGCTCGGCCAGATCGTGCAGGGCCTGCCGGACTCCGCGAGCGGCCAGCTCGCGCAGATGCTCGAAGAGGTCGTGCATCACACCCGCGAGCTCAAGGACAGCGTGATGTCCATGCGCGCGCAACCGGTGAGCGCGGTGTTCCAGCGCATGACCCGCCTCGTCCGCGAGGTTGCGACCAAGACCGGCAAGAAGGTGAAGCTGGAGTTCGAGGGTGAGAACACCGAGGTCGACCGTTCGATCATCGAGCGGCTCTCCGATCCGCTCACCCACATCATCCGCAACTCGATCGACCACGGCATCGAAGCCCCGGCCAAGCGCCACGAGGTCGGCAAGCACGAGGAAGGCACCATCCGTCTTCGCGCCGAACAGCGCGGCAGCCGCATCGTCATCGAGGTGATCGACGACGGGCAGGGCATCAACCACGAGCGCGTCCTGAAGAAGGCGCAGGAGAAGGGCCTCGTCAGCGCCGATGCGCAGCTCTCGGACGACGCCATCAACAACCTGATCTTCCTGCCCGGCTTCTCGACCGCCGACCAGATCTCGGACATCTCCGGCCGCGGCGTCGGCATGGACGTCGTCCGCCGCAACATCCAGGACCTCGGCGGCCGCATCACGCTGAAGTCCGAGCGCGGCAAGGGCATGACGATCCAGCTCGCGCTGCCGCTGACGCTCGCCGTCATGGACGGCATGGTGATCAAGCTCGGCCGCGAGACCTATGTGCTGCCAATGCCGGTGATCGTGGAATGCCTGCGTCCGGGCGCCGACGAGATCCGCAATCTGATCGGCACGCCGGGCGTGCTCCAGCTTCGCGGCGAGCTGCTGCCGCTGGTGCCGCTTGGGAATATGCTTAATGTCACCTCAACGGCCAGCGACCTGTCGGAGCGGGTGGTGATCATCACCGAGAACGGTGAGGGGACTCGCTTCGGTCTCGTCGTGGACGAGCTCCTGGGCCATCAGCAAGTTGTTATTAAGAGTATCGAGGACAGTTATGGCTCGGTTCCGGGCGTTGCCGGCGCCACGATCCTGGGCAACGGCCGCGTCGCGCTGATCCTCGACGTCGATCGGCTCTCGGAAATGAGCGCCGCCCAGATGGCGGGGGCTGCCAGCTATGCCGCCGCCCGCGATGCCCAGCCCGCATTTGCTGCAAGAAATTAACCCGGAACGGTTACGGTCGAAACGCGCTCGGTCGGCGCACGTACAGGAGTGTTAAAAAATGCCTCTCACCGCTGCGCTCAAGATTCTGATTGTGGACGATCAGAACAGCGTGCGTCAGATGACCAAGATGACGCTGGAGCAGATCGGCGTCCGTCATTTCCACGAGGCCGAGAACGGTAAGCAGGCGATGGACACTGTCTCGTTGCAGCCGATCGACCTTGTCATCTGTGACTACAACATGCCGGTGATGGACGGCCTCGAATTCCTGCGCGCCCTGCGCGGCCATCCCGTCGCCCGTAAGCTTCCGTTCATCCTGTTGACGGGCCGCGGCGACCAGGAACTGGTGGTGAAGGCCGCCCAGGCCGGCGCGAACAACTATCTCATCAAGCCTTTCACACCGGCTATTCTGAAAGAGAAGATCGAGCAGGTTGTCGGTAAGTTATCGTAACCTTCTTCCGGTAGTATTTCTCCCAAGAAGATTGGGAGAGGGTGGTGTCTGGCGTTGCCGTGCAGCGGGCCGTAGAGCCCGAACAGGAGAATGCCCACGAAGTCCATGTGTTTCTGAGCGCCCTGTCGACGGTGCTTCAGGAAACCGTGTCGAACTTCGAGCAGTCCGTCGCGCGTATCACCGATCTGATCGTGTCGGGGCCGGGCAAGGACAACATCGATCTGGTCGTCGCGCTTCAGGCGTTCGACCGGCTCCAGCAGGAATTCACCAGCCTCAACGAAACGCTGGCCCGTATCGCGGCCACCTCGAGCGGCTCGTGGGCCGACGGCGCGGACTCCGACCATCCGAGCCAAGAGGCGATCGCCTCGATCCCGATGTCGGAGCTGAAGGCGCGGCTGCAAAATCATCTCAAAGGCGCAGCCGCCGAGCTGGTCCAGCGCAGCATTCCGGACGAAGTGATTTTCTAGAGCGCGCCTTTGGCGCGCACCGACGGGCCGGGACATAAGCCCGTTTCAGGCGAAGATGTTTTGAGGGAACGCCTGCCGGCGCCTACGCCTTGTTGCGCATCGCGACGGCGCGCAGGCCGTTGATCAGCTCGGGCACCTGATCGGGCTTCATCGAGCGGTAGGCGTCCTGCCGCGACAGCACGGCGGCCTCGACGTAGCAGACGATGGTTTCCATATCGAGCTGCTTCTTCTCGGCAGCAACTTCGAGGATGTCGCAAAGCTGATCGGTCACATAGGTGAGCAGATCGAGTCCCATCGTGGTGCCGACGTCGCGCAACTGGCGGCAATGCCGCGTCGCGATCTCGAGCCACTCCGACGCGGGCCGGCCGCGTTGGCCAACGGCGACGGCGCGGCTCAGCGCTTGAACCTCGCGCTCCAGCCAATCCTCGACCTCCGGCCGCGCGTTCTCGATCTCCTGAACTGCAGCGGCGAGCGCCTTGTCGCGCGAGATGCCGCCGGGGCGCCGCGCCATCTGCTGGAAACGCGTATCGACCGCGAAAACCTTGGCCTCGTCCGGACTGTCAGCCATCACACGCCTCCGGTACGGGCGGAGTTAAACAGGTTGTCGATGTCGTTCTGTTGAAGGGCCGGACCGGCCTCGGCGGCGACCTGCGTGATCTGGTCGCCCTTGCGGCGGCCGACGCCCCCTGGATAACCCTCGATCTTGAAGCGGCGATCGGGACCGAAGTAGTTCGGCGCATCGACGAACTGGCGCGGGTTGAACGCGACCCAGGCCATGCGGTCGTAGAGGCTCGCGGGCGACATCGGTTTCGCGATCACCATGTTGGCGCCGACGTCGCGCGCTTTCTTCACGGTCATCTCGCGGGTGTCGCTGGTAAGCAGGAGGATCGGCAACGTGCGGTTCTCGTTCTCGCGGTTTCGGCGGATCGCGCTGGTCACCGAGAAGCCGCCGTGCGGCGTGATGCGTGCGTCGCACAGCAGCACGTCGACCTTCTGGTTCGACAGCGACTGGAACACGCCGACGGTATCCCGCGCCTCCAGGACCTTGTTGGCCCCGAAGCCGCGCAACATGCCGTGAATGATCATCGACATGTAGGAGCTTGGCTCCGCGACGAGGATCACCAAGTCTCGCAGATTGATCGAGCGGATGGCCATGTCAGACGGGGCAAATGCAGTTGCGACGCGGGGTTTGCCGAAGGAACAACACCCTCATGGTCGTCATCTGCGGGATGCGCCTCGGCAAAAATTAGGAATCTCGGGCGAAGCTAGTTGAGTCTCCCTGTCGAGACTAGCGGAATGTGCGTTAACGCGGTCCTGCATCCGCCTTATCAATTGAGTTTATTGCTTTAGATGTTGACGGCGGATTGGGATTTTTTCTAATGGGCGCACGAAGTGATTCGCTGCGCTGGGACCGGCGCTGAGCCGCCGCCGCGTATCCTCATCGTTGCGTCACCGTTCTGTCATGCCGTTGCGTTCGTCATTGCCCTGGATTGGAAAAGGGGAACGCCGTGCTCAACGAAATCGGCTCGCATCATTCATTCGGAACGCCGTCCGCGCCGCCGCAGAGCGGCCGCGGCATTGAGGCGCGCGCGGAGTCGCGGCCGCTGCTCGGCATGTCCGGCGCGCTCGGGCTCACCTTGTCGCGGCTGCTGCCGTCGTCGGTGGAGGAGTGCGCCCCGCGGCGGCTGATCTGCCGCGAGCGCGAGGTGATGACGGTGGTGCCGGTCATCACAGAGGGCTGGGCCTGTTCGTTCGTGACGCTGCCGGACGGCGGGCGGCAGATTCTCTCGTTCCTCCTGCCGGGCGACGTGGTCTCGACCGGCCTGTTGTTCGAGCCGCAAATCCGCGTCTCGGTCGAGGCGATTACCGAGGTGCGCTGCCGCACCTTCAGCCGCAACGACGTGCTGCAACGCATGTTCTCCGACTTCGCGCTGTTCGAGGCGGTGTCGCGCGCCTGCTCCGACAACGAGATGAGGGCCGAGGGGCTTGCGATCAACATGGGCCGCCACGCGGCCGACCGCCGCCTCGCGCGGCTCATACTCGATCTGCGCAGCCGGCTTGCCGAGCGTTCGCTCGCGTCGGACATGGTGCTGAGCTTCCCGCTGCGGCAGCACCACATCGCGGATGCGACCGGGCTGACGGTGGTCCATGTCAGCAAGGTTCTCACCGAATTCCGCAAGAAGGGGCTGATCGAGATCGAGAGCCGGCACCTGACGATCCTCGATTTGGAACGGTTGAGCCGTATCGCGGACGTCCGCTTGGGCTGAACGTCCGCACCTGCCAGTCCTGCGCTGTCAGTTCTGCGTTGTCAGTTCTTCTTGGGCTGCGGGATGGATCGTCCCTTGTCTTTCTCCGCGACGATGAACTCCACGAAATGCAGGCGTTCTGTCGTGCTTGGATTCCAATGAGAATGGATGGTGCCCGCGGGCACGAACAGGCTGTCGCCGGCTTTCAGCGTGACGGGCGCCTTGCCTTCCTCCTGCCAGACCCCAGAGCCGGAGATCACATGGAATGTGATTGCCGCCGGATGCAGATGGCGTGGATTGATGCCGCCCGGCGCGTACTCCACGTTGTAAACGGCGACCTCCTGATTGGTGTTGGGGAGGACGGTCTTCAGCAAGGGCGGGTGGGAGGTCACGCCACTCCGTTCCTGCGCGCCGGCGCGTTCCGGCTGGTTCAACAATAGTCCGCCTGCTGTCGCGATGCCGATCGCGCCTAAAATCAAAGTGCGGGTCATTTTGCTCTCGCTGGTTGGTTCGTGAACTTTGCTAAGCCTTATTGTTGAGGCACATTCATTCGGATCCGGTGGTTCGGCAAACGACAAAATCTTTCGGTCGAGCCGACAAAAAGTTGGAGCCGCCCCATGGGCCGTCGGTTGCCTTCGTTAAATGGACTGCGTGCCTTTGAGGCGGCCGGTCGCCATTGCAGCTTTACGCTGGCGGCGAAGGAATTGAATGTCACGCAGACGGCCGTGAGCAGGCTGGTGCGCCTCCTGGAAGACCGCCTCGGCTTTCCGTTGTTCTTGCGGCGTGGCAGTGCACTGCAACTCACGTTTCAGGGGGAGGCGCTGTTGGCAGGCCTCACGGAAAGCTTCGATTCGATTGCCCAGTTGGTCGATGACGTCCAGACCATGCGTTCGAGGCAAACGCTGACCGTTGGGATTGGCGCGGCATTGGCCGTCAACTGGCTCATTCCGCGCCTTGCGCGGTTTCACCGCCTGCATCCTGAAATCGATGTGCGCGTGGCGACAGGCGGCACCACGCAGGCCATGCGCGAGAATTGGTCTTGCGCAATACGGCGAGACACGGAATGTCCCGCGGGCTACGAGGCCGACAGGCTTTTTCCAAGCACCGTCGTTCCGGTGTGTGCGCCGGCCATGGCCGCCCCGTTTCAGTCGTTCGCGGATCTGAACGAGGCGGCTCTGATCCGCGTGTCCAACATGCCCGACGATTGGCGCTACTGGTCGGAGACGGTAGGAGCCGATTTGCACCTGCGCTCTTCGCGCGACATGGTTTTTGAAAGTAACGCCATGGCCATGCAGGCTGCTCTGGACGGAGTCGGCGTTGCCGCTGCTCAACTGTCCTATGTGAGCGATGCGTTGAAGGCGGGGCGGTTGGTGACTCCGTTTCCGGCTGTCGCGCGAAAGCCGGAAGAATGGTTGCTGGAGTATCGGCCGGCGCGGCGAAGCGACAAAGCTCTGACGGTTTTTCGCGAATGGCTCGGCGCCGAAGCTGAAGATCAGCGGCAGGTGGATCTCTCGTTTGCGGGTGCGGGCGTCGCTTGCTGAAGGGCGCCATTTGACCCGCCCCCGTTCCTGGACCACATTCGCGCGTTCCGAAATCCATAGGACGAGCGTGCAATGAGTGAGGCAGGAGCGCTGCGAGGCAAGGTGGCCGTGGTCACCGGAGGGAGCAGCGGGATCGGCGCGGAAACCGTCAAGCTGCTGGCGAAGGCCGGCGCCCGCGTCGTCATCACCTACAACAACGGCGAGGACCGCGCGGTGAAGCTGCGCGACAGTCTGCCGGGCAGTGGACATTCCATCGTGCGCCTCGTGCTGAACGATCCGGCCAGCGCCCGCGCGCTCGCGGACAAAGTGAAAAGCGAATATGGCCGCTGCGACATTCTCGTGAACTCCGCGGGCTTCACCAAGCCGGTGGCACACAACAACCTCGAGGCGCTCGACGAAGCGCTGTTCGACGAGGTTCTGATCGGGAACGTGCGCGGGCCTTATTCCGTCATCCGCGCGCTGGTGCCGCTCTTGAAAGCGTCGGGCGACGGCGTGGTGGTGAGCGTGTCGTCGGTGTCGGCCTTCACCGGCTCCGGCTCAAGCATCGCTTACTGCGCGGCGAAGGCCGCGCTCGACACGATGACGATGTCGCTCGCGCGCGCGTTCGGACCGGAGATCCGTTTCCTCTGCGTGTCGCCGGCATCGGTCGCGACCGATTTCGTGGCAGGGCGCGATCGCGCGGCGCTGGAGAAGCGCGCGCAATCCGTTCCGCTCAAGCGCGTGGTCGAGCCGCAGGACGTCGCGCTCGCGGTGATGGGCTGCATCACCCATATGAAGACCGCGACCGGCAGCCGCTTCGTCATCGACACCGGGCATCATCTGTAGCGCGCTGCTGCGTGGTCAGGTGCCCAATCCCTTGACCACCTGGATGGCCAGGCTGAACCAGCCTTGCACCATCAGGGTGACGGAGGCGCCCGTCAGCATCCCCCGGAACGAACGCGACGCGGTGAGAATCTTCGAAGGCAACTCGCCGAACGCCTCGCGATAGTGCCGCGCGAAATGCCCCGTGTTGAGAAAGCCGCAGGCCAGCGCGACGCCGGTCACGGTGGTGTCAGGTTTGGGTGACATCAGCATCTTTCGCGCCTGCCGCAACCGCACCTGCCGCAGGAACACCATCGGCGAAATGCCGCGAAAGCTTTGGAAGCGCTCGAACAGGCTGCGCGCGCTGACGCCAGTCACCTCTGTCAGCGTTTCGATCGTGATCGGACGATCCCAATTCGCCTCCATGTATTCTTCCGCAAGGCGGACCTGAAACGGCGCGCTCGATTTCGGTTTGGCCGCGAGCACGGCGCTGTAATTGTGACGGTTGCCGAGCAGGACCATCGTGGTCACGAGATTTTGCAGCTCGCTCACAGCAATCGAGTCCGTCGTCCCGCTCGCATCCAATTCGTGGATTAAATGCATGGTCATGTTGTGCAGACCGAGCGAGCTGGTCGGATCTGTGTGAAACATGGGATCGAATTTGATGTTGTGGACTGGCCGCGTGCCGATCATCGTCTGGAGCTTGTTCTTGAGAACGTCGGCGGTGACGCGAAGCACGATCTGCTCGGCGAAACCTGAGTAGGAAACCTTGTTGTCGTCATACGCGGTCAACATGCACGCGTTGCCCGGCCTGAGCCGGATGCGATGATCGCCCGTTGCGATGTCGGTCTGTCCCGAGAGGCAGATCTGAAAGCGGTAGCTTTCTTCTCGCGGGCTGCGCGCGAAGATATCCGCGCGATGCGCGTAAGCGAAAAGCGAAAGCTGCTGCATCGAAAGGTGGTTGACGCTGCATCCGAAGTTTTGCGTGCCGCTGGGAAATTCGATTTCGCGAGTGCCGACACGTTGCGCGAGGTAGTGCCGGTATTCTTCGGTGGATGAAAATTCTGCGAAATGAAAACGGCGCAGCGATTGAACGGGGCGCACAGTGAAACGTCCTGTTGCAACGAAAAGTGGTAATTTTTGCCTTATCACTATTTCTCAGCGGGCAAGCTGTGACCGGCGTCGCACCAACTCCAAAAGTGCAGATGATGTCCCGAAAACGCGGAATTCCGCACAATTGGTGAGGCCGCCGCTGTTCGCGGACTAAGCCGAAATTGACCGTAGGCATTTACCTTCGTGGCGCGCCTGGTTGTGGCGATTGCCCACGAAATCATCACACCAAATGCCGGTCGGCGTTGTTTCAAGCGCGCGGTGAAGCATGCACGCGGATGAACGCCGACCTATGAGCAGACAACACACGACGGCTCAGCTTGTTTCGCGAGCAACCGGTTCGACAAAATTTGTCGTCTTCGCCGATGCAACGCACCGGAGCAGCGCGGCGGTTCCGCACGCCGGCGTACGCCATTTCTTCACGCCCAGATCCGGAGTGCCTTCACCCCTCTGACGTCACCACGCCTGCACTGCACTTAGGAGCACTAGAATGTTTCGTCTCTCGAATATCCGTATTGGCACCAAACTCGGCGTGTCCGCCGGTCTTACCGTCGTGCTCGTGGCCGGCATGCTGATCAACGAGCAGATCAGCAAGAGTCAGGTCGCGGAATTGATGGCCGCTGCGGAAACCCAGCTCGCCATTCGGGGCGCGGTGAACTCGGGGCGTGCTTCGATCATCAACACCCAGGTGGCGCGCCGCGACATCTTGCTCGCGGAAACCACGCCGGACGCCGACAAGGCGATTGAACGGCTCAAGAAGCATGGCGAGGAAGGCCAAGCGTTCCTCGATGCGGCCTTTAAGCGCATGCTTCGTCAGGAAAACCGCGATCGCATGGCGAGGCTCAAGTCATCCTTCGATGCCTATATCGCCGCGGTCATGGATCAGGCGGTCGCGCACAAGCAGGTTATCGCATTGCGCCGAAAGCAGATCGAATCCGCCGCCAAGTGGAACCGGGCCTACGACACCGTCATGAGCTCCCAGGCGCTCGTGGCCTCGCCGCGGCGGAGCGAGATCGAGAACGATCTGCGCGAAGCGCTGACCGGGATGAAGGACAGCCGCATCGGCTTCTGGCGCTACGCATCGCTGCACGACCAAGCGTATGTCGACGAGGCCAAGCGCGGCGCGACGGCGGCGCTCGGCATGCTGAAGCGCGCGCGCGACATGGTCAGCGAGCGGGCCCTGATCGGTGCGCTCGACGACTTGAACGCAGTCGTCAACGAGATCAGCTCCAACGTTTCCGAGTCGCAGAAGGCTTACGATCTCAGGACGCAGATCGATCGCGAGCGCACGGCTCCGGCGCGGGCGCAGATCGACGAGCTCGTGATGGACGCCGTCAATGCGGCGAGTGCGGCCGCCGAGACGGCGTCGCGAACCGCGTCGAATGAGATGGTGATTTCGGGCCGCATCGGGCTCGGCGTCGGCATCGCCATCGTTCTGATGCTGATCGCGACGGCGGTGTTTGCGGCGCTCTCGATCGCCAAGCCGCTGCGCAAGCTGGTCCAGCCGCTCGAAGACCTGGCAGGGGGCAATTTCGCCGTCTCCGTGCCGGGTACCGGCCGCAAGGACGAGGTCGGCCAAATCGCCGAGGCGGTGCGTTCGATGGCGGACAAGGTCCGCTCGACCATCGCCGAGGTGAAATCGTCGGCGCGCGAGGTGACGAATGCCTCGGTCGAGATTTCGACCGCCACCACCGACCTGTCGCAACGCACCGAAGAGCAGGCGGCCTCGCTCGAAGAGACATCGGCCTCGATGGAGCAGATTTCGGCGACCGTGAAGAAGAACGCCGAGAACGCCCAGCAGGCGAATGCCTCGGCGGCGCAGACCCGCGAGGTCGCGGATCGCGGCGGCGAGGTCGTGGCGCAGGCGGTCAGCGCGATGGCGAAGATCGAGGAATCCTCGCGCAAGATCTCCGACATCATCACGGTGATCGACGAGATTGCCCGCCAGACCAACTTGCTCGCGCTCAACGCGGCGGTCGAAGCCGCGCGCGCCGGAGAGGCAGGAAGGGGCTTCGCGGTGGTGGCGTCGGAGGTGCGAAGCCTCGCGCAACGCTCCTCGCAAGCCGCGAAGGATATCAAGGATCTCATCACCAACAGCAATGCGCAGGTGCAGGACGGCGTCGAGCTCGTCAATCAGGCGGGCAGCGCGCTGAACGAGATCGTCGAGTCGATCAAGCAGGTCGCCGCGATCGTCTCCGACATCGCGAATGCGAGCATGGAGCAGTCCACGGGCATCGAGCAGGTCAACAAGGCGCTCACCCAGATGGACGAGGTCACGCAGCAGAACTCGGCGCTCGTCGAGGAAAATGCAGCGACAGCGAAGACGCTCGAGCATCAGGCCAAGTCGATGGACGAGCAGGTGGCGTTCTTCCAGATCGATGCGGCGGCGGGCGCCGAGGGCATGACTCACGCGCGAACCGTCACCGCGAGGCCGATCACCGCGAAGGCTGTGACGATCGAAGTGAAGCCCGAGACGAAACCTGCCGCGGTCGAAAGCAATACGACGATCGCACCGAAGCGTGTGGCTTCGAGCGGCGGCGCGCGCCGCATGCAGGCGCAGCTCGCCACTGCAATCAAAGAGAATCCGGAGTGGAAGGAATTTTAGGGCGAAAGCCCGTCCGAGGTTTACGGGGGAAGACTTGAGGGCCCGCTTGCGGGCCCTCCTTTTTTCGCCGCGTCGCACAATCCAGAGGTGTCCTCCGGCTTCAAGTCTTGGACGCCGCGATGGAATGTTGCGTTGCCGCAGTGCTCCATTTCGCTGCGACGCCATGGACCGCAACCCCTCCAAAAGAAGCAGGACGCGGCTCCGTTATTATGGTATACCAATGATTATTCCGGGACTTGCGAGAGCCTGTCGGCTTCGCAAAGACCCGATAGAAGAACTCGATTTTACGGCACAACCGGTCAACGGTTGGCTTTGTAACTGTAGGGAGGAAGTCGCGATGACGAGTTTGTGTCGTTTGATGTGCGGCGCTGCGGTTGTGCTGAGCGCCGCGGTAGCCCCCGCCGCCCAGGCGGCCTGGGAGCCCACCCGCCCCGTCGAAATCATTGTCCC
This sequence comes from Pseudomonadota bacterium, assembly GCA_040756555.1. Classification (GTDB taxonomy): domain Bacteria; phylum Pseudomonadota; class Alphaproteobacteria; order Rhizobiales; family Xanthobacteraceae; genus Z2-YC6860. The sequence goes on along the minus strand of JBFLYS010000027.1, from coordinate 12,200 downwards.
GGCCGGTCCCGGCGGCGGCGCCGATCAGATGGCCCGCGTGGTTCAGGGCATCGTGACCAAGCATCAACTGATGAAGCAGTCGATGGTGGTCATCAACAAGGCCGGCGGCGCCGGCGGCGAAGGCTTCCTCGACGTGAAGGCCTCGCGCGGCAACCCGCACAAGCTGGTCATCACGCTTTCCAACCTGTTCACCACGCCGCTCGGCACCGGCATCCCGTTCAACTGGAAGGACCTCACGCCGGTCGCGATGCTGGCGCTCGACGAGTTCGTCCTGTGGGTCAACGCCGACACGCCGTACAAGACCGCTGGCGACTACATCTCCGCGATCAAGAGCGCGCCTCCGGGCCAGTTCAAGATGGGCGGCACCGGCTCCAAGCAGGAAGACCAGATCATCACCGTCGCGCTCGAGAAGGCGACCGGACTCAAGTTCACCTACATCCCGTTCCGCGGCGGCGGCGAGGTCGCGGTGCAACTCGTCGGCAAGCACGTCGACTCCACGGTCAACAATCCGATCGAAGCGGTGGCGCAGTGGCGCGCCAATTCGGTGCGTCCGCTCTGCGTGTTCGACAGCAAGCCGCTCGACTACAAGGACAAGGTCACAGCCGAGCATGCCTGGAGCGACATCCCGACCTGCAAGTCGCAGGGCCTCGACATCGAATACCTGATGCTGCGCGGCTTCTTCATGCCGCCGGGCGTCACCAAGGAGCAGACTGACTATTACGTCGATCTGTTCAAGAAGGTGCGCGAGACGCCCGAGTGGAAGGACCTGATGAAGAACGGCGCGTTCAACACGACCTTCATGACCGGCGCGGACTACGCCAAGTGGGTCGAGACCGAAGAGAAGCGCCACCAGAGCCTGATGAAAGACGCGGGCTTCCTCGCCACTCAATAACAATCACGTCGTTTTCGCCGCCGGCCTCCTGCCGGCGGCGTTTTTCTCTGGGGACCTTCCATGAGTGATGCGTCGCACGAGGCCCGTCGGGGCCCGTCTCACCGCAACGTCGAAGTCGCTGTCGCACTGATCATGGCCGCATTCGGCGTGCTGGCGATGGCAGGCAGCTATCAGGTCGGTATCGGTTGGGGTGTCGAAGGACCGAAGGCCGGCTTCTTCCCGTTCTATGTCGGACTCGTCATCGTCGGTTCGAGCGCGATCAATCTGTTCAACGCGCTGAAGGAAAATCCGAAGCAACTGTTCGCGGACTGGGGTCAGCTCCGCGCGGTGATGTCGATCGTCATTCCGACTGCGGTCTATGTGGCGGTGATGCCGTTCACCGGCCTTTACGTCTCCTCGCTGGTGCTGATCGCCTTCTTCATGAAGTGGCTCGGCCGCTACTCGTGGGTGCTGACGCTCTCGATCGCGATCGGCGTTCCGTTGGTGACCTTCGTTCTGTTCGAGAAGTGGTTCCTCGTGCCGCTGCCGAAGGGGCCGATCGAGGAATTGCTGGGCTTCTAACGAGGGCGCGGAAACAGCGCCAAATCAGGGTTTTCAGGCGTTCCGGGGGAACCGGCGCCAGGGTGATCTGGGGATCGCAATGGAAGAGATTGCAAATCTGTTTCACGGCTTCGCTGTCGTGCTTCAGCCTTTCAACATCATGGTGATGGTGCTGGGCATCGTGCTCGGCGTCCTCATCGGCGTGCTGCCAGGCCTCGGCGGTGCCAACGGCATCGCGATCCTGCTGCCGCTCACCTTCAGCATGTCGCCGACCTCGGCGATCATCATGCTGTCCTGCATCTACTGGGGAGCGCTGTTCGGCGGCGCCATCACCTCGGTGTTGTTCAACATACCGGGCGAGCCATGGTCGGTGGCCACCACGTTCGACGGCCACCCGATGGCGCAGAAGGGCCAGGCCGGCGAGGCGTTGACCGCGGCATTCACCTCGTCCTTTGTCGGCGCGCTGTTCGCCGTCGTCGTCATCACACTGGTCGCGCCGCTGGTCGCGAAATTCGCGCTGCAATTCGGCCCGGCCGAGAAGTTTTCGGTGTTCTTCCTTGCCTTCTGCTCGTTCATCGGCATGGGCAAGGAGCCGCCGTTCAAGACGCTCGTCTCGATGATGATCGGCTTCGCGCTCGCGGCCGTCGGCCTCGACAGCGTCACCGGCCAGCTTCGCCTGACGTTCGGCTTTACCGAGCTGCTCACCGGCTTCGACTTCCTGATCGCCGTCATCGGCCTGTTCGGCATCGGCGAGATCCTGCTCACGATGGAGGAGGGGCTTGCCTTCCGCGGCAAGGCCGCAGGCATCAATCCGAAGGTCGTGTGGCAGACCTGGCTCGAGTTGCCGCGCTACTGGATGACGTCGCTGCGCTCCTGCTTCATCGGCTGCTGGATGGGCATTTCGCCCGCAGGCGCGACGCCCGCCTCGTTCATGAGCTACGGCATCGCCAAGCGCATGTCGAAGAGGGGCGACAACTTCGGCAAGGGCGAGATCGAGGGCGTGGTGGCGCCGGAAACCGCGGCGCACGCCGCGGGCACCTCGGCGCTGCTGCCGATGCTCTCGCTCGGCGTGCCCGGCTCGCCGACCGCAGCCGTGCTGCTCGGCGGCCTCCTGATCTGGGGCCTGCAACCCGGCCCGCTGCTGTTCGTGGAGCAGAAGGAGTTCGTCTGGGGCCTGATCGCCTCGATGTATCTCGGCAATCTCGTCGGCCTCATCATCGTGCTGACGATGGTTCCGGTGTTCGCCGCGATCCTGCGCATCCCGTTCAGCATTATCGCGCCGGTGATCCTGGTGATCTGCGCGATCGGCGCCTACACGGTCCACAACTCGACCTTCGACGTGGTCATGATGCTGGTGTTCGGCGTTATCGGCTACGTCATGAAGAAGTGCGACTATCCGCTGGCGCCGCTGGTGCTCGCGATCGTGCTTGGCGACAAGGCAGAGGAGGCCTTCCGTCAGTCGCTCCTGGGGTCGCAAGGCAGCCTGTCGATCTTCTGGTCGAACGGTCTGGTTGGGAGCATAATGGCGCTGGGCCTGGTGGCCCTGTTCTGGCCGTCGATCTCCGACGGCCTGGCGCGCATGCGCTCCCGCGCGACCGCTTGAAAATGCAGAGGCCTATGTCGTCCCCGTCATCGACACCTCTGCCATTGCGCGGTAATACCAACTGGAATATTGTATTCCAGTGATGAGGGATGACCCGACCATGCGTCGCGTGACCGCCCCCCGAGGGCAGGCGTCCGACGTTGATGCGATCCCACGGCTCGCCATCGAGCCGTTCGATACGTCGTTCTCATTCAAGAACCGTGCTTATGCGGCGCTCAAGAACGTCATCGTGTCGATGGACATCTATCGCAGCCGCAGCGATATCCGCCTCGACGAGCGCCAGCTCGCGCAGGACTTCGGCATCAGCCGCACGCCGGTGCGCGAGGCGATGGCGCAGCTCGAGCGCGAGGGCTTCGTCCGCTCGGTGCCGCGCCGGGGCGTCTATGTGGTGCGCAAGACCAAGAGCGAGGTGATCGAGATGATCACCGCCTGGGCGGCGCTCGAGAGCATGTCGGCGCGCTTGATCACCCAGCACGCCAACTCCGACGAGATCGCCACGCTGCGGCGCATGTTCGCGACCTTCGAAGACGGCGCGGTGCGCGCGCACCTCGACGAGTATTCGGACGTCAACATCGAATTCCACCAGACCATCATTCGCATGAGCGGCAACAAGGTTCTCATCGAGCTGGCCGAGAACCTGTTCACCCACATGCGCATGATCCGGCGCAAGACGATCGGCGAGAAGGACCGCGCCGACCGCTCGATCCGCGATCACATGAACATCATCGAAGCGCTGGAAGCCCGCGACACCGCGCGCGCCGAGGAACTGGTGCGCAATCACGCGCTTGGCCTCGCCGAGCACGTGGCGCAATACGCCGACTATTTGGACTGATCGAACGATCGGAGCCGTGCGGGGGAAAATCACGCGCGGCCGTAGAAGAATTGGGAGAGCAGGATGTCTAATGCAGCAACAGCGGCAGCGCAGGCGGGCACGGAGCCCGAGCGCGAGCTGACCGACGGCTTCAACCTCATCATCGATGCGATGAAGCTGAACGGCCTCGACACGATCTATGGCGTGCCGGGTATTCCGATCACCGACTTCGGCCGCATGGCGCAGGCTGCGGGTATCCGCGTGCTGTCGTTCCGCCATGAGCAGAACGCCGGCTATGCGGCGTCGATCGCGGGCTTCCTCACCAAGAAGCCGGGCGTCTGCCTCACGGTGTCGGCGCCGGGCTTCCTCAATGGCCTGACCGCGCTGGCGCACGCCACGACCAACTGTTTTCCGATGATCCTGATCTCGGGCTCGTCCGAGCGCGAGATCGTCGACCTTCAGCAGGGCGACTACGAGGAGATGGACCAGCTCGCCATCGCCAAACCGCTCTGCAAAGCGGCCTATCGCATCCTGCACGCCGAGGACATCGGCATCGGCTTCGCCCGCGCGATCCGCGCCGCGGTGTCGGGCCGCCCGGGCGGCGTCTATCTCGATCTGCCGGCCAAGCTGTTCGGCCAGGTGATCGACGCCGAGAAGGGCAAGAAGTCGCTGGTGAAGGTGATCGATGCTGCTCCCGCGCAGATTCCGGCGCCGGACTCGGTCAAGCGTGCGCTCGACGTTCTGAAGTCGGCGAAGAAGCCGCTGATCATTCTCGGCAAGGGCGCGGCCTACGCGCAGGCCGATGACGCGATCCGCACCTTCGTCGAGAAGAGCGGTGCGCCGTTCCTGCCGATGAGCATGGGCAAGGGCCTCCTGCCGGACACGCATCCGCAGTGCGCGGGCGCGGCGCGCTCGACCGTGCTGGCGCAGGCCGACGTCGTCATGCTGATCGGCGCGCGCCTCAACTGGCTGCTGTCGCATGGCAAGGGCAAGGCCTGGGGCACCGAGCCGAAGAAGTTCATCCAGATCGACATCGAGCCGAAGGAAATGGACTCGAACGTCGAGATCGTCGCGCCGGTCGTCGGTGACATCGGCTCCTGCGTGAATTCGATGCTCGCGGCGATGGGCTCCTGGCCCGCGGCGCCGGCCGACTGGATGAAGACGGTGACCACCAAGCGCGACGAGAACGTCGCCAAGATGGCACCGCGCCTGATGAACAACAACGTGCCGATGGACTACCACGGTGCGCTCGGCGTTCTCCGCACCATCGTCAAGGAGCGGCCGGACGCGATCCTCGTCAACGAAGGCGCCAACACGCTCGACCTCGCCCGCGGCATCATCGATGTCTACAAGCCGCGCAAGCGCATCGACGTCGGCACCTGGGGCATCATGGGCATCGGCATGGGCTATGCCATCGCCGCGGCCGTCGAAACCGGAAAGCCTGTGCTCGCGATCGAAGGCGATAGCGCTTTCGGCTTCTCGGGCATGGAGGTGGAGACGATCTGCCGGTACAAGCTGCCGGTCTGCGTCGTCATCTTCAACAACGACGGCATCTATCGCGGCACCGACGTCAATAAGGTGGGCTCGGATCCTGCGCCGACCGTGTTCGTGAAGGGCTCGCGCTACGACAAGATGATGGAAGCCTTCGGCGGCGTCGGCGTCAATGCGACGTCTCCCGACGAGCTGAAGCGCGCCGTCAACGAGGCGATGGATTCCGGCAAGCCGACGCTGATCAACGCCGTGCTCGATCCGGCGGCGGGCAGCGAGAGCGGCCGCATCGGCAACTTGAACCCGCAGAGCGCGCTGAAGAAGAAGTGATTCACTGCTGTCGTCCCCCGCGAATGCGGGGGACCCAGCACTTGGTTCAGAGCTGGATGCCCCGCCTTCGCGGGGCATGACAGCGGAGAGAGACGAGAGGGCATACAATGGCAGTTCGGAAGAAAGCCAAACCGGCAAAAGCAAAAGCCAAGACGAAAGCGGCCTCCAAAAAGGTCGTGAAGCTGAAGTCGAAGAAGCCGGCGGCCAAGGCGGCGAGGAAGGCTGTCGCGAACGGCCTGCCGAAGGCGAGCACGAAGCCGTTCGGCCAGGCCGGCAAGGCGCTCGACGGCGTGAAGATCCTCGACTTCACGCACGTGCAGTCGGGTCCGACCTGCACACAGCTTCTCGCCTGGTTCGGCGCGGACTGCATCAAGGTCGAGCGTCCGGGCGTCGGCGACATCACGCGCACCCAGCTTCGCGACGTGAAGGGCGCGGACTCGCTCTATTTCACCATGCTCAACCACAACAAGCGGTCGATCACGATCGACAGCAAGCATCCCAAGGGCAAGGAAATCCTCGATCGCCTGATCAAGGAATGCGACGTGCTGGTCGAGAACTTCGCGCCGGGCGCGCTCGACCGCATGGGCCTGACCTGGGAGCACATCCACAAGACCAACCCGCGCATGATCGTGGCGTCGGTGAAGGGCTTCGGCCCCGGTCCCTACGAGGACTGCAAGGTCTATGAGAACGTCGCGCAGTGCACCGGTGGCGCGGCGTCCACCACCGGCTTCCTCGACGGCCCGCCGCTCGTCACCGGCGCGCAGATCGGCGACTCAGGGACCGGCCTGCACCTCGCGCTTGGCATCGTCGCCGCGCTCTACCAGCGCAACCGCACCGGCCGCGGCCAGCGCGTGCTGTGCGCCATGCAGGACGGCGTGCTGAACCTCGCGCGCGTCAAGCTGCGCGATCAGCAGCGCCTCAAGCACGGCCCGCTCACCGAATACAGCCAGTACGGCCAGAACATCCCGTTCAAGGAAGCGACGCCACGCGCCGGCAACGACTCGGGCGGCGGCCAGCCGGGCTGGATTTTGAAGTGCAAGGGCTGGGAGACCGACCCGAACGCCTACATCTACTTCATCACCCAGGCGCCGGTGTGGGGCCCGATCTGCGATCTGATCGGCAAGCCGGAGTGGAAGACCGATCCGGATTACGCAACGCCCCCGGCGCGTCTGCCGCGGCTGATGCAGATCTTCGGCGTGATCGAGGAGTGGACCAAGACCAAGACGAAGTTCGAGGTCATGGAGCTCTGCAACGCGCAGGACATTCCGGTCGGCCCGATCCTGTCGATGAAGGAGATCGCCGAAGAGAAGTCGCTCCGCGACACCGGCACCGTGGTCGAGGTCGATCACCCGACGCGCGGCAAGTACCTGACCGTCGGCAACCCGATCAAGCTGTCGGACTCGATCTCCGAGGTGAAGCGTTCGCCGCTGCTCGGCGAGCACACCGACGAGATCCTGACCAAGGTGCTCGGCTACTCGGCGAAGGAACTCGCCGAGATCAAGACCTCGGGCGCGATCACCGCGCCGGAGAAGCCGGCGAAGGCTGCGGCGGCCTGACGCCGCGTACGCGGCGCAACCCTCCCCCTTGTGGGGAGGGTCGCGAGCGAAGCGAGCGGGGTGGGGCCTTGGCGCGCGCGAGTGGAAACACAACCCCCACCCCTGACCCCTCCCACAAGGGGGAGGGGAATAGGCCGGAGTTTTTGGGAGGGGATCGTCTATGCGTATCGTCGTTCACGGCCAGCAGGCCTTCGGCAAGGCCGTGCTGGAAGCGCTGCTCAAGCGCGGTGACAATGTCATTGGCGTCTATGTCGCGCCGGAGAAGCCCGGCGCCAAGGCCGACCCGCTGAAGGAAGCGGCGCTCGCCGCGAACCTGCCAGTGTATCAGCCGGCGTCCTACAAGGATCCGAAGGTCTGGGAGGAGTTCAAGGCGCTGAAGCCCGACCTTCAGGTCATGGCCTTCGTCACGCTGTTCGTGCCGGAAGAATTCCTCAACATCCCGACGCACGGCTCCATCCAGTATCACCCGTCGCTGCTGCCCGCGTATCGCGGCGCGAGCGCAATCAACTGGCCGATCATCAAGGGCGAGAAGGAAACCGGCCTCTCGATCTTCTGGCCGGACAACGGCCTCGATACCGGCGACGTGCTCATCCAGAAGAAGACGCCGATCTCCGACACCGACACGCTCGGCACGGTTTATTTCGACCGCCTGTTCCCGATGGGCGTCGATGCGATGCTGGAGTCGGTCGACCTCGTGAAGGCCGGCAAGGCTCCGAAGATCAAGCAGGACGAGTCGAAGGCCACTTACGAAGGCAAGTGCGGCCCCGACAACGCCAAGATCGACTGGGGCAAGCCCTGGGAGCAGATCGACCGTCTCATTCGTGGTTGCAACCCTGCGCCGGGCGCGTGGACGACCTACGACGGCAAGCAGCTCAAGGTGTTCGACGCGAAGCCGCTTCCGGCGCGCGACCCGAAAGGCATCGCCGGCAAGATCGGCGAGATCGTTTCGGTTGAAGCGGACGGCTTCACCGTGGTCTGCGCCGACGGGCGCTTCAAGGTCACGCGCGTACAGCCCGCCGAAGGCAAGAAGATCGAAGCCGGCGAGTGGGCGAAGGGCGCGAACATTCCCGCCAAGGCTCGCTTCACCTGATCCTCCGTCGTCACGGCCGGCGCCGGGCCGGCCGTGACGAAACTCTCACGCATTCCCGCTTCCATCCATTCACGGAACGCACCCATGCCCGCCTCACAGCATCAGTCGCCGAAATCGGACATTGAAATCGCGCAGGCCTCCAAGCCGAAGCGCATCCTCGATGTCGCCAAGGACCGCCTCGGCATCGCGCCGGAAAACCTCGAGCCGTATGGCCACTACAAGGCCAAGGTCTCGATGGATTACATCAAGACCCTCAAGGACAAGAAGAACGGCAAGCTGATCCTGGTCACCGCGATCTCGCCGACACCGGCGGGCGAGGGCAAGACCACGACGACGGTCGGTCTCACCGACGCGCTGAACTTCATCGGCAAGAAAGCGATGTGCGCGCTGCGCGAGCCGTCGCTCGGCCCGTGCTTCGGCGTCAAGGGCGGCGCGGCCGGTGGCGGCTACGCGCAAGTGATCCCGATGGAGGACATCAACCTCCACTTCACCGGCGACTTCCACGCCATCACCTCGGCGCACAACCTGCTTTCGGCGCTGATCGACAACCACATCTACTGGGGCAATGCGCTCGGCATCGACTCCCGCCGCGTCGCCTGGCGCCGCGTCATGGACATGAACGACCGCGCGCTGCGCGAGATCGTCTGCTCGCTCGGCGGCGTCGCCAATGGCTATCCGCGCGAAGCCGGCTTCGACATCACCGTGGCGTCCGAGGTCATGGCGATCTTCTGTCTCGCCAAGGACCTCGAAGACCTCAAGGAGCGGCTCGGCAACATCATCGTGGGCTACACCCGCGAGCGTAAGCCGGTGCGCGCCAAGGAACTGAATGCTCACGGCGCGATGACCGCGCTGCTCAAGGACGCGATTGCGCCGAACCTCGTGCAAACGCTCGAAGGCACGCCGGCGTTCATCCACGGCGGCCCGTTCGCCAACATCGCGCACGGCTGCAACTCGGTGTCGGCGACGACGACCGCGCTGAAGCTTGCCGACTACGTCGTGACCGAAGCCGGCTTTGGTGCCGACCTCGGTGCGGAGAAGTTCATCGATATCAAGATGCGCAAGACCGGCCTCAAGCCCGATTGCGTCGTCATCGTCGCGACCATCCGTGCGCTCAAGATGCACGGCGGCGTCGCCAAGGCCGACCTCAAGAAGGAAGACCTCAAGGCGCTCGAAGCGGGCATGTCGAACCTTCAGCGCCACATCGAGAACATCAAGAAGTTCGGCCTGCCGGCGGTGGTCTCGATCAACCGCTTCTCGGCCGACACCGATGCGGAGATCGCGCTGGTCAAGGAGAAGTGCAAGGCGCTCGGCGTCGAGGCACTGATGGCCGATCACTGGGCGATGGGCGGCGAGGGCGCGGCGGATGTCGCCAAGGCCGTCGTGAAGATCTGCGACGAGGGCAAGGCCAATCTCAAGCTGCTCTATGCCGACGAGATGCCGCTGTTCGAAAAGATCCGCACCATCGCGAAGGAGATCTACCGCGCCGACGATGCGACCGCCGACAAGTCGGTGAAGGACCAGCTCAAGACCTGGGAAGAGATGGGCTTCGGCAAGCTGCCGGTGTGCATCGCCAAGACCCAGTATTCGTTCTCGACCAACCCGGACGCCAAGGGCGCACCGACCGGCTTCAACATTCCGGTTCGCGAGGTGCGGCTCTCCGCCGGCGCCGAGTTCATCGTGGCGATCTGCGGTGAGATCATGACGATGCCGGGCCTGCCGAAGGTGCCGTCGGCCGACAGCATCGGCGTCGATGCGAACGGCAAGATCGTCGGGCTGTTCTGAAGCACAGGCATAAGTTGTAAAAACGGGGCGGCCTGGAAACAGGCCGCCCCGTTTCATTTTACGCCACGCCAAGGAATGGCTCGCGTGTTGATATCGGGCGCGTCGGCTTGTGGCGATCGAGCGCGATGGCTACCGTCGGCACGATTTCGCGGCTGCCTTCGTGGCCGCGTGTATTGGAATTTCCGGGGCGACGGTTTCATGCGTAATGCTTTGTGCCGCATCGGTTGTGCGGTTGCCGTATCCATCGCCGTCTGCGGCAGTGCCGCTGCGGATGGGCCGAAGTGGCTTCCGTCGATTGACTTCGAAGCCAAGCCCGGCACCAAGCGCAATATTGGCGAGGCCGACATCTTCGCGCCGCTCGCACAGAGCAGCACCACGATGCTGTTCGCCAACGCCCGCTTCCGGCTCGATGACTATGAGAACCGCGAAGGCAACTTCGGCCTCGGCGTCCGCCACATGCTCTCGTCGGGGTGGAATATCGGCGCCTATGGCTATTTCGACCGCCGCCGCACCAGCTACGACAACTATTTCAACCAGGCGACCCTCGGCGTGGAGGCGCTCGGCCGCGATTTCGATGCTCGCTTCAACGCCTATCTGCCGGTCGGCGAGCGGGTGAAGGATGCCGGCTCCAGTCCGGAAGCTTCTTTCGCAAGCCTCGTCGGCACCTCCGTCCAGGTTACGACGCTCGGCGCCACACTACGCCAGGAGCGCGCCATGCGCGGCTTCGACGGCGAGGTCGGCATGCGCATTCCGATCTGGGAGCCTGAGGCCAAGCAGGCTCTGCGGCTCTACGTCGGCGGCTATCATTTCTCCGACGACCTGGTGAAGACGATCACCGGCCCGCGGGCGCGGCTCGAGCTCGCCTTGTACGAGCTGCCGGCGCTGTGGCGTGGCGCGCGGCTGACGCTCGGCGCGGAATTCCAGCACGACGACGTGCGCGGCAGCCAGGGGTTTGGAATGGTGCGGCTCAGCGTGCCGCTCGGCGTCCCGCGCGGCGAGACGAAGCTGACGGCGCAGGAGCGCCGGATGGTCGAGCGTATCGTGCGCGACGTCGACGTCGTGACGCAGTCTTATTCGTCGCAGGCGCCCACGACCGTCGAGACCGCGACGCAACTCGCCAGCGGTAAGCAATTCTCGGTCATCAACAGCGCCTCGACCTCCGGCAACAACCTCAACACCGCCGTTAACGCCGCCGGCAACAACTCGACGGTCATCCTCAACGGCACCTTCCAGGTCAGCGGCGGCAACGGTGTCAGTCTGGCCTTCGGGCAGAGCCTGATGGGTGGCGCGATCAGCGTGCGGAGCGCCTCGGGCCGCATCGCAACCCTGTATTCGCCTGCCTCGATCGTCGGGACGAATGTCAATCTCGCGACGGTTCAGGTCAACGCCGGCGGCACGCTGTCCGGCCTGACGATTGCCGGCAACTATTCCGGTGGCCTTGGTGGCCGGGCTGTCATCGTTGCCGATGGTTCCGCCAACGTGACGATCGCCAACAACACTCTTGTCGCCACTCATAGCGGCGGCAACAATGTGATCGCCCTTGGTATAGGCTCGAACACCAGCAGCACGGTGACCGGAAACACCCTGACGGCGACAGCCAGCGGTGCGAGCAACACCATCGCATTGGCGATCAACAACGCGAACACCGTCGTCACGGTCGCCGGCAACAGCATGAGCGCTTCAGGTGGCGTCATCAATACCATGGTGGTCCAAGGCGCCGGTACGACCGTCAACGCAGGCTCGACCGGCAACGTGCGCGGCAGCGGCGTCTGCACCGGCACGCCGGCCAGCGGCTCCATCGCATTCACGAATGGCACGACTTGCCCGTAAGCTACGTCATTCTCCGCTTTCGCGGGACGACAGCTGCGATTGGTGCGCTAGAATAGGTGCACCAATCATAAGGAATCCGCTCATGCTCAAGCTCTACTACTCCGGTGCGCCGAACCCGGCGAAGGTCGCTCTCTTCCTCGAAGAGGCGGGGATGCCCTACGAGGCCATTCCGGTCGACACCCGCAAGGGCGAGCAGCATTCGCCGGAGTATCTGAAGATCAATCCGAACGCGAAGGTGCCGGCCATCGTCGACGGCGACGTGGTGGTGTTCGATTCAA
>JBFLYS010000026.1:0-90707 GCA_040756555.1 Pseudomonadota bacterium | reverse complement strand
GCAATCAAGTGATCGTCGACGAGGTGCAGCAGACCGGCACCATCGATCACACGCCGGTCTATCCGCGCGAGGTCGTCAAGCGCGCGCTGGAGCATAGCGCCACCGCAATCATCCTCGTGCACAACCATCCCTCTGGCGATCCGACGCCGTCACACGCCGATATCCAGATGACGCAGTCGATCATCGAGATCGCAAAGCCGCTCGGCGTCGCCGTGCACGATCACATCATCGTCGGCAAGGACGGACACGCGAGCTTGAAGGGACTGCGCTTGATATAGCCAGACCTATTAGAGTTCGCCCACCACAATCGCCGGCATCGCCTCGCCCCCTTCGGCGCGGTTGCGGCCTTTTCGTTTAGCGCGGTAGAGCGCTTCGTCCGCCATGGCATAGAGCGCTTCCAGACTGTAACCGGCGATCGTCGTCGATACCACGCCGATGCTCACGGTGGCCTGCACCTCGTGCCCCCGTACGGTGCGCCCCGCGCGCTCGAACTCTATTCGGACGCGCTCGGCGACCTCCATCATCTCTGGTGCCGAAATGCCGGGCAGCAGCGCCACGAACTCCTCGCCGCCGACACGCCCGACGAGATCGAGCGGCCGCAGCGACAGCGTCGCGGACTCCGCGAACGCGACCAGCAGCTCGTCACCGGTGAGATGCCCAAAGCGATCGTTGATCGATTTGAAACGATCAAGATCGCACAGCAGCAGGGTCAGCGGCGCGCAATTGATCTTGCTGCGCGCGATCAACCGCTCGGCCCGCTCGTTGAAGCCGCGCCGGTTGAGCAGGCCGGTCAAGGCATCGGTGAGCGACGCCAGCCTGTAGCTCAACTCGACTCGCTCCTTGGCCAGCGCGAGCAGCAGGAATGAGATGCTGAAGGTATGGAACATCCACGACAAGGCCGTGAACACCGCTGCGGTATGCGTCGGCGGAAGCGTGCCTAGCGGAAACGGCAGCGACGACACAAACAGGATGCGAAGCACGAACTGCAGGGCGTGAAACGCCAGGATGCCCATCATCGGCCAGCGCGAGATCAGGCCGTCATGACGACTGCGCCAGAGCTCCCAGATGAACAGGCATGAATAGGTGCACAGCAACAGTGACCCCAGTACAATGCGCGCCCACAACGACGCCAGAAACCAGTCGAAACGGCACGCGACCAGCCAGATCACCGCGCCTGCCGCGGCCCACAGCAGCTTGGCGGCGCGGCCTTCGAACGCCCGGGCGCCGCTCCACCACGCGCCATAGCCGAGCACGAACAGGGCATTGGCGATCTCGATCGACCAAAAGTCCGATATTTCGCCACGCAGCCCGAACAGCGCAGTGGCCACTGCCACGATGAGATAGGCGCCGCCCCACCATCCCAGCGCACGGGTGCCGCGGCTCTGCGTCCAGGCGAACAGCAGCAGCAGCCCGCCTAGCGCCATGATGAACACGGTGACGGCGAACAGGGTGGCGACGTCGAGATGCACGTGAAGTTCTCCGCGCGGCGCGTTTTCAGGGCCAGCCAGGCCGCGGCCGAGAGGCGTCGGCCGCGGTTGTAGCTGATTCGTTCCAGGAACCTGCCAGCTGGACTGCACTGCGACTTGGCTGCACTGATGGCATCATGATCGGCGGAATTGGTACGGTTTTGATGAAACGGACGCTCCACGATGAGCGCGATAGCAGCCCGGTCAACGCGGCCCGATTCTTGCTGACGGGCCGTTCAGGACTCTGGACCAACTGCGGTGATTGAGAGGGAGAGGCTCACATGAGACATTTGTTTGCAGCAGCGATGATTTTACTGGCAGGAGCGACGACCGTGTGCGCCCAATCGCCCTCTCCCAACGGCGTGAAGACGCTGACGCCTGAAGGCGCGATCAAGACCACCGGAACGTGGGACGTCGGCACACGCGCCGGCGATTTCGTCTTCGTTGCCGGCATGCGCGGCATCGATCCCAAGACCAACACGCTGGTGCAGGGCGACGAGGCGCGCATCCGGCAGGCATTTCTCAACATGAAGCTGATTGCCGAGTCGGAAGGCGCGAGCCTGCGCGATTGCGTCCGCATCGTCGTCTATGTGACCGACATGTTCCGCTTCCGGCCGCTGGTGAACAAGGTGCAGGAGGAATTGTGGGGCAAGCCGCCCTATCCGCCGCGCACCATCGTCGAGGTTCATCGCCTGAACCAGGACGACATCATGGAGGTGGAAGGCACCTTCTACGCTCCGCAGAAGAAGTGACCAGCCGGAGCCACGGCGCCAGATGAAAGGCGCTCATCAGCAGATACATCAGCACCATTCCGCTCAGCGGCGATGGTTGCGCGACCGAGCAGAGAAAATCGGTCCGGCCGCCGCCGAGAACAACCGTCAGCAGCGCCATCATTGCGAAGGTTGGCGCGGCCGCAAGCGAAAGCCAGTCGGCCACGCCGAAGGCGGCAGCGTTGCCGCCTTCGGTGTAAGCACGCGCTTCATGCCGGACGGCGATCATCGGCCGTACTCGTCGTGACGGCGCCACCAGATGCCCGTCTCGTTGCGGCCCTTCGGTGCGCGGTCGAGCCACGCATACACACCGAAGAACGAGTCTACGCCACGGGCATAGGTGGAATAGGTGTGATAGACGGCACCATCCTCCAGCACGAACGCGCTCATGCCAGGCCGGTCGCGCGAGTAAGCGGGCGCATCGGTTCCGGACGCCGCCGCAAGCTGAGCAACAGGCTCCGGGGCCGGCGTGATGTCCATCGCGTGACCCGCGCGCACGTAATTATATTCGATATCGCCGGCGCGCTGCTGCTCCTCGGTGAACGAGACGTTGAAGTCGGAATTGAAGTCGCTCGCAAACGAGGACGCCCAGGGGAATGTCCATCCCATCCGCTGTTCGTACGCCTGCAACTTGGGAAGAGGCGCCCGCGAGATCGCCCAGAACATCACGTCGTGGTTGGCGAGGTGAGCCACCGAGCCGTTGAATGAATCCGCGATCATCGAGCAGGATGGACAACCGGCCTTCCAGTCCGGCCCGAACATGAAGTGATACACGACGAGCTGCGAACGTCCGGCGAACAGATCGCGCAATGATTGCTTCCCCTTGTCAGTGTCGAAGACATAGTCCTTGTCGATCCGAACCCAAGGCAAATCCTGCCTCTGCTGCGCCAGTTCGTCGCCGCGCCGCGTGAACTCCTTCTCCGCCGTCAGCAGCTTCAGCCGCGCCGACAGCCACTCTTCGCGTGTTCCGGTCTTGTGCTTGGTCGTCATGTTTCGCTCCTTGATGGGGTTGAAATCGCTTGCGGCGTCAGTCGCCGCGGTTTCCGATGTGAACGTCGTTCGGGTAGGCGGCGCCCTTTCCGGTTTCGAAGAGCGACTTCATGCTCATGAGAAACATCGCCCACTTGGTGGAGCAGGCGTGCATGAACTCCGACGGCTCCTTCCAGCCCGCGTGCTTGAACAGGATCGCGGTGTAGTCGCCGTCCTGCGAAAGATCGAAGCTCACCTTCGTGCCGATCCAGGATTCGGGCCCGCCGGTCACCTGCCAGAGCACACGCCTGTTCGGCACAAGCTCGATGACCTTCATCTCGATGCGGCCGCGATCGCCGAAGCGGAACAGGATCGTGCCGCCGACATTGCAGTCGCCCGTCGTATCGGCCGTCCACCAGCCGGCAAGGCCTTCCAGTGTGGTCAACGCGCGATAGACGGCGTTGGGCGACGCCTTGATTGCGACTTTGTGCAAGATATCTGGCATTGTTCCGTCTCCATTGGTGTTCCGTGATGAGAGACAGATACGAGCCGGGCGCCGGAGGGTGGGAGTGACAAGTGTGTCGGGATTCCGATGGACTCGCTGATCACAGCCGCAGCGCGCGCCCTCGCAACGGGTGATCTCCTCGGCGCATTGAATCAGGTCGCCCTGCGTGACGACCCGCCGGCCCTCGCGCTCCGCGGTATCGCGATGGCGCAGCTCGGCGATCTCGCCCGCGCGAAAGCCCTCCTGCAAAAAGCCGCCCGCGGTTTCGGTCCGAAGGAGGCCGTGGCCCGCGCGCGCTGCGTTGTCGCCGAAGCGGAAATCGCGCTCGTCTCCCGCGACCTGGGCTGGCCTGCGAAGGCACTCGACGCCGCGCGGGTGACGCTCGAAAAGCACGGCGACTGGGTCAACGCAGCCCATGCGCGGCATCTCGAAGTCCGCCGTCTCCTTCTCATCGGACATCTCGACAAGGCCGAGCGTGCACTCGCCATGCTCGACCCCACGCCCTTCCCGCCTGCGTGGCTGGCCGCTCACGAGTTGGTCGTCGCCGGGATCGCGATGCGGCGTCTACGGACGAAGACCGCACGCGATGCACTTCGCCACGCTGAACGCGCCGCACGTGAGTCCCGTATCCCCTCGCTCCTGGCAGAGGTCGAAAGCGCAGCTCGCGTGCTCACGACGCCCGCGGCGCGCCTGATCGCACACGGCGAGGAACGTCTTCTTCTGCTCGAAGACGTCGAAACATTGCTGGAATCGAAGGCGCTCGTGGTGGACGCGTGCCGCTATGCCGTGCGCAGCGCAGACACCATCATCCCGCTCGCGCGACGTCCGGTTTTATTCACTCTGGCCCGTGCACTTGCGGAAGCCTGGCCGAACGACGTGTCGAGAGCCACGCTGCTCGCGCGAACATTCCGTGCGAAGCATGCCGACGAATCGCACCGTGCAAGGCTGCGCGTCGAGATTGGGCGGCTCCGCAAGGCGCTGAAGAAACTGGCCGACGTCACCGCGACAAAGGACGGCTTCGCGCTCGTTCCGCGCCGCGCCGCCGAGTGGAGCGATAGCGACACGAGGGGCCGGCGCGGCCACAAGGAGGGCTCGCGCTGGCCGCTCGCTTCGCTCGCCAGCGCGAGCGACGCACGCGACGTCGTCGTGCTCGCAACACCCGTCGAAGAGGAACACGCGGCGGTGCTCGCTTTCCTTGCCGACGGCGAATCGTGGTCGAGTTCAGCGCTCGCGCTTGCGCTCGGCGCGAGCCAGCGCACCGTGCAGCGCGCGCTCGACGAACTGGCCGCCGAGAACAAGGTGCAGTCTTTTGGCCAAGCACGGGCGCGCCGCTGGATGACGCCGCCGGTCGCCGAATTCACGACGACATTGTTACTCCCTGCTGCTCTGCCAGGTGACTAGGTTGGAGCCATCGAAGCAACAGAGGTGAAACATGCAACGGGCCGCAGCCGAAATCATCCGCGAATATGGTCCCTTCCCCGGCGTCGAAAAGGTGCACGGGGTTACGTTTGACGGTAAGAACGTCTGGTTCGCGTCCGGCGACAGATTGAATGCGTTCGATCCCGAGAGCGGCAGGACGGTCCGCACACTCGACGTTCCCGCGGAAGCCGGAACGGCCTACGACGGCCAGTACATTTTTCAGCTGTTCGAAAAGCGCATCCAGAAGGTCGATCCGAAGACCGGCAAGGTGCTCTCGACGATCCCGGCGCCCGGCGAAGGCGGCAATTCGGGAATGGCGTGGGCCGAAGGCTCGCTCTGGGTCGGACAGTATCGGGAGAAGAAAATCCATCAGATCAATCCCGAGACGGGCGCGATCATCCGCACGATCGAATCCAATCGCTTCGTCACGGGCGTCACCTGGGTCGACGGCGAGCTGTGGCACGGCACCTGGGAAGGCGACGAGAGCGAATTGCGGCGCATCGATCCAAAAAGCGGCGAAGTCCTCCAGGAGCTCGCCCTGCCACCCGGCACGCCCTTTTCGGGCCTCGAGTCCGATGGCAAAGACCGCTTCTTCTGCGGCGGCGGACCGAGCGGAAAAATCCGCGCTGTCCGCCGGCCTAGAAAAGCCAGCTAAGCGCGGCTCTTGAACCAATTCCGCCGCCCGCACGACCAATCATGACGCAAGAATTCCGGTCATGCGTTGGAGCCAAGGATGCGGGCGGCGGTCATCGGTTTGTTTTTGGGGGCGCTTCTGTCCGCGCAGGCGGCGCATGCCTATGACGCCTACGATCCGAACAATTGCAACGGTGTCGACTGGGACGACCAGCGCGCACTGGTCGTCTCGAAGGTGACCGCGCAGCCGCGCATCAATTTCGTGAAGAGTCCCTACGACGACGATTTCAAAGCCGCGAGCTGCCCCGCGGCGACCGAAGCCTGCCGCAAGAGTACGTATCTCGTGACGGGGAACCTCGTCCTTGTCGGCAAGACGAAGGGCGAATTCACCTGCGTCTCCTACCAGTCGCCAACAGCGAAAAAGCAGAACTGGACCCGCGGCTGGCTGCCGAGCACGGCGCTTGTGCCCGTCGCGCCGATGCCCTCGCCGAAGCTGCCGGATTGGATCGGCACCTGGTCCCATCCGGGCGGCAGCATCACGATCAAGCGCGGCGGCGGCAAGCTGCACGTCGAAGGCCAGATGATCGTTCCGGGCGCACAGGATGTTCACACGGGTGAGATCGAAGCCGACGTGGCGCCCCAGAAAAGCGTCATCGCTTTCGTCGACGACGGCACCACGCCGTTCGAGAAAATCGACGAAGGCGGATGCCGGGTGCGAATGCAGCGCGTCGGCCCGTGGCTGATCGTCGAGGACAATTCGGGATGCGGCGGCGCCGGCGTAACGTTCACCGGGCTTTACCGGCGCGCGAAATAGGCGCGGCGGTGGACCCGCCGCGCCTGATCGTGCCTCTCGCTCAGCCGGCCTTCGTGACGACGATCTCGAGATATTCGCCAGGCACCACCAGCGTGCCGTCCGTCGCGACGTTCAGCTCGTCGAGCAACGCGTGGAGGTCAACCTCGAGCGCGCTCTGCTTCGACGGATCGAGCGCCGCGAAGGTCTTGTGCACCGGACCGTAGTAGGTGCGGAACACCTCCATCCAGTGCCGGGGCGACTTGTAGCGAAACATGAAATGCCTGCTCTCCGTCTTGATCGACGCGTTCGGGCCGAACAGCGCTTCGAGATGAGCCTTGTTGCCCCACATCGCGGGCGACTTCATGCCCGGCGTCGGCGGGACGTATTTGCCGATCAGCTTGAACAGCCGGCCGATAAAACCGTCCGGCGTCCAGTTCGCCATGCCGATCTTGCCGCCCCGGCGGCACACCCGCAGCATTTCCTTCGCCGCCTGCGCCTGATCCGGCGTGAACATCACGCCGAAGGTCGACAACACCACATCGAAACTGCCATCGGCATACGGAAGCTTCTCTGCATCGGCCTCGCGGAAGGTGACGTCGAACCGTTCCGCCTCGGCGCGCTCGCGGCCACGCTCGAGCAACGCACCGACGTAGTCGGTCGAGACGACCTCCGCGAAACGGCGCGCCGCGGCAAGCGTCGCATTGCCGTTGCCGGCGGCGACGTCCAGAACGCGCTGGTTGCTGCGCAGATCGACAGTCTCGCAGAGCATCTCACCGACGATCTGCAAGGTGGCGCCGACGATGGCGTAGTCGCCCGACGCCCAGGCCATCTGCTGGCGGCCCTTGATCGCGGCGAAATCCGGCGTGGTGGGAATCGATGCTTGAATGTTCATGATGGTCTTTCCTCTTTGCTAAAATGAACGACGGTTGCGAATTGAAATGCGGATAGCGGCGCTCAGTGCGTCACGCGGTAGAAGGCGTAGTCCGCCGAATACGGCACGCTGAGCATCGCACCAGCCGTCTGGCACGGCCCTTCGGCGACACCGCCGCGGGTGTTGATGCGCTGGATCGTGGTGACGCCGGTGAACGCACCGGAGCCGCGCTGCGACGTCACCTCAAGCTTCAGCAGCGGAATGTCCTGCGCCGCCGCGCCGGGAGCGCGATTCACGACCTTGGCGACAAGCGCGCTGCCGTCGGCCAGCTCCCAATTCGGCCCTGCATAGTGCCGGCCCACGGTCTTGCCGTGTTCGAGCAGCGTCGCGACAGGCTCACGGAATTGCCAGACCAAACGGCCGCTCATGTCGGCCTTGCACTCGTACACCTGCGCGCCTTGCGCATGCACGACGGTGACCAGGGATTCGCCGGGCGCCACAAATTCAGCAGGCGCCTCGGCGCGTGTGACCGGTGCCGAAAGCGCGACGATGGTGAGAGCGGTTGCAGACAGCGTGAGTGACTTCATTTCCAGCCTCCTCTGAGGGTGTTTTGCCGCGGAGCGGCGGCTTGACCCTCCATGTCCCGGACAGGATGATCTTGAGCGACCCGCGTTTCGTGACGCCGGATCGCCGCCGCCGTTTTGGTGGCGCATGGATATTTTCAAGGGATTGCTGTCTCAATGACCGAGACGCCGCCTTCATTTGCAGGGACGCCGGGAACGCCGGCCGGTGGTTACGACGTACTGTCGGAAATGCTGCGGGCGGTACGCCTGACCGGATCGGTGTTCCTGAACGCCAACTTCACGACGCCGTTCGGTGTGATCAGCCCGAAGCGCTATGACGCTGGTACGCCGATGGCACATCTCCAGCACGTCAGCGTGTTTCACTTGATTGCCGCGGGCGCTTGCACCATCGAGATCGCGACGGGAGAACGCCGGACGATTTCAGCGGGCGATATCCTGCTGCTGCCGTTCGCCGACGCGCACAAATTCTGGAACGGCAAATATTCCGAATTGGCGTTCGGGCCCGACTTGATGAAGGAGGGACCCGTCAGAGGCATGTGGGGCGTCAATTACGGCGGCGGCGGCGAGACCACGCACATGGTGTGCGGCTTTCTCGAGTCGTCGGAGTTTCTGTTCGCGCCGGTGTTCCGCTCACTGCCGCCGCTGGTGGTCGATCGCACCGGCGACGACAAGGTAAGCGCGTTGCTCACATCCACCGTGAAGGAGATTCTGACGCTTGCGGACGCCGCAACGCCCGGCACCGAGCTGATGCTCGGACGGCTGATGGAGCTTCTGTTCGTCGAGGTGATCCGGCGCTATGCCGCGCGGCTTCCGAGTCAATCCAAGGGCTGGTTCGCCGCGCTCAACGATCCGGTGGTTGGCCGCGCGCTGCAATGCGTGCACAGCAACCCCGCGCACCGCTGGACCGTGGACGATCTCGCGCGCGAGGCCGGCGCATCGCGCACCGTGCTGGCCGAGCGGTTTCACGTCTACATGGGGCAGGCGCCGATCGAATACGTCACCGGCTGGCGGATGCAACTCGCCGCGGATCGCATCCGCAACACCAGTGACAGCCTCTCCGCCATCGCCGCGGATGTCGGCTACGAATCCGAAGCCTCGTTCAACCGCGCGTTCAAGCGCGTGACCGGCGTCACACCGGGCCGCTGGCGCGATGGCAAGATGGACGGTGCTACTTCTTGATGAGCTGCATCGGGTCGGCGGTTTCGGGGATGCGGCGCCAGCCCTGCTCGTCACCCTCCTCGAACCGCCACACCTGCCCGCGCGCGGCCTTCATCACCAGCTCGCCGCGCTCCATCGACCACGTCGTGGGTCCGAAGCGCGTGACGAGCTGATCGCACGGCTGCTTCACGCGCACCGCGAACTCCTCGCCGACGGCGGTGTTGGAGAGCGTCAGCGCACAGATCTGCTTGCCGTTGCGCTGGATTGCCCATTCGCCGGCCATCTGCGCTGCGGTGCGCGGCTCGGGGCCGGCGGCGGATGCGTTCTGGATAAAGAGAATGCCTTCGCCCGGCTTCGGCGCTTCATAGATGCCGCTCTCGACCTCGCTGAAGTCGAGGATCGGCTTGCCCTTCGCATCGAGCAGACGGAGGAAATCGCCTTCGTTCAGGCTCCACGCCGCGACATCGCGCACGAAGGGAAACAAGCCGGCGCAGGCGCGGTCGAACTCGACCTTGAGGCCCACGGGGACCGCGTCGGCGCGGAGGGTGATGGTGCAGCGCTTGTCGCGATCGGCGTTGGCGAACTCCCAGGTGCCGACCATGGCCTTGGCCGCGTCGCTTAGCGCCGGTCCGTGAGTCTGCGATTGCGCCTGCGCCGCCGCTTCGCCACACGGAGCGGCCAACAGAGCGAAAGCGAGCCAGACGGCGCTGCGTTGCATGCCTTAAATTAGCACGCCTACTTCTTCGGGGGCCACGGGGTTTCCGGCACCGGCGTTAACGGTGCCTTGCCACCATTCCACGCCAGGAGATTGTCGACCACGAGCTGTTCCATCTTCTGCCGCGTCCACACCGACGCCGAGCCGAGATGCGGGAACAACACGATGTTGTCCATCTCCAGATACTCTTTCGGCACCTCCGGTTCGTTGACGAACACGTCGAGGCCGGCAGAGAAGATCGTCTTCTCGCGCAACGCCTTGATCAGCGCCGCGTCATCGACGACCGTGCCACGCGACAGGTTGATGACGATGCCACGCGGGCCGAGCGCTGCAAGCACCTCCGCGTTGATGAGGTGCTTGGTCTCCGGGCCGCCGGGCGTGATGACGATCAGCGTATCGACGTCCTTCGCCATGTCGACCAGCTTCGGATAGTAGCGGTACGACACATCTTTTTGCGGATTGCGCGAGTGATAGGCCACCGGCACACCGAACGCTTCGACACGCTTGGCAATCGCCTTGCCGATGCGGCCGAGACCGACGATGCCGACCGTGCGGTCGCGCAGCGTCGCCTTGCTGAGCGGATAGCCGCCCTTCATCCACTGGCCGGCGCGCAGGAAGCGCTCCGCTTGCGGGAATTCGCGCACAGTGCAGAGCAGGAGGCCGAGCGCCGTATCCGCGACCTCCTCGTTCAGCACTTCGGGCGTGTTGCACACGGTGATGCCGTGCGCCGCCGCATATTTCGCATCGACATTGTCGTAGCCGACGCCGAAGCTCGACACGATTTCGAGCTTGGGAAAGCGCGCCATCACGTCGCCCATCATCTTGTCGGGTGCGCCAGTGACGGCTGCGCCGCGCACATTCGCCGCGGCCTTGGCGATGGCCGCCTCGGCCTCGGGGCCGCTGCGCGGGATGATATGCAGATTGAACGCGGCCTGGAGCCCGTCGACGATGAGCTTCTTCGGCAGTCCGATCAAAACGACTTCGGCCTTGTCGGCCATCGGCGGCTCCCTCAGGTCTTGGCAGCTTAAAGCCTTGGTGGCGTCCCCCTAACCTGCACGTCCGCCCCGAAATCTCAAGCCTCGATACCGGTCATGCGTCCGCGCATGATCCAGGAACATGGCCGCCGCGCATAGCTATGAGACGCCGCCCCGCATTGCGGCTCGTCTTGGGGACGTGGTAGCAGAACCGCACAATTTGCAGCGTTTCCGTGGGAGGAAATTGGAATGGCTCAGAACACGCAAAAGGTCGGTTGGATCGGCATGGGCCGCATGGGGTATCCCATGGCGGAGCGCCTGCTGAAGGCCGGCTACGACGTCTCGATCTGGAACCGCACGCGGTCCAAGGCCGAGCCGCTGAAGGAAAAAGGCGGCAAGGTGGTCGACAAGCCGAGCGATCTCGCCGGCCTCGATGTCGTGTTCTCCATCGTCTCCACCGGCAGCGATCTCGAGCAGGTCTACTTCGGCAAGGACGGCGTGTTCTCGGGCAGCAAGAACCCACCGATCCTCGTGGACTGCTCGACCATCGCGGTCGATGAGTCCGTCGAGATCCGCAAGCGGCTGAAGGAGCGCGGCGCGGACTTCATCTGCGCGCCGGTGAGCGGCAACGCCAAGGTTATCAAGTCCGGCAAGCTGTCGTCGGTCTGCTCCGGCCCGGAAGCCGCGTTCCGCAAGGTCGAGGACATGGTGAAGGTGATTGCGCCGAAGGGCGTCTCCTACGTCGGCGACGGCGAACTCGCGCGCGTTTGCAAGATCGCGCACAACGTCATGCTCGGCGTGGTGATCCAGAACCTGATCGAGATCACGCTGCTCACCAACAAGATGGGCGTGCCGCGTCACGCCTTCCTCGCCTTCCTCAACAACGGCGTCATGGGCTCGATGTTCACCGCCTACAAGTCGCCGGCGCTGGTCAATCTCGACTGGACCACGACGTTCACGCCGGAGCTTCTGCGCAAGGACCTCGACCTCGGCCTCGAGCTCGGCCGCGAATGGGACGTCCCGATGGCTTCGACCGCTGCGACCCGCGAGGCGCTCCAGGCGCACTTCGGCACCGCGACGCTTCAGAAGGACCCGGAAGGTTATCTTCAGAAGGACTTCGCCGCGCTGATGGAGACCATCGCACTGCAAGCCGGCATGAAGCTCGAGCCTGAGAACGTGAAGGTTCCGACCGGCCTCGAATAATCAATTCGTCATTAAGTAAAAGAACGCCGCGCCACTCGCGCGGCGTTCTTATTTCGATGCCCCTGATTGCCACACCGCACGGTGTCGGCAACAATGGGTTCCGGTTTCGTAGAGGGGCGTCATGAACCGGAACATCCTCGCTTTTGCTGCTCTCGTCTTCGCCACATGCCTGTCGGCCGGCGGCGCGCAGGCCCAAGAGAGCAAACCGGACAGCAGGCTGAAGACCATCGTCGCGAAGAAGACGATCAAGATCGCCTACCGCGCCGACGCCACGCCCTTCTCGTTCATCAACGACCGCAAGCAGCCCGCGGGCTATTCGCTCGACATCTGCAAGGCGGTGGTGACCTCGTTGCAGCAGCAGCTCAAGGTGCCGGAGCTGAAGATCGAATGGGTGCCCGTGACGGTGCAGAACCGTTTCGAGACGGTCGCAAGCGGCAAGGCCGACATGGAATGCGGCTCCAGCACCGCGACCCTCGGGCGCATGAAGCAGGTGGATTTCTCCACCTTCATCTTCGTGGAAACCACCGGATTGATCGTCAAGGCTGCGAGCGGCGCGAACACGTTCGCCGATCTCGGCGGCAAGAAGATCGCCGTCATCACAGGCACGACCAATGAGAAGGTGCTGAACACCAAGCTCCAGCAACTCAAGGTCGATGCGACGGTCATCCCCGTCAAGGATCGTGAGGAAGCGACCGCGGCGCTTGAGAGCGGCAAGGTCGATGCTTTTGCCAGCGACAAGCTGCTGCTGGTGGGCATGCCGCTCAAGGATATCTTGTCCTATCGCATCCTGCCGGACGAGCTCTCGTTCGAGCCCTACGGCATCGTTCTGCCGCGCGGCGACTGGGCAATGCGTCTCGCGGTCAACACGGCGCTTGCCGAGATCTACGCGAAGGGCGACGTCCAGTTCATCTTCGCCAATTGGTTCGGCGCGATTGGACTCAAAGCGGGCCCTGCTCTCACCGCCATGTTCGTGTTTGGCGCGATCCCGGAATAATCTCTCACGACAACGACACTTCGACTAAGCGAGAAGAGGAAACACCATGCGTACCAAGCCGTGCCTGACCTCCGAAGACGCCCACAAGATGATGGCCGCCTGCAAGGCGGAAGCCACCAAGAACAAATGGGCCGTCACCATCTGCATCGTCGATGACGCAGGCAACGCGCTGCTGCTGGAGCGCATGGACGGCTGCGGCGGCACCAGCGCCGACGTCTCACTCGGCAAGGCGCGCACATCGGCTGCGACCAAGCGGCCGAGCAAGTTCTTCGAGGATCGCGTGAAGGAACGCCCGGCGTTCATCAGCTTCCCGGCGGGCCTGCTGATCCAGGGCGCGGTGCCGGTCGTGTATCAGGGCGAATGCGTCGGCGCGATTGGCGTCTCGGGCGTGCAGTCGCACGAGGATGAGCAGGTCGCGCAGGCGGGTGCGAACGCGCTAGCGTAATAAGAAGCTCTCACACAGCAACAGGTGTCATCGCCCGGCTTGACCGGGCGATCCAGCCCTTCGCTTAAAAGCTGGATCACCCGGTCACGCGCCTTCGGCGCGGCCGGGTGATGACAGTTGAGGATGACGCGCGCTTTAGAAAATAACGTGTGTTCGGCTGGCAAACCGCTAAATCTTAAAGCTCTTCTGCACCTGCGGCGGGAACAGCTCCTCCGGCTTCATCCGCTTGTGGCAGACACCCTGCTCGAACGCGTATTGCAGGAACGCGTCGAGCGTCGTGCGGTTCGCCTCCACGCCGTACGGCATGATCTCGTCGCCGGTGATCGCCTTCGCGCGCTTCGCCAACTCATAGCCCCACGGGATCGGCAGCGCCGACGTGGTCGGGTTCAGTGCGCGGGCGACGCTCCGGCGCTTCGATTCCTCGAACGCGTTGAACAGGCTCATCGCCACCCACGGGTTCTTCTCGACGATCTCGCGCTTGATCGCGATGGCATGCATGATCGGAAAGATGCCGGTCTCGCGCACGTATTTCTGTTCGAGCTCCATATAGTCCTCGAACATGCGCACGACGTTCGGATGTCCTTCGTCGAAGCAGAGCGGCGGATGCGCCGATAGCGCCGCATCGATCTCGCCCGAAAGAAGCATCCCACCGAGGCTCTTGGTCGGCGCCTGCTCGTACTTGATGCCGGGCGGCAGCTTGAGCTTCACCTTCTCGGTGCGGCCGGGCTGATCGACGCCCGCCTGAATCCACTGGATCGAGGTGAGATCGACGCCGTACTGGTGCTGCAACATGCCGCGCGAATAGACCGCCGCGGTCTGCGCCCATTCGGGGACGCCGACGCGCTTGCCCTTGAGATCGGCCGGCGTTTTCACGTTGCCGTCCTTGCGCACGTAGATCGACGAGTGGCGCGGCACGCGCGACGGGAACACCGGAATGCCGACGAATGGCGAGTCGCCCTGCGAAGCGAGCGACGAGAATTTCCCCATCGAGATTTCGGACACGTCGAAATCGCGATAGGTCACCATGCGGAAGAAGATTTCTTCCACCTGAAGGTCCAGATAGGTCAGATCGATGCCCTGCACCGGCACGCGGCCGAGCAGCAGGTCGGCCACGTGATCATAGTGGCTGGTCGCCAGCGTGAGATTGAGTTTGTTCATTACCGTTCCTCGTGACACTAACTCTGCTGTCATCACCCGGCCGGCGCCATCAGCGCGTTCACGCGCGTCTTCGACGCGCTATGGCGCGTGACCGGGTGATCCAGCTCTTAAGCGAAGGGCTGGATCGCCCGGTCAAGCCGGGCGATGACACCGCCTCAATTTCGCGCGGACATCACTCCCCACGCTCGACCTTGATTCCCTTGATGACTTCCTTGATCGAGCCGCACAGCGGTAGCGAAACGCGCGCGGCATCCGCCTCCTCCAGCACGATCATCATGTCCTTCTCCGCCCACGGCATCGGCCTGTCTCCTGCGCCGCTGCCCATCGCCCAGTTCTGCGCGCTCGAATCGAGCAGCATGGCGCGCATCGCCTCGCGGTCGACGCCGAGCTTCTCGCCGATCTTGAAGCCTTCGTGGTTCGCCGAGATACAGGCCCACAGGATCAGGTTGTTGACCATCTTGCCGACCTGCCCCGCGCCCACGTCGCCGAGGTGATAGATCGAAGTCGCGAAGGTTTCAAACGCCGGCTTGCAGCGTACGAACGCCGCCTTGTCGCCGCCACCGATGATGAGGAGCGTACCGGCCTCCGCGAACGGCTCGCCGCGGCAGAGCGGGATGTCGAGCGGCACGAGGCCCTTCTCCGACAGCCGCTTGCCGATGTCGCGCATACCCTTCGGCGAGATCGTCGAGGCAATGCCGACGATCAGACCCTTGTTCGCGCCCTCGACGATACCGTTCTTGCCGAACAGCGCGTTCTCGACCTGATGCTCGAAAGCTGCAACGACGATGACGAGATCGCACTTGCCCGCAAGCTCCAGCGGCGACGCCGCGATCGTCACGCCATGCGCCGCCGACGCCTTGCACGCCGCAGCGCTCGGATCGTAGCCGACAGTCGCAAAACCCTTGCTCGCCAGCAGACGGGCCATCGGATTGCCCATCTTGCCGAGGCCGACCATGCCGACTGTCTTGATGGCGTCAGCCATTCAACACTCCCTGCACTACAAAACTCAGATCGCGCCCGTCGCCGACGGGCCGCCCTGCGGACGATGACGCTTCACTGCATCGGGGTTCGTGGAGTCGACGCCCATGTAGACGCCCTTCTCCCACGTCCGCTTCAGCGGATCGCGTACCTTCAGCGTCATCTTGCCGACGTGCTGCACCTCGATATCGCAGGTCTCGCCGTCCTGAAGGAAGCCGAGACCCTCGTGATTGGTGCCGCAAGCGATGAGATCGCCGGAGTTCATCGTCATCACCGTGGTCGCCCATTCGACCAGCTCGGGCACGCGGTGCTCCATGTCGTCGGTGTTGTAGTTGTGGCGCAGCACGCCGTCGACCCAGAACCGTACGATGAGGTCGTTCGGGTCCTTCACCTCGTCCGCGGTCGTGATGCACGGGCCGATCGGCGCGAAGGTGTCGAACGACTTGCCGAGCCAACTCGTTAGCGGGATCGCCGGCCAGGTGCGGCGGCCGATCTCACGCGCCGACACGTCGATCAGGCCGGTGTAGCCGAACACGGCCTTCTGCCAGTCCTTCTGCTTCACCATCTTGGCCGGGCCCTTGATGACGAGCGCAAGCTCCGCCTCGTGCATGAAGGCCCACGGCACGGTGTATTCGGGGAGTTCAATCGTGTCGCCCGGACCGACCACGGCATCCGGGTTCTTCATGAACATGTTGAGCGGCCGCGCCTCGCGCTGCGCATGCTCCCAGTAGTTCGCGATGCAGCACAGGATCTTGCCGGGTCGCGGCAGCGGAGCTTTAAGCTGCACCTGCGCTAACGGCTTGCGGTCGCCGGAGTTCGCGAGCTTCTCCAGCGCCGGCCGCAGCTTGTCGAAGTCGTCGATGATGCCCTGCATGGTGAGCTGCGGCGTGTGGCTTTTCTTCACCGCGCTCGAAATGTCGACGACGGCATCGCCCGCCAGCACGCCGGGATTGATCTCGCCGTTCGGGCTTCCCTGGAACAGAACAAGTTTCACGACTTCCTCCCCATCTTTGGCGCGAAATACAGCACATCGCCCAGAGCCCGGCCAGCAGGCTCCGGCTGCGGACGAGCCTTGTCGCCCGCGATGTGGGCAGATCGCCCGCAACGCGCGCATATCAGCTCTGTGGCTCGGCGCCGCACCAAATTGCGTGGTTCAAGACCGTGCGTTATCGTTCCGTCCAAAGGGACAAGAAGCCCTGTTCAGGAAACACCAAGGTGAGGACAATGGCTGTCATCAAAGTCACGGACATTGCGTACATCCGGCTGCGCTCGCCCGATCTCGATGTCCAGGCGGAATTCCTCGACAACTTCGGACTGGTGCCGGTGGAGAGAACCGGCAAGGCGATGTACTACCGCGGCACCGATCCGGTGCATCACCTGCACATCACCGAGAAGGGTGACCCGAAGGTCGTCGGCATCGCCTATCACGCCGCGAGCGAGGACGATCTCAAGACGCTCTCAAAGGCTCCGGGCGCGACCGGCATCGAGACCATGGACGAGCCCGGCGGCGGCAAGCGCGTGCGCCTGACCGAGCCGAACGGCTATCAAATCGAAGTGGTGTGGGGCATGGACAAGGTGCCGGAGATTCCGGCGCCGCGTCAGCTTCTCAATTCCGGTTACGCGCCGCTCGCTCGCAAGGGCGACCTAATGCGCATCAAGAAGGGTCCGTCGCGCTGCAAGCGCATCGCGCATGGCGTGCTCGGCACGCCGAAGGTGAAGGAAACGGTGAACTGGTTCCGTCACCACCTCGGTTTCATCTGCTCCGATGACGTTTACGCGGGCGAGAAGGACAACCTGATCGGCTCGTTCAACCGCGTCGACGGCGGCGAGACCTTCGTGGATCACCACGTGTTCTTCGCCATCAACCACGACACCGCCGGCCTGAACCACGTGTCGTTCGAGGTGCAGGACATGGACGACGTGTTCATGGGCCACGAGCACATGCGCAACACCGGCAAGTACGAGCACATGTGGGGCATCGGCCGCCATCTGCTCGGCAGCCAGGTCTACGACTACTGGGCCGATCCGTGGCGCCGCGTGCACGAGCACTGGGCCGACAGCGACCGGCTCAACATCCACAACGGCTCGAACACGCTGCCGGCCGAAGAGGCGCTGGTTTCGCAGTGGGGCGAGCCGCCGCCGCAGAAGTTCATCGAGCACGTCAGCGCGTAAACGCTGACCGAAAATGAGGTTGCCATGCCCCGCGAAAGCGGGGCATGTGCGTTTTGAAACCTGCAATCCCCATCAACGAGACTGTCATGAAAATCATCGCCATCGAAGAGCACTTCACTTCGCCCGCCGTGTTCGCCCATCTCGGCAACACCAAGGCCTCCGGCATCATGACCAAGCTGCGCGACATGGGCGCTCTCCGTCTCAAGGAGATGGACGAGGCCGGCGTCGACTACGCCCTTCTCTCCGAGAACAACCCTGCCGCACAGAACCTCGCGCCGGACGTTGCGGTCGCGACAGCGAAGGCGTCGAACGATTTCCTTTATGAAGCGATCCAGGCCCACCCGACACGCTTCGGCGGCTTTGCGACGCTGCCGACGCCTGCGCCGAAGCAAGCCGCCGACGAATTGGAGCGCTGCGTCACCAAGCTCGGCTTCAAGGGCGCCATGATCATGGGCACCTCGAACGGCCAGTTCCTCTCCGACAAGGAATTCCGCCCGATCTTCGAGCGCGCGGTGAAGCTCGACGTACCCGTCTATCTGCATCCGTCGCCGATCATGCCCGCCGTACGCGACGCCTATTTCAAGGACGAGGCGTACTTCCACAACTCCGGCCTCGGCTTCGGCCTCGAAACGCTGACGCACTCGTTCAAACTGATCACGTCCGGCCTGTTCGATGAATTCCCGACGCTGAGGATCATCGTCGGCCACCTCGGCGAGGCCGCGCCGTTCCTCCTGTGGCGCACGACCGAGAACATCGTGCGCGCCGGCGCCAAGATGCCGAAGGCGCTCAAGGACTATTACAAGGATCGCTTCTGGCTGACGACCAGCGGCGCGTTCCAGGACTCGGCGCTGCAATGCGCGATCACGGAAATGGGCCTCGACCGGATTCTGTTCTCGATCGACTGGCCGTACATCGACAACCTCCAGGGTACGAACTGGCTGAAGAAGACGCCGCTGAGCGAGAAGGATCGCGAGGCCATCGCGTCGGGCAATGCGGTGAAGTTGCTGAAGCTCTAAACGCTTTCAGTGTGCGAGCGTTCAATTCTGCGCGCTCAACCCGCTCCGCTGTCATCCCCGCGAAAGCGGGGATCCAGCACTTCCTAAAAAGAAAAAGCTGGATCGCCCGCTTTCGCGGGCGATGACACCTGTAGGTTTTGCGGGAGCATGTACCGCTCCTACCCCCACACCTTCCGCGCCGTCTCCACCACGACCTCCAGCTTCCGCTTCTGCTCATCCGGCGTGATCAGATTCCCGATCACGTCCGACGCAAAGCCGCACTGCGGGCTGATCGCGATCTGATCGAGCGAAATGTGCTTCGCCGCCTCGTCGATGCGCTTGCGCATGCCATCGACAGTCTCCATCTCGGAGACCTTCGTGCTGACGAGCCCGAGCACCGCAACCTTGCCCTTCGGCATGAACCGCAGCGGCGCGAATGAGCCCGCGCGTTCGCTGTCGTACTCGAGCAGAAAACGCTGGTGCGGCAGTTCGGTGAACAGCCGCTCGGCAATGGCGTCATACGTGCCCTCGCGATGCCACATGCTGCGCTGGTTGCCGCGACACAGATGAATGCCGAAGGTCACGCCCGGAAAGTTCGCGATCAGGTCGGCGTCGGCCTTCAGCGAGCGCGAGAAATTCTGCTTCGGATCTTCCCCGCGCGCGGTCATCTGCGCCATCGTCGGCTCGTCGACGTAGGCCGTATAGCCCGGCGCGTCGATGTGGACATAGCGGCAGCCGGCGTCGACCACGCCCTTGATCATCGCGCGCTGGATCGACACGACGTCCGCCATGAAGTCGTCCATGCCCTTGTAGACGTCCTTCGAGCTCTCGTGCGCGAAGCGCTGGCTGATCCGATCCGGCCCGATCAGCGATACCTTCGCGGGCTTCTTCGCGATGCCCGCGACGAACCTGTATTCCTCGAGCGGCACATTGCGCTTCAGCTTCAGCCGCGACTTCACCGGGCGGCGATAGGCCACCGCCGTGCCGCCGCCGGTGTGCAGGTCCGGAATGTCCCAACGCCGCAGCGCCGACGAGCCTTCGACGCGCTGCTCGTATTGTTGCATCTTCACCGGGGCCGCATCGTAACCCTCGATCGACTCGCCAAAACTGTCCTGGAAATTCATACGACGCATCTCGCCGTCGCTGATGACGTCGAGCCCGACCGCCTCCTGAAGCATCACCGCGCCGCGCACCGCCTCGTCCTCGATGCGGTTGCGCTCGGCAAGATCAATCTTGCCGGCGTCCCAGTCGGCGCGTGCCTTCTTCACCGCGTCCGGGCGCAACAGGCTGCCGACCACGTCGGTGCGGATCGTGTGAAGGTCGGTCATTGTTTCGCTCCCTTGGAATTTTCTCGGTCGGAGTCATGCACAAATGCGCTGAGCGTGAAAGGCTCATTGCCTCTCGCTCCTGCAACGCCGTTCTGCCGGCGGGAACGCGCCGAGAGTCTGCCCACGCTCCGCTGTCGTCCCCGCCCTCAACTGTCGTCCCCGCGAACGCGGGGACGACAGCGGAGATTGTTGCGGCTGTAGGATGGACTATGACTTCGTTGGATCGAGCACGATCTTCCCAAGCGGCTCGCGCGCTTCGATCATCTCGTGCGCCTTCACCGCCTCCGATAGCGGCAGCACGCAGTGGATCAGGCCCTTGAACTTGCCCTCCGCCGCGGCCTTGAGCGCGAAATCGACGTCCTCCGGCGTCTCGCCGGTCGCACCGATGATCGTGAGCTGGTTCTGATAAAGCCGGTTCACGTCGAGCGGCACGATCCCGCCGCCGTGGCCGCCCGCCGTCACGAGCCGCCCTCTGCGCGCCATCGACGCGACCGCCTTCGGGAACAGGTCGGGATCTCCAATGTTCTCGAACACGACATTCACGCCGGTGCCGCCGGTAATCTTCATCACCTCGGCGGTGAGATCCTGCGCGCGGTAGTTCACGCCCGCGTCGGCGCCGAATTCGTGACCGATCTTCACGCGCTCGTTCGTGCCGGCAGCCGCAATCACCTTGGCGCCGAGATACTTCGCGATCTGCACGCCCGCGCTGCCCAGGCCGCCGGCCGCACCCATCACCAGCACCCACTCCCCCGCTTGCAACTTGGCGCGGTCGCGAAGGAGATGAATGCCCGTCGGTGCGTGGCGCGACACCACTGTCGCGGTCGCAAAATCGAGCGCATCGGGAACGATCGCGGTGCGGGCCGCGGCGGCGCGCACATATTCCGCGTAGCCGCCCCAGGCGTGGACGCCGAGATTGCGGATCGAATCCATGCCGCTCTCGTTGCCGGTGCGAAGCTGCACGGTGACGCGGTCGCCGACCTTGCGCATCGTCACATCAGGGCCGACCTTCGTCACGACACCGGAGGGATCGACGCCGGGCGTGATCGGCAGTTCCACCTTCTTGGCGTACTTGCCCGCGCGCACCACCGCGTCGAGCGTGCGGTTCACCGACACCGCGTGGACCTTGATCAGCACCTCGCCCGGACCGGGTTCCGGCGTCGGCACCTCCTCGTAGCGCATCACGCTCGGCGGGCCGAACTCGCGGACGACAATGGCTTTCACGCTTTCCTCCAAATATTTTGGAGGATCAAGCCGCAGGCCGCCGCGCGGGTCAAGCGTGCGCCGCGCCGCCGAGCGAAGCGAGGGGCCGGCGCGGCTACCCTAATAAGTGGGACCTAAGCGATGCGCTGATAGGGCAGATATTGCGGCGTCCACATCTTGGCGTGGATCGCACCCTCGATCTCGTCGACGGAAAGACCTTCGGTGAGGCCTTCCTTGTGCGCCTGACGCGCAACCGCGATGGCGACCGCGATCGACACTTCGCGCAGCGCGGTGACCGGCGGAAGAAGATTTCTCGCCGGATCGTTCCGCGCGGGGGAAAGCGCCGCAAGCGCCTTGGCTGCCGCCATGAACATGGTGTCGGTGACGCGCCGCGCCCGCGAGGCGATGGCGCCGAGGCCGACGCCGGGGAAGATGTAGGAGTTGTTGGTCTGATCGATCGCAAACGGCTTGCCGTTCCGCATCAGCGGCGGGAACGGGCTGCCGGTGCCGATGATGGCCCGGCCTTGCGTCCACGTCTCGATGTCGGTCGGCGTCGCCTCGGCGCGCGAGGTCGGATTCGACAGCGGGAAGATCACCGGCCGCGGATTGTTCGCCGCCATCGCACGCACCACGCGCTCGGAGAATGCGCCGGGCTGGCCGGACACGCCGATCAGCGTCGTGGGCTTGGCGTTGCGCACCACATCGAGCAGCGAGACGTGGCCGGGGTTTTCGAGCTGCCAGGTCGCGGCCGTCGACCGGTCGCGCAGGAACGGCTGCTGGAACGAGGTGATCGAGTTCATGCCCTCGCAGAGCATGCCCTCGTAGTCCACCATGAAGAAGCGCTTGCGCGCGTCGTCGCGCGAAAGCCCCGCCTCGACCATCGCTTCGAGCAGCAGGCCCGCGATGCCGCAGCCCGCCGAGCCCGCGCCGACAATGCAGATGCGCTGCTCGGTGATCGGCACGCCGGTCACCTGAATGGCCGAGAGTAACGTGCCGGTCGCAACCGCGGCCGTGCCCTGAATGTCGTCGTTGAAGGTGCAGAGCCGGTCGCGATAGCGGTCGAGCAGCCGCGTCGCGTTGCTCTTGGCGAAATCCTCCCACTGCAACAGCACATGCGGCCAACGCTCGGAGGCCGCGCTGACGAACTCCTCGACGAAGTCGTCGTAGTCCTGGCCGTGCACGCGCTCGTGCCGCCAGCCCACGTACAGAGGATCGTTCAGCCGTTCCTGATTATCGGTGCCCACATCGAGCAGGATCGGCAGGCAGGTCGAGGGTGCAATCCCGCCGCACGCCGTGTAGAGCGCAAGCTTACCGATCGGGATGCCCATGCCGCCCGCGCCCTGGTCGCCGAGGCCGAGGATGCGCTCGCCGTCGGTGACGACGATCACTTCGGTGTGCGCGAAATGCGGATTGGCGAGGATGTCCCGCAGCCGCTTGCGGTGGGGCATGCTGAGGAACAGCCCGCGCGGCCGCCGGAACAGGCGGCTGAAATTCTGGCAGCCCGCGCCCACCGTCGGCGTGTAGACGATCGGCAGCAGCTCCTCGATGTTCCGCGCCAGCAGCGCGTGAAATAGGGTCTCGTTGGTGTCCTGGAGATCGCGCAGGAAGGCATAGCGCTCCAGATCGGTGCCGAAGCCCCGCAGCGCCTCAAGCCGCCGCGACACCTGCTGGTCGAGCGTCGCAATCGTCGGCGGCAGCAGGCCGTGCAGCTCGAATTCCGCGCGCTCGTCGTCGGTGAAAGCCGTGCCCTTGTTCAAGAGCGGATCGGCCAGGAGGTGATAGCCGAACATCGGCGTGACCACCTGGGAGGGTTGGCCGGTTCCGTTGCTGCTGGGGGATTTTGTCATTCTTGCTGAAGTTGTCCGCGACACGCCGTCTCATAAAGCACAGAACCTAAACGCTGTATCAATAGCGGGAGCCGTCGTGGACTTAAAGTCGGCTCCGTGCATGATTTCCAGTGCGACAAGCGGCCGGAAAGCGCCGCACCAACGAGTGTACGGGTGGAGGAACGACATGAACGCCGCGCTGCGACGCGCCCTTCTAGCCGTGTGCACAACGCTGATTCTATCGGCCGCCGCGCAGGCACAGACGCCCTGGCCCGCCAAGCCGGTCAAGATCCTCGTCCCCACCGCGCCGGGCGGCACCGCCGACAACACCGCGCGGATGCTGGCGCAGCACATGAACAAGGTCACGGGCCAGCAATTCTACGTTGAGAACCGCGGCGGCGCCGGCAACGTCCTCGGTGTCGAGCAGGTCGCCCGCTCGCCCAACGACGGCACCACGCTCCTCCTCGGCGCGGGCACCATCGCGATGAACCATGTCGTGTACCGGAAGCTGCCCTACGACCTGATGAAGGACCTGGTGCCGGTCACGCAGATGGTCTCGGTGCCCAACATGCTGCTGGTGCACCCCTCTCTGCCGGTGAAGACGCTCGCCGAATTCATCGCGCTCGCGAAGGCGAAGCCCGGTCAGATCACCTACGGCTCGGCGGGCGTTGGCAGCAACCTCCACCTCGCGATGGAGCTTCTGAAGTTCCGCGCCGGCATCGATCTGGTGCACGTGCCCTACAAGGGCGTGACGCCGGCCTTGCAGGACACGCTCGCCGGTCATGTCGTGTCGATGATCTCCAACGTGCCATCCGGAAAGCCGCATGTGGACGCGGGCAAGCTGCGCGCGATTGCCGTCACCTCGCGGACGCGCGTGGCGGTGATGCCGGACCTGCCGACCTTCTCGGAGGCCGGCATCAAGGACTATGAGGTGCTGAACTGGTTCGGCCTGTTCGCCCCCGCCGGCACGCCGCAGCCGATCATCGACCGCTTGCAGCAGGAGGCCGCCGCGATGTTCGCCGAGAAAGAGACGAAGGACCGGCTCGCCGCCGAAGGCGCCGAGCCCGTGGCGAGCAAGCCCGCCGACTTCGCTGCATTCGTCCGCGACGAGGTGAAGAAGTGGGACGAGGTCGGCAAGGCCGCGAACATCCAGCCGACCGAGTAGCGCCGCTCTCGCCCCTTGCTCCGTTCCTTACCTCTTCCCGCTTGCTCCGCTCTTCACCTCTCCCCGCTTGCGGGGAGAGGTCGGATCGCGAAGCGATCCGGGTGAGGGGGATTCTCGATAAAGCGAAACTGTCGAGACGGGGGGGGGGGGCGGCCGCCCCCCCCCCCCCCCCCCTTCTCGATCCAGCGAAACTGTCGAGACTCCCCCTCACCCCGACCCTCTCCCCGCACGCGGGGAGAGGGAGCGCACCGCCCGAGTTGCTCTAACCACCCTCACTCCTTCGATGCCGCCGGCCGCGTGACGAGATAGATGCCGAGCGCGACCGGCACGATGCCGATCATGTCCGTCGGCGATACATGCTCGCCGAGCAGCAGCCAGCCGAACAGCATGCCGAGCGGCGGCATCAGGAAGTGGTACGCACTCGCGGCCGTCGCGCCTGAGACCTTCAGCAGGTGGAACCACAGCAGGTAGGCGAACACGGACACCAGCAGGACGAGGAACGCCATCGCCCACAGCAGCCGCCAGGTCGGCACCACATCGGCGATGCTTTCGGTCGCGAATGCGAACGGCAGCAGCGCAAGACCGGCTGAAAGACTCTGCACACCGTTGCCGACCCACAGCCCGCCTTTCGGCGCGAATTTCTTGAACAGGATCGTGCCGATCACCAGCGAGACGAGCGCGATCAGTGTGTAGACGATGCCGGTGAAATGATCGGCGCCGCCCATGATGCGTCCCTCGACGACGAAGGCGACGCCGCAGATGCCGAGCAACAGGCCCGCCACCTTGCGCGCCGTCATCCGCTCATCGAGGAAGACCGAGGCAAGCACGGCCGTGAGCACCGGATTGGCGCTGATGATCAGCGCCGATAACCCGGCCGACACCGTCTTCAGACCGACGTAGCCGATACCGAGATAGACCGCCTGGTTAGCGACGCCGAGCGCCGCGAACAGCAGCAGATCACGGCGGCTCATCTTCAGCGAAACGCCGGTGATGGCCGCGAGGCCAAGCATCAGCACACCCGCGAGCAGGAAGCGCGTGGTGAGCAGGATGAGCGGCGGACAGTCGGCGATGGCGAGCTTCGCCACCGAATAGGCCGAAGACCACAGCAGGCAGAATGCCAATACCGCGACCGGTAGCGGGATACGGAGCGAAGATGATGGAGCGGTGGCGACAGCGGTGCGCATGGGAATTTCCTTTCTGCGCACTTCAACTAGGCCCGGCCCTTCTTATTTGGAAATTAAATGATAAAATCCGGATCAGTGGATTTCTGAATAGGTGATCCCATGCTCGATCTCGAACTCCTTCGCAGCTTCGTTTCCGTGGTCGATGCCGGCGGCTTCACCCGCGCGGGCGAGCGCGTCCATCGCACGCAATCGACCGTGAGCCAGCAGATCCGCCGACTGGAGGAAACGCTCGACTATCCGCTGCTCTACCGAGCCGGCAAGCAGGTCAGGCCGACCGAACAGGGCGAGCGGTTGCTCTCCTATGCACGGCGCATCCTCGCGCTCGAACAGGAGGCCCGCGAGGTGATCGCCAAGCCCGGCAGCGAGGGCGTGCTGCGGCTCGGCATCCCGGAAGACTTCGCCGCCTACCGACTCACCAAATTGTTGTCCGACTTTGCGCGCGAGCGGCCCGGCCTGCGCCTCGACGTGCGCTCCGGCGTCAGCATCCAGTCGCGCCGCGCGCTGGAGCGCGGCGAACTCGATCTCGCGCTGTTCAAGCGCAACGCCGGCGAAAGCGGCGGCATCGCGTCATGGCCGGAGCGATTGCACTGGGTCACCAGCAAGAAGCATCCGATCGATTTCGACCGCGATCCCCTGCCGCTGGTCATGTCCGAGCCGGGCTGCCTCTATCGCAACCGCATGATCCACGCGATGGAGGCCGCCGGGCGTGGATGGCACATGGCCTACACCAGCCCCAATGTGTTCGGCATTCAGGCCGCGGTTTCCGTTGGCCTCGGCGTCAGCATCCTGTCGGAGGTCGCCGTGCTGCCGGAGCATCGCGTGCTGAAGAAGTCGGACGGCTTCCCGCCGATCACCAATACGGAGGTCGCACTCGTCGCCGCGCCCAACGCGACGCCTGCAACATTGCGGCTCGCCGAGATATTGGTCGAGTTCTGCTCGTCGAGTGACCCGCGCAAGGCGCCAAGAGCTGCTTGAAAGCTCTGACCTGTTGAAGCTCTGACCTGCTCTCTCCTTCCCCTCTCCCGCTTGCGGGAGAGGGTGCCGAGCGAAGCGAGGCGGGAGAGGGGCGGCAAGGCGACTTCAAAAAATCCCTCTCCCGGCTTCGCGCCTATCGGCGCTCAGCCACCCTCTCCCACTTCGTGGGAGAGGGAATGTGCCGCTTGCAGTTCATCGCTTTCGGCAGGGCTGCAATGCAGGCGAACGGAACATGCGGTTAACGCAACACAAGCAGCCGCGACATCCTTCTCCGCAGCGCTCCGCGTGCAGCACGTTCGTTCTCACGCCGGATCGAATGACAAAATATTACGCACGCTGACATCATTTTTTGCAGTGTGCGTATGAATTTCCAACGCGGCTTCTGCGCAAGTCTTCAGCGTGCTCTGCCGCATGATTGGACTGGCTC
Organism: Pseudomonadota bacterium; assembly: GCA_040756555.1. Classification (GTDB taxonomy): domain Bacteria; phylum Pseudomonadota; class Alphaproteobacteria; order Rhizobiales; family Xanthobacteraceae; genus Z2-YC6860. The sequence goes on along the minus strand of JBFLYS010000026.1, from coordinate 63,800 downwards.
GTTTTGCTGCACTGCATAAATTGATCGGCGGCTCCAACAAGAAGGGTCGTCATGAACCGTCGTAACTTCCTGCGCGCAAGTGCCAGCTTGAGCGCCGCCTTGGCCTCGGCTTCGCTTTTTCCGGCCACCGCCTTTGCAAAGTATCCCGAGCGCCCCGTCCGGCTGATTGTGCCGCGCACGCCCGGCGGCGTCGTTGATGTGATCGGCCGCGAATGGGCCGCCCGCGTCCAGAATTCCGTCGGCACTGTCGTCGTCGAGAACATGGGCGGCGGCGGCGGCACCATCGGCGCGGCCACCGCGGCGCGCGCGCCTGCCGACGGCCACACGCTGTTCCTCGGCTCGACCAGCGAACTCGTGCTCGTCCCGATCCTCGGCAAACCGAATTATGACGCCGCGAAGGATTTCACGCCGATCTCGATCATGACGGTGTCGGTCGGCGCCGTCGTCGTGCACCCGTCGGTGCCCGCGAACAATCTGAAGGAGCTCGTCGCCTACGCGAAGGCCAACCCCGGCAAGCTGAACTACGGCTCGGCCGGCACGGGCTCATCGTCCAATCTAACCGGCGAACTGTTCAAGCACCTCGCCGGACTGCCCGACATCGTGCACATCCCCTACAAGGGCGCGACGCCCGGCCTCACCGATCTTGTCGCGGGCCAGGTGCCGATCTTCACGCCAATGATCTCGGGCAACATCGTCGAGCTGCACAACGCCGGCAAGGTCCGCATCCTGGCCTCTGCTTCGGAACAGCGCATGGCGGCGTCACCCAACATTCCGACGGCAGCCGAGCAGGGCTACCCCGATCTGGTCTCGGAGCTTTTCATCGGCCTGTTCGCACCCGCGGGCACGCCGCAGCCGGTCATCGATCAGCTCGTCAAGGCGACCAGCGACGTGACGAAGGAGAAGGAATGGCAGGCCAAGCTCGTCGTGGCGGGCTTCGAGCCGGTCTCCGACTCCGATCCCGAGAAGGCGTTGAAGTATTTGAAGGCCGAGACCGCGCGCTGGACGCCGGTGCTGAAGGATTCCGGCCTGGTAATGTCGCAGTAAGCTTGCTCCGTCCCTCACCTCTCCCCGCCTGCGGGGAGAGGTTGGGGTGAGGTGGCGCGCTGCCCTACTTCGAAGCCATCCGCGTCTGCTCCAGCACCTTCATCAACGCACTCAGCGTCCGGTTCACCGGCGTCGCGATCCCGAGCGTCTCGCCCTCGCGAGCCACGTAGCCGTTCAAGTGGTCGATCTCGGTTCGCCGGCCCTTCTCGATATCTTGCGCGGTCGATGACCGCTGCTGCGGCATGGCGTCAGCCAAAGCGAAATTGATCTCGGCGACGTTGTCGGGCAGGCGCACGCCCTTGGCCCGCGCCACCGCCCTGATCTCATCCACCGCGTCCTGCATGATGCGGCGGATCTCAGGCGTCGCGACCATCCGGCCGTAGTTCGAGCCGCTCAGCGCGGAAACGGCGTTGTAGGAGCCGTTCAACACGAGCTTCACCCAAAGCTCGGCTTCGATGTCGTCGGAAATCGTCACCGACAGGCCGGCGCGGGTGAGCAGAGCCGCGATCCTGTCGACCGCCGCGCGATCCTCAGACCTCATCGCACCGGTCACCAGCTTGTTGCCTCCGGTGTGCCGCACATGGCCGGGCGCCGGACTGCTCACGCCGATATAGATCAGCACCGGGATGACCGGATTGGCGACGTGCCGCCGGATGCGCTCCGGATTGTCCACGCCGTTCTGAAGGCTGAGCACGACGGCGTCCGGCGCAAGATGCGGCTTCATCTGCCTCGCCGCCTCGTCGGTGTCGAAGCTCTTGACGCAGAACAAAACCAGCCCCGCGCCCCGGACCGCGGCGATGTCGGTTGACGCCTCGACCTTGATCCGCTCTTGCGTGCCGCCGCTTTCGAACAGCAATCCGTCTCGCTTGATCGCCTCCACATGCGCCGCGCGGCCGATCAGCGTCACCGCCGCGCCCGTGCGCGCCAAGAGGCCGCCGAAATAGCTTCCGACAGCGCCCGCGCCGACGACCGCGATGGGAGACCAAGCCTGCTCACTCATCGCCTGTTCGCTCATCGAAGTGGCGGCCCGACCGCCGCCTTATCCCTTGTTGTAAAACACCGGCACCGGCACGCCTTCGTTGATCGAGCCGATGCGGCTGTCCTCGCCCTTCTTCTTTTTCTCGCACAGCTCGATCACGTCGATGATGCGGTCGCGCGGCACGAACACCACGCCGGTGTCGTCCGCGATCACGAGATCTCCGGGGTTCACCCGCACGTTGCCCATCTGGATCTCGCCGTTGATCTCGACCGTCTCGATCCGCCACTTGCCGGTGACCGGCGTGATCTCGCTCGCCCACACCGGATAGTCGATCGAGCGCGAGTGGCGCACGTCGCGCACGCCGCCCATCACCACCGCGCCGCGTTCGCCCTGGCGCTGGCCGGTGAGCGACGAGATGCCGCCCATGTTGGATACGCCCGCGACGCCCGAGATCACCAGCACGTCGCCGTCTTCCGCGAGGTTATGCGCTTCGAACTCGGCCATGCCGTTTTGGTTGTTCTTCGCGGCCACGAACGGATCGACTCTCCGGCGGATGTTGCGCACGGTCAGCGCCTGCCCGACCATCAGCTTGCCGGGGATCGTCGGCCGCAGCACCGACGCGCCGATGGCGCCCTCCTCGATGCCGAGTTCGTCCATCACGTCCGACACCAGGCTGGTGCATTCGCCGAGCGCGATGAAGCGTTCCACCGCGCCCTGCGGCGGCTTCGGCGTCGAAGTCATGCGGATGCGGTCGGCCTTGATGCGGCCCGTCAGTTTCTTTCCGTTGAGTTCGGTCACGGCACTCTCCCTAATCCAGCGAAATCTTCGCGTTCTTGATCACCACCGACAGCCGCTCCTTCTCATCCTTGATGAAAGCACGGAACTCATCCGGCGTATTGGCAACAACATCGGCGCCCTGCTCCGCGATCCGCGCGCGGACCGTGGGGTCCTGCAAGACCGCGAGGCTGCTCTTGTACAGCGTGTCGATGATCGGCTTTGGCGTCTTCGCCGGCGCCAGCAGCCCGAACCAGGTGCCGGTTTTGTAATCGACGCCACTCTCGGCGAACGTCGGCACATCCGGCAACAGCGGCGAGCGCTTGTCGGATGCGAGCGCGATCGGCTTGAGCTGACCCCCTTTGATGAGGCCCAAAACCGGCAGAATGCTGGAGAACAGCATCTGCACGCTGTTGCCCATCACGCCGACCGCAGCCGGGCCGCCGCCCGTATAAGGCACGTGCACGATGTCCACGCCGGTCTTGAAGCGGAACAGCTCGGTCGCGAGATGTGGCCCCGAACCGAGGCCGTAGGAGGCGTAGTTGAACTCGCCCGGCTTCGCCTTCAGCAGCGCGATGAACTCCGCCACCGTGTTCGCCGGAAACGACGGCGGCACGACCAGCACCGTGGGCGAATTCGCGATCAGCGTGATCGGCTCGAGATCGGTGAGCGGATCGAATTGCAGCCGCTTGTAGAGCGACGGGTTCGCCGCAAGGCCGATGCTCGCCATCACCAGCGTGTAGCCGTCCGGCGCGGACTTCACCGCCTGCAAGGTGCCGGTGTTGGTGTTGGCGCCCGGCCGGTTGAGCGGAATGAACGACTGGTTGAGGCGCTTGCCGAGCCCCTCGCTCATCAGCCGCGCCAGGAGATCCGTGCCGCCGCCGGCGGCGAACGGCACGATCAGTTCGACATTCTTGGTCGGATAGTTCTGCGCTTGCGCGGGAAAGACCGACACGACGCTCAGCACAAAGGCAGCACGCAACAGCGCGGCAAACATCAAATGCAGCTCCAATTGATCTAGCGGCCGAGCGCCCGCGCCATCACCTGCTCGCAGCGCTGGTTCTCTTCCTCGACCAGCTCGCCCGACATGGCCTTGCGCGCGAACTCCGATGGCGCGCCCGCCATGCCCCAGCGGCACGGAAAGACGCCCAGCTCTTTCCAGTATTTCGCATCGTGGAAGACATAGCTGTCGTCCACTTGTTCGACTTCGGTGGTGTATTCGGTGACGAAGCCGTTCGGCTCGACGAAATAGGAGAACACGTTGCTGCCGGGGCCGTGGCGGCCCACGCCCCAGGCGATCTCGTAGCCGTTCTTCCTGAGACGTCCCGCGCCGCGCATCAGGCCGTCGATGTCCGGCACCTCGTAGGCCATGTGGTTAAGGCACGGGCCGTTGCCGCGCGCGAAGGCGACGCTGTGATGATCCGAGCAGCAGCGCACGAAGTCCATCATCTGAGTCGAGTCGGAGAGCTTGAAGCCCAGCACATCGACGAAGAACTCGGTCTGCTTCTCCACTTCGGCGCTGTTGAGCACGACGTGCGTGAGCTTGGTCGGCCGGGTGTGATCGTCCACCGCCGCGGCATGGTCCGCGACGTTCGAGGAGATCGTCAGCGGATGGCCCTCCGGCGTAAACAGGCTGAAGCCGTAGCCGCCGCCCGCGATCTTGTCGAGCTCGCCGGGCGCTTTCGCGATCTTCGCGCCGATCTTCATTGCATTGGCATAGAGCCCGTCGACCGCGGCGCGGTCCGGCGCCGAGAAATGCACGCCGAGAAGCGACGCGCGGGGACGTTCGCGCAGCGTCAGCACATGATGATCCTTGCTGGTTCCGCGCAGATGGAGCGTGTCGCCCTCGCCCGCCACGTCCTCCAACGCCCAGACCCGGCGGTAGAACTCCGCCGACGTCTTGAGATCGTGGACGCCCAACTCGACGCTGCGCAGGCCGTTGATCTGTGCGGTGCCCATAACGATTCCTCCAAAACCCTGTGCTCTTATAGCACCCGGCGGCGCGGACGGAGAGCCGTTGCGCCCTGCGGAACGCTTGGTCCCCGCCTCTGCAATCCAGCGATGCATTTTGCGCCGCACGCTCGCGCCCCCGCTTGTTGCTTTCGGCTTCCGGCGGGGGCAGATTCCCACTTAGAGCTATTCGAGGGAGCGGCCGGCGGGAACCCGGGGCCGAAGCAAGGGCTCAGATATGGCACAAGAAAAATTCGTCGCGAAAAACTCCGAATTCAAGAACGGGGACCGCCGCATCGTGTTCGTCGGCGAGCACGAGATCGGCGTCTTCAAACACGAAGACAAGCTCTACGCCTACAGCAACTTCTGCCTCCACCAGGGCGGCCCGGCCTGCGAAGGCCTGACGATGGCGAAGGTCGAGGAGCGCCTGCGCCCCGACAAGACATCGCAAGGTCTCTACTTCTCGGAGACGCAGATGAACTTCATCTGCCCGTGGCACGGCATGGAATACGACATGAAGACCGGCGAGTGCATTTCAGACCGGAAGCAGAAGCTGCGCAGCTACAAGATCGTTGAAAAAGGGGACGAGATTTATGTCGTCGCGTAAGACCGCGGCGGCGAAAGCCGCGCGGCGCCCTGCTGCCAACGGCAAGGCTACAAACGGCAAGTCGTCCAGGCCGACGAAGACCAAAGTGAAGGTCATCGCCGCGAAGCCCAAATTGTTGCCTGAGAAGCTGTCGCCCGAAGTGGCCGCCTTGTCGGACGAAGCGATCAAGCTTGCCCGCGAGATCGAGAGCGCATTCAAGAAGAGCGATAACGCGATTTCCGAAGACGCAATGCAGACGCTGATGGGTGCGCTCTGCCGGGTTTATGCGGCGCAGGTCGAGAACGGCGCGAAATTCACGCCGATCGCGGAGGGCCAGGTCGTCAGCCCGACCGGCGTCATGGTGACGGCGAGCGGCCTTCTTCGCGCGGCCAACCTCGCGGTGTTCGAATTGGGCATGTGGCAAAGCTGGACGGGGCGCTGAGCCGCGTCTTGAAACAAGGCTAGGGATCGGAGAGACGTCATGGACCTCATTGCTGATCGCGGGCGGCGCGTAACGGTCGAGGAACTGAACACCAGTCAGTTGCTTTCTCACGCGCGCAAGCAGGCTGTGAAGCGCAAGCTCGACGACATGCTGATCGTCGACGTCGACGCGCATCACTACGAGAACGAGCACTTCGCCGAGATCCTGCCGTTCATGGACAACGAGGTGTGGAAGCAACTCGCGATGTCCGGCACGTCCAAGACCCGCGGCCGCGGTGCGATCTCCCCGCAGACGATGGGCTTCCAGGACATGGGCGGCCGCGTGACGCGCTATCCGCTGCGCGGCACCGAGAAAACACCGGAAGTCGGCTCGTTCCGCGACGTCGAGCTTGGCCACCGCTGGATGGACGCGATGAGCGTCGACTATTCCTGTCTGTTCCCGACCGGCATGCTCTCCATCGGCCTGCATCCGCAGACCGAAATGGAGGTCGAGCTGTGCTGGGCTTACAACCGCTGGCTCACGGAGAAGGTGCTGCCGGAATCCGGCGGCCGCTTCTTCTCGATGCTGACGATGCCGTTCTCCGATCCCGACGCCTGCCTCCGCTGCGTCGAGGAATTCGGCGACCGCAAGTACGTCGGCGGCTTCATGGTGACGACCGTCCGCAACAACCTCGCGGTCAACGACAACCGCTACATGAAGGTCTATCGCGCGATCGAGGAACGCGGCCTTGTGCTGTCGTTCCACTCCGGTCCGAACTGGGGCGAGCCGATCTTCAAGAGCTGCAACCGCTTCCTGGTGGCGCACGCGCTCGGCTTCTCCTGGTACAACATCGTCAACCTGTCGAACTGGGTCATCAACGGCATGGGCGAGCGCTTCCCCAAGATGCCGGTGGTGTGGATCGAGTCCGGTCTCGCCTGGGTGCCGTTCCTGATGCAGAAGCTCGACCACGAGTACATGCTGCGTCCGTCGGAGGCGCCACTGCTCAAGAAAAAGCCGTCGGACTACATGCGCGACATGTATTACTCGTCGCAGCCGATGGAGATTCAGGACATGCAGGCGCTGGAGGTGACCTTCCGCATGATCAACGCGGAAACCCAGCTCATGTACTCGTCCGACTATCCGCACTGGGACTTCGATCTGCCGTCGACGATCACGGACCTGCCGTTCCTCACCGAGAAGGCCAAGCACAACATCCTCGGCGGCACCGCGGCGCGCCTGTTCAAGCTCCAGCCGCGCAACGAGAAGCAGAAAGAGAACCTGATCAAGTTCGGCAACTACTCCGCCGCCTGATCGGCTTCGTCATTTGCAACACATCGGGGCGGCCTCGTGCCGCCCCGATTTGTTTAACGAGGCGCATTGGCCTTGCAGCAGTCACTGTCACCCTCCCCCTTGTGGGGAGGGTCGCGCGCGAAAGCGCGCGGGGTGGGGTTCTTGCTCAACATGAACACCCCACCCCCAACCCCTCCCCACAAGGGGGAGGGGTGCTCACCACCAATGCTACGTCCACTTCAATCAAAAATGACCCTGCTCTAAGCTTCCTTCAAACCGGACCGCGCAACGCACGCGGCCGGGTCGAGGGAGGACCGCCATGCGCCGGCTGATGATCGCCGCACTTGCCGCGGCTTGTTTGAGCGTCATGACCTTCGCCACCACCGTCCAAGCCGCAGAGATCAAGCTGATCGGCTCGACCGCGATGCGCGAGGCGCTCGACGAGCTGATCCCGCTGTTCGAGAAAGCGACCGGCCACAAGGTCGTCATCAACTTCCAGTCCGGCGCCGAATTGCCCGTGCGCGTCGAGGAAGCCGTGCCGGCCGACCTCGTGCTGACCACACCTGACAACATTGACAGGCTGGTCAAAGGCGGAAAGCTCGCGCCGAACAGCCGCGTCGACTTCGTCCGTTCTCGCGTCGGCGTTGCAGTCCGCACAGGCGCGCCGCGTCCCGACATCGCGACACCCGAAGGCTTCAAGGCCGCGATGCTTGCCGCGAAAACCATCGGCATCAGCAAGGGCCCAAGCGGCGTGCATCTGATGAGCGTGATGGCGCGCCTCGGCATCGCCGATCAGGTGAAGGCGAAGGCTGTCATGCCCGCGCTCGGCGTCCGCGTCGGCACGCTGGTCGCCAAAGGCGAGGCCGAGATCGGCGTGCAGCAGGTGACCGAATTGCTGCCGATTCTCGGCATCGACTTCATCGGGCCGCTGCCGGCGGCGCTTCAGACCGAAATTGTATACGCAACTGCACGCACGCTGAACGCCAAGGAGACCGCGGCCGCCGATACGCTGGTGAAGTTCCTGACGTCGGAGACGGTCGCACCATACCTCAGGAAGATGGGCCTCGATCCCGCGGGTTAACTGTCAGGATCAGCCTGACGTTAGGGATGCGGCACGGCTTCGCTAGCTCATATGACTTTTCGTACCATACAGTCCGCCAAACCTAGGGTAGAAGGCTCGGCCTGACCTGGGGGAAGGATTGTGGACAGAACAGTGACGAATCTGCGCGCTCCGGCCGCGACCTCGGCCAGGCGGCAGCGGATGTACGGCCACCGCGCGCGCATCGGCTACACGGCGCCGCCGGTGACCGCCGAGACGTTCCCCTACGAATTCTACAAGGTGGTGCCCGACGGCGTGACGCTCGCCATCGCGACGCTCGCGATCACCGTCATGAGCAAGACCGAGATCGACCAGTCCTACGCGCGCAGCATGATGGCTGCGCGCACGATGGTCGATGCCGGCGTGGACGCCATCATGTTCGGCGGCATTCCGGTGACGCTGTCGCGCGGCGAGCAGAACAACGAAGCCATCGCCTCGAGCCTGGAGACCGCGCTCGGCGTCCGCGTCTCGACCTCGGCGGCGGCGCAGGAGCGCGCGGCCCGCGCGCTTGGCTGCAAGAAGATCGTGATCGCGCATGCCTACGACTCCAGCCAGCACGCGCGGCAGGCCGGCTACGTCTCCAAGTTCGGCTGCGAGGTCCTCGGCATCACCGGCTGGGGCACCGTGCTGCCGAAGTTCGGCTGCGTGCCGCGCGACGCGGCGTATGAGATGGCCCGCGACCTGCTCAAGCAGTATCCGGAAGCGGACTCGGTCTTCTTCCCGTCGATGCAGTGGCCGACCATCGAGGCGATCGAGCCGCTGGAGAAGGAGTTCGGCGTTACTGTCGTCAGCGCGTCGCAGGCCGCAATCTGGGACGGCCTGAGAATCTGCGGCATCCCCGACAAGATCGAAGGCTACGGCCGGCTGCTCAGAGAGTTCTAGAGTCTGATCCACTTGAGTTGAAGCGCGTGCCGCGAAGGCGAGCGTAGCGAGCGGTCCACACTCCGCTGTCATGCCCCGCGAAGGCGGGGCATCCAGCACTTCTTATTTTAAGTGCTGGATCGCCCGCTTTCGCGGGCGATGACACCGGTGGGCATGTCAAGCAACAGCGGTGCTCTTGGGCCCCCTGGGTTCCCGCTTTCGCGGGGACGAACGGAGTGTGGCTGCTCAGCCCAAATGCTTCTTGAAGAAGTCCGCCGTCAGCGCCAGCGCCCGATCAGCCTCCGGCTTCGAATACGTCTTTCCGCCATGCCGCGCGAACGCGTGATCCGCGCCGGGATATTTGTGGATCGTCACCAGCGGATTGGGTGACAGACGCCGCTCCAGCATGTCGTTGACCTCGGCTTGCACCCAGCGGTCCTTCATCGCCATGTGCAACACGAACGGCCGGTGCAGATTCTTCGCTTCGACAATGCGGTGCTCGATGTAGGTGCCGTAGTAGGCCACTGCGCAGTCGATGTCGGTGCGGCAGCACATCAGGTAGCAGAGCTTGCCGCCGAGGCAGTAACCCACCGCGCCGACCTTGCCGTTGCACTCCGGGATTTTCTCCAGATAGTGCCAGACGTCCTCCATGTCGCGCACGCCGAGGTCGTAGTCGAACTCGTAATAGAGATCGAACGCCTTCTGCACATGATCGGGATTCTTATCGGACAGTTCGACGCCCGGCTCCTGCCGCCAGAACAGGTCCGGCACGAGGCAGATGAAGCCCGCCTCCGCGAACTCGTGCGCGTGATGGCGCATCGTGTCGTTGACGCCCCAGATCTCCATGATGGCGATCACCGCACCGACAGGCTTCTTGTCCGGATAGGCGATGTAGGCGCCCATCTCGCCGTCGCGGAGTTTCACTTTGATATTCTCTGTTCGCATCGGTCCTCGCCCATCACTCTTCTGTTGTTGCCGCTCACTCCGCTGCTGTCTCCACTCACTCCACTGTCGTCCCCGCGAAAGCGGGGACCCAGCTTCGCAGCAACAATGAGCGGTGGTTATGGGTCCCCGCTTTCGCGGGGACGACAGCCGATTATAGCCTCAGCAGCTTCCTCGCATTCCCCTCGAAGATCGCCTTCTTCTCACTCTCCGAAATCTCCAGCGCCTTCACCGCTGCGATCGTGTTTCGCATCAGCGCCCGCCCCTGCTCGCTGTCGAACGGCGCGTCGGTCGCGAACAGGCAATGCTCGGTGCCGAAGAACGCGTGCCCGCAGCGCGTCGGCGCCACTTCTCCCAGCGCCGTGTCCGCATAGAGCATCTTGAAATAGTCGAGCGGCGGCTTGGCGAGCCCCGCCTCCTCCGCCACCGGATTCCTGTCGGTTTGCCCGAAAAAGATCTGCCGGAAGCCGAGCTTAATCTTGCTCGGAAAATACGGAATCATGCCGCCCATGTGATGGCTGATGATCTTCAGCGCCGGCAGCTCGTCGAATAGTCCCGAGTAGATCAGCCGCGTCATGCAGGCGGTCGTCTCGTAGGGCCAACCGAAGCTGAACCAGATTTCGGCTTCCGACGCCTTCTCCGCCGCGTAATCCGAAAATTGCGCCGCGCGCATCGGATGAATCCAGACCGGCAGATCGTACCCCGCCATCGCCTGGAAGATCGGACGATACTCGGGGGCCGACAGCGGCTTGCCCGCGACGTTGGTGAAAAGCTGCACGCCCCGCGCGCCGAGCGTCTTGATGGCGCGGTCGGTCTCGGCGACCGACGCCTCGACATTGTTCATCGGCAGCGAGGCGACGAAGCCGGGAAAATGGTCGGGATACTTCCGGCAGATTTCCGCCATCGCGTCGTTGGCGAAGCGCGCCAGCTCCGGCGTCTTGTCGGGCGTGGCGATCAATTCAATCGGTGGATTGGCAAGCGAAATGATGTGTTGCGTGTCGCCGAACTCGTCCATCAGCTTCCGCCGCGCATCGACGTCGAGCAGCGTCTTCAGCCGCGGGAATGCGGTGAGCACCGGATGGCCGGGAATCAGCGTGCCAAGCCGGTCGAAATAGGCCTGCGGCATGAAGTGATTGAAGATATCGAGCATCACGGCCGCAGAACCCTTCCCTAGCCTTTTTTGGCGATGGCCTGTGCCAACCTCGGCAACAGCTTCAGCGCGTTGTCATGTTCGATACCACGCCGGGTCGCCGCATCCCACCCGCCGAACGCCTCGAAGCCCTTGATGCTGTCGCGCACGTCCTGCTCCGGATTGGTGTGCCGCGAGAACGGATAGTCGCTGCCGAACAGCACGCGCGATGGGTCGGCGATTTCCATCAGCGCCTTGAGCGGCGCGGGATGGTTGACCTCCGCCACGTCGTAGTAGAGCCCGCGCAGCGCACTCTCCACGCTGCCGCCCGGCAGCTTCGCCTGCACCTTCGGATGATTGTCCATCGCGCTCGCGCGATAGACCAGGAACGGAATGGTGCCGCCGCCGTGCGGCATGATCCATTTGATGTTGGGAAATTTTCCGAACGTGCCGTTCCAGAGGAGATTGTGAATCGCACGCGTGGTGTCGAGCACCAGCTCGGTCATGCCCGCCGGATAGCTGTAGGCCGGCATGTTCTTGGCCTGATTGCGCAGCGGATGCACGAACACCACGGCCTTGCGCTTGTCGAGCTCCGCATAAAGCTCGTCCTCGTCGGCGTGGCCGAGATGACGCTTGTCCGTGTGCGTGAGGAGGCAGATGCCATCAAGCTTCAGCGTGTCGAGCGCATAGGCCGCTTCCTTCGCCGCGGCCTGCACATCGGGAAGCGGCAGCAGCGCGAAGGCGCCGAACTGGTGCGGCCGGTCGGCCACCATCTTCGCCGAGCCTTCGTTGCACTCGCGCGCAATCGCGATCGCCTTGTCGATGTCGCCGAAGTACGCGCCGGGCGACGCCACCGAATTGACGACCGCCTTGATGTTCAGCTCGCCCATCAGGTCGAGCTGCTTCTCAATGCTCCACTCCGGCCACGGGTTCTCGCCCGAGCCCGTGATGCCGACCGACGCCAGCGCGCGGGCGTAATAGTCCGGCACCGGATGCTGGTGCGTGTCGATCAGAGGTCCGTGTGCCATGGCCCGCCCGTTGCCTTGAAAACGGGCGAAAGACTGACGGGCTGGCCAGCACCGGTCAAGCGATGGGGACGCAGGTCACTCGCGCGCGGGTTGCGCGCTCGCTGAAGACGTCGTCGTGTGCTTCGCTCTCTCCACGTCATGGCCGGGCTTGTCCCGGCCATCCCGCTTAGGGAGGCACGGTACTCACCTAAGCGAGATGCCCGGCACAAGGCCGGGCATGACGTGGTGAGGGCTGTACGTAAACTCCGTGGTCGTCCGTGCGGAAACAGCTACGCCGCGCTCTTCTGCGGCACACCAATCCCGAGCTTGGCCGCGACCTCGCCGATCTGATTCCAGGTGCGTGCCGGCACCGGAATGCCCTCGCGGCTCCGCCGCGCATAGGCACGCGCACCGCGCTCGCCCGGCAGCAGGATTTCGTCGAAGCCTTCCGCGCGCGGCTGGCCCTTGATCGAGAGCGCGAGCATCGCAAGCTCGGTCTTGAGCTGCTCGACATTGCCGAGCACGCTCGCGTCCATCGCGATGATCAGGCTGTTCTGGCGAATGTCCTTCATCAGGCCCGGCTCGTTGAGCGCCGACGAGATCAGCGGATTGCCGAGCATCGCGCCCGTCATGCACTCGATCATGAGCGACAGGCCCGCGCCCTTCGCGCCGCCCATCGGCAGCATTGTCTCGGCAAAGTTCGGATCGGTCGCCGCGCGGCCGTCCTTGTCGAGCGCGAGGCCCGGCGCGAGCGGCTTGCCGGTGATCTTCGCGACGTCGAGCTTGGTGCGCGACGTGGCGGAGGTCGACATGTCGAGCATGATGCCGCCCGGCATCGCGATCGCCATCGGACTGTTGGAAACCGCGACGCCCTTGGTGCCGTGATAGGCCATCGCCGGACGCAGCGCCGACATCACGATCGCGACCATGCCGTTCTCGGCGACGCGCTGCGCGTAATAACCCATCGCGCCCGCGTGGGCGTGGTCCTGCACCAGCACCCAGGACACGGCGTGTTCCTTCGCCTGCGTCACTGCGGCATCGGCCGCCATGATCATCGCAACGGGGCCGGACGCGCCGTCGGCGGCAATCTTCACCACCGCGCCCTTCTTGAGCACGGCCTTGGGCTTCGCCTTGGCGTTGATCTGGCCGCCCGCGATCCATTCCGCATAGGCCGGAACCCGGACCACGCCGTGCGCCGGGTGCCCACGCATGTCCGCCCAGACCAGCGCCTCGGCGGTCTGCTGAGAATGTTTCACCGACAGGCCGGCTTTGCGAAAAATATCCTGCGCAAACGCCTTCAGCACGTCAGCCTTGATGTTGATACGTTCAGCCACTTCGATCCTCTGTTCACTGTCCTGGTGCCTGGCGCAGCCCGGCGCTACCCAAGCAATTTCCTTGCCGTCCCGCTGTCACAATCCGAATGCCAGCTATAGTCCCTTGATATGATCGCAGACCTGACCTTTTTAAGGCGCGGAACCTATATCGGCTTCGCCGCATGAGCTACCCGGAATGAGAATGGCGGACCAGCGATGAGCAACGTCAAAACCGTTCATACCGGCAGTCATTGGGGAATTTATGAAGTTGATGTGACGCAGGGTCGCATCAGCGCCGTGCGTCCCTCGCCGCACGATCCCGATCCGACACCGCTTCATCGCGCGCTTCCGGACATTGTTAATCATCAGAGCCGAATCCGATTTCCAGCCGTCCGCCAGAGCTTTCTTAAGAACGGTTACAAAGCGGACCGCACGTCGCGCGGCGCGGAGCCGTTCGTGCGTGTGTCATGGGATCAAGCGCTCGATCTGGTTGCCGCTGAGATTGACCGCGTGAAGCGCGAGCACGGCAACGAATCGATCTTCGCGGGTTCCTATGGCTGGGCCTCGTCGGGCCGCTTGCACCATCCGCGCACGCTGATGAAGCGCCTGCTCAACCTGCACGGCGGCTTCACCGATCATGTGCTCGACTACAGCCGCGGCGCAGCCCTCGTCATCGTGCCGCGCGTGGTCGGTAACGATGAGCCGGTCGGCGGCAAGATGACCGCCTGGGACAGCATCATCGGCAACGCCGAGATGATCATGAGCTTCGGCGGCATGGCGCCGAAGAATCACATCATCGATTCGGGCGGCATGGGCGTCCATCGGTCGAAGGGCTGGATGGAGGGCGTCCGCAAGGCTGGCATCGAGGTCGTCTATACGAGCCCGCTGCGCTCCGACATTTCGGAATCGCTGAACGCGACGTGGCTGCCGATCCGTCCGAACACCGACACCGCGATGATGCTCGGCATGGCGCACACGCTCCACGCCGAGGGCTTGCACGACAAGGAATTCCTCGAACGCTACTGCACCGGCTACGACATCTTTGCGCGCTATCTGCTCGGCGAAACCGACGGCGTGCCGAAGACCGCCGAATGGGCCGCGACAATCTGCGAGATCGATGCGGACACCATCCGCGTCCTCGCCCGCAAGATGGCAAGCAAGCGCACCATGATCGCGCTCGCCTATTCGCTCCAGCGCGGCGATCACGGCGAGCAGCCGATCTGGATGGGCATTACGCTTGCCGCCATGCTCGGGCAGATCGGCCTTCCCGGCACCGGCTTCGGCGTCGGTTACGGCTCGATGGGCGCGAAGGGCATGAACCGCGCACCCGCGCCGCTGCGCGCGATGGCCGCGGGCGTCAATCCGACCGGCAAGTACATTCCGGTGTCGCGCGTCACCGACATGCTGCTGCATCCGGGCGAGAGCTACGACTTCAACGGCAAGCGCCTCACCTATCCGGACATTCACATGGTGGTGTGGGGCGGCGGCAATCCGTTCCACCATCATCAGGACCTCAACAAAATGCTGCGCGGCTGGCAGAAGCCGGACAGCATCGTGGTCAGCGAGATTTTCTGGACGCCGGTGGCGCGCTTCGCCGACATCGTGCTGCCTGCCGCCTCGACCCTTGAGAGGAACGACATCAGCGCTGGCTGGTTCGACAATGTCGTCTACGCGATGCAGAAGGCCGTCGATCCAGTCGGTGAATCCCGCTCCGATCTCGACATCGTCACGGCGCTGGCCGAACGCCTCGGTCACAAGGAGAAGTTCACCGAAGGCCGCGACGAGATGGGCTGGGTGAAGTTCCTCTATGAGTCGCTCAAGGAACAAGTCTCGCAGGAGCAGATCCGTCTGCCGGACTTCGACGAATTCTGGAAGGCCGGCCGCGTGGAGATGCCGGAGGCCGCGAAGCCCTATGTGATGTTCGAGGACTTCCGCCGCGATCCGAAAGCGAATCCGCTCAGGACGCCGTCCGGCAAGATCGAGATTTTCTCATCGACCATCGCGGGCTTCGGCTACGACGACTGCCCCGGCCATCCGGTGTGGATGGAGCCCGCCGAGTGGCTTGGTTCAAAGAAAGCGGTACGTCATCCGCTGCATCTGACCTCGAACCAGCCGGCCCCGCGCCTGCACAGCCAGCTCGATCCTGCGCCGGTCAGCGTCGCGCAGAAGGTGAAGGGCCGCGAGCCGCTCTGGATCAATCCCGCCGACGCGAAAGCGCGCAATCTCCGTAGCGGTGACATCGCGCGCGTGTTCAACGACCGCGGCGCGTGTCTCGCCGGCGTGCATGTCACCGACATGATCCGCCCCGGCGTCGTGCAGCTTGCGACCGGCGCGTGGTACGACCCGGATCGTCCAGGCGAGATCGGCGCACTCGACAAGCACGGCAACCCGAACGTGCTCACGCTCGACAAGGGCACCTCGAAGCTCGCGCAGGCGCCAGCCGCGCACTCGCTGCTGGTCGAGGTCGAGCGTTACGAGGGTGAGGTGCCCGCGGTGACCGCGCACGAGCCGCCGGTGATCATCGACCGCGAGGTTCTTCCCGCGGCGGAGTAGCACTCGGTTCAGTTCGGCTCCGAGGAACGCTCAGATCATCTGATCAACGCCATGTTCGCGTCCGAGGAATCGTCTGATCTCGACGCCTCGTCATCGTCGGGTCATGGGCCTTTGCGAGAGTTCCGCAATCTGCCTAAAAATCCAGCAGTTTCAGTCGGTTACGATCCAAACGCTAACCCTCTTGGCAGACTCCAATGGCCTGGAACTTGCTTATTCGCTAGGCATGATGCGCGTATTCGCAGAGGTCCAGTAGCGTCCCATGTCGGTCCTCGTCAGTCTTCATCACGCGACCCGCTATCGCTACGACCGGCCTATCTCATTGGGCCCTCAGGTCATTCGCCTCCGCCCCGCGCCGCATTCGCGCACGAAAATCCTCAGCTATTCGCTCACCGTGAAGCCGGCCGAGCATTTCGTGAACTGGCAGCAGGACCCGAACGGCAATTGGCTTGCCCGTTATGTTTTCCCGGAAAAGACCTCAGAGCTGATGATCACCGTCGACCTCACGGCCGACATGGAGGTGATCAATCCGTTCGACTTCTTCGTCGAGCCTGAGGCCGAGAATTTTCCCTTCGCCTATCCCGCAGAACTCACTGACGAATTGTCTCCGTACTTGAAGGCCGAGACCGCCGGTCCGTTGCTCGAAGCCTTCATGGCGCTGATCCCGCGCGAGAAACGCAATACGGTCGACTTCCTCGTTGATCTCAACCAACGTCTTCAGAAAGCGATCCGCTACATCGTCCGCATGGAGCCCGGCGTGCAAACGCCGGAGGAAACGCTTTCAAGCGGAGCAGGCTCCTGCCGCGACAGCGCCTGGCTGCTCGTGCAAATCCTGCGGCATCTCGGCATGCCGGCGCGGTTCGTCTCCGGTTATCTCATTCAATTGAAACCGGATATCGCCTCGCTCGACGGCCCTTCCGGCGCCGCGGAAGACTTCACCGATCTGCACGCCTGGACCGAAGTGTATCTCCCCGGCGCGGGCTGGATCGGCCTCGATCCGACCTCGGGCCTGCTCTGCGGCGAAGGACACATTCCGGTCGCCGCCACGCCGCATTATCGCTCCGCTGCGCCCATTTCAGGTGTCGTCGAACCAGCAGAAGTCGCCTTCGCCTTCGACATGAAGGTGACGCGCATCGCCGAAAAGCCGCGCGTTACGCTGCCGTTCTCCGAGGAAGCCTGGAACGCGCTCGATAATCTCGGCGAAAAGGTGGACGCCGATCTCGTCGCGCACGACGTGCGCCTGACGATGGGCGGCGAGCCGACGTTTGTTTCGATCGACGACTACCAATCCGCCGAATGGAACACCGATGCTCTCGGCCCGACGAAGCGAATTCGCGCCGAAGAACTGATACGACGTCTGCGCGACCGCTTCGCACCGGGCGCGCTTCTCCATTACGGCCAGGGCAAATGGTATCCCGGCGAGCCGCTGCCGCGCTGGGCATTTTCGGTGTTCTGGCGCAAGGACGGCGTGCCGGTCTGGCGCAACGCCGACCTGATCGCGCTGGAATCGAAGAAGACGAATCCGAGCATCGTCGACGCGCAGCGTTTCACCGAAACGCTCGCGGCGCGGCTCGGCATCACGCCGGAGTTCGTACAACCGGCGTTCGAAGACCCCGCCGATAGGATGCTCAAGGACGGCGAACTGCCGCCGAACATCGATCCTCGCGATCCGAGGATTGAAGATCTGAACGAGCGCGCGAAGATCATGCGCGCCTATGACCGGCACCTCACCCAACCGGCCGGCTACGTGCTGCCGATCCAGCGCTGGACTGCGCAGGCCGCCGGAAGCTGGCTCAGCGAAATCTGGCAAATGCGCCGCGGCCGCCTGTTCCTGATGCCGGGCGACTCGCCCATCGGCTTCCGCCTGCCTCTCAACGCGTTGCCCTATGTGCCTCCGGCGTCGTATCCACACGTGATCGCCGCCGATCCGTTCGAGCCGCGCGATGAAATCCCGCACATGAACGATATGGCGCAGGAATTCACGGCGGACGATTTCGGCCCGTATGGCTCGAATTCGCGCAGCGTGTTTGCCCCGCCGCTCGTGCCGCCGGCCATGCCAATCCAGCAGACCGGCGTGGACCCCACCTGGACGCCGCCACCCGGCTCGATCCCGGTGCGCACCGCACTCGCCATCGAACCGCGCAACGGCCATCTCTGCGTGTTCATGCCGCCAGTGTCGGAACTGAAGGACTATCTCGAGCTGCTCAACGTCATCGAGTCGACGGCGACCAATCTCAACATGCCGGTCCACATCGAGGGCTACGAGCCGCCGCCCGATCCGCGCTTGCGCGTCATCAAGGTCACCCCTGATCCCGGCGTCATCGAAGTGAACGTGCAGCCCGCCTCAAGCTGGCGCGAGGCAGTGAACATCACGCGCGGCCTCTACGAAGATGCGCGACAGACACGGCTCGGCACCGACAAGTTCATGACCGACGGGCGCCACACCGGCACAGGCGGCGGCAACCATGTCGTGCTCGGCGGCGCTACCGCGCCGGACAGCCCGTTCCTGCGGCGGCCCGATCTGCTCAAGAGCCTCGTGCTCTATTGGCAGCGGCGGCCATCGCTTTCCTATCTTTTCTCTGGCCTGTTCATCGGCCCCACGAGTCAGGCGCCGCGCATCGACGAGGCTCGCAACGACATTCTCTACGAGCTCGAAATCGCGCTCTCCAAGGTGCCGACGCCGGGCAACGGCAATGGTCATGCTCCGCCTGCCCCGTGGCTGGTGGACCGCCTGTTCCGCAACGTGCTGGTCGACGTCACCGGTAACACGCATCGCGCCGAAATCTGCATCGACAAGCTGTTCTCGCCCGACGGTCCGACCGGCCGCCTCGGCCTTGTCGAATTTCGCGCCTTCGAGATGCCGCCCGATGCTCGCATGAGCCTCGCGCAGCAATTGCTGCTGCGCGCGATTGTTGCGCGGCTGTGGCGCGAACCGATCGACGCCCAGCCGGTGCGCTGGGCCACCGCGCTGCATGACCGGTTCATGCTCGAGCATTTCATCTGGCAGGACTTCCTCGAAGTGCTCGATGACCTCAAGCGCTTCGGTTACGACTTCGACCCGATGTGGTTCGACGCGCAGCGCGAATTCCGGTTCCCTCGTCATGGCGTGGTCGAGCACGGCGGCGTGAAACTCGAAGTGCGGCACGCGCTCGAGCCGTGGCATGTGCTCGGCGAGGAAAGCGCAGCCGGCGGCACTGCGCGCTTCGTCGATTCCTCGGTCGAGCGGCTTCAGATCAAGGCCGACGCGTACAACACCGAGCGCCACATCATCATGTGCAACGGCCGACGCATGCCGATGACCTCCACCGGCCGCTCCGGCCAGTCGGTCGCGGGCGTGCGTTTCAAGGCGTGGAAACTGCCGTCCTCGCTGCACCCCACCATCGACATCCACGCGCCACTGACCTTCGACATCGTGGACCGCTGGACCATGCGCTCGATCGGCGGCTGCGTGTATCACGTGACCCATCCGGGCGGCCGGAATTACGAGACGTTTCCTGTGAACTCTTACGAGGCCGAGGCGCGGAGGCGCGCGCGCTTCCAGGACCACGGGCATACTCCCGGCCCGCTGAACATGATTCCACCGGATGAACGCTCGCTGGATTTCCCGTATACGCTGGATCTGCGGCGACCGAACTGAGGTCCATAACCGCTGATGGCGGCTCAACCTGATAGTGCCCCCGCGCCGAGCGGCGACGGCATCGAACGGCTGCTCGCGGGCTATCGGCCGTTTCCGGGCGTGTTCGACGAGTTGATGGACAAGGACGGCCGCCTTCGCGCGCACTGGAAGCCGTTCCTGTCGATGCTATCCGATCTGGGGCCTGAGGAAATCGGCCGGCGTTTCGCTGCCGCCGACCGGCACCTGCGTGACTCGGGGGTGTTCTACCGCGTCTACGAGGACCCGGCGGGCGCGGAACGGCACTGGCCGCTCAGCCACATTCCGCTGATGATCGATCCGACCGACTGGGAGCGCCTCAAGACCGGCCTCGCCCAGCGTGCGGAGTTGCTGGAGGCCGTGCTTGGCGACGTTTACGGCGCGTCCAAGCTGATGCACGACGGTCGCCTTCCCGCAGCACTGACCGCGGGCAATCCCGAATTCCTGCGTCCTCTGGTCGGCGTCGAGCCGCGCGGCGGCGCTTACCTGCGGATGGTCGCTGTCGACATCGGCCGCTCCGCCGACGGCAAGTGGTGGGTGCTCGGCGACCGCGCGCAGGCACCGTCGGGTGCTGGCTACGCGCTGGAAAACCGTCTTGCGATGGTGCGCGGACTGCCGGACATCTATCGCGCGCTGTCGGTGAACCGGCATGCGCCGTTCTTTCAGGCGTTTCAGTCGGCGCTGTCGTCGCTCGTCAAGCAGGACGATGGCCGCGTGTGCCTGCTCACGCCCGGTCCGATGAACGAAACCTATTTCGAGCACGCTTATCTCGCGCGTTATCTCGGCTTTCTCCTCGTCGAAGGCGAAGACCTCACGGTGCGCGACGACGGCGTGTTCATCCGCACCGTGTCGGGCCTGCGCCGCGCGGAGGTGTTGCTGCGCCGTCTCGATGCGGACTTCGCCGATCCGCTGGAGCTGAACGCGCGCTCGCACCTTGGTGTGCCGGGACTCGTGCATGCTGTCCGCGACGGCAATGTCGCGATTGCCAACGCGCTCGGCTCGGGCTTCGTCGAGGCACGTGGAATGCTGGCATTCCTGCCGGCGCTGGCGCCTGCGTTACTCGGCCAAGATTTGGCGATTCCAAACGTCGCGACGTGGTGGCTGGGACATGCCGAAGCGCGCAAGAAAGCGATCGAGAACATCGACTCGATGGTGATTGCGTCGGCGTTCGCGGACACGCTCGCGGGCGATGGCGTCGGCGACGGCGTGATCGGCGCTTCGCTGAAGCCGGAGCGCAAAGCGCGCGTGCTGCAGGCCATCGAAGACCGCGGCGTCGATCTCGTCGCCCAGGAAGCCGTCAATCTCTCGACCATGCCAGTGTGGAGTCAAGGCAAGCTCGAACCGCGCCCGTTCATCCTGCGTGTGTTCCTCGCCAAAACTGCGAACGGCTGGGCGGCGATGCCGGGCGGCTTCGTGCGCATCGCCGATCAGAAGGACGCGCACGCCGTCAGCCTGCAACACGGCGGCAGCACCGCCGACGCGTGGGTGCTCTCCGACCGGCCGATTCTCGAAACGACGTTGCTGCCGACTCCCGAGCGCATCACCATCAAGCGCTCCACAGGTATGCTGCCAAGCCGCGCAGCGGACAATCTGTTCTGGGTCGGCCGCTATATCGAGCGCACCGAAGCGACGCTACGGCTCGTTCGCGCCGCGATCAATCGCCTCAGCGAGTCCGACGAAGGCGTCATCGACGCGGTCGGCCGCATCGTCTCGCTGCTGAGCGCCTGGGGCGCGTGGACCAACGACATTCCGAACGCCAAGCCCGTGCTGATCGCGCGCGCGGCGTTGCAGCGCGACGACGTCGATGGCGCGCTGCCGCAACTCGTGAGCGCGACGCGGCACGCAGCCTCCGTGATCCGCGACCGCCTTTCGCCGGACGCATGGCGCGACCTAACGAGCCTTGCCGAAATCGTGAAGATGCCGCTGCCGCCAGGACCAGCCGAAAGCGCGATCTTCGAGCGCGTCGATGCGGCGCTCCGGATCATCTCGTCGTTCTCAGGTCTGGCGCAGGAGAACATGGTGCAGCTCGGCGGCTGGCGGTTCCTCGAATTGGGACGCCGTATCGAGCGCGCGCTGCTGACCTGTCGGTTCATCCGGCAGTTCGACGGCGAGCCGGCACAGGATGCCTCGCTCGACGTGTTACTGGAACTCTGCGACAGCCAGATTACCTATCGCCAGCGCTATGTGATGGTGGCCGCGCGCGCGACCGTTGTCGATCTCGCCGCGCTCGATCCCGGCAACCCCCGCTCGGTCGCCTACCAGATCGACCGCATCGAGCAGCATCTCGCGGCTCTGCCGCAGCACCGGCATGAAGGCCGGCTCTCACCTCCGCGGCAGATCACGGCGTCGATGGCGACGATCCTGCGCACCACAGACGCAGCTTCGAGCGACGATAAACTGTTCCTCGATCTCGAAACAGCGCTGATGAAGTTGTCGGAAGCGGTCGCAGCCGAATTCCTCAACCATAACGAACGCTCGGCCGATGACTGGGAAGCACAGGGATGATCTACGACGTCCGGCAGACCACGGCCTATAGCTATGCGTCGAAGGTCGGTTCCGCCCATCACGTACTGCGCCTTACACCGATCGACCGGGCGCAGCAGCGCGTTCAGGCAGTCGCGCTCGACATCGAGCCCGCGCCGGTGAGCCGTAGAGAGGGCAAGGATTTCTTCGGCAATCGCCTGACCTGGATCGAGCTCGATCAACCGCACGACAAGCTGGTCATCAAGGTCGCGGCGCGCATCAGCGTCGACAAGCCTGCGATCCCTGAGAACACGCCGCCGTGGGAAGAGGTCCGCAACCAGGCGTTTGCGACCGCGGACGGTGGCGCGGAATCGCCGGCGAACTATCTGTTTCCGAGCCGGCAGGTGACGCTTGATCCTGAAATTCGCGACTATGTGCGCGAGAGCTTCCCGGCCGGACGCCCTATCTACGAGAGCGCGACCGAGCTGATGACGCGGATCAAGAACGATTTCGTCTACGAGATCGGCGCAACCACCGCGTCCACGACACCGCCGATGTCCTTCGCGCTGCGACGCGGCGTCTGCCAGGACTTCGCGCACATCATGATCTCGGGGATGCGCGGCATCGGCCTGCCCGCGGGCTACGTCAGCGGCTATCTGCGCACGGTCGCGCCTGCGGGAATGGCGCGGCTCGAAGGCGCCGACGCGATGCACGCGTGGGTGATGGTGTGGTGCGGCGAACAGCACGGCTGGCACGGGCTCGATCCGACCAACGCGATTCCGGCAGGCGACGACCATGTTGTGGTAGCGGTAGGCCGCGATTATTCGGACGTGGCGCCGATCGACGGCGTGGTGCTGGCGTCCGGGCAGCAGCAGTTGCGCGTGGCAGTCAGCGTGACGCCGGTGCTCTAGCTACGATGCGGCCATCCGCTGGACGTCGCTCAAGTGCTGCGCGCCGACGTCGATCTCCGAGCGGACGAACATGCGCTGTAACGCCTCGCGCTCGATCGGCTTCTGAAGAACAGGAACCGCGGCGAAGCGGCGGTCGATGCTTTCGGGGCCATAGCCGGTCACAAAAATGAACGGCACGTTTGCTTCAACCAGCTTCTCGGCGAGCGGATAGACAAGTTCGCCCCCAAGATTGATGTCGAGAATGGCGGCATCGATGCCGCCTTTCTTCAGCGCAGCCGCAGCCTCGGACACACGGCCGAACGGACCGACCACCGAAAAGCCGAAGTCCGTCATCAGCTCGTTCACCGACATCGCGACCAACGCCTCGTCCTCCACCAGCATGATAGACGATGCTGGAATCGCCTCGGGGCCGCTAGCGATCGGCGCGCGCGTCACGAACCGCCCGTTCGCATAACTCTCGGGCGGCGCGATCTCGTCGCTCAGCGGTACCGTCATCACGCATTGCAGCCCGCCGGGCATCCAGTCGAAATTGACTTTGCCGTTGAGCTGGCCTTCGACGCTGGCGAGGATGATGCGGGTGCCGAAGCCGGACGTCGCCGGCTTCTTCGCCTCGGGACCGCCGGTTTCGGTCCATTGCAGCGCGAGGTTGCCATCGTGGACCTTCCAGACGAGTTTCACGCAACCCGACGGTGACGACAGTGCACCATACTTTGCCGCGTTGGTCGCAAGCTCATGCAGCGCGAGCGCCAGCGTCTGTGCCGGTGTCGGCTGGAGCAGCATCTTCGGGCCTTCGAGCGCGATCTTGCCGGGGTCGCCGGTGCGGAACGGCTCCAACTCCTCCGCGACCAGACCGCCGAGGTCGGCGCCCTGCCAGCGCGACAGCGCCAACACCGTATGAGCGCGCGACAGCGCCTTGATGCGTCCCTCGACCGCACCGACGTATTCCTTGACGCTATCGGCGCGGGTCAGCCGCACAATCGACTGCACCAGCGCAAGCGCGTTCTTGGCGCGGTGATCAACCTCTCGCGCGAGCAGGCCCTGGCGCTCCTCGGCCTCCTTGCGGTCGGTGATATCGACGGTGACACCGCTGATGCGGATGACGCGTCCGAATTCGTTCACCGTCGGCGCCGCCGAGCCGGCGCACCAGCGGATTTCGCCGTTCGCGCGGCGCACCCGGAACTCCATCTGGTACGGCTCGCGCTTGTTGAACAGATGGTCAAGCGCGGTTTGCATCGCATCCCAATCGTCCGGATGGATCAGCGCGCGCACATTCTCCGCAGTCACCGCAAACGAACCTGGTTCCACGCCGAAAATCCGGTAATGGCCGTCGTCCCACAGGCAATCGCCGTTCTCGCGGTCCCAATCCCAGGCTCCCATGTTGCCGGCGACGAGCGCCAGGCTACGACGCTGCTCACTTTCGAGCAGTCGCGCGGTCGAGGCTTCGAGTTCCGCGGTGCGCGAAGCCACGCGCTCCTCCAGCTCGACGTTCAACCGCTCAAGCTGGCGGGTCTTCCGATACAGTTCCGCGAACACCTTCACCTTGGCGCGCAGCACCTCTGGAATCACCGGCACCGGGACATAGTCTACCGCGCCCATCTCGTAGCCGCGCAGCCGGTCCATATCGGACAGGTGGATGGCGGAGATGAAGATCATGGCCGTCTTCTGGAAACGTGGATGCTCGCGAATCATCGCCGCGAGCTGGAAGCCGTCGAGGTCCGGCATGCAGACGTCGACGAGGACAACCGCGATCTCGTTCTTGAGCAGATGTTCGAGAGCCTCGCGGCCGGACGAAGCCTTGATCAGGTTCTCGCCGAGCTCACGGAGGATGACCTCATAGCTCAGGAGCTTGCCCGCCTGATCGTCCACCAGAAGGATGTTGACCTTGTCGTCGCCCGTCATGGGCCACCCCCTTCTAGCGGTGAAGCCACATGCGCAACGCCGCCAGGAGCTGCTCGGTATTCACCGGCTTGGCGAGATAGTCGGATGCGCCGGCCTCCAGGCATTTCTCGCGGTCGCCCTTCATCGCCTTCGCTGTCAGCGCGATGATCGGCAGACGGCGGAACTGCGGCTTCCGGCGAATGACCTCCATCGTCTGATAGCCATCCATTTCCGGCATCATGATATCCATGAGGACGATCGCGAGATCCGGCGTTGACTCGACAAGCGCGATCGCCTCGCTGCCGGTCGTCGCGGTCAACACATGCATGCCGCGACGCTCCAGAACGCTCGATAGCGCGAAGATGTTTCGCGCGTCATCGTCCACCAGCAGCGCAGTGCGGCCGACGAGGTCCTCGTCGGAGCTGGTCAGCTTCTCCAACATGCGCTGCTTCTCAGCCGGCAGGTCCGTTACCACGCGGTGCAGGAACAATGCGGTCTCGTCGAGCAACCGCTCGGGAGATTCGACGCCCTTCACCACGATGCTGCGCGCCATCGTGTGCAACTGTGCATCCTCTTCGGCCGACAACTCGCGGCCGGTGAACACCACCACCGGGATGTCGGACAACGCGTCATCCTCGCGGATTTTCTCCAACACCTCGAAGCCGGACATGTCGGGCAGCCGGAGGTCGAGCACGACGCAATCGCACGTCTTGTCGCGCAACGTGCTCAAGGCGCCCTCGCCGGTGCCGGCGGTGACGATCTCGATGTCGTCATGCCCGAGCAACTCGGTGATGCTCATCTGCTCGGCAGCGTTGTCCTCCACCACCAGCAGGCGTTTCCGTCGCGGCGCCGCGTATTCCTTGATGCGCGCGATCGCGGCTTCGACGCCCTCGGTCGTGGTCGGCTTGGTGACGAACGAGAAGGCACCGCTGGCAAGCGCATGCTGGCGGTCCTCGTCGAGCGTGATGATCTGCACTGGGATGTGGCGCGTCAGCGGGTTTTGCTTGAGCTGGCTCAACACCGACCAGCCAAGCATGTCCGGCAGGAAGACGTCGAGCGAGACGGCGTTCGGCTGGAACTGCTTGGCAAGGTCCAGCGCGTCGGCACCGCGCGTCGAGACCAGAACCTTGAAGCCCTTGTCGCGGGCGAGGTCCATGATGACGCGGGCGTAGTGCGGATCGTCCTCGACGATGAGCAGGATGCTGTCTCCTGCCTCGATCTCGAGACGGTCGTCGGGGATTTGCTCGACCGGCCGTTCGGGGAGCGTCGGAGTCAGAACCGGGATCGACGGCGCGAACCGCTGAACCTGCTGCGGGTCGCCCTGTTGCTGGCGATGCGCGCTGGCCGGCCCGATATACTTGAGCGGCAGATAGATCGTGAACGCACTGCCAGTGCCGGGCGTCGAGTGAAGCTGGATCTCGCCGCCGAGCAGCATGGACAGCTCGCGGCTGATCGCGAGACCAAGGCCCGTTCCGCCATACTTGCGGCTCGTGGACGCGTCGGCCTGCTGGAACGCCTCGAAGATGATCTTCTGCTTTTCCAGCGGAATGCCGATGCCGGTGTCGGACACCTCGAACGCGATAACCGCCGGCACTTGACTGAGCATCGGGTGGTCTGGAGACCAGCCGCTCGTCGCGGCAGAGACCTTCAGCCGGACGCCACCTTGCTCGGTGAACTTGAAAGCGTTGGACAGAAGATTCTTGAGTATCTGCTGCAGGCGCTTGGCATCAGTGGAGATGCTGCGCCCGAGGTGCGGATCGACTTCGACCTCGAACGAAAGCTGCCGGTTATCAGCCTCATGGCGGAACGGCCGCGCAACGGCATCAACAAGGTTGGTGACGAACACCTCTTGCGCATCGACAGTGACGGTGCCCGACTCGATCTTCGACAGATCGAGAATGTCGGAGATAAGGTTGAGCAGGTCTGTGCCGGCGCCATGGATGGTGCGGGCGAATTCGACCTGCTTCGGCGACAAGTTGCCGTCGGGGTTGTCCGTGAGTTGCTGACCCAGGATCAGGATCGAGTTCAGCGGCGTCCGCAACTCGTGCGACATGTTGGCCAAGAACTCGGACTTGTACTTCGAGGTGAGAGCCAGCTCCGAGGCCTTTTCTTCGACCGCACGGCGGGCTTGCTCAATTTCCTGGTTCTTACGCTCCACTTCGACGTTGCGCTCCGCGAGTTGCTGCGCCTTCTGTTCGAGCTGCTCGTTGGTCTGCTGCAATTCGCGCTGCTGAGTCTGCAATTCGCCGGCGAGCTGCTGCGATTGCTTGAGCAAGCCTTCGGTCTGCATCGTGGCCTCGATCGAGTTGAGCACGATGCCGATCGAATCCGTAAGCTGTTCGAGGAATGTCATTTGCAGCGCGGTGAATTCCGACATCGATGCAAGCTCGATGACGGCCTTCACTTCATTTTCGAACAGGATTGGCAACACGATCACGTTGCGCGGCACGACCTTGAACAGCGCCGACCCGATCGGAACTGCATGAGTCGGCATTTCGGTGATTAGGAGCCGCCGCCTGTCCGCAGCGCATTGGCCGATGAGCCCTTCGCCAATCCGCAGATACGTCGGGTGGCCATTCGCACCGTCGTCGGCAAAGGCAGCAAGCTGGCGCAGGCTGCGGCCTTCCACGCCCTCCACTTGATAGATGACGCCGAGTTGCGCATTAACCAGCGGAGTTAGCTCCGAGAGCAGCAGCCGGCCGACGGTCGTCAGATCGCGCTGGCCTTGCAGCATGTTGGTGAACCGGGCGAGGTTGGTCTTCAACCAGTCCTGCTCGGTGTTGCGGTCGGTGGTGAGCCGCAGATTGTCGATCATCGTGTTGATGTTGTCTTTGAGCTCGGCCACCTCGCCGCGCGCGTTGACCTGAATCGATCGCGTCAGGTCGCCCTTGGTCACGGCGGTCGCCACCTCGGCGATCGCGCGAACCTGCGTGGTGAGGTTCGCCGCCAGAAGGTTCACGTTGCCGGTCAAATCCTTCCAGGTGCCGGCTGCGCCCGGCACGTTGGCCTGACCGCCGAGGCGGCCTTCGACGCCGACTTCGCGGGCCACCGACGTCACCTGGTCGGCGAACGTCTCCAACGTGCCGGTCATGTTGTTGATGGTTTCGGCAAGCGCCGCGACCTCGCCCTTCGATTTCACGGTGAGGTTCTGTTTCAGATCGCCATTCGCGACCGCGGTCACGACCTTCACGATGCCGCGCACCTGCTCGGTCAGGTTCGCCGCCATGACATTCACGGTGTCGGTCAGATCTTTCCAGGTTCCTGCGACGCCAGGCACCGCGGCCTGACCGCCCAGCAGGCCTTCGGTGCCGACCTCACGCGCCACGCGCGTCACTTCGCCAGCGAAGGCGTTGAGCTGATCCACCATCGTGTTGATGGTATTCTTCAGCTCGAGGATTTCGCCCTTCACATCGACAGTGATCTTGCGAGACAGGTCGCCGCGCGCGACCGCGGTCGTCACCTCGGCGATGTTGCGGACCTGGGTGGTGAGGTTCGCGGCCAGGAGGTTCACGTTGTCGGTGAGGTCCTTCCATGTGCCAGCGGCGCCCGGCACGACGGCCTGACCGCCAAGGCGGCCTTCGGTGCCAACCTCGCGCGCCACGCGTGTCACCTCGGCGGCGAAGGAGCGGAGCTGCTGGGTCGTGGTGTTGAGCGTGTCCTTGAGCAGCAGAAGCTCGCCGCGCACGTCGACGGTGATCTTCTTGGTGAGGTCGCCGCCAGCGATCGCGGTCGCGACCTCGGCGATGTTGCGGACCTGGGCGGTGAGGTTCGACGCCATGAAGTTGACGTTGTCGGTGAGGTCCTTCCAAGTGCCGGCCACTTCGGGCACCTGCGCCTGACCGCCGAGCTTGCCTTCGGTGCCGACCTCGCGCGCCACGCGCGTGACCTCCGAGGCAAAGGCATTGAGCTGGTCCACCATCGTGTTGATGGTGTTCTTCAGCTCCAGAATTTCGCCCTTCACGTCCACGGTGATCTTGCGGGACAAGTCACCACGCGCCACGGCGGTGGTCACCTCGGCGATGTTGCGGACCTGAGCGGTCAGGTTGCCCGCCATCGAGTTCACCGAATCGGTCAGATCTTTCCAAGTGCCGGCGACGCCGGGCACGTTGGCCTGACCGCCGAGACGGCCTTCGGTGCCCACCTCGCGCGCCACACGCGTCACCTCGCCCGCGAAGCGGTTGAGTTGGTCCACCATGGTGTTGAGCGTTTCCTTCAACTGAAGGATTTCGCCGCGCACGTCCACAGTGATCTTGCGTGAGAGGTCGCCGCCGGCGATGGCGGTCGCCACCTCGGCAATGTTGCGCACCTGGCCGGTCAGGTTGCCGGCCATCGAGTTCACGTTGTCAGTCAAATCTTTCCAAGTGCCGGCGACGCCCGGCACTGCGGCCTGACCGCCGAGCTTACCCTCGGTGCCGACCTCGCGCGCCACGCGCGTCACCTCGCCCGCAAAGGCGTTGAGCTGGTCCACCATGGTGTTGAGCGTTTCCTTCAACTGAAGGATTTCGCCCGACACGTTCACGGTGATCTTCTTCGACAGGTCGCCCTGCGCCACCGCGGTCGCGACTTCGGCAATGTTGCGCACCTGACCGGTCAGGTTCGACGCCATCGAATTCACCGAGTCGGTCAGGTCCTTCCAGGTGCCTGCCACGCCGCGCACCACAGCCTGACCGCCGAGCTTGCCTTCGGTGCCGACCTCGCGCGCCACGCGCGTTACTTCGCCGGCAAAGCCGTTGAGCTGGTCCACCATCGTGTTGATGGTGTCTTTCAGCTCGAGAATTTCGCCGCGCACATCCACGGTGATCTTCTTCGACAAGTCGCCGTTCGCCACCGCGGTCGTCACCTCGGCAATGTTACGCACCTGGCCGGTCAGGTTGCCGGCCATCGAGTTCACCGAATCGGTCAAATCCTTCCAGGTGCCGGCGACGCCGAGCACGTTGGCCTGACCGCCAAGACGGCCTTCGGTGCCGACCTCGCGCGCCACGCGCGTCACTTCGCCGGCGAAGGCGTTGAGCTGGTCCACCATCGTGTTGATGGTTTCCTTGAGCTGGAGCACCTCGCCCGACACGTTCACGGTGATTTTCTTTGACAGGTCGCCGCCAGCAATGGCAGTGGCGACGTCGGCGATGTTACGGACCTGAGCGGTCAGGTTGCCGGCCATAAAGTTGACGTTGTCGGTCAAGTCCTTCCAGGTGCCGGCGACGCCGGGCACCTGCGCCTGACCGCCGAGCTTGCCTTCAGTGCCGACCTCGCGCGCAACGCGCGTCACTTCCGAGGAGAAACCGTTGAGCTGGTCCACCATCGTGTTGATGGTGTCTTTCAGCTCGAGAATTTCGCCGCGCACGTCCACGGTGATCTTGCGCGAGAGGTCGCCGCGCGCCACAGCCGTGGTCACCTGCGCGATGTTGCGGACCTGGTCGGTCAGGTTTCCGCACATGGCGTTCACGGAGTCGGTGAGGTCTTTCCAGGTGCCGGCGACACCAGGCACGATGGCCTGACCGCCGAGCTTGCCGTCGGTGCCGACCTCGCGCGCAACGCGTGTCACTTCCGACGCGAACGAGCGGAGCTGGTCCACCATCGTGTTGATGGCTTCCTTGAGCTGAAGGATTTCGCCGCGCACGTCCACAGTGATCTTCTTCGACAAGTCGCCGTTCGCCACCGCGATCGTCACTTCGGCGAGGTTGCGGACCTGGCCAGTCAGGTTCGACGCCATCGAGTTCACCGACTCGGTGAGGTCTTTCCACACGCCGGTCACCTCAGTGACCCGCGCCTGCCCGCCAAGCTTGCCTTCGGTTCCGACTTCGCGCGCAACGCGCGTCACCTCCGAGGTAAATACGCCGAGCTGCTTGATCATGGTGTTGACGATGGTGGCCGATTGGAGGAACTCGCCTTGCAGCGGACGGCCATCGACATCGAGGCGGACGGTCTGGATCAGATCGCCCTGCGCCACCGCGGCAACCGCGCGGGTCACCTCGCGGGTGGGCCAAAGCAGGTCGTCGATCAGCGTATTGACCGAGGTTTCCATCTCGCCCCAGGCACCATCAGAGAGGCTGAATTTGACGCGGTCCCTCGCTTTGCCTTCGCGGCCGACGCGCTGACCAACGCGCTCGAGCTGCTGCGCCATGCGCTGGTTGGCTGCGACGATCTCGTTGAAGGTGTCGGCGATTTTGCCTTCGATGCCGAGCCGGTCGCCAGCCATCCGGACGGAGAAATCGCCGATCCGCATCGCCTGAAGCGCAGCCAGCAATTCATTGGGGTGGAAGGTGTCGGCACCGTTTGCGCCGTTCTGGACCGCGCTCTTGGGCGCAGTCTTCACCCTCGGAACCCTCGCGGTCCGTGGGCGGAGAGCTTCGGTGCTCGACATAACGATCTCCAGTCCGGCCCCGATCCTGCGGGCCGAAATGCTCGCGTTAGCGAGCAGATGTTTGACGCTGAAATGGCGAAAAGACGCACGACGAAACCCGGCCTCGCGAAGCGCGCGTGGTCCGGATTGCGGACGTCAGGCACTCAGGCATTCTGCAACCCCCTGGGGGACGGGCTGTTGCCGCCCATGCGGCTCCGGGTGCAATCCCAGGCCGCACCGAACACAGCAGTTCAATTCGGAGGTATTGCTTGAGTTCCGAGCTCGGCGAAAAATTTGCGCCACGAAAAAGCCCAACCCCGCAGCGCTGGGGAGGCACCGCGAGCGAGGTTACTGGAAACAGAAATACTTATTTAAAATCAGAGATCTGCGAAAATTCTATTCACGTCTTAGTTCGGACTGCGTCGGCGGATTCGAACCTTGGACAACATCACCCGTCACGCCCTCGGCTTCAGTGGCTTTGGCTAAGAACTCGAGAGCGAGTGCGCGAAACCCCTCGGCCGTGCCGTCGCCGCCAGCCGCCAAGGCCATCCCCAAACAGATATCGGCCTGGCGACGATAGTACGCGGAACTCAACATCCCCAGTCTCCATGCACGTCCCATGTCGAAAGACATACGCTTGAGACGGCGGATCGTTCCAAAGGAGAGGGTTTCCGAAAGACTCTGCGTTCTTACGCACGCCCGCTCCAAAAAAGAAACCCCGCCGGACGGCAGGGTTCGTTTCAAACAGCAATGCCGGGTGGGAGCGCCCGGTCAGACCGCGGGTCACTGATCAGTTCTCGGCGTCCATAGCCTTGGTGGTCACGGTGCGGACGGGTTTTCCTTCATAGTCGTAGATAAAGCTCGCCGTTTCATAGAAGCCGAACGGCACCTTGAGACCGATCTCGCGCGTCTTCAGGAAGCTGATCGCGATGTCCGGCGGCGAAACGAGGCCGACCTTCAGGTCGCCGGCCTTGACGCGTCCGGACAAGATGTCGGCGCCGTAGATCGCCGCGAGATGCGCGTTGCTTTCGAAGCTGATGCCGATCGCAAGCGCCGCCGTATCCTTGCCGGCCTTCACGATCTCCGGCACCACGCTGACGACCGGTACACGGTCCGAATGCTCATTGACGGTAGCGACCTCGAGAAACACCGAGGTCGAGCCCGTCAGCCAGAACAGACTCTTGGTGAGGTCTGGATCGTTCTTGCGCATCATCGCAACGGCGTTCTTGACCACCGGAACGAGCTCGTCCCTGGCCTTCGCCGGATTGTCGATGGCAGCCCAGATGACCTGAATGCCGCGCTCCTTCGCGTAGGCGGCGATCGGCTCGGCTTGGGTTTGCACCGCACTGATGTTCTTGTTGTCGACCAGCACGGCGAGGTTCTTGAGGTCGGGCCGCAGCTCTTTCACATAGGCCATCTGCACGTCGACCGGGACGTTCAGCGACGTGAAGGCAAAGTTGCCACCGCCGCCGCGCTCGTAGTCGGCGATCTGCCCGAGCTGAACCGGGTCCTTCGAGCAGACCGACACGACCGGAATCTTGCCGCTACGATAGTTGTCGTAGAGCCACGCGGTGGACTCCGAACCCATCGCAAAGATGAGATCCATCTTGTTCTGCTCGGCGAACTTGAGCGCATCCGCGCCGAGCGGATCCTTCATGTTGAAGTTGATGACCGTGACACTCACGTCCATCGCCTTCGACTCGAAGACCTGAAGGATCTTGGTGATCGCAATATCGTAAGCGGACGACGCACGCGGATAGAGCACGAGAACACGCTGCCCCGGACCTTGCGAGTCCTTCTTCTTTCGCTGGATCTCGTAGCGCATCGGATCGGCGCTCGACACCGTCCAGGTCGTGTCGATGCTGCTCGCGTAACGGAACCACTTGGACGGCGCCGCCGATTGCGCAATCGCGGGCCCTGCGACGAGCGCCAGCAACAAGCTCGCGGCGGCAATGCGCAGCGTGGGCTTCAGCGTAATCATCAAGCGGCCTCCGGGCCGAGAGCGCGAACGCGCCGGGTCGGCTTGCGCACCAAGAACAAGAAGCCCAGCACCACTGTCCCGATACCGATACCGGTAAGAATCTGCGGGCTTTGACCCCAGATCAGGAAGAGCTGCGCAACCAGCGCCGGGCCCGCGACGTGGCCGATGCGCTCTACGAATCGGTAGGTCGTGGTCACGGAGTTCGCACCAATCTCCTTGGCCAGTTCCGAATGCGCAACGTGAGTTACGACCGGAGCGTTGATGAAACCGTGCGCAAGACCAACGAAAATCACGCCGATGACCACCAAAGCCGAACTGAGCGTTCCGTCGCCAACCATCGGCGACCCCAGTGAGCCGATCAGGACCAGCCCCGCACCGCTCATGGCTGCGCCCAGGAAAAGGATCGACGTGGTGTTGCCGGTCTTGTCGACCAGGCGGGATATGACACCGCTCGCAGCCACCACGCTCATCGCATACAGCATGATGACCTGACCGATATCCTCGGAGCGATAGCCGTACTGCCCGAGCAGAAGCGGCAAGGCGAAGGTGATTGTGCCTGTGAGGATCGCCTTGGCCGGCACACCGATGCAGAGCATCGTCTTGAGGAAGTCCCCGTTTCGCAGCACGCGGGTCAGCCCCTGCATGATGCTGAAGTTACTCCCCGCTTTTGCATCCTTGCGTTCCGACACGCGCGGCACGAGCAAAGCGCAGTAGACCGCGGCCGACAGGCCGATGATACCGCTGACCACGAACACGCCATGCGGCTGGAGATAGCCGACCAGCAACGAGCCGATCGCCATGCCTGAGATCATGCCGCCTTGAAAACCGAACACGATGATTGCAGCGCCCTGCGTCTTCTTCTCTGGCGACGCCACTGCCAGGATGTAGGCCTGGATGCCGATGAACAGCATGCCTTGGCCGACGCCCGAAAGGCCGCGCAGCGCGGTGACCTCATAGATGTTCAACGGCAGGATGAGCCCGAACACGCTGAGGCTCGCGAAGATGAGGCCGACCCAGATCAGAACGCGCGGGCCATGCTTTTCCGCGAAGTGGCCCGCAGGGATCAGGCTCAGCGCGAAGCAGAGGTAGTACGCCGTAAACGGAGCCGCGGCATAGGCCACTGACACGCCGGAGTGGGTGGCGATGTCCTGCATGAATTTCGGCAAGAACGAATAGAGCAGATGCTCAAGGAACACTGCCAGGAAGAACAGCGGCTTGACGATGATGAGCCCCGCCTCGTCGTTCGATGTGACAGGCCGCGCGGCCACGCTGCCTGCTGGCCGCAAACGCTGCATCGAGCTCGCCACCTGCAAGAAGAGTCCGGCGAGGAACGCAGACGCAACGAACAAGGCCGCGAAGTTGCGCACCGAGCGCTCGACCTGATTGTAGACAACGCTCGTCGGCGCGCTGACAACCAGATGGATTCGACCCGCATGGTTCTGCGACAGATCGATCTTGTATTCGAAGTTGTTGGAATTGGAGGCCCATGCCTTGCCGACCTGCTTTGGATCGGCGGAGATGGCGATCTGATCGTTGACGATCAGATTGACATCGGCGATTTCACTGTTCAGCTTACGATAATTGTTGAAGACCTGATCGATGCCATCGATGTCGCTGAAGTTGATTTTGAATTCGACGACGTCGCTAAGACGCTGCGCCAGCGTCGATGCCGACGCGTGCAGCTTGCCTTCGATGCCATCGGAATAGAGCGTCACGAGCGACGTCACCACTCCGCATGCCGTTGCCAGGAACGTCAGCGCATAACCGATCTGGAGCCAAGGCGTGCGCGTGCGCGCGAAGAACGGCGTTGCG
The DNA here is from genome assembly GCA_040756555.1 of Pseudomonadota bacterium. Classification (GTDB taxonomy): domain Bacteria; phylum Pseudomonadota; class Alphaproteobacteria; order Rhizobiales; family Xanthobacteraceae; genus Z2-YC6860. Next base: position 28,818 of record JBFLYS010000026.1, on the reverse strand, counting down.
ATCCACACCAGCGTCGCGAACGCGGCCGAAACCATCAAAACGACGAAAATGAGCGGCTGGAAGCTGGCACGGAGCCGCTCGATGAGAGCGGCGTTCGAGGCCACCACCACAAGACTGCCAACCGTCTCGAAGCGGTTTCGTAACGGCAGAACGACCTGAATATGTGTATCGGACTTGTCGATCTCGATCGCTTGTTTGACGTTTTTGACAACGGCAGGCGGAGGAGGGATTTTGAAATTTCTCTTATCGAGGGCAATGAAGACCTGCTGCCCGGCTGTGTCGTACACAGTCACAGCGTGGACTTCATCGATACCATTGACCACGCCTTCGGCCAGTGATGCAAAGCCGACGATTTGCTTCAGCGGAAGGCCGGCGCGAAGGTTATTCTCAATGGCCGCCTGAAGCGATTTTCCCTGCGACGACAGCTTGTCGATTTCGAGATTTTCGTAAGTGCGGCGGCCTTCGCCGGCGCCAACGTAAGCCAACAATAGAAGCGACAACGCCGTCACGATGAACATCGTGATGCCGTCGGAGATTCGGCGTTCCGCGTGCGAAACTGGAGAGGCTGGAGTCGCGGACATTGCTAGATCATCTCGTGCGGCGTGAAAGAAACGCGCCGGTTGCCATCACGCGATGCGAGCCAGCTGGTCGGCAACACAACCACATTTAACGTCCTATTAACCGGGCGCTTGAGTTAACGCCCCGCGCAATGATCGGATAGAAATAAACCTGACAAATGAAACTTCGTTTAACGATGATGGGCCGGAGGAGCTTGCGTCAAACTAGCGCGACGCGCGCTTCAGAACGCGACTGGCGCCTGGATTTTGTTCTGCTCACCAGAAGGAAAAAAGACGGGCGAGAAGCTTTCTCGTTGCCATCGCAACGAAGCGCGGCGGCGATCACTGCATCGAAAGATGAACGGCCTGCTCAGACGAGAGCGAGTCCGGCACGGACGTCGGAAAGTCCAGCGATGAGACCACGTAGGCGCCGACCACGAAGAGCGCGGCGAGCTCGATGTAAAGCGTGATGAAGCTGAGCGGCATCGGACACCCCTACTATCCTGACGCCAGGATAGCGCTTCACCGATTAAACATCCGCTAATGAAAGGTTTCCCACCCCCGCGCAATTGAAGCTCTGCCATTTACCGCGGATAGACAAAGCAACGCCTCGTTCACGATCCCCACGGCATCGGTCGTCCGCAGCCGGCATTTCGCCGCGAATCTCAACGTAATTTAAGATTTTCCAGCGAGTATTGCGCCCAATCAAAAATGGCGTGCCTGGCGCCGGACGATTGCGGGTCTTGGGACATTTTCGATGACACAAACGAGTATTGCGCAACTTGGCGCCGCGCATGGGCTTCTGTCCGCACAATGTTTGATGGCTCTGGCACGGCTTCCCGGCGTCGTCGTCTATCAGCGCGTCGTCACCTCGGATGAGAAGATTTTCTACACTTACATCAGCGACGGCTGCCGCGACATCTTCGGTGTGGCTCCGGAGCAGATCCTGTCCGATCCGGAAGCTTTGTTCGGCCGTCATAGCGAGGAATACAAGGCGAAGTTCAGAGAGCGGCTGATCGCCGCCTCGAAAGCGCTTACGGTCTGGGATGTCGAGGCGTCCATTGACAGCGCGGACGGCAGCAAGAAGTACACGCATGCGATCGCGCGACCGGAGCGGCAACCGGACGGCTCGACGCTGTGGACGGGTATCATCCTCGACGAGACGCGCACGCGCGAGGCTGTGATCGAAGGCTTGTCGCAAGGCTTCCTGCTCTACGGCCCCGATGATCGCCTGATCATGCGCAACAGCCACTTCCTCGAGATTTTTCCCGAGCTTCGGGATAGCGCCGTTCCGGGCGCACACTATGAAGACGTCATGCGCGCCGAGATGGCATGCGGGACCAACGCGCCGACCGATAACCTCGAACCGACCGTAGAGTTCTGTCTGCGGCTCGAAGGCCACCGTGCGCCGAGCAACATGCTCGAATGCCAGATCGGTCCGAGCAAATGGGTGTTGATCAACGAGAACCGGACGCGCGACGGCGGCACGGTCATTGTCTACACCGACATCAGCGAGCTGAAATGCCGCGAGCGGGAAATCCGCTTCCTGGCCGACCACGACATCCTAACTGGCGTTTACAATCGCACCGCATTCCATCGCCGCGCCGAAGAGGCAATCGCCAACGCGAGATTGCGCGGCTCGATGGCCGCGGTGATGTGCCTCGACATCGATCATTTCAAAAACATCAACGACACATATGGCCATCCCGCTGGCGACGAGGTGCTCAAGGTCATTACCAAGCGGCTGTGTGATTGCTTCCGCGAGATGGATACTGTCGCGCGGTTCGGTGGCGACGAGCTCGGCATCGTCTTCGCAGACGCCAAGTCGCCGGACACCGTCGCCACGGTGGCTTCGCGTCTATTGCAGGCGATCAGCCAGCCAATCGATTTTAACGGCCAGAAGATCGCATGCAGCGCCAGCATCGGCGTTGCGGTTTCCTCCGACGGCGACACCGCCGACAAGGTGATCGGTAACGCCGACCTCGCGCTTTATCGCGCCAAAGCCGACGGCCGCGACGCGTTCTGTTTCTTCGAGCAAAGCATGGACACGCTGGTTCACGCGCGCCGCGCCCTTGGCGGCGATCTGCGTCAAGCGGTCGCCAATGAGCAACTCGAGCTGCACTATCAGCCGCAGATCGACATTTTCACCGACGAGATTGTTGGCGTCGAAGCCTTGGTGCGCTGGCGCCATCCCGAACGCGGCATGATTTCGCCGGCCGATTTCATTCCGGTCGCGGAAGAGACCGGCGTGATCGGCCGCATCGGCGAATGGGTGCTGCGCCGCGCCTGCACCGACGCGCTGGCTTGGCCGGAAGCGGTCAAGGTCGCGGTGAACCTGTCGCCGGCTCAGTTCAAGCACCGCAACCTCGCCCAGTCGATCGCGAAAACCCTGGAAGATACTGGGTTGTCGCCCAGCCGGCTCGAACTGGAAATCACCGAATCCGTGCTGTTACAGGACTCCGGCGACAACAAAGCCGTGCTGCGCATGCTCAAGGATCTCGGCGTTCGGGTTTCGATCGACGACTTCGGCACCGGTTACTCGTGCCTCGCAACGCTGCGCAGCTTCCCGTTCGACAAGATCAAGATCGACCAATCGTTCGTGTGCGACCTGGAGCAGAATCCGGATTCAGCAGCGATTATTCACGCGGTGCTTGGCCTTGGTCACAGCCTAGGCATGTCGACCTGCGCGGAGGGTGTGGAGACCGCCGGACAACTCGCATTCTTGCGAAGCGAAGGCTGCACCGAGGTGCAAGGCTATTACTACAGCAAGCCGAAGCCGCTCGCCGAAATCACACGCATGCTTGAGCAACGCACGCTGTCTCCCACCGCAAATGAGCAGGCGAAGGTCGCGTAAGACGCCCTTCGTTCGGGAGCGTCGCGGCTAAACCGGAAGCACGTAGGTTTCCGTGATCTCGGCCGGAGCGAGCGGCGGAGATTGCGGCGGCGGGGCAGCCGGCGCTCTCGGCCGCATGGCCGGCGAAGTTTGGCCAGACTGCCAGAAACGAAGCAACCGCTGCGCCACCGGCGTAGTCAGCTTGCCGTAGTCTTCCTGCAAATCGTCCAGGTCCAGCGCTGCGTTTTCGTCGCCAGAGCGCGGACGCGCAGCCACGACCGCACAAGCGGTCGGCCAATCAAGCCCCAAAACCTTGCACAAGACCATGATGCCGTAAGGGCTGGAATCGTACATCAATCGATCGATCAGATCGATTGGCACTGCACTCAACAATGAAAGCGTCGCGACGGTTTTGCTGACAATCTTCGCGTTGGCGAACTCGGCCAGCTTCCTTTTCGTGAGGGTTGTATCCTGGCTGAACGCGCTGACATAGCGCTGCGCTTCGGCATAGTGATCTGCCGTGACGCGCGAACCGATCTGGCCCGAGATATCACTGAGAATCCGCTTGAGACCGTCCCGCGCCGACGGAGGTGCGGATGTTAGCAGCGTCTGCTGCACAGCTTCGGTCGCGCGCGAAAGCAACGCGCGGAACAGATGCGGCGGCACGTCCGTGCGTCTCGCCACTGTCTCGGCGAGCTGGTCGTTGCCCTCTGCGAGCATCGCAAGCTTAGAGAAGCCTGCGTTGGAAATGCGCGCGCCGCTGTTGGCTGCGACCTTTCTCGCAACGGTGACGTCGCACCGGTCGATCAAAACGTCCGTGACGGCCTCATTCAGAGATGAGCGACCAGCGATCCTGAGCTGATGAGCCTGGTCCCTGCTCGCGGCGATCTCTATTAAATCCTGATCGGTCAAACGTTCCGACTCTTGCAGGATGGGTCCGGAAATCTCGACGACGTCGATAGACGCCAGCTTGCGGATTACGGCGCGTGGTGCCTGCGAGACCGGCGCGAGCCGCGCGCTCAACTCCGCGAGCGCCCCAGCCTCGATCTCCTCGACGAGATGCATCATCACATCGTCGAACAGAGAAATCTGATTTTCGGAAAGCTTCTCGACGTCGCTCACGAACAGGCTCGTCACCTGCCGCAAAACTTCGGTGCGCCGTCCGGGCGAGCCGCTCCGGAGCGCAACATCGATTTCACCGACGACTGAACCGAAGAAAGACATTCCGCCCCTGCTCGCAAGGCCGCGGAGATTTTCCATCTCGCTCTTGAGCCTTCGCGCATCGTCACACCCATAATTGTACAAAACTCGCGTAATAATTCTCTAAAGCGGACTCATTACAACTGCTGATATAAATTGGATTGCAGCTTCAAAGTTCTTTAACGATATCGGAACGGCTCGGGGCAACCGGGCGACCTGCGACAGATCGCAATTTCATCATACTCAACATCAGGTGAACGGAAATCCCCGATACGGTCGGATGATCGCGTTTTGAAATGCGCTGTCGCCGGAAATCGAAAACATGTTTCCTCTGATCGCGCCGACCTCGAACATTTAAGATTTGGAAGGCATGCGAATTAGCAGGCTGGAAAGCCTGCGCTCAAACTGCATCGGAAACAGCTTCCGATTTTACCGGCGGTTGATCGGACGCTCGTATGGTTCTCGCCAATAACGGGGGTGGGTACCATGCAAAACAGAGCCGCGCGCGCAGAACAGCGCGTAGCGCCGAGCGTCAAGCCAGAAACGGGCGTCAGACTCGGGCTTCAACGCATCGTCGAAGCGCTGATGCCGAAAATTCGGCTCGCGATCATCTTTGGCGGCAACAAGAACACGCCTGGAAGCGTTCTCTATCACTCGAACAACACGCGATCGTGGAAGAGCTACGAAGTGGTGGCGGAAGACATCGCCGCATCGCTTCGGCGTAGCGGTTTTCGTCATGTCGACGTGATCCCGGAAGATATGGCGCTCAGCGGCCGTCTTCACAGCGGTCATGTTCACATGGCCTGGCTGAACTCGGGCGGCGTGCAAGGACATAACTCTGCAGCGCATGCGCCGTCGATGCTGGAAATGCTCGGCGTTCCTTACGTCGGTCATGATCCGCTCAACGCGACAACGCTCGACAACAAGCACGCGTTCAAGCGTGGCGTCGTTTGCACCGGCTTACCCACCTCGCCTTTCATCGCATGGCATATGGACCGCGGGTCCTTCGAGCCGGAGCACAACAGCCGATTCAAGTTGGCGTTCGGCGACTACGAAGGCCCGTTCGTCGTGAAACCGGTGTCCGGCCGTGCGTCGCTGCACGTTCACGTCGCGCAGACCGTGACGGACCTGCCCGACGTCGTCGCCGAAGTTTACAACGCGACAGGGAACCTTGTTCTGATCGAGAAGTATCTTTCGGGCCGCGAATTCTGCATTTCCGTGACGGGTCGCGTCACGTCGCAGGGCGGCCAGATCTTCCGCAATCGTGAGCCTTTCGCCTTCGGCGCCCTCGAGCGCGTGTTGCAATCGGACGAGCTCATCTTCACGTCGATGGACTCGCATCCGATCACCGCCAAGCGCTTCAAGGAAGTGGACCCGCGCGAAGGCAAAATCTGGTCGGAGCTGCATCGCATCGCCCGTGACGTTTTCCTCGAGTTCAATCTCGGCTCGTTGATCCGACTCGATCTGCGCGCCGACAAAGACAACAACCTCTTCATCCTGGAAGCCAACCCCAAGCCCGACCTCAAACAGCCGAGCGCTGGCGTCACCAGCCTCGTGGGCGCAGGGCTGGCACAAACCAATCTCAGTTACGACGATCTGATCGTCTCCATGTTCGCGGATCGGATGGACTATCTCCTCCGTCACCGGCGCGAGTCGGTCGCCCACATCCTCGATCTAATTCCGTCTCAGAAACTCGACCTCTCCGAGTTTGATCCGGAGTTCAGCCGTCTCGAGCAGGAGACTGACACGATGGTTCAGATGCTCGCCGAGAAGGCGCGGCAGATGGGTTTTTACGAGGCTTGATTTGATGCAGCGCGGCGGCAAGGAAACGCGGCCCGCTAAACCAAGGGCGCAAGAACAAAAATAGCGCTCTTGAAAGAACAACGGGATGGGTCAAATGCGTATCAAGGCGGTACTGCTGATCTTCACCGCTGCTCTTTGCAGCACTCCGTCGAGTGCGGAGGATTGCAAGGATCTCTATAACGCCATCAAGCGAACGGCGGCGTATTGCGACTTCTTCTGCGACCAGCGCGACCTGGCGCCGCTTCAGAGCGCTTACGAAGCGAACTGCATCGTGATGTACGTGCCGCTGAGCGCGATTCCGTTCGAGGAGCCTTGGTCGGACATTGTGTTACGCGGCACTGAGGCCGGCGAGTCGCTGGCGATGAGCCATCCCGTGAAGATGGAGACGGCATTCAATTCCGCCGATTGACAAAACGAGCTAGCCGACGGCCGCCGCCGGCGGATGCTGAATATCTCCGACGTTCTTGAGGAACGAATCGATTTCGTCGCGCAACTCGGTCGCCGCCCGCGTAAGAAGCGCCGACGACCGTTGCACGGTCTTCGCAGACGTGCTTGTCGCCGCCGCATCCGCCGCGACCTGATCCAACACCTCCAGCGACGATCGAGCACCTTCAGCAGCACCGCTGACGCTACCGGAGATTTCCTTGGTTGCGCTTTCCTGGACGGTGACCGAAGCCGCAGCCTCCGACGAATACAGATCGACCTCCTGTATCTGGGTCGTGATGTTCTGAATCGCCGCAATCACATTCTTTGTGGAGTTCTGAACAGCATCGATCTGAGCGACAATGTCGCCGGTCGCTTTGGCGGTCTGGACCGACAGCGATTTCACCTCGGCCGCGACGACTGCGAAACCCTTGCCGGCCTCGCCCGCCCTCGCCGCCTCGATCGTGGCATTTAGCGCCAGTAGGTTGGTCTGACCGGCGATGTGCTGAATAAGCTTCACAACATCGCCGATTTTCTGCGCGGCATCGGCCAGCAATGCGATCTCGGCGTCGGTTTCCGCTGCCTTTGAGACAGCCGAGCCGACCGCGCATGCCGTGTGCTTGAGCTGCCGGTTGATCTCCACAATCGATGCGGCCAATTCGTTCGCCGCCGTGGCGGCCGTCGCAGTGCTGGCCGTTGTCTCGGTTGAACTGTCCAACGCCACCTTCGTGCTCGCCGTCATTCTGGCTGACGCGTTCAGCAGGTCACTCGCCGTCGAATTCATCGTCACAGTGTTCTCGGTGACGGCGCTCAGCATCGCTTCGGTACGCATGCGAAAGGTCCCGATCGTCTCCTCGATCCAGACGCGGCGCCGGTCGCGTTCAGCAAGCGAAGTCGCCTGCGCCTCGGATCGGCGTTTCTCGGTGATATCCTCGTGAACGGCCACCCAACCGCCGCCAATCATGGGATGCGTGGTAACGGACATGACGCGGCCATCAGGCAGCCCTGGCTGACGATGCGTCGAGCTTGATTTCGCGAGCGCGGCACGCAGATTGAGAAGGTACTGTTCCGAATCCTCACGGAACGTCCCATTGGCGACGCGGTGGGCCAGAAGCCCTTTCAGCGTTCCGCGTCCCGGCCTGACGACATGCGGCGGCACATCGTAGATTTTCATATAGGGCTTGTTGCAGGCCAGCACCCGTTCCTCGGCATCGAAGATCAAGACGCCAACCGAGAGATTATCGAGCGCCGCGCGTGTGCGGCCGGCAGCCGTTATCGCTCTGCGAAAGAAACTGATGATGGCGACATTGGCGATGCAGATCAGGATGACGACCAATATAAGCCGCCAATCGTATTCGGCATTAAGTTGATCAAGAACAGACAGCATCGCGTGTCGTCTATCTCGCAGCCGTGTCGAACGTCACGAACACGCAACGTAATGAATGTCTTCAAATGTCATCATGAAACGCCATCTGCTTTTTCGTAATAGAAATTGCATGGGCGGTCTCGTACCCACTTATGAGCGAATCGTTACAGACAAAATTAGAGATAATGTCTTAATATAATTTTTACCGAGATGACGCGGTGTATGCCTGCATTTCGCAGCACTTTGAGTCTGCGTTCGATTGTGCTCGCGGAGAAAGCCACTCTGTCTTTTGATAACTGAGAAGCTCTCGGAGGCCTGAAAAGTCAGGCAAAACGTGAGGCTTCAAAGTGCGCAAAGACGGAATTGCGCGGTGCCCACAGGGAATGATCTGGTGGTGCCGGGGTTACGCACCTGATTCGCTTGGCTGGCGCGGAGCGGTGCGCAAGGCGATGTCCTGGGACGGGCATTGGTCTTTGGGGGTCGGCTCGGATGGCGAAAATCGGCTTCATCGGCCTCGGCAACATGGGTTTGCCGATGGCGCAAAATCTGATCAAGGCGGGTCACACGGTGACCGGCCTCGACGTCAGCAAGGTGCAGACCGACAAGCTCGTTACCTCCGGCGGGATCGCCGCAGCGAATGTGAAAGACGCGACGCTGAATGCCGAGGTGGTGGTCACCCATCTGCCGGATAGCGAATATGTGCGCGAGGTCTATCTGCGGTCAAAAGGGGTGATCGAGTGTGCGCCGAAGGGCGCGATACTGATCGATTCGTCGACCATCGAGGTCGAGACCGCCCGTGCGGTCGCAGCGACGGCCAACAAGGCGGGCCTCCATATGCTCGATGCGCCAATCTCGGGGGGCGTCGGTGGCGCTCAAGCCGGCACGCTCACGTTCATGGTCGGCGGACCGTCCGACGTGTTCGAGAGCGCGAAGCCGATTCTGGAAAAGATGGGCAAGACCATCGTGCACGCCGGCCGTTCTGGAAACGGCCAGGCCGCCAAGATCTGCAACAACATGATCCTCGGCGTGTCGATGATCGCCGTGTCCGAGGCTTTCGTGCTCGCCGAGAAGCTTGGCCTCGACGCGCAGAAGCTGTTCGAGATTTCTTCGAGGTCGTCTGGCCAATGCTGGTCGATGACGGCCTATTGCCCGATCCCGGGACCGGTGCCGGCATCGCCTGCGAACCGTGACTACCAGCCGGGCTTTTCCGCAACGATGATGCTGCGAGACTTGAAGTTATCGCAGGACGCAGCAAAGACCACCGGCGCGCAGACTCAACTCGGCGACCACGCCGCAAGGATGTATTCGCGTTACGTCGAGACCGGCGGGGCCGAACGCGACTTCTCCGGCATTATCCGGCTCGTACGCGGCCGCTGAACGCCTGAATCAAATCAGGCTCCACTTCTTGGTTCCTTAAACGCCGCTCCATCACGGCAAATTGCGCGTGGGGAACCGGGGCGGCCGCTCTGATGTTGATTCCGTACGAGGCGGCCAACCAGGATGCGTCTGATGGCCAGAATTGTCGTGAAGTGCCGATACAGCGGAAACTACATTCTGACGGGCATCCGGACAGAGAACGTGCTGGTGCCGGTGGGCGGGCGCGTGATGTGCCCCTACTGTGCGGTCGAGCATGTGTGGATTGCCACAGGAACCGAACAGGGGCAGACCGATCCGAAACCTACGAAGCCGATCGTCCGGCTGGCGAGCTGATCGAGTTACAAGGCGACACCGCGCCGCAACGCTGCGCGCGAATCGAATTTCGGATGAATCTCCGTCGACCACAAGTTCAGATTGTCGGCGTCCTTCAAGGTCACCGTCATTACTTCCGTCGCGCCATCGATCGCCACGTGCCCGAAGAATTGCAGACCAAAGTACGGTGACAGATTCTCGCCCTGCTCCGCACTGCATCCCTTCTCGTAGATCGCGCGCGGACCAAACGTGTTGTCGAGCGGCTGCGGTCCCCATGTCCCCGCGTGTAGCGGGCCGGAGACGAATTCCCAGAACGGATCGAAATCCTGAAACGCAGCCCGGCTTGGATCGTAATGATGCGCGGCGGTGTAGTGCATGTCGGCGGTGAGCCAGACCGTGTTACCTACGCCGGCGTGTTTGACGAACGATAGGATGTCCGCGATCTCAAGTTCGCGTCCGAGCGGCGGACCATCGCCTTGCGCGACGGCGTCGGCGCTGACGAGGCCGATCGGCAGATCGGCCGCGATCACCTTCCAGGTCGCACGCGAGTTCATCAATTCGCGCTTGAGCCAGGCAGACTGAACGGCACCAAGCAATGCGGTATCCGCGCCGAGCAGCGGGACCTGCTGCTTGTCGTTCGGTCCGCGATAACTGCGCATATCCAGCAAGAAGACGTCCAGCAGCGGCCCATAAGAGATGCGCCGGTAGATGCGCCCACTCTCCGCGGACGATTCCCGCATTGGCATGTATTCGCGGAAGGCCCGGCTGCCGCGTGCTGCGAGCAGCATTGCGCTCTGTTCCTCACCACTCAGCGACTTGAACATCTGATCCGGAAACCAGTCGTTCATCACCTCGTGGTCGTCCCACATGGCGAGCACCGGAACCTGTTCATTGAAAGCAAGCACGTTCTTGTCGAGGAGATTGTATTTGTAATTACCTCGGAAATCCGCGAGCGTTTCGGCAACCCTCGACTTCTCCTCTGTCACAAGATTGTGCCAGACCTCGCCATTCGGAAGCTTCCATTCGCGGTCGAGCGGGCAGTCGGCGTAGATCGTATCGCCGCAATGGATGAAGAAATCCGGCCGATTCTCCAGCATCGTGGCGTAGGTGCGCATACCGCCTCGCGACTCGTCGATGCCCCAACCGCACCCCGCGGTGTCGCCCGACCACAGGAACGAAATCGAGCGCCGCTCCGTCGGCGCGGTGCGGAAGCGCCCGATGCGCGGTTCTCCGATGATGGTCGGTGAATGCAAATCTTGAAAGCTGACGCGATAGAAGATGTCCTGACCGGCGGGCAGGCCTTCGATCAGCGCCTTGGCGGTGAAATCCGTCTCAGGCAGCGCGTCGACGAACATGCCATGCCGGATTGTCTCGAAGCTCTCCGTGGTCGAAACCTCGACGAGCATGCGCGCCGGCCGGTCGGTGCGGCCCCAGACCATGCCGGAATCGAGTGAGACATCGCCCGACTGAATCCCGTGCGTAATAGGTGCGCGCTGATTGGCATAGCTGATCGCGGGCCGTGCGATACCACCAGCCGTCGTCACCAGCGCCGAGGCCGATGCCGCCTTCAGAAATCCGCGGCGCGAGAGAAGCGAGCTGCGGGCTTTTGTGACCATGAATCCTCCGCCGGCGAATCGCGGCGGAAGGTGCTTGTGAATTCTGACAACGACTCAACAGTCTTGCGAAGACTTCATGACGCGGCAAACCCAGGCCGAATCCGCATTCGTCGGGATTCATCCTGCTGACATGAATGCTGGCTATCCGCCGCGACGGAGAAACCGGCGAGATTTCTGCGAGATTCCCGGATGACGAGCGCGTGGTTCTCACTGCTGATGGCCGGGCTGCTCGAAGTCGCTTGGGCCCTGGGATTAAAATACTCGGACGGCTTCACGCGGTTCTGGCCGAGCGTCGCAACGCTTGTCGCCATCGCCGCAAGTTTTGCTTTTCTCTCACTCGCGCTGAAATCGGTTCCGTTCGGAACCGCTTACGCGATCTGGACTGGGCTTGGCGCGGCGGGCACCTTGATCGTGGGCATCGTGTTGTTCGGCGAGCCCGCGGACGCAGCGCGGTTGGGCTGCGTCTTTCTCATCGTCGGCGGAATTGTCGGACTGAAATTCGTCACGCCATCCTGAACATCGCGGTCACAGCGGTGTCATCGGAATCGACGATAAACGCGTGATGGAGCAAATGATTCTCTTGGCAGGCGGGTTCTGCACCGCAGCGCTCGCCGTGCACCTTACAACCGTCGCAACCGTTCTCGCCCGCATCCGCGGCGTGGACGAACCGCTGCCGCCGCCGCTCGATGCTCCGGGTGTGACGGTGATCCGGCCGGTGTGCGGCATTGAGAATTATGTCGAGCAAACGTTGCGCTCGGCGTTCTGGCTCGATTATCCGAACTACGAGATCCTGTTCTGCGCCGCGAGCGAACGTGACGCCGCTGTGCCGATGGTCCGCAAGCTGATCGCGGCAAACCCGCATGTCCCGGCACGGCTCCTCATCGGCAACGACGCCATCAGCGCCAATCCCAAATTGAACAATCTCGCGAAAGGCTGGCACGCCGCACGTCACGACATGATCGTGATGGTGGATAGCAATGTGCTGATGCGGCGCGACCACATCCAGCGCATGCTCGCCGCCTGGCAGCCCGACACCGGCATGGTGTGCTCGCCGCCAGCCGGCGTGCTGCCGGAAAATTTCTGGGCCGAGGTCGAGTGCGCGTTCCTAAACACGTACCAGGCGCGCTGGCAGTGTTTCGCGGACAGCGTCGGACTTGGCTTCGGTCAGGGCAAAACGATGCTCTGGCGCCGCCCGATGCTCGATGACGTCGGCGGCATCAAGGCGCTGGCGAGCGAGATTGCGGAGGATGCCGCCGCGACCAAGGTGGTCCGCCAAGCGGGGCTCCGCGTACGGCTGATGGACGAGCCGGTGGTGCAGCCGCTCGGTTCGCGCTCAGCTGCAGAGGTCTGGCGCCGCCAGATGCGCTGGGCGCGGCTGCGGCGCGACACGTTCAAGCTTCTGTTTCTTCCCGAGCTGTTCGCCGGAGGAATGTGGCCGCTGGCCGTCTGCGCAGCCCTTGCCGCTCTCACCGGCTGGGCAGGTCTCGCCTTTCTCGCCGCGCTCGCTGCGGCGTGGTATGGTTCCGAGCTGATGCTGGCCCGCGCCGCCGGATGGCCGCTGTCGCGCCGTACGCTCGCCGCCTGCCTGCTGCGCGACCTTCTTTTACCGGTCCTTTGGATCGCAAGCTGGACCGGCGATGAATTCGAGTGGCGTGGAAACGCGATGCGTGTCGCAGATCAAAGCCGAGCAGCATAAGGAATTACGCTGCAAGGATTTTGGCTGTCATCACTCTGTCATCGAATCATCATATTGGTTCGGGTCGGTGAAGCTATGATTTGCTCTCTGAGCGTGTGCGAACTGAAGCATTCTGGCCTTCGCACCAATTTGGCGCCGGTCTCCGGCTCATCCCCCATTCCAAATTTTGCTGCATGCCGGCCTGCCACTGCGCTCCGGACGCGTGTTTCGGAACGCCTGCGATGCGGTCACGTGCATGAACCCTGACCGCGGCAAGGAACCGACGATGTCCATCGCAACCAGCGAGCATACGACCAAGGCCTTCGATCTCGATCTGCAGGAACTAACCCGCATGATCGCCGAGATGGGCGGTTTCGCGGAGAAGCAGGTCAACGAAGCCATTGGTGCGTTGTCACGGCGCGACCGGACACACTGTGAGAAAATCGTATCCGCCGATGCGAACCTCGACGCGCTTCAACGCGAGATCGAGCAGAAGGCGATCGCAACCATCGCCACCCGACAGCCCATGGCGGTCGACCTGCGCGAGGTCATCGGCATCCTGCGGATCGCAGGCGAGCTGGAGCGCATCGGCGATCTTGCCAAGAACATCGCCAAGCGTGTCGCGGCAATCCAGGACGACGGCATGCCGATCCGCACGATGCGCGGCGTGACGCATATGACTTCGCTTGCGCTGCGCCAGCTTCATGACGTGCTCGACAGCTTCGCGGGCCGCGATATCCAGAAGGCCATCGACGTTTGGAGCCGGGACAATGAAATCGACCTGATGTACACGTCGCTGTTCCGCGAGCTTCTCACCTATATGATGGAAGATCCGGGCACGCTGGCCTTCGGAACCCATCTCCTGTTCTGCGCCAAGAATATTGAGCGGATGGGCGACCATGCGACAAACATCGCCGAAGCCGTCCATTACATCATTGAAGGCCACGCTTTCGCGGAAGACCGTCCAAAAGCCGACAATACGGCCGATATCAAGATCGGATATAATACCAGCCACTAGTTCAGGAGCCGGCGCCCGTCACCCGGCGTAGCGTCGCATTCATTCAAGCGCGAAGGCGCGGAGCGGCACCCCTCGATGGGTAAGAAGCCTGCGTTGCATCCCGAGCATGGCGTCGCCAAGGTGCTACGGCAGGTGGCGTTCGACATCCTCGGCGAGGTGCGCGTCGCGCTCAATCATCCGTCGAAGACCGACGCCGCGATCATCCACGACTACCGCAAGGAGCAAAAACGCTGGCGGGCGTTGCTGCGGCTGCTCGGCCCGGCACTCGGCGAAGAGGGCCGGCAACTGCGGATCGAGGCGCGCAACCTGGCCCGCGAGCTCGCGGGCCCGCGCGATGCGCAATCGGCGCTCGATGCGCTCGAAGACGTCATGGAGGAGAAGGACGCCCATGATGTCCTCTCCCCCCGTTCCGTGGGGACGCTGACGGAGCGCCTGGAGAAGAGCAAAACGTCGATGGAGGCCGCGAAACTAACCGCAAAGCGGCGCGAACGGCTTATCGGTGCGCTCGATCGCGCGGAGAAATCGGTCGCCAATTGGCCGATCGACGAGATGACCTTTCGCGATATCGCCGATCGTATGACGATCGCTTACCGGCGCGCACGGAAGATGCAGCCGGGCGATTGGGCGACCGCCACGCCGGAAGCGCTTCACGAGCTGCGCCAGAGTGTCGTGATTCACCGCTATCAGATGGAACTTGTGGAGCCACTGTGGCCGCGGCTCGCGCGCACCTGGATTGAGGAAGCACAACGGCTGCGCAACCGGCTCGGGCAATATCAGGATTTGACCGTGCTGACCGCTTTGACGGCCCCACATCAGGCCCTGGCACCATGGCGGTCGCGGCTTTTGCCGCTGATCGCGCAGCGCCAAGCGGATCATGTGGAGACCTCCGAGCGCATCTCAGGACGTCTGTTCGCGGAGCCGCCGAAAGCCTTCCGCAAGCGGATGGAAGCGTTATGGAGCGCGAGCGGCGGCGGCGACTAAGAGACGACGTAGAAGCCGGAATCGTAGATCGCGTTGAGCAAACGCCGCACGCCGACTGCAGGCCGGCCGGTGTTCTGAATCACGAAATCCGCTTCGAACGTGTTGTCGACCGCGGCTGAACGTGCGATCCGCGCCTCGACAGCGCCGTCGCTGGAACGGCCACGCCCGGCGAGGCGCGCGGCCAGCACATCCGGAGGAGCCGTCACCAGCACCCCGGCGACGTAGGCGTATTTCCTGCGCGCCGGCTCGATGATGGTCCGGGACACGTTGCAGATCACGGTTTTGCCGGCGCGAATATCGGCGTCGATCGAAACCGGAATGCCATACTGGTTGCCGTGTGCGCCCCACCACAGCGCGAATGCACCATCAGACACCGCCGCGTTGAACTCGGCATCCGTCATGGTGTCGTGATCTTCAGCGGACGAAGACGGCCGCGTCACGACACGCTTGGGAAACACCACAGAACGATCGTCCGCACAGGATTCGCGGGCGCCCTCGATCAACGTATCCTTGCCCGCGCCGCTCGGGCCGACCACGAGCATGAGACGGCCCGGCCCGATCCGGCCTGGATGCGTGTTCGTCATCGCACGGATGTCGAGAAGCCAGCTCATACCATCCGCTCGCCTTCGCGCCACATGGACCGCACCATCGGAACCTCGCTCGCGACGCGAACGCGGATCAGATCGGCACGCTTGCCCGCCGCGATCTCTCCGCGATCGTTGAGACCGACCGCCTCGGCCGGCGTCTTGGTGACGGTGCGGACGGCAGCGGCGAGATCAATAGCGGGCACCGCCTTCGGCAAACGGATCGCGGCCGTGAGCAGACTCGACGGGATATAGTCCGACGACATCACGTCGAGAACGCCGGCCTGCGCCAATTCGATAGTTGCGACGTTGCCCGCGTGCGAGCCGCCGCGCACCAGATTGGGCGCGCCCATCAGCACGCGGATGTTGTTGGCGTGAAGCGCCTCGGCGGCTTCAACGGTCGTCGGGAACTCCGCAATGGCGACCTTGTCGCGAACCGCTTGCTCCACATGATCGAGCGTCGTGTCATCGTGGCTCGCGAGCGGCGTCGAATGGGTCTTCGCGAGGCTGACCAGCTCGTGGTAGTTCTTCTCGAAATACTTGGCTTGATATTCGAACCGCCGTTCGAACAGCGCATCGAGCTCCGCGTCGGTCATGCCGCCCTTCTTGCCGCGATAGTAGTCACGCAATTTGGCTTCGTCGCGGAACTGCCGCTGCCCCGGCGTGTGATCCATCAGCGATGCTAGGCGGACGTCGGGCCGGCCGATCAACGCCGTGGCTTCTTTCACCACAGTCGGCATCGGCACCTCGCAACGCAGGTGCAGGAAATGGTCGCAACGCAGAAGGCCGGCATCGCGTGCCTTGTCGATCGCGGCGGACAACGGTCCGGCGGCGCCATCGACCTCCTCCGCGCCGTCTTCCTGCCAAACACGCAGCGAGTCGAGAACCGTCGTGATGCCGCAGGTGGCAAGCTGGCCGTCGTAGGACACGACCGCTGCCACCGGATCCCAACGGACCTTCGGACGCGGCACATAGTGCGCTTCGAGATGATCGGTGTGCAGCTCGACGAGCCCCGGCATCAGAAAATCACCGGTCAGGTCTTCGCCCCGCTCCGGTGCGTTGCCCTCGCCCACCTCGGCAATCCTGCCGTTGTGGACCGCCACCCAACCGCGCTCGATCACGCGATCGGCCAGAACCACGCGGGCATTGCTGAGAATCATCGAGACAGCTCCAGTTCAGGCCGCAGCCGAGGTGAAACGCGTCACGTCCACGACCTTGTCGGCGATAGCGTCGCGCACCTCTGCGTCATGGACGATGGCGACGATGGCGGTGCCGCACTTTTTCTTTTCCGCGATGAGATCAATGACAGCCGCCCGGTTTGTCGCATCGAGCGATGCGGTCGGCTCGTCGAGCAGAAGCAAGGGCAGGTTAGGCAGGAACCCGCGCGCGATGTTGACGCGCTGCTGCTCGCCGCCGGAGAACGTCGCCGGCGGAAGGCCCAACAAAGCGCCCGGAATGTTCAGCTTGCGGAGCAAATCCGTGGAGCGCCGTCGCGCCGTCTCACGCGCCTCCCCGTGCGCCACCAATGGCTCGCTGACCACGTCAATAGCCGCAACACGCGGAACCGCACGCAGGAACTGGCTGACATAGCCGATCACGTGACGGCGCAGCGTGAGCACCTGCCGCGGTTGAGCCACAGCGAGGTCGGTCACGCCGCTGCCGTGGCGAACCATGATATGTCCGCGGTCACAGCGATAGCTGCCGAAAACCATTTTGAGAATCGATGACTTCCCCGCGCCCGACGGACCCGACAACACGACGCATTCACCGGGCTCGGCCGCAAAGGTTACGTCGGACACCACCGACAGGCGAACGCCGCCTTGCAGGTGCATGGTGAAAGTCTTTCCGACTCCGGTGAGTTCAAGCGTGGCGGTCATGTGTCCTCACGGCGGAAGGATCGAAGCGACAAGAAGTTGGGTGTAGGCCTCGCGCGGATCGTCGAGCACCTGATCAGTGAGGCCGGTCTCGATCACCTCGCCGCCCTTCATCACCATGATCCGGTGCGACAGGAGCCGCGCCACGCCGAGATCGTGCGTCACCACCACGGCGGCAAGCTTCAATTCGGAAACGAGGCTGCGCAAAAGATCGAGTAGCCGCGCCTGCACCGAAACATCGAGGCCGCCGGTCGGCTCGTCCATGAACACCAGCCGCGGCTGCGTCACGAGATTGCGCGCGATCTGAAGCCGCTGGCGCATACCGCCGGAATAGGTGCGCGGCGTGTCGTCGATCCGCGAGCGGTCGATTTCCACACGATCGAGCCATGTCGTGGCCGTCGAGCGGATACGCCCGTAGTGACGCCAGCCGACAGCCATCAGACGCTCGCCGACGTTCGCGCCGCCGGATACGCCCATGCGAAGGCCGAGCGTGGCGTCCTGATGCACATAGCCCCAGTCGGTGCGCGCGAGGAAACGCCGCTCCGCCTCGCCCATCGCGGCGAGATCGCGGGTGACGCCGTCGCGCATCCGATAGAGCACGCGGCCTTCGTCAGCCGGCAGGTGCGCCGAGAGAAGTTGCAGCAAGGTCGATTTGCCGGAGCCGGACTCACCGACCACCGCCATCACCTCACCTTCGTACAATTCGAACGAGACGTCGCGGCAGCCAAGCTGGCGGCCATAGCTCTTGGTGAGGCCTTCAGCGACCAGAAGCGGCTGCTCGGAGTCGGTATCCATCATTCTGCAGCCTCCGCTTCAGCAGGCTTCGCTTCGCGACGCTCCTCGCAATAGTCGGTGTCGGAGCACACGAACATGCGGCCGCCGCGGTCGTCGGTGATGACCTCGTCAAGAAAGCTGTCGGCGGCGCCGCACAGCGCACACGACGCATTGTGGCGGTAGCGCTCGAACGGATGATCGTCAAAGTCGAGCGAAATCACTTCGGTGTAAGGCGGCACCGCGTAGATTCGCTTCTCGCGGCCCGCTCCAAACAGTTGCAGCGCTGCGCAATCGTTCATCTTCGGATTGTCGAACTTCGGCGTCGGCGACGGGTCCATCACATAGCGGCCGTCGACCTTCACCGGATAGGCATAGGCCGTCGCGATATGGCCGTGGCGCGCGATGTCCTCGTAAAGCTTCACATGCATCAGGCCGTAGTCGGCGAGCGCGTGCATGCGCCGTGTTTCGGTCTCACGCGGTTCAAGGAAGCGGAGCGGCTCGGGGATCGGCACCTGATACACCAGCACCTGGTTCTCGGTCAGCTCTTTCTCCGGGATGCGATGGCGGGTCTGGATCACCGTCGCCTCGGCGGTCTTGCTCGTCGTGCGCACGCCGGCGGTCTTGATAAAGAACCCGCGCAGCGAGACGGCGTTGGTGGTGTCGTCCGAGCCCTGGTCGATCACCTTCAAGGTGTCGTCCGGACCAAGCACCGCCGCCGTCACCTGCACGCCGCCGGTGCCCCAGCCGTAAGGCATGGGCATCTCGCGGCTCGCGAACGGCACCTGATAGCCAGGGATCGCGATGGCCTTGAGGATCGCACGGCGGATCATCCGCTTGGTCTGTTCGTCGAGGTAAGCGAAGTTGTAAGCGGGCGCGTTCATTCCGCGGCCTCCCGGACTGGCGTTCGCGCGGCGGCGATCGCGTCCTCGAATTCCTGGCGGAGACGCCGCACCAGACCAAGCTCGGCCTGGAAATCGACGTAGTGCGGCAATTTCAAGTGCTCGACGAAGCCAGTCGCCTGCACGTTGTCAGAATGCGACATGACGAATTCTTCGTCCTGCGCCGGCGCGTTGGCCTCTTCGCCCAGCTCGCGCGCGCGCAACGCGCGATCGACCAGCGCCATCGACATCGTCTTGCGCTCGCAGTGCCCAAAGCCGAGACCGTAACCTCGCGTAAAGCGCGGCGCCTCGCTTGCGGTGCCTTTGAACTGGTTGATCATCTGACATTCGGTCACGGTGATGCTGCCGAGAGGAACGGCAAAGCCGACCTCCTCGGCAAAGAACTCGAGCTCCACTTCCCCGAGCCGAATTTCACCCGCGAACGGATGGGTGCGGCCGAAGCCGCGCTGCGTCGAATAGCCAAGCGCCAGGAGGAAGCCTTCATCGCCGCGAGCAAGATTTTGCAGGCGCAGGTCGCGATCCGCCGGGAACGACAGCGGTTCGCGCGTCAGGTCGCCAACCGGCGCGGTATCGTCCGCTCGTGGCATCGTCTCGATCAATCCGTCGGAAGCCAGCAGATCGGTGACGCGCGGCATTGCTTCGTCGGCAGCGGATGCGACCACAGGCACCGGGTTGTCCTGACCGCCGACCAGACTGTGATCGAGCAGACGGTGCGTGTAGTCGAAGGTCGGGCCCAGCACCTGTCCGCCCGGCAGATCCTTGAACGTCGCCGAGATGCGCCGGCGCGTCTCCATCTTGCTGGTGTCCATCGCTTCTGTCGCGCCGAAGCGCGGCAAAGTCGCGCGGAACGCGCGCAGCAGGAAGATCGCTTCAATAAGATCGCCCCGCGCCTGCTTGATGGCGAGCGCAGCAAGCTCTCGGTCGTAGAGCGAACCTTCGGTCATCACGCGATCAACACCGAGCGAGAGTTGCTCGCTGATCTGCTCCAGCGACAATTCCGGAACGGCCGTGTCGCCGCGCCGTTCATGGGCGAGCAGACGGTGCGCGTTCTCGATCGCGCGCTCACCACCCTTCACTGCGACGTACATCAGCCTTCCCCCGTCATGAGCCGCACCGAACGCGGGATGGCCGCGACCGCATCGCTGGAAACGAGAAGCAAATCGACACCACGCGGGAACAGTCCGCGGTTGAGCGCGAGCTGCGCCGGGAGGTCGTCCGGCAGCGGCGCGGCCTGCAACAACTGGCGGCCCCGAATGCCCGGCCCTGTCAGCACGATCCGCGAGCCGGTTGCGAAGGTGTTCACCTGCAAGATCAGCGTGGTCGAGCGGTCGGGATATTCCGGTGTTCCGGGGTTGAAGAGATGGAGCGGCGGCAGATTTGCGGTGCCGCCGACGAGCGCGAAGGCCGCCTGCATGGGATCGTCGGTGACCGGCACGCCGGTTTGGAAACGTAGCCAATCCGCCACCGCGGCGTTTTCAGAGAACGCTGCATCGAGGCAGACCGGCGTGTCGTGATCGAACAGCGCAAGCGCCAGCGCGGCGGCTCCCGGTGACAACGGCTCAGGCGCCGCCGGCGCATGGTGGAGCGTTTGAATGGAGCCCGGCCGCGCGGTCGCGTTCATCACAGCGCGGAACGTCGCCTGCGCTGCGACGACAGCCTGACCGGGAACCGCGCGAGCCAGCGCCGTCATCGCTCGTCCTCGCCGCGGACCAGCGTAAAGAATTCAACCTTGGTCGCCGCGGTACGCTCGGCCTTCAGCTTGCGCGCGGCGGCGCGCTTCTCCAGCAGTTCGCCGAACACGTGATGCTCGATCGCGGCGCGATAGCGGTCGCTCTGGATCAGAGCGTCGCAGAGCGCGACCAGCCGAGACTTTTCGTGATCGCGTCCAAGCACATAGCTGAACCCGATCTCGCCGGTCGCGAGCCGCACCGCCGAGCGTGTCACGGTCGCTTCGCCGAGATTGAACGGCGCGCCGTCGCCGCAGATTCGGCCGCGCACCATCACGAGGCCATTTTCTGGCTGGCGGATCTCTTCATAATTCGGGAGCGTCCCGATCAGACCGAGCAACTGGTTGATCTGCTCGGTCTTGCTCTCCGCGAGAATCGCCATCGCGCGCTTGCGCGTTTCCTCGATCGGAGATGGAGCGCGAAGTGCGGAAGAATAATTCATGGCTTGTGTTCGACACCTGAAGTTGTCTATTTTCTTAGACAACTTGGTACCGCGCTCTCATGAAGCTTTGATGACGCCCCCGTGACGTCCAACGCCAAACGCAAATCGTCAGGTTTCAGCACGCGCGCCGCTGGTGTCGCGTTATGGCGGCATGTCGCCGATGGCGTCGAACGCTCGATTGCCGACGGCTCCTATCCGCCCGGCGCGCGGCTCCCCGGCGAAAGCGAGATTGCCGAACGCTACAACGTCAACCGTCACACGGTGCGCCGTGCGATGGCCGCACTCGCCGAGCGCGGCGTGGTGCGCGCCGAGCGCGGCAGCGGAACCTATGTCGAGACGAAGCGCATCTCCTATCCGATTCGCACGCGAACACGGTTTTCCGAGATCGTCGGGACCGCGGGCCGCGAGGCCGGCGGGCGGCTGATCGCGAGCGCGGTTGAGAATGCCGATCAAGAAGTCGCCAAGCGACTCCATCTGAAGACAGGCACGCCGGTCGTGCGGATCGAGGTCATGCGCCACGCGGACCGCGTTCCGATCTGCGTGGCGACGTCCTGGCTTCCGGCGGAACGCTTCGCCGATGCCGCGAAGGTCTACGCCGACAAACACTCAATGACGCAAACGCTGAGCCACTTCGGCGTGCGCGACTACCGGCGAGCGAGCACGAAGATGATGGCGGGCCTCGCCGACGCAACAGATGCCTTAGGGCTGGAGCTCGACGCCAATCCCGCAGTGGTGATCGTCGAAAGCGTTGACGTCGATCTCGACGGCACGCCGATCGTCACCTCGCGCGCGCGATTTGCCGCGGAGCGTATCGAGTTCGTGATCGAGAGTTAGATTTTCACCGGCGACCGGCCGATGATCGCGAAGCGCAACCGGCTAGACACCCAATCGATCGCCGCGACGGTGACGAGGATCATCAGAACCAGAAAGGCGACGTGCCCCCATTCGAGCACACGGATTTGCTCCGAGAGATGCATGCCGATGCCCCCCGCGCCGACGATGCCGATGATCGTCGCCGAGCGGGTGTTGGACTCGAAATAGTAGAGCACCTGGCTCGCAATCACCGGAAACACCTGCGGCATCAGGGCAAAGCGGATCTCATGCAGCTTCGAGCCGCCGGTTGAAACCACGCCTTCGACGGGCGCTTTGGATGTGGTCTCGACGGCTTCCGAGAACAGTTTTCCGAATGAGCCGAAGTCAGAAATTGCAATCGCGAGAATGCCGGCGAAGGGCCCAAGCCCAACCACATTGATGAAGATCAGCGCCCAGATCAGCGTGTCCACGCCGCGGATCGTGTCGAGGAAACGCCGGACCGCGAAATGCGCGAAGATGTTGGGCACGACGTTCTTTGCCGCAAGAAAGCCAATGGGAAACGCCAGCACCGCCGCTGTCAGCGTGCCGAGCATTGCGATGGCGACCGTCTCGCCGAGCGAGTGGAGATAAAGCGGCAGCCGGTTTCCCGGCGTCGGCGGGAACATCATCCCGATCATGTGCGCCATCTGGCCCAGGCCGGTGCCGAAGCGCTCGAATGAGATCTCGAGCCGGATAAAGGCATAGACGGCCAATGCGAGCAGCACCGCGATCACCGCAACGGCGATGACACGCTGCCCCGTCGGCTGGTTAAAGATGTTGGGATGCCGCGACCGCAGCAACATCCGCTCTGCCAGCGTCGCATCCCGGAAAGATGTTGTCATCGCCGCGCCTCCAGGCCGATCAGCGCGTGACGCAGCCGTTCGGTGACAAGATCGATGATCATCACGGTCGCGATGATGAGAACGAGGATCGCCGAGACGTCCGAGTAGTAGAATTTGCGGATCGCCTCCATCAGGTCCTGGCCGATGCCGCCGGCACCGACGAAGCCCATCACCGCCGCGCCACGGACGTTGATCTCAAACCGCAACAGCGTGTAGGACGCGAAATTCGACATCACCTGCGGCAGCACACCGAAACGGATCGACGACACCCAGGTGGCACCCGTCGCGGTCGCGCCCTCCACCGGCTTCATGTCGATGTTCTCGACCACCTCGGCGTAGAGCTTTCCAAGCGCGCCGACCGTATGGATCGTCAGCGCCAAAACGCCGGGCATCGGGCCCAGACCGAACGCGACCACAAACAAAAGCGCGAACACGATCTCGGGCACGGTGCGGCAGAATTCCAGGAAGCGGCGGCACAGGATGCGCACCCAGGCTCGCTTCTCCAGATTGGCTGTTGCAAAGAAGCACAGAGCGAAAGCGCCGATCGCGCCGAGCAGCGTGCCGAGATAGGCGATCAGCAGCGTATCGATGAGAAGTCGTGACCAGTCCTTGAAATTCCAGAACCATTCGGCGATGTCGCCGCGCAGATTGGCCCAGGTCAGCGACGGAACGATGTTCCAGATGTAGGTCGGCAGGCGGTCGATGTTGGCGAAGAATTTCGGCAGATCGACTTCGCCGACGATGCCCGCCACCCAGATCGCAACGAGCAGGATCACAGCGCCGAGGAGCAGCCGCAGGCGTTTTGCCATCACTGCCGAGCGATACGCGGCGAGCGCCCGATCAAGTTGCTCGGGCGGGAGGCGGAAGACGGCGCCGGGTGCGGAAGCGGACATTGGAAAGGCGTGGCGGGGCCGGCAATCCGGCCCCGCCGGTCTTTCTGCTTAGGACGCCGCCTTTTTCTTGCGCAGTTCGTCCACGAACTTGATCAACTCGACGACCGGCTCATAGGCCTTATGGTCGATCGCCTGATAAGGCTTCTGCTTGCCTTCATAGATTTTGTTGAAGGCGTCCGGGTCTTTTGTCGCGACCTCAAGTACGGCCTTCTTGATCGCGGCCTTGAGATCGGCCGGCAGCGTCGTGAGGTAGGCCATCGGCGAGTTCACGATCTGCTCGGACTTGAAGATGATCCGGAAGTCTTCAGCCTTCGCCATGCCCTTGCGCGACATGCGCAGCAGGTTCGACTCGTTCTCATCGTTCCACCAGTTGAACGCTGCGTCGCAGGTGCCCTGCGCCACGCCGATCACCGCGTTTTCATGGCTGCCCGCGTAGACGACCTTGTTGAAAAACTTGTCCGGATCGATGCTCATCTTGTTCATCGAGAACCGGGGCACATTGTTGCCGGAGGTCGAGTTCGGATCGACGAGACAGAGATTCTTACCCTTCAGGTCCTCGATCTTCTGGTAAGGCGAATCCTTCTTCACATAGAGGACCGAGTAGTAGCCGAGCGACCCGTCGCCGCCCACTTCAATGGCGAACGGCTCAACCTTCGCGCCAGTGACAACGGCGCGGGCGTAAGACGCAGGCCCGTACATCGCGATATGGATGTTGCCGGCGCGCTGGCCTTCCACCACCGCCGCGTAGTCGTTCGCAATACGCAGCGTGACCTTCACACCGAGTTCCTTGGAGAGATATTGCACCAGCGGCGCCCAGCGGTCGCTGGTGCCGGAGGCGTTCTCATCCGGCACCTTCGCGAAAATGAGCTCGGGATACTTCGCCTTGTAGTCCTGCGCGTGCGCGGCGTTGGCCGCGAAGGCAAGCGCGGCAGCGCCCGCAAGCCATTTGCAAATGCTCAGCATGACAGCCTCTCTCCTGTTTGATCGTTCGGGCTTCGCCCGTCTTTAATTTTTGGAACTGACGCGCGGCGTTACGCAGCCGCGACTTCGCCCAGCGCCGGCACCGAGCCGCGCCAGGCCGGAGCCTTTGGAGCGGATTCGAGCACGTCGTCCGCCTCGAGGCCGTAGATCTCGCGCGCAGCAGCATCGGTGAGCTGCTCCGGCGCGCCGTCGAACACCACACAGCCCGCCGCCATGCCGATCAGGCGGTCGCAATAGCCGCGAGCGATCTCAAGCGAATGAAGATTGCACAGCACCGTGATGCCGAAGTGCTTGTTGATGCGCTGAAGCGCATCCATCACGATCTTGGTGTTGCGCGGGTCGAGCGAAGCGATCGGCTCGTCGGCGAGGATGATATCCGGCTCCTGCACGAGCGCACGGGCAATGGCAACGCGCTGCTGCTGGCCGCCGGAAAGCTGATCCGCGCGCTGCGCCGCAAGCTGGCCGATGTCGAACTGCTCGAGCGCAGAAATCGCGATGGCCTTGTCGTCGTCGGGCCAGGCGTTGAGAAGCGACCGCCACTGCGGCACGGTTGCGAGGCGCCCCATCAGCACGTTTGTCAGCACATCGAGGCGGCCGACCAGATTGAACTGCTGGAACACCATCGCCGCCTGCGCGCGCCATTCGCGGAGCTCGCGGCCCTTGAGCGCGGTCACGTCCTTGCCGTCGAACAGAATGCGGCCCTCGGTCGGCTCGATCAGCCGGTTGAGCAAACGCATCAGCGTGGATTTGCCAGCGCCGGAGCGCCCGATGATGCCGACAAAGCTGCCGGGTTCGATTTGAAACGAGACGTTCGACACGGCGGTCTTCGTGCCGAACTGTCTAGAAATTCCATCGATAACCAGCATGGAAACATTCCGATTTTTGATCTGTCCCTCGCTGATTAACGGCGGCATTCAACAGCCATGTGACAAGCGCCGGGTGCGACACTTGGCGCGACACAAATAATACTTGGGAACGTCATCGGTCCGTCATCCCGCTGTCATGGACGCAAGGGAGGGAATGGTTTGTTCCCGCCGGATGGCCGCTCCAATGACAAAGTCTCTCTCGACCGAGCCTCTCATCCACGCGACCGCGAACCTCCGCGACTGCAAGCTCGGCTCCTACACCGAGGTCGGGGCACGAACCACGCTCCACGAAGTCGAGATGGGCGACTATTCGTATGTCGTGAACGACAGCGACATCGCCTACACGACCATCGGAAAATTCTGCTCGATTGCCGCGATGACCCGCATCGGGCCGGGTAACCATCCGATGTGGCGGGCGAGCCAATCCCACTTCACTTACCGCGCCAGCGCTTACTTTCCCGGCGAGGCCGACGATGCGGAGTTTTTCGCGTGGCGGCGGGCTCACCCGGTGACCATCGGCCATGACGTCTGGATCGGCCACGGCGCTGTGGTCCTGCCTGGCCGCACGATCGGCACCGGCGCTGTGGTCGGCGCGGGCGCGATCGTCACCAAGGATGTGCTGCCCTACGCCATCGTGGTCGGAAATCCCGCTGAGCCCGTCCGGCAACGCTTCCCCGATGACATTGCAGATCGGCTGGAGGAACTCGCGTGGTGGGATTGGAACCACGACAAGCTCCGCACCGCACTGCCGGATTTCCGAAAGCTCCCCGTCGAAGAATTTCTCGACAAGTACGAAAAGGTTGCGGCCGCAGCATGAGCATGGAATTCAGGATTGAAGGTGGAAACGCGCTGATCGGCGGCGCCTTTGTCGAAACCAGCATCGATATCGAGGGTCAGACCGGAACGATCGCCGGGATCGGCGGCGTCAACGGATCGCGACGCGCGCTCAACGCCGAAGGCCTCATGGTCCTGCCCGGCATCGTCGATATTCATGGCGACGCCTTCGAGCGGCAGATGATGCCGCGGCCCGGCGTGGACTTCCCGATCGACGTGGCGCTGATCGACACCGACCGGCAAGTGATCGCGAACGGCATCACGACGGTGTTTCACGGCGTGACGTGGTCGTGGGAGCCCGGCTTGCGCGGCCCCGAGAATGCCCGCGACATGCTCGACGCGATGGAACGGATGCAACCGCGGCTCGCCGCCGATACGCGCTATCATCTGCGGCACGAGACCTACAATCTCGACGCTGAGGCCGAGATTTCCGATTGGCTCAACGACAAGCGCATCGGCCTCCTCGCCTTCAACGACCACATGACGTCGATCATCAAGGCGCCGAACCGCGCCAAGAAGATCGCGTCAATGGTCAGCCGCTCCGGCCTTTCGACTGCGGAGTTCGAAGAGCTCGTTGACCGGACGGCACGCCGCGACAACGAGGTGCCGGATTCCGTCAGCCGCCTTGCGCAGATCGCGGTCGCCAACGGCATCCCGATCCTGTCGCACGACGATGCGAGCCCCGAGCAACGGCGTTGGTATCGTTCGCTCGGCTGCAAGCTTTCGGAATTTCCGGTCACCGTCGAGACCGCGGAAGAAGCCGCACGCAAGAACGACGACATCATCTTCGGCGCGCCGAATGTGGTGCGCGGCGGCAGCCACACCGGCTGGACCAAGGCGTCAGACATGATCGCACAGGGGCTCTGCTCGGTGCTGGCATCCGACTACTATTATCCCGCGCCGCTCCTGGCCGCGTTCCGCCTCGCGTCGGACGGCACGCTCCCTTTCGAAAAAGCCTGGACGCTCATTTCGGAAGCGCCCGCTCGCGCCGCCAGCCTTACCGACCGCGGCCGCATCGCGCAGGGCCAGCGGGCCGATCTCATTCTGGTGGACGCCAAAGCGGAGCGGCCGCAAATCGTTGCAACCGTCGTTGCCGGGCGTATCGTGCACATGACGGACGCGGATCGGCTCCTGCGGTCCTGATGCTTTAATCGGCGTCACAGCCGCAAGGATCTCCGCTCCTGGAGCAACAGCCACGATACGCGATTTATTTCGTGCCGGCGGAGAACACGAATCTCTACCGCTTCGGCGCGTCGATCATCGGTTATGACTGCTACACCGGCGGCGACGTGCCATTCGCCGGCGGCCTCGAAATCGAATCGAAGACGTGGACCGAGTTGACGGAAGACCCGCGGCGTTACGGCTTCCACGCCACCTTGAAAGCGCCGTTCTATCTGTCGCCGTCGTGCACCGAAGCGCAGCTCTCGAACGCGATTGCCAATTTCGCCCTGCTCGCTCGCACCGCTCCTACCTTCAAGCCGACCATCCGACTGCTGAAAGATTTCATCGCGATCGTTCCGCGCCGGCGGCAGAGCGGGATCGACAAACTCGCGTCCGATTGTGTGACATTGTTCGACGCCTACCGCGCGCCGATGTCGCCGCAGGAGCGCGCACGGCGCGTCGCTGCCGGGTTGAATGCCGGACAGATCGGCCATCTCGACCGCTGGGGTTATCCTTATCTCTTCGACGATTTCCGCTTTCACCTGACGCTGAGCGGCAGGATTTCCGTCGAGCGCCGCGATGTCATCATGGCGGCGCTGGAAAAGCTGTTCGCGCGCACCTGCGGAGATACGCCGATCGCGGTCGACCAGCTCACCCTGCTGCGCCAGGACACGCCAAAAAGCCGCTTCCGGGTGGTCAGTCAGACAAAGATCGGCTGACATTACCGACGGCGCATCTTTTCAGATTCACTTGTCAAACAGCCACGGCCCTTCGCTCCGGGGATAGCTGTCGGCGCCCGGTCGCCGTCTTCCTGTTTCCCCCTCGGAATAGTCGAGGGGATGGAGCGCTGAGCAGCGCAACCATCTAGTCACGCCTTGCGGCGTGGCGCGTCTTTTCGCTCGAAAGACACGCTCGCCACCCAGCGCTC
>JBFLYS010000025.1:0-92172 GCA_040756555.1 Pseudomonadota bacterium | reverse complement strand
GATCAACCTCTTTCATGCCAATGGATACGGGCGATTAGGCACTGGGAGGCGGGTGTGAGTTTGCGCGGCAGCTATCAACCCGTGACAACGGGCGAATACGGATCGCCTGTCGCCATCGCCGGCAACATCATCCGCTACAGCTTCTACCTGGTCGGCGCGCTCGTCCTGGGCCTGATCGGGATCGCGATCCTTTCGATCTGGAAAATCGCCCCGAAGCCAGTCAGCGCACCGCCGGCGTTCCGCATCACCTCACCGACGCTCGGCCGCCTGCCTGTCACCGGCAATGTGGTCGAGAGCTCGTGGCTCGGCCGCGCCGAGGTGCGCCAATACGGCCAGCTTCACAACCGCGACATCGATCTTGCCGTGGTGATGGTGATGCCGCCGAAAGGCGTCGGCATGGGCACCGAATTTGGCCAGGATTTGCGCGAGGTGAATTTGCTGCGCAACGCCCGCGCGACGATGCTTTCCACCCGCTACGATCTGGACACCCGGTTCGGCGAATTTCGCGCGACCGAGATGCGTGTGGACGCGGATGGCCGCTGGAAGCAGTGCCTCGCGTACCGCAGCCGCTTTGAAACCGCATCGGTCTATCTGACAGGATGGTTTTGCGACGGCACCGGCGCCAAGCCGAGCGCGGATCTGCTCGCTTGCATGCTCGATAAGCTGGCGCTGGACAACACGCTGGCTTCCAAGGAAGCGGACGAATTCCTGCGCGGAAGGATGAATAAGGCGATGCGCTGCCAGGCCGCTCCGGTGACGCAGACCACGGACACCGGCAGGTCCACACTGCGCTCGCCGTCGCGCTATGCGCCGAACGGCATGCAGCGCTACTAGCCGATCAGCCGCGCTTCGCCACCTGAACGTCGGCCATCTGGGTGCGCTGCTGAAGGTTCATCAGCAGGGCCTGCGAGCGCCGGTGAAGCGCTTCGATCTCGGCGCGCTGGCCTTCGATCAGCTTGCCGTTGGCGGCAGAGGCCCGGACAAATGCCGCGTGGGTCAAGGTGATCCCCGCGATGGCGCTTCCGGTGCCGATGGCGATGATCAGCGCGGCGGCGACTGCGATCTTGAGCATGGGCCTCTCCCGGTTTCCTGGCCGCGGCAACCGCGGCGTCCATGCCCGAGAGAATTAACCCCATCCTGTTTCCGCAGAATGTTGCGGTTGTATCGTCTGTATTGGCCGGTCTGTTTTCTTGCTCAGCGCGGCGAGAATGGATTTTGCCAGCCGCCCCGGCCCGCGGGCTGGCTACGCGGCGGGAAGGTCGCCTCGAGATAGTCCAGCACGACCTTCTTTTCCTTGTCCGGCAATGGCGGCATTTTGTGCTTGTCCGTCATCCATTGCAGCGAATCTTCCCACTGCCGGCGCGTCATGCCCTGCGCCGCCACCAGCTTGAAGCCGTGGCACGCGGTGCAGGCATAGAACGTATCGTCCCGGCCGGGACCGGCTGGAAAATCCTCGGGATTTTCGTCGCGCGGCGTGAACTGCGGGGCCTGCGCAAAAGCACCGAAAGAAAGCGCGGCCAGCGCGAGGCTGGCCGCTATCAGGCGTTTCATCATCATGCGATCAGCACGGCGATACGGTGCATCGGATTGCCGCCGTAGCCTTGCGGATTCCAGGCGCCCGCGATGTGCGGCTGCATCACGCCCTTGGAATCCGTCGCGCGCGACCAGATCTCGTAGTAGCCCTCGGTCGGGACCTTCACGGTCGCGGTCCAGCGCTGCCAGTCGTACTTGTTCTTCGGCTTCTCCAGCTTGACCGGCAGCCAGGTCGCGCCGAAGTCGATCGACACCGCCACCGACTTCACCGTGTTGTCGCCGGCCCAGGCCGCGCCGCGCAGCTTCAGCTCGCGGGTGTCCTTGCCGAGCTTGGTGCCGTTCGCAGGGCTCGTGATGATCGAGCGCACCGGCATCGATTCCAGATCGCGGAAGTTCGATTCGTCCGCCTTGTCGCCCGGCACCATCGGCTTGATCGCAACGCGATAGGACGTCGCGCCCATGCCGGGACCATCGTGATACTTGTCGCGCACCCAGAGCCGGGTGAACCACTTCGACGACACCGATCCCGGCCAGCCCGGAATCATCAGCCGCACCGGTCCGCCGTGGATGTTCGAGAGCGGCTGGCCGTTCATCGCGAAGACGATCAGGTTGTTCTCGTCCAGCAGCTTCTTGATCGGCACGCCACGCGAGATCGCATCCTTGGTGTTGTCGGCAAGGCTCTTGTCGCTGCCGTAGTGACCACTGAACTTGGCCGACGATTTCACGCCAGCGGTCTTGAGGACATCAATGAGCCGGACGCCGGTCCACTCCGCGCAGCCCGCGCCACCGTTGGTCCACTGGTTGCCGCGCGCCTGCGGCGTGAAGAACGAGCGGCCGTTGCCGCCGCACTCCAACACGAGGCGGCGTGTCACCGGTTTGAACTTCTTCTTCAAGTCGTCGAGCGTCAGTTCGACCTTGTTGTTCACCTCGCCGTCGATGGTGATCTTCCAGCCGTTCGGGTCCTTCGCTTCTTCCGGCATGACACCGTTGTTGCGGACGAAGAATTTGTCTGTGGGCGTCGTGTCGTCATCGAGCATGTTCTCCGGCGTCTCCGCGACCAGCGGGCGCTCGCCGAGCACCACCAGCTTGTCGCTCTTGCCGGGGAATTTCAGATATTGCGGGCCCTTCGGCGCGGCCGCTGCAGGCGCACCTTGGGCGAGTGCCGCCGGGATCATGCCACCCGGCATGTTGGCGGCGAAGGGAATGGTGCCGCCCACCGCAATACTCATGGTCGCAAGCCCCGAGCCGCCCAGGAAGCCGCGGCGGTTCACACCCGTTTTGCGGCCGAACACCTCAGCGTCGGCGCGCTCCGGGTCATCGCGATAAAGCTCCTCGATCGACCGTTCGGTTTCATGCGCCATGGATTCCTCCCAGGTTTGGCCGTTTCTGTAGAAGATTGTTGCCGTTGTCGGGCTCTACTGGCAAAAAGCTACTGCCGGAACAGGCGGCCCGCAACGCACGTTGATGCGAGGTCCCTGCTCAATAAGTCGCATGGGGGCTGGGAGAAGCGCCCTCTGTTGCGACGCCGCAAGGGCGGCTAATGTCGAGGCGAAAGATCGTGAGGAATCGGATGCGTTTGAAATTGCCCGCTATCGCCGCCACCGGCCTGATCGCCGCCGTTGCCTTCGCGCTGCCGGCCGAGGCCGCCAAGAAGAAGCGGGCGTATGTGACCCGCGCCGGCTACACCTACGTCCAGCAGCGGCCCGCCCCGCAGCCGACCGTGATCGTCACCCGCGGCGAGGATGGCCGCACCCGCACCAAGATGCTCGTGCAGCCGCGCTCCTATCTCGATGGCGGCACCGAGGTGATGCCGGGCACCTATCAGCCGGCGAACGCCACGTCGTTCTACGGCCAGCGCGCAACCGACGTGCTCGGCCCGAACATCATCACCAACCCGCCGGGACCGATCCCGGATCCGTTCTTCCTGCCGGGCAAGTACAATCCGTATCCGTCGCTGCAATAAGCCGACGCCGATCCAAAAAGCGAAAAGCCCGGCTCAGGAGCCGGGCTTTTTGTTTGAGTTGTTTGCACCGCTTACGACGGCAGATTGATCTGCCACGACACGCCGTAGCGGTCATCGACCCAGGCGAACTTCTTGCTGAAGCCGTAGTTGTTGAGCGGCATCAGGAATTTTCCGCCCTCGCCCAGCGCCGACGCCAGCCTGTCGATCTGCGCCTCCGACTCGCATGTCACGAACAGCGAGATCGCCGGCGTGAAAGTGAACTCATGCTTCACCGGGCTATCGAAGCACATCACGTCCTGGCCCGCGACATGGAACGTCGCGCCCATCACCGACCCTTCGGCGCCGGGGCCGCCCTTGGGCCAGCGCACGAGTTCGACGATCTTGCCGTCGTCAAAAAGCGAGACGTAGAAATTCATCGCCTCTTCGGCGATGCCACCCTGAAACATCAGAAACGGCCGAACGGTGGTGGACATCCCCGCCTCGCTTTCTGAACGCGTTAGTCAGCCCGCGATCTTGCCGAGTTCCGCGATGATCGCATCGCCCATCTGTGACGTGCCGACCTGCTTCATGCCAGGCGACATGAGGTCGCCGGTGCGGAAACCGGCATCGAGCGTGTTGGCAATCGCCTTCTCCAGCATGTCGGCTTCCTTGCCCATGTCGAAGGAATAGCGGAGCGCCATGCCAAACGAGGCGAGCATCGCGATCGGGTTGGCGATGCCTTTGCCTGCGATGTCCGGCGCGGAGCCGTGCACCGGCTCGTACATCGCCTTGCGCTTGCCGGTCTTCGGATTCGTCTCGCCGAGCGACGCAGACGCCAGCATGCCGAGCGAGCCGGTCAGCATCGCCGCGATGTCGGAGAGCATGTCGCCGAACAGGTTGTCGGTGACAATGACGTCGAACTGCTTCGGGTTCTTCACGAGCTGCATGCCGCCGGAGTCGGCAAGCTGGTGCTCCAGCGTCACGTCCTTGAACTCGCGCTGATGGAGCTGCGTGATGACCTCGTTCCAGAGCACGCCCGTCTTCATGACGTTGCGCTTCTCCATCGAGGTCACCTTGTTGCGGCGCTTGCGCGCCAGCTCGAAGGCGACGCGGCCAATGCGGTCGATCTCGTAGGTGTCGTAGACCTGCGTATCGACGGCGCGCTTCTGGCCGTTGCCGAGATCGGTGATGGTCTTCGGCTCGCCGAAGTACACGCCGCCGGTCAGCTCGCGGATGATCATGATGTCGAGGCCGGAGACCAGCTCGCGCTTGAGCGCAGAGGCGTCGGCCAGCGCCGGATAGGTCACGGCCGGGCGCAGGTTCGCGTAGAGCACGAGATCCTTGCGGAGCCGCAGCAGGCCCGCCTCCGGGCGAACGTCGTAGGGAACGCTGTCCCATTTCGGACCGCCGACCGCGCCGAAAATCACGGCGTCGGCAGCATGCGCCTTCTCCATCGTCGCTTCGGTGATCGACACCTTGTCGGCATCGTAGGCAGCGCCGCCAACCAGCCCCTCCTCGAAATTGAAGGTGCCCATGCCGTGCGAATTCATCCAGGCAATGAGCTTTTTCACCTCGGCCATGACTTCGGGGCCAATGCCGTCGCCGGCCAGGAGCAGGAGCTTGTGGGTCGCCATCGTGTCCTCGTTTCTCACGCAAAATCGTGGCGATTGCTAAAACGCCGGGCGGAGCTTGGCAAGGCGAGCGGCCGGGAGGCAGGGCTGCGGCCTTTTGGGTCACAAGGGCGAAAAACCCGGTGTACCGTGCAGGTCCTTTCGGGTGACGCACTGCATGAACATCGCCGCCATCGTCATTTCCTTCGCCGCCGCATTTCATTTCGCCCTGGGGCAGGTGCTGACGCAGTTCGGCCTGCGGCATGTGTCGCCGCTGTCAGGCGCGGCAATCAGCATCCCGACCTTCACGCTGGTGTTCCTTTGCGCATCGCCGTTCATTCTGCGCGGCGAGACCATCGTCTGGAGCGCGGTGCCGATCTTTGCCGCTGTCGGGCTCGCCTTCCCCGCTGTGGTGACGCTCCTCACCTTCGCAAGCAACCGAGCGCTCGGACCGGTCGTCACAAGTTCGCTCGGCAATCTCTCTCCGTTGTTCGCGGTTTCGCTCGCAGTTGTTCTGCTGCACGAACCGCTACGCCCTTTGCAATTTGCGGGTCTCGTTATCGTCGTGGCTGGTGTTCTGTTGATCAGCGCGCAACGCCAGGGCGCCCGCGATTGGCGAACATGGGCATTGCTCCTGCCACTGGGGGCTGCTGCGCTGCGCGGCCTGGTGCCGCCCGTGATCAAGCTTGGGCTCGATCTCTGGCCGAGCCCGATTGCCGCGGGCCTCGTCGGGTACATCTTCTCGTCGCTGACAGTGATCGCCGTAGAGAAGATCCGAAACGGCCGTTTCATTGCCAAAGGACCGCGTGTCGGCCGCCTCTGGTTCATGGGCATCGGCATCTGTAACGGCATCGCGACAATGCTGCTTTATGCCGCCCTTGGCGCGGGGCCGGTTTCGCTGGTTGTGCCTCTGATTGCGACCTTTCCGCTGTTCACGGTGGTTTTAAGTGTAATCGCCTTCG
Organism: Pseudomonadota bacterium; assembly: GCA_040756555.1. Classification (GTDB taxonomy): domain Bacteria; phylum Pseudomonadota; class Alphaproteobacteria; order Rhizobiales; family Xanthobacteraceae; genus Z2-YC6860. The sequence continues at coordinate 86,125 of JBFLYS010000025.1, read as the reverse complement.
GCAAACTCGAGAACGGACTGCGGCTCGCGGGCGGGACCGTGCTGACAGTGGCCGGTGTGGTGTTGATCCTGATCGGCTGACAAGGGCACAATGGGGCAATGCCTGACGCACGCCCCAACGTCGTCATCATTGGCGCCGGCTTCGGCGGGATCGAAGCCGCCAAGGCGCTGCGCCGTGCGCCGGTGAACGTGACGCTGATCGACCGGCAGAACCATCACTGCTTTCAGCCCCTGCTCTATCAGGTCGCGACGGCGGCGCTGTCGCCGGCCGATATCGCATGGCCGATCCGCCATATCCTGCGTGGGCAGGACAACGCCACCGTGCTGATGGCCGAGGTCGTCGGCGTGAACACCGCCGAACGGCGCGTCATGCTCGCGGGCACCGACCCCGTTCCCTACGACGCCCTCGTTATCGCGACAGGCGCAACCCACTCCTATTTCGGTCATGACGAATGGGGGCAATTTGCGCCCGGCCTGAAGCGGATCGTCGATGCGACGCGCATCCGTCGCAACATCCTGCTCGCCTTCGAACGCGCCGAGCTGACGCACGACGAAGCCGAGCGAAAACGGCTGCTGACCTTCGCCATCGTCGGCGGCGGCGCGACCGGCGTGGAGATGGCGGGCGCCATCGCGGAGATCGCGCGCCTTACATTGCTCAAGGACTTCCGCCGGATTGATCCAAGCTCCGCCCGAATCGTCTTGCTGGAGGCCGGGCCACGCATCTTGCCCACGCTGCCGCCAGACCTTTCGGACTACGCAGCGCGTTCGCTCACCCGCAAAGGGGTCGAGGTCAAGACATCGACACGCGTGACGACATGCGATCCGCGCGGTGTCGATACCGATCAAGGCCGGATCGATGCGGGCACCGTCATCTGGGCGGCCGGCGTGAAGGCATCACCGGCGGCGACCTGGCTTGGGGTCGAGGCTGATCGCGCGGGCCGTGTGGTGGTTGGTCCCGACCTCGCGGTGCCGGGCAGACCTGAGATTTTTGTGGTCGGCGACACCGCACTCGCCAAGAACGCCAATGGCCAGGCCGCGCCGGGTGTCGCGCCAGCCGCCAAGCAGATGGGACGTTATGTCGGCAAGCTGATCGCGGCGCGGCTTGCGGGCAAAACGCTGCCCCCGTTCCGTTATCGCCATCCGGGCGATCTCGCGACCATCGGGCGCCGCGCCGCGGTCGTGCAATTCAACCGCATCCATCTGACTGGATTCGTCGGATGGCTGTTCTGGAGCGTCGTCCACATCTACTTCCTGATTGGACTGCGCTACCGCTTCCTGGTCGCGTTCATGTGGTTGTGGGACTTCGTCACGTTCCACCGCGGCGCGCGGCTGATCACGGAAGTCCCGCCGCAACAGAAGAGCTAGAGCCCGCTGAACCAGTTGTAGCCCTGGTTCTCCCAATAGCCGCCGGCATCATTGTTCTGCACATAGAGCGCGATGATGTGCTTCGGATTCTTGAATCCGAGCTTGGTCGGCATCCGGCACTTCATCGGGAAGCCGTACTTGCGCGGCAAAATCTCGTCCGCGAACTTGAATGATAGCTGCGTCTGCGGATGCAGCGCTGTCGCCATGTCGATGGTGTTGGAATAGCCCTCGGCACAGCCGAACCAGACGTATTTCGCACGTGTGTCCGCACCGATGCGCTTGAGGAATTCCGAGAGCCGCACGCCACTCCACTTGCCGATCGCACTCCAGCCCTCGACGCAGACGTGGCGCGTGATCTGCGACTCCTGCGGCAACGCATAAAGCTGATCGAGCGTCCAAGGCTCCTTGGTGTCGACCAGTCCGCCGACCTCAAGCTTATATTCTTTGCCATCGACCTCCGGCGCCTCGTCTTCCGCATAATAAGCGTTGAACGGGAATGGTCTGGTGATCGCACTTTCCGGATACGTCGGCGCAAGCTTGTTCGGGTTGAACAGCAAGCCCTGAACGCGGTCGTTGAACGTCGAGATCTTGCGCAGCACGCCTTCGGCCGCATCACTATCAACAATGTCGCAACCGGTCAGCATCGTGAGCGCACCGAGCGACGCCGCACCGCGCAGGAACAGCCGCCGCGACGGATCGGGCATCAGTTTGGCTGCGTCTCTGATCAGCAATTTGGGATCGACGCCTGGAATAGCCTTGCGAATGCGGGGCATGACGCCCTCCTAACGTCCCGTGACCATGGCGCGCAGACTCCTTGGCACCAGGATTGCGAGCAGCACGTGAACCACCAGGAAGCCAACGATCGCGGCCATCGCGAAGAAGTGCACGTAGCGAGCGGCGTCATAGCCGCCGAACACCGCTGTCAATTCCTGGAACTGCACCGGCTTCCAGATCGAAAGGCCTGACAGCACGATCACAATGGCGGCGAGGATCACGCCGAGATAGAGAAGCCGCTGCACCGAATTATAAACCGATAGATCGTCGTGTTTGAGCTTGAACGTCAGCGCGGCCTTCGTGTCCGCGATCACGTCACCCGGGCGGATCGGCAACAGTTTGCGGCGGAAGCGTCCGCTGATGATTCCGAGCGCGAGATAGACAAGACCATTCACCGCGAGCACCCACATCGCCGCGAAATGCCATTGCAGCGCGCCGGCGAGCCAACCGCCCAACGTGATCGAGCGCGAGAACGTAAATCCGAACAGCGGCGACGCGTTATAGATTTCCCAGCCCGAGCCGATCATCACCAGCATCGCGATGGCGTTGATCCAGTGCGTAATGCGAACCCATCGCGGGTGGATCACCACCGCGGGCGCCGCAGGCACGGAACGGGCGTCGATCGCTGTCATGGCCTTAAGCATGCCCAAAAGAGCCGGGCTCGCATAGGAGCGAGCCCGGCGCTTCAGATCACTATTTCTTCATCTTGTCGGAGGACATCGAGTTCTTCTTATCCGTCATAGCACCCGGCTTCTCCATCTTGTCCGAGGCCGGCTTCGCCATGCCGTCAGGCTTGGCCATCTTGTCGGACGAGCCCATCGTGGGCTTGTCCATGGCGGACTTGTTGTCCATGCCTTCGGCGGACGCCGTCGAAGCCAGGGCGACACACGCAGCGACCAAAGCGGAGAGCAGAAGAGGCTTTTCCATGGGTATCCCTCCAGATGAAATTTATTTGCACTCTCCTGTTATCAGGCTGCTTAAACACGTACGCCTCAGGTTTTCGTAAGCGACTGCTCATGCCGCACTCACGGCTTCGTGACGCCGCAGAAACGCGCTATAGTCGCCGGGCCGGGTGAACTTGCAATTTGCGTGAGATTTCCATGACCAAAACCAGTTCCGGCAATTTCTTCGAGGATTTTCGCCTCGGCCAGACCATCCGGCATTCGACGCCGCGCACGGTCACGCACGGCGACGTGGCGCTCTATTGCGGACTGTTCGGCGCACGTTACGCGGTGCAGTCGTCCAGCGCGTTCGCCCGCACGATTGGTTACCCTGAGGCACCAATCGACGATCTGCTGGTCTTCCATATCGTGTTCGGAAAGACCGTTCCGGACGTGTCGCTGAACGCGATCGCCAACCTCGGTTACGCAGGAATGCAATTCCTCGCGCCGGTGTTCGCGGGCGACACGCTCACCGCGACATCGGAGGTGATTGGGCTGAAAGAGAATTCAAACCACAAGACCGGCATCGTCTATGTGCGCACGCGCGGCTTCAAGCAGGACGGCACGGCCGTGCTCGAATACGCGCGCTGGGTAATGGTTCGGAAGCGCGACGAGAGAGCGCCGGCGCCGGGCGATCACGTTCCGCGTCTTCCGACCGTGGTCGAGCCAAAGCTCCTGGGCGCCGCATGTCCGCCGATCGACGTGAAGGCCTACGACCTCGCGCTTTCCGGCAGCCCCTATCGCTATGACGACTATCAGGCCGGCGAGAAGATCGACCATGTGGACGGCATCACCGTCGAGGAGGCCGAGCATCAGATCGCGACGCGTCTCTATCAGAACACCGCGCGCATCCACTTCGATCAGTTCTCGGCGGCGCAAGGCCGTTTCGGCAAGCGGCTGATCTATGGCGGCCACGCGATCTCGCTCGCCCGCGCGATCTCGTTCAACGGTCTTGCCAACGCGTTTCACATCTCCGCCATCAACGGCGGACGTCACGTTGCGCCGCTGTTCGCGGGCGGAACGGTGTTCGCCTGGTCGGAGATTCTGGCGAAGGCCGAGGTGCCGGGGCGCGACGATGTTGGTGCGCTACGCTTACGCACGATCGCGACGAAAGACCGGCCGTGCGCCGACTTCCCGTTCAAGATCGCGGAGGACTATGAGCCCTCCGTGATCCTCGACCTCGATTATTGGGCGCTGATCCCGCGCTAGTTATTTTGCGGCCGAACCGCTCTCCGAGATAACGCCGCAGGCAATGCGTTCGCCAGCATTGCCGGCCGGATCGCTCTTGTAGTCATCCGCCTTGGCATGGATGACAACCGCCGAGCCGTCGGCATCGAACACCGAGTTCGGCTTGCCCTTCTCAAGCGTAATCGCCGGATTGAGAATCTCGACCACCAATTCGCCGCTCTGCGGCACGTGCAGGTTCGGCATGTCGCCGGCGTGAGCCACACCTGACATCATGCCGTGCTTGTGGCCGCCCGGATTGAAGTGCCCACCGGCGGAGTCGAACGGCGCTTCGCATTTGCCGACCGCGTGAACATGGAAGGCATGCTCGCCCGGCTCGATGCCCTTCACCGAGACCTTCAAAAGAACGCCGGCCTGGGTCTGCACCAGATCAACCTCACCGATCGGCTTCCCGCTCTTATCCTTAAGCGCGGCGTTGGCGAGTTGGGCAGACGCAGGCAGAGAAAACACAGCAGCGAGAAGGGCAGCGGCGCTGACCATTCCCAACGATTTCAAAATGCGCATGACGACGCTCCCGGTAAGAGAAGTTAAAATCCAATCCAAAGACAACGATCTCACGATCAACCCGGTTCCGAACCGGGAACCGGCGCTTAGCGTGCGACTGATTAGCGCTCCCTTAATGCGGGGTAGCGCGCATGTGCTCTACAAGCTGCTGAGCATAATGCGGAAGCGCACTGAAATCCCGCACGCAGATCGTCAGTTCGCGCAGAGCCCAGGGGTCGCTGAGATCGAGCGCCTTGATCGCCATCGTCTTCACCGCCTGCCGCGCCGTGGTCGCGGGCACCACGCCCACGCCGACGTTGCGTTCGACCAGGCGGCACACGGCATCGAAACTTCGCAGTTGCACCCGCAATCGCAGCGCGCGGCCGGCGCTGGTCGCTTTGCCGGCGAGAAAGCGCTGCACGGCGCTCGCACGATCGAGCCCGATGAAGTCGTGCCCCAACGCGTCGACGAAGGCGATCTTGTTACGGCTGGCAAGCGGGTGGTCCTGCGCCACCACGAGCTGGAAGCGGTCGGTGCGGAACGGATAGGTCGTGAGACGGCCCGGATCGACGGTCCCCGCCACCACGCCGATGTCCCCCACGCCTTCCGCGATGAGGCCCACGATCTCGTCGCTCAAGTGCTCTTCAAGATCGACACTGACGTTCGGGTGCGCGGCGAGGAACGAGCTGAGCGTTTCCGGCAAAAATTCCGTCATCGCGTTGGTGTTTGACATCACCCGCACCTGGCCGGCCATACCGCCGGCGTAGGCGCCGAGGTCCTCGCGCAGCCGCTCGGCCTGCTCCAGCATCGTGCGCGCGTGCTGCAGCAGGGTGCGTCCGGCCTGTGTCGGCGTCACGCCGTGGCGCGCCCGCACCAGCAGCGGGGCGCCGAGCGCACTCTCCATGTTGCGGATGCGCGTGGATGCGGCCGCAAGCGCAAGGTGAGCGCGCTCTGCGCCGTGCGTGATGCTCCCCGCTTCCACGACATGGCGGAACAGGCTGAGGTCGGCGAGATCGAAGCGCATGACGACCCTCCATCAGCTTTTTGCCTATCCTTCGTATTTTGCGAAGGAAGGCTACCCAAAAAGCAGATTGTAACGGTTCTATTCTAGCGCCATACTTCGCTCAAAGCGAAGCAAATGATCAAGGGGCCTCCGGCGACCCACGGTTGTTTTCCGAGCTTTTGATGCCACCCTTGCCTGTGGGTTCAATGACGAAAGCCCGGCGTTGCGGGCTTCACGAGCTTTCGCTACCTAACCCACAGAGCGGCAATCTTTCTCCAAGTACGAAGTCCGCCCAAAATAACGTCCGCCAGAGAGCCAATCATGGTAGAGGCCAAAGTGAGCCCGGCAAAAAACCGGCCGCTCTCCCCGCACCTTCAAATCTACAAGCCGATGCTGACGATGATGATGTCCATCGTCCATCGCATCACCGGCGGCGCGCTGTTCTTCGGCACGCTGCTGTTCGTCTGGTGGCTCACCGCAGCCGCCGCAGGCCCGAATGCCTACGCCACTGTGCAGTGGTTCATGGAAACCCTGATCGGACGCCTGATCCTGTTCGGTTACACCTGGGCGCTGATCCACCACATGCTCGGCGGCATCCGCCACCTGATCTGGGACACCGGCCACGGCTTCGGCGCCCAGGAGCGCGAGTGGTTGGCCGTCGCCAATCTCGTCGGCTCCATTGGTCTGACGATCATCATCTGGTTCGTCGGTTATCTCGTGATGGGAGGCATCCGATGAGCAATCACGGTCACGACTCCATTCAGACCCCGCTCGGCCGCGTTCGCTATCTCGGCTCGGCGAAAAGCGGCACCAAGCACTTCTGGCGCCAGCGGCTGACGGCCGTTGCGATGATCCCGCTGACGATTGCGGTCGTGATCATCATCGTCGGCCTGCTCGGCCGCAATCAGGCCGCCGTGGTGCAGATCCTCGGCTCGACATTCGTCGCAATCACGATGCTGCTCTTCATCGTGACCAGCGTCTATCACATGTGGCTCGGCATGCAGGTCATCATCGAGGACTACGTCCACGATGAGATGCTGAAGTACGTCACGCTCATGGGGAACACGTTCTTCTCGTTCGCCGTTGGCCTGACGGCGGTGTTCGCCATCCTCAAACTGTCATTCGGATTTTAAGTCATGGCTGGCAACGGCAGCACAAACGGCGCACCGAACATCAACGGCCGCGCCTACCCGATCGAGGATCATACTTACGACGTCATCGTCGTCGGCGCCGGCGGCTCGGGTCTCCGCGCCGTCGTGGGCTGCTCGGAAGCCGGGCTGAAGACCGCCTGCATCACCAAGGTGTTCCCGACCCGCTCGCACACGGTCGCCGCGCAGGGCGGCATCGCCGCCGCGCTCGGCAACATGGGTGAGGACGACTGGAAGTGGCACATGTACGACACCGTCAAGGGCGCCGACTGGCTCGGCGACCAGGACGCGATTGAATACATGTGCCGTGAGGCGCCCGCAGCAGTTTACGAGCTCGAGCACTGGGGCCTGCCGTTCAGCCGCCGCGAGGAAGACGGCAAGATCTATCAGCGCCCGTTCGGCGGCATGACCACGCACTACGGCAAGGGCACCGCGCAGCGCACCTGCGCTGCCGCCGACCGCACCGGCCACGCCATGCTGCACACCATGTACGGCCAGGCGCTGAAGCACTCGGCCGAGTTCTACGTCGAATACTTCGCCATCGACCTGATCATGGACGACGAAGGCCGCTGCCGCGGCGTCATCGCACTCTGCCTGGAAGACGGCTCGATCCACCGCTTCCGCGCCCAGACCACCATTCTTGCGACCGGCGGCTACGGCCGCGCCTACTTCTCCTGCACGTCGGCGCACATCTGCACCGGCGACGGCAACGCGATGGTGCTGCGCGCCGGCCTGCCGCTGCAGGACATGGAGTTCGTGCAGTTCCATCCGACCGGCATCTACGGCTCGGGCTGTCTCATCACCGAGGGTTCACGCGGCGAAGGCGGCTATCTCGTCAACTCCGAGGGCGAGCGCTTCATGGAGCGCTATGCGCCGTCCGCGAAGGACCTCGCCTCCCGCGACGTCGTCTCGCGCTCGATGACCATCGAGATCCGCGAAGGCCGCGGCGTCGGCAAGAACAAGGACCACATCTTCCTGCACCTCGATCACCTCGATCCGGCGGTGCTGCATGAGCGCCTGCCGGGCATCTCGGAGAGCGCGCGCATCTTCGCGGGCGTCGATGTGACCCGCGAGCCGATCCCGGTGATCCCGACCGTGCACTACAACATGGGCGGCATCCCGACGAACTGGAAAGGCGAGGTGCTGACCAAGAAGAACGGCAACGACGACTTCGTCGTGCCGGGCCTGATGGCGCTCGGCGAAGCCGGCTGCGTCTCGGTGCATGGCGCCAACCGCCTCGGCTCCAACTCGCTGATCGATCTCGTGGTGTTCGGCCGCGCCGCCGCCCATCACTGCGGCGACATCCTGACGCCGGGCGACAAGCAGCCGGAACTGCCGAAGAACTCCGCCGATCTCGCGCTCTCGCGTCTCGACCGCTTGCGCAACGCCAACGGCGGCACGCCGACGGCCGAGCTGCGGATGAAGATGCAGAAGATCATGCAGAACAACTGCGCGGTGTTCCGCACCGGCGAGGTTCTCGAGGAAGGTCTCAAGCTCATCAAAGAAACCTACGCCGGCTCGTCCGACGTGCGTGTCACCGACCGCTCGCTGATCTGGAATTCGGATCTGATCGAGACGCTCGAATACGACAACCTGATCTCGCAGGCGGTTGTCACTGTCGACGCCGCGTTCAACCGCAAGGAAAGCCGCGGCGGTCACGCCCGCGAGGACTTCCCGGAGCGCGACGACAAGAACTGGATGAAGCACACGCTGACGTGGCTCGACGACAAGGGCAACATCACGTCGGATTATCGTCCGGTGCACACCTACACGCTTACCAACGACGTTTCCTACATCGAACCCAAGGCACGGGTGTACTGATCATGGTCGAACTCGCCCTTCCGAAGAATTCCAAGGTCACCGAGGGCAAGACCTGGAAGCGCCCGACCGGCGCGCGCAACGTCACCGCGTTCCGCATCTACCGCTGGAATCCGGACGACACCGCCAACCCGCGCATGGACACCTATTTCGTCGATCGCGACGACTGCCCGCCGATGGTTCTCGACGCGCTGCTGTGGATCAAGAACAAGATTGATCCGACGCTGACGTTCCGCCGCTCCTGCCGCGAAGGCGTTTGCGGCTCCTGCGCGATGAACATCGACGGCACCAACACGCTCGCCTGCACCAAGGGCATGGACGAGATCAAAGGCACCATCCGCATCTATCCGCTGCCGCACATGCCGGTGGTGAAGGATCTGGTGCCGGATCTCACGAACTTCTACGCGCAGTACCGCTCCATCGAGCCGTGGCTGAAGACCGTCACGCCGACGCCGGAGAAGGAGTGGAAGCAGAGCCACGAGGACCGCAAGAAGCTCGACAATCATTACGAGTGCATCCTGTGCGCCTGCTGCACGACGTCATGCCCGAGCTACTGGTGGAATTCGGACCGCTATCTCGGCCCGGCGGCGCTTTTGCAAGCCAATCGCTGGATCAGCGACAGCCGCGACGAAGCAACCGGCGAACGCCTCGACAACCTCGAAGACCCGTTCCGCCTGTACCGCTGCCACACCATCATGAACTGCACCAAGGCCTGCCCGAAGGGCCTGAACCCGGCGAAGTCGATCGCCGAGATCAAGAAGAAGATGGTCGAGCGGCAGGTCTAAGCCTGCGGCAACATCGCCTCAAAGTTTCGAATGGCCGGGCTTGTCCCGGCCATTTGTTTTTCTAGCTTTTAAGAAACGTCACGGAGGGCGACAGGATGATCGACCACATCGGCTTCGCGGTTTCTGATTACGAAAAATCCAAGGCGTTCTACACGAAGGCGCTCGCACCGCTCGGCTACACGCTGATCATGGAGGTCGACGCTGAAGGCAATCCAAGCGGCGCACCCGCCGCCGGCTTCGGCGAAGGCGGCAAGCCGGATTTCTGGATCGGCGGCGAGGGCAAGCTGGAGAAGCCAGTGCATGTCGCGATCGTTGCGAAGGATCGCGCCAGCGTGGATGCGTTCCACCGCGCAGCGCTCGCGGCGGGTGGCAAGGACAACGGCAAGCCAGGCCTGCGCCCGCACTACCATCCCAGCTACTATGGTGCGTTCGTGCTCGATCCCGACGGCCACAACATCGAGGCCGTCTGTCACATGCCGGAGTAAGGCTTATGGCCGCCAGCCGGGCGGCGGGCCGTGGCGCTCGATCGCATCCACGATCTCGCGGTGGCGGCGGTTCTCGCGCGCCATGTAGATCGCAATAACCGCGTGCGCCGACGGCACCAGCCACAGGACCGGGAACGCCAAGCCCAGCAGCAGGCACGGCACGATCAGCACGAAGTTGAGCACGGCCGAGAAAATCTGGCCGTTGAGCAACAGCGCGAGCGGCGGAAGAAAGACGGCGAGGATGTAGATCATGACACCCCACAAGCCTCCGGGATCGCTCCAGGTGCGATCGGCGCGAAACATATAGGGACTTAAGCGCCTAGCGCCAGAGCGGTTCCATGGAAACGCCGGCCATCTCTAACCGCCTGAGAGCGCAACCAGAATCAAGGCTGAGCGTCGGGCGGCTTTGGGGCGCCTGGCGCTTTCTTTTTCCACACCCACCAGGCCCCAACGCCGAGCGTCGCCAGCGCCCAGGACGACAGGCCAAACACGATCAACGCCGCAAATCCGATCGGTGCAAACAGATTGCCAACCGGCACCACGTTGCCGCCGATCAGGAAGATGCCGGTCAGCAGAAATGCAAGGATCACCACGCCGCCGGACACATAGGCGATCACCAACAACGCACCGGCCAAAAAGGCGCTGCCCACCGTGACTGCGATCTTTTCCAACAGCCCCGGCATGACAGCGCGCCTTTTGTCGTTCCGCTATTTCTCGAACTTCTTTCGGCGCTGGCCGAGCGTGCGAAGCCGCAGCGCGTTGAGCTTGATGAAGCCCTCGGCGTCCTTCTGGTCGTACGCGCCCTTGTCATCCTCAAAGGTCACGAGCGTCGAGGAGTAGAGCGACTTCGGGCTCTCGCGGCCGGTCACCAGCACGTTGCCCTTATAGAGCTTGAGGCGAACCTCGCCTTCGACATGCTCCTGGCTCCTGTCGATCAGCGCCTGAAGCATCTCGCGTTCCGGCGCGAACCAGAAGCCGTTGTAGATCAACTCGGCGTAACGCGGCATCAGCTCATCCTTGAGATGGCCCGCGCCGCGGTCGAGCGTGATCGACTCGATGGCGCGATGCGCCTGAAGGAGAATCGTGCCGCCGGGGGTCTCATAGACACCGCGCGACTTCATGCCGACGAAGCGGTTCTCGACGAGATCAAGGCGACCGATGCCATTGTCATGGCCGAGCTTGTTGAGCTTGGCGAGCAGCGTCGCCGGCGACAGCGCCTCGCCGTCGATGCTCACCGCATCGCCCTTCTTGAAGCCGATGCGGATTTCGGTCGGCTTGTCGGGCGCCTCCATCGGCGAGATGGTGCGCTGATAGACGATCGACGGTGCTTCCTTCGCCGGGTCCTCCAGCACCTTGCCCTCGGACGACGAGTGCAGAAGGTTGGCGTCCACCGAGAACGGCGCTTCGCCTTCCTTGTCCTTGGCGATGGTGATCTGGTGGTCGCGCGCAAACTTCAGCAGATCGTCGCGACCCTTGAAGGTCCATTCGCGCCATGGCGCGATGATCTTGATGCCGGGCTCGAGCGCATAATACGACAGCTCGAAGCGCACCTGATCGTTACCCTTGCCGGTCGCGCCGTGACAGACGGCGTCGGCGCCGACCTTGCGCGCGATGTCGATCTGAGTCTTGGCGATCAGCGGCCGCGCGATCGAGGTGCCAAGCAGATACTGGCCCTCATAGACCGTGTTGGCGCGGAACATCGGGAAGACGAAGTCGCGGACGAATTCCTCGCGCAGGTCCTCGATGAAGACGTTCTCGGGCTTGATGCCGGCGCGCAGCGCCTTCTCGCGAGCCGGGCCAAGCTCCTCGCCCTGGCCGAGGTCAGCAGTGAAGGTCACCACCTCGCAGCCGTAGGTGGTCTGGAGCCACTTGAGAATGATGGAAGTGTCGAGGCCGCCCGAATAAGCGAGGACGACCTTCTTGATGGAGCCTTTGGCCGACATAGAGAACGCCTGATTTGATGGCCGGAAGCGGCCTGGGTCCGAAATTCGCGCGGACTATAGGGGGAATGACGAACGGTGCAAGCGCCCGAAAAATGGGCCGGAAACGCTCAGAATCGACGTCCGCAGCGAGCTAGAACAACCTCGCGCCGAAGCGCCATTAACCGCGACGCTTAACTGCGCTGCTTAACCCCACTTCCCGATGTCGCTACTCGGGTTCGGAACCCCGCGATACATCTGCCTGTGACGAATTTCATTCACACGAGGCAGCTCAATGCGTCTCCTCACCGCGATCTCCGCCGCTCTCCTGTCGACCGCCGTGCTCACCGCGCCCGCTCTCGCCGCGCAGTGCAATCATCCGGCGGGCTTCGACGCCTTCATGAGTGATTTCAAGAAAGAGGCCGCGCAGAAGGGCATCTCGCAGCGGACGCTTTCGATCCTCTCCGGCATCACGCTCGACCAGTCGGTGCTCGCCGCCGACAAGCGCCAGGGCGTGTTCAAGCAGACCTTCGAAGAGTTCGCGCTGCCGCGCATCAACCAGCGCATGGCGAAGGCCTCGCGCATGATGCAGGAGTACGCACCGACGCTTCGCAAGATCGAATCACAGTTCGGCGTGCCGGGCTCGATCGCGATCGCGCTCTGGGGTCTCGAGACCGACTTCGGCACCAACATGGGCAAGCACGACGTGCTGCGCGCCACCGCGACGCTCGGCTTCGACTGCCGCCGCACCGACATGTTCCAGAACGAACTGCTCGAAGCGCTGACGCTCGTCGAGCGCGGCGATCTTCAGCCGGCCGATTTGCGCGGCGACTGGGCCGGCGAGATGGGCCAAGCGCACTTCCTGCCCTCATCCTACAACAAGTTCGCCATCGACTTCGACGGCAACGGCAAGCGCGATCTCATCCGCAGCGTGCCGGACACGCTCGCCTCCATTGGCAATTATCTGAAGGGCTACGGCTGGCAGGCCAAGCAGCCGTGGGGCGAAGGCACCGCCAACTTCGAAGTCATCCGCAAGTGGAACAAGGCGCTGGTCTACGCGAAGACCGTCGCCGCTTTCGCGGAGAAGCTCGACGGGCAATCCGCCCGCGCCGAGCAGCCGCGCCGCTAAAGTTTCTTCTGACTGTCTGTACTGGCTGTCTGTCAACCACTCGCCTCTCTCGCAAGGGAGAGGCTTTTTCTTTTCTAGTTCGGTTTCTTGCCGAACAGCCGCATGATGAAGTCATGTGGCGGGGTCGCAACGTGTTCGATCCGCTGCTCGATGGCTTCGTCCGTCGTTCGCGTGCGTGGCCATCGATAAAGCCAGCCGTGCATCAGCCAGATGATGATGAAGGTGAAGACGCCGGCAAACACCACGTCGGTGAAGAAGTGTCCGCCGAACGACATGCGGAGTACGCCAACGCCCGCCCCGAACCCGACCGCCGCAGCATAGGCCGCCGGACGCCAAGCAGGCGGCGCGAGTGCAGCGGGCGCCATCGTCCAAAACGCGCCCGAGCCGTCGCCGGTAACGAACGAGCAGTTCTTCGGGCACACACCGCGGGGATCCCACCAAGCCTTGAAAGGCTCGGAGCCGCCAAACTGCGGCACGTCGATCGGGCGCGGCCGACCCCAGTTGTCTTTGAGAATGATGTTCGACCACAGGCCCGGCCCCAGCGCGAGCGTCGTCAGCATGAACACGATGGCGCGGCCCGGCACCTTGAGCTTGGTGCGCGGCCGCACGAATTTGATGAACAAGGCGAGCCCCGGCACGAGCGCAATCGCGGTGATGAACCACATGGCCGACTCGCGCACCATGATGAGCATCTCATCGGTGCGCAGCCCGAATTTGTTGCCACCGCGGTCGATTTCGTAGAACGGCTGCGCGAGCCGCAGGTCCAGTTCCGGATAGAGGCCGAACACAACGCCGACAACGGCGGCAACGGCCAGCGCGATCAACAATCCGGTGCGATTCATGACGCCCGTCTAGCGGAGAGGACGCGCGATGGGAAGGCCGCTCACGCCTGCGCGGCGGGAGGCCGCGGCAAGGCTTCAGGCTTCGATTGGGGCGGCAATTGCGGCGGCGCCGATGGCGCGAACACCGGTTTCCAGAAGCCCGCGCTCCAGCCTGCGACGGTCCAATAGGCAAAGCCTGCGGCGACACCGGCGCCGATCACTATGACAGGCACATTCAGATACTCGGCGCCCTCGCTGCCCTGGCTGATCAACAGGGAGCCGACCCAAACCGAAACAGCGCCATTCACCGCATGAAAGGCCCAGTGACGGATCGCGAAGCCTTCGGAGATGAGAATGCCGACGGCGGCAGGCAGCATCGAAGAGAGCGCGATTCCCATCCAGATCAGCATGTAGATTCCGCCGAAGAACAGGAACACCCAGAAGCTGTCGCTGCCACCGCTGGGCGGATCGCTTGCAAGCGCGGCCGTCAGCCTTCCCCAGTGCGAAATCAGAACAACGAGGGCCGCAACGCAGAATGCGACTGCGACCCCGAGTGGAACGACAAGGAAGCGAAGCAGGAGCCGGACGATGATCATGGTCTCGCGACTCCGGTGACGGCTTAGTCCGTCATCGCCATTGCGCGCAGCGCCATGCGCTCGCGCGCCGACAGCTTCTCGGTTGCGCTCTTGAGCTGACCGCAGGCGGCGAGGATGTCACGACCGCGCGGCGTGCGCACCGGCGAAGCATAGCCCGCGTTGAACACGATCTCGGAGAATTTCTCGATCTGCTCCCAGTCCGAGCATTCGTACTTGCTGCCAGGCCAGGGATTAAACGGAATGAGATTGATCTTCGCCGGAATGCCTTTCAACAATTGCACCAGCTTTTTGGCGTCGGCCAGCGAATCGTTGACACCCTTCAGCATCACGTATTCGAACGTGATGCGCTTGGAGTTCGAAACACCAGGATAGTTGCGGCACGCCTCCAGCAATTCCTTGATCGGATACTTGCGATTCAGCGGCACCAGTTCATCGCGAAGGTCGTCGCGCACCGCGTGCAGCGAAATCGCGAGCATCACGCCAATCTCGTCGCCTGCGCGCTGGATGTTCGGCACCACGCCTGAGGTGGACAGCGTGATGCGGCGCTTGGAGATTGAGAGACTATCGCCGTCGGAAACGATTTGCAACGCATCGCGCACCGACTCCAGATTATAGAGCGGCTCACCCATACCCATCATGACGATGTTGGAGACGCAGCGCTCGCCTTCGGTCGGCAAACCCGGCCCTTGGGCGCGCTCCATGCCCAGAAAGTCGCCGAGCCGATCGCGCGCCACCATCACCTGCCCGACGATCTCTCCCGGCGTGAGGTTGCGGACCAGCCGCTGCGTGCCGGTGTGGCAGAACGAGCAGTTGAGCGTGCAGCCGACCTGGCTCGACACGCACAACGTGCCGCGATCGCTCTCGGGGATGTAGACGCACTCAACCTCGTGCGCGCGCTCGCCTTGCAACCCGCTCGGCAGCCGCAGCAGCCACTTGCGCGTGCCATCGACGGAAACCTGCTCTGCGACGACTTCGGGCCGCGCCAGCGTGTAGTGCTGATCGAGCACGCCGTGCAGATCCTTCGACACGCTGGTCATCTGGTCGAAGCGCGTCACGCCGCGTACGTACATCCAGTGCCAGAGCTGCTGCGCGCGCATCTTCTGTTGCGCAGGCTTGACGCCGATCTTGCCCAACGCCTCGGCAAGCTGCTCGCGCGAAAGCCCGATCAGCGACGGCTTCGCCAGCGCCACATAAGTTTCCAGCGCCGTCTTTTCGAGCGGAACGCTGCCGGTGGCCGGCTTTGCGATATCGAGAGAAACTGTCATGAACCATCCACGGCGCAGCCGATGCTGCCGCCGAATACTCTACTCACACTACTTGCACTCTTGCGCGACGCGATCGAGCGCCTGCGCGATACCCTTCAGAGAAAACGTGTCGGTTGTCTGCGTGCCGCGCGAGGTCGTGGCTTTCACGGTCGCGTCGGCGCCCTTGCGCATCTGATCGACGATCGACTTCTCATCAGAGGCGTTCTTGATCCAGGCGCCCTCGTTCTGGGTGTACATCACGAAAGGCGACGAGCCGATCGACAGGCTCGCGTCGGCGCTCGGCTTGAACTGGTATCCGGTGACAAGCACCGAGACTTCGTCCTTCACCTTTTCGGACGGGCGCGTAGAAATGAACATGTAGACGATGTTCGCCGCCGTCCGGCGGTTCGCAGGAACGTCCGACGACGACGACGGCTTGGCCAGCGCGAAGCACACTTTCTTGCCACCCGGCGTCGCCGTATAGGCGCCCCAGTCGCCGAATTGACCGAGCAGGGTCGCTTGCGCGACCGGATTGTTCGAGGCTGGCGCGGCCGCCGCAGGAGCCGCCGCCGCTGCGGGCTTGGGCGCTGGCTTGCCGGTCTGGGCTAGAGCACTGCCGGCGGGCAACGCAAGCGCGGCCGCGATCAGCAGCAACGGAAACGACCGAAAGGGTGAATTCTGGCTCATCGGGCCTCGCGCATCTGGGCGCTGCAAATCATTCCAAGTATAGCGGAAATAATAAAAAAGTTCGGCATTGTGAAGGCGGCACGTTTGCCGAAGCCCGCCTAACTGCATGTTTGGGAAGTGGTTTTGCAACTGACACGGCTATTCGCTTTAACATGGACCGCATGAAAGCCTTGCTCTGCACCCGCTATGGCGGACCTGACGACCTCACCCTCGAGGACCTTCCCGATCCGGTCCCGGGTCCGGGCGAGGCGGTCGTCCGCATCGCCGCCGCGGCGCTGAATTTCTTCGACACGCTGATCATCGCGGGCAAGTACCAATACAAGCCCGCCTTCCCGTTCTCGCCCGCCGCCGAGTTCGCGGGCACCGTCGAGAGCCTTGGGCCCGGCGTCGCCGGACTCAAGGCCGGTGACCGTGTCATGGGTTACACCCGCAACGGCGCAGCGCGGCAGAAGCTTGCCTTCCCGGCCGCTCATCTGACCGTTATCCCGGCCGGTCTCGATTTCGATCACGCCGCAGGTCTGAGCGTTACCTACGGCACATCCTATTACGCCCTGAAGGACCGCGCGCAGATCAAGCCCGGCGAAACGCTCGCAGTGCTCGGCGCATCGGGCGGCGTCGGCATCGCCGCGGTCGAGCTCGGCAAGCAAATGGGCGCTCGCGTCATCGCCTGCGCGTCGTCCGACGACAAACTCGATTTCGCGAAGAAGCACGGCGCCGACGAAGGCGTGAACTACGCGAAGGACAATCTGCGCGACGCGCTCAAGCGCCTTGGCGGCGAGCACGGCATCGATGTCGTTTACGACCCGATCGGCGGCGACTTCGCGGAGCCTGCGTTGCGCTCGCTGGCCTGGGAAGGCCGCTTCCTCGTCGTCGGCTTCGCCGCCGGCGATATTCCGAAAATCCCGCTCAACCTCGTGCTGCTGAAAAGCTGCGACGTGCGCGGCGTGTTCTGGGGCTCATGGACCGAGCGCGAGCCTAAGGCGCACGCCGCCAACATGGCGGACATCCTGCGCTGGGCCGCCAAAGGCAAGCTCAGCGGCCATGTTCACGCGGCTTATCCGTTGGCAGAAGCAGCGACGGCTCTGAAAGCCATCGCCGACCGCAAGGTGATGGGAAAGATCGTCTTACGCCCGTAAGCGGTCGAGCGCCTCGCGCGCCGCCGCACGATGCTCCGGCGTGATGTGCGTGAACACCATCCGGATCGCGACCGCGAGCGCCGCCGCGTCATCGGTCAGCCCGAGCACCGGCAGGATGTCGGGGATGCCGTCGAACGGAATGACGAAATAGGCGAGCGCGCCAATGAGCGCCGCGCGCACATGCACCGGCGTATCGCGGTCGAACGCGCAGTAGTAGGCGGTCAGCAAATCCTCGGCGAACGGAATGTGCGCCGCGAGCCGCCCGAGCTTCGCCCAGAAGCCGCTGCGGACGGTCGCCTCATCACGCTCGAACTGGGTCTCTGCGAAAGCACGCGCGAAGCGCATTGGTTCCCTCCGGCAACAATCGCCATCCGCTCAAATGGTGACGAAACAAGGTGGTAGCAAGATGGTTCAGCCCGCCAGCCGGTTCATCGCCTCCGCCAGCGTGACGTCGAGCCCGGTCACGCCGCCCGCGTCATGGGTCGAAAGCGTCACCTCGACGGTCTTGTAGACATTGAACCACTCCGGATGGTGATCCATCTTTTCGGCGATCAACGCCGCCCGAGTCATGAAGCCGAAGGCCTCGTTGAAGTCCTTGAAAACGAACTTCTTCTGGATGGCGTCGCGGCCGGAAACCTCGGTCCAGCCGGTCAGTTTGCCCAGCGCGTCTTTTCGGGCCTGTCCGGACAGTTTGTCGCGCGCTTTGTCGCTCATTTTGGCGAACCTCCTTGCGGCTTTGCCTGACTAACAACAGCCGACCGGTTCATCATATCCATTTATTGGCACTTTTAGGCCTGCGTGCTGTCATGGAGTTGCCCAACCTCCGCGTGATATCGTGGAACCCATGCGAGGGAGCCTGCGCCGCTTGTTCCGGGCCTCGAATCCGCCTGCGAAACCGATGAAAGCCCCTGTGCTCGTTGGCCAATTCCGGCATGACGGGCCCCGCGATTCTGTGGGCCGCCGCCTCCGAATCATGATGAGCCACACTTGGCTGATCGTTATTGCGGCTGTGCTGCTGCTCGCCGGCGTCGGCGGGGCTTCCTACTATTTCGCGACGCTACCGACACAGCTCAAGATCGCGGTCGGTCCGCCAGGCAGTGAAGACGAGCGCGTGGTGGAAGAGATCGCGCATCAGCTTCGTGAAGATCGCCCTGCCTTCCGCGGCATCCGTCTGACGCTGCTCCGCAAGGAGAACACCACCGACACCGCAAAGGCACTCGAGAAGGGCGAAGCCGACTTCGCCGTCGTGCGCCGCGACATCAATATGCCGAAAGACGGTCAGGTCGTCGCGATCCTGCGTAAGAACGTTGTCGCGCTATGGGCCTTGCCGCCGGAACAGAAACCTGAGCCGCCGAAGGCCGAGGAAAAGCCTGCTGCCAAGCCAGCGGCTGCTAAAGGCAAGAAGGCCACGCCCGCGAAAGCCGCCGCGAAGAAGCCCGCCGCCAAGGGCGCGGCTGCGAAGAAAGGCGACGAAGAAGACGAGGACGAAAAGAAAGACGACAAGAAGCCGCCGCGGATCGAAAAAGTCGAGCAACTCCTCGGCAAACGCGTCGGCATCATCGGACGCTCGCAAGCCAATATCGCGCTCTTCAAAGTAATCGTCGCTCAGTACGGCATTCCCGCTGAGAAGGTCGCTGTTCTCAGCTCCGACGAAGAAAGACAGCCGAACGCGACCGATAAGATCAGCGTCATCCAACTTCCGACCGACAAGATCGCTTCCACGCTGCGCGAGACGAAAGTCGATGCGGTGATGTCCATCGGCCCGCTATCGAGCCCCGTGACCTCGGCTGCAATCGCAGCGTCACGACGCGACAAGGACGGGCCGAATTTCCTCGACATCAAAGCGGCTGAAGCCATCGAGGCGCGGTATCCGGTCTACGAATCGACCGAGATCAAGGCCGGTGCATTCGGCGGCGCGCCGCAGTTGCCGGAAGAGGAAATCGAGACCGTCGGCGTCAATCACTATGTCGTCGCGCGCAAAAATCTGAGCGAAGACACCGTCGCCGATTTCACCCGCAATCTGTTTGCAATTCGCCAGTCGCTCGCCGCGCGGCTTCCGGCCGCTTCCAAGATCGAGGCGCCCGACACCAGCAAGGATGCTGCGGTCCCGGTGCATCCCGGCGCTGCCGCCTATATCGATGGCGACATCAAGACATTCTTCGACCGCTACAACGACCTCCTCTATTGGGGCATCATGCTGATGTCGTTCTTCGGTTCGGGCATCGCCGGCGTGATGAGTTACACCAAGGCGGACGACCGGGTCCGCCGCCTCAGGACATTGGAACGGCTCCTTGAGCTCACACGGACCGCCCGGACTGCCGAATCGATCCAGGCGGTCGATGAGTTACAGGCCGAGGCCGACAACATTTTGGGCGAGATGATCCAAGAGGTCGAAGCCAAGTCGCTCGGCGATTCAGCGTTAACGGCCTTCCAAGTCTCTCTAGATCAAGCACAAACGGCGATTTCCGACCGCCGGGCCGCTCTTTTGGGCCTGCCCATGCGGCCCCGTCCGGCTGTTGCAGCACTGTAACCAACCCTATATATCCCGGGCCAACCCTATATATCCCGGCGCACAGTCGCGGGCCCCGAAAGGCCCGCGTTGGCTTTTTGGAACCCCAATGAATCTTCGCAACGTCGCCATCATCGCCCACGTCGACCATGGCAAAACCACGCTGGTCGACCGGCTGCTCCAGCAATCCGGTTCCTTCCGCGAAAACCAGAAGGTCGCGGAACGGGCGATGGACTCCAACGACCTGGAAAAGGAGCGTGGCATCACGATCCTGGCCAAGGCGACGTCGATCCTCTGGAAAGAAACCCGCATCAATATCGTCGACACACCGGGCCACGCCGACTTCGGCGGCGAGGTCGAGCGCATCCTGAACATGGTCGATGGCGCGCTGGTGCTGGTGGACGCGGCCGAAGGCCCACTGCCGCAGACCAAGTTCGTGGTCTCGAAGGCGCTCAAGATGGGCCTGAAGCCCATCGTCGTGATCAACAAGGTGGATCGTCCGGACGCACGCGCGACCGAGGTCGTCAACGAAGTGTTCGATCTGTTCGCGGCGCTCGACGCCACCGATGAACAGCTCGACTTCCCGATCCTCTATGGTTCGGCCAAGCAGGGCTGGATGGCGGAAAAGCTCGAAGGTCCACAGGACCAGGGCATGACGCCGCTGTTCGAGCTGGTGCTGCGCCACGTGCCGCCGCCCACCGTTGAGGAAGGCCCGTTCCGCCTTCTCGGCACCATCATGGAATCCAACCCCTACCTCGGCCGCATCATCACCGGACGTATCACTTCGGGAACGGCGAAGCCGAACCAGAACGTGAAGGTGCTGGAGCGCGACGGTAAGCTTGTCGAACAGGGCCGCATCACCAAAGTGTTGGCGTTCCGCGGCCTCGAGCGCGTGCCGGTCGAGGACGCGGAGGCCGGGGACATCGTCGCGATTGCGGGCCTGCCGAACGCGATGGTCGCGCACACGATCTGCGACCCGACGGTCGAAACGCCGATCCAGGCGCAACCGATCGACCCGCCGACGCTCGCCATGACGTTCCGCGTCAACGACTCGCCTCTTGCCGGCACTGAAGGCGACAAGGTGACGAGCCGCATGATCCGCGACCGGTTGCTGCGCGAAGCCGAGGGCAACGTTGCGCTGCGCGTCCGCGAGAGCGACGACAAGGACTCGATGGAGGTTGCCGGCCGCGGCGAGCTTCAGCTCGGCATTCTGATCGAGACGATGCGCCGCGAAGGTTACGAACTCTCCGTGTCGCGCCCGAAGGTGCTGCTGCGCAAGGACGAGAATGGCAACCTCGAAGAGCCGATCGAGGAGGTCGTCATCGACGTCGACGAAATCCACTCCGGCGTCGTCGTGCAGAAGATGTCGGAGCGCAAGGCCGACATGACGGAACTCAAACCGTCCGGCGGCGGCCGCGTGCGGCTCGTGTTCCATGCGCCGACCCGCGGCCTGATCGGCTATCAGGGCGAACTCCTGACCGACACGCGCGGCACCGCGATCATGAATCGCCTTTTCCACTCCTACGCGCCGTTCAAGGGCGACATCCAGGGCCGCCGCAACGGCGTGCTGATTTCCAACGAGCAGGGCGAGGCCGTCGCCTACGCGATGTGGAAGCTGGAAGACCGGGGCCCGATGATGATCGAGCCGGGCTGGAAGGTGTATCGCGGCATG
The DNA here is from genome assembly GCA_040756555.1 of Pseudomonadota bacterium. Classification (GTDB taxonomy): domain Bacteria; phylum Pseudomonadota; class Alphaproteobacteria; order Rhizobiales; family Xanthobacteraceae; genus Z2-YC6860. The sequence continues at coordinate 64,366 of JBFLYS010000025.1, read as the reverse complement.
ATCGTCGGCGAGCACACCCGTGACAACGATCTCGAGATCAACGTGCTCAAGGGCAAGCAGCTCACCAACATCCGCACCACGTCGAAGGACGAGGCCGTGCGGCTCACGCCCCCGATCCGCATGACGCTCGAGAAGGCGCTTGCCTATATCGAGGACGACGAGCTGGTCGAGGTGACGCCGAAGTCGATCCGGCTGCGCAAGAAGTTCCTCGATCCGAACGAGCGCAAACGCAGCGAACGCGCCAAGGAAGAAGTCGCCTAATAAAAAAATCGCCGGGCCTGTGCCCGGCGATTTCGCTTCAGGACTATGAAAACCTAGCGGATCGGGATGAGGCGCTCACCGCCGACGCCACTCTCATCGGCGATGGTCCATAGACCCTCCAGCGAGCCATCACCCTTCTGTTCGTAGATCACAAGGCCGATCTTGCCGCCGAGCACGTAGCTTGCTGCAACAGAATTGCCGTTGCGCATGCAGATGCCGCGCGACGTGGTCGAGCCCGTAACCCAGACGATGCGGCAGGTGTTGTTGCTCGTCACGGTGATTTCCGCGGTGCCCGAATAGGTCGAACCGTTGAAATTCTTGCCCTGAACTTGATAGCGGCCGCCGACATTCCCACCTTGGGCCGCAGCTTCGGTCGCAATCGTTGACGCAATACCGGCCGCAAAACAGGCCGCGGCCATTCCCGTCACAATCGACTTCATGGGGCATCCGTCCTCTTGCTCAAAAGTCCCCACTTTTCAGCGCCGGAATTTAAAACACGTCCGGAGGTGGCCGAGTAGCCACCGGCTGGAAGAATTGATCGATCTAACGGATGCCCGCCAGAAAGCGCTCGATCAGAGGCGACCAGATCGGCACCGCTTCCGGCGCGCGGATCAGTTCGTGACCATCGGTGCCGAACGGCGGCAGGATATGAACCTCGGCCTTACCGCCAGCGAGGCGGAACGCTTCGGCAACCTTTCGTGACAACGCAGGCGGAAAGTAGCTGTCGTTCTCCGCGTAGATCCAAAGCGTCGGAGTGCGCGCCTTCTCGCCAAACTCCCGCGCCGCAGCAATCAGCCGCTCGGGTGCGCAGTTGTTCCCCGCTGCACCGTCGATACGGCCGCCACGCCCGGGAGCGAAAGCGATCACCGCCTTCACCTCACGGAGATTGCGCGCGGCGAGAGCGATCCCTCCCCAGGCGCCGGCCGACTGCCCTGTCACAACCACGCCGGTCTTCTGCACGAACGGCTGGCGTGTCAGATAGTCGATAACAGCGGCAATGCTGGCCGCCGCGCCGTACCCCGCTTTGCGGTAATCCGCATTCGCGCAACCGCCTTGATCTTCGTAATAGAGCCCACCGCTCTCGCCATGACCCGGCCGTTGCGGCACCGCAACCGCATAACCGCGGCCGACGAACCATTGCGTGAGAGCCGCGTATTCCGGCAGGCGGTACGCCGCCCGTTGCATCTCGTTCTGGGTCGAACCGTGATTGATGACGACCAGTGGAAACGGTCCGGCTCCCGGCGGACGGAATAACGTCGTCCGCATCATCGACGCGCGATCATGTGTCGGAATGAACCAGAGCTGACGGCGAATCACGCCTTCTTCAGGCCCTTGCGGGCCGTGGGTGATTTGTGCGTCGGCTGATTCGAAGGTGATCCAAAACGCTACAACGATTCCAAAAAACAATTTCGCGAACAGCCGTGACATCGACGCCACACGCCGCGCGATTGCAGTGCTGTTGCGGTTTTTCGCCGGCATGTGTTCGAACAAGGCCATCGAAATCGTCAAGTAATCCACATCGTTAATTGATTGTTTAACGGAGGGCTTGAAGCCCGCCGACTCGCTTGCTCATATTCCCACATGAGCACAGTCCTCATCGAGATTCGCCGGGCAAAGCCGGCCGACGCCAAGGCCGTCGCGGACACCCACGACGAAGCCTGGCGCGCCGCCTATCAGGGCGTGATTCCCGGTCTCGAACTCGACAAGCTGATCAACCGCCGCGGTCCGGATTGGTGGGACAGCGCCATCCGCAAGGGCAGCCGTATCGCCATCCTCGCCTTCGGCGACAAGGTTGCGGGTTATGCCAATTACGGGCGGAACCGGGCGCGCAGCCTGTTCTATGACGGCGAGATCTACGAGCTTTATCTTCGCCCGGAGTATCAGGGCCTCGGCTTCGGCCGCCGCCTGTTCACCTCGGCACGCCGCGACCTGAACCAAAGCGGCCTGAAAAGCATGGTCATATGGGCGCTGTCGGACAACGATCCGGCGGTCGAGTTCTACAAGGCCCTCGGCGGCAAGGCGGTGGCTCGCTCCTCCGAACGATTCGGCGACAAAAGCCTCGACAAGGTCGCCTTCGCCTGGAACGGCTGAACGCGCCGAAGCAAAGACAAGCAAAACCCGGCCTCACCGCCGGGTTTTTGATTTTTGGGTCGCCATCGCAGGCGTCGCGATTCATTAACCGCAAGATTTGCAACGATGCTGATCGTTCAAATTGTCGACAAATGCTTCAGCGGATGAATGGAGGTAGCCGAGTAGATTTCCCGTGCACAAAGCAATACTCGCTGGGGACGAACAATGACCCAATTTCTTGCGCAGTTCGTTTATCTGGTCTGTCCTGAAAAACAGAAGACCGCGATTGTGCGGCTTTCCTTCCGCTAGTTGTTATAGGGCCCGCTGAAACCGGGCCCTTTTTCTCCGACAATCACCGGCTTGTCCTTGCCGCACTGGAACGTGCGCGCGCGTTCATCGGCAAGCTTGACCGCGAGCTCGTTGGCGTTCGCATTGGTGCGACCGTCGACATAACCGACGTGGCACACGCCGCCCGGTCCGAGCCGCGTCACGACGAGAACCTGTCCGCGGACTTGCTTGTCGTCGCTGCCGGTGACCGTCGTGTTCCATCGCAAAATCGCCGCGAAAGCGCGCCGCTTGCCGTTCGCGCCGCGCTCGATCCGCCACTCGATTGTCTTGCCTTCGCTGTTGAATGACGCGAGCGTTTCGCTAGCGGCGATTTCCTTCGCCGCGTTCGGGCCGAAGCTGACATACGTGCGCTGATCGCCCGCACTCACAAGCACAAGCGTTCCGCTGTAGCCCGTGCAGCGCCACGAGCCGTAGTCCTCAACCTCGCGTCCCTTGATGTGCTTGCACTTGTCGAGATTGAGCGGCGTGTAAACGCGCTCGACGACGGGCGCAGCGCTCGATTGCGCGAGCGTCTCCGCCGAGAAACAAGCGGCCACGATCACGCCGGCGATCAAACCCGCGACGTTTTTCATAAGGAATTCCCTCTCGGGATTTGGTCGCTCAAAAACACCCGCCGGTTCAACGCGCTTATACGGCGGGTGGCGGCAACCCATTGATCGCGCAGGCGGCGCGTACCGTGTTGACCATCAGACAGGCGATCGTCATCGGTCCGACGCCACCGGGCACCGGCGTGATCGCGCCCGCAACCTGCGATGCTTCTGCGAAAGCAACATCGCCGACGAGCTTGGATTTTCCGGTCGCCGGATTCGGCACGCGGTTGATGCCGACGTCGATCACTGTTGCGCCCGGCTTGATCCAGTTGCCGCGCACCATCTCGGCGCGGCCGGTCGCGGCGAACAGCAGATCGGCTCGGCGGCACACCGATGGAAGATCGACGGTCTTGGAATGTGCAATGGTCACTGTCGCATTCTCGTTCAGCAGCAACTGCGCCAGTGGCTTGCCGACGATGTTGGAGCGGCCAATCACCACCGCTTCCATGCCCGCCAGCGACGCATGCACGGTCTTGGCGAGAATGACACAACCGAGTGGCGTGCAGGGCACCAGCGCCGGCAAGCTGGTCGCAAGCCTTCCGGCGTTCACCGGATGAAAGCCATCGACGTCCTTTGCCGGATCGATTGTCGCGAGAACCGCCTCCGAATCGATCTGCGGCGGCAGCGGAAGCTGCACCAGAATGCCGTGCACCGCCGGATCGGCGTTGAGCTGCTTGACCAGCGCCAACAAATCGCCCTCGCGCACCGTCTCCGGCAGGCGATGGTCGAATGAGTTCATCCCGGTTTCTTGGGTGGCCTTGGCCTTGCTGCCGACATAGGCCTCGCTCGCTGGATTGCTGCCCGCGAGCACGACCGCGAGACCGGGCGTGATGCCGTGCCCGGCCGTGAGCCGTTTCACCTCGCCCGCGACCTTGGCACGAAGGTCCGCAGCGACTGCCTTTCCGTCGATGATGCGTGCGCTCATGAGGAACCTGTTAGCCGACCGCTGCGCTCTTCTCCAGCGCCGCGGCGAGCGTTGGGCCGTCGCCTGCAATTGCAATCCGCTTGATGCGCGCCGTTGCACCGGCCTCCAGCGACACGTCGCGAAGCGGGACGCCGAGGGTCTTGGCGATGAGCTTCAAAAGGGCGGCGTTGGCCTCGCCTTCGGTCGCGGCAGCCCGGACCCGTGCCTTCAGCACTTGGCGCTCATCGGAAAGCTGTCCGACCCCGTCGAGCGCATCGCGACCGCCCTTGGGGGTCAGCCGAACCGTCAGAACGACACCGCCGGCCACCACGGACCAGGGCCGGTCCATTGTCAGAGGACGTTCGGGAAGATGTACCGGACGATGATATCCTTAAGCAGGATGATCAGCAGAATCAGGATCACCGGCGAAATGTCGATGCCGCCGAGATTCGGCATGATCGACCGGATCGGCCGCAGCACCGGTTCGGTGATCTTCCAAAGGAAATCACCAACCATATGGACGAACTGGTTCCGTGTGTTGACCACGTTGAAGGCGATCAGCCAGGACAGGATCGCGGACGCGATCAGGAGCCAGATGTAGATATCGAGGATGATCAGGATGATGGTGAGGATGGAGCGCATGGATCCGCAGGTTTCCTTCGGCGCGCGAAAATAGCGGGTCGCCTGCCCCCAAACAAGCCGAAGTCCGGCGCGGCGGGACGCCGCTTAATGGGGCGGTTAAGGCCTCCTGCGGCCCCGGTTTTGGGCTATTCTTGACTCTCCGACCCTCGGGCCGTAAATGGCGTCCACTTCGTTGCCGGACGTCCCGTTTGGGCGTCCAACGGTTGGGGCCGTAGCTCAGCTGGGAGAGCGCCTCGTTCGCAATGAGGAGGTCAGCGGTTCGATCCCGCTCGGCTCCACCAACCATCGAAGTTCCGCGAAGGTTGCCCGTCGAAGCCCTTATGGCGAAGACGGGCTTGTCATTTCTGAAGTCCCTCGACCCTTCTCGTCTTTGATTGCATTTTGGGGCGTCGCGACGCTGAGCGGAATTTCAATCGTGCAGCGGAGACCAGCCGAATCGTAGTCCAGCCTGGCCTTGCCCTTCAGCTCGGACGCAATGCTGTGTGCGATGAAGCGAGAGCCGAACCCCTGCCGCGCGGGCGCCGCCACGGACGGGCCGCCATGCTCCTGCCATTCGATCAGCAGCACGGGCTCCGGCGAAGCACGATCCGCTCGCCACTGCACTTCGATCCGGCCGGTCGGTGACGAAAGCGCGCCGTACTTCGCGGCATTGGTGGTCATCTCGTGGAACGCCAGCGCCAATGTGAGAGCCGCGCGCGGCAGCAGCGTGACAGCTTCGCCCCGCATGGCGATCTGATCATGCTCGCTGGAAACGTAAGGCGCGGTTGCCGCCAGAATCAGATCGCGCAGATCAGCGCTCTGCCAATGCCGGCGCGTGAGCTGATCGTGCGCATGGCTGAGAGCGATCAGCCGGCCTTCGAACCCCTGCCGGAACTCTTCCGGCGAATCGGCGCTTCGCGCGGTCTGCGCCGCAAGCGATTGCACTGTGGCAAGCGTGTTCTTCACGCGATGATTCAGTTCATCGATCAGAAGCTTCTGGCGCTCCTCGGCTTCTTTGCGGGCAGTGATGTCCTGCACCACACGCACGCAGTAGAGAAAATTTCCGTCGTTATCGCGCACTGTCGACGAACGGATCGAGCACCAGATCACGCGGCCATCCGACCGAATGAACCGCTTCTCGGTTGAATAAAATCCAATCTCGCCCGCAACCTGCCTGCGGTAGAGCTCCGCATCCGCTTCTCGATCGTCGGGATGGGTCCGTGAAAATAGCGTCCAGCCGAGCAACTGCTCGCGGCTCAATCCGGTGATGTCGCAGATCGCCCCGTTGACCCGCAGGAACTTGCCGTGCGCGTCAAGCTCAACAATACCGATGGCAGCGTGCTCGTAAGTCGCCGCCCAGCGCTCCTCCTGCTGACGAAGCTCCTGCTGGCTGCGCGCCAGCGCTGCAACGACACGTTTGCGCTCGCTGATGTCCTGGAAGCAGTGAATGACGCCAACCATCTTGCCGCGTTCGTCGAACAGCGGATCGATGTTGATGTGCACGGCGATCCTCGGCGCATTCGGCCGCTCGACCTCGATCTCCTCGTCGCGGATCGGCCGTCCGGTCCGCAGCACTTCGGCAACCAGAGTGCGCGGCAACTCCTCGCCGCTGGGCCCATAGAATCTGCTGGCCGCCGTGAATTCGTCGTGGGTCTGGCCCGGCTGCGGCGCGCGGCCCCACAGTTCCACGGCGCGCCGGTTGTATTGAAGGATGCGGCCGTCGAGATCGCAAATGCAGGTGGCGACTGGAAGCAATTCAAGGATTTCGTCGGAGGCGTGCAAGGCCTGATCCAACGAAAGCGAGAAAGCCGGTGTCCGGCGCCGTTCGATCTCTAGGTCACGCATCCTGTGCTCCTGCGCACAGGGCTGGACCGGCAAGGCCTCTGCTCGCCTGTCCCCGTCCTGTGTCGCCCCTCCCCTGAGCCCCGGATTGGTCGTATGAACGACGATAGCATCGTAGAATAAATCATTATACCGAACGTAGGTCGTCACCCCGCCGCCCGCTACCATCGTCGTCTGCGGCAAAGTTCCACCCGCCCAGGTCAATATTTCCAAATGAATTCGGGCGAAATGCCTGCGACCTCGCTGATCGGCCACCGGCCTTTCGCCTTCTATTGGCTGTCGCGCGTGTCGGCGACCGTAGCTTTGCAAATGCAGGCGGTCGCGATCGGCTGGCAGATGTATGACATGACGCGCAACCCACTCGATCTCGGGTTGGTCGGGCTCTTCCATTTCATTCCGGCCGCAGCGCTCGTTCTGGTGGCCGGCCATCTCGCGGACCGGCACGACCGACGGATGCTGGTGCGGACGTGCCAGTTCATCGCAGGCTGTGCCAGTGCAACGCTTGCGTTCGGCACCGCGTCCGGATGGCTGACGCGCGACTCCCTTCTGCTGATCGTCCTGGTGGTCGGCGCCGCGCGTTCAATCGAACAAACCACTCAGCAGACACTGCTGCCGGGCGTCGTGCCGCCGACGTTGCTCGCCCGCGCCACCGCCGCATCGTCATCGGCGACGCAGCTTGCGGTAATCTTCGGGCCCGCGCTTGGAGGTTTGCTCTACGCGGTGAGCCCAGTGCTTGTCTATGCGTTGTGCTGCGCGCTTTGGATCACGGCCGGCCTGTCCGTCGGCCTCATCAAGATCGAACGCTCGCCCCCGGCACGCGAACCAGTCAGCATTGCGGTGCTCCTCGCCGGCTTCAATTACGTGCGGCATAACCCGATCGTGCTCGGCGCGATCGGACTCGATCTGTTCGCGGTTCTGCTCGGCGGCGCCCTCGCACTGCTTCCGGTGTTTGCGCGCGATGTCCTTCACACCGAAGCCTGGGGCCTCGGGCTTCTCCGCGCGGGGCCGGGCATCGGCGCATTGCTCACCGCAATTGTGCTGACACGCTGGCAGGCGCGCAAACATGTCGGGCGTATCATCTTCTGCGCGGTCGGCGTATTCGGGATCGCGGTTATCGTGTTCGCGCTGTCGCGATCCTTCATTCTCTCAATGACCGCACTCGCATGCATGGGTGCGGCCGACATGATCAATGTCGTGATCCGCATGACGCTGGTTCAGTTGAATACGCCTGATGACATGCGCGGCCGCGTCAGCGCGGTGAACTCTCTATTCGTGATCGCGTCGAACCAGCTCGGTGAATTCCGTGCCGGGCTGGCGGCGGCATGGCTTGGCGCGGTGAATGCCGTGCTGGTGGGTGGCGTTTGCGTGCTTCTGGTCGTCGCGATCGGACGAAAAACGTTTGCGCAGCTTTATGAGGTCGAAAATCTCGACCCGCCGCGCCGCTGACCCTTTGGCGTCGCAGACTGCGCCGCTTTCGGCTTCAGCCAGTGATCCATGAAATTCGAAAGCCACGCCCGGCACGCATCGTCGTGCAGCAATTTGCCTTCAAAATGCTGATGGCGCTGCTGCGCATTCGGAAGCGTCATGCGCTCGTGGCCGCGCGTGGTCCAGCGGCACATCATCGCGTGGGTGACGTCCATGTGAAATTGCAGCGCGAAGGCCGCGCCATGCACGCTGAACGCCTGCACCGGAAACGAATCGCCCTCCGCCAGCAGCTCCGTACCCCTCGGCAGATCGAAGCCCTCGCGGTGCCATTGATAGACGTGATCGGGCCACGCCTCACAGACCTTGCGACCCGCATCGGTCGGTCGGATCGGGTAGTAACCGACCTCCGCATGGCCGTCGGGATGTTTGTAGACTCGCGCGCCGAGATGCCGCGCCAGCATTTGCGCGCCGAGACAGATACCGAGATAGGGCTTCTTCTCTTTCAACGGCACCGAGATCCAGTCGATCTCGCGGCGAATGAACTTATCCTTGTCGTTGGCGCTCTGCGGTCCACCGAAGATGACCGCCCCGGCATGATCCTTCAGCGTCTTCGGGAGCGGTTCGTCGAAGCGCGGCCGCCGGATGTCGAGCGGGATGCCGCGGCGCTTCAGCTCGAGGCCGATGCGGCCCGGAGACGAATGCTCCTGATGCAGAATGATAAGGACCGGAAGGCTCATGTCAGAATCGAAGCAAACGGTATGCCGTTAGTCGTACCCCGTAAATGCGTGAAAACAAGGTCCATAGCGCGCCCGGACACGCGGCTCGGCTATGTGGTCGGCGCGGAGCTTTTGGCTTTGCGGCGCCGCTGGCGGGCGGCCATCAAGGCCAGCACCACACCTCGCGGCGCCACGCGCGGCAGGAACGCCGCGATCTTGTTCGGCATACCTGGAATCACGAGGCGCTTGCCCGCCATCAGGCCGCGATAGCCCTCTTCGGCCACACGCTCGGCCGGAAGCGTCAGGACCGGCGTCCGGCCAGAGTTGGGCACGCCGGCGCGAGTCTGGAATTCGGTTTCCACCGGGCCGGGGCAAAGGGTTGTGACGCGCACGCCTTGCGGCTTCAGTTCGCGGTACAGCGCCTCTCCAAACGAAAGCACGTAGGCCTTGCTCGCGTAATAGACCGTCGAATTCGGCCCCGGCAGGAAGCCACCGACCGATCCGACGTTCAACAACCCGCCGCGATGACGGGTTAGGCTATCGACGAAGGCGAGCGAAAAGTCGGTGAGCGCTCGCACATTGAGATCGATCATCGCCAACTGTTCGGCCTGATCGAGCGACGCGGCGCGGCCGACCAAGCCAAAGCCTGCATTGTTGACGACGTACTGCGGTTCGAAATCGCGCGCCGCCAGCATCTTCTCGATGTGCGGCACCGCATCCGGCTGCGCAATGTCGATCGGCGCCACCAGAGGCATTGGCGCGCCGCTTGCCGCGATTTCGGCAGCGAGCGCTTTCAGCCGATTCTCGCGCCGCGCCACCAACACCAGTGCGTGACCGTTCTTCGCGAACACCCGCGCCAGCGCCGTACCGATCCCGGCCGACGCTCCGGTGATGATCGCGACCGGCGTCGTCATCCACCGCCCGCCCGTTGCGCCGCGACCCGCTCGCGCAAAAGAATTCGCTGTCGCGACGAGATGCCGAGCAGATCAGCCACACGCCAGATCAGATTTTCCTCGAATTCGGTAACGCGGCCGTCGGCATAAACCATCTGCCACATCATCTCGACGAACCGCAGACGTCCCTCTTCGTCGAGCTTGCGCATCAGCAAGCTGGTAAAGCGATAGAAGTCCACCGCCTCCTGCTCGGCCTCCGCCGCCCGCGCGATCAACCGCTCGGCGGTCTCATCGTCGAGATCGAATCGCGTCTTGACGAGCGTGCGCAGATTCTCACGCTCGGCGTCGCCGAAATTGCCGTCAACCGTTGCGGCATGGATCAGCAGCGCAGCGCTCGCGACGCGGCTGTCATCGGGGCTGAAACTATCAGGATGTTTGTCGCCGCCTGCGAAGTCCGCGACGAAATTTTTGATGGCTTCGAACATGGCGGGGTTCTACACGATCAGCCCACCGCGGCGCAGCCCAAAAAGCCCGCGCTACACGGCGAATTGACCGGCTTACAAAATGGAAAGCTTTAGGGCTGATTGACGCCCTTCGCCTTGCGGAGCGCCTGATCGAGCATGATCAGGTTGTTCTTGATGTAGGGGCTCGCCGGGTCCTTCGCCTGCGCCGCAACCAGCGTCGTTCGGGCGCGGGCGTAATCACCGCGCAGCATGTAGGAGAAGCCCTGGTTGTTCATGATCTCCGGCGTCGCGCCAACGAGGCGGATCGCTTGGCCGTAGGCGCGGTCGGCGAGGTCGAAGCGCTTCAGGCGGTCGTAGGCCGCCGCAAGACCCATCCAAGATTCCGCGTCTTCCGGCGAGCGCTCGACCGCCTTGCGGAAGTGTCGCTCGGCAATGCCGTAGCTGCCCTGGCGGAAATACTTCTTGCCGAGGTTGAGATCGTCATTGGGATCTTCACCGGCGAGATCGGGCTGCCGCGGCGGCGAGCCCGGTAAGAAACCGGGAGGCGGCTTGATCGAGCCGGTTGCCTCAGGGTCCGCGCTGGCGCTCGCCTGCGATTTCAGGGGGTCCGGCACTGTCGATGTGGTCTCGCAGCCCGCAAGCCACAGAAGGCCCAAAGCCGCGACAAAGACCCGAACGACCCCAACACGCATCGACGCACTCCACAGAAACCGGACCTTACGGCCGCGATGGTTAAGATTTCGCTGGGGCGGAATACCTGTTCTGGCGGTGCGGCAAGCCAATGATATCACTCGGGAATGTTCGGCCGCCCAGGCCGGCTGAGGCCTTCGGCGCCGATCCTTTGCTGCCGCGAAAACTCCAACATCGCACCTTCGTTTGGCCCCGCATCGGTGATGGTGTGGAATGGTCGCCTAATACCCGAGGGGGATCGCGTGCCGGGGACGTCGCCACTGTTCGCCAAGCTGGCCTATCAACTGCTGCCAGCAGTGGCTCTTGCTGCCGTCGGCGTCGTGACATTGGGCCATCTGTCGAGGCCCGTCAGCGCGCCGCCAACCGCCGCACCTGTTGAGGCTGCGGTCGACGCCGAGGCCGTATTCACATCGACGCCGCGCCAGCCCACGGAAGAACCGAAGCCGTCCGTGGCCACGCGCACGGTCAACAAACCGAAGCCCGTCGCCGCCAGCACCACGCCGACGCGCAAGCCGGAGGCGGCGCCGACCCATCAAGCTGAAATCGGCGCCCCGCTCTCGATCGTGCCTTCTGCCGAGCAGACGCAGGTCGCCGCGGTCGAGGCGAGCGACACGAGCGTCATGGGCAAGGTGCGCAGCATTGGGACGACGGTACAGCAGCTTCCTCAGCGGACTTACTCGACGGTGACGAGTTGGTTCTCGTCCAGCACGCAGCCCGCGTCCAATGCGCCACCTCGGCCACCGGCCGACATCCCACAAAATCTCAAAACCGCGATGTAGCAAAAAGGGCCCCACCGGGGCCCTTTTCATTGTTGGCGGCGCGACGCGGTCAATAGTTTCCGACGACGAAACGCACGACAACCGGCAACAGGATCACCACGAATATCACCGGGAAGATGCAGATCATCATCGGCACGGAAAGCTTGGCCGGAAGCGCGTAGGCCTTCTCCTCCGCGCGCGAGAGACGCTTGTGGCGCATGTCTTCGGAATAGACGCGCAGCGCTTCGGTGATGCTCGAACCGAGCTCTTCCGATTGCTGGATCAGCGTCGCGAACGAGCGCGCCTCTTCAAGACCGAGCCGGTCGCCGAGATGTTCGAGCGCATCGCTCATGGTGCGGCCGGCGCGAATTTCGAGGTTCGTCATATGGATGTTGGCCGTAAGCGACGGATAGGAATCGCCCAGCTCGCGCCCGACGCGATCGAGCGACGCCTCCATGCTGAGGCCGGCATCGGCACACACGACCAGCAGGTCGAGGAAATCCGGAAACCCGGCTTGGTGCTCGTTCTGCCGCGCTTTGATGCGGTTGTCGATGTAAAGGCTCGGCCCGATGTAACCAGCGATGCCGGCGACACCCGCAAGCATCCAAAGCACCGGACTGCCCGGCGCCGTCGGCGCGAAAAAGAACGCGGTCGTGCCAAGGCCGATCGCAAGAGCGGTGCGGCAGAGGAAGAAGTAGGCGACCGACTTCGGATCGTAGAAGCCCGCGCGCATCAGGCGACGGCGAAGCACCTTTGTCTCTTCGTTGCCGCCGTCGGCGTAATGCTTCTGCGTGTATTCGATCACACGCGCCGCGGCCTTCATGCTCGAATGACGCAGCGAGCGCGATCCCACGGACTGGCCTTCCGCCGAACCAAGGTCCGCAGTGCGGCGCTTGACCGAGCTCTTCACGCGAATGAGCGCCATGATGCAGAATGCCAGCGTTCCCGCCGCGAGGAACACCAGCAAGCCAACCAGGGTGCTATTCTCGAGAAGCTCCATCGGTCAGACCTTGAAGTTCACCATTTTGTACATGATGAAATTGCCGATGCTCATCCATCCCACGGCGCAGGCGAGCGCCATCTTGGTCAGATCCTGATGCCAGACGCTGGCGTAGAATTGCGGAGTGATGATCTGCACGATCAGGAAGATCGCGATAGGCAATGACGACAGAATCATCGCCGAGGCGCGGCCTTCGGCTGCGAGCGCCCGGATTTTGCGACGCATCTTGAACCGTTGACGGATGACTGCTGAAAGGTTTTCGAGGATTTCACCGAGATTGCCGCCGGTCGAAGACTGAATCGCCACGGCGGTGACGAACAGTGGCAGATCGTCCTGGCCGATGCGGAAATAGAGATTACGCATCGCGGTCTCGAGATCGGCGCCGTAGGTGATTTCGTCCGCGACGATGCCGAACTCGCTTCCGATCGGGTCGGCCATTTCGCGTGCGACCATGGTGATCGCAATCGGCACCGGATGGCCCGCGCGCAAGCTTCGCACGATGATGTCCAGCGCATCGGGAAACTGCGACCCAAACGCTTTGTGCCGGCGCCCTCGTTTGATCTTGAGAACGAGCAACGGCAGCAACGTCGAGCAGAACAGTCCGGCACCGAACGCTTCAAGGAGGCTTTCGCGCATTATCATGGTGCCGGCGAACGCGAACAGCGCGCCGACACCGATGTAGATCGCGAGCTTTCCGACCCCGGTCGTCGTGCCGGATTGGAGGATCAACCGGTTCAGTGCGATCAGCGGCAGGCGATAATCGCCGACCGTGCTCAGGCCGCGCTCGCGCCGGAGCTGAATCAGCACGCTCTCGCGGTCAGTCTGCCCATCCATCACCTTGAGACGGCGGTTGATGTTCTTGCGGTACGAACGCGAGTTGAAGAACAGAAGATAGATGCCCTCGACGAACAGGCCCGCTGCGAGCGCCGCGAAGAGGTACACCACATATTGCGGGTCGAGACCGAACGGCATGGCTACAGCGGTTTGCCTGGATCGAAGTAACTTGCTGGGACCTTGATGCCTCGCGCGGCGAGCTCATTGAGGAAGCGCGGGCGTACCCCGGTCGCCTGGAAGTGGCCCTCGACGGTGCCGTCTTCCGCCGTGCCGGTGCGGACGTATTTGAAGATCTCCTGCATCTGCACGATGTCGCCTTCCATGCCGGTGATCTCGGCAACCGACATCACGCGGCGCTTGCCGTCGGAGAGACGCGACAACTGCACGATCATCCGGACCGCGGAGGAAATCTGGCCGCGCACCGACGCGATCGTCATTGGCAGGCCGGCCATGCCGACGAGCTGTTCGAGACGCGAGATCGCTTCGCGCGGGTTGTTGGCGTGGATGGTTGCCATCGAGCCTTCGTGGCCGGTGTTCATGGCCTGAAGCATGTCGAAGGCTTCTTCGCCGCGGCACTCGCCGAGGATGATGCGCTCGGGGCGCATACGCAGCGCGTTCTTCACGAGCTCGCGCTGGCGGATTTCGCCCTTGCCTTCGAGGTTCGGCGGACGCGTTTCCATGCGTGCGACGTGCGGCTGCTGAAGCTGCAACTCGGCGGCGTCTTCGATGGTGATCAGGCGCTCCTTTTCGGAGATGAACGCCGACAGCGCATTGAGCATCGTGGTTTTGCCGGAGCCCGTGCCGCCCGAAATGATCGTCGTGATACGCGCCTTGACGGCGGCCGCCAGAAGCTCGGCCATCTGCGGCTTGATCGCGCCGATATCGACCAGCTTGCTTAGGTTGAACGGCTTCTTGGAAAACTTACGGATCGAGACCAGCGGTCCGTCCACCCCAATGGGTCGCACCGCGACGTTGACGCGCGAGCCATCAAGCAAGCGCGCGTCGCAGAGCGGATGCGATTCATCGACGCGCCGGCCGACCGCCGACACGATCTTGTTGATGATACGGAGAAGATGCGCTTCGTCCTTGAAGCGGCAGGCAATCGGCTCAAGCAGGCCGCCACGTTCCACGAACGTGGCTTCATGGCCGTTGATCAGAATATCGCTGATGCTCGGGTCCTTGAGCAGCGGCTCCAGCGGACCGAGGCCGGTCATCTCGTCAAGAATTTCGAGAACGAACTCGTCGAGCTCCTGCTTGTTGAGCGCCAGCCGCTCGACGACGATGTATTGCGTCACGAGTTGCTGGATGTGCCGCTTCATCTCGTCTTCCGGCAGCTTCTCCAACGCGGAGAGGTTGATCTCTTCGATCAGCCGGCGATGCAAGCGCACCTTGGCGTCGAGAAACTTGTCGCTGAGCAGCGGACTCGCAGGCTCCGCCGGGAGATTCTTCTCGACCTCTGGCGCTTTCAGAAGCGAGAACACGGGGGGTTCCGCCGGCTCGGCAGCGGGGGCAAGCGGAGGACCCGGCTCGGTCGGGAGCGCAGGAGCCGGCGCAGGCGTATACGCCGGAGCGGCGGCCGGGCGGTGCGATGTAAAACGTCCAGACATCGTTCCTCGCCCGGCTTATTTCGCCCAGGACAAGCTGAGCTTCTTCATCAGACCGCTTTCACCCTGCGGCGTGGCGGCCTTGACGGACACCGGCACGACCAGCTTCTTAAGCTGCGCCGTAATCTTGTTGCCCTGTTTCACCTCGTCGAGCGGCACGCCGCGGTCGATCGCTTCGCGCACCAGCCGGTAGTCGTTCGGAATGGTGGCAGCAAAGGCGTTGCCGAGCGTCTGTTCGAGATCGGTCTTCTTCAGACCCGGCCCGAACATCTGCTGCTCGAAACGGTTCACGATCACCTGCGGATTCGGACCGTCGCCGAGCCGCTCGCGGATCGCGCCGACGAGGCCCTTGGCCTGCCGCAGGCTCGGCACCGTCATCTCGCTGATGATGTAGAGATGGTTCGAGCCGAGCAGCACGCTGTCGGTCCACGAAAACCACGTGCGCGGCATGTCGATTACGACATATTCGAAGTGCGACGACACGAGATCGAGCAGACGCGTGACCATATCGGGGTCGAAGGTCCGCATCTCGGCCGGACGGTTTGGCGCGGCGATTACTGCAAGCCCCGACGAATGATGCGACAGCATAATCTCCAGAAGCTGCCGGTCGAGGCGCTCCGGCCGCGGCTCGATCTCCTTCAGGTCGAGCCGCGGTTCGAGATCGAGATAGTCGGCGCAGGCGCCATGTTGAAAATCGAGATCGACCAGACAGGTGCTTGGCCGCTGTTTCGAATTGCTGTTGAGAAGGATGAGTGCCGTCTGGATCGCGAGCGTGGTGACGCCCGCACCGCCGACCGCCGGCAGGAACGTGTAGATCTGTGCTTCCTTGGTCTCGGTCGCCGTCGGCCGCGCCACCCGCGCGCAGGTCCGCACCAGCTCCACCGGTTGCACCGGCTTCACCAGGAAGTCCGCAACCCGCATCTGAAGGAGCCGCCGCGCCACCTCGGCGTCGAAACTCTGGGTGATGACCACCACCGGCGGCCACGCGCCGATCCGCGCTGTCAAGCGGTCGAGCGCCTGCATCTCGGCTTCATTACCCGCGTCGAGGTCGATGATGACGACGGTTGCGCCTTCGACGTCGAGCTGGTCGCCTCGTTCCGAAAGCGAGCCGGCCACCACGCGCAGATCGATCTGCGGGCTGGCGGTAAACGTCGCGCGCACCGATTGATCGAGCGCGGCATCGGCGGTCATCACCACCACGCCGGTTCGATTCCCGTTGCTCGTTGACCGAGTCATTGTCATCGGTGCGCGCTCAGTTTTCCTGTCCGCCAGTTTTATCCAAAGTGAATCACTTGACTTGCTGCTGCTGCACCGGAGTGCTGGTGGTATTCCGGCTGCTCTGGCACTGCGTCTGCTGAGCTTCCTGGGCGTAGCCCGAAGAGCTTGTCATCGCATTGACCGGCTTGGTGATGCAGCCGGTGCGATAGCGCTCGTGCGCGGCCTGCATCCGCTCGCCGCTGTAAGCGATCTCGCGGCGGCCGCTGGCAGCCGGCCACGGATCGATCATGTGCGTTACGCGGTTGGCGGCCATCGCCTCGCCCGACACCACGGAGATGGTGTCACGGCGGTCATAGTAGTAGTCCGAACAGCCGGCGAGCACGGCACCGAGCAGCACGAAAATCGTCAGCACCTTAGAATTTGGACGAAACGACATTGGCGCCTCCCCGCTTCGGCAGATCGAGCGTATGGCCGGTGAACTCGCGCGCCGGAATGCCGGCGGCAGCCTTCGCCTGTGCGTTGGTGATCTCGGTCTTACCCATCAAGAAGATATCGGCATCGTTGACCGGCAGCGACGAGTCGAGCGGCGTCTTGATTGTGTCGCCCGGACGCGCCGGACGAACCAGCCGTGGCGTCACGATGATCGCGAGATCGGTCTCGTCCTTCTGGTACTGCGTCGAGCGGAACAGCGCGCCGAGCACCGGCACATCGCCGATCCACGGCAACTGCGAGATCGCGTTCTTTCCGTTGCTCTGAAGCAACCCGCCGATCACGAAGCTCTGGCCGTCGCGCAGCTCGACTGTCGTTGAAGCACGGCGCACGATCAGCGGCGGCACCGAGATACCCGCCACCTGAACCGGGTTGCTGGTGTCGAGCTGGCTGACCTCCGGCTCGATCTTCATGTTGATCAAGCCGTCGCCCAGCACAGTCGGCGTAAAAGCAAGGCCGACGCCGTAGCGTTTGTAGTCGATCGTCACCTGGCCGAGCGCGCCCGGCACCGGGACCGGATACTCACCGCCAGCGAGGAAGCTCGCAGTATCGCCCGAGAGCGCCACCAGGTTCGGTTCCGCCAGCGAGCGGGCAAGGCCCTTCTGCTCCAGCGCGTTGATGATCACGTCGGTTTCCAGACCGCCCTTGATCATCCTGCCCATCGCCACGCCGAATGGCGCGGTGCCGGACAGGACGCCGGCGACGTCGACCGGCGTAATCGCCAGGCCGCCGGAGCCGTTGTCGCCGATTCCGAGCCGCGACGACGACGTGCGGTTTCCGATCTTGGCGGCATAGTTGTTGCCGAACACGTTCCACTGCATGCCGAGTTCGCGGCCAGCCTGACGGGTCGCCTCGACGAAACGCACCTCAAGCATAACCTGCTGCGGCTGCGATACGGCAACAGTGTTGATGACCTCCGGACCGAACTGCTTGGCGATGGTGACCGCGCGATCGACCGTCGGCGCGTCGGGCGAAGTGCCCGACAGCATCAGGCGGCCGTTGATCGCCGTGACGCGCAGATTGGCGTTCGGGAACCGGCGGCGGATTTCGCTCTGCACCAGCGAGGTGTCGTAGGTCACCTCGACATCGAAGATTCCGATCAGCTTCTTGCCTTCGGCATAGACCGACACGCGCGTCGTGCCGTTCTTCTTGCCAAGGATCGACAGCGCGCGGTCGGTGAGCGGATTGACGTCCGCCACCTCGGGATCGCCGACCGTGATCTCGACAAAGCTGGTGTCGGTGCGCACGTCCTCGGACTTGCCGATGTTGACGCTCACCGTCGCGGTGCGTTTCTGCGCCCCGATCTGGATCACACGTTCAGCGCGCGCTTCGCTTGCGGTCCACACACCACCCGCCAGCAGCATCGCACCGAGCATTGCCATGCGCATGAAACGCCGGCCCATCGGGCTCCCGTCCGCGCCGACGCAGCCCCCCGCTGCACCCAGCGCAACTCCGTTCTTCACCGTATTCACCACAACCTCCCCAACCCGAACCTGTCCCAAAGTCCCCGAAATCCCCAAGTGACGCTTCTTCCCTGAACTACTGGCGCGCCGGCTTCCGTTGTTTCACCAAGTCTGCCGCCTGCACCTCAGCGTTCTCGACCGGAACGCTGTATTCCTGCTTCGCCGACCCGCGGCGCACGAGCACTGCACGCTTGGTGCCGTCGTCTTCCTGTTGCGGAAGCTCCTCACTCGTCAGATCGTCGAGCGTGATACGGCGCGGCGCGATGGATGCGACCTCTCCTGCCTTGCGCAGCATCAGCGAAAGGCTTCCGACCGATGCCGCGAGCGAAAGCTTCTGCGCGCCGATCAAATCGACTTCCAGCGTCACCGCCTTCACCACTGTGGGCTTGTCAGCGCGTTCGTCGGCCGCCTGATCCACCGCAAGCACACGAGCGTTCTGCTGAACGATCTCGTTGCTCGCCGAATTCTTGTCGACTTGACGCGTCAGCACGACGTCGACGCGGTCGCCGGGCAGCACGAAACCGCCAACGCCGTCCACATCGTTGACGCGAATGGTGACGGCCTTCATGCCATCGCGAACAAGCGCCGATAGCGTTGCACGCTGGCCGGGGCCTGTGATCTTCACCGCGAGAACCGGCTCGTTCTGTTCGACGGCCGTGAGAACGACGCGCTTGCCGTCCTTCATCACGTCGTTAATCTTGGCGTAAGCGCCGGTCGGCAGCGCGTCTTGTGGCCACGCGATCTCCTTCAACATCTCGCGCGTCAACTCGTTGCCGTAACGCAGCGACTTCGACGCAACGACGATCGTGCTGGTGTTGATCGCTTTGCCCTTGTTCTGCGCTTCGAGAGCCTTCATGCGCTGATCGGCAGCGCTGTTGAGCCACGATTGCGCGACGAACACGGCGAGCAAACCGAACACAACCGCAAACGCGATCATTACTATGGTGCTGGCACGCACGTCGTTACCTCGAATTCACGAGAAAAAGCGCTATTGCGTTTTCCTTCGCGTCACTATCGAGGTTGCCTGGTGTTCAATTGGTGAAGTCACACCGGCACTTTTGTGCATGCTGAAGAGAGGTTGAAGCGATACGCTTTATGATTTCTTCGCGCGTCGTTTCAACGTTGCGCTAACTTCAAACAAGGCACGAACGATCGATAAACCTTACCCGAGCGGTAAGCATGACGTATCGGGAATCCGCGCAAATCCGGTGCTCGCGAAGCAAACCTCACGCAGTGGGACCGTGCCCCTCGCGCGGCGAATGCGCCCATGCAAAATTCGCTTGCAGCCTGACGTTGAAGCGCCTAGGGCGATGCGGCAACATGCCTAACGGCCGTTAAGCGTAATCTGCCGGCAAAGAACCGATAGAAGAACAGAACGCACGCCGCGCTATGAGCGGCAAGGAAACGAACCCAAGGACCCCGAACCATGAGCAAGCCCTACATCAGCTACGTCGATCCGAAGACCATGAAGGACGCGGCCATGCTGGCCGAGCTCGAGCGTTGCAAGTCCTACGGCACGCCACGCCCGGAGAGCCAGGCGATTCGCGCCCATGTGCCGGCCGTGTTCTGGTCCTTCGCGAACTCCTGGCGCGACGTGTTCCACACCGGCGTCGCCGATCACGGCATCAAGGAACTGTGCCGCCTCTATGTGTCGCGCTCGGTGCTTTGCGAATTCTGCGGCAACCAGCGCTCGATCAAGGCTGCGAAGGCCGGCGACGTGATCGAGGATCAGACCAAGGACCTCATCAACTTCGAAGCTTCGGCCAAATACAACGAGAAGCAGAAGGCCGCCCTCTCCTACGCCGAGGCGATCACATGGGATCTGCCGGTCGACCAGAAATTCTGGGACCGCCTGCACAAGCACTTCAGCGAACCGGAGTTGGTCGAGATCGGCTATTTCATCGCACTGACGATGGGCCAGCAGCGCTGGCTGCGCACGCTCAACATCGAGCACCACCAGATTCTCTCCGGCGAGGACGGCTCGATGGCGCCGGGCTTCGAGAATATGGAAGCGCTTCAGAAATCGAAGGCTCAGGACGACTACTGGGCCAAGACCAAGAAGAAGCCGCAGACCCAGGCCGCTGAATAAGCGACTCTCGCGTGGACGATCCAAAAATTCCGGGTGACCCCGTCTTGAGCGATCCACGGGTCACCTCCGCGATCGGCCATTGGGCGGCGCGGTTCGTCGCCAATGGCGTCGTGCTGACTGACTTCGAAGAGGTCACGAGGTCGGTCGCCACCTGGGACGACTGGTGCCGCGCGTGGTGCGAACGCGCGGCTGTCCACGAGGAGCTCGGCCAACAGGCGCTGGCGCAGGGCCGCACCATGAGCGCCGGCGAACATCTGCAACGCGCCGGCGTCTACTATCACTTTGCGAAGTTCCTCTTCGTCCACGATCTCACACAGATGGCGGCGGCTCACGGCAAGGCCGTCGCCTGCCGCACGCTCGCGCTGCACCATCTCACGCCCCCCGGTGAGCGGGTCGCGATCCCCTACGAGGGCAAGCATCTGTTCGGCATCCTGCGCAAGCCTGTCGGCGTGGCGCAGCCGCCGGTGATGATCATGGCCTGCGGTCTCGACTCAACGAAGGAAGAGACCGACGCCTACGAGCAGCCTTATCTCGCGCGCGGCATCGCCACGCTTGTGTTCGACGGCCCCGGTCAGGGCGAGGCCGAATACGATTTCGCGATCCGCGGCGATTACGAAGTGGCCGTGCAGGCCGTCGTCGATTACGTCGAGACGCGAAGCGATCTCGACGCCGACCGCATCGGCATGTGGGGCGTCAGCCTCGGCGGCTACTATGCGCCGCGCGCCACCGCGCATGAGCCGCGCATCAAGGCCTGTGTCGCGCTCGGCGGACCTTACGATTTCGGCGTGGCTTGGGAAGGGCTGCCGGAGCTGACGCGCGAGGCGTTCCGCGTCCGCGCCAAGAAGGCGACGCTTGAGGAAGCCAAGGCGCACGCGGCGACGCTGACTCTGAAGGACTGCGCGACGAAGATCAGGTGTCCAATCTACATCATGAACGGCAAGCTCGACCGCATCGTGCCGTGGCGCGATTGCGAGAAGCTTGCGCGCGAGGTGCAGGGCCCGGTCGAGTTGCTGATGATCGACGACGGCAACCACATCGCCAACAACCGCGCCTACCGCTGGCGCGGCCACAGCGCCGACTGGATCGCGAAGCAGTTGAAGGCTTCGACCTAGCGCTACTCTCTCTCGGCCTCATGCTGAGGAGCATTGCGAAGCAATGCGTCTCGAAGCATGAGGCCACCCGCATCCTTCGAGACGCGCCCTGCGGGCGCTCCACAGGATGAGGGCGGAGAAGCAACGGAGCTAAACGCGTCCGAATCCGCGCGGGAACTTGTGCAGGCTCTCGCAGCCGGTCTTCGTCACCACCAGCAACTCGCCGGTCTGCACGCCGGCCTTCCGATCCATTGTCACGACGTTCGGCTGCACCACCACGGTTTGCCCCGCCTTGAACGGCGTTTCCGGCACCGGCCCCGCCGGGCGGTTGGTGCATCCGAGGATCGGCTGCAAATATCCGCCGCCATATCCGTGCAACAGATCGTCGATGATCGTGAAGCCGGAATCCTCAATGACACGCGATGCCTCGATCACCTGCGCTGGTGTCGCGCCGTCCTTTAACACGCCCGTGACCGCCTTGAACGCCGCGTCCGCCGCATCGTGCAGCTTGCGGTACAGCGCTGTCGGCTCCTCGCCGACCGCGAAACTGCGCAGCACTTGCCCGCCGTAATCGAAGAATGTCGCGGTGATCTCCGACACCACCACATCGCCCTTTTGCACCTTGCGCGGTGACGGGTATTGCCGCGGCACACCGATCTCCGACGTGTGCATCGACGTGGCCCCGATGTAGTGGATGACGGTG
Source organism: Pseudomonadota bacterium (assembly GCA_040756555.1). Lineage (GTDB taxonomy): Bacteria > Pseudomonadota > Alphaproteobacteria > Rhizobiales > Xanthobacteraceae > Z2-YC6860. Next base: position 42,293 of record JBFLYS010000025.1, on the reverse strand, counting down.
CCGCCGCCCTCGCCGACGTAAGCGCGCTCGATGCAGTTGCCGAGCTCGCGTTCGTTGATGCCCGGCTTGATGTTGTCGCGCAGCGCCGCCATGCCCGCGTCGCTGTAAGCCGCGCCGATCCGCAGCCAGTCCAGTTCCTCGTCGGACTTCACCGCCCGCAGCCGCGAATACGCGCGGTTCATGCTGATGATCTTGCCGAACTTCGCCGACAACGCGCCGTGCGGCTCGAACGGCATCGGGCCGATGACAGCAACGCGATCCGCCTTCGCGCCGCGCTGCTGCAAGACCTCTATCACCTTATGGATCGTGGCCTCGCCGCCCCACTCCACGCGCTCGGCTTTGTCGGCGATCTTCCGCGCCAGTGGCGCGTGGTTGATCCATTGCACGAATAGCGCATCGGCCTGGCCCGGCGTGAACACGCCCATCGCCTCGGCCGTCACCGGCCACTGCGTCAGCCACTGCACGCAGGAGCCGGCGCGGTTTGCGCCATAGAACACAAGGTGGTCCGCGCCCGCCTCGGCCATCGCCGCCGCAATCGCTGCGCGGCGGCGCTCCATCTCGGCGTCGGAAAAGCGGGGATACTCCGCCTCGACGAGGCGACGCAGCCGTTCGGGAAGTTCGATCACTTGGTTGCGGACTTCGGCAGCGCCACGATCATATCGAGTTCGATGCGTGCGCCCGGCGACGAGAGCTGGTTGATGCAGACCGTCGTCGAGGCCGGCAGCCAATCGCCGAAATAGGCATGCATCGTCTTGTGCATGGCATCGGCCTCGCGGAAGTCGGTGAGATACTTCGTCACCTTGATGACGTCCTTCCAGCTCGCGCCGACGCTTTCCAGGATCGACTGAATCGCGTTCATCGCGTTCTTGGTCTGCTCCTCGATCGAGTGCGGGTGGATGTGCTCGTGATCCTGGTGCGGATGGTTGTGATAGAGCGGCGATGCCGTCGCGCCCGACAGGAACATCAGGTCGCAGGCCCCGACGATCTTGATCGCCGGTGCGTAGGGCATCTTGTGCGCCTGCGACGGATCGGGGTGGACCGCTTCGAGCTTGAAGGTCGGCGCGGGCTTCGTGGGTGCGTTCATGGAGTGCCTCCGTTTGTTGAAGGCAGCGTAGCAACGGACGGAACCGCCCTCAACGCTCCCGCCATGTTCGGGAACATGGCGGGCATGACAAGGTGTGCGGCGTTAGGCCACCACCGCTGCGGCTGGCGCAGGCTGCGCGGCGAAGCGCTCCTTCACCAGTTTGGTGACGCCGACATTGTCGATCTTACCGGTGCCGAGCAGCGGCATTTTCTCCAGATAGACGATCTCCGCCGGCACCATCAGCTCGGTCGCGCCGCGCGAGCGGGCGAACGCCTGGAATTCGGCGCGGGTCGGGTCCTTCTTCTGCGTCACGAGGATGAGCCGCTCGCCCTTGCGTGCGTCCGGGACCGAGGCCACCGCCGACATCGCGTCCGGCCACAGCTCCGAGGCCAACGCCTCGACGGCAGCAAAGGAGACCATCTCGCCCGCGATCTTGGCGAAGCGCTTGGCGCGGCCCTTGATTGCGATGAAGCCCTGCGGGTCGATGGTCACAATGTCTCCAGTGTCGTGCCAGCCCTCCGGCGGCGGCTCCAGCACGCCAGGATTCTCGACGCGGAGATAACCGCGCATCACGTTCGGCCCCTTCACGAACAACCGCCCGCCTTCGTCCACGCCTTCGACCTTATCGAGCCGCGCCTCCATGCCGGGCAGCATGCGCCCGACCGTGCCGAACTTGTTGAACATCGGCGTGTTGAGCGCGAGCGCCGGCGCTGTCTCGGTGACGCCATAACCTTCGAGGATGCGCAGGCCGAATTTCTCCAGATACGTCCGGCGTGTCGCCTCCTTCACCGGCTCCGCGCCTGCAAGAATGAAGCGCAGCGAACGGAAATCATAAGCGTGCGCCGCGCGGGCGTAGCCGTTGAGGAACGTATCGGTGCCGAACAGGATCGTGGAATTCGTGCCGTACACCAGTTCCGGGACGATCCGGTAATGCAGCGGCGACGGATAGAGATAGATGCGCACGCCGGAGACCAGCGGCAGCACGAGGCCAACCGTCAGGCCAAACGAATGGAACACCGGCAGCACGTTGAACACCTTGTCCTGCCGTCCGAAGTCGATGCGCGCCGCGGCCTGGGCCGCATTCGCCAGCATGTTCTTGTGCGAGAGCACGACACCCTTCGGCGTACCTTCCGAGCCCGAGGTAAAGAGGATCGCCGCCCAGTCGTCCGGCTTGCGCTTCACCAGCGGCAGGTTGGCGTTCCAGAAGCCGCGCAGCTTGTCCCCGAGCGTGATGGTCGGGCGGATGTCGTCGAGATAGACGATCTTGATGGTTGGTTGCAGACCCGCGATCAGCGCGTCGAGCCGGCCCTTCTCGATGAACGCGCGCGAAGTCAGGATCGTGTCCACCTGCGCCGCCTTGCACGCGGCCAGCACGTTGGTGACGCCCGCGGTGAAGTTGATCATCGCCGGCACTCGGCCCGCCGACATCAGCGCCATCAGCGTCACAGCCGCGCCGTTCGCGTTCGGAAGCATCAGACCGATGGCTTTGCCCTCCGGCGCAAGCGGCATCAGCTTCTCGCCGAGGATACGCGCACCCATCAGCAGCTTTCGGTAGGTCAGCGTACCCGCGATCGGATCTTCCACCGCGACGCGGCCACGGCCATGCAGCATCGCCGCCTCGATCAGCGCCTCCGGCACCGTGCGTTCGATCGACGTGGTGCGGTAGATCAGGTTCGACATGATCTCGTAGAGCGCGGCCCCCGCGGCAATGCGACGGTGCTTGCCTTTCAGCGCCGGATCGACCGAGAGCTTCACCGGCTCGAGCACGGTCACGGTGACTTTGGGGAACCAGCGGCGGCGAATCTGGCCCTTCGACAGCCGCGTGAACGGCGTCGCGTCGAGGCCTTCGAGGCGGACCGGCACCACATAGGCGTCCGTTTTATCGGCAATCAGCCCCGCGCCGTCGTAGATCTTCATCAGGCTGCCGGTGACCGTAAGACGGCCCTCCGGGAAGATGATGAGCGGTTCGCCGCCCTTCACCGCGTTGATCAGCGTGCGCGTCGCCATCGGCTTGGTCGGGTCGAGCGGCATCGCGCGGGTGAAATGCAGGAACGGCTTCACCCACCAATTTTTTGCCATCGCGCTGTCGATCGCGAACACCGGATCCTTCGGAAGCAGCGACAGGGCCAGCGCGGCGTCGAGGAAGCTCGTGTGGTTCAGCGCGATGATCGGGTTCTGCCCCGCGTGAAGCAGATTCTCGACGCCCTTCACCTCGACGCGGTAGAGCGCGCGGAACACGATGGAAAGGAAGTCCATCATCGGATTCGCCGGCATCGTCTTCATGATCGTGAAGGCGACGATCAGCGTCGCCACCGCGACCAGGATGAACAGCATCGGCGTCGTGGTGCCGAAGGCTTGTAGAGCCGCAACCACAATTGTGCCGAACACCATGAAGGCTGCATTGAGCACGTTCACAGCAGCGATGGTGCGCGCGCGGCGATCGGCGCCGGCCCAGGCCTGCACCGCTGCAAAGGTCGGCACGATGTAGAGGCCGCCCGCAATGGCGAGGCCTGCGAGGTCAATCATCACGCGCAGGCCAAGGCTCGAACCGAGCACTTCGCTCGCGCTGTGCGGCACGATGGAGATCGGCGAATGCAGCGTCGCCCAGCCGAGATCGAAGGCGAAGACCGCAAGCAGCACGGCGCCCACCGCCGTCGGCAGGATCACGATGCGACCGCTCGCGAGCCAGGCCGCGAGGCCCGAACCAACCGCCACCGCGATCGAGAACACCGCGAGGAACATCGTCACGACCTCCTCGGTGCCACCGAGGATGGTCTTCACCAGCGGCGGCAACAGCGAGAGGACGATCGCGCCAACCATCCAGAACCAACTCGTAACGAGACCGCCCCACCACAGGCGGCTGTCGGCACGCAGATGCTTCAGCAGCGCCGCCGTGGACTTGGCGATGTTCGTTGAAATCTTGAGGTCCGGCGCCCCCGATCCGACGCGGGGGATCAAGAGGCTCGAGCCCCAGCACAAGAGCGCGAACACCAGCATCATGCTGCCGAACGCGGCCCAATGGCCGCCGTCCTTCGCGGCAAGACCGCCGACGATGGTGCCGAGCAGGATCGCCATGAAGGTCGCGCCTTCGACCAGCGCGTTGGCCTTCGGCAGCTCGGAGCGCGGCAGCAGGTCCGGCAGAATGCCGTATTTGATCGGCCCGAACAGCGAACCGATCACGCCGAATCCGAACAGCGCGAGGAACAGCACCGGCACCGACTGGATGGTGAAGCCCAGGATCGCGATGAGCGCGATGCCGATCTCGCAGAACTTGAGCCGCTGCGCGACAACCGCCTTGTCGTAGCGGTCGGCCATCTCGCCGCCGAGCGCCGAGAGGAAGAAATAGGGCGCGATGAACACCGCGGCCGCCAGCGTGATGAGGGACTCGCCCGCCGACCCGCCGATCTGAAACAGGATCAGGAAGACCAGCGCGTTCTTCAGGAAGTTGTCGCTGAACGCCGAGAAGAACTGGCACCAGAACAGCGGTGCGAAACGGCGGGAGAAAAGGATCGGGTCCGACATTGAATGCAGTTCCTTGAATTCTCGGTTCGCTGGTCCGTTCTCCCGGCGGGCGGGTGGGCGGTGCAGTCTAGGTGACGGACTGCGCTATGCCAGCGGGGGTCCGAAGCGGTTTAACCTGTGTTGCAGCCGTGGTTCTCGTCGCGAAGTATTTTGAACGGTGTTCATGACACTATCATGTTTTGAACGATGTTCAAGACATTTCTTGAACATCGTTCAATTTGCTGATATTGGCTTGAAATACATGGAAACCGCTGCCCGCCGCGAGCAATTGAAGGACGCCCTGGTGGCCGCCGCCGAGCGCACCATCGCCCTGGCGGGGGTGGCCGGCGTGAAGGCCCGGCCGCTCGCTGATGAGGTCGGCTGCGCGGTCGGGGCGATCTACAATGTGGTTGCCGATCTTGACGAGCTGGTCCTCCTGGCCAACGCAAAAACACTTGCGGCTCTCGAAAAGACGCTCGCCACCGCCGCCTCCCCCGGCCGCGGACCGGACTGGGCCATCGGGCAGCTCGTGAAGCTTGCCCTCGCCTATCTCGAATTCGCAGCCGCGCACCGCCGCCAATGGCAGGCGCTGTTCGAACACCGCCTGCCGCCCGGCCGGCATCCGCCGGACTGGTATCAGCGCGATCTCGAACGGCTGTTCGGCTACATCGAAGGCCCGGTCGCCGAGCTTCAACCCAACACACCGCCCGAGCGCCGCAAGCTCCTCGCCCGTTCGCTGTTCTCCGCGACGCACGGCCTTGTCGCGCTCGGCCTCGAAGAGAAGTTGCAGGCCATCCCGCTACCGGCCTTGCGCGAGCAGGTGACGGCTGTTGTCACCGCGCTCGGCTACGGCCTCGCTGGTGGCGACTGATTCGGTATCCGCACAACGCCGATTCACCGAGGCCGCTGGCACGCCGCCGCAACACTGATAGGCTTCCCTCAAAACAAGTTCGGGGGAGGACATCGTGACGTTCACTGCCGCCATTCGCGGGATTCTGTTCGCTGTTCTACTATTCGCGCTGCCGCAACTTGCGAGCGCCGCTGAGATCAAAGTGCTCAGCTCGAACGCCGCGCAGGCGATGCTGAAAGACGCAGCCCCGCTGTTCGAGAAGCAAACCGGCCACAAGGTCGTACTCGGCTTCGGTACCTCGCAGCAAGTCGCCAAGCGCATCGGGGACGGCGAGAGCGCCGATCTCGTTGTCATCACACCCGAGGCCATCGATCAGCTCGTCAAGCAAGGCAAGCTCCAATCGGGCTCGCGTATCGACATCGCGCGTTCGCTGGTCGGCGTCGCCGTGAAGAAAGGCGCGCCGCATCCGGATATCAAGACACCGGAAGCGCTGAAGAAAACGCTGCTTGCAGCGAAGACCGTCACCTTCTCCGCGCCCTCGACCGGAGCGACGAGCGGCGTGCACACCGAGAAGATGTTCGAGCGGCTCGGCATCGCCGCCGAGATGAAGCCGAAATATGTGCTTGGCGACGGCAACTCGACAGCGCTGATCGTGATGCGCGGCGAGGCCGAAATGGCGATCCAGCAGATCAGCGCGCTCAAGCCTTACGACGTCGATGTCGTCGGCCCGCTGCCGGAAGAATTGCAATACGTCACCATCCTCTCGGCCGGCCTCGGCACGGCGCCGAAATCGCCCGAGACCGTTCAGGCCTTCATCAAGTTCCTCGGCTCGCCCGAGGGCGTGGCGGTGATCAAATCGGTGGGCCTCGAACCGCGCTGAAAAGCACAACGCCGGGGGAGGATGTCATGAGCACGGGAACAGCGCCGTCCGGCAGCGTCGATGACGTCGTCGCCCGCATCGAACGCCTGCCGACCTCCTGGTGGCACATCCGCACGCGCATCATCGTCGGCATCGCGACATTCTTTGATGCTTTCGACGCACTCGCCATCGCGACCGTCCTCCCGGTTCTCGCGCCGATGTGGAAACTGACCGGCCCCGAGATCGGCTACATGATCTCGGCGGGCTTCGTCGGGCAGCTCATCGGTGCGCTGTTCTTCGGTTGGATCGCCGAGCGCTATGGCCGCATGCAGGCGATGATCTGGTCGATCGCGCTGTTCTCGGTGATGAGCTTCGTCTGCGCCTTCGCCTGGGACTACCAGTCGCTGCTCATCGCCCGCACCATTCAGGGCATCGGCCTCGGCGGCGAGGTGCCGGTTGCAGCCTGCTACATCAGCGAGTTGACGCGGGCGCGCAACCGCGGCCGCTTCGTCCTCCTCTATGAGCTCGTGTTCCCCGTCGGCCTTGTCGCGGCCAGCGTGCTCAGCGTCTGGATGGTGCCGCGCTTCGGCTGGCAGAGCATGTTCTATCTCGGCGCCGCGCCCGCGCTTCTCGCACTGTGTCTCCGCGTGCTGCTGCCGGAATCGCCGCGCTGGCTCGCGGTGCAGGGACGCACTGCGGAAGCCGACGGTGCTGTGACCCTGATCGAGCGCGAGACCGTCGCCTCGACCGGCAACCCACTGCCCGCCCCGCAACCTGTGGTCTCGGCGCACGAGCACAAGGCGTCACTGTCCGATCTGTTCGGTCCGCTCTACCTTCGCCGCACGCTGACCGTCTGGGTGATCTGGTTCGCCGCCTATTTCATCAACTACGGCTTCGTGATCTGGCTGCCGACGCTCTACCGCACCGTGTTCAAGCTGCCGCTCGACGTTTCACTCCAGTACAACCTGATCACCCAGGCCGTCGGTCTCGTTGGCACTCTGGTCTGCGCGTTGTCGATTGACTACGTCGGCCGCCGCACGTGGTTCGCGCTGGCCTTCGCCGCGGGTGGCGCCAGCATCGCGATGCTGTTCCTCACGCCAGGGGCGACCTCCGAACAAGTGCTCATCTTCATGAGCATCGCCTACTTCTTTATCTCGACCGTCAACATCGGCGTCTATCTCTACACACCGGAGCTTTACCCGACGCGCTCACGCGCGCTCGGTGTCGGCACCGCCACGGCCTGGCTGCGCTTCGCCTCGATCATCGGGCCAAGCATCGTCGGGCACATGCTCGGCGGCGACATGCCATCGGTCTATCTGCTGTTCGCCGCGACCGCGATCTCCGCGGCTGTGATCACCGGCCTGTTCGCGGTGGAAACGAAGGGCCGCGTTCTGGAGGAGGTTTCGCCCTAACCTTCCTGAAACACTTCCTCGCGCTTGCCGCGGATCGCCGGCAGCATGACAAGCAGCAGCAGGAACGCCGCGGCGATCAGCAAGCCGAGGCTGATCGGCCGGTCGATGAAGATCATTGGGTCACCACTGGAGATACGCATGGCGCGGCGGAGGTTCTCCTCCATCAGCGGGCCGAGAATGAACCCGAGCAGCATCGGCGCGGGTTCACATTCGAGCCGCATCAGCACGTAACCAAACACACCGAAGCCTGCGGTCAGCATCACCTCGAAGGCGCTGTTGTTCAGCGTGTAAACGCCGATCGCGCAGAACAGCAGGATCGCGAGATAGAGCACGCGATACGGCACCTTCAGAAGCTGCACCCAGATCCCGATCAGCGGCAGATTGATGATGACCAGCATCAGGTTGCCGATCCACATCGAGGCGACCATCCCCCAGAACAGCGTCGGCCGTTCGGTCATCACCTGCGGGCCTGGCTGAATGCCGTGGATCGTCAACGCACCGATCATCAGCGCCATCACCGCGTTGCCAGGGATACCGAGCGTCAGCATCGGGATGAACGATGTTTGCGCACCGGCGTTGTTTGCCGATTCCGGCCCTGCGACACCCTCGATCGCACCCTTGCCAAAGCGCGAAGGATCTTTCGCCACCTTCTTCTCCAGCACATAGCCCGCGAACGACGACAGCGTCGCCCCGCCACCCGGCAGCACGCCGAGCACGGAGCCGATCAGCGTGCCGCGCACGGTCGCCGGCCATGCCTGCTTGAACTCCTGCATTGTCAGCCACAGGCCTGAGATCTTGCCAGTAAGGAGATCACGCCGCTCTCCCGGCCGGATCAGGTTGGCGATCACCTCCCCGAGGCCGAACACGCCGATGGCAAGCGGAACGAAGCCGATGCCGTCAGCCAGAAGGTTCGCGCCGAAGGTGAACCGCTGGCCGCCGGTGTTGCCGTCGGTGCCGACCAGGCCGAGCAGCAGACCGAGAATCACCATCGCCACCGCCTTGATGATCGAGCCGTGCGCGAGCACCACCGCGGCGATCAGGCCCAGCACCATCAGCGAGAAATACTCCGGCGCGCCGAATGATTGCCCGACCTTGGCGAGCGGTGGCGAGAACAGCGCGATGAGGAGCGTCGAGAAGCAGCCCGCGAAGAACGAGCCAAGCGCCGCGACCGCAAGCGCCGCCCCCGCGCGGCCTTTCCGCGCCATCTGGTGTCCGTCGATACACGTCACCACCGATGACGTTTCGCCCGGCATGTTGACGAGGATCGCCGTGGTCGAGCCGCCGTACTGCGCGCCATAGAAGATGCCGGCGAGCATAATCAGGCCTGACACTGGCTCCAGATAGAAAGTCAGCGGCAGCAGCATCGCGACCGTCGCCACTGGGCCGATACCCGGCAGCACGCCGATCAGCGTTCCGACCAGACAGCCGACGAAGGCGAAGACGAGATTGATCGGGGTGAGAGCGACGCCGAAGCCGGTCGCGAGATTGGAGAAAAATTCCATTCGCTAGAACTCCGGCCAGACGGGGATCGGCAGGCCGATGCCCCAGACGAAGATCACCACCGTCATGACGATCAACACGACTGCTGTGGCCGCAATCTCCAGTGGCCGGGCCTCCCTGCCCGCGAAGCTCCCGACCAATGTGAGCAGAGCGATCGCGATCACCACGCCGAGCGGTTGGATCGCGAAGGCGAACACGAGCAACGACGCGGTGACGAATATGATCGAGCGCCAGATCGGCGGCGTCTCGTCGAGCCGACCGCCACGGCTGGTATCGCGGACACCTTGCAGCATCACCAGCACACCGAGCCCGAGCAGGATCCAGCAGAGGAGCCGCGGTACGTAGCCGGTGCCCATGCGCGTCCCGGTACCGACCGGGTAGTTGCGCGAAGCCCACAGCCCGAGAACGGATACGCCGATGAAGAGAAGACCGGCGAGAACGTCCTTGCGATGAAGGAGGTTGGAGACGGGCGCCGTGCTGCTCTGTCCTTCGCTGCTCATGCAGTCCTCCGTCTCGCCACTACACAAGTGTCATCGCCCGGCTTGACCGGGCGATCCAGCTTTTCACCAAAGAGCTGGATCACCGGGTCTCGCCGCTTCGCGGCGGCCCGGTGATGACAGCGGAGGGAAGCCGCGCAGGCCAAAGCCAACTTGCGCCTCATTTCTTCGGAATCACTGGCAGCAGCAGGTACGACTCATATTTCCCACCCGCATGGACCGTGTTCGTCCCTGTGTTGTAGTCCGCGTGATAATGCAGGTACGACTGGCTGCCGAAGCCGTCGCGCGGCTGCACGTCGAGCCGGATGCGGTGGCCTTTCTTGAACACCATCGACGTCGGCCAGATCTCGACATCGACCTTCACGATCTCGCCGGGCTTCAGATAAAGCCGCCGCGTGTGCTTGTGATACGGCCGGTAAGCAAGCGTCTTTTCCGGATCAAGCTCGCGATGCGAGGCGCGCAGCCAGCCTTTCGCGACCGGGACCGGCGAGCCCTGCTGGCCGGTTTCGAGAATCTCATTTCCGTCAGCGTCGAAGTTCCGCAGCGTCAGGAACAGGTCGCAGTCCTCGGACGAGCTCGACACCCAGAAGGTTGCTGCAAGCGGCCCCGTCACCTCGACGTCCTCCGCGAGCGGCGGTGTCTCCAACGCGATGCCCATACCCGGCTTGATGCCGCCACCCATGACTTGGGAGGACGCCGCCGACGTCGAGCCCATGGTGCCGAGATTGAACGACGGATAGGTGCAGGAGCTTTCCTTCTTCGGATTCTCCTTCACCAGCGAGCCGGTGCGCGGCTCCTGGCCGGACTCCGCCGCCGCGATGTCGAAGTAGTACTTCGTCCATTGCGTGCGGGCGAGCGGCCATTCGTTCTCGTGCCGCCACTCGATCTTGTCCTTGCCGTGCCGAATCGCGAGCTTCACCGGTGGCTCGTTCATCACGCCGTTGTCGATCCCCTTCAGCCAGTGGTCGAAGAAGCGAATCTGATCATGCCGACCTTCCTCCGTATAGAAGGCATGGACGTGCGAACCATTGTGGATGCGCAGCTTCTTGTGCTTCGAGGCCGCATGCATGTAGGCCTCGGTGTTGCCGCGCAGATGCAGCGCGAAGCCGGTCCAGTTGCCGACCGTGTACACCGGCACCTTGATCTGGTCCCACTGCGCCTGCGCACCGCGCAACACCCCGCTGTCGAGGTTGTTGCTCAGCCACAGATGCAGCGTGTTGACGTTCCACGCATTCGGCAGATCACGCGCCGCGCGGCCGAGCGTGTGATGCATCGTATGCGCGGTGACCCAGTTGGACATGAACACGCTGAAGATGCCGCCGTGATAGAGCGCGTCGCGGTAGATGTCGGCGAAGCCCTCCCACGGCATGATCGCCTTCAGCGACGGCGGATTGAGGTTCGCGACAAACCACTGGTTGATCGCGTAATAGGAAATGCCGGTGAGACCGACCTTGCCGTTGCACCACGGCTGCGCCGCGGCCCATTCGATCGCATCGTAGAAGTCGACCGCCTCGGCGTAGGACCACGGCTCGCACTGGCCCGGCGACTTGCCCGAGCCACGCCCGTCCACGCGCACCGCGGCATAGCCGCGCGGCACCCACCACTCGGGATTGACCGTCTCCCAGTTCATGTACTCGTTCTGCTTCTCCTCAAGATTCGGAGGCACCGTCCAGAGCTTGTCCTTCTGGTACGGCCCGAGGTTGAGAAGCGCCGGAAACTTTCCGCCGTCGTCCGGCCGGAACACATCGGCCTTCAGCTTCGCGCCGTCGCGCATCGGCACGTCGACGTCCCTGTCGATCTTCAGTTTGTAAGCGATGGCGGAGGGCTTCACTTCGACGTTCATGATTCCAACTCTTTCCAGTTTCACCGCTCTCTCCCGGCCTCATGCTGAGGAGCACTGCGAAGCAATGCGTCTCGAAGCATGGGGCCGCCCCATCCTTCGAGACGGCGGCTACGCCGCCTCCTCGGGATGAGGGCGGAGAGAGAATTCACTTGCGGCCACATCAATCAGTCAGGTCGATCTTGATCTCCTTGGTGATCTTCTCCCACGACGCGATTTCGCCCCTGAGCCACGTCTTGGCCGCATCCAGAGACTCGGTCGGCTGCGCACGGACGTTCTGCTTCGCGTAAGCGTCGAGCACCTGCGGCGACTTCAGCGCCTGCGCCACCGCCTTCTGCAAGGTCTCAAGCACAGGCTGCGGCGTTCCCGCCGGCGCGAACAGCCCGGCCCACAGCGTCGTGCCGACGCCCGGATAGCCGGCCTCTGTCATTGTCGGTACATCGGGATAGTCCGGCAGCCGCTTCTCGGTGGTGGACACCAGCGGCCGCAGCGTGCCCGCCTTCATCTGCGGCGCAGACGTCGCAACGTTCATGAACGACACATGGATGTCGCCCAGCGTCATGTCGTTGATGTAGCCAGGCGGCCCTGCCTTGATGTGGATGACCTCCATCTTGATCCCCGCGCGTTGCGAGAAGATCTCCATGTCGTAGTGCGGGAAGCTGCCCGCGCCGGGGCTCGCGTATTTCAGCTTGCCGGGCCGTTCCTTCGCGTAAGCGACGAACTCAGCCAGCGTCTTCGGCGGAATCTTCGCCGTCATCATCATGAAGGTCGGGATGTCCGCGAGCCGCGCGATAGCGACCACATCCTTCTCGTAATCGATGCCGAACTTGTCCTTGAACAGGACCGGCGTGATCGCATTGGTCGAGACATTGCCGACCTGGAGCGTGTAACCGTCAGGCTTGGAGCGCGCCATTTCCTCGATGGCGATGATGCCGAAAGCGCCCGGCTTGTTCTCGACCACGCACGACTGACCGAGGATCTGGCGCAACTGCTCGCACATGATGCGCGTGATGATGTCGGTCGCGCTGCCCGCGCCATAGGGCAGGAGAATCTTGATCGGCTTCGATGGAAACTTGTCCTGGGCCTGAGCCGGATTTCCGGCAAGCAGACCCATCAACAAAGCCAACGTCAGTCCAACGCGCTTCATGATGATCCCTCCCCGCGCGCCGGGGCTCTGCCGTCCCCGGTCGCGCAATCAGCTTGAACGCTACTCTGTCATTTCAACCTTCACTTCGCTCGTGATCTTGCGCCAGTTGTCGAGTTCGCCCTTGAGCCAGGTCTTCGATTCATCCAGCGACGCATTCGGCTTGATGCTGACGAGCTGCTTGGCGAACGCCTCCTGAAGCGCGGGCGCCTTCGTCGCCTCGTTGACCGCCTTGAACAGCGTATCGAGCACCTCCTTCGGCGTGCCGGCTGGAGCCAGCATACCCTGCCAGTGCAGCGTGCCGACACCGGGGAACCCCGCCTCAGCCATCGTCGGCACGTCCGGATATTCGGCGAGGCGCTGCTCGGCCGCGATCGCGATGGGCCGCATCTTGCCGGCTTTGATCATCGCCGCCGTGCTCGCGGAGTTGATGATCGCGACCTGCGCATCGCCGACCACGAGGTCGTTGATCATGCCGGCTGCACCGGTCTTGTTCGGAATGTGGACCATGTCGACGCCCGCGCGCTTGGCGAAGATTTCCATGTCGAAGTGCGGGAAGCTGCCGACGCCCGCGCTCGAGAAGCGCACCTTGCCCGGGTTCTTCTTGGCGTAATCGACCAGACTCTTGACGTCCTTCACGTCGAAGTTCGTCGTCGTCACCATCAGGAACGACGGATAGATCGCGAGCCGCGACACCGGCACCACGTCTTTCTCGAAGTCGATCTTGAATTTGCTCTTGAACAGGACCGGCGTGATAGCGTTGGTCGAGACGTTGCCGACGAACAGCGTGTAACCGTCCGGCTTCGAGCGCGCCATTTCCTCGATGCCGATGATGCCGAACGCGCCGGACTTGTTCTCCACCACGAAGGATTGGCCGAGCTGGTTCTTGAACTGCTCACCGAACAGCCGCGAGGTGATGTCGGTCGCGCCGCCCGGCGCATAGGGCACGATGATCTTCACCGGCTTCGACGGATATTTGTCCTGCGCAACAGCGGGCCCCGCCACAGCGAACGCCAAAGCCGATAACAGCGCAATCGTCAGACGTTTCATCTCAATTTCTCCCTTGGTGTCCGTTTTGTTTTTGTTCAATCCGCCTTGAGCCCCACCGCCTTTGCGAGCGCGGCGTTGGAGACAATTTCCTTTTTGATGAGTTCGTCGAATTCTGCGGACGATATCGGCATCGGCTCGACGTCGAGCTGCGCGAAGCGGTCGCGCACTGCGGGCGATTGCAGCGCCTTGACCGTCTCGTCATGCAGCTTGTTGACGATCTCGCGCGGCGTCTTCGCCGGGAAGAACAGCCCGACCCAGATCACGTAATCGGAGTTCGGATAGCCCGCCTCAAGCGTGGTCGGCACATCGGGCAGCGACGACGCACGTTTCGCGCCGCTCACGGCAAGCGCCTGGAGGCGGCCGTCGCGAACGTTGGGCAAACATGTCGCAATCGGCGAGTAACCGAAATCGACACGCCCCGCGATGATCTCCGGCTGGAACCCGCCGCCACGGAACGGCACATGGATCGCCGTCATGCCCGCGCTCTGAAGGAAGCGCTCGGCGGTGAGGTGCGTCGTCGATCCGACTCCCGATGACGCATACGTCAGTGTGCCGGGCTTGGCTTTGCCCGCGGCGACCATGTCGTGAATGGTCTTGAAACCCTTCGACGGCGCGACCACGAGCGCGCTCGGCACGCTGCCGATCGGAATCACCGCCGCGAAGTCGCGCGACGCGTCGTAAGCGAGATTGGGATAGATCGCGGGCGCGATCACATGCGTCGCCGAATGCGAGAGCAGCGTGTAGCCGTCGGCATCCGCCTTCGCGACCATGGCCGCGCCGATGGTGCCGCCAGCGCCGCCCTTGTTCTCGATGACGATCGGCTGGTTGAGTTGCAGCGAAAGCTGATTGAGCACGATGCGCGACATCACGTCGCCGCCCGTTCCAGGCGCAATCGGCACGATCGCGCGGATCGGCTTCGTCGGCCACTCATGAGCCTGGCTTTGTGTATTTTGCGCCGAAGCGCCGCTCTCAGCGCCTGCCAGAAGGCTGGACGCCAACAGCAACGCGAGGGCAGACCGCTTCATGCTGGCCTCTACGCGGCTTTGATGCCGTGCAAACTGTGTGAGGCGTCCTTCACCGTGAAGAACACCACATCGCCGGCCTTGCTGGCCTTGCCGGAGTGCTTCGCGTTCGACGGAATGTAGAGCACCGTACCGGGCTTCGCCGAAAACGACTGGCCCTCGATCTCACCTTCGAACGTGCCCTCCATGATGTAGATCCACTGCTCGTTCGGATGCGAGTGGACCTCCGCGCCGGTGCCGGCCGGCATTCGCATCAGCGCGACGATCATGCGGTCGCCTTCGATGCAGGAACCGTTGGCGGTCGAATACGCCGGACCGCCCATGATGTGGTTGACCGTGCCGAGATCGAACAGATGCTGGCCAGGGCCTGCACGCAAGGCGCCCGGCGTGCGGGTGGCAACGGGTTCGTTGGACATGCGATTCTCCTTACCGAGGAGGAACTATTGCTTCTCGATGCCCGCGGCTTCCGCGAGCTTGGCGGTGTCGAGGACATCGGCCTTGAAGTATTTCTCGAACTCCGGCTGCGACATGGTGAGCGGCTGAATGCCCATCTTCGCCATGCGCTCCTGCACCACAGGCTCGGCCACCGCCTTCGTCGTTTCCTTGTAGAGCTTGTCGACGATTTCGTGCGGCGTCTTGGACGGCACGAACACGCCGTTCCAGAACGCATAGGCCGCGCCGGGCAATCCGATCTCAGCCGTTGTCGGAATATCGGGTAGCGATGCGATGCGCTTGTCGGACGACACCGCCAGCGCCCGCACCGTGCCTTCCTTGATCTGTGGCAGCGCCGCCGCGATCGGCAGGAAATAGAAGTCGATACGGCCTGCCATCACTTCGGCGAGCGCTTCCACGGGTCCCTTGAACGGAATGTGTTGCGCCTTGATGCCGGCGGCGACGCGGAATTTTTCCGCGGCGAGATGCGAGGCCGCACCGATGCCCGCAGACGCGAAGTTCAACTCGCCGGGCTTTGCCTTGGCCGCCGCGATCAGATCGGCGGCGGTCTTGTAGCCCTTGGACGGAGCCGCCACGAGCACGCTCGGCGAAATGCCGACCGGTGCGACCGCGATGAAATCGTTGAGCGTGTCGTAGGGCAGCGTCTTGTGCGTCACGTAGGACGCGCTGAACGTCGCCGAGTGGAACAGGATGGTGTAGCCGTCTGGCGCCGCCCGCGCCGCCTGGCCGACGCCGATGGTACCGCCCGCGCCGGGCCGTCCTTCGATGACGATCGCCTGTCCGAGTTGCTTGGAGAGCTGCTCGAACACGATACGCGCGGTGATGTCGTTCGCATTGCCCGCGGCGAACGGGATGATCGCGGTGATGTTGCGCGACGGATAATTTTGCGCGTGGGTTGCGGTCGCCGTCACGCACATAGCAAACAGCGCGACCAGAATCGGCCTGAACGGCATCCTTCATTCCTCCCTGGAACGTCGATTCTTGAAGCGGTGTTTTGCGTCCCGCGCGGAGTTTGGCATGGTGGGCAACGCATTGTCACCCGTACTGCGCTGCGACATCTCGCTGCGAAATCGGGTGAATTGCCGCTATGATGGGCAGAACCTAGGGAGAGTTTCGAAAATGTCGTTTCGTTCGGCGGCTGCCGCACTCGCGCTGTCCCACATCGTGGTTAGCGCGCCAGCTTCAGCGCAGCAGTATCCGACGCAGCCGGTGACGCTGGTGGTTGCCTTCGCAGCGGGCGGTTTTGCCGACAGCGTCGCGCGCCTTTTCAGCGATGAACTCGGCAAGAAACTCGGTCAGAGCATCGTGGTGGAAAACCGCGGCGGCGCCGGCGGCAACCTTGGCGCGCGCACCGTCGTAAACGCTTCTCCCGACGGACATACGATCCTGGTGACCACCACCTCTGTCGCGGTCAACGACACGCTCTACAAGAACAAGGGCTACGCCAGTGACGATCTGCGCGGCGTCGCGATCGTCGGTTCCACGCCGGAGTCGCTGATCGTCAACCCGGCCAATCCCGCGAAAAACCTCAAGGAGTTCATCGAGGGCGCGAAGACCAAGCCGATCACCTTCGGCACGGCCGGCGTCGGCACCAGTTCCTACATCGCGGGCGAATATTTCTTTAAACAGCTCGCCAAGGTCGAAGCCATCCATGTGCCCTATCAAGGCGGCGCGCCGGCGATGAACGCGCTGATGGGCAGCCACGTCGATTCCAACGCGCTGACGCTGCCGCCCGCGGTTCCGCACATCAACAGCGGGCGTCTGCGCGGCATCGCCATCGCCAGCGAGAAGCGCGTCGCCGCGGTTCCCGATGTTCCGACCTATGCCGAGAGCGGCTACCCCGGCTTCTTCGCGACCTCGTGGGTCGGCTTCTTCATCCATTCGAAGACCAACGACGCCATCGTCACCAAGCTCAACGGCGCCATCGGCGAAATCCTCAAGAGCCCGGAGGTTCAGACGAAACTCAAGACCATGGGCCTGGAACCCACGCCTGGAACCGCGGCGGACGCGCAGGCTTTCTTCAAAAGTGAAATCAACAACTGGGGCAAGATGGTCCGCGCCATCGGAGCGACCGTGGAATAGCGTCTCCACGGCTGCCCATGATTTCAACAAACTTAACCATAGGGTGGCATCACAATCCGCTTGCGCCAGAGGCGATATCCTGGCGTAGCATGCGGAACGTGGGGCGACGATGGCTTCCAAACTGATCCTGGCAGTTCTGACGATGGCTGCTGTTCTGGCGGCACCGCATGTGCGCGCCCAGAACGCCACAACGCCCGCAAGCAATGTGACAGCGAAACAGCACAAGCCTGCGCCGCGGCCGGCCGCGCCGAAAGTCCCCGCGAGCAAGCCGGCGGCGAAACACACGCCGATCCAGCTCGACAGCGCACACCGCGCGAACAACACTCACGCTGCCGCGAAAGAGACACCGCGGGCCAAGCCGTCCGAGCTCGGACGCATTCCACTGGAGAGCGGCTCTTTCGGTATTTCAACCGACACCAAGATGAAGATGTATCAGACGCCGGATGGCAACCGCATCCGTGGGCTGGACGGCGCGATGACAAGCACCCGCGAGCCGACTTACTTCGGGCTCTCGCTCTCGGTGCCGACCACCGGCAGCACCGATTCATCTCATTCCGGCCTCCCACCTCCCCGCAACTGATTGCATCGCACGCGTTGCATCGTTCTTGGCCGAACCTAGAATGCGCGCCGGCGGCGGCGCGCAGCGGGTGATGGCGTCATGAGGATGTTGTTCGGCTTGCTTCTGGTCTGTCTCGCGGCGCTCCCGGCGCAGGCGCAGACCGAAGCCATCTACCAGTATCAGGGCGCCGATCGCGAAGCGAAGCTCGTCGAGGGCGCTAAGAAAGAAGGCACCCTCACCTTCTACACTTCGATGGCGCCGACGGAATCGAACCAGCTCGCCCAGGCCTTCGAGAAGAAATACGGCGTCAAGGTTCAGCTCTGGCGCAATCTCAGCGAGACCGTATTGCAACGGACCGTCGCGGAGGCGCGCGCCCGCCGCCACAGCGTCGATGTGATCGAGACCAACGCGCCCGAGGTCGAGGTTCTCGCGCAGGAGGGCCTGATCTCGGAGTTCTACTCGCCGCACGTCGCGGGCCTTCATCCCTACGCCGTCCCACCGCACAGGAAATACGTCAGCGACCGCGTGAATCTCTTTGTGGTCGGTTTCAACACCCAGAAGGTGAAGCGCGAGGACATCCCCGCGACTTATGAGGGCTTCGCGGATCCGAAATGGAAAGGCAAGCTCGCGATCGAAGCCACCGACCAGGAGTGGCTCGGCGCCATCGTGAAATACTGGGGCGAAGAGCGCGCCATGACGTTCTTCCGCAAGCTCGCCGTGCTGAAGCCCGAGATGCGCAAAGGGCACGTCCTGTTGGCGCAGTTGGTGGCCGCCGGCGAAACACCCGTCGGGCTCACGCTCTACAGCGCCAACGCCGACTCGATCAAAGAGAAAGGCGGGCCGATCGATTGGGTTCCAGTCGAGCCGCTCGTCGGCCGGCCACAGGGGATCGCAGTTTTCAAGAACGCGCCGCATCCGAACGCGGCGTTGCTGTTCGCCGATTTCGTGCTGTCGCCGGAAGGGCAAGCGCTGCTTGGAGCGCTCGGCCGCGTGCCGACCAGCAAAGCCATCAAGACACCAATGGATACGGCGAAGTTCACCTTGATCGATCCGGCGACAGTGAACACCGAGAGCGACAAGTGGCTGAAGATCTGGACCGAATTGTTCCTGAAGTGAGCCGCGTCACATCTGCTGCGCGGCGACCTGCTTCGTCGCCTTGATCACTGCTTCCATCGCCGGCGTCGGCTCGCCGGATGTCACCAGATAGAGCACCTGTTCAATCGGCTTGTCGGCGGACAGCTCCGTGGCCTTGCGCTGCTTCAGCACGCCGAGCTGACCGAAACCGATCGCGCCCGGCTCTTGCTCGACCACCTGAAACAGTTGCGTCGCGGTCTTCACATAGAGCTTGTTCGGCGTGCTGGCCTGCTCACCCTTGAGCAGCGCCGCCTCGACAGTCACCGTGACACCGCCGCCCCCGCCTACGAGAATGACGCGGATCGGCAGATCGGCCCCGCCGAGCGATTTCCAGTTGGTGATTTTGCCTTCGAGGATTTTCTGAAGCTGCTCGCGTGTCGCATGGCGCACCGGATTGCTCGGATGCACGCCGATGCCGACGCGCGTGCGTTTGATCTCGTGGGCTTTGAGCTTGTCGAATGACAGACCCGGCATCGCCTTCTGCAAGTTTGACGATTCCGATTCCAGCGGCGCCGACAGCATCGCGATGTGCGCCCGGCCTTCGAGCAACGCGAGCAGACCGAGCGTCGAGCGGTTCGGAATGACGGTGAGAACCTGCCCGCTCAACCGCTCGATCTCGGCGTGAAATGGCTCCATGACCTGGCGATTGACGGTGCTCGAGCCTTGCATCAGCAGCGTATCGGCTCGGGCGGCAGCCCACGGGCTCAACATGATCGCCGCCACCAGCACACGCTGGGCGGTCTTCGCGAGCATGTTGAGCTGGTTGGCCATGCCGGTTCCTGCGAGGCGCATTTGCGCGAATGCACGCCCACCCTGGATTTTTATGGTTGATGAACCCTTAATTTCGCGGGTCAGGCGTCCATCGGCCGCAGCCACGCAACGTGAAACGCACGGACGTCCAGTTCGTTGCGCGCGCGGGCCGGCCGGTGATACCGTCTCCGCACAATATCGGAACAGTGTTCCACATAGAAGAACACACTTCAGAGGGAGCGATGAACGCAGCCGTGTTGGACGTGCCGGCCGCTCCACGGGCGGCGCCGGCCTTCGATGCAAAGGGACTGGTGATCGGCGGCGCCGTCGCGCTGATCGCCTGGCTGGCGCTCGTTCCGCTCGGCTTCCTTCTCTGGGAGAGCGTCCTGACGCCCGAGGGCGCGGGTCGCGTGCAGCAATTCACGCTGGAGAACTACATCGCCGCCTATAGCGGCGCCGAAACGCTCAAGCTGTTCTTCAACTCGCTGCAATTCGCCTTCGGCTCGTCGGTGCTCGCCTTCGTCATCGGCACCTTCTTCGCCTGGGTGAACGAGCGCACCAACACGCCGTTCAAGAAATTGTTCTTTGCGCTGTCAGTGATCCCGCTGATCATTCCCGGCATCCTGTTCACGGTGTCGTGGATTCTGCTTGCGAGTCCGAAGATCGGCATCATCAACACGATGCTGCAAAACCTGTTCGGCACCGACCTCGTGTTCGTGAACATCTATTCGATGACGGGCATGATCTGGGTTGACGGCCTGCACTATTCGCCGATGGCGTTCCTGCTGATGACCGCGGCTTTCCGCTCGATGGACCCCTCGCTGGAAGAGTCCGCGCTGATGAGCGGCGCGACGGTTCCGCAGATCGTGTTCCGCATCACGCTCAAGCTCGCGTGGCCCGCGGTGCTCGCCTCACTGCTTATCCTGTTCGTGCGCTCGATCGAGTCCTTCGAGGTGCCCGCGCTGCTCGGGCTTCCGGTCGGCATCGAGGTTTATACGTCAGCGATCTATCAGGCCATTCATCGCTATCCGAGCCAGGTCGGCCTCGCCTCGGCTTACGCAGTAACGCTGCTGATCATCTCAACGCTCGGCATCTACTGGCAGACACGCCTCTCGAAACAAAGCAGCCGCTTCTCGACGGTGACCGGCAAAGGGTTCCGCCCCCGCGCGATGGACTTGGGCGGCTGGCGTTACGTCACCGCCGGATTGTTCATCGGCTATTTCTTCTGCGTCGTGGCGCTGCCATTTTTGGTGCTGCTGTGGTCGTCGCTCCAGAAGTATTACACCGCCCCCTCGTGGGAGGCGCTCAACAATCTCACGCTGAGCGCCTACCGCACCGTGCTCGACCAGCCCGCCATCGGCACGGCAATCTGGAACAGCATCGTTCTCTCCATCGCGAGCGCGACGATCATCATGCTTGCGACCTCCGTCGTCGCCTGGATCGTCGTTCGCACCCGCCTCCCCGGCCGCTGGCTGATCGACAACCTCGCCTCGCTGCCGCTGGTGTTTCCCGGCCTCGTGCTCGGCCTCGCAATCATGATCTGCTACCTGTATCTGCCGATCGGCGTGTACGGCACGCTCTGGATCATGCTGATCGCTTACGTGACGCGCTTCATGCCTTACGGCATGCGCTACGCCTCGACATCGATGATGCAGATCCACAAGGAGCTGGAGGAATCCGCCGCGATGTCCGGAGCATCGTGGTTCATGACGTTCCGCCGCATCATCTTGCCGCTGCTCAAGCCCGGCCTGATCGCGGGATGGATCTATGTCGTCATCGTCTCGGTGCGCGAGCTGTCCAGTTCGATCCTGCTCTACAGCCCCGGCTCGGAGGTTGTGCCGGTGATGATCTGGGAGCTGTGGCAGAACGGCCAATATGTGGAACTCTCCGCCCTCGGCGTCATGCTGATCGCGTTTCTGTTCTGCTTCGTGATGCTGGCGCAATTCGCCGGTAAGAAATTCGGCGTCGCGGAAGCCTGACCATGCTGAACGTCGACGCACTCAACACCGAATACGCCAACGCCTCCGGTCAGCCCGTGAAGGCGGCGCAGGACGTCACGTTCTCCGTGCCGGAAGGAAAGCTGTTCACGCTGCTCGGCCCGTCCGGCTGCGGCAAGACCACGACGCTGCGTTCGATCGCAGGACTGGAGCGGCCCACATCGGGAGCGATCGCCGTCGGCGGCCGCGTCGTGTTCTCGTCGTCACGGAACATCTTCGTGCCGCCAAATCAACGAAACTTCGGGATGGTGTTCCAGTCCTACGCGATCTGGCCGCACATGACGGTGTTCCAGAACGTCGCCTTCCCGCTGGAGGTCCGCAAGAACGGGCCGGATCGCAAGACGATCCAGGACAAGGTGATGCGCGTGCTCGCGGCCGTGCAGCTCGACAAGTTCGCCGATCGCGACGCCACCAAGCTCTCCGGCGGCCAGCAGCAACGCCTCGCGCTCGCGCGCGCTTTGGTGATGGAGCCGCAGCTTCTTCTGCTCGACGAGCCGCTGTCGAACCTCGACGCCAAGCTCCGCGAGGCGATGCGCTTCGAGCTTTTGCGCCTGCAACGCGAGCTGAATCTCACCACCATCTACGTCACACACGACCAAGCCGAGGCGCTCGCGCTCTCGCACCAGATCGCGGTGATGAACGAAGGCCGCATCGTCCAAATCGGCTCGCCGCGCGACATCTACGAGCGACCAAAGAACCGCTTCGTCGCCGATTTCGTCGGCACCACCAACTTCCTCGACGGCACCGTGCTCTCCGCCAACGGCAACGGTCTCTGCCAGGTCTCGACCCGCTTCGGCGCCATCGACGTGCAATGCGGCGAGTCTCTGCCTAACAATGCGCCCGTCACGATCTCTGTCCGCCCCGAGGACATCGAGCTGTCCGAGCATCCGCCCGCCCGCACCGACGGCTTCAACGTGCTGAGCGGCACGGTCGCCGCCAAGGCGTTCCAGGGCGAATTCCAGGATTTCCAGGTCAAGGTCGGCAACGACGTGCTGCTCGCGCGGGCGCACCCATCGCTGCACACACCGCTGGGCGATCCAATTCACATGCGTATGAAGGCTGAGAAATGCGTGGCTGTACCAACATAGGTGTCATCACCGGGCCGCGGGCCCATCAGCGCGTTCACGCGCGTCTTCGACGCGCTATGGGCGCGAGTCCCGGTGATCCCGCTTGGGTGAGCACAGTGCCCTCCTAAGCGAGATGGCCGGGACGAGCCCGGCCATGACAGTGGAGAACGAGGATAGAGGAACCGATATGGCTAAGAACGCGATGGTGTCCGACGAGTTCGCGAAGAAATTCGCGACCGAGAAGGAAACGCCCTACACCCGCTGGGTAAAGAGCGAAGGGCTCGATCTCATCTCGTCGACCTACGTGCAGAACCTGCACACCGTCGAGCTTAAGCCCTGGGCACGGCGCGGCGGCAAGGGCGTGTTCATGAACCACGAAGCCTCGCGCACCTCCAACGACTGTTACGTCTGCGAGATCCCGCCGGGCAAGACGCTGGCGCCGCAGCGGCAACTGTTCGAGGAAACCATCATGATCCTCTCCGGGCGCGGCTCCACCACTGTGTGGAACGACGCCGGCCAGCGCATCACCTTCGAATGGAAGGCCGGTGCGCTGTTCGCCATCCCGCTCAACTGCTGGCACCAGCACTTCAACGGCTCGGGCCGCGAGCCGGCGCGCTTCATCTCCGTCACCAATGCACCGATCGTCATCAATCTCTACGAAGACTTGGATTTCATCTTCGGCACCAAGTACGACTTCAAGGGCCGCTTCAACGGTGAGCCGGATTACTTCGCCGCGAAGGACGAGACCAAGGGCTTCTTCCTCTCCACCAACTTCGTGCCGGACGCGGTTAATCTGCCGCTCATCACCGCGAAGGAGCGCGGCGCGGGCGGCGGCCACATCCGCTTCAACTTCGCGAAGTCCTCGCTCAACAGCCACATCTCCCAGTTCCCGATCGGCACCTACAAGAAGGCGCACGCCCACGGCCCCGGCGCGCACGTCATCATCCTCTCAGGCGAAGGCTATTCGCTGATGTGGCCGGAGGGCGACGAGCCGCGTTATTACAAGTGGGAGGTCGGCACCATGATCGTGCCGCCGAACATGTGGCTGCATCAGCACTTCAACACCGGCACCACGCCGGCGCGCTATCTCGCCTTCAAGCACGAAGGCGTCGCGATCAGAAACGCACAGGGCGTGCCGAAGGCCTGGATCAGCAAACGCCTCGGCGGCGATCAGATCGATTACGCCGACGAGAATCCGGAGACCCGCAAACAGTTCGAGCAGGAACTCGCCAAGCACGGCCTAAAGTCCGCGATGGACAAGGCCTACACGGCCGAACTCGAAGGCCTGCCGGCGAAGCCGCTCGCGACGGAGGAAAAAGAACATGCATGACGTTCCAGGCGAGTCGCATTGGCATGAACCCACCGGCGGCAAGCGCGCCGGCCTTGGACAATTCGGACGCCCGAAGACGCCCTACGACCTCTTCATGGAGTCGGAGGGCATCCCGATCTATCGCGACATCGGCGTCAGCAAGGTTCAGAACCTGCCGCTTGCCCCTTGGAAACGGACCGGAGGCCGCGGCACCTACATCCAACTCCACGGCACCGAAGGAAAGTGGGGCAATTATCTCGTCGAGGTGCCGGGCGCGGGCGCGCTGAACCCCGAGAAGCACATCTACGAGGAAATCTACTATGTCGTCGAAGGCCGCGGCTCGACCGAGGTCTGGCTCGACAACGATTCCAAGCGCCACGTATTCGAATGGCAGAAGGGCTCGATGTTCTCGATCCCGGTCAACGCCATGCACCGGATCGTCAACGCATCGTCGTCGCCGGCGCTGCTGCTCGGCGGCACCACCGCGCCGAACCTGATGAACCTGATGAACAATGTCGGCGCGATCTTCGACAACCCGTATCAGTTCCGCGATCGCTTCTCCGGCGCCGACGACTTCTACAAGTACAAGGACGACATCGAGCCCGATCCGGTGCGCGGCCTCGCCATGCGCCGCACCAACTTCGTGCCCGACATCGTCAACTGCGACCTGCCGCTGGATAACCGCCGCTCGCCCGGCTACCGCCGCATCGAGCCCTTCATGACCGGGAACACTTTCTATCTCTGGATCGCGCAGCACGAGAACGGCCGCTACTCGAAGGCGCACGCGCACACCTCTGCCGCGGTGCTGATCTGCCTGCGCGGCAAGGGCTACACCTACACCTGGCCGGAGAGCGCGGGCGTCAATCCGTGGAAGGACGGCAAGGCGAATCTGGTGAAGCGTGTCGACTACGAGCCGGTCGGCATGGTCTCCGCCGCGCCCGGCGGGGCGCGCTGGTTCCATCAGCACTTCGGCGTCTCGAAGGACCCGCTGCGCCTCACCGCCTGGTTCGGACCGCACAATCCGGGCCGCGAGCCCGGCCCACCCGGCGAGAAGCACATCGACTACACCGGCATGGACATCCCGGAGGGTGGCTCGGCCATCCCGTACTGGATGGAAGACCCCTTCATCGCCAAGGAATACAACGCGACCCTTGAGAAGAACGGCGCGGTCAACCGCATGGACCCGCAGTTCTACGACCGCAACTACAAGGGCGAGTTGCCGAAGGAGTAGTTTCTTTCTTGTCCCGGGCGCGACGCAGCACGACCCCGGCCGAGCGTAGCGAGAGCCGGGGGAAGTGGTGCGTCGCAGACCCGGGACCCCGGTTTCCAGCGATCGAAGACGATGTCGGAGTTCTTCGTTTACATCCTCGCAAGCCGGTATCGCGGCACAATGTACGTCGGTGTCACGAACGATCTCAGCCGCCGCCTTTCAGAGCACAAATCCGGGGCGATACCCGGTTTCACCAAACGCTACAAAGTTCATCATCTCGTTTATTGCGAACCATATAGCTCGATACTTGAAGCGCGCGCGAGAGAACGCGTTCTCAAGAAGTGGCGGCGCGATTGGAAGATCGAGCTGATCAAAAAGCAGAACCCGGGATGGAAAGACCTGACATCCCAGCTTATGGCTTCGTAAGGAACCGGGGTCCCGCATCTGCGGTGCAGCACTTCGTGCCGCACCGCGTGCGGGACACACAGCTCTGCGGCCGACGCAAACCGCGCGAGCGGCCCAGCCCCTTGCTCAATCATATCCGCCAGTGCCACAAACCCCCGGACCCAATCGGAGACTTCAGTTCATGCGCGTCGTTGCCCTTGAAGAGCACGTTTCGTTTCCCGCCCTCGCCAAGACCATCGATCCCGCCGCCATCGCTGGCCGCGGCCACTACAAGGGCCGCAAGGTCGCTGACGGCAAGGTGAGCCCGATCGAACTCCTCGCCGAAATCGGCGAGCGGCGCGCCAAGTCGATGGACGATGCCGGCATCAGCTTCACGATTCTTTCCAACAGCGGCGCGGGCCCGGACCTCGTCCCCGGCCCGAGTGGCGTGACGCTGGCCCAGAAGGTCAACGACTCGCTCGCCGACGTCGTGACGAAGAACCCGAAGCGCTATGCCGCTTTCGCTGCACTGCCGATGGCGAGCGCGGACGCCTGCGCGGCCGAGCTCAAGCGCGCCGTGAAGGACCTCAAGATGGTCGGCGCGATGGTCCACGGCACCACCGAAGGCCGCTTCCTCGACCATCCGAGCTATGACGCGCTGCTGTCGGCCGCGGTCGAGCTCGACGTTCCGATCTACATCCACCCGAACGTGCCGAGCCTCGACGTACAGAAGGCCTACTACTCGGACCTGCCGGAAGGCACCGACCGCGTCGTCGGCACCGCCGGCTGGGGCTGGCACTCTGAAGTCGCCATCCACGTTCTGCGCATGGTGTTCGCCGGCACCTTCGACAAGCATCCGAAGCTGAAGATGGTCATCGGCCACATGGGCGAGATGCTGCCGGTGATGCTTGCGCGGCTCGACGACGTCGGCGCGGCGGACATCGGTCATCTTAAGCGGCTGCCGAGCAAGACCATCACCGATCAGGTCTGGATCACCACCAGCGGCATCTTCACCCAGCCGCCATTCGTCGCGGCGCTTCAGACCTTCGGCATCGATCGCATCATGTTCTCGGTCGACTACCCGTTCGCGCGCGACGCGCAGGGCCGCAAGTTCCTCGACGAGGTCGCGCTCGCGCCGCCGGACATGGCGAAGCTCTGCCACGGCAACGCCGACGCGCTGTTCAAGCTGAAGCCGTAACTGCTTCGTTCCGCAAAAGCGCGAAACGAAACTGGCGCACACTCTCTCCACGTCATGGCCGGGCTTGTCCCGGCCATCCACGTTTTTGGTTCAGCGAATTAAGAAAGCAAGTCGTGGATGCCCGGCACAAGGCCGGGCATGACGCCGGAGAAAGTCGGGAGAGCGTGCGTTCGCTTTAGAGATCCCACTTCGCGGGCAGCAGCTTCTTGTCCCGCCCGCGACCGACGTAATACGTCCACAACTTCGGAATGTGCCGGTCGCGCTTGAAGTCGTGCAGGAAGCCCGCGATTTCCTTCTCGGTCAGCGGCTTCACCTTGCCGAGCGCCGAGGCCTGATACATCACCTCGGCGTTCTCGACGAAGTGCACGCTGTCGATCAGCACGCCGGGCACGTTCTCCGCCGCGATCACCTGGCCGTGCGCACGGATGAGCGCCGCGTGGTGCGGGCCGAGCGTCGTTGCCAGCGAGCGGCCCAATTCTGAGTCGCTGACGTGGCTCGGGTCTTCGTGCACCGGAATGCCGCTCACCCAACGCACCGCGTGGTTCTTGATCAGCCTCAGCTCGAGCCCTTCGACCAGCGTGAACACGGTCGTCAGCTCGTGGTGAAAATGCGCGACCGAGTTCACGTCCGGCCGCGCGCGGAGGATTTCCGTATGGAGGAACACCTCCGACACCGGGCGCACGCCCTTCGGCCCCGCCAGCACCTTGCCATCGAAATCAACAACCAGAAGGTCGCTCGGCTTCAGGCTCGCCCGGCTCTGGTCGAACGGCTGGATCAGCAGGGCGTCGCGCCCCGGCAACCGCGCGCTGACGTGGCCGCTGTAGCCCATGAGGCCGAGATCGTTCAGCAGCAGCGTGCAAGCCGCGACCTGTTCCCGCAGCGTCCGCTCGGACAGCTCGCCATGCGGCTTCCGATTGTCCTTGGCCATCGTTCCGTCCCCCAGAACCAACACGCGCGCCTGCGCGATATTCACCACGACGCGCGCGATTGATACAAGGGCTTGTGAAAGGCGAAAGACAAGCACATGCCGGTTGAGATCGACGAAGACGGCGGACGCGTATTCTTCTCGTCCACTGGCCGTTCGCTGGAGGATGACGATCAGCTCGTCGTGCTCAGCGTCGGTGTCGACATCGGCTCGTCGACCTCGCATCTCGTATTTTCGCGCATCGTGCTGGAACGGCTCGACAGCCGTTACGTCGTCACCGAGCGCGAGACGTTCTACGGCTCCGACATTCTGCTGACGCCGTATTCGGCGGAAGAGACCATCGATGCCGATGCGCTCGGCGCCTTCATCAAGAAAGAGTACATCGACGCCAAGGTCGATCCCGACGAGATCGACACCGGCGCGCTGATCCTCACCGGCGTCGCTGTGCGCCGCCGCAA
The DNA here is from genome assembly GCA_040756555.1 of Pseudomonadota bacterium. Classification (GTDB taxonomy): domain Bacteria; phylum Pseudomonadota; class Alphaproteobacteria; order Rhizobiales; family Xanthobacteraceae; genus Z2-YC6860. The sequence continues at coordinate 14,008 of JBFLYS010000025.1, read as the reverse complement.
TGCGCGCGCCATCGGCGAATTGTTTGCGGCGCAGGCGGGCAAGCTCGTCGCGGTCAGCGCCGGCGACAGCATGGAAACCGTAATGGCCGCCTACGGCTCCGGCGCGGTCGCGCTGTCGATCCGTGAGCAGACCACGGTGATGAACGTCGATGTCGGTGGCGGCACGTCGAAGATCTCGATGTGCGCCGAAGGCAAGGTGATTGATTTGACCGCGCTCGATGTCGGCGCGCGGCTCATCCATCTCGATCCGGCCGGAAAAATTCTGCGCGTCGAGGAATCCGGCAAGCGCTACGGCGCGGAGCTCGGCATCGATCTCTCGGTCGGCAACATGCTGACGCTCGACCAGGGCAAGGCCATCGCAAGTCTGATGGCCGCCAAGCTGTTCGAGGCAATGCGCGGCGGTGTGCCGTCGGTGCAAGGTCAGAAGCTCCTGCGCCTCGAACCGCTGACGACGAAGAATTCAGTCGGCGCGTTACAATTCTCAGGCGGCGTGGCGGAGTTCATCTATGGCGGCGAGACGAAGAAGTTCGGCGACCTCGGCCCGCTGCTCGCCGCCGAAATCCGCGCACGCGCCGACGCATTCTGCCCGCGGCTCGAGCAATCCGTCGAAGGCATCCGCGCCACCGTGGTCGGCGCGTCGCAATACACCGTGCAGCTTTCGGGCAGCACGATCTATGTCTCGCCGCTCGACACGCTTCCCGTCCGCAACGTGCCGGTGATCGCGCCGTCGCTGCCGCACGACGGAGAAATCATCGATTCCGCCGCAGTTTCTACGGCTATTTCAACGATGCTGCGGCGGCTCGACCTGCACCACGGCGAGCAGCCGGTTGCCATCTTCGCGCCGTGGTCGGGCTCTGCGACCTTCCAGCGGCTCGACGCCTTCTGCAAAGGCGTGGTCGACGGCCTCGCGCCGGTGCTCGCGCAAGGCCACCCGGTGATCCTCGCTGGCGAGGGTGACGTCGGCGGCCTGATCGGCATTCACATGCGCGAGGAGATGAAGATCGGAAATCCGATCATCTCCATCGACGGACTCGAGCTGAAGGAGTTCGACTACATCGACATCGGCGCGATGCTGGAAAGCTCCGGCGCCGTGCCGGTGGTGATCAAGTCGCTGATCTTTCCGGGCAACGCTGCGCCGGAGTCGGAGAAGAAATCGGTCGCGCGGTTGGGCACAACCGCCTGACCAGACCTCCGCTGTCATCGCCGGGCTTGTCCCGGCGATCCCGCTTAGGAGAGCGCTGTGTCTCCCTAAGCGGGATGCCCGGCACAAGGCCGGGCATGACGTTGAGAGAGTGAATGTAGTTTCGTAGAGCGGCGTTCTTCGCTCAGTGAACGACCAGCAACACCAAACCCGCCGCCGCGATCGCACCACCGGCATAACGCATCGCCAGCGGACGCTTCGCTGCAACACCAATCCCCATGCCGATCGCGTGCAGCACCAGCGTCGCCGCGATGAAGCCCACGCCGTACATCAGCGCCGAGCCCGCCGCCGGCAGTTCGGTGCCATGCGCGTGACCGTGGAACAGCGCGAACACGCCGACGAGCGTGGCGCTCACGGCAAGCGACGGCTTCACGCCGAGCGCAACGACCGCGCCAAGAATGACAACCGAAGCGACGATGCCCGCTTCGACCCACGGCAGCGCGATGCCGTTCGCGCCCATCAAAGCGCCGATCGCCATCACCGCCGGGAAGAGAAGCGGCAGCGCGATCATCGCGCGCTTGCCGAGCTGCGACGCCCAGAGGCCGACCGCCACCATCGCCAGCAGATGATCGAGGCCGGTGAACGGATGCGCGAGGCCGCCAACCAATCCGCCCTCATGACCGGGATGCGCGAGCGCCGCGGTGGCCGTGAGCGAGACAGCGGCGACAGCCGCGAGCGAAAGCTTCAGCGAGCGGGCGATCATGATGTTCCTCTCCGTCGAACGGCGTTCGGTAAGCCTTTTCTGAGTGTATTGCTTACGCGAACGCTTTCAATCCACTTCGATGACCACCGTGCCGTTCTCGACCGCCGTCTTGTAGGTCTTGATCGGGATCATGCACGGCGGCGAAACCACCTCGCCGGTTTTGATGTCGAACTGGCCGTTGTGGAAGTTGCACTCGATCACGTCGCCGTCGATGTAGCCCTCCGACAGCGAGCCGGGCCCGTGGGTGCAGGCGTCGTCAGTGACGTAATACGTGCCTTCGACATTGAAGACCGCGACGACGAGGCCTTCGGTTTCGACTTTCAAAGCGGTGCCGACGGCAACCTCGTCGGCCTTGCAGAGTTCAACTCGTGTGGTCACTGGCGGTCTCTCGCTGGGATTGGTAGATTGGATTGGAACGCTGTTCCGCATAGAAGAACTGCGCGAGTCATCATAAAACATGCGCGTTGATGCAGGTCAACGATGCGTCAACGGCTCGGCGCCATAAGGCTCGAGCAGGTTTAGAATAGAACGACGAACTTCCGGGAGTGCCCCATGCTCAGAAAAGAACAAAACGATCTCCTCACCCAGACCGGCCCCGGCACTCCGATGGGCAACATGTTCCGCGCGTCGTGGCAGCCCGCGCTGCTTTCGAGCGAATTGCCCGAGCCCGGCTGCCCGCCGGTGCGCATCAAGCTTCTTTCCGAACGCCTGCTGGCGTGGCGCGACTCCAACGGCGAGCTCGCGCTCACCGACGAGTTCTGCGCGCACCGCGGCGTCTCGCTGTGGTTCGGCCGCAACGAGCACGGCGGCCTGCGCTGCCCCTATCACGGCTGGAAATACGACCGCACCGGCCAGTGCGTCGAGGTGCCGTCGGAGCCGAGCGAGAGCGGCTACTGCCAGAAGATCAAGCTGAAGTCCTATCCGCTCATCGAGCGCGGCGGCGTGCTGTGGACCTACATGGGTCCGCCGGAGAAGCAGCCCCCGCTGCCGGAGTGGGAATTCGCCACGGTGCCGGCCGAGCAGAGCTTCATGTCGAAGCGCCTGCAGGAGTGCAACTGGCTGCAGGCGATGGAAGGCGGCATCGATTCGAGCCACGTGTCCTTCCTGCACTCGGGCGAGCTCAACAGCGACCCGCTGTTCAAGGGCTCGAAGGGCAACCAGTACAACATGGGCGACATGAAGCCCGTGTTCGAAGTCGTCGAAAGCCCCGGCGGCCTCTACATCGGCGCGCGCCGCAACGCCGAGGAAGGCAAGTACTACTGGCGCGTCACCCAATGGGTGATGCCGGCCTTCACGATGATCCCGCCGCGCGCGGACCATCCGGTGCACGGCCACTTCTGGGTGCCGATCGACGATCACAACTGCTGGGCCTGGAGCTTCGACTACAAGGTCACGCGCCCGCTCTCCGCGAAGGAGCGCAAGGCGATGGAGGACGGTCAGGGCATCCACGTCACCTATGTGCCGGGCACGTTCATTCCCGCCGCCAACAAGACCAACGATTATCTGATCGACCGTCAGGCGCAGAAGGAAGGCCGCACCTTCAGCGGCGTGTTCGGCATCGCGATGCAGGACGCTTCGTTGCAGGAGAGCATGGGTCCGATCATCGACCGCTCGAAGGAAAACCTGGTCTCCACCGACAACGGCATCATCATGGCGCGGCATCGTCTGCTGCGCGCGCTGAAGGCGATGGAAAAGGGCGAGACGCCTCCGGGCATCGCCGCCGAGCATCAGCATGTGCGCTCGGCCGCCGTCGTGCTGCCGCCGGACAAGCACTTCAAGGACGCCGCCAAGGAAGCGCTGGTGGTGCAGAAGGGCCGCGAGCACGTGACGGTCTGAGTTGGCGCTCTCGCGCCCATATAACGGTGTCATCGCCCGCGAAGGCGGGCGATCCAGCTCTTGGACATCGTGTTGTTAAGTGCTGGATGCCCCGCCTTCGCGGGGCATGACAGAGGAGCAAGCGGGAAGAGCATGGAATCCGAATCCGCCCGTGCATCGAGCGCCGCCGAAGCGCGGTATCGCATCAACGCGCCGAACTCGAAGGGCCGTGCGATCAAGGTCATCGCGCTCGATCATCCGAGCGAGCGCGTCGTGAAGTCGCTCGCCGCGCGTCAGTGGAACGGCGCGACGTTTTTCACGGCCTCCGCGTTCGGCGACGTGCCGCGCAAGGGCGAGAGCTTCGCGGGGTGGCTGAGCGATCTCGCCGGCCGCACCAAGAACCTGGTCGAAGAGGTAACCGGAGCCGATCTCGTGGTGATGGTCGCGCAGGCGGGCGAAAACGCCGCCGCGGCCTCGATCATCGGCGAGGCGTGCAGTCTCAAAAGGGTTAACACCACCGCTTTGGTGCTCGGAAATCCGGGCATTTCCGACGAAGCGTTATCCAAGACTTTGTCCCAGCTTCGGCCGTGGTCGCTGATGCTGGTGATCTCCGGCGCCGAGGAGTACGTTGCGGACATGTTGTCCGCTCTGCGGGCCTAATTTGGGGGTGTCGATCATGTTGCGTACGATCTCTCTCGCCAGCGTTCTTGCTGCGCTCGCCTTCACCGCTCCCGCTTACGCGGTGACCGCGAAGGAGAAGCAGGAAACCTGCAAGTTCGGCGCGGACGACCAGAAGCTTGCGGGCGCCGCGCGCAAGAGCTTCATGTCGAAGTGCATGGCGAATGAAGGCGGCGCGAAGAAAGTCGCGAAGAAGAAGCCGGCCGCCGCCGCTCCGCAGTAGCGCCATGCAGAAGAACCCGAAGAAAAAAGAGAAGTGCAAGAATTGCGAAGGCAAAGGCCTTCTCAAGGTCGGCGACAAGAAGATGAAATGCCAGCGCTGCGGCGGGACGGGTTTTAAGCAATAAGCCGGCGATGCCAGTGTCTCGGCGTTGCACTCTCCATCAGCCGTCATGGCCGGGCTTGTCCCGGCCATCCACGTCTTACTTTCTTTGCCGCAAAAACGTGGATGCCCGGCACAAGGCCGGGCATGACGTGGAGAGAGTTGCGCAAGAACCGCGCGGCTCAGCATGCGCAGATCAATCCTTCTCCGGCCGGACAAACCGCATCCGGTCCTGGATCGCTTCGACATTCGTGGGACGGTCGAACTTCGGCGCGGTCTCGCCGGGCTTCCTCGGACGCCCCAGCGCGCGGAACCAGTCCTCCAAACCCGCCGGCGCGATCAGCCACAGCAGCTTCAGCGGTTCGGTGCCGGTGTTCTCCACCTTGTGCTGCAAGCCGCGGCCCACCAGCACCATCGTCTCCGGCGCGATCTCGTATTCCTTGCCGTCGATATCCGCCTTGCCCCTGCCCGCGTAGCAGAACAGCAGCTCATGCTGCCGCTCATGCGCGTGGCGGCGGATGTGCGCGCCCGGCTCCAGCACCTGAATGCCGGTCGAGAACGAATCGTAGGGCGAGTTGTACGGATTGATCTTGTTGGTGATGTAGCCGGTGGACGGCAGCGGCTGCCACAGCGACTCGCCCTCCTCCGGCCCGACGACAATCGCGACGCCCTTCGAATAATCCGTCATCGCGTTCACTCCGCCGCCATGCGGCGCGTGTCGCCGGCGTCGTAGGTCCCCATGAAGCCCTCGACCATGGCGTGAAGCTCGTCCCACGGCGCGTTGACGAAATTGTAGTTGCGCACCGCGAACGCCGGACCCACGAACAGCTTCTCATACGACGTCGCGCGGCTGGCATGATCCGAGCCGATCAGATCCCAAGCCAGCTTGAACAGCTTCATCCGCTCCACCGCCGTCACTTCGCCCGCGGTCCAGTACGACTCGAACAGCGCGCGCAGCTCCGGGTCGTCCATCACGTCGATGCTCGCCGGAAACTGGAACTGCCCGCCGCCCATCAATTCGCGCACGGTGTCGATCAGGATCGAATGATTCTCCATCGCCCAGTGGATCGCGGCATAGAGATAACGCCGGTTATAGAGCGCGTAGCCGTGATCGATCTTGAGATAACCCTCGATCTGTCCATCGATCATCGCATTGTAGCCCGCCTCCATCGCCGCGAGCCGCCCCAGCGTCTCGCGCACCCCCGGAATGTCGCGCGCGCCGGTCGAGCGCGTGACGAGGCTCGCCATCGCGAGCAGGAAGCGCAGCTTGGTGCCGAACCGCACGTTGCACTGGTGGTTCGCGATCACATGCGACGGCGTCTGCACATAGATGTTGCGCGACAGCGCCGGGTTGTCGTGGACGATCACCTTCTCCCACGGCACCTTCACGTCCTTGAACACCAGCATGCAGTCGGATTCGTCGAACCGCGTGGTCAGCGGCCGATCGAATTCGATCATGCCCGGCCGGTTGAACGGCTCGCGCGACCACAGCGACAGCCCCGGCAGGTTCAGCGGGATGACGCAGGTGATCGACTCCTTCAATTGATCCGGCGCGAGCGGCATCACGTTGCCGACCAGCACCTCGTGCGCATAGGCCGAGCCGGTCGCCAGCATCTTCATGCCGTTGAGCGTGACGCCCTTGTCGTCCTCGGCGGTGACGCGCAGCGCCGGCTGCGGCAGGCCCTTGCTCTGGTAGTAGTCTTTATTTCGCGCGGAGGCCGGGGGCACGATCGCATAGGTGCAGAACACGTCGTCGCGCCGCATGTGCTGATAAATCGAAAGCAGATTCTCGCGGAAGCCGCCCGGCTCGCTGTCGAACACCTCGGGCTTCATCGACAGCCCGGTAATGTTGCCCGCCACGGCATCCGGCGTACGGCCCATCAGGCCGAAGCAGAAATCCGCGATCTTGCGATGCGCCCGGTTCCGCCGCCGCAGATCCTCCTGCGAGCGCGGTTGCAGGTAATACATATTATAGCGCTCACCGTTCTCCTCGAACGTCATGACGTCGCGCAGCGCCGGATCGGCCTTCATGTCGTAGAGCGCGGCATAGGTCCGCGCGCCGTTGGCGAAGGCGGGGTGCGTCGTCTGGTCCGTGACGCGCTCGCTGCCGACGTAGATCACGCGGCCGTCGCGGATGCTTTTGAGATACTCTTTGCCGGTCATCAGCATGGTGCGAACCTTTCAGAACGGGGCGCATGGACCATGCGAAAATCATACCGCACGGGCGGCCCCGGTGTAATGCACGCAGGGCGCGCGCTTTGCCTCAGCGGGAAGCCGCAAAATCGCACCCTGAAGGTCCCCGGTGCCGAGTGTCGCGCCGCCTTTGCGCGCAATGGGACGCGCCAAGTGTGGAAACGCACAGTTCGGCCGGGGGTTTTCAGAGTAGCCTCACACCCTAGGAATTATTTTTCGACGAATCATATTCGACGCGAACGCCCGAATGTTCGGCACCCGCCTGCGGCTCCGGCTCACGCTCGTCACGACCATTGTCGGTTTGGTGCTGGCGACTGCGCTGATCATCGGCGGCAGCGCGGCTGTGCTTACGCTGATCGAGACACGCGGATTCATCGACCGCGCGCGCAACGATGCGGTCCGGGCGGCGAGCGGAGAGCTTCGCGGGCTGTTCAACATTCCGGCGCGCATCAGCAGCGAGTTCGCGGTGAAAGCGCATCGCGGCGTGCTGCCGCTCGATCGGCGTGAGGTGCTCGTCGCGCAATTCGCCGAGCGTTTGCGCGTCTACCCCGAGCTGGCGCGCGTCGGCTACGGCAACGCTGTCACCGGAGTCTACATCGGCGCGGCGCGCTGGCGCTTCGGCAGCGATGAGATCGTCGAGTTCATCGCCGATCCGAAAATCGCCGATGGCATTCCATCGCAATATGCCGTGACGAACGACGGCCACCGCTCCGAACCGAGCTATGTCGAGGAACAACCCTTCATCCTCCACCAGCGGCCGTGGTTTCCGATCGGCATGAGCGCGCCGGGTCCGGTGTGGTCGGGATTCTATCGGCTGCCGAACGGCGGCATCGGCATCACCGGCATGACACGGTTCGCTGCGCCCGGCACGGCCGGGCCCCCGGTCGGGGTTTTCCATGTCGATCTGCGGCTCGAGAGCATCGCGAAATTCCTGTCGGCTCTGCACGTCGGCGAGCGCGGTGCGGTCTTTCTGGTCGACGCGGAGGGGCGGCGGCTGGTGTCGCCGGAGGGCGGCCATGTCGCCGCGGCGGCCTCTGCCGTCGATGCCGCCCGCGGACGGCCCCGCAACGGTTCGCCGGTCGGCATTGAGGTGAATGGCGGCTCCTATGAAATCGCCTTTGCCGAGGAGAAAGTCGGCGGCACCGATCTCGCGATAGCCGTTGTCGTCGACCTGGCGGAGACCACCGAAAACGTCCGGCAGCATGCCTGGATCGCTGGTGGCATCGCACTGTTCGCGGCGATGCTCGCGATCTGGTTCGGCATCGAGCTCGCGTCGCGCATCGCGCGACCGGTCGCCGCGATTGCCGGCGATCTCGCCGCGGTCGGCGATTTCAAGATTTCGTCGCGCTCCTCGGAGCAGTCCTTCATCCGCGAGATCAGCGAGCTGGGACACTCGGTCGACAAGATGAAGGCGAGCCTGCGCTCGTTCGGACGCTATGTCCCGACCGATCTTGTCCGCACCTTGCTCGCGGCCGGCCGCGAGGCGGAACTCGGCGGCGAGACGCGCAAGCTGACGATCCAGTTCGCCGACGTCGCGGGCTTCACCTCGATCTCCGAGCGGCTGGAGCCCATGAAGCTCGTGGAAGCCACCGGCCGCTACTTCGAGGCAATGACCAAATCGATTGCCAATCACGAAGGCACTGTCGACAAATTCATGGGCGACGGCATCCTCGCCTTCTTCAACGCGCCGCTCGATGTCGCCGACCATCCGCGCAAGGCGTGCCTCGCCGCGCTCGAAGCGCAGCGGCATCTGGCGGTTCAGGCACGAGACGCGGCCGCAAAAGGGGAGCCGGTGTTCCACGTCCGCATCGGCCTCAGCGTCGGCCATGTGATTGTCGGCAACATGGGAACCCACGAGCGCTTCGCCTATACGGTGATCGGCGACGAGGTGAACCTTGCGAGCCGGATCGAAGGCCTCAACAAGACTTACGGCACCTCGATCATCGCGTCGGACCATCTGGTGGCCGAAACCGGCGACGCCTTCGAGTGGCGCAAGCTCGACCGTGTCGCGGTGAAGGGGCGGCAGCAGGAAACCCTGGTCTGCGAGCTTCTCGGCTTGCGCGGCGAGGTGCCCGCGGCCGTGCTTCAGGCGCGCGATCTGTACGAGCGCGCGTTGCGGCTCTATTTCGCCGGCGAGTTCCGCCAGGCCGGCGCCCTGTTCCAGGATGCAGCCGGCGCCCGGCCGGACGACAAGGCGGCGCTGGAGATGTTCGGGCGATGCCGCAAGCTCGAGGCCGCACCGCCCGCGACCTGGAACGGCGCACACGTCATGCGCGAGGCATAGGCCCCCGCGTCGCTATAGGCTCTTTACACTGGGCCAAATCTTCTCAGATTCGGGCGTAACGAAAATAACATCTAGGGAGCCGCCCGTGCTGTTGGCCTGTCGCGCAGCTTGCGCCGCGATCGCGTTTGGCGCGATTGCCGTCACCATCCCTCCGGTCTGCGCGCAGACGCCCGAAGCCTTCTACAAAGGCAAGTCGATCGATCTGATCATCGGCTACCCGCCTGCGGGCAGCAACGACGTCTACGCCCGCGCACTCGCGCGCCATATCGGCAAGCACATTCCAGGCAAGCCGAACATCATCCCGCGCAACATGCCGGGCGCGGGTTCGCTCCTCGCCGTCAATCAGGTGTTCAACATTTCGCCGAAGGACGGCAGCGTGATCGGCATCGGCGCGCCGACGCTTGCAATCGACGAGAAGCTCGGCACGCAAGGGGTGCGCTTCAAGACCGCCGAGCTGAACTGGATCGGCCGCGTCGACTCGCTCATCAACATGGTCTTCATGTGGAAGACCTCGAAGGTGCAGAGCGTCGAGGACGCGCTGAAGACCGAGGCGACGCTGTCCGGCACCGGTGCCGGCTCCACCGTCTCGATCTATCCGACCGCGATGAACAATGTCATCGGCACCAAGTTCAAGCTGGTGATGGGCTACAAAGGCTCGAGCGAAGCGCAACTCGCGGTGGAGCGCGGCGAGGTCGAAGGCCACTCGACATCGTGGACCGCGCTCAAGGTCGCGCATCCCGACTGGCTCAAGAACAAGGACGTGAAGGTGATTGTCCAGTTCTCGACCAAGAAACACCCGGATTTGCTGGACGTGCCGACGGTCGTCGAGCTCGCCAAGACCGACGAGCAGCGTGCCGTCCTCAGCGCCATCGTCAACGCCGCCGAGGTCGGCACATCCTTCTTCACCACGCCGAACACACCGGCCGATCGCGTCGAAGCATTGCGCCGCGCCTTCGACGACACGATGAAAGATCCGGAATTCCTCGCTGAGGCCGCGAAGCAGCAGCTTTCGATCGGGCCGATCCAGGGTGAAGAGTTGCAGAAGCTCGTCGCCAGCGTCAGCAACCTCTCGCCGGACCTCTTGGAAAAGGTTCGCGCCGCCTACACCGCGCCTCCGCGCTAGAACACTTTCCAATTAGCTTGCACCACTCCCTCCACGTCATGCCCGGCCACCCGGGTCCGGCCTTCGGCCGGCCCGAGTGCAAGCTTGTTGCCGGGCATCCACGCCTTACTTGGTGTCAAGAAAGCAAGTCGTGGATGGCCGGGACATCGGCGAGCGAAGCAACGCCGTCCTTCGGACGGCTATGCCCGGCCATGACGAACTCTGGGTTTTCGCAAGTGGAAAATGCTCTAGGGCGCTGCGGCGAGCGCGCTTAAGCCACCGATCGTCCGCGATGGCCGAGCCGAGTCGAGATCGCGCTGGCAGTTTCGATCACGAAGGGAATGAAGCTCGCAACCGTCCTCTTGGACAGCCGGCTCACCGGCCCGCCGACGCCGATCGCGGCAACCACCACGCCGGTATCGTCACGCAGCGGAGCGGCGATGCAACGCATGCCGACTTCGCTTTCCTCGTCCTCGACGGCGCAACCGCGCAGGCGGATGTCGTGGAGCACCTTCTTGAGCTGCTCGCCGTCGGTGATGGTTTGTGGCGTGCGCGCCGCAAGCCCGCTGCCGATGATGCGATCGACAACCTCCACTTCTTCGAATGCGAGGATGACCTGGCCTTCCGCCGTGCAGTACGCGGGCTTGCGCACGCCGATGTCGGAGCGCATGCGGATCGCCTGCCCGCTCTCGTGATTGTAGACGTACATGATGTCGCTGCCGTCGAGCACGGCGAGGTGCACGGTTTCGTTCACCTTTTCGCGCAGCTCGCGCAGCAGGGGCTTCGCCTCGTTGAACACGTCCATGCGCCGGCGCACCAGCGAGCCCAGACGGAAGAGCGCGATGCCGAGCCGGTATTTGCCGGTGTCCGGATTCTGTTCGAGCAGATTTTCAGCCACGAGCGTCACCGCGAGCCGGTGCACCGTGCTCTTCGCCACACCAAGGCGCTTGGCCATCTCGCTGATGCCGATCTCGCATTGCTCTTCGGAGAACGCCTTCATCAGGCGGATGGCCGTGGAGACCGAGGACAGGCGGCCGGAGTCGCGATCAGGACGGTGGGCTGGCATTTGCAGGCTGTTCCGCTCTGTGGACCGATGTTCCGCGAACTTTAGGGGGCCGGAACGGCTTGGGCAAGCGGCATTCTCAATCCGTGATGACAGGACTTGTAGGGGAGGTCCCGGTCTTGGCTATAAGAGGCCGCACCCAGACCGCCGGAAGAACCGCATGACCTCCAAAGTGACCATCGCCGCGCTCCAGCAGATGAAGCGCGACGGCAAGAAGAGCATCGGCATCGTCGCCTGGGACTATCAGATCGCCCGCATCGCGGACCGCGCTGGCGTCGACTTCATCTCGGTCGGCGACTCGGTCGGCGTGAACCTCTGGGGTCACGACGATCCGCTGCAAGTCACGATGGATGAGATGCTGATCGTCTGCAAAGCCGTGCGCCGCGGAACGACACGCGCGCTGGTGAGCTGCGATCTTCCCTACGGCCCTGTGCAGCAGAGCCCGAAGGCCGCCATCGCCGCAGCCGAAGCGCTCATGAAAGACGGCGGCGCCGACATGATCAAGGTCGATGCAGCGGCCGACTATCCCGACGCGGTGCGCGCATTGGTCGATGCCGGCGTGCCCGTGTTCGCGCAGTTCGGATTGACCCCGCAGACCGCGGCAAAGCACGGCATTCCCTACAGCGCGCAGAACTCGCCCGAGGCGCAGGCGACCGCGGAAGCCGCAGCGAAGCTCGTCGAGGAAGCCAAGATGCTGGAGGCGGCGGGTGCGGTCGCGCTCGACTTCACCAACTCCGGTCCCGTTGCAGGCGCGGCCGTGGTGAAGGCCGTGAGGATTCCCGTCATCGGCGGTTTCGGCGGCGGCCCGTGGCTCGACGGCCGCGTGCGGCTCGTGCACACCGCGATCGGCTACGGCGAGAAGTGGCTCGACTCGAAGACCGACACATACGGCAACACCGCGAAGCTCGCGCTTGAGGCGTTCACCGCGCTGATCGCCGATGCACGTGCCGGCAAGCAGATCAAGGGCTGACCGATGTCGAAAGAGTTGATGATCGCGATCATCGGTCTCGGAGCAGGCATCGTTCTGTCCATGCTGCTGCGGAAATTCTTTCCGTCGCTGCGCCGGAAACCGAAGCCTAGGCCCATTCCACCGCCGGCGAGCCGTCAGGAGGCGCGCCGCCGCGAACGCGAAGCCGAGAAGAAGAACCGTTGATCATGTTTGGCAACAAATACGAAGCGCTGCACGAATATCTCCTTCGCGAGACGCGCGATGACTTCACACTGACCTTCGAGGAGATCGAGGAAATCATCGGCTTCGGTCTGCCGCGCGCGGCGCAGCGCGCCGAATGGTGGGACGAGGCGCAGCCCGAGCACCCGCGCGAGCAGAGCGACGCGATCCGCGGTGCAGGCTACGACTCCCGCCGCACGCCGGACGGCAAGGCGGTGCGGTTCAGGAAGCCGCATACGATCAAGAAGTGGTAGGGATCGGCGCTTCTCCGCCGGCAACAAGAGTGGTGTAGGTTCAGTATGAGTAAGCGTATTGCCTTGGTTCATGCCGTTAAACCCGCGATGCAACCCATCGCGGACGCCTTTCAGAAACTGTGGCCCGAAGCGGATTGCGCGAACATTCTCGACGACTCGCTATCGCGGGATCGAGAGAAGACCGCCGAACTCACGCCGGCGATGTATGCGCGCTTCGAAGCACTGCGTATCTATGCAACGGACATCGGCTCGGACGCTTTGCTGTTCACCTGCTCTGCGTTTGGCGAAGCGATCGAAGCGGTGGCCCAGAAGTCGGCCTTCCCCGTGCTCAAGCCGAACGAAGCGATGTTCGAGGCAGCGCTGGAGCGCGGACGCAGCATCGGAATGCTTGCGACCTTTGAGCCGTCCGTGGCCAGCATGGAACGTGAGTTTTATGCGCTCGCGGAGGCGCGGGGCGTCAAGGCCGAGATCAGGACCATTTGTGTTCCCGCAGCGATGGAAGCCTTGAACAAGGGCGACGCCGCCACGCACAACGCCCTGCTCGCGGAGGCGGCACCGCAGCTGAAGAACACCGACGCCGTGCTCCTCGCGCAATTTTCGACATCGCAGGCGGAAAAGGCTGTCTCCGCCGTCATCGCCAATCCGGTTCTGACAAGTCCTGCGTCGGCCGTTCGCAAGCTTCGTTCAGTTCTCGGCTCGTGAGGGCGCAGAGGAGGCGTTGCCCTTGCTCCCGGGGCTGCATCGCCGATGATCTGACGTAATCAGCAGACCCGTGCGGTGATTGCGGACAGCGATCCCGACGGGGCGCCGCAAATAATAAAGCAGTGGCGAGCTTTTCTTTCGACGCGCTCCCCTGTCGTCCCCGCGAACGCGGGGACCCATAACCACCGCTCTCTCCACGTCATCGCCGGGCATAGCCGTTCGAAGAACGGCGTCGCTTCGCTCGCCTATGTCCCGGCGATCCCGCTTAGGCGGGTGCTGTGCCTCCCTAAGCGAGATGCCCGGCACAAGGCCGGGCATGACGGCGGAAGGTGTTGCGGCCTCCGAAATAAATTGCGCCGCGCCTCTTGACTTAATTCCTACTGTATATAATCCTACATCCGTCCGGTCCAACCGAGGGCGTTGTCATGAGACGTCATTTCAGCGGGAGCGGATGCGGAAGCCTGCGCTTGGGGCTCGTAACCCCAATCCCGGGCGGCTCCGGGCATCGAGTCGGGCGGCACTA
>JBFLYS010000024.1:0-94144 GCA_040756555.1 Pseudomonadota bacterium | reverse complement strand
ACTCCGACGAGATGTCCTCGGATGCACTAGCGCGCGCGGTGAACCAGTTCCATCGGCTTCATGAGGCCAGGTTCGGATATGCCCTTGAAGGCCGCGATGTCGAAGCCGTCGCGGTACGGCTTGTCACGATCGCGCGTCGTCCTGAACTGTCGGGCGAGAAGCCAAGTCAGCCGAGTCGTGCAGGAAAAATCGGGAGCCGTTCGGTATGGTTTCGCGGCACCGGTTTCGTCGAAACCCCTGTGCTCCAGCGACTGTCTCTCGCTCCCGGCGATAAGCGTCCAGGGCCGGTCATACTCGAACAGATGGACACGACCACGGTCGTGCCGCCCAATTGGACGGCGCACGCTGACGACCATGGAAACGTGGTCCTGCATCGCAATGCGAGCAATGGAGGAGTGTGATGGGAGAGCCCAGTCCGATCTTCACCGAGGTGGTCGCGCGCAATCTGGTTCTGGCGTCAGAGGAAATGGCCGCGACATTGATCGCGTTGGCGTTCTCCCCGAACATCAAGGAGCGGTGGGATTGTTCCTCTGCAATTTTTGATTCGATCGGAAATGTGGTGGCTCAAGCCAACCGCGTTCCACTCCATCTCGGATCAATGATCGGGGCCGTCGAGGCGATCAAGGCAAAGTACGCGACCGATGAAATCAGTCCGGGAGACATGTTCCTCGCCAACGACCCATTTAGCGGTGGCGGCACGCATCTTCCTGACTTGAACATCATTGCGCCGGTGTTCTCGAATGGCCGTGTCGTTGCCTTTGTTGCAAATATTGCACACCACGCCGATGTCGGAGGCATGGTTCCAGGCTCCGAGTCTGCCTTGTGTTCGTCGATCTACCAAGAAGGATTGCGTCTGCCGATCGTTCGGCTGATGAAGGCGGATGTTCTGCAGACGGACATTCTCGATATTATCAGACTCAACAGCCGCACGCCGGACGAACGACTGGGAGATTTGCAGGCACAGATCGCGGCCAATCGAGTCGGCATCAGTCGTGTCGCGGCGTTGTTCCGGCAGTACGAAGAGGGAGAGATCGTCGAGGCGATACAGTCGTTTCTGGCGACCAGTGAGCGCCGGCTGTCGCGTCTCGTTCAGACGTTGCCTGCGGGAGTTTATCGAAGCGAAGAGCTGCTGGACACGGAGGATGGGGGAGTCGTCGCGCTCCGCCTTGCTTTGACCGTGTCGGGCGACAGATTCACATTTGATTTCTCGGAAACGGATCCGCAGCTGACCACCAGCAGCAGAAATGTTCCGCTGAAGGCAGTGCAAGCCACCGTTTATGCGGTCGTGAAATCGATGATGGATCCGGACGTGCCCGCAAGCTCGGGATTTTATCGGGCGATCGATGTCGTGGCCCGGCCCGGAAGTATCCTCAACCCCGTTGCTCCTGCGGCGGTCGGCACTCGGGCGATTACGTGCGGGGTCATCGGCGACCTCATCGTTGCCGCTCTTACACAGGTTTTGAAGCAAGGGGGCATGGCGTGCAGCGGCCCTCATCATCTGGTGATCTTTGCCGGGCACGACCCGAAGCGTAACGGCTATTTCGTCAACTATGAAACGATTGCGGGAGGCATGGGTGCGAGTGGTCGCTTCGACGGTCTCGATGCTGTCCGGGTGCACGCCTCCGGCGCCGCCAATCTTCCCATCGAAGCTTTGGAAAACGCATATCCGATACGGGTTGAGCAATACGCATTGCGCGAAGAGTCGGGCGGCGCGGGAGTCAAAGTGGGTGGAAGGGGATTGCTCCGCGACTACCGCATTCTGGCGGACACCACGACCGTCAGCTTGTCTTCGGAGCGCCAAGTCCGGCCGGCGCTCGGAGTATTCGGAGGAGGAGCAGGAGCCACAGGCAGCTTCCTTCTGAACCCGGGTTCAAGCGATGAGCGCCGGCTTCCGCCCGCCGCCAATGACATGCCGCTGCGGTCTGGTGATCTTCTTCGGGTGCTGACACCGGGTGGAGGAGGATTTGGTTCCGATCGATAGCACAAGAGAAAACGAAGAACGGACCGCAGATTGACCACAGGAGCCCCGTGAGCAGACGCGAACGAACGCTATCGAACGCGACGAGAGGCATTGAATTTATCTGAATTCTTCAGGCCGACCTGACCGCTCGTAACGGTTTGGTTCCTGGTTCGAGTCCAGGCGGGCCCACCATGTTTTCCTGCGTAGACGTTCTGCTAAGTCGTGACCGCGACGCGACGAAAGACGAACTGAATAGAAAATATATTCATGCTTGCAGGCCCGGCACGTTCAGATGATTGGTGTTCGTTGGATTGGTTGCCGCTGCTACATGTTCGCGCCACGTGCGTGACAAAGCTGGTGGCGCAACGTGCTACTCGATTAGCGCGCGGATTCCGACCGAATGCAACAATTGTCGAGCACACGCGAATTGCAATCGAAGCGGTAAGTGGGTGGCGCGCATGCGTTCGCGGTGCGCAATCTTTGTGCTTATGGAACAAAAATCTTTCCGCTCATGGAACAAACGCTTTCCGCTTGTGATGCGCAATCATCAAAGTGAGATCACGTTGCGATCACACCTGCGCCCCATTCGCTAACAAAAGCTAACCGTAGTCCGCGCAACGCAAGACGCATCGAGGGGACGAAAGCGCGCGGGCTCTATGCGTCAGCAAAATAGGGGTTGCTGCGCGAGTGTGCGAGTGCCATTGCGCAATGCAATGGCGGCCATCGAACCCTCGGTGGTGTCGTCAAGCACAGGATTGCCCCGCCCGAAACGGTAAAAGGACGGTGACATGAGTACCATTACGATCAGCCCAGGCACCAACATCCAGAAAGCGATCAACTCGGCCGCGAGCGGAACGACAATCGTGTTCCAGTCGGGCACCTATAACGTCTCGAGCGTCATCAATCTCAAGTCCGGCGTATCGCTCCAGGGCCAGCCTGGTGCTGTGCTGAAGTCGAGCGGGTCAGTCGGCATCTTCCAAGGTCTTGGTGTTCACGACATCAACATTTCCGGATTCACTTTCGACGGCAACAACCGTGGCCCCTCAAATTCCGGGGCGATCTATTTGGATTCATCCTCGGGCGGCGCAAGCGGAACGCCCAGCAACAACATTCACATCTCGAACAACACGTTCCAGAACTGGCTGAATAAAGACAGCGCCAATCTCTGGCTTTGGCATACGCAGAATACCTACGTTCAGGGAAACACCTTCAAGAATGGCAATGAGGCCATCGGCTGGTCGACGGATGTCGGCGCGCCGCCTTTGAACAATCTTGTGGTGTCCAACAACACCATCACCGGAATGAAATACATCGGGATCGAGACCGCGTTCGACTCGACCGTCTCCAACGTCCACATCGACTACAACAAAATCAGCAATATCGGAGATATGTCGATCTCATTCGTGGAGGGTGCGGTCGGTGGCAAGGTTATGTCGGGGACAGTCTGGGGCAACCAGATCGACGCTTCTCATTCCGGCGGCACGCCGATTGAGCTTGGCAACTACAAAGGCCCGTTCAACGTCACCGTCTCGCAAAATGTCGTGTCCAATCACGAATGGGGAATGATGTTCTCCCACACCGCCGGAATGGCGGTGTTCGGCAACACGTTTAAAAACGTCCAGAATCCGTTCTCTGATGACGGTGGATATGACAAGACGGAATGGATCGGCACCAACACCATTAACGGCGCGCAGCAGACCGGCTGGCCCGGTCATAAATACGGAGCTCAGCCGGCGACCTATTCGCCGTCGCCTGCGCCATCCGGAACGGCGTCGACCCTCTCAGCGACTTTGAGCGACACGCAATCGCTGGCCTCTGCGGCCGTTGGGGCGAGCGTGTTGTCGGCGGACACGACCGGCTCCAAGGCATCGACGGCGGCTGGCACGACAGCGACCGGCACGGCTGATCCCTCGATCCAGCCGGACACGGTGTTGGGCAAGCTGGGAGCAACGGCAGGCTTCAATAATGCGGCCAGCGCGTCTCGGGATTCGGCTGCCGGTGCGGGCTCGGACACTCAGAGCCGCCACGGAGCCGGGACTCTTGCTCAACTGGCGGGTGGATCGCTGAAGGCCGACCTCACGAACGTCAGCGGCCTCGACAAGGCGTTGGGGGCGGTCGCTCCGAACGCCGGCAGCGGCGCGCGGACGGAGCAGGCGGTCGGCGGCGTCGGTGCGGCGCTCAGCAGTTTGGACCAGAGCGGCAAGCAGCACGATGTGCTGAATCCGGACACATGGCGGCATCACGCCTAGTCACGGCGTGACCATGCGGCATGGAAGTGCCGCATGACATTTGGAAGTGACGGATCCCCAGGGTCCGTCACTTCTCTTTGACGATGCCCGGAAGGTGCGTGAATGATCGAAGTTAGTACGCCAGCGTGACGTTCTGCGTTTATGGCAGCTGAAGAAAAGATTCAGGAAAATTCCGCCGGGGGGCGCTACTACCCGGTGATCGCGAGCGCGGTCGAGGATATCGAGCACAACACCGTTGATGCTCGACGGATGCTCTATGACCGCGCGCGCAGCGCCCTGTCCAATTGGGCCGGGCGGGGCGATCCTCCACCGGCCGAGGCGGAGGTCGAGAGCCATCGCCGGGAGCTGGAAGAAGCGGTCCGCTGTGTCGAGGCTGAAGCGCTTCGACGCGAGCGCCTGGTGTCCATACGCGAGAAGCGGGCACGCCGGTGGCTCCAGCGCGCGTCAGCCGAAACCCCCAATGTCTATCCGCGATTGAGCCTGGGCGCGGCGGCGACGGAAGAGGTCGTTTCAGGAGTGGACGTCGACGTGACTACGAAAAAATATCCATCACGCGAGCCGTCCGGCAATTTCCTGCCCGGCGCACAGCCCGCATTCGGTCGTGCGCATCAACGCTCGTGCGGGGCCGATCGCGACTCCGCCGCGGCCGCCGGAAGCAAGCCTGTGCATGGCCGCTTGCAGGCGATGATTCAGGCCGCGCGCTATCACGGCATCGAGCTCGATGTGCAGGAGTTCCAGCACAGCGGCGGCGAGACCGTGCCGTCGGCGGCGGCGCTGGCACTCTGGGCCGAGAATGCCGGCATGTGGTCGCGGGCGATGCGAATCCGCTGGCGACATTTGCTTCGCTTCAACGACACCGGCCCTGTCGTGCTGCTGTTCAAGGACGGCAGCGCAGGTTTGCTGACCGGTGCGGATGCCGCGCGGAAGGTCGTCTTCCTGAACAATCCCAGTGCGCCGGCAGGCGGGATGACCGGCGGGTCGGCAAGCGCGCAGCCGGTCGAGGTTGACGAACTGAGGTTGTCTCAGGTCTGGGACGGCGAGGCAGTGCTGCTGCGTGCAAGCCGCGGCGTCGTCGCGGCGGATGCGGTGTTCAATCTGCGCTGGCTCGTCGACCTTGTTCTGCACGAGCGCAAATCGCTGCGCCTCATCGGCTTGGCTTCGCTGACCATCAGCATCCTGACCATCTTCCCGCCGCTTCTGGTCATGGCGATGGTGAACAAGGTGCTGCAATTCCACAGCGTCTCGACGCTGACGCTGCTGTGCGTTCTGATGGGGGTGGCAGCCGGTTATGAAACGCTCCTGGGCTACGCACGCCGGCTGATCATCGCGGTGGTCGGCGCACGGCTCGATGCCAAGCTCAATCTGCACGTCTTCAACCGGCTGTTGCGTCTGCCGCTCGATTATTTCGAGCGTCATCCGGCCGGCGAGACGACTTACCGGATCTCCCAAGTCTATCGTGTGCGCGAGTTCCTGACCGGACGTTTGCTGACCACTTTTCTCGATCTGGTCACGCTTCTCGTGCTGCTGCCATTCCTGTTCTACCTGAATGCAACGCTCGCCTGGATCGTGCTCGTCTGCGCGGCCGCGATCGCATTGATCATCCTCGCCTACCTCAAGCCGCTGCGGAACGTGTTCGCTCGCGTGGCGCATGCCGAGAGCAGCAAGTCGGCGGCGCTGAGTGAGACCATTCTCGGCATCAAGACGGTGAAGGCGCTGGCCCTGGAGCCGCAGCGCAAGGCGCTGTGGGACGTGCGGGTCGCGGAGACCGGCAAGTGGCGGCTCGCCTTCGGGCGGCTGGCCAACTGGCCGCAGACGCTGGTCAATCCGATCGAGCGTCTGATGGCGCTCGGCACCATGATGATCGGCGCTTACATGGCCATGAACGATCCGTCGGGCTACATGGTCGGCGGCCTGTTCGCGTTCCTGATGCTGAGCCAGCGCGTGGCGCAGCCGCTGGTCGGCTTGGCCCGGCTGGTCGAGGACTACGAGGAGGTCGGCGCCGCCATCGGTGAGGCGGGGGCGGTGCTCAACCGTCCGGTGGAGTCCGCCACAGGCTCGGTTGGGCTGCGGCCGCAGTTCGCCGGCGCGATCGACTTCCAGAACGTGACCTTCACTTATGCCGACACCAAGGTGCCGGCGATTGACCGGGTGAGCTTCTCGGTGCCGGCCGGCACGATGCTCGGCATCGTCGGACGCAGCGGCTCGGGCAAGTCGACGATCACGCGTCTCCTGCAAGGCATCAACCGTGATTACAGCGGATTTCTCAAGATCGACGGATCGGAGCTGCGTGACATCGATCTGCGGCACCTGCGGCAAAGTCTCGGCGTGGTTCTTCAGGACAATTTCCTGTTCCGCGGCTCGGTCCGCGACAACATTATCGCGGGGCGGCCCGGGCTTACCTTGGCGAATGTGGTGCACGCCGCGCGGCTGGCCGGTGCGGAAGAATTCATCGAACGGATGCCGAAGGGCTATGACACTTATATCGAAGAAGGGTCGCCCAATCTGTCCGGCGGGCAGCGCCAGCGGCTCGCGATTGCGCGCGCACTTATTTGCGACCCCCGTGTCCTGATCCTCGACGAGGCGACCAGCGCACTTGATCCGGAAAGCGAAGCCGTGGTGACCGCCAATCTTCTTCGCATCGCCAGCGGGCGAACCATGATCATCGTCTCGCATCGCTTGTCGTCGCTGGTGGCTTGCGACCAGATCCTGGTGCTCGAGCAGGGTGCGGTTGCGGGTATCGGGCCGCACAGCGAACTGCGGGAGCATTGCAGCATTTATCGCCAGCTCTGGATGCAGCAGAATCGCCATATCGAGAGTTCGCGTCCCGTCGTTGCCCCACGGGTGGTCGCCGGCGAGATGGTGCAATCATGAGCAGGAGCACGCCCAAGGCTCTCGCGCCTAAGGCTCTCGCATTGATGGTTCGTCGATCCGGCGCCATCGTTCGCCGGTCCGGCGCGGACGATCCGTTATTGCCGGCGATTCTTGAATTCCAACGGCCATCGGCCGCGATCGTCAACGCGTCCGTCCCACGCTCTGCGCGGAGCGTTGTCTGGATCATCGCCAGCATGGTCTTTGTTCTGATCGCTGCGATGGGGCTGATCCCGGTCGATCAGGTGGTGACCGCGCGTGGCGTGGTGGTTTCGGAATTGCCGACGATTCTGGTGCAGCCGCTGGAAACCGCGATCGTTCGCTCCATCGACGTGCGCGAGGGGCAGCGGGTGCGCGCGGGCGACCTCCTGGCGCGGCTCGATCCCACTTTTGCGTCCGCGGACGTTGCGACGCTCGCTGCTCAGGTGTCCAGCCTCGAGGCGGAAGTCGCGCGCTTGCAGGCGGAGGCTGAAGGCAAGGCCTTCAACTACACGGGGACCGATTCCAATTGGACGCTTCAGGCGGCGATCTACGGGCACCGCAAGGCCCAGTTCGACGCCAAGCTCGACAACTACGGACACCGCATCGAGGAGCTCGCGGCGACGATGGCCCGTTCCCGTTCTGATGCGGATGCTTATCGCGAGCGCCTCGGTTTCGCGCAGACGGTCGAGCAGATGCGCAAGCAGCTTGAGGCGATGCAGGCGGGCAGCAAGCTCAACACGCTCCTCGCCATGGATTCCCGCGTCGAGATGGAGCGCTCCATGGCCAATGCCGAACAGGCCGTGGAGGCCGCGAAGCGCGATCAGGCGGCGCTGGCGGCGGAACGCGATGCGTTTGTCCGGGGCTGGCGGGCGGACGTCTCGCAACGGATCTCCGAGACGATCGGGAAGGCCAAGGATGCCCGGGAGCAATTGAACAAGGCGAACCTGCGCAAGGAGCTGGTGGAGTTGCGCAGTGAAACAGACGCCATCGTGCAGTCGGTGGCCAAGGTGTCGGTGGGCTCGGTTATGCAATCGGGCCAGTCGTTCATCAGCCTGGTCCCGGCTCACGCCGCGCTCGAAGTCGAAGCCAATATTTCCGGCCGCGACAACGGATTTGTCCATGTCCAGGATCCGGTGGCGATCAAGTTCGACACGTTCCCCTATACGCAGTACGGGATGGCCGAGGGAGTTGTCCGAACCATCAGCCCGGACAGCTTCACCGCGCAGTCGGAGGCGCGCAATCCGACCAGCGCGGTTCCTGTGGCGGCAGCGGCGAGCGAGCCGTTTTACCGAAGCCGCATCACCCTCGATCGTGTGGCGCTTCATGACGTGCCGGCGGGATTTCGCATCATCCCCGGCATGCCAGTGGCGGCCGACATCAAGGTCGGGAAGCGGACCGTGTTGGGATATCTCCTCGGCCTGATGCTGCCGGTGGCTCAGGAGGCGATGCGCGAGCCGTGAACGCGATTAGTGGCGGAAGCATATGATCGTTGATCGCTTGATCGGCCTTGCTTCGCCAGAGGCCGCTTTCAGCCGGGCAGTCCAGCTGATCGAGCAGCAGCGGTTCGCGGAGGCTTTTCCGCTGCTGACGCGTGCGGCAAAGGCCGGCGTCCCGGACGCGGAGTATCGCGTTGCACGATGCTATCTCGAAGGCGCGGGCGTGCCGCCGAGCCGAGCAGAAGGCGCGTGGTGGCTCGAGCGGGCCGCTTCGCATGGCTGCGTCGAAGCTCAGTCCTTGCTGGCGGCGCTGCATGTGCGCGGTCTGGCCGGTGCGGCGAACGGCGGTTCATGCAGCGACGAAGCTCGTGCCAACGCCAATCGGCTTTTCGCGGGTGACGCGCCGGCGGCGCCGGATTTCGAAGCTGCGCTTAAGTGGGCGCGCGTGGCAGCCGAGCGCGGCTCGTCTGAAGCTCAGGCGCTGCTCGGCTATATCCTGACAGAGGGGCCGAAGTCGTTGCGCGATCAGGAAGAGGCGGATCGATGGTACGAACGGTCCGCCGTGGCCGGGTGCCCGCAAGGAAACCTCGGCTATGCACTGTCCCTAGCGAGGCGGGCAACCGACGACGACGGTCACCGTCAGATGGCCGATCAACTGCGTCGCGCGGCAGCGGCCGGGCTGCCGACGGCGATCTATCTCCTCGGGGTGCTGACCGAACATGGGACGAGGGTGCCTCCCGACCCAGATCGTGCCGCCCAGTATTACAGAGAGGCGGCCGAGAGCGGGCACCGTCCCGCGCAAGTCAGATGGGGTCTTGCGCTGATCGAGGGAAACCTTGTCGAGCAGGATCTCGTCGCCGGTGAATCGTGGCTGCGCCGCGCGGCGCTCGCCGGCGATCCGCGGGCGGCGGCTTTGATCGGCGATCTCTACGTTCAAGGAGGTCCGTTGCCGCCGAACCATGCCGAGGCCGCAAGCTGGTATCGCCGGGCTGCCGAAGCGGGGGACAGATCGGCAGCCCGGGCATTGGGCTCGCTCTACCTGACAGGTGCCGGCGTGGTGCAAGACGATGAGGAGGCTGCTCGTTGGTTGCGCGTCTCTGCCGAAGCCGGCGATCAGGCTGCGCAGGTGGATTTGGCCAAGATGGTGCTGGGAGGCGTGGGGGCGCCTGAAGATTCCATCAGGGTTGCGAACTGGTTCGAGCAGGCCGCGTTGTCTGGCGACCGCGTTGCGGCTTTCAACCTCGGTGTCTGTTGCCTCAAGGGCGTCGGGATCGAGCAGAACGAGCAGAAGGCGGCGCATTGGTTACGCCACGCCGCCGAGGAGGTGGCGGATGCGCAATTTCTGTATGCACGCATGCTCGCCGAGGGGCACGGAATGCCGTCCGATTTGCCGGAGGCGCGGATCTGGTTCACACGCGCCGCGGAGTGCGGGGTGTCTGACGCGCAGGTCGCGCTTGCGGAAATGATGGTGAATGGCCGCGGCGGTCCGGTCGATCGCGCTAATGCGCTGAAACTGTTCGAGCAGGCGGCGGCGAAAGGACATCGTGGAGCGATGTTCGCTCTTGGCACGATGCACGCAGGCGATGACACTCTTCCCGTCGACCGGTCGGCCGCGCAACGCTGGTTCAGGGCCGCGGCCGAGTTGGGTCATGGTCATGCCCAGTTGATGCTCGGTCGGTATCTCGCCAACGCAACCGCGGGTGAGCTCGATCCGACGGAAGCGCGTCGCTGGTTCGAAGAGGCGTTCGCGCAAGGCATTGCCGAAGCGAAGTCTGACCTCACCGAGCTCACCTCGCCGTCGGAGCTGTAATAGCAAGCGCTAAATGCGGCGCGGGTCCTGCGATTTCGGCAGTTCACCCTTGATGACTACAAGTTCAAGGGCGAGCTGGTCCGGGTTCTTGGTTTGTTGAATCAGAGGCTGTTGAACGACAAGTCATGCGCAACCATGCAGAAGCCAAGCCTCGGCACGTTTCGACATTTGACTATTGTGCCGTCGTCTCGGCGGTTCGTGCGCGGTTAATCACAAATGTTGATTGCTTTCGCTCCGGTGGACCCTGAACGTGTGCCTGTAAGATTGCGCTCATGCGTTGCGATCTCTGGATGCCTGAAGAGCCTTCCACACCCGTTCAGCGGTGAGCGGCATTTCGATATCGGTGACGCCGAGGGGGCGCAGAGCGTCAAGCACAGCTCCCACGATGGCGGCGGGCGCGCCGATCGATCCCGCTTCACCACAGCCTTTCGAGCCGAGAGGATTGTGCGTGCAGGGCTGGCTCTCATCGAGCTCGGAGAAAATCGCAGGCATGTCGTTAGCCCGCGGCACGGCGTAGTCCATGAACGATCCGGACAGGAGCTGGCCGCTGTCCAGATCGTAGCAGCAGTGCTCGCGCGTCGCCTGGCCCAGCCCCTGCGCAATGCCGCCCTGGATCTGGCCCTCGACGATCATCGGATTGATCACGGTGCCGACGTCATCCACGCCCCAATAGCCGAGGATATGAATTTCGCCGGTGTCGCAATCGACCTCGACTTCGCAGGCGTGCGCGCCGTTGCTCCAGGCGAAGTTGCCGGGATCGTAGACCGCGCTGTCCTGAAGGCCGAGCTCCATGCCGGCTGGATAGCTGGTCGGGTGGTGCGCGACAAGCGCGACCTGGCGCCATGTCACGCGCCGGTCGGTGCCGACAACGGTGAACAGTCCATCCGAAAATGCGATGTCGCCGCTGGACGCTTCGAGCAGATGCGCCGCGATCGTCTTTGCCTTCTCGATGACCTTCAGCGCCGCACGATCAAGTGCGGAGCCGCCAACCGCGATGGAGCGCGAGCCGAATGTCCCGGAACCGTAGGGGACTTGATCGGTGTCGCCCTCGATGATCTCGACGTTCGCCATCGGAACGCCGAGCCGCGATGCGATGATCTGTGCGAAGGTCGTGGCGTGGCCCTGGCCGTGGTTGTGGGTGCCGACGAGCGCTTGCACGCTGCCGTCCTGCTGCACACGGATTTGCGCGGCCTCGAAGAAACCGACGCGGGCGCCCAGCGCCGCCGCCATCCGCGATGGCGCGACGCCGGAGGATTCGACGTAGCAAGCGATGCCGAAGCCGCGCGGCTTGTGCTTGCGCGCGGCGGCGGATTGCCGCTTGGCGAAGCCTTTGTAGTCGGCGACCTCGAGCAGCCGCGAAAACACTTTTGGAAAATTCCCGCAGTCGTATGTCGGCCCGATCGGCGTTTTGTAAGGCATCGCTTCGACGGGGATGAGATTGCGCCGCCGGATCTCGGCGCGGTCCATACCGAGCGCGCGCGCTGCTTCGTCGGCAAGGCGCTCCAGCACGAAGCAAGCCTCCGGGCGTCCGGCGCCGCGATAGGCATCGGTCGGCGCCGTGTTTGTGAACACGCCGGTCGATCGCACGGCGATGGCGGGCGTGCGGTACACCCCGGCGAGCAACGCGCTGTAGATCGCGCTCGGGATACCGGCGCCGAAGGTCGAGACATAAGCGCCGATATTGGCCACAGTGTCGACGCGAAGGGCAAGAAAATGCCCTTGTGCATCGAGCGCGAGTTCAGCGTGGGTCTGGTGGCCGCGGCCTTGATAGTCGGACACGAAGCATTCGCTGCGGGTGGCGACCCATTTCACCGGCCGCCGCAGTCGCCACGCCGCGAAGGCGATAATAGTTTCCTCAGGATAATGCTTACCCTTGTAGCCGAACCCGCCGCCGACGTCGGGTGCGATTAGGCGGATCGAGGTCTGCGGCAACCCTAGCTGCTCGGCAACGCTGCGGCGAATGTGATGCGGCACCTGCGTTGAGGAATAAAGCGTGAGCTTGCTCGCGCCGCCGTCGGCCAGCACCGCGCGCGGCTCGATCGCGGCGCCGATCAGCCTGTTGTTGACGAGGTCGAGCTGCACCACATGGGCCGCATCCTCAAATGCCTTGTGCACCGCGGTTTCGTCGCCTCGGGCAAAGCGAAAGCAGACGTTGCCCGGAGCGCTGTCGTGCAATTGCGGAGCGCTCTTTTCCATGGCCGCCCGGCCATCGATGACGGCCGGCAGCGGCTCATAGTCCACCTCAAGGAGGTCGGCGGCGTCCTGCGCCTGCGCGCGTGTCTCCGCGATCACTGCGGCAACGGCCTCGCCGACGTGCCGCACCGTGTCGCGCGCAAGAGCCCATCGCGGCGGTTCGGCCATCGGCTTGCCGTCCGAGGTCTGGATGGCCCAAAGCGGCGCCATCGGCCCCACCTTGTCGGCCGCCATGTCCGCGCCGGTGAACACGGCAACGACGCCGAGAAGGGTTGCAGCTGTCCGGCTGTCGATGTTGCGGATGTGGGCGTGGGCGTACGGCGAGCGCACCAGCACGCAATGCAATTCTCCCGGCAGCACGATATCGGCGACGTAGCAGCCCTGACCGCGAAGCAGCTTCGGGTCCTCGACGCGTAGGGCCGATGCGCCGATGCCTTCGCCGGGGATTTTCGCGCGCGGGTTTATTGCATTTCCTCGCGGAACAGATCGAGGCGTTCGAACGCCGACTTGTCGGAGACGATGAACAGGCTCGCGTCGCCGTCCTTCGCCACGTGGCTCGCGAAGCTCCAATGCGGGATCGAGAACACGTCGTGCTGCGACCAATCGAACGTGTGCTCGCCCACTGTGGAGCGGCCCGAGCCGGACACCACCAGGCAGATCATGTTGCACGTGGTGCGCTTGGGCCGCGTCGTCTGCCCTTTCGGCAATCGTACGGCATAGCAGTCGAGCGCCGGCATCACCGGTCCGCCGGTCGCCGGATTGGTGTAGCGCAACGTGTGGGAGCCATCGGGGCCGGCGGGCAGGGCGGCGAGCAGCCGCCGCGCCGCAGCGCCGGAATAGTGATACTTCGGCGAATGCGCCGGCGCGTGCGTTACGTCCGCGCCGGCCATGCCGGACTCGGCCCACAGCTTCTCGTCGCCCGCGTCGACCTGCCAGAACTGGTTGGCCTTGGGGTCGCCGGGTTCGAAGAAGTTGGCGTCGAGCTGGCGAAGGAGCGGAATGTTGGCGGCGTCGAACCAGATGATCCGGCGGTCGCTTTCATTGATATGGCCGTGCCAGCACATCGGCGGCGTGAGGATCAGGTCGCCCTCATGCATATCGCAACGGCGTCCGTTGACGATCGTCGCGGCGCCCTCGGCGCGTGTCGCAAAGCGGATCGCCGCGAAGGTGTGCCGGTGCGGCCGCGCGCGGTCGCCGGGATCGAGCACGGTGAAGGCGGCGATCAGGTTGGACGTCGTCACCGTCTCGCCGCCGAACGCGGGGTTCACCAGGATGAGTGCGCGCCGCTCGACGTCGTCGATCGCGACCTCGGACACCGCGCGCTCCGTGAACGGCTCGATGTCCTTCCAGCGCCAGATCAGCGGCGGGTCCTTGGCCTGAGGCTTGACCGGCGTCAGCGTGCGAAAGCGATCCCACAAGGGATGCAGGTTCGCCGCCTCCAATTGTGCGACGAAGTCGGAGCCTTGCGTCTTGGCGGCTGCCGCCTCGGCCATGGCCATCTCCTCAAGTCTTCGGCAGCTTCTCGTCGATGTTGGTCTTGTCGATGATGACGTGCTTGATGAACACGCGTGGCTCCATCTTGTCGCCCTTGAGATACTGCGCAAGCACATCGACGCCGAGCCGGCCCCACAGCACAGGATTGAGCTCAATCGTCATCGCGAGCTTGCCGTCCTTGACCGCGCGCAGCGCCGGCGGCACGCCGTTCATGCCGGTGACCAGCGTCTTGGCGTTCGCGGCCAGCACTGCCTGCATCGCGCCGAGCGCCACATCGTCGTTGGCGGTGTAGATTGCCTTGAGATCGGGATTGGCGACCAGCGCATCCTCAGTCTGTTTGACGCCGCGCTCGCGGGTGAGAGGGCCGTCGTTCCTGGAGACGATCTGGATCTTCGGATATTTCGCCATCACCTCGGCGTAGCCGTCGCCGAGATTGCGGAACGTCGGTGCGCCGCTCGGGCCGAGCAGCAGCGCCACCTTGCCTTCGTTGCCGATGGTTTTTGCCGTCCATTCGGCGATGTCGCGACCGATCTGTTTTTCGTCCATCGCTACGTGCAGCGTCTGGTTCGGCGAGGTCGAGCCGCGCGCCACCGAAACGATCGGCACATTGCCGGCCTTGGCGGCATCGTAGGCGGCGTTGACGCCGACCGCATCGATCGGAGAAATCAGGATGCCCTTGACGCCACGCGCCACCAGGTCCTGAACGCCGTTGATCTGCTTGACCTTGTCTTCATTGGCGGAGACGGTCGCGACCTCCCAGCCGAGCTCCTGTGCCCGCGCGCGAATGCCGCGCAGCATGGCGATGTAGAACGGATTGTCATCCTGCGCGAGCGACACGCCGATGGTGATCTTTTGCTGTGCGAAGGCGGGCGCCGGTGGCAGCGCTGCCGGCAGCAACAGGACCGCAGCCAAAAGCGCGTGACGAAGCTTCAGCATGGCACGACCTCCCGTGTTTAGCGCCACGAGCGTAGCCGATCTGCGGCGGCGGCGGCAATGATCACCGCGCCGATCGCGACCCGCTGCCAGTAGGAATCGACGTTCAGAAGATTGAGGCTATTGCCCAGCACGATCATGATGAAAACGCCGATGATGCTTTTATAGAGCGTGCCTTCGCCGCCATGCAGCGAGGCGCCGCCCAGCACCACCGCGGCGATGGCGGTCAATTCATAGAACTCGCCCGCGGTGGGCTGCCCGGATTGAAGCCGGGCGGCGAGCATGACGCCGGCCAAGCCGGCAAGTGCGCCGCACCACACATAGGTCGAAGCGATAATGCGCTCGACGCCCACGCCGGACAGGTAGGCCGCCTCGCGGTTGCCGCCCGTGGCGTAGATACGCCGTCCATAGGGTGTCATGTGCATCACGAAGGACAGAACGGCGAGAAGTATCGCCGGCACCCAGACGAGATAGTGGATGCCGAGCAGGCGTTCGGAACCAAAGGCGATGAACGACGGCGGCATGTCGTCGTCGCCGACCGGTGCGCCGCCGGTGATGAGATAGACAAGCCCGCGCACCAGCACCATCGTGCCCAGGGTGGTGATGAATGGATTGACGCCAAGCTTCGCGATGATGAGGCCGTTGGCGAGGCCGACCGCGGCGCCCGCGCCGATGCCGGCCAGCACACCGGCCGCGATGCCGAACTTCACCATCGTCATCGCCGCGATGCATCCCGAGAGCGCCACTGTCGAGCCGACCGAAAGATCGAACCCGCCGCCAACGATGACGAAGGTCATGCCGATGGCGATCACAGCCATGATCGAGGATTGCACCAGGATGTTGGTGAGGTTGAGCGGCGTGAGGAAGCGGCTGGTCAGGAGCGCCGTGATGACGCACAGCGCCACCAGCGTGATGAGCGGAATCTGACCGACGACGTTGAAACGCTTGTCCATCGTGTCAGCCGCCAATGGCGGCGTGCAGCCGCCCTTCGTCGAAGCCTGGCTCGTTCGGGCTTTGCGAGCGGTCGAAGCGCACGGTGATTTTTCCCTGGTGAATGGCACAGATGCTATCGCAGACTCGTGTGAGCTCCGCGAGGTCGCTGGATGCGATCAGCACGCCACCTCCGCGCTCGCCCTCGCGTCTGGCGAAGTCGCGAATGAGAGCGTGGATTTGCGCCTTGGCCGCGATGTCCACGCCCTGCGTCGGTTCATCGAGCAGCAGCACCCCGACCTCGCGCGCCAGCCATTTGGCGAGGATGACCTTCTGCTGGTTGCCGCCCGATAGCGCCGCGGCGGGCAGCGCGGCGTTGCGCGGCCGGATGTCGAGCAACTCCATCATCCGCGACACCAGGCGGTCGCAGGCGGCGTGATCGAGCATTCCGCCGCGCGTCAGGCGGTTCAGACTCGGCAGCAGAATATTGTCGCGCACCGAGAGATTCATCATGAGGCCAAGCCGCCGCTCGCCTGACACCAGTCCGATGCCGGAGCGGATGGCGCCGGCAGGGCCCCCGAGCGTCCGGTCTTGGCCGTTCACCCGAACGGTCGCTGCGGCATCGAGGCCGAACAGCCGCCGCAGCACGCGGCCGGTGCCGCTGCCGAGAAGGCCGGCGAGACCCAAAACCTCGCCGCTGCGCAGCCGGATCGCGTCTGGCCGCTCGTCCGCATCCTCAACGACGACGGAGCCCGGCGTGCCGGCATCTGCCGGGATATTCGCCTCCGCGCGGCCGGTCATGGCTTGCACAAGGTCGCGAACCGCGAAGCTGCCGCGATGGCTCACCGACACCACGCGGCCGTCGCGGAGCACGGTGCAACGGTCGGCCAGCGCCACCACCTCGTCGAGACGGTGCGAGACATAGATGATCGCGGTGCCCTGGCTTTGCATTCGTTTCAGCACGGCAAACAGCCGTTCGATCTCGCGCG
The DNA here is from genome assembly GCA_040756555.1 of Pseudomonadota bacterium. Taxonomy (GTDB): domain Bacteria; phylum Pseudomonadota; class Alphaproteobacteria; order Rhizobiales; family Xanthobacteraceae; genus Z2-YC6860. The sequence goes on along the minus strand of JBFLYS010000024.1, from coordinate 77,300 downwards.
TCTCGAGCGCCGCGGTCGGCTCGTCGAGGATCAACAGGCGGCAGCGTTTGCGCAACGCCTTGGCGATGGCGACGAGCTGGCGCTCGGCGAAGCTGAGATGATCAACGCGGGTGTCGGGATCGGGCGTGAAATCGAGATCCGCGAAGGCCTGCCGCGCCTGCTCCCGCATGGCGGCGCGGTCGATCAGCGGCACGCCGAACATCGACCGCACCGGCGGATCGCCAAGCGTCATGTTCTCGGCGACCGAGAGGGCCGGGACGAGACGCAATTCCTGTGGAATGGTCGCGATGCCGGCTGCGATCGCGTCGTGAGGGTTGTTGAAATGGCATCGTCGGCCATCGACCGCGATCTCGCCGGTGTCGGGCCTGTGGACACCGCCAAGAATCTTCACCAGCGTGGATTTTCCGGCGCCGTTCTCGCCGACCAGCGCATGGATCTCACCCGGCATCACATCGAAGTCGATACCGGCCAGCGCGTGTGTCGCGCCGAACCGCTTGTCGATGCCGCGCGCGCTTGCGACCGGATCGGCCATGCGCCGGATGCGCCGTTAGCGTGCGACGCGCATGACGCGCATCTTGTCGTCAGTGATCTGCCCGCGTTCGATGATGACGTCGTTGTCGAGCGTCACGGTGCAGTCCCGCATCGGCACATCGTAGTGTCCTTTGGTGGTGCGCTTGCCGCCGCCCTGCGAGTTCGGGCCGGTGGAAAACAGGAAGTTTCCGGCAAAGCAGCGCGCGCCGGCATGATGGCGCTTCGGATCGCCGCCGTTGAGCGCGATCGCGTCCCAGCGTGCCTGCGGATTGAGACCCCAGCCGAGATGCGAGATGGCGTGACCGTCCATGTCGTCGGGAGTCGCGCGATTGCCGTCGAGCCAGTCGCTCATCAGCTTGGCGTCGAGACCGCCTTCGATCTTGCGGATGAAGCCGTCGCGGATGTCGAGACGCACCTCGTCCTGCACGTAGCGGCAATAGGGCAGCACGACGATGTCGCCGGGGGCCAGCACGACGGTGCCGTTGGCGGAGCCCTCGTTGGGGAAGGTGTGGACGTGACCGGCACCCCAATGATCGAAGCGGCCGGGCGTCTCCGCGTATCCGTATTGGCTCATGGTCGGATATTCGCCGAGATTGACCGTGAGGTCAGTGCCGCCGGGCCGTGTGATCCGCATCGTCTTGGCGCGCTTGAGCCGCTGGTCGGCATGGATCACCGCCTCCTTGAGGCCGGGCGGCGCCAGCAACTCCTCTAGCTCATCCGGTCCGTCGATTACCATTAACACGCGCGTGCCGGCGTCCCGTGCCTCCTTCAGCCAGCGCGTGAACAACGGGATGTGCAGGCAAACCAGCATGTCCGCCGCCTTGATCGCGTCGAGCGTGCCCTTGCAGCGGCCGATCGTTTCGACACCGACCTTGGTCCATGACGGCATTGCGTTGACGCACATCTCGTAGGCGTCCGCACCGAGATCTTCCGCGGCCGCAAATGCCGAGGAGACGTAGTCGCGCCGTGCTCCGAGATCGCTCAGCAGGACAATCGTTTCGCCCTTTTTCACGTTGCAAAGTTGAAACTCCTGCCGGAACAGCATCGCGAGCTTGGCGTGATTGATGGCTTCGTGCATGGTGTTTCGCTCCCACGTCGTGCCCGCACTTTAGCAAAATTTGGGATTGAAGCGCCCTGATCTCGCGTGGACAAACTCCGTCAGGCGAATGTTCAAGTTCTGTCCCGACGGCTGCTGCATGCTTTGAGGGCTGGGCGGCGCCGATACGAAATCCGTTTCACTGATCGATTCAAGTTGTGCTGCCGATTTCATGAATGAGAGCAGCTGATACGGAAGCGATTGAAATTAAAGACGAATTCTGAATTTAACAGGTCCAATGATTGACGTTTCGCGGAAATTGATTGAACGGGCGAACGCAAATAGTGGAGATAAAACAAAATGTTACCGAAAAGATTTTCCATCGCGCCATGATGAAATGGCCCCACTGACACGATCCACTGAGTTCGTTCGATGCGGCGTTGTTAAATGAGAGCGGACCGCAGATTGACCACAGAAACTCCTTGGACGGGCGCGAACGGGAGGAATTGAGCAGTCTGTCGCTGACGGGCAAATCGTTGACGCGCTCGGTCAAGACGAAGCCTATCAACTGACGTATGGCTGCCGCCGGCACCAACAACAATCGATCGGCGGCATGTCTCTGACAAATACAGATTTGTTCCTCGACGCGGTGGCTCATGCGATCGGCGAGATCGCCGTCGATCGTCGCGAGGCGGAGCGCACAGCGGTAGGTCGTCACACGCTGCCGGGACCCGACCTGCTCCTGCCTGGAATTCTGTATCCGGCTTCGACGGCCGATGTGCAGGCCATCGTAAAGCTCGCGAACGAATACCGTGTGCCTCTCTTTCCAATCAGCAATGGTTGGAACCTCGGGATCGGATCACGCGCTCCAATGAGCGCCGGGCAGGTGGTGGTCGCGCTCGGCCAGCGCATGAACAAGATCGTCGAGATCAACGATGATCTCTCCTACGTAGAGATCGAGCCCGGCGTCAGCTTCAATATGATGTATAGCGAGCTCAACCGGCGCGGCAGCAAGCTAATGATGTCGCCAACCGCCGGTCCGCCTGACGGCAGCATCCTCGGCAACGCGATCGACAAGGGCGGCGGTGCTGGACCGCTCGCCAGCCATTTCGATAATCTGTGTGGCATGGAAGTCGTTCTCGGCAACGGGGATGTCATTCGCACCGGCGACGGCGGCATCGACGCCGACATGCATCCGAACTGGCACGTCACCAAATATAGTTTCGGACCGGCGCTCGACGGTCTCTTCACGCAGTCGAACTACGGCATCGTCACTCGCGCCGGCGTGTGGATGATGCAGCGGCCAGCGTGTATCAGGATGTTCTTCTTTACGTTCCCGAACGACAATGACCTTGGCGAAATTATCGAGCTCATTCGTCCGCTCAAGGCCGCCGGCGTCGTGCCCACCCAGATTCGTGCCACCAACGATCTCTATCTGCTCTCATCGCAAGAGAGGCATCCCTGCTACGATGTCGCCGGCAGACTTGCCGCGCTCACTGACGCTGAGCGCGCCGAGCTCCGCAAGAAGCACGACATTGGATCGTGGACCGTGTCGGGTGCCCTTTACGGGCCGAGCGATGAGGCCGTACAGCCGGCGCTTGAGCGTCTGCGCAAGCATTTCCTTGCATCGGGCCAAGCCACCTACATTTCACATGAAGAAGCGCAGCCGCGCGCGATTTTTCAGGCGGCGATCAACTCGAATTCGGGCAAGCCGGCAGGCGGCGAGCTTGAGATGCTGAAATGGCGGCCGGGGCACGGCGCTATCTGGATGACGCCGGGTGCGCGTATGGACGGTTCGTTGGTCAACGAGCTCCAACGCAGCTGCCGTGCTGCGGCTGCCGAATTCGATCTCGAATACATGGCTTCATTCGTTTGTGGCGCACGTTTTGCGCGCGGCATTCATGCCATTCTTTACGACCGCGACAACGCCGAGGAATCCAAGCGTGCCGATCGCTGCTATCGCGCGATCTGTGATGTTTTTCTGCGTCGCGGGGTTTTTGTCGGACGGGCGCCGACGCTCTATCAGGACTATCATCAGAAACAGCGCGCGTCGGAGATCGTCGACGCCTGCGCGGCGATCAAGCGTGCTTTGGATCCGAACGGAATCATCGCGCCGGGGCGCTATGGCATCTCATGATCAGAAGGGACGTTGAGTTATGATGCTGCGATCGGCAATCTTGGCCCTGTTCGCGCTGATGTTTGCAACGCATGCCGGTGCGCAGACGCAATATCCTTCGAGTACCGTGAGGATGGTGGTCGGTTTCGCCCCCGGCGGCGGCAACGACATCCTCGCGCGCATTCTCGCCGAGAGATTTGGTGCGCATTACGCAGCGGGCTTCATCGTCGACAATCGGCCCGGCGCCAACGGCATGATCGCCATCGAGGCTGTGAAGCACGCCACGCCGAACGGTCTGAGCATCCTGGTTGGGCCCTCGAGCGGCATGACTTTCAACCCGATCCTGCTCAAAGAGATACCTTACGACCCGATCAACGACTTCGCGCCGGTGGCCATGGTCGGCTCGTTCCCGCTGCTTGTTGTTGTGAAGGCGGATTCGCCGATCAAATCGCTTAAGGATCTTGTCGATCTCGCCAAGGCGAAGCCCGGCGCGGTCAACTTTTCCTCGGCGGCGACATCCTTCCAGATGGCAACCGAAGCATTTACTCAACGTGCCGGCATTCAGATGCTGAACGTCCCGTATCGTGGCAGCGCGCCAGCCGCTACCGCCGTCCTTACCAGCGATGTGTCCGTGAACTTCGGCGACGTTTCCGCAGTGCTGCCACTCATCGAAGGTGGACGGTTGCGTGCGCTGGCCGTGACCACGGAAAAGCGCATTCCAAGTCTGCCGAATGTGCCGACGATCGCCGAGAGCGGGTATCCCGGTTTCGAAATGGTGTTCTGGTCGGGACTGTTCTTGCCTGCCGGCACGCCCGAGCCAATCCGCGCCAGTCTGGAGGTTGAGGTGCAGAAGATCCTCGCTATGCCGGATGTGCTGGACCGCATGAGAAAGCTCGGTGTCGAGCCTTCGTTCATGCCGGGGCTCGCGCTCAGCGCCAAGATGAAGGCCGACATCGAAGTCTATAGGAAGATTGCCGACGCCGCCGGCATCAAGCCTCAGTGACGTCGATCCGGCGCATTGCCAGCCGCACGCGTTCGCGCGTGTCGCGCGGCGACTCGCCGAAGCGATCGCGATAGCTGCGTGAGAAATGCGCCGGATGGTTGAAACCGCAATCGAGCGCGACCTGCGTCAAGGTGAGCGCTGGGGCCCCGCGCTCGATTAAAGTGCGAGCGGAGGCGAGACGTTCGCTTTGCAGATAACGGGTGAAGCTCTGGCCGTCGGCCTCGAAAAGGCGATGGAGTGTGCGGACGGATATGTTGAATGCCCGCGCCACCGCGACCGGTGTTAGGCCATGCTCGTGCACGCGCCGCTTAAGCTCCCGTTTGATCGCCGCAATCTGGAGCGGAGCCGGCGTGCCCAGCGCCGCGTTCGTTTCGTCACAGGCGCCCCGTAGCAAGCGGGACAGCGCTTCGGTGGCGCTCATGCAGTCGCTGTCCCTCCACGTGCGTTCAGTGTCGGTGAGTTGCATGATCATCTGACGGGCGATCTCGGTGCACAGGGTATGCGATGGAATGAGCAGTGGCCCGTCGGCGATCTGAGCAAACCAGGGTTCGAGGAGTCGGCGCGGCAGCAGCACGAGGCGGCGTTCAACCTCGGTCGGAAATTCGATAGTAAAGGAGCGCGCGCTATCGATGATGGCAATTTCTGCTGGGCGCAATGTCAGCGTGCGCGCGCCTTGCGAGATTTGCGAGAACCCACGACATTGCAGGCTTACCATCACATGCGCTTCGCCACGTGCGGCCTGCTGCGCAGTCCGAGTAACTCGGTGTGCCGCTGTTCTGAACGAGACGAAGCGGGTTCCACTGACGGTGCGGCTTGCCAGCGAGCCGCTGAACCCCAGAACGTCCTTCGCCCGCATGTCCGCGTGTACCACGCCGTGGGCGACGACGTCGGACCAGAAGTCCGCGCGGTTCCGCGCAATATGCGTCGTGCTCCAGGATTGCCACATGGGGCTAGGTCCGATGGAATGAGCTGCAAGCTTGAAAGTGCGACGCATGCCGGTCAAGCGGCTATTTTCGGCGTGCGCGCTCCTGCAGCAGGCAGTCCTTCATCCGCTACCAGACTTTGGTTCGACTCCTGTCCTCAAAAAAACAAGCGCTGGCAGGCATCCCAAACGGGGAGCTATGGTTTCAGTTCTCCGCCATAGCGACGCTCCAACGCGTCGAAAAGCGGCTTGCGCACCAGGCGCTGGCGTTCTCTGAACGAAGCAACCGGTGCGCTCTCGTCGAGGATGCCGGCTTCCATCAATCCGCGCAGGGCTTGCTGCATGCCGTGGACCGCGCCCTGGAGCGCGGTATTGGCATACAACACCAATGAAAAGCCGCTTGCGGAGAGATCTTCGCGCGGAACGGCCGGCGTCCGCCCGCCCACGACGATGTTGATAAGCTGGGGTGCGTTGACGAGACGCGGTATGGCGTGGATTTCCTCAAGGCTTTCTGGCGCCTCAACAAAGAGAAGGTCGGCACCGGCCTCGGCATAGGAGTTGGCGCGATCGACCGCGGCCTGGAAGCCATCGACGGCACGCGCATCGGTGCGGGCGATGATCATGATGTCGGCGTCGGTGCGCGCATCCACTGCCGCCTTGATTTTCGATACCATTTCCTCCGGCGGCAACACGTCCTTGCCCGTGAAATGGCCGCATCGCTTCGGGCTGATCTGATCCTCCAGTTGAATCGCGCTCGCGCCGGCCCGTTCGAGCACACGCACCGTGTGCTGCACATTCAGTGCGTTGCCGAAACCGGTGTCAGCATCAACGACGATCGGAATATCGACGACGTCGCGGATCGCGGATGTGTGTTGCGCGATCTCGGGCAGGCTCACGAAGCTGAGGTCGGGGAGGCCGAGGAATGTATTGGTGAGTCCCGCCCCTGACAGATAGACCGCCTCGAATCCGAGATCCTTGATCACGAGAGCCGCCAGTGCATTGGCTGCTCCGGGCAGGAGCATGGCGCGGCGCTGTTCAACTTGCGTGCGGAAGCGGCGATGGACTGTTTCGTTCATTGATGTCTCGTATGGCGTATTAAATAGACGGATCGTCAGAGCGCCGGTTCCGAACCCGGTGCCGCGGTCCGCGTGTCCGACCGGCGGCGTGCGAGATAGCGCGCGAGCACGGGGCCGACCACGATCAGCAGCGCTATCCCGAGCAACGTCGCCGAGATCGGGGTCGAGATCAGCGTTGACGGATCGCCTTGGCTGATGGCGAGCGCGCGGCGAAGCTGCTGCTCGGCCATCGGCCCGAGGATAAGGCCGATCAGGACCGGCGCGGTCGGGAAGTCGTAGACCCTCATGACATAGCCGAGCAGGCCCATGACGAACATCAGCAAGAGGTCGAACCAGGAGGTCGAAAGCCCCCAGACGCCGACCAGTGCGAAGATCATGATGCCGGCATAGAGCTGCGGACGCGGGATGAGCAGCAGCCGCACCCACATGCCCGCCAGCGGCAGGTTCAGCACGATCAGCATGACATTGCCGATGTAAAGCGAGGCGATGAGGCCCCACACCAGATGCGCGTTGTTCACGAACAGCAGCGGTCCGGGTTGCAGACCATACCCCTGGAAGGCGCTGAGCATGATCGCGGCGGTGGCCGAGGTCGGCAGGCCCAGTGTCAGAAGCGGCACCAGAATGCCGGCAGCAGCCGCGTTGTTTGCAGCCTCCGGTCCGGCGACGCCTTCAATGGCGCCCTTGCCGAACTCCTCCGGATGCTTCGAGAGACGCTTCTCGACGGCATAGGAAAGGAAGGTTGGAATTTCGGAGCCGCCCGCCGGCAACACGCCGATGGGGAAGCCGAGTGCGGTTCCCCGCAACCACGGCTTCCAGGAGCGCTGCCAGTCCTGCTTCGTCATCCAGACGCCGCCCTTGAGCGGATTGGTGGCGCCGGCTTGCGCGAGCGAACGGCTGGCGACGAACATGATCTCGCCCACGGCGAAGAGCGCCACCAGCACGATGGTGAAGGGGATGCCGTCGAGCAAATCGAGGCTGCCGAAGGTCATGCGCGACTGTCCGGTTTGCGCGTCGATGCCGATGACGCCCATGGCGAGCCCGAGCGTGACCGCGATGGCGCCCCTGAGGCGCGAAGTCCCCAGCACCACCGAGATCGTCGTGAAGGACAGGATCATCAGTGCGAAATAGTCCTCCGGGCCGAAGATGAAGGCGAGCTCAGAGACCGCGGGCGCGACGAAGGACAAAAGCACCGTCCCGATCGTGCCGGCGACGAAGGAGCCGATGGCGGCGGTCGCCAGCGCGGCCGCGCCGCGGCCGCGGCGGGCCATCTGGTTGCCCTCAAGAGCGGTCATCATCGATCCGCTCTCGCCCGGCGTATTGAGTAGAATCGAGGTGGTCGAGCCGCCATACATGGCGCCGTAAAGGATGCCGGCGAACATGATGAAGGCGGAGGCCGGCTCGAGCTGCGTTGTCACAGGCATCAAGAGCGCGATGGTGAGGGCCGGGCCGATGCCTGGCAGCACGCCGATGGCGGTGCCCAGGAGGCTGCCGACAAAGGCCATGAGCAGATTGATCGGTTGCAGCGCAACGCCGAACCCGTGTGCGAGAAGCTCGAAGGTGGACATGGCTTAGAGCCCCTGGAGCGGGGGAAAGAAGGGGCCGAGATTGACGCCCAGCCAAGCGAAGAAGAACCAAGCGATCGTGCCGATGACGGCGCCGGTGGCGAGATCGAGGAAGGGGCGCGCCGAGCCGAACGCGCGCGCGACGCCTGCGAACACCACTGCGGCGGTGACGGGAAAGCCCGCCGGCTGCATCAGCACGAGCGGTGCCGCCGTCGCGGCCACGGCGGTGAGGAAAGGGACGATTTTCATTGGTCCGTTCGCCTCGGCATCCTCGCATTCCGAGGGCGCAAAGGTTGCGCCTCTCGCGATCTGGATGCCGAGCATGATGCCGAGCACGATGAGGACAATGCCGATGATCGTGACGAACAGTCCGGGTCCGATATGGGAGTGGGTGTCCGTTTGTCCGAGCTGGGAGCTGCCGTAAAGCAGCACGAGGCCGAAGCCGACGATGCCTCCCGGCAGCCACCACGGACGCGCCCATATGGGACGCAACGAAGCGTCGTTCTTAATCATCGCGCGAGACCTTCCGAGCTTGGAACCTTCGAGCCTATTTGACGATGCCGGCTTCCTTCAGCAGCGTTTCCCAGTTCTTGTTCTCAGCTGCGATGAAGGAGGCGAACTGCTCGCCGGCGAGATAGGCGTTCTCGACACCCTGCTTTTCGAGGGCGCTTGCCCACGACTTGGAAGCCGCCAGGGCGTCGAGCTTCTCGATCCAGGCTTTGCGGGCGGCATCCGACATGCCGGGAGCGCCGACCACGCCGCGCCAGTTGCTGACCGCGACATCGAGTCCGCCTTCCTTCAGTGTCGGCACATCGACATTGGGCAGGCGGGTCTCGGACGTGACGGCGATCAGGCGGATGCGCCCGGACTGGGCCAGCGGATAGAGCTCCGACAGGCCGGAGATGGCGGCCTTGATCTTGCCGCCGACCAGCGCCGGCACAATCTCGCCGCCGCTGAAGGAGATCAGGTTCAGCTTGTTGGCGGGGATGCCCTGCGTTTTGGCGATCATCGCCAGCGTCAGGTGGTCGACCGTACCGACGCCGGAACCGCCGACCGTCATCGCGCCAGGATCCTGCTTCAAGGCCGCCGCGAAATCCGCCGTGGTCTTGATCGGCGAATTCGTGGGCACGGCGATGGCGTTGTATTCGCGCGTGAGGCGCGCCAGCGGCACCACATTGTCCATGGTGATCGCCGAACGATTGGTGATGATGCTGCCGAGCATGATCACGCCCATGAACATGACGGCGTTGTCGTTGCCCTTGTTGTTTCGCACGAAATCGGTCAGGCCGATGATGCCGACGCCGCCACCCTTGTTGACGAACTGGACGCCGCCCGTGACGAGTTTCTCGTTTTGCAGTGCCTGCATGGTCAAGCGAGCCGTGCCGTCCCATCCGCCGCCGGGGGCGGCCGGGATCGTCGCCGTCACCTGCTGCGCGTGCGCTGCGCCGATCGAGGCGAGCAGCACCGCGCAGCCAAGGCCGCGGCGCAGCGCACGGTTGGCCGAATAGGCGGACGTTTTTATGCGTTCATGGATGGTCATCGATATCTCCCTAGATATTTTCAGTCGAAGTTCGGCCTTCTCGGATCGGCCTTGTACGTGTCGCGCTCGCCGACGCTATTCGGCGGTGCCACCTCGGCGTTTACGCGTCTTGCGCTGGCGGGTGTTCTGGACGCTGGCCTCCAATGTCTGCCGGGACGCCGCGATGTGGCGGCGCATGGCCAGCTCCGCCATTTCCTGATCGCGGTCGGCCAGTGCGTCGACGATCCGGGAATGTTCGATGAACGCGCGATAGGCGCGGTCGGGCACCTGCCGCAAATAGCGGCGGCACAGACCGATCAGTGTCGCATAGTCCTCGCAGATGAACTTGATGAGGAACTCGTTGCGGCTGCACCGCGCGATATAGGTGTGGAAGTCGCTGTTGAGCTCGTTGGTCAGGAAGTTGCTGAACCCGATCTCTTCCGAGCGCTTCTTCTGCTGCGCGAGGCTGTCGCGCAGATAGGCAATCTCTTGGTCGGTGATGAAGCGTGCGGCTTCGCGCGCGATCATGCCCTCGACCGCTTCGCGCACCATGAATATCTGTTGGACCCGCTCGGGGGAGAGTACGACGACGCGTGCGCCGAGGCGTGGCGCGCGCGTCAGCACGTTGCGTTCCTCCAGCCTGCGGATCGCTTCGCGCAGCGGCGCGCGGCTGATGCCGAACTGCCGCGCCAGCTCCGGCTCGCTCACCTTGGTGCCGGGCTTCAATTCACCGCTGAGAATGGCCTGGCTGAGGCGGGCCAAAGTGCTGTCCGCAACTGTCTCCGCCTCCGCAGCGTGAGCGTCAGTCTTGTCCGGGACGCGTTCCATCGTTTGCCTCGACCCAGTGTGTCCGGTCACGGACGTTGCGGATTCTCGGCAAGCGCGCTGCGAGGAATGAGCACGCTGCCCTGCATCAGCCGCCGAGCGGTGCGGTAGACGACCGCTTCTTCCGCATGGGGTTCCGGTGCGAGTCGCACCCGGGCCGCAACGGGGAGCGTGCCGGAGGGATGGCCGATGATGAGGTCCGCATGCGGATCGGACGGAAGGTGCGCCAGCTCGGCCGCGATCGTCCCCGGCAGGCGCATGGCAATGGCCAGGCACATCGCGCCCGTCAGCGGGCTCGCCTTGTGCGGCTGCCCGGCCGAGATCATGCGCGCCACAATGTGGATCTCGTTCGCCTTGAGGATGCGCCCGCTCAGCGTCGGTGCATCGGTTGGCGATGTCAGGATCGCGACTTGGGGCAGATTTCGGATGCGGGTCGCGGCTTCTTCGGCGGAGCCTGCAATACCCATCTTCACCGCCGCGGCGATGCGCAAGGCTTCGCAGCGCTGCAGCAGGCCCGGCGTTGCGTCGATCTCGTCCGGCAGTTCGAGGCCGCGCATGCCGAGGGCAGAGGCTGCGACGAACACCGTCGGATTGGCGGCGTCCACCAGCGAGACCGGCACCGTGCCCAGCTCGGGGATCGTCAGCTCGTCGCGGGTGTTGCCGGTCGGAAGCAAGCGTCCTGTCGCCGCGCCTCCAGGCTCCAGGAAGGAGAGCCGGATTGGCGCGCCGCGACCGGCGACGCCCTGCAGCTCGAAGTCGCCTTCCACCGCGGCCACGCCACCGGTGACGGCGAAGCGGGAGACGATGATCTTGCCGGTGTTGGTGTTGTGGATGCGGACCGAGGCCGTGTCGCCGTCCGGCTCAACGAGACCTTCATCGACGGCGAATGGGCCGATTGCCGAGGAGATGTTGCCGCAATTGCCTTTGTACTGGACCAGTGGCGCATCCACAGCAACCTGTCCGAACGTGTAGTCGACATCGGCGTCCGGATGGCTCGAAGGCCCCACCACCGCGATCTTCGACAGCGAGGATATGGCGCCGCCGAGTCCGTTGAGCTGTCGGCGGTTGGGATCGGGGCTTCCGAGCGCCGCCAGGAACACCGCATCGCGCGCCGCAGGGGCCGCGGGAAGATCCTTGTCGCGGAATATGATGGCCCGGCTGGTGCCGCCGCGCATATAGACGGCCGGGATGCTGATCTGCGGTGCTTTAGGCGACGTCGACATTGGCGGTCTCGTTCCGGTTCGATTCCTGTTGCGCCAGGCGATGAAGCACGAACGGCAGGATGCCGCCGGCGCGACAGACCTTGAATTCGTTGATGGTGTCGAGCCGGCAGCGCATTGCGACTCGCACTTCGCTGCCATCCGCCCGCACGATCCGCGCCTCGACAGTTTTGCCGGGTCCACTCCATTCATCGAAGCCGGTCACGTCGATGCGTTCCGAGCCGTCGATACCAAGGGTCCGGCGCGTGGTGCCGGCCGGGAATTGCAGCGGCAGCACGCCCATCGCGATGAGGTTGGAGCGATGGATGCGCTCGAAGCCCTCTGCCAGCACGGCGCGCACGCCGAGCAGGCGTGCTCCTTTGGCCGCCCAATCCCGCGACGAGCCGCAGCCATATTCCTTGCCCGCGACGACGACCAGCGGAACGCCCTCGTCCTTGTAGCGCATGGCGGCATCGAACACCGGCAGCACCTCGCCGGACGGGAGGTGACGCGTGATGCCGCCCTCGATGCCGGGCACCATCTCGTTGCGCAGGCGGATATTGGCGAAGGTGCCGCGCACCATCACCTCGTGGTTGGAGCGCCGCGAACCATAAGCGTTGAAGTCGCGCTGGCTGACCTGATGGCTCGACAGCAACCGGCCTGCCGGCGAATCCACTGCGATGTCGCCGACCGGGGAAATGTGGTCGGTGGTGATACTGTCGCCGAGCACGAGGAGCGGACGCGCGCCCTTGATATCGGTGTCGGCGGACGGATCGGCCGCCTCATCGAAATACGGCGGGCGACGGATATAGGTGCTGGTCGGATCCCAGGAAAAGCGCAGTCCCTTCGGGGCTTCCAGCGCATTCCAGGCCGTATCGCCTGCGAAAAGGTCCGCATAATATTTTCGGAACATGGCGGGCGTGACCACGGCCGAGAGCACGGCCAGGATCTCGTCGGATGACGGCCAAATGTCCTTCAGGAAGACCGGCTGGCCATCAGCACTCATGCCGATCGGCTCCGTCGTGAGGTCGATATCCACCGACCCAGCCAGCGCATAGGCCACAACCAGCGGCGGGGCCATGAGATAATTGGCCTTCGCCAACGGATGGATGCGGGCCTCAAAATTGCGGTTGCCCGACAGCACCGCGACGGCGACGGCATCCTTGGCGACGATGTCCTCCTCGACCCAGTCGGCGAGGCGGCCGGAATTTCCGCCGCAGGTGGCGCAGCCATAGCCCGCGACTTGGAAGCCGAGCCGGTCGAGATCGGCTTGCAAGCCACTCGCTTCGAGATAGCCGCCGACGACCCGCGAGCCCGGCGTCAGCGAGGTCTTGACCCACGGCTTGACGGTGAGGCCGCGCTCGACGGCTTTTTTGGCGAGCAACCCGGCGCCGATCATCACTGCCGGATTGGAGGTGTTGGTGCAGCTGGTGATGGCCGCCAGGACAACGGAGCCGTTGCCGATTCCATCCGGTCCGCCGCTGGGGGCGGATTTCATTTCGGTGCGGAAATTCTCGCCGACATCGGCGAGTGAGACGCGGTCTTGCGGGCGGCGCGGGCCGGCGACGCTCGGCACCACATCGCCGAGATCGAATTCGATGACGGCGCTGTAGGCGGGCTCTGGCGCCGCGTCGTCCCGCCACAGCTTTTGCGCTTTGGCGTAGTCCTCGATGAAACGGATCGCATCCGGGCTGCGCCCGGTGAGATCGAGATAGTCGATGGTGGCGCGATCGATGGGGAAGAAGGCGCAGGTGGAGCCGTATTCCGGCGACATGTTCGCGAGCGTCACCCTATCGGCCACCGTCAGCTTGCCGGCGGAAGGACCGAAGAATTCGACGAAGGTGTCGACCACGCCGAATGCCCGCAGGCGCTGCGTCATGGTGAGGACGATGTCGGTCGCGGTGACGCCATCGGAGAGTTCGCCGGTGAGCCGCACGCCGATGATCCGACCCAGCGGCATCATCAGCGGCAGACCGAGCATCGCCGCCTCCGCCTCGATCCCTCCGACGCCCCATCCGAGCACGCCGATGCCGTTGACCATGGTGCTGTGGCTGTCGGTGCCGACCATGGTGTCGGGATAGGCGAGATCGGCCTCGCTCTCCGTGCCTTTGCGGACCAGCGTCGCGATATGCTCGATATTGATCTGGTGCAGGATGCCGTTGCCCGGCGGCACCACTCTGATCCCGTCAAAGGCCGATTGCGCCCATTTGGCGAGCTGGTAGCGCTCGGCGTTGCGGCGGAACTCATAGGCCAGATTGAAGCTCATCGCCCCGGCATGGCCTGCTTCGTCGACGATGAGCGAATGGTCGATGATGAGGTCGACGGGAATTTGCGGATTGACCCCGTGCGGATCGCGGCCCAACGCGACCATCGCATCGCGCATGGCGGCAAGATCCACCAGGGTCGGGATCCCGGTGTAGTCCTGCATCAGCACCCGGGCCGGATGGAAGGGCACTGGAATGATGTCCGCGTTCGACGGCGACCAGCCAGCGAGTTTCGCGACGTCGGCGTCCGCAACGTCGTTTCGTCCGACATGGCGCAGCACGTTCTCAAGCAGAATCCTCAGGCAGTAGGGCGCGCGATCAAGATCGATGAGGCCCGCCGCCTCCAGGGCCAGCAGGGCGAAATAGCCGTGCGATTTTCCGCCTGAAACGAACGAACGACGAGACGTTTGAGCGAGCGACACAGCCGATAACCCCCGGTGACCTGTCCGCATTCTAAACCGCGCGGCAGTTTTGTCGACAGAAAATGGATTTATCACCAAGAGAAGTCTAAATTATGCGAATTATGTCGACAACAAGGATGCCCTTCGGCATCCAGATTGCAAACTCGTTTGAGGTGAGGTCGGCGGGGCTCGCGTGTGTCAGATGATGTTGTGCAGGGCGTGAGAACGCCCACAGGACCGACTCCTGGTCGCTTCGATATTTTGTCCCCGGCCTTGCATTGGCTTGCGCTGGGCGGTGGAGCGATTTCCTAATTTGGATCGGCGCCGCCGCGATATTCGGTTGGGCAATAGCGGCGTTGTCCAATGTGGGAAGGCGAGGGCCGTAGAAAGGCCGATTGATGGTCGTTGCGGCCGAGCCGCCGGCCGTCCACTCCGCTCGATCTAACAATCCGTGCTTCGCGAGCGTGGGGTAACCGCCCGTTCGCGGATCAACTTGCCATGCACAATCGGCGTACCGGCGCTTCAAGTGGGGCGCGGACAGAACGATCTCCGGCCCGGCGGCGAATTCCACAAGGTTCACCGCTATTGTTGACATAAGTCCGATAAAATATAAAAACTGTCGACATATGTCGGATCAAAACCAAGGTTCTGTCGTAGATCGGCTCGAGCGGGAGCTCGAAGAGCTGATCCTGAGGGGCGAATACGCCCCTGGCGACCGTATTAAAGAGAATGCGCTGGCCACCCGGTTCGGGGTCAGCCGCGCTCCGGTCCGGGAGGCGTGCCGCCTGCTGCAACGAAGCGGCCTGGTGGACATCGTGCCGAACCAGGGCGTGTTCGTGCGCCTCCTGTCCCTCCACGAGACCGTCAATCTGTTCGACATTCGCGGTTGCCTCGGCCGCCTCGCGGGCGAGCAGGCCGCGGCGTCCATCAATCGGCAACAGTTGGATCGGCTTCGGGCGCTGATGGCAGAGATGGACGAAGCGTCACGAGACGCCAATGCGGCCCGCTATATCGACCTCAACATCGCGTTTCATGCGCAGCTTTATGAGGCTGCCGGCAACACGCGACTCGCTGCGCTCGACGAGCAGATGGGCAAGGAGCTGCGCATCTATCGCCGCCACGGTCTGGCGTTCGGCGGCGGCCTTGCCGTCTCCAACGTCGAGCATCGCACGATCCTTGCCGCGATCGAGCGAGGCGACTGCGCGACCGCAGGGCGCGAACTCGAAAAGCACATCTTGAATGGAAGGGACCGATTCATCCGCGCCATGTCGGCCACGGGGCAATTGGTCCTGAATGACAGCGTTCCGATCAAATCCAATCGCAAAAGAGCTTAACAAGCGAGCGTAACAAGGGCCTCCCATGAAAGTCAGTAAGGTCGAATGCCTGCCCGTTTACTCCGGCTGGCGAAAGAATTTCGTCTTCGTGCGTATCGAAACCGATTCCGGCGTTGTCGGGTGGGGCGAGGCCTATAGCCAATACGACCGCGACAGTGCGGTGTCTGCGCAGGTTGCCGAACTCGGGCGTTATCTCGTCGGCCGCGATCCGTTCCAGATCCGCCACTTCCTGCAGATCGCCTTCGACGATTACTCCCAGCGCCGCGGCTCGCTCGAGTTCTACTGCGCCGCTTCCGGCATCGAGCAGGCACTGTGGGACATCGTCGGCAAGGTCACCGGACAGCCGGTGTACAATCTGCTGGGCGGTCCGGTCCGGTCGAAAATCCGCGTCTATGCGAATGGCTGGAGCTACAAGCTGCAAAAGCCGGAAGACTATGCGCGCGCCGCTGAAGGCGTTTTGAAGCGCGGCTTCACAGCCATGAAGTTCGACCCTGTGCCGGGGCTGTGGCGCACCTATGTGCCCAAAGACCACATTCGCCGCGCGGTGAGCGTGTTGCGGGCCATGCGCGAAGCGGTCGGCCCGAACGTCGACCTTCTCCTCGACATCCATCGCCGTCTCGCGCCGATGCACGCGATCGATCTCGCCAATGCCTTGGCCGAGTTCGAGCCGTACTGGCTGGAAGAGCCCTGCCAATCGGAAAATATCGAAGCACTGGCGGACGTTCGCCACGCCAGCAAGATTCCGGTGGTGACCGGCGAGGCCCTCTACACCCGCGCCGACTTCCGGCCGGTGTTCCGTGCGCGGGCCGCCGACATCATCAACCCGGACGTGTCGAACTGCGGCGGCATTCTGGAGTTGATGAACATCGCCGCTGCGGCCGAGAGCGAGATGATCGCCGTCTCGCCTCACAACTACAATTCGACGACGCTGGCGCTGTCGGCGACCGTGCATGCATCGGCTTGCATGCAGAACTTCATCATCACCGAATATTTCCTTCCGTTCGAGGAGATCGGTGCGCGGCTGTGTCCGAACCTGCTGAAGCCGGTGGACGGCTACATCACGCTTCCGGAAGGCCCGGGACTCGGACTGGAGGTCAACGAGGCCGCGGTCCGCGAGGCGAAAGGAAAGCAGTATCCGGCGCGCTCGTTCCGCCTGCCGAGCGATGAAGGCCCCTGAGTCCCGCCAACGGCGGGCTCAATAAGAAAAACGATCAAGGGAGGAATTCGATGAAACGCGCATTCGGCATTGCCGCTGCGTTCGCGGTTGCCATGAGCGCATTTGCCATGACAGCCCCGGAGGCGGTGGCCCAGGCGCCATTCCCCTCCCGCACGATCCGGCTGCTGTGCTGGAGCAGTGCGGGCTCGCCGCTCGACGTCATGATGCGGCAGCTCGGCAAGCAACTCGGCGACGAGTTCAAGGAAACGTCCGTCGTCGAGAACAAGCCGGGGGGAGGTGGCGCGATCGCGATGTCGGCGGTCAAGAGTCAACCCGCCGACGGACATACGATCCTGTCGACGACGTCGAGCATGGCGCTCGCCATGGCGATGGGTGACGTGCCGTACGAGCCGGATGACTTCATTGTGCTTCCCGCGCTTCAGGCCGAGCCGTCGGCCATCGCAGTCAGGACGAACAGCCCGTTCAAGACCATGAAGCAGTTCATGGACTACATCCGTGAACATCCGGACAAGGTCTCTGTCGGCGGGTTCTCGTCCGCCGGCTTCCATCAGTTCGTGTTCTATCGTCTTCAGCAGGTCGGCGGTTTTAAATCGATCTGGGTGCCGTTCCGCGGCGGCCAGGATGCCGCGCTCGCGGTTCTGGGCGGGCACATCGATGTCGCCGTCATGACCCCAAGCTCGGCGCTGTCGCAAATCAAGGACGGCGACATTCGTTTGCTCGGCATCAGCTCCGAAACCCGGGATCAATATTTCCCCGAGGTGCCGACGTTCAAGGAGCAGGGCTACGACGTTGTCGCGTCCATCTGGCGCGGCGTGATGCTCAAGGCGGGCACCCCGCAACCCATCGTCGACAAGCTCATGTCGACCATCGATACGATCAAGAAGACCGACGAGTGGGACCGGTTCTCGCGCTTGAACATGCAGAGCTCCGTGAATGTCACGCTGCCTGAGATGCAGAAGAAGGTGCGCGACGAGATCGCTGTCTATCGGGAGTTCCTGGTCTCCAGCGGCTTGAAAAAATAGTCCTGTCATCAGAGCAGGCGGCGTAGGGAGGATCGACGGTATGAAGTTTTGGCTCATCAGGCGGGCGGCGGCTTTTACGATGCTTGCCGGAACCGTTGTGGTGTCGGCGGAGCCGTTTCTGGCCTCTGCGGCCGAACACTGGGCGCCGAAGCGCAACATCGAATTCATCGTGCCGACGGCTGCGGGCAGCACGATGGATGTGCTCGCACGCGCGATCCAGAAATACTGGCAAGATCAGAAGGTCGTGAATGTCCCGATCGTCGTCGAGGCGAGGTCCGGAGCCGGCGGGTCGGCGGCATGGACTTACCTGAGCCGCAAGGAGGGCGACGGCCATTACATTGCCATCAGCGGCCCCACGTTGCTCGCGAACGAGGCTTTGCGTGTCGGTGACCTGAGCTACCGCGACGTCACTCCGATTGCGCAGCTCTTTACCGAATACACAGTGTTCGCTGTGCGCGTCGACGATCCGATGAAAACCGGAGCGGACCTCGTCAACGCGATGCGGACGTCGAAAACGCTGTCCATCGGTGTCGCTCCGGGATTCGGCGGATCGAACCATGTCGCGTTTCTGAAGCTCGCTGCGGCGGCCAAGATCGATCCGAACGATCTGACCATCGTGCCGTATCGCGGCGCGAACGATTCCGTCACCGCCTTGCTCGGCGGCCACATCGACGTGGCCGATGCAACCGTGTCGGCGATGGAGCCGTACCTGAACTCCGGAAAGCTGCGCGCGATCGCCATTGCCGCGCCGAAGCGTCTTGAGGGCGTGCATCGCGACATTCCGACCTGGAAGGAGCAAGGCTTCGATGTCGTCGAAGGCAACTGGCGCGGCATCATCGGCCCAAAGAACCTTCCGCCGGCAGAGCTGGCCTTCTGGGACGCGCGTGTCGCGCAACTGGCGAAAAGCGCCGAATGGGCCGACGTTCTGAAGCGCTATCATTGGGACGCGGACTACGCGAACAGCGCCGATTCCAGGCGCTTCCTCGACAAGCAGTTCGAAGAACTCAAGGCAACCTTGTCAAATCTCAAGGTCCCGAAGTAGCGCTGCTCAAACCACAGAGACATCGGAGGCGGCGGTGAGCGCAACCACACATCACGAGAAACGCGCCGAAGGGGCCACGCGAGCGCTCGCCGCCTTCGCCTCGTCGTTGACGTTCGAGGCCTTGCCCAACGAGGTCGTCGCGAAGGCCAAGCTGTGCATTCTCGACACGCTGGGTTGCTGCATTTTCGGCCATTTGCTGCCTTCGCTCGAAAAGCTTTCGGCTGTCGTCCTCGCCGACGGGGCATCGACGCAGTCGAGCGTGTTCGGCAGCTTCGCGCGCACGAGCCCGCCGTCGGCGGCCTTGCTCAACGCAACGGCCGCGCACGCCTTTCAGTTGGACGAGATCCATATCGAGTCGACGCTGCATCCGGGCTCGTTGGCTTTGCCCGCGGCATTCGCACTGGCCGAACGGCGGGCCGGCGCCGATGGCCGCGACCTGATCGTCGCGCTCGTCGCCGGCTATGAGGTCGGCCTGCGGATCGGCATCGCCCTGAAAGGCGGCATGTTCAAGAGCGGTTTTCATAACCAGGGAACGACCGGTGTTTTCGTCGCGGCGGCGGCGGCGGCGCGAATGCTCGGTCTCGATGCAAAGCAGACCGCGCAGGCGTTCGGAATCGCGGCGTCGCAGGCGGCCGGTCTGATGGCCGTGCAAGACGGTGCGATGACCAAGGCCTTCCACTCCGGGCGGGCGGCGCAGAGCGGCGTCTATGCGGCTCTGCTCGCGCAACAGGGGTATACCGGCATAGAGAATGTCCTCGATGGCTCGTATGGGACATTCTTCGATTCGTTCGTCGACGATTGGTCGGCTGAAGCGCTGACACGCGATCTCGGAAGCGACTGGAAGATCCTGCGCGTCGGGTTCAAGCCGGCCCCGGCCTCGAACGGCAGCATTTGCGCGATGACCGCGATCGACCGGATCATGCGAGAGCATGGCCTTCAGGCGCAGGACATTGAGGCGATCACCGTCGGCGTCAGCGATAACACCCTGCATCATTGTGGCTGGCCGTACGTTCCGGAACGGATTCAAAGCGTGCTGTCAGCACAGATGAACCTCTTCTATGGCGTCGCGGTCATGGCGCTCGACCGGCGCGCCGGCATCGAACAGTTCGATGAGCGCCGCATCCGCGATCCGAAAATCCTGAACTTCATCGAAAGGATCGAGGTCCGGCACGATCCAAAATTCGATACGGAGAACGGCCGCTATCGCGTGGGCTGCCGGATGGTCGTCACGGCGAAGGGCAGGGAATTCGAGACCACGGTTCTCTACCGGCCCGGCAGTCCGGAGGAGCCCATGTCGCCCGCAGAGCTTGGCGACAAATTTCAGATGCTCGCGGGGCGGCAGCAGCGGTTGAATGCTCCCGAACTCGCGAAGGCTGTTGCGGCGTTGGATGGATCGCTGTCCGTCGCTCAGTTCGCGCGGCTTCTGCGCGGCGAAGCTTGAGATCGTTTCTCCGGTTAACGCTGAATGCTTCGATGCGCATCACGGCCTTCCGTGGTTACAGCGGCGCCAATCGTTCATCGAATTTCGCAATGTCAGGCATATCGAGCAGCGGAAGCCGATCGAGTTGCGCGAGGTGATCGCGATAGCGTTGCAGGCATTCGCTCCGTTCCTGCTGTGAAATGTAAGGGATGTGATAGCCGAAGAACGGCTTGACCACCTTGAAGCCGCAATAACCGAGCGTGCCTTGCAGCACATGACGGAGCATTCCGTTGAGCTCGCCGTGGATCGCGTGTTGGCCGAACATGTGCTCGCGGCCGCCAAGCGTCGCGGCGATCAGAGCCCGTTTTTCCGTCATGCCGGCCCGGCCATAGATCCGCCGCCCGCCATAGAACACGCCTGACATGAACACGCGGTCGATCCATCCCTTCATGATCGCGGGGACGGAAAACCAGAAGATCGGAAAATTCAGGATCAGCAGATCGCACGCCAGCACGCGCTCGGCCTCGCGCATGATGTCGGGCGCGATCGTTCGCTGCTGCCAGTTGTGACGCTGCTCAAGTGAATAGACGAGATAGTCGTCGTCTTTGCGCTCTCCGAAGTCCGCGGGTCCGGCCACCGGATTGAAGCCGTCGGCGTAGAGATCCGAAGTCGCGACCTCGTGTCCCATCTCCTTGAGGGTCGCGCTGGCGACGTCCTTCATCGCTGTCGTGAATGAGCGCGGTTCGGGATGGGCGTGCACGATCAGAACATTCATGGGCTGCAATTCCGGGCTCCGTGGCGACGGGCGTCACTTGACATTGTCGGCCGAGCGTATTCGAATATTCGTACAGCGCAAATTATTTCGTAATACGAAGAAACGAAGAGAGCCATGACGAGACCCAGCGACGTCAAGATTCGAGAGGGCACCACAGCCGGCACCGCCTATGAGGCATTCGTCGTCGGCCGCAAGCTTGAGCCGGTGCGGTTCACCATCACGCCGGCGATCATCCAGGAGTATGCCGCGGCAGCCGAAGCCGATATCGCGGCGTATCGACTCGAGGGGCGGCCTGTTTCGCCGCCCAACGTGCTGTTCGTCTATATGACAGGGGTTCTTTATCGGACCTATCCGCCGATCCAGGGCATCGTGATGGCGGAGGCGGACTTCCGCTGGCATCACCCCATCTTCGCCGACGAAGACACCGAGATCGTCGCGACCGGCGAGATCGCCGAGAAATTCGAGAAGCGTGGCCGCCGTTACGTCCGCTGGCGCGGTGAATTCCGCCGGGCCGATGGCACGCTTGTCGCCACCCTGATCAACACCTTCCACGTTCCGGAGTGACGCTTATGCAGCCGAAACAGCGCACCGTCGCGATAACCCAAGAGAAGATTGATTGCTACGGCGACATCAACGGCGACTACGACATCATTCACTACGATCACGACTACGCGGTGAAGCGCGGATTCCGCGGAACGCTTGTGCATGGGCCGCACCTGTCGGCGTTTCCCTGCGATCTTGCTTTCGCCGCCTATGGCGCCGATTGGCTGCGGCATGGGCGTCTGCGCACCAAATGGATCGCGCCGGTGTGTCCGGGCGACGAGCTTGTCGTCGCGTTGGACGCAGATGGCCAACTGACCGAAACCGTTGCAGGTCAGCCGGTGGTGGTTGGGTCGGCGACGCTTGAGAAGGCTTAGTCGCGGGTGTCGCAGGAGGGAAACGCCGTGCCGTCTGGGACACGACAGTTGTTCTTCGAGGATCTGACGGTCGGGCTGCGCGTCACCGGAGTGCCGCGCCAACTCACCGCCAAGGACTTCGCGGATTTCGCGGTGCTCACCGGCGACGCGCATCCGATCCACTACGATCCCGCCTATGCGGCGGCCAGCCGTTTCGGCCGCTGCGTGGCCCACGGTTTGCTGCTCACCTCGCTCACCGCGCTCGGCGCGAGCCCGCTGTCGGCGCAGCTTCACGATTCGATGGTGGCGCTGCTCGGTCAGACGACGCGCTTTCTCCTTCCGGCCTTTGTCGACGACGTGCTGG
This sequence comes from Pseudomonadota bacterium, assembly GCA_040756555.1. Classification (GTDB taxonomy): domain Bacteria; phylum Pseudomonadota; class Alphaproteobacteria; order Rhizobiales; family Xanthobacteraceae; genus Z2-YC6860. The sequence continues at coordinate 54,816 of JBFLYS010000024.1, read as the reverse complement.
TGGCAACCCACGAGGTCGCCGACCGGCAGATGCGTGACGGAAAATCGTCCGGCCGGGTTCGCTTCGCTGTCTCCCTGCGGCGTGGCGATGAGATCATCCTCGACGGCCATCACGACTACGCCATTCGGCTGAAGGTCCAGCAATCGACATGACGCAACGCAAATCCTTTGTTCCGGTTGGTGTGGTCAGCGACCGTCCGACGTTTTCGCCGGCGGTCCGCGTCGGCAACACGGTGTGGCTCTCGGGCATGACGGCGACCGACGAGAATCGCAAGGTCGTCGGCACCGGCGATATCGCGGCGCAGACGCGTTTCATCTACGGCAAGATGGAGCAGGTGCTCCGCTCGATCGGCGGCAGCTTGCACGACATCGTCGAAACCGTTGATTACGTCACGACCTTTGAGGGCTACGAGAAAACCGCGGCGGTGCGTCGCGAAGTCTTTGAAGGTGGTCCTTATCCGGCAGCGACCGGCGTGTTGGTCTCCGGCCTGGTGCGCCCCGAAGCGCTGATCGAGATCAGGGCGACCGCCGTGCTTGGCGGTCCTGCGTCATGACGGCTGTGGCAGCCTCGATGGCTTGGAGCCGAGCGGCCACCGCGCCCCGCAGTGTCGCGGTGATTGGGGCGTCCGACAACGCCGACAAAGTGGGGGGGCGGCCGATCCAGTACATGCGGCGCTTCGGCTATGCGGGCCGGATATTTCCGATCAATCCCACGCGGCGGGAGATTCAAGGTCTGCCGTCGTTTCCCCGGCTGGCGGATGCGCCGGATTGCCCGGACCTTGCGATCATCGCCGTACCGGCGGCGGCGGCGCGTGAAGCTGTGCAGGCTTGCGCAACGGCCGGCGTCAGTGTTGCTGTGGTTCTCACATCCGGGTTTGGCGAAACCGGGCCGCAGGGCCGCGCGCTTCAGGATGAGATGGCCGCGATCGCCCGCGCTGCGGGAATGAGGTTGATCGGCCCCAACACCCAAGGCATCGCCAATTTCGGCAACGGCACGATTGCGAGCTTTGCCACGCTGTTCGGAGAGATCGAGGCGGGCGACGGTCCGGTTGCGATCGTGAGCCAGAGCGGCGCGATGAGCGTGGTGCCTTATGCGCATTTGCGGCGGCAGGGCATCGGCGTTCGATACACGCATGCGACCGGCAACGAGGCCGACGTAACGGTGGCCGATCTCGCGGGATCGGTGCTCGACGATCCCGACGTCAAGCTGCTGCTGCTTTATCTGGAAACCATCAAAGACCCTGACGCGCTGGCCGCGGTTGCCGCGCGCGCGCATCAGCACAACGTGCCGGTACTTGCCGTCAAAGCGGGCCGTTCGGAGCGCGGCGCAGCGGCGGCTCAGTCGCACACCGGTGCGCTCGCGAGCGAGGAGCGCGTGGTGGATGCGTTCCTGAAACGGATCGGCATTCTGCGCGTCGATAACATGCACAGCCTGGTCGACTCGGCTGGCCTCTTTCTCGCTGCCAAACGCCCGGCCGGCAACCGGTTGCTGGTGGTCAGCAATTCCGGCGCGAGCTGCGTGATGGCCGCCGATCTCGCCGAGCAGCACGAACTCGACCTTGCGCCGCTGCCGAATTCGGCCAGCGCGGCGCTCGCACCGGTATTGCCGGCGTTTGCCACAGCACAGAATCCGCTCGATTTGACGGGAGCGTTGTTGTCGAACAGTGGATTGTTCGGTGCCGCGCTCGGTGCCGTGGACAAGGACGCGACGTGGGATCACGCCCTTGTCGCGTTGCCAAACGCTGGAGCAGGCTACGACCTCGCCGGCTTTGCCGACGCAACGGCCGCTTTCGTTGAGCGCAGCGGCACGGTGGCCGCCGTATCGACACCCAATCCCGCGGCGGCGCGGGTGTTTCGCGATCGCGGGCTGCCTGTATTCGATCACGATAGCCATGCCATTGCGGCGATGGGACAGCTCGCCCGTTGGGGGGCACTGCATGCGGCCTTCAATGCTCCGGCGTCCGAATCTAAGTTGACTTTGCCAAAGCTGCCGGACGCGCTCGTCGCGCCGCCGGCAGGTGAGCACTACGCCAGCGAATGGACCTCGTTACAGGCTCTTGCGGCTTGCGGATTCCCGGTGCCGCGAATGGAGCTGTGTGAGAACATCGAACAGGCCCGAGTGGCGGCAGAGCAGCTTGGCGGTGTGGTGGTTGCGAAGGCTTCGTCCGCGCATGTGCCGCACAAGTCGGAACATGGCCTGGTGAAGCTCGGATTGCGTGGGCCCAAGGCGGTGGAAGAGGCTGTCGCGGATTTGCTGCGCAATGTTGACGCGCTCGATGTGCCGCGTGATGGCGTGATCGTTGCGGAGATGGTGCGTGCGGATATCGAGTTGATCCTTGGCGCGCGCCGTGTGCCGAAATTCGGCGACGTGGTGACCATCGGGGCAGGCGGCACCTTCGTCGAAGCGCTGAAGGACGTGGCGGTGCTCAGTGCGCCGTTCACTGCGGAGGCGGCACGCTGCGCGCTTGAATCGCTTCGTATCGCGCCGCTGTTTGCAGCGCTCCGCGGCCAACAGGCGATTGATGCTGAGGCCATTGTCGATCTGATGCTGCGGCTTGCTGCGGTGATGCAGACGGCGCATCCGTGCGTCAGTTCGATCGACCTGAACCCGGTCATGGTCGCGCGGGGCGGCAGGCCCGTCATCGCCGACGCATTGATTGAATATTCGAAGGAAAGCCAATGATGGATCAGCGCACCGGCCAGACGCTCGACTCGGTCGCCGAACGTTATCTCGATCTGCTCGCGAGCCGCGGCATCGACTACATCTTCGGCAATGCCGGCACCGACTTCCCGCCGCTGATCGAGGCGTTGGCGCAGGCGCGTCACACCGGGCGGCCGACGCCGCGCGCTGTCGTCGTGCCGCATGAGAACGTCGCGGTTGCGATGGCGCACGGCTATTACATGGTGACGGGCCGTATGCAGGCCGTGATGGTGCATGTCGGGCTCGGCACCGCGAACGCGATCAACGGCCTCTTCAACGCAACCCGGCTCAACATTCCGATGCTGCTTGCGGCTGGCCGCACCCCGATCACCGAAGGTGGCGTGTTTGGCGGCCGCAACAACTACATCAACTGGGCGCAGGAGATGTTCGACCAGGCCGGTATGGTGCGCGAATTGGTCAAGTGGGAATACGAGTTGCGCGATCCGGTGCAGTTGCAAACCGTTGTCGATCGCGCGCTGGCCATCGCGCAAAGCGAGCCTCGCGGTCCGGTGTATCTGACGCTGCCGCGTGAAGTTCTGGCCGCTCCGGCGGGACAGTCGGAGTTGGCGCCGTCTGCGACGCAGCTTCCGGCCGTGGCGTCGGAGCCGGATCCAGCAGCGATCGAGCAGCTCTCGGCTTGGCTCGCCGAGGCAAAGCGACCGCTGATCGTGACGGCGTCGGCTGGAAATGATCCGGCGCTGTGGCCGGCGCTTGCCGAATTCGCCGAAACCTACGCGATTCCGGTGGTGCAATACCGGCCGCGATACATGGCCTTGCCGACCGATCATCCAATGCACTGCGGCTACAATCCGATACCGCTGTTGCGCGACGCCGACCTTGTGTTGACGCTCGACTGCGACGTGCCGTGGATTCCCGACGAGCTGGGCCGCGATCTTCAAGCGAAAGTGGTGCACGCCGGTTTCGATCCGCTGTTCACGCGCTATCCGGTGCGTGGTTTTCGGTCGGATCTCGCCATCGTGGGCAGCACCACGGCTCTGATGCAGAGATTGTCGTCTGCGTTGCGCGCCAAGCCGGGATCGACCAGCGGTGTCAAAGCCCGCAGCGAGGAGGTGGCGCGGCTGCGGCGGAAGCTGGCGCCGGCCTCGGCGTTTGCGGCCGGTGAGGTGCCGAAAGAGATGACGTCGCGCTGGGTGACTGCATGTATCGAGCGGGCGAAGGACGACACCACTGTCCTCCTCAACGAATATCCGCTGGTGCTGGAAGAACTGACGATTCAGCGGCCCGGCGAATATTTCTGCCATAGCCCGGCCGGCGGACTTGGCTGGGCGATGGGGGCGGCGCTCGGCGTCAAGCTCGCGAAGCCGGAGGCGACTGCGATCGCTGTGATCGGCGATGGTTGCTACATGTTCGGAAATCCGACGCCGATGCACATGGTTTCCCGCGCGCTTGGCCTGCCGGTGCTGATCGTGATTTGCAACAACGGCCGCTGGGGTGCGGTGCACCGCGCAACACTGTCGATGTACCCGCAGGGTCATGCTGCGGCGGAGGACGAGCCGCCGTTCTCGTGCCTGGAGCCATCTCCGGACTTCGAACACATCGTAAGAGCCAGCGAAGGCCACAGCGAGCGCGTCGAAGATCCCTGCGAACTGCCGGCTGCGATCGAACGCGCACTCAAGGCCGTGCGCGAAGGCCGCCAGGCCGTGCTCAACGTCATTTGCGAGGCGGTTTATGCCCGCACCAGCTAAGCCACGCCGCGTCGGCGTGTCATCGAACGAAGGTCGACATGGGCAACCGCGCGCATAGCAAAGGCCTCGATCAAGGCGCATCCGATGCTGCGGGGCCGGCGGCGGAGGATGCGGACTTTGTCGCCGCTTTTGCCCGTGGCCTCAAGGTGATCCGCGCGTTCGGCGAGAATTCGCAGATGCTGACGCTCACCCAGGTCGCGGAGCGCGCTGAACTGACCGCGGCGGGGGCCCGCCGTCTGCTGTTGACCCTCGTGGCGCTGGGATACGCCGGAACGAAGGGGCGGCTGTACTTTCTGACGCCCAAGGTTTTGTCGCTCGGCTATGCTTACCTCACGTCGTTGCCGCTTTATCATTTCGCTCAACCGATCCTGGATGATCTCGTCGCTGAGACCGGCGAGACCTGCGCGGTCAGCGTGCTCGACGACACTGAGACCGTTTACGCATTGCGAATTCCGGTGCGGCGAGTCCTTGGCGGCGATTCCGGAATCGGCACGCGCCGGCCCGCTCATGCCACTTCAATGGGCCGCGTACTGCTCGCCGGTCTGAGCGAGCGTGCTTTCGCCGACTACCTGAAACGAGCCAACCTTCAAGCGTTCACCAGCAAGACGGTGACAGACCCGGATCGCTTGCGCGAACGGATCGCAGAGGTGCGTGCTCGCGGCTACGCGTGGGTGATGGGCGAGCTCGACGAACATGTGTGTGGTCTGTCGGTGCCGATCAAGGACGAAGACGGGGCCGTGATTGCTGCGCTCAACGTGAGCTTCAACCAGCCGCGGATGACACGCAACGCGGTGATGGCACGGCTTTTGCCAAGGTTGAAAGCCGCCGCAGAGCAGATCGAGCGCTCGGTTGCTGTGCGTGGGCGCAGCATGGCTGACCGGCCTGTATGAAAGAAGCCGGGGCCCGCATTCGTCATCGAAACATCGTGAAGTAGAAGAGGACCCTGGAAATGTCAGAAATCACCCGACGTCAGTTTTCCCGCATCGCCGGTGCAGCATTGGCGACGCCGGCCATCCTCGGCTCCGTCAGTGCCCGAGCCAACACCTTTCCATCGCGGACCGTCACGATTGTCGTGCCGTTCCAGCCGGGTGGCTCGAACGACATCATTGCAAGGCTGGTCGGACAAGCGATGGCGGAAGAGTACAAGTCCGCTGTCGTGGTCGAGAACCGTCCAGGCGCGAGCGGCGTGATCGGCGCCAAGGCGGTGCTGAGCGCCGAGCCGGACGGCCACACGGTGCTGATTGCATCGAGCGGTGTGCTCACAATCAACCAATGGCTGTTCAAGGACCTCGGCTACGACCCCGAGAAAGATTTCGCTCCTCTGACGTTGGCGACCAGGTTGTCGAATGTGCTGGTCGTCAATCCGACGATGCCGGTGAAAAGCCTGGCTGAGCTGGTCGCCTACGCCAAAGCCAATCCGGGCAAGGTCAGTTTCGCCTCGATGGGGAGCGGAACGACCGGGCATCTGTGTGGCGAAATGTTCAAGAAGATGGCTGGAGTGGACATCGTCCACGTTCCTTATAAGGGCAGCGCACCGGCGTTGAATGATCTGCTCGGCGGCCAGGTGCAGATGATGTTCGACAATCTGCCAACGGCGTTGCCGCACATACAGGGCGGCAAGCTCAGAGCGCTTGCCGTTACGGGTTCGGATCGGCGGCCGCAGGTCCCGGACGTGCCCACCATTCGCGAAAGCGGTTACCCGGAGTTCATCGCGGAGGCGTGGTTCGGCTTTGTCGCGCCGGCCAAGGTGCCGGCTCCCGTGCGCGAACGCCTGGCGAACTCCATGATCAAGGCGTTGCAGCAGCCGAAGATCAAGGAGCAGCTTGAGAACCTTGCCGCGCAGGTTGTCGCTAACACGCCGCAGGAGTTCGCGACCTACATTGCGAGCGAATCCCGGAAATGGAAAAAGGTCGTGGAAGAGTCCGGCGCGAAAATTGACGGCTGATCGGCGATTCCGCTTCGCGTGTCGGCTCACGCCGGCGCGCGAAGCGGGCTGTTTGATAATTGAATTGGAGGAGCCTGCGCAAGCCCGTTGCACTTCCAACGCTCCCTCTCGCTAGGGAGAAATAAAATTTGAAACTGGCTATATTGAGCTTGAATCTGCTCCTGGCGAGTTTCACGTGACCGATACTCCTTCAAAATCCTGGTTTCTCGGCCTTGTGCTTTGGCTCGCCGCACTTGGCGCCTTCGCGCTGGTCACGATTGCGACCTCGCGGCAACGGCTGGCGGACGAGCTCGACGTCACGGGGCAGACGCTTCACCGTTTGATCTCGCAGCGCGTGGCGCAGCACGACGCGCACCTGACCAGCCTGATCGCGCTCTCAAGCGGAAGTGAGCCTGTGCCGGCAGGCACCGCGCGGCAGGTGATGGAAAGCATCTCGCGTTTCTATCCGCGCATCGTCTGGATTGCGGTGATCTCGCTCGATGGCGATAGCGCAGTCACGGCCCGAACGATCGTGGCGGTGCCGGACGCCGGCGGGGTCGACCTCGCGCCGCTTGCGGGAGATATCGCGGGACAACAGCGCGGCCGGCCGAGTATCTATTCCATCGGGGGCGCGCGTTACCTGCTCGCCAAGCGCGCGCCTGGGACTTCTAACGTGGCGGTCGTGCTGATGATCGACGCCGCACAATTGCTGGAACCCGAGGAGCGGCCGGCGTTCGCTCATCTCAAGCTCAGCCTCAATGGCAAGCCCTTGGTCGAACAGCCAGCGGACGCTGCCCTTGGCTCCGGTGTGTCCTGGCTTTCCCCGTTGCACTTCGAGAAGGTCATCGACGGCGACGGGCAACGGCTTCTGCTCGAACTCGACCGGGCGCTGCCGCTTGCCACGCTCGTTCCGCCGAAGCAATTCCTCGGCTTTGCCGGGGCGGCGGCGTTGCTGTGCCTGGCGCTGGTTTTCGGGATACGTCAACGCGCCGCAATCGCCCGTTCTCAGAAAGCCGCGCGCGAAGCGGAAGAACGACTGGTCATCCAGGAGAGGGAAACGCGGCTCGCGCATGCATCGCGCGTCAACAGCATGGGCGAGCTGGCCTCGGGCATCGCGCACGAGTTGACGCAGCCGCTGACGGCGCTTCTCAGCCGCAGCGAGGCGGCGTTGAGGCTGGCGCAAACGGACACGCCCAACCTTCCGCTGATCTCGGATACGCTTGCCCTCAACGTACGAGAAGCCAAACGCGCCGGCGAGATGTTGAAGCGGATGCGGGACTACGCGTCCAACAAGACCCCGCAGCGGACATCGCAGGATCTCAACGTGATCGTGGCGGAGACCGTGGCTTTGGTGCGCGCCGATCTCGAGCAGCGGGGCATCAAGGTTTCATTGCAGCTCGCAAAGCCCGCCCCGCACGCCATGGTCGACGCGATCGAGACCCAGCAGGTGCTGCACAATCTGATCCGCAATGCGGCCGAGGCGGCCGGAAACGGCAGGCTCATCACCGTCGAGACGCAGGCGGATCGCGGCGAAGCGAAAATCTTCGTCAGCGACAACGGGCCGGGAATTTCCGCGGCGCTGCTGCCCAAGCTATTCACGCCCTTCGTCACCACCAAATCGGACGGCATGGGGTTGGGACTTTCGCTGTGCGCAACGCTGGTCGAGCGGGTGGATGGACGCATCGAGGCCGACAATCTGCCGGCCGGCGGCGCACGGTTCACCGTTTCCTTGCCGCTCTTGGAAAGCCAGAGGCTGGCGGCGCAATGACTCACAAGGTCTATTTGATCGACGACGACGAGGCGGTGCGCGACGCCTTGGCCTTGCTGCTCAGCACTTACGGCATCGGTGCTGAGACCTTCGGCGATCCCGCGGTGTTCCTGGCCCACGTCGATGAGAACAAGCCGGGCTGCCTCGTGGTGGATCTGCGCATGCCGCTGATATCGGGATTACAACTCCACCAGAAGCTTGCCGAGCGCGGCATCGACTGGCCTATGATCATGATCACCGGCCACGGCGACGTGGCGGCCTGCCGGCGGGCCTTCAAGGCCGGCATTCAGGACTTTCTGACCAAGCCGGTGGACGGAGAGAGCCTGGTCAACGCGCTGCACCAGGCGTTCGCGAGCCTGGATGTGTGGCTCGAAAAGCGGGACGCGAAAATTCTGCTGAACCGGCTGACGGAGCGTGAGCGCGAGGTGCTCGACATGGTGGCGCGCGGCTGGGCCAGCAAGGAGATCGCGGCCGCCCTCGACCTGTCGGCGCGGACCATCGATGCGCACCGGGCCAAGATCGCTGAAAAGCTGGGCACAAGCTCGGTGGCCGAGCAGGTCCGGCTCGCCCTCATGAGCCCGGGGGCATAGGTGAGGGCATAGGTAGCGCTACCTAGGCGCGGTGGTGGCATCGCGGATTCTCCCGAAAGCGGCCGGCGGATAGTTCTGATGGCGGACAAGCACAACGCTTTCTCCGCAAACGTCAGGACAGGAAACCAGCCATGATCAAGAGCCTTTTCCTTGCTGCCACTGCTTCTGTTGTCTTCTGTGGTGCGGCCTCCGCCCAGGTGCTGACCGAGAAGAACATTTCGTCCAGCCTCGCCGTCGAGATCGCCCAGGGTGCGGTCGCTGCCTGCGCTGCCGACAAGTACAACGTGACCGCCGCCGTGGTGGACCGCGCCGGCATCCTGCGCGCGCTCGTCCGGGCCGACAACGCCGGCCCGCATACCGTGTCTGCGGCGCGCGACAAGGCCTTCACTTCGGCTTCGGCTCGCATCCCGACCTCGACGATCGCGGACAATGTCCAGAAGAATCCCGGCGCGGCCGGCCTCGTCCACATCCAGGGCTTCCTGGTGCTGGGCGGCGGCGTGCCGATCAAGGCGGGCGATGCTGTGATCGGCGCGATTGGCGTCGGCGGTGCGCCCGGTGGCCATCTCGACGAAGCCTGCGCGGCCAAGGCGCTCGAGAAGGTCGCCAATCAGCTCAAGTAAACACTGAAACTCGATCGTTCGCTTCGATCGGTTCGTGGGGCCGGGCGGATAAAACCGTCCGGCCTTGCGTTATGAGGAACAAGGTTGCGCGCTGAGAGCGCCTTAGCGTGACAAACGCTCAGTCCAGGTTCTCCCGCCGAGCCAATCGTCCCAAGACGCACGATTCGGAGCCACGCCGTCCAAGGCTTCGACGGCGCGCCACGCCAGACATAGATTGCACGACATCACGGGTGCGCCCTTCCAGCCGATCGTATCTGCGATCGGCCGCAGGGTTGGCATGCCGGTGCCCAGCATCACGATGGCATCGAGCCGCTTGTCCTCGAGCTTCAACAGCGCCTGTCCGGCCGCCGAGCCTTCGAGGCTGTAGATCGGATGAAATGAGCTTTCGGCGTTGAAGGCTTTCGAGACCTCCGCCACGTCGAAGCCGTGGCTCTGCCAGTAAGCGACGCTGGCGCTGTTGAGATCGTCGGGGTAGGGCGAGACGAGCCCGATGCGCTTGGCCTTCATCACGTTCAGCGCATCGACCACGGCGAGCGCCGCCGTGAAGAAGGGGTAGCCCGTGCGGGCAGCGATATCCTTCACGACAGCCGCCTCTCGCTCACGCCCCGCGAGATAGGACGCGCCGGTGCAGGCGGCCGCCGCGACGCCGAGCGGCGCATTGGCGAACTGCCGCATCGACGCACCGTAGTTCTCGAAGTAATCGACCAGCCGCGCCGAGATCGTTCCCTTGTCGCTGAGAAGGCGCGCGTTGATCATCGCGACGCCCTTCGGCCACAGGATGTTGAACTCCGGCTCAACGGTGGTGTTGGCCTGCGGCGTCAACATGCCGACAAGGCCGCGCGGCGCGTATTCCAGCGACATTCGATGTCTCCGATCAATCCGGCGGTTTGGCGCCGGATTCCTTCACCACCTGGCCGAGCCGCACCATGTCGCGCTTGACCATGCCTGCGAGCTCTTCCGGCGTGCTCGGCGTCACGAACGCGACCTGCGGCAGCACCTTGGCCTGCACGTCCTCGCTGCGCAGAGCCCTGACGAATTCGGCGTTCAGCTTCTGCACGATCGGCGCAGGGAGGCCGGCGGGGCCGAACAGGCCGAACCATTGCTCCATCTGCGCCTCGGAGTAACCGGCTTCCGCCATGGTCGGCACATCCGGGATGCGCGGATGCCGCTGGTTGCCCGCGATCGCCAGCATGCGCAGCTTGCCGGCCTCGATGTGGCCCGCCGCGGAGAGATAAGAGGAGAACAGCATGTCCACCCGTCCCGCGACGGCATCGGTCACGGCCGGTGCGATCCCGCGATAGGGCACATGCAGAAGCTTGATGCCGGCCTGTTTGGCGAGCAACACGCCGAGCAGATGTCCGCCGGTGCCGACGCCTTGCGATCCGTAGCTTAATCCGTCCGGCTTGCTCTTTCCGAGCGCCACCAGCTCCTTCACCGACTTTGCCGGGCTTTCGGCAGGAACCATCAGGATGTTGTTGAAGGAGATCACCGCAGTGATGGGCTGGAAGTCCTTCACCGGATCGAACTTCAGGTCGGTGTAGAGCGTCGGGTTGACCGCGTGGGTGCCGGTGTGTCCCATCATCAGGAGATAGCCGTCCGGCTGCGCGTTCTTGACCACCACCGCGGCGACGTTGCCGGCGCCGCCCGGGCGGTTCTCGATGATGATCGGCTGCTTGATGCTCTCCGAAACCTTTTGCGATACCAGCCGCATGACGATGTCGGAACTGCCACCCGCGGGGAACGGCACGATGATCGTGATCGGCCGCGACGGATAATCGTCGGCGCGCGCGGGAAGCGCGGCGAGGAGCGCCGCCGCAACCACGGCGGTGAGGAGCTTCCGGATCGATAGCAGGCTCATGATGCCTTTCCTTTTGTTGGCGGTTCCGGCAACCGCATCTATTCCGTCGCCGCGGCGCGGCGCAGACCTTCGATCATCGACGATTTCAGCAGATAGGCTTTCAGCTTCGGCGGATCGTCGATCGTTCGCTGAAATTCTTCGAGCATGGCGCGGCGGCGCTCGGGGTCGCGCTCCTGCATCCGCGTGCGGTTGCGGTGCGATTGCTGGATGATCTCTTCCTCTGCAATGGGGCGGCGCTGACGCTCATAGCGGTCGAGGACATTGGCGTCCGCGCCCTCCTGAAGCACCGCGACCAGCTTCTCGCAAAGACTGAAGGCATCGTGGATGCCGCCGTTCATGCCCATGCCGCCGGAGGGGCTGTTGAGATGCGCGGCGTCGCCCGCGAGAAACACGCGGCCTTTCCCGTAAGACGACGCGAGGCGGCGATGGATGCGGTAAGGGCGGGTTTGCAACACCTCGATACGGCCTGCGTCGGGCACGATGTCGTGCAGCAAGTCCTGCTGGGCCTCGTCCTGGAGCGCTTCTTCGGTGGTCTGGCCGTCGCGCGCGTAGAGGCTCACGCGCCAGACGCCGGGCAAACGCAGGAGGCTGAAGGTGCCGCTCGGCTTCCAGCAATAGGAGACGTTGGAGAGGCCGGGCAGCTTGTCATGGAACGGATAGAGCGTCGTCGCGAGGATGGTCGTCTCGGGATAGATGTCGCCCGACATTTCGATGCCGAGGGAGTGGCGCACGACGCTGCGCGCGCCGTCCGCGCCGATCACGTAGTCGGCGGTGAACGTCCGCTCGCCGTCCGCAGACGAAGCCGTCACCCGAACATGGTCAGCGGTTTGATCCACCTGCGTGACCGGTGTGGAGAACAGCACCGTGACATTGGGAAGTTTGCGGGCGGCCTCAAGCACAAACTCGCAGTACTTCGATTGCTCGCATTGCAGCCGGTAGGGGTGCTCGCTGTCGTCTTTCAGCGTTGAAAGGTCGAAGACGGCACGGTCGCCTGACGGGTGCAGCCGGATCTGCCATGTCGGGCAGAGGAGCCCAGCGTCCAGCATCTTCTGCGTGATGCCGTAGGGCGCCATCATATCCAGCGTCGGCGGATGGAAGGTCGAGGCGCGCAACTCCTGCGAGATCGCCGCTTCGGCCTCCAGCACCGTGACGGTGAGGCCCTTGCTGCCGAGCAACAGCGCGGCGGTCAGTCCAACCGGGCCGGCACCGGCGATAATGACGTTCGATTTTGGTTTCATGGTTTCGAGGCCGGTATCGCCCACGGGCGTACGGCTTGATCCTTGGATTTGAAGGCCGCGATGCGGTCGCGATAACTCTCGGTCAGAGCGATGTCGTCCCAGCCGTTGAGAAGGCGCATGCGGCGGACCGGATCGATGGTGAATTGGGTGGTCCGGTTTCCGCAGACGATGGTTTGCTGTTCGAGATCGACCGTGACCGGCAGGTCGGGCGTCTGCGTCAGCATGTCCATGATTTCGGCGGCCTCATCGTCGGAGACGATCGCCGTCAGCAGGCCGTTCTGCACCGCGTTGCCCGAGAAGATGTCGCCGAACGACGGGGCGATCACACAGCGCACGCCGTAGTCATAAAGCGCATACACCGCCGCCTCGCGCGACGAGCCGCAACCGAAATTGCGGGCCGCAACGACGAACTTGGCGTTACGCCACGCCGGCTTGTTGATCGGGAAATCCGGCTTCTCATTGCCTTCGGCGTCGAAACGCAAGTCCTGGAACAGAACCTTTCCAATACCCATCGCGCGTGTCCATTTCAGGTAGCGCGCCGGAAGAATCTGGTCGGTGTTCACGTTGGCCTGATTGATCGGGCAGGCGGGGCCGGTGAGTTTGACGAACTTGTCCATGCTCAGACCTTCCGCCCGGCGAGGAAGGGGCGAACATCGGCGAGATGACCGGTGACAGCAGCAGCGGCGACCATCGCGGGCGACATCAGATGCGTGCGCGCGCCGGGGCCCTGGCGGCCGCGGAAGTTGCGGTTGGTGGAGGAAGCGCAGCGCTCCCCCGAGGCGACAAGATCGCCGTTGATGCCGACGCACATCGAGCAGCCGGACTCGCCCCATTCGAGGCCCGCGTCGAGGAAGATCTTGTCGAGACCTTCCTGCTCGGCCTGATGTTTGATCAGCGTCGAACCCGCGGAGACGAGACCCGGCACCTTGCTGGTGCGCCCGGCGAGAATGGCAGCCGCCGCGCGGAGGTCCTCGATGCGGGAGTTGGTGCAGGAGCCGATGAACACGCGATCGACGGCGATATCGGTCAGTTTCTTACCCGGTGCGATGCCCATGTAGTCGAGCGCGTCGCGGAGATATTTGGCGCGGTCCTCGTCCGGCTCGCGCGCCGGGTCCGGTACGCTGGCGTCGATGGGGAGAGCGTCCTCGGGGCTGGTGCCCCAGGTGACGACCGGCGCGATGGCGGCGGCGTCGAGCGTGACCTCCTGCTCGAACACGGCATCGCGGTCGGACTTGAGCGCCGACCACTCCTCGACGGCCTTGTCGAAGGCGCTGCCCTTCGGCGCATAGGGGCGTCCTTTGAGATAGGCGAACGTCGTCTCGTCCGGCGCGACCATGCCGCAGCGGGCGCCGGCCTCGATCGACATGTTGCAGAGCGTGAGACGGCCCTCGATGGAGAGCGCGCGAATGGCCGCGCCGGCATATTCCACCGCGCATCCGGTCGCGCCGTCCGCGCCGATATGCGCGATGATCGCGAGCGCGATGTCTTTTCCCGCGATGCCCGGTGCGGTTGCCCCGTCCACCGTCACACGCATGCGCTTCGGCTTCTTCTGCCAGATCGTCTGCGTCATCAAGACGTGTGCGACCTCCGACGCGCCGATGCCGAAGGCGTAAGCGCCGAGCGCACCATGCGTCGAGGTGTGGCTGTCGCCGCACACGATCAGAAGGCCGGGCAGCGTCAAACCCTGCTCGGGGCCGACGACATGCACGATGCCCTGACGTGGATCGTTGAGGCCGAATAGCTTCACGCCGTGCCTGGCGGTGTTGTCCTCAACTTGCCGCACCATGCGCGCGATTTCGGGGTTCGCGATGTTCTGGCGGGAGCCGCGTGTCGGGACGTAATGATCGGCGACGCCGAAGGTCAGGCCGGGTTCGGCGACGCTTACGCCGCGCTCCGCCAGCTTGTTGAAGGCGTGAAACGAGCCCTCATGCACATAGTGGCGATCCACCCACAGGAGCGAATCTCCGTCCTCCCGCCGCAGAATCTCGTGGGCGGACCAAAGCTTGTCGATCAGGGTCTGTGGTGCCGTCATCGCGCTCGCGAATGGCCGTGTTGTCTGGGTTCTCGCGTTGTCGGATCGGATTTTGTATGATAAATAATACCAAGTAAAGGCGGCAATGCGCAGCGGGGACCGCGGGTGATTGCATGGCTGAGGGGCTGAGCGAAGGCAAATCCCGGCGCATCTATCTTGTGCTGCGCGACCGCATTCTCAGCAATGCGCTGACGCACGGCGCGCGGCTTCCCACCGAAAACGATCTGGCGCGTTTTCATCGCGTGTCGCGCGTTACCGTGCGGCGCGCGCTGGCCGAGCTCGAACGCGAGCGGTTGATCGAGCGCCGCCGCAGCAGCGGCACGCGGGTAATCTATCAGCCGAAGTCCAAGCCGATGACGGCGGACATTTCCGGCGTGCTCGCCAACCTCACCGAGATGGGCGAGCGGACGGCGAGCGAACTGCGTGTGTTCGAGTATCTGCCGGCGCCGGCCGCGATCGCAGAGGCGCTCGGGCTGGAGCAGGGCGTCAAGGTCCAGCGTTCCGTTCGCATTCGCTCGGTAAAGGGAATGCCGTTCTCGTATTTGACCGCGCATGTCCCCGAGGACATTGGCCGGACCTATTCCAGGACTCAGCTCGCGACGAAACCGCTGCTCGGGCTGCTGGAACGATCCGGTGCGAAGCTCGACCGCGCGTCGCAGCGCATCAGCGCCGTCCTCGCGAGCCCGGATCTGGCGCATGCGTTGAAGGTCCGTGTCGGCTCGCCGCTGATCGAGCTGGTTCGCGTTGTGTTCGACCGCAACGGGCGTGGGGTCGAGCATCTCCACGCATTGTACCGCCCGGACCGCTACAATTTTGAGATGGAACTGGTTCGCGCAGGCGAGATCAATGCGCGCACCTGGATGCCCGACGCCCGTGCCAACGGGCGCGGCAAGCGCACGAAACAATCCGAAACAATCGACAGAAGGGGGACTGTGTGATGAGCCGTGACAACCTGAATCGCCGCCGCTTCCTGCAATCGACCGCCCTGGCCGCTGCCGCACTAAGTGCGCCCTCTGTGCTTCATGCGCAGGGTTCGGCGGTCAAGATCGGCGTGCTGCATCCGGTGTCTGGCGCGCTGTCCTATTCGGGTCAGCAAGGCCGCATCGGCGCCCAGTTGGCCATCGAGGAGATCAATGCGGCCGGTGGCATCAAGTCGCTCGGCGGCGCGAAGATCGAGGCGGTACTTGGTGACGCGCAATCGACGCCGGACGGCGGCAACGCCGAGGTCGAAAAGATGAACTCCGCGGGTGTTGCTGCGGTCGTCGGCGGCTACGCCAGCGGCATTTGCCTCGCGGCGAGTCAGACTGCCGCGCGCTACGACCTGCCTTATATCGTCGACGTCGGCGTGGTGGACAGCATCGTCACCCGAGGACTGAAGAACACATTCCGCTTCGGCCCGGGCTTCGGCGTGATCGCCAAGACCGCGCTCGACAACCTCGTCGCCATCAACGAAGCAGCCGGCAAGGCCGCCAAGACGGTGATGATCGTCCACGAAGACTCCGCGTTCGGCGCGGGCCTCGCCAAGCTCCTCAACACGCAGTTGCCGGAGCGTGGCTTCCAAATTCTCGAAACCATCGCGCATCCGACGCCGACGCGCGACTTCAACAACGTCGTTCTGAAAATCCGGGCGCAAAATCCCGACATCGTCATTCCGGCGAATTACTACAACGAATATGTCCTGCTCGCGCGCACGATGCAGCAGCAGCGCGTGCGCCCGAAGGGCATCTACTCGGTGCTTGGCGGTGCGGCTTCGTCCTACAAGTTCGTCAAGGAGTTTCCGGAGGCGGCGCAGTACATCATGGACTGCAATCACTGGTTCGATCCGAAGAACCCGAAGGCGCTGGAGCTGAAGAAGAAGATCGAGGCGAAGGGCGAGTTCTACACCTACGAAGTCTATATGAACTACTCCTGCGTCCTGCTGTTGGCGGACGCCATCGAGCGCGCCGCGAGCGCGGACCGCGCCAAGATCATCGCCGCGCTGGAAAGCTCGACCTTCAGCGGACACGTCATGCCTTACGGCCCGACCAAATTCGTCAACGGCCAGAACCAGGGCGCGGCGCCGGTGAACACCCAGGTGCTCGGCAACGACATCCAGGTGATCATGCCGGCGAACTTCGCTTCGGCGAAGGCCGTGTTCCCGATGCCGCGGGCCTGAGGCGCGCGGATGCGGGCGTCCCACGTATGATATCATCGGTCATCCTCGTTCCTGCGCTGTTGAACGGGCTGATGACCGGTGCCGTCTATGCGCTGGTGGCGCTCGGCCTGACGCTGATCTACGGCGTTCTGCATATCATCAACTTTGCGCACGGTGCGTTGCTGACGGCGGCGCTGTTCGCTGCATTCTTCGCGAACAAGCTTTTCGGTCTTGATCCATACATGGCGGCGCTTGTCCTGGCGCCGCTGTTCTTCTGTGTCGGTTACGCACTGCAACGCTTTGTCATCGGCCCGGCCGCCCACGGCGAGGACCGCAACATCCTTCTGGTGACGCTCGGTCTCGCGGTCGTGATCGAGAATGCGCTGCTCTATGCGTTCCGCGCCGACACCCGCACCATCAATCTGCCGTATGCCTTCGACGTCATCGAGATCGGCAATGCATTTCTCGCAGTGCCGCGTGTCATCGGGTTCGTCGTCGTTCTGCTGGTCGCGATCGCGCTGTGGCTCGCGATGCAATGGACCGACACCGGCAAGGCGATCCGCGCTGTGGCGAAGGAGAAGCTCGGTGCTCAGCTTTCCGGCATCGACGTCGCTCACATCTATGCCGTCACGTTCGGCCTCGGCACCGCGTGTCTCGCCATCGCCGCGTGCCTGCTGATCCCGACCTATTACGTCAACCCGCAAGCCGGAAACGCTTTCGTGCTGATCGCGTTCACCATCGTCGTGCTCGGGGGCATGGGCTCGGTCGCGGGCGCGCTGATCGGCGGGCTGTTCGTGGGTGTCGTCGAGAGCCTGTCGGGGCTCTATCTCGGAGAGTCGCTCGGCCAGATCGGCATCTTCGTGATGTTCATTCTGGTGCTGCTGTTCCGCCCGAGCGGATTGTTCGGAGAGCGGGCATGAAGGGGCTCGCGCCGATCTTCATCGTGACCGCGCTGCTGGCGCTGGTTCCGTTCATCACCGCATCCAACGTCGTGCTGAATTTTCTGGTCATGGCGCTGCTGATCGCACTGGCGGGGCAAGGCTGGAACATTCTTGGCGGCTATGGCGGGCAGTATTCGTTCGGCCACGCCGCGTTCTTCGGCACCGGCGCTTATGTCACGGCGGTCCTTCAGGTTCGCTACGGCGTGAACGCCTGGCTTGGCTTCGCGCTCGGCATTGCCGCTGGCGCGCTGGTCGGCGCGATCATCGGTGCGCTGAGCTTTCGCTCCGGGCTGCGAGGGTCGTATTTCGCGCTGGTCACTCTTGCCTTCGCGGAGGTGCTTCGCATTGTCGCGAGCGTCGCGCCGATCACAGGCGCTGGGGTCGGTACGCTCATCAAGCTCGATCTGCGTCCGGAGGCATTCCAATTCCAAAACCGGGCGCCGTTCTATTGGATCATTCTCGCGCTGGTGTGTGTGTCGATGATCCTTGCTCGCGCGATCGAGCAAAGCCGCTTCGGCGCTTATCTTGTGGCCATCCGCGAAAATGAAGACGCGGCCAAGGCGCTCGGCGTCGACACGATCCTGGTCAAGCTTGCGGCGATGACGGTGTCGGCGGCGATCACCGCCGCAGCCGGTGGCTTCTACGCGCAGTATTTTCTGTTCGTCGATTCCGGCATCGCCTATGGCCCGTGGATATCGGTCGAGGCGCTGCTTGCCCCGATCATCGGCGGGGTAGGGACCGTGTTCGGTCCGCTTCTCGGCGCGCTGGTGGTGAAAACGCTGGGCGAGCTGACCAAGCTCGTGGCTGGCGACGCGCCGGGCCTCGATCTGGTGATTTACGGATGCGTTCTCGTTCTCGTCGTGGCTTTCGCGCCGCGCGGCATTGCGGGCGTTATCGGCAGTCTTTGCCGCGTTTTCCGGCCCTCAGTCTCGTCCAAGCTGGAGCGCGGCCATGGCTGAGCCGCTGCTCCAGGTCGAGAATGTTTCGAAGCGCTTCGGCGGTCTGCTCGCGGTGGATCGTGCATGCTTCTCTGCAGAATCCGGACGCATCACCGCGCTGATCGGTCCGAACGGCGCCGGCAAGACCACGCTGTTCTCGATGATTTCCGGCTTCCAGTCGCCGACGGAGGGCCGTATCCGCTACGACGGCGCCGACATCACCGGCGAGCCGCCCCATCGGCTCGCGCGGCGGGGCATCGCGCGGACGTTCCAGATCGTGCAGCCGTTCGCGGGATTGACCGTGCGGGAAAACATTGCGGTTGGTTCGCACCTTCGCCATTCCAGGCGCTCGGACGCATTGGATTCCGCAACCGAAGTTGGCAAGAGCGTCGATCTGGACGCCTTGCTCGACAAGCCGGCTTCGGCCCTGACCGTCGCAGGCCGCAAGCGCCTTGAACTTGCGCGGGCATTGGCGATCGAGCCGCGCCTTCTTTTGCTCGATGAGGTTCTGGCGGGCCTCAACCCATCGGAAGTCCGCGACATGCTGCCGGTGATCCGCGCCATTGCGGGCCGCGGCGCGACGATCGTCATGATCGAGCATGTCATGCAGGCGGTCATGAGCCTTGCCGAGCATGTCTACGTGCTGTCCGAGGGGCGCATCATTGCGGAAGGCACGCCGCAGGCTATCGCGGGCGATCCTCACGTTGTCGAAGCCTATCTCGGTCGGGGCGCGGCCAGCCGCATGACCGGAGGGCTGGCGCATGTCTGAGCCTCTTCTGGCCGTCGATGGATTGCATGCGGGGTACGGCGCGACCGAAATCCTTCGCGGCGTCAGCTTTGCGATTCAACCCGGCGAGATTGTCGCGGTTCTCGGATCGAACGGCGTTGGAAAATCGACGCTCAACCGGACCCTATCCGGCGTCATGCGGCCTTGGCAGGGGCGCATCCGTTTTGGCGGCGCTGCGATCGAACGCGAAAAGCCGACCGGGATCGTCGCCCGCGGCCTCATCCACGTGCCGGAAGGGCGGCGCATCTTCCCGAACATGACGGTGCGTGAAAACCTCGATCTCGGCGCATACCGCCGCAGCCGCGCGCGCCGCACGCCCAACCGGGATCGCGTCTTCGGAATCTTCCCGCGCCTTGCCGAACGTCAGTCTCAGAACGCAGGAACACTCTCCGGCGGCGAACAGCAGATGCTGGCGATCGGCCGCGGATTGATGGCGGAACCGCGCCTCTTAATTCTGGACGAGCCGTCGCTCGGCCTGTCGCCGTTGCTGGTCGAGGAACTCTTCGCCCTGATCAGGAGCATCGCCGAGCAAGGCATTGCTCTTCTTCTTGTCGAGCAGAACGTCGCGCAATCCCTCGAAGTCGCGCAACGCGGCTATGTCCTGGACAACGGACGCTTCGTGCTGGAGGGAACCGCGGACGCGATCCGAAATGATCCGAACCTCAAGCGTGCTTATCTTGGTATGTAAGTTTTGGGATGTAACAAATGACTGAAAAAGAAACCCTGCGTTCGCGTCTCGCACGCAAACCCATCGTGGTCGCGCCCGGCATCTACGATCCCTTCACCGCGCTGGTTGCGACCCAGGCGGGCTTCACCACGCTCTATCTGTCGGGCGCGGCCATCGCCTATACGCGTCTCGGGCGGCCGGACATCGGCCTTGTCAGCATGACTGAGGTGGCTGATACGCTGGCGCTGATCCGCGACCGCGTTCCGGCGCATCTGATCGTCGATGGCGATACGGGCTATGGCAATGCGCTGAATGTGGTCCGGACGATCCGGGATTTTGAGCGCGCGGGCGCCAATGCGATCCAGCTCGAGGATCAGGATTTCCCGAAGCGCTGCGGTCATCTCGACGGCAAGACTCTCATCCCTGCGGCGGAGATGTGCGGAAAGATTCGCGCTGCGGTCGATGCACGGCGTTCGCGCGAAACACTCATCATTGCGCGCACGGACGCGGTGGCGGTCGAGGGCTTTGAACGCGCGGTCGAGCGCGCCGCGCAATATCGCGAAGCCGGCGCCGACGTGTTGTTCGTCGAGGCCCCAAAGAGCCAGGACGATCTCGTCCATGTGACGAAATCACTGGGCGGCAAGCTGCCGCTGATGGCGAACATGGTGGAGGGCGGCAAGACGCCGCCGCTGCCCGCGGCCAAGCTGGAAGCGCTCGGCTTCTCGCTGGTCATTTTCCCCGGGGGCATCGTGCGCGCGTTTGGAAAAATGGCGACCGAATACTACGGCTCGCTCGCCTCCCACGGCACGACCGAGCCGTTCCGCGCGCGCATGCTCGACTTCGACGGGCTCAACGCGCTGATCGGCACGCCGGAGATGATCGCGCTCGGTCAGCGCTACGAAACGCCCGAGCCGCCCAAAAACCGCAAGACGGGAACGCAGCAGTGACAGCCCTCGATCCTGTCACGCTCGCGGTGCTGAACGGCCGTCTCGTCCAGATCGCCGACGAGATGGACGCAACGCTCTATCGCTCCGCGTTCAATCCGATCATCGCGGAAGCGCACGACGCCTGCCATGGTCTTTATCACGCCGAAACCGGCGCGACGCTGGTGCAGGGCACTGCGGGCTTGCCGATCTTCGTCGGCGCCATGGCCTTCGCGGTGAAGGCCGTGATCGACAAGGTCGCGCGCGACGGTGGTCTCCAGGACGGCGATACGTTTCTGTTCAACGACCCGTATGACGGCGGCACGCATCTCAACGATTTCCGGCTCGTGCGGCCGCTGATGCGGAACGGCAAGGTGTTCGTGTGGCTCGCGTCGGTCGGCCATTGGCTCGACGTCGGCGGCAATGTGCCCGGAAATTTCAACGCCAAGGCGACGGAGAGTTTCCAGGAAGGGTTTCGCGTGCCGCCGGTCAAGCTCGCGCGAGCGGGTGTGATCCAGCAGGACATCATCGATATCCTCGGAGCAAACTCCCGCGTGCCGCAATCCAACTGGGGCGATCTGAACGGTCAGATCAATGCACTCGATCTCGGTGAGCGCCGCCTTCACGCGCTGCTCGACGAATATGGCGACAACACGATCATTTCCGCCCTGACGGCGCTGTCCGCTCGTGCCGAGGCGCTGATGCGCAGCAACATCAAGGCGCTGCCCGACGCCACCTATTCCTATGACGACTTCCTCGACAACGATGGCGTGACCGACAAGCCGCTGCGGATCGCGCTCGACCTGACCATCTCGGGCGACCGCATGACGCTCGATTTCTCCCGCTCCGCTCCGCCGTGCGATGGCCCGTTGAACATCTCGCGTTCGACGACTGTCGCGTGCTGCTATGTCGCGCTCAAGCATCTGTTCACGGATGTGCCGGCCAACGCGGGTTGCCTCGCACCGATCGAGTTCATCATTCCGGATACGACGCTGCTCGCAGTGTCTGCACCCAAGCCGGTCGGAGGCTATACCGAAACGATCCTGCGGGTGATCGACGTGATCTTTGGCGCCTTCGCCAAGGCGGTGCCGGAGCGCGCCAACGGCAGTCCATTTGCGACCATCAACGCGCTGTCGCTCGCCGGCTGGCGCGAGCACGGCAAGCGCTGGGTGATGTTCTGCTTCTTCGGCGGCGGTCTCGGCGGCAATCCCGAGGGCGACGGCCTCAACCACGGCAACAATCCGATTTCGACGGCGACCATTCCGCCAGTGGAAATCCTGGAGTCGCTCTATCCGATCATGTTCACGCAATGGGCGCTGCGGCCGGACTCGGCAGGACCGGGGAAGCATCGCGGCGGGCTCGGCGCGATCTATGAGGTCGAGGCGCTGGCCGATAGCGGCGCCGAGGTGTTCCTGCTCGGCGAGCGCGGGAAGTTTCCGCCGTTCGGCGTGAACGGCGGGCAGGCGGCTGCGCTCAATCGCTTTGTCTATGAAACGGACAACGGCGAGGCGACGCCGCCGCTCGTGTCCAAGGTCACCGATATCAAGATCCGCCGTGGCCAGAAGGTGCGGCTCGAAACGCCGGGCGGTGGCGGCTTTGGCGATCCTGCCGCGCGCGATCCGGAGCGCGTGGCCCGCGATGTCAGGCTCGGGTACGTGTCGAGGGACGCTGCACACCTTATATATAAGGTGTCGCTGACCGGTGACGGTTCGCCCGACAATGCCGCAACCGCCAAGCTGCGCGGTACACCATGAGCGGGCGCGGCGTGATTGTCGGGGTCGATGTCGGCGGCACATTCACCGACCTGTTCCTTCTTGATTCCTCGAAGGGCACGTTCCGCACCGCCAAGGTGCCGTCGCGGCGCGGCGACGAGGCGGTCGGATTCCTCAATGGCTTGAATGCTCTTGGCGGCGCGGCCGGCATGGATTCCATCGTGCACGGCACGACCGTCGGCACCAACACCTTGCTGGAGCGCCGTGGCCCCAAGATCGGCGTCATCACCACGCGCGGCTTCCGCGACACGCTGGAAATGCGCCGTCGCGACCGGAGGCAGACCTGGGGCCTGTGGGGCGACTTCCTTCCGATCGCCGAGCGCGACATGCGCGTCGAGGTGAACGAGCGCACGCTGGCCGACGGCAGTATTCACAAGGCGGTCGATGTCGAGGAGGTTCGCGCCGCAGGGAAGCGCCTGCTGGAGCAGGGCGCTCAGGCCGTCGCCGTCACCTTCATCAACGCCTACGCCAATGCGGAGAACGAGCGGCGTGCGCTCGCGGCGTTGCGCGAGGTGTGGCCGAACGAGTTCGTCACCGCATCGCATGAGGTGCTGTCCGAGATCCGCGAATTCGAGCGCTCATCGACCGCGGCGCTGAACACCTATTTGCAGCCGGTCGTCGCCACGTATCTCGGCAAGCTCGAAGGTGCGCTCGGCACGCAGAAGTTTCCCGGCCTTTTGCACATCGTGCAATCGAACGGCGGCATCATGTCGACCGCGACGGCGCGCAAGTTTCCCGTGCGCACGGCGTTGTCCGGACCCGCCGCGGGCGTTGTTGCGGGCACCGCGCTCGCCAAGGCGGCCGGCTTCGAGAACCTCATCACGTGCGATCTCGGCGGCACGTCGTTCGACGTTTCGGTCATCGCCGGCGGCAAGACATCGGTTGCGGCGCAAACGACGATCGATTTCGGTCTCGTCATCCGCACGCCGATGATCGAGATCACGACCATTGGCGCAGGCGGCGGCTCCATCGCGTGGGTGGACCGCGGCGGGCTGTTGCAGGTCGGGCCGGAAAGCGCGGGCTCGGTGCCCGGCCCCGTGTGCTACGGCGCGGGCAACACACGCCCGACCTTGACCGACGCGCAGGTCGTGCTCGGCCGTATCAATGCGCAACGCCCGCTCGGTGGAGAATTGAAGTCGCTCGACGTCGAGGCCGCGCGCCGCGCCATCGCCACCCACGTCGGTGAGCCGCTCAAGCTCGGCGCCGACGAAGCCGCGGCCGCGATCGTCCGGGTCGCGGAGGCGCGCATGGCGGGCGCCATCCGCCTTGTCTCGGTTGAGCGCGGCCATGAACCGGCGCGCTTTGCCGCGATGCCGTTCGGTGGCGGCGGCGCGCTGCATGTCAGCGCGCTGATCCGCGAGATCGGTCTCAAGAGCGCGCTCGTGCCGCGCTTTCCAGGGATCACGTCGGCGCTCGGCTGCGTGCTCGCCGATCTGCGTCAGGATACGGTGCAGACGCTCAACCTGATGCTGGACGGCATCGACGCGCCGGCGCTGGAGCGGCGGATGCAAGCTGCGGGGCGGGAGGTCAGAGCGGTGATTGCCGCGGCCGGCGTGCCGATCACCCGGACCGATGTGGTTTATGAGCTCGACATGCACTACCTCGGGCAAACCCACACGGTTGCGGTGCCGCTGCCGGTCGCTTCGAACGGCGGAGGCCTCGGTGTCACCGAAGCGATGATCCGCGCGGCGTTCGACGCCGCTTATCTCTCGTCGTTCAGCCGGTTGCTGCCCGGCTTGCCGATCCGCATCGTTACGCTGCGCGTCTCGGCGATCGGCAGGCGTCCGCCGTTCGACTTTTCGGTGTTCAAGCCCGACGCTTCCGCCTCTCTGGAAAAAGCCCGGCGCGGCACGCGGCGCGTCTATTTCGGCGACTGGCACGAAGCCGCGATCTGGTCGCGGCTCGATCTGCCGGTCGATGCGCGGATCGACGGTCCGGCCATTCTGGAGCAACCCGACGCTACGGTCGTGATCGAGCCGGGCATGGCCGGACGCGTGGACGGCCTCGGCAATCTGATCGTGGAGCGGGTGCCAGGAATTCCAAAATGAATCCCAAAATGAACCCAAAAACAAGCGCTCTCATTCTCGGCGATCTGCAAAACGATTTCCTGCATCCCGACGGCGCCTATGGCCGAGCGAAGCAGAGCCATCCTTCGATTGCCGCGCTGCCGGATCGTCTCGCGCCGCTGGTTCGTGCCGCCCGCGCGCGCGGTATGCTGATTGTCGCGACGTTGTTCACGCTGGTGCCGGGGCGGGGCGGCGAGCCGATCATTTCGCCGCATCTGAAGGCGCTGCGGCCGTTCTTGACCAAGGGCGACTTCGCGCCGGGCTCGTGGGGGCAACAGCTTGTCGACGCGCTCGCGCCGGCCGATGTTGCCGTCGAGAAGATCGCCTATTCGGCGTTCCATGCCTCTCGTCTCGAGTGGGTGCTGCGGAAATGCGGCGTCGAGCAGCTCTATTGCACCGGCATCGTGACCAACGGCGGCGTTGCGTCCACATTGCGCGATGCGCATGTGCGCGAATTCGAATGCACGTTGATCGAGGACGGCTGCGCTGCGTTCTCGGAGGACGTTCATCGTGCCGCTGTCGAAGGGCTGCGGCCGGTTGCGAAAATAACGACGATTGCCGAGGTCATGGCGTCGCTCGAAAAGAACTGACAGGGAGGTGCGAATGTTCCGGGCCGGGAAGCGATCAGTCCTGTTGCTGTTGTTTTTGAGTCTTCCGCTCGCGGCCCAAAGCGAAGAGTACCCGTCGAAGCCGATCAAGCTTCTGGTCGGCGCCTCCGCGGGCGGCACCACGGACACGATGGCACGTGCGATTGCGCAGCCGCTCTCGGTGTCGCTCGGCAAGCCGGTGCTGGTCGAGAACCGTCCCGGCGCCGGCGGCAATCTCGCGGCCGACGCGGTCGCGAAGTCGCAGCCGGACGGCTACACGCTGCTGGTCAGCTTCACCAGCCATACCATCAACGCCACGCTCTATCCCAAGCTGCCGTTCGATCCTGTCGCGGATTTCACGCCGATCAGCATGATCTCGACCGTGCCAAGCATGCTCGTCGGCCATCCGAAGATCGCCGCGCAAGACTTGAAGGAGTTGATTGCGCTGGCCAAGGCGTCGCCCGACAAGCTGACGATGGCCATTGGCGGCATCGGCTCGTCGCTGCATCTCGCTGGCGATCAGTTCAAGATGATGGCAGGCGTTCGCATCCTCAACGTACCTTATAAAGGCACTGCGCCCGCCTTGACCGACGTGCTCGGCGGTCAGGTCGATATGATGTTCATCAGCCTTGTCACCGGCTCCGCGCAGGTGCGCGGCGGCAAGCTGCGCGCTTACGGCGTGACCAGCGTCAAGCGGCAGGACTCGTTCCCGGAGTTGCCTGCGATCGGTGAGGTCGTGCCGGGCTTTGCCTCGGAGGCATGGTTTGGCCTGTTTGGTCCGGCGAAGTTGCCGGACGACATCACGAACAAGCTCAACGCGGCGGTTGTCACCGCGCTGAATGATCCGAAAATGCGCGAACAGCTTCAGCGCGAAGGAGCGACGCCTGCGGCTCAGAGTCCGGCCGCGTTCGCGGCCTTCGTGCGTGACGATGTGCAGCGCTGGGCGCCGATCGTGCGGCAGTCTGGAGCCACGCCGGATTGAGGGGCGTTCGTCGTTGGCGGGTAGGCTTGGTGCTTATACAGGCTTGGCGCTTATGACGGTCTGGTTCCTGGTTCGAGTCCAGGCGGGCCCACCAATAGTTTCAAACACATAGTGCCAACAGCGTGTTCTCTGTTTGGGGGACCGCCTCAAATTCAGATGGAAGTCGCAGTCCGCGCCGTGTGATCACAACTCCAGTTGGTCGAGACGCCTGTTGGAGATGCTAGGGCTCGGGGACGTACCCAATCGCCTCAACCTCAAGTCCGCAATCCATCGGCGTTCCGCCGGCCTGCAAACGCGTGCGGGCGGGAAGCGTTTCCTTTGACGTGAAGTAGCGCCGATAGACGCGGTCGAAGACCGCCGCGTCGCTCTGATTCTTCAGCCAGACGTTGACCTTGAGAAGATGGTCCATCGTCGAGCCCGCGGCTTCGACGATCTCCTTCAGATGATCCATCACGACAGTCGCTTGCTCCTCGAACGGCATGTCGGGAAAGCGCGGCATCGGGCCGCCCGTTTCGCGCGCGGCACGCAGCTTCGACGCGAACTCCTCGCGGAAAGGAGGAATTCCCGAAACGAACAGCAATCGGCCGAACAGCACCGCCATGTTCAGCGGCACCCCCAGATCGGGGACTTTGCTTTCGACAATCGACTTCTCCACGAACACCTCCGCACGCGGCTCCCGGCCGCCCCGTTAGACGACGTCCGCCATCATATGCGAACCCTTACGCGGTCGAGCCAGTCAATCCACCGCGATCTTGTTCTTGGTGACGACCGCGCCCCAGCGCTTCTGTTCCAGCCGGATGACCTCCGCCATTTCCTCGGGGCCTGCCGCCAACGGCACCGAGCCGAGCTCGAGGAACTTCGCCTTCACGTCCGGCTCTTTGAGGACGCTGGCGATGGCGTCGGATAGCCGCTTCACGGTCGCTGCTGGCGTCTTGGCCGGCGCCATGAAGCCGAACCATGACGCGCCGTCGACCCCGGGGTAGCCCTGCTCTGCGATCGTCGGGATCTCTGGCGCCGCCGCGTGCCGTTCGTTGCCGACGATGCCCAGCGCCTTCACGCTACCGCCTCGGATCTGCGGCAGCGATGCGGGAAAGTCGGCGAAGACGCCGACGATCTGCTCCGAGATCGTATCGGTCACGGCGGGGGCCACACCTTTGTAGGGCACGTGCGTGATCTGCATTCCCGTCGCGTCGCGCAACAGTTCGACATAGAGATGCGTGATGTTGCCGATGCCGGCGGACCCCAATGCAACTCCCTCAGGCCTTTTGCCAGCGTAGGCGACGAGGTCCTTCATCCCGGCCATCGGCCTCTTCGCGCTCACGATCAAGGCCGTGCCGTTCACGACGGCGCGCGTCACGGGCGCAAAATCGGTCAGCGTGTCGTAGCCGAGATTTTTGTAGAGCGCCTGACTGATCGTCAGCATACCCGACGTCGCGAACAGGAGCGTCGTGCCGTCGGGCTCGGCCGTCGAAACCTGTTTGGCCGCGACGACACCGTTCGCACCGAGACGGTTTTCGACGATCACGTTGGTGCCCAACGGGCGGCCGAGTTTCTCGGCGATCAACCTTGCGACGACGTCGGCGGGCCCTCCGGGGGCAAAAGGAACCAGAATCCGCGTGGTCGAGGAATTCTGCGCCGATGCTGGCGCAACGAGAAGGAAAGCCGCGAGAACTAGAGCCGCCCTGAATACCATAGTCATGCCGAGACCTCTCACATGGTTCGCCGACCGGATGCTCCAGCGCCCATCAATGTCCCTCGGCCGACTTGGGCGCCGCATCCGGATTCCACTGTCCGCGTCGCATTCGCGTGATCTTCACCGACTTGAACGTCCCGGCGTTCCGGAGCGGTTCTCCCGCGGAGAAAGCCTCCGCAGCCGCGCGGTCGGGCACGTTGATAATGAGCACGCTGCCGATGCGCTCGTGGTCGGCGTCAGCGAGCATCGCCCCTCCCAGCACCAGAATGTCCTTGTGCTTGTCGAGGTACTCGAAGTGGCTCTTCTTCACGCGCTCGCGGATCGCGGCGCTGCCAGGACCGTCTTCTTGATAGATAATGTACAGCATCTTTTTCGGCCTATGCAGCGAGCTCGATACCCTTAGCAAATCGCGTGCCGGACGCGATTTCATCCGGCACCCTGATCATTCCGTCCTCGACCTGCAGCCCCTCGAACGGATCGTTGGTCAGATGCAGGAACTCGGCGAGTTCGCAGGGAAACGTCAGATGGCGCAGGCTCGCGACCACGTGTACGGCGTGCGCGGCGAGCAACTGGCTCCCGACGGTCGCGCCCATGCGGCAGCCCAACTGCGCGGCCTCGCAGATGCGGGCGGACGTGTGCACGTTGCGGAGCCCGCCCATCTTTGAAACCTTGAGACTGACCGCATCGATCGTCCTGTTCGCCGCGAGCGCGAACGTGCTCTCGACGGAATGGGCGCTCTCATCGGCCTCCACCGGGACCGAGACCGAACGCGTGACCAGCGCCAGCCCTTCGAGATCGACCTCACGAACAGGTTGCTCGACGAGGTCCACGAGGAATTCGGCGGTGCGCTCGATACAGGCGATGGCCTGCTTCGCCTGATAGGACATGTTGGGGTCTATTGTCAGACGCACGTCCGCGCCGACCGCCTTGCGAACCTGACGAACGCGCTCGACGTCCTCGCGCAGATCTCCGCCCAGCTTCAGCTTCACGCAACGATAGCCTTGATCGACGAGGCGCTTCGCGCGTTCCGCCATCTGATCGGGCGCCTTGAGCGCGAGCATGCGGCTCAGCGGGATGCGGTCGCGCACCTTTCCGCCGAACAGCTGGTGGAGCGGTACTTTCAGCAGCTTTGCCGCGAGATCATGCAGTGCGCAATCGATGCCCGACTTCGCCGGATTGTTGCCTTGAATCGATTTTTCGATCCGCTGAATGTTCGCTTCGATGTCGAATGCGGATCTTCCGACGATGAGAGGCAGCATCCGGTTGAGCGCCCCCTGGACTCCGCCGGTCGTGGCGGCGAGATGAGGAAACGCGGCGGCATAGCCGTGCCCGACGGTCCCATCCTCGGCCTTCAGGGCAACGACACAAGCCTCGTTCTTTGGGTACGCCTGACCCGAGAATTTCCACTCCGGATCCTCGTCGGGAAGCACCACCGGGTGGACGGCGAAACTTTGGATCTTCATGGGACCTTCCGGCTTTCGGAATTGGCGCGAGCACCATCATCCCGAACGCCGGTTCGGCGTTCCAATATCTTGCGGCCTCCATGGTATAACCTGGAGGTTATGAGGATAGGAGCCGCCCGATGGCACGCGACGATCTGGAACACTTGCTGCTTTCGCGGCTCACCATGCGCCACATACGGCAGCTCTCGGTGGTTGGGCGCCTGCGTTCGATGTCCCGCGCCGCAGAGGTGCTGCATATTTCGCAGCCGGCGCTGTCCAAGGCGATAAGGGAGGTGGAAACGACGGCCGGCACGGCGCTCTTCGACCGTACTCCGAAGGGACTCGTTCCGACCGCATCCGGTTCGCGCCTGCTTCAGCACTGCCAGGTGATCGAATCCGAACTCCGCAAGGCCAGTCAGGAAATCCAATCGCATCTCCGCGGCACGGCGGGCCACGTCGCGGTGGGGGCATTCGTGGTTGCGTTGCCTGGCCTGCTTCCGAAGGCGATCGCCAAGATGACGTCCGATTCGAATGATCTCGTGGTGCGCGTTAGGGACGGCAGCAACGCCGAGCTCGTGCCGTCGTTGCTGGCCGGCGAGATCGACCTCATCGTCGGCAGGATTCCCGACGAGGATCTGTCCGCGCGCTTGAAGCGCGAAATCCTATACCGGGAGCCCATCGTGCTCGTGGTCGGCTCCGGCCACCCCCTGGCCCGAAAGCGCCGGCTCAAATTCCGCGATCTCGACGGTTATGGATGGGTGTTTCCGTCGCCCGAAAGCGTGGCATTCGGTCCCATCATGGACATGTTCGTGCGTGAGGGGCTGTCGAGACCCCAACGCTACGTCGAGAGCGTTTCCTTCGTCATGATTCAAAACCTGCTGCGCGAGACCGACTTCATCGCGACCGCCCCGCGGCAACTGGTGGCGCGCGATGCAGAACTCGGATTGCTGACGATCCTACCTTTAAAGGTGCCCGAAGCGCATATCCCGGTCGGCATCACCAAGCTCGTCGACCGGGAGACCACTTCCGCAGCCGACCGTCTGATCCAGTGCCTGAGGCAGGTCGCCGCGGAAGCGCTGCGGCATCGAGGCTGAGTAAGGAGACAGATCGCTTGACCTTGTCCGAGAAATTGGCGCGCTGGGATTGTCCTGGCGGCCTCTATCAGAAAACAGCACCGGATGAGCGAACCGTTGCGGATTGCATCCATCCCGTTTCGCACATCGGCTCTTAACCGGCGGGCGAGGCGGGTTGTTTGACAATTGAAACGGAAAAGCCTGCGCAAGCTCACCGCGCTGCCAACGCTCCTTGTCACCGGGGAGAAATAAAATTTTCAGGCTTTGAGACTTCAGGTGTTTGAGATGTGCGGCGCACAACATCTGTATTTCTTGCCAAGTTAGTAGCCTCAGCCAGCCCGGTCCCCATGACCTGACTGGTTGCAATGCGGCTTTAGCAGCATTCGACACCGCAACCGGAGCTTGTCCTCCATTGAGACCTGCGCGAACATAAGCCGAGCGGCGCGACGATCACGGCCAGCCCGCCAGGCGAATTCCGCTGTCGAGGAGGATCGGATGCACTCCATTGGACGAGCCCTGTTTTCAGTCGGGCTTATTGCAATCGCGACCGTTGTCGCAAGCTCACCATCGAACGCCAAGGACAAGGTGAAGGTCGGCTTCATCGGTCCGCTGACCGGCGGCGTATCCGTGAACGGCTTGGGCGGCCGCAACTCCGCCGATCTCGCCGTCAAGCTCCGCAACGCGGATGGCAAAGCAAAATACGAATATGAAATGGTCGTGCTCGACGACGAGTGCAAGCCGAACGTGGCCGTTCAGGTTGCGACCAAGATGGCAGCCGACAAGGAGATCATCGGCGCCGCCACGCATTATTGTTCGGCCACGGCGATAGCGACCGTCGACACCTACCACAAGTTCGGTCTTCCGGTGATCGTCTGGGGCGCCGTGCTGCCCGACGTCACCTATCGCAACAAGTACGCCGAAATTCATCGTGTCAATGGCACGATGATCAATCAGAACGACGCCAACGCCGAGCTGATCTCGAAGCTCGGTTACAAGACTGTGGCGGTGATCCACGACACCACCGACTACGGCAAGGGTCACAACGAATATTTCAGCAAGGCGCTGGCGCGCATCGGCGGAGCCAAGATCGTAGGCACCTTCGGCGTCACCGCCGATCAGCAGGACTTCACCTCGGAGCTCACCCAGATCAAATCGCTCAATCCGGAGGTGATCTACTTCGGCGGCCTCACGCCGATCGGCGTGCGTATCCGTTCGCAGATGGACAAGCTCGGCATCAAGGCCGTGTTCGACGGCACGTCCGGCATTGTTTCGGACGCCTTTATTCAGGGTCTCGGGCCGCTCGCCGAAGGCGTTCTGGCGTTCCGCGAGGGTGCGCCAACCGAAAAGCTGCCCGGCGGCAAGTTCTTCATGGAGAAGTACACCGCGCAGAAATACGACAATCCGCCGGAGGCCTACGGTGCGTTTGCCTATGCGGCGATGGATATGATTCTGGACACCATCGAGAAGGTCGGGCCGGATCGCAAAAAGGTCATCGAGGAGCTTGCCAAGGTGAAGGACCGCGATTCCATCGTCGGCAAGATCACCTTCGACGATCACGGCCAGAACACGGTGCCGGTCATCACCAAATACGTGGTTCAGGACGGCAAGTTCGTCGAATGGGATGAAAGCGAATACGCGAGCGGAAAGCGCAAGCTCCCGGGCCAGAAGTAAGGATATCTGCGGGGTGGGGAATTCCTGCCCCGCGACTGTCTTTTCGATGCCGGGCCATATGCGATGAACGTGGCGCTGTTCGCTCAATATGTCATGAACGGGCTGATGCTCGGGATGATGTATGCACTTGTTGCTGTCGGCTTCACGCTGTTCTTCGGCGTGCTCGATATCATCAAGTTCTCGCATGGTGACGTGCTGACGGTCGGTGCGTTCACCGCGCTCGCAACCTTCGTCGGTCTGCAAACAATCGGCCTGAAGTCGGCCTGGCTCGATCTTGTGGTAATGCTTGTCGTGGCGACGCTTGCGATGGCGTTCCTTGGGATGCTGATCGCCCGATATCTCGTGATGCCGCTGCGATCGGCCCCGCCGCTCAACACGCTTCTGATCACCCTGATGCTCGGAACCGTGCTGCGCGAGTCGGTGCGGCTGTTCTATCCGCAAGGCGCGAACCCGAAGCCGTTTCCGGCGCTGCTGCCGAGAAGCTCGATCGATGTGGCGGGCTTCAACCTCCGGCTCGACAACGTGCTGATGCTGGGCGCTGGCGTTGCGGTCATCGTGGGGCTTCAGATGCTGCTCAACCGCACCAAACTCGGGCTCGCCATCCGCGCCGTCGCACAGGACGAAGAAACCGCGCGTACGATGGGTGTCAATTTCACCGCCATCGTGCTGATCACCTTCGCCATCGGCTCGGCGCTCGCGGCCTTTGCCGGTGTGATGAACGGGCTCTACTACAACGAGATCAACTTCGGCATTGGTCTCTATCTCGGCGTCATCGGCTTTTCTGCCGCGATCATCGGCGGCCTCGGCAGCATCTATGGCGCGATCCTTGGCGGCTTTCTGTTTGCGGCGTTGCAGATCGTCGGCACCGTGCTGCTGCCCTTCGCCAGCGCCTACAAGGATGTGTTCGCCTTCGCGGTGGTCATCGCCATCATGGCCTGGCGTCCGACCGGATTGATCCAGGAAAAGATCAGCGAGCGGGTATGAGCAATCCTTCTCGACCGCCAGCGCGGACGACCTTGCTTCCGGGCCTGATCGCGCTTGCGGTCGCGATGGCCTATCTGATCGCGCTGCTCGCGGTGGAGAAACAGCCGATCATCATCGCCGTCCTGGTAGCCGGAATTGCGGCGGTGCTGGGTGTGGGGTGGTTCGGGTTGCTTGACCGGGTCAGCCGGTCGTTCGCCGAACATGACAACGCGTTAGGCGGCTTTGCGATCCTCGCAGCCATCGCTGTGGGCGTTTATTTTCATGAAGATCATTTCGTTCTGCTGCTCGTCATCACGGTCCTGCTTTACACCGTCGCAACCCTCGGTCTGAACATTCAATTCGGCTATGCCGGCGTGCTGAATTTTGCAGGCGCCTCGTTCTTCGGCATCGGCGCGTATACATCCGCCGTCTTGAACGCACACACGGCGATACCCCATCTGCTGGTGCTTTTGATCGGCGGGATTCTGGCCGCGTTGATCGGATCGCTTCTCCTGCTGCCGGTGCTGCGGACGCGTGGGCACTACGCGGCGGTCATCACCATCGCGTTTGCGCTGCTGCTGAAGACGTTCCTCGAGGTCAACGACATTCTCGGCGGCCCTCAGGGCCTGCAAGTGCCGGGCATGAAAATTTTGGGCTGGTCGTTCAACGACAATATCGAGATCGGCAAATTCACGCTCTCTTTCTACATGAACTATTTCGCGGTCGCGCTCCTGCTGCTCGTCTGTGCTTTTGTCCTGGTGCGGCGGTTGGAACGGTCCTGGATCGGGCTCAACTTCGATGCGATGCGGCTCGATGAAACCGCCGCGGCCTGCTTCGGGCTCAACGTCGTTCGCTGGAAGATCACCGCGTTCCTGCTCGGCAATTTCCTGATCGGCATCGCCGGCGCGCTGTTCGGCATGGTCGGCAGTTTCGTCGCGCCGAACAACTACACGTTCGCGGATTCGCTGATCCTCGTCTCTATTCTTCTGCTCGGTGGCATCGGCAACCCGTGGGGGCTGATCGTTGCCACGATCATCGTCGTGGTGGTGCCCGAGAAGCTTCAGACTATCCAGGAGTATCGCTTCCTGCTCTATGCGCTCCTGGTGATTGCCATGCTGCTGTTCCGGCCGGAGGGCCTTCTGCCGCGGCCCGTACGCCGGTATTTCGCGGGGCCGCGATGACCACGCTGCTCGAATCCAGCAATCTGACGCGACGGTTCGGCGGCGTGGTTGCTTTGGACCGGCTCGATCTCAGCGTGATGAAAAATGAAATCCTCGGTCTGATCGGGCCGAATGGTTCGGGCAAAACGACGTTCTTCAACGTCATGACGGGTATCTACGGCGCCGACGAGGGGAGGGTGACGTTCGATGGAGCGGACATCACCCGCGCTTCTCCACGGGCGGTCTACAATGCCGGGATTGCACGGACCTTTCAGCGTTCGCGACTGTCGCTGCCGTTGTCGATCTTCGACAACATCATGGTCGGAAATCACAAAAGGCTGACACAGGGGCTATGGTTCAACCTGATGCGGCGTGGCGCGTTCCGGCGCGAGTTCGAGCGCAACTGTGAGGCAGCGCGGGCTCTGCTCCAGGTGTTCGAGCCGCAATTGGCGGACCGCGTGTTCGAGCCGGTCGCCGGCCTGCCGATGATCGACCGCCGCCGCATCGAGATCTGCCGCGCCTTGATCAGCGAGCCGAAGCTTCTGCTGCTTGACGAGCCGTCGGCGGGGATGACGCTCGACGAGACCAAGGAGCTGATGGACGACATCCTTCTGGTGCGCGACCGCAACCGGAATCTCACCATCATTATCGTCGAGCATGAGATGGCTGTGATCGAGCGCATCACGGATCGCTGCGTTGTGCTCAATTTTGGCCGCAAGATTGCCGAAGGTCCGTATCGCACGGTCGCCGCGGATCCGCTGGTCCAGGAAGCCTATCTCGGAGTGGCACTATGAGTGGCCGGCTCGAGATCGAAGGATTGGTGACGGCCTATGACAAGGCCAACGTGCTGGAAGGCGTGTCGCTCGCCGTCGAGCCCGGCCGCATCACATGTCTTCTCGGTTCCAACGGCTCGGGTAAGACCACCTTGATCCGGTCGATTCTCGGTCTGACGCCGCCGCGCGCCGGCCGCGTTGTGTTCGACGGCGTCGATATCACCGGCTTTGCGACGCACAAGGTGATCGCCGCGGGCATCGCCTGCATTCCCGAGGGCCGCAAGGTCTTTCCGAAGTTCACGGTCGAGGAAAACCTACGGCTCGGCGCTTATCAGGAGCCGTCGGACGCGGTGGCGCAATCGCGCATGGCCGATATCTTCCGGATTTTTCCACGTCTGTCCGAGCGACGTGAGCAACTCGCGGGCACGATGTCGGGCGGCGAGCAGGCGATGCTGTCGATCGGCCGCGGGTTGATGTGCGCGCCGAAGCTTCTGCTGATCGACGAGCCGTCGCTTGGGCTGTCACCGCGGCTGGTCAAAGAGAATTTCAACATCATCCGCGAGATCAATCAGCGCGGCATTACCGTCTTTCTCGTCGAGCAGAACGTCCATCAGACGCTCGCCATCTCTCATTTCGGCTACGTGCTGTCGAAAGGCCGTGTGGCCGCTTCGGGCGCGCCGTTGGAACTCGCGGAGAGCGACGAGGTGCGAGAAGCCTATTTCTCGTGAGCCTGCGCTGAAAATTTGGCCTGGATGCGGTCGACGTGCATGTCGACCAGGATCACGCCGTGCGAGGGGAGACCTTCGGGGTCGGCGTCATCAATTGTCAGCGGCGGATGAACGAACCGCGGCGACAACATGGCGAGTCGGCGCCAAGCGACCTCTCACCCCCATCAGCGAGGAATCCCCCGCCGTCCCAAACTTCGTGAGCCCGCAAACCGAGATCGTCCGCCGAGCAACGGTCGTATCACCTGATCAACGACACGCTCGCGTCCGAGGATCGGCGCTTATAGCGGCAGTTCTCACTGCTCATCGGTCGGAATCAAATTAGGTATTTTTTCCTTGACAGAAAAGTCGCATTGTCCTACGACCATCCCGCTTCGCTCATCGGCTCACACCGGCGAGCGAAGCGGGCTGTTTGACAATTGAATCGGAAAAGCCTGCGCAAGCTCACTGCGCTGCCAACGCTCCCCGGACCACCGGGGAGAAATAAAATTTTTGAGACTTCGGATGCTTGAAATTTGCAGCGAGCGAGTTCCCGCACACGGATTTCTTATTCCGGTTGGATACCGGCTTCCTTGATCAAGCTACTCCAGTTGGCGAGCTGATCGCGGACATAAGTCGTGAATTCCTTGTGCCCGCCCCAGAACATCTCGACGCCGGAGCGTTTGAACAGCTCCTGGGCCTTCGGCTCGTGAACGGCCTTGTGAACCGCCGCCTCCAGGGTGCTCACCACATCGGGAGGCAGGTTCGCCGGTCCAGACAAGCCACCCCAGGGGATAATCTCAAAACCCGGCATCGCCGTTTCATCCAGCGTCGGTACATCGGGCAGCGCAGGACATCGCGCTTTGGTGAACACGGCAAGCGCACGGGCCTTGCCGCTCAGGACGTGCGGCATTCCCGTGTTGAGATCAGGCAGCATCATGTCGATTTGCCCGCCGATCAGATCGGTCATTGCCGCCGGGTTGCTGCGATAGGGAACCCGGGC
Organism: Pseudomonadota bacterium; assembly: GCA_040756555.1. Taxonomy (GTDB): domain Bacteria; phylum Pseudomonadota; class Alphaproteobacteria; order Rhizobiales; family Xanthobacteraceae; genus Z2-YC6860. The sequence continues at coordinate 18,101 of JBFLYS010000024.1, read as the reverse complement.
AATATCGACGTGAGTCCGCAGCTTTAAAATCTCGCCGACGATTTGGCCCATGTTGTTGCCGTGGCCATAGCTCAGCTTGCCGGGATTGGCCTTGGCATAGGCCACCAGCTCCCGAATCGAGTTCACCGGAAGCGATGCTCGGACAGCGATGAATGAAGGATAACTTCCAATTCGCGCGATGTGGGTGAAGTCCTTCACGAGGTCGAGCGGCATCTCCTTATACAGAGCAGCCCCGGAATGCAGTGAACTGGCCGTCGCGAGCAACGTGTAGCCATCGGGTGCTGCTCTCGCCACGGCAACTGCCGCAAGGAGACCGCCTGCGCCGACTTTGTTTTCGACGATGACAGGCTGGCCGAACTGATCCTGCAATGATTGCGCAATCAGGCGCGCCGACGCATCGGATATGCTGCCGGGGGCGAATTGATTGACGATTGTTATCCGTTGCGTCGGATAACTAGCGGCGCGTGCGATGTAGGGCGCTGCAGCGATGAAGGTCCCGACCGTCAACGTGCGTTTGAGAAACCGCCGCCGTGTGGCTTCCATGGACATTCCTCCACCCGCATCCTGCGCCTGATATCAAAGCTTAGTCAGAAACAGTTTTTGTCTAAAGCCGTTTTTCGCCTGCGAGGATGTCACAGCTTCCAGTCTTCACGTTGAGACTTTCTGTCGCTGCCGACCTGCGGGATATGAACTTCTGATTGCATGCTGTTTTCATTAATCGCGGGACGGATGGGACTCCTTGCGGCTGGTTGCAGCAAGAAATTCGTCAAACTACTCTGGGAGACTAGATCGAGGCCGGTTCACGCAAGGGTGGCAATATAGCTTTGCCGCTAAAACAATTTAGATTGTGGATCGGGATCGCGTTGGAAGAGAGGGAGTGACACGTGAGAAACGACACCGACGGCGGCGAGGCTATCTTGGAAGCTTTGCGCAATCTCAAAGTGGACTATGTCGTTTCGTCGCCTGGCTCTGAATGGCCTTCGTTCTGGGAGGCAATGGCGCGGCAGAAACGCGATGGTTCGCCGGGGCCGACTTATCTGGATTGCGGCCACGAGACCCTCGCCGTCACGATCGCAGCGGGCTACACCAAATTCACAGGCCGAATGCAGGCTGTTCTGCTGCATGCCGGAGCGGGGCTTCTGCAAGGCTCGATGGCCGTTGGCGCGGCGCGCGCCATGGAAGTGCCGATGGTGGTGATGTCGGGTGAGTCCGCCGGATACGGCGAGAGCCCGTTTGACCCAGGTTCTCAATGGTATCGCAATCTTAGCGTGGTCGGCGGGCCTCAGCGATTGATCGAGCCGCTGGTGAAGTTCGCACAACAATCGCCCCCTCCTGAAATTCTCTATGAGAGCGTCGTACGCGCCGGTGAGTTGGCTCAGCGTCAACCGAAGGGGCCGACCTATCTGTGCGTGTCGATGGAGACCATGCTGCATGGTTGGCAGAGGCCGGATGTGCGCCGGAGCGTGCCGTCGGCTCCGAAGTCGCAACCGCTGCCGTCGGAGATTGAAGCTGTTGCGGCAATGATCGCAAAGGCCAAGAGCCCCATCATCGTCGCCGAGAACGCCGGGCCAAGCCTTGATGCATTCAATGCATTGGTTGAGCTGGCCGATCTGATGGCCGTTCCTGTTGTGGAAGGGCCGGGCGCGTTCTTCGGGAATTTCCCGAAGAACCATGATCTCTATCTCGGCTCCCAGATCGAGCCGTTCTACGGCAAGGTCGATCTCGTGCTGCTGGTAGAGGCGCGGGCTCCCTGGTACCCGCCGAGCAATGTTCCGCCGGGCGCGGAGATCATTTCGATCAGCGAAAATCCGATCAAAGGCCACATGGTCTACCAGACCATGCATGCCGGACAGTATCTTGAGGGTGACGTCGCTACGACACTCCAGCTCTTGTCTCGGGCGCTCGGCGAACTCGGCGTCGAAAAGGCAAAGCTGGCGGAGCGCCGTGCCCGCTGGGCCGCGGAACACCGCAAATGGGAGGAGCGCTTAAGGGCCGCCGAGGAGAAGGCGGCAGGGCTCGACACCATCACCACGCCGCTTTTGGCGAAGACATTGCGCGAAGTCATGCCGGCCGACACCGCCTACGTCGACGAGAGCATCATTCATGCCGCTGCTATCCGTGAGCATCTCAGTTGGCAGGACCCGCTGACATTCTTTCGGGCGCCGAGCGGACTCGGACAGGGGCTCGGTTATGCACTCGGTGTGAAGCTGGCAGCGCCGCAGCGCCCTGTCGTGGTGACGATCGGCGACGGCACGTTCATGTACAATCCAGTTATACCGGCGATCGCTTTCGCGGATGAGCACAAGCTGCCGCTGCTCATTGTCATTGCTAACAATGCCAAATACGCCGCGATGCAGTATTTCCACGATAGCTTCTATCCGCAGGGTATCTCGCCGACGAAGCAGGACTACTACGGCGTCCACATCAAAGGACCGAAATACCAAGAAGCGGCAAAGATGGTCGGCGGTTGCGCGATCGAGGTGGCGAAGCCGGCAGATCTGAAAGGGGCCGTTCAGGAGGCGCTCAAGAGCATTCAGGCCGGCAAGACGGCCATCCTGAACGTGATCATGCCCGCGGTCGGCAAGTTGCGATGAACAGTGCAGGACGCCGGCAGCGGCGCCTTTGGGGCGGTAAGCGCCGGTTATTGACTCGTTTGCAAATGAAAAACACGGGAGGCTTTCGCCTCCCGTGTTGGATGTAGAAGCGGCATGTTCGCCGCGACGAGCGCTGCTGCTGTCGCTTATGATTTGTTGCGTGCGCTCTGGTCGGTGAGAAGCGTTCCCAGCTTGAACGGCTCGTACATCGGCCGATAGCTCTTGTCATCCACGAACTGCCGCATGCCGGTCTGATAGGACTTCTCTTTGTCCTCGACCTGAAGCGCCTGTCCTTTGACGGCGAGATAGTCGTAGGCCTGCTGGAAATCCATCGTGCGAACCTGACGGATCGCCTGCTTGGTGGCGCGCAACACTGCGGGGCTTTTGGCGATCAGCTTCTGTGCGAGCTTCTCGGTCTCTTCCTCGAGCTTGTCTTTCGGATAGGCCTTGTTGATGAAACCGACTCTCGCGGCCTCGACGCCGTCGAAGGGTTCACCCAGGCAGGCGTAGTAAAGCGCGTGCCGATACAGCACCGCGTCTGCGACGACCTTGGCGACGAGCGCGCCTGGGATGATGCCCCAGTTCACTTCCGACAGCGAAAACACCGCGTCTTCCGCCGCCAGCGCGAAGTCGGTGGCGATCAACTGCATGAAAGCGCCGCCGGCGCAGTAGCCCTGCACCATGGAAATGGTGGGCTTGCCGTACATGTAAAGCCGCTCCCAGCGCCAGCGGTTGGCTGTGTCTTGGGCGCGCTTGCGGCCGGCCGGATCGTTTTCCAGCGCGCGGAAGAATTCTTTCAGGTCCTGTCCGGCTGAGAAGTTACCGCCGGCTCCAGCGATCACAACGGCCTTCACGTCGTTGTCGAATTCCAATTCGGCCAACGTTGCATCCATCTCCTCGTGCAACTGAGGGCTCATCGCGTTCTTTTTATTCGGGCGGTTGAGATAGACCCAAGCGACGCCGTTGTACTTGTCGACCTTGACGCAGGTCCGCTGAGCTTCGGACATCCCAATTCTCCCATCGATATGTTGCGTTCAACCGTTTCTCGGCCGCAAATATCATAGGCAATAAAAGTTAAGTAACAAAGGTATTTTGGTGCCAAGATTGCATGCGCGGAATGCGGATGCGCCTTAGCCGCAGTGACCTATAAAATTACGCAGAACACGTTCCAATCGCACCGGAGCCTCGATGGAGGCATAGTGGCCGACACCGGCGAGGCAATGGTAGGTGGCTCCGGGAATTCGATCGGCAATCAAGCGGGCGGTCTTGGGCGGGCAAACTGGATCGTCCTCACCGCACACGATCATCGTTGGACGCTTCGAGTCGAGAACCGAAAAGATGTCGGAATGGCACATCATCTCCCAGGCATCGAGATAGCCCGCCTTGGGAACGGCCTTCATGACCTCGATGGCCTCCTCGGCTGCGGTGGCTGACGTGCTTTGGCTCAAGATGGTTCGTCCGCGCTGAACCGCGAACTCCTCAGGGCCAAGCCGCTCCATATCCGCGATCCGCGCGAGACGGATCGGCTCACGCTCGCTGTCAGATAGGGTGCCGCTGCCGGTGACCGGCTGAAGGAACGTCATCGTTCGCCCATCGATCTGATCGCGGTGGCAAGCGGTTGCAATCATGATGGAGCCGAGCGAGTGACCGACCAGATGCGATCGGCGCACGTTCAACTCGCGTAGGAGCGCGGCCAAGGATGCTGCGTAGTCCTCTGCGGTCAACCGCTCCACAGGAAGTCGATCCGATCCACCGTATCCGGGTGCGTCCCAGGCTATCACCCGGTGGTCGTCCGCGAATGCTGCGAACTGGTGCCGCCACGATCCCGAATGACCGCCGATGCCGTGAACAAGGACGAGAGGCTCTCCCTTGCCAGCCTCGCGCCAACTTACGGTTCGACCGTCGATGGTCATCTTCCGCAGATCGGGGAGGGCGTGCGCAATCATTTTGAATATTGCTCCAGGACATGTCGAGCCAGCGTCATGCGCAGCACTTCCTCGGGGCCCTCGGTGATCATCATGCTGCGTTGATCGCGCCAGAATTTCTCGATCGGAAGTTCCTTCGTAAAGGCGATGCCGCCGTGAATCTGGATGCATCGGTCGGCTGCCTGGAATGACAGCCGGTCGCCCAGCATTTTAGCCATATAAGCTTCGTTGCGGATATCCTCGCCGCGCTCATGCTTCCAGGCCGCGTGATAGACCAGGAACCGAAGCTGCTGAAGGTCCATGTAGGAATCGACCAGCATCCACTGCACGGCCTGTCTGTTCGCGAGAGGCTCACCGAACGTCACACGCTGTTTCGCATAGCTGACGGACATTTCGAGGCAGCGCTGGATCACGCCAAGACCGCGGGCGCCGTGACGCACGCGGCCGGTGTTAATCCAATCCTGAGCCAGCTTGAAACCATCGCCTTCATTCGCGATCCGTTTTGAAACGGGAACGCGTACATTGTCGAAGGCGATTTCACAGGGCTCGTCGTCCATCATCGTGGGCTGCGCGCGCACGATTTTGACGCCGGGCGTGTTCACGTCGACGAGGAGAGCGGTGATGCCGCGAGCACCCTTGGAGCGGTCGGTCGACGCCATCAGTTGGATGAAATCGGCGTGCTGCGCGTTGGTGATGAAGCGCTTGTAGCCGTTGACGACGTAATGGTCGCCGTCGCGAACGGCGGTGGTCTTGATCGCAGCGGGGTCGCTGCCGGCGTCGGGCTCTGTCAGCGCGAAACAGCAATCCTTCTCGCCCGATATGATCGGATAGAGATACTGCGCCTTCTGTTCATCGTTGAGGTGATAGAGGATCGGGCTCACCTCCGGCCCGAAAATCGAAGTCTTGCGCGTCGGCAACGCGATGGACCGGCCGAGTTCTTCCCAGATCACGGCGCGGGCCATCAGCCCCAGACCGAGGCCGCCGTATTCAATCGGAGTGGAGATGTTCCAGTAACCCATCTCCTTGGTCTTGGCTTCCAAACGAGCACGAACTTCGGGCCTCAGGTCGGGACCGTCGTACGCCTCGCGTTCGATCGGAATGATCTCGCGATCGACGAAGCGCCGCAGTTGTTCCTTCATCAGCTTGAGTTCTTCAGGAAGCTCGAAATCCATATTTTCCCTCACCCACAATCAGACTGCCTCGCCGCGCAAACCGCAATTTGCGCGGCATGTTTCCGCCATTTGACCTAGCATAAAATTGACTTTGTAACAAAGGTATTTGATAAAAGCGTATTCAGGGCTGGGTCGAGGATGTTCTTGTGAATCAACGAGCCGTTGAATTTCGTCGCGCTCTCGGACGGTTCGCGACCGGGGTTGCGATTGTCTCCGTGATGGACGCGGCCGGCCGGCCGGCGGGGATGACGATCAGCTCGTTCAACTCGGTGTCGCTCGAGCCGCCACTGATCCTGTTCAGCATCGCTCGATCGGCGCTCAGCCTGCCCATCCTCTCCGAGGCCCGCAGCTATGCGGTCAATATTCTCGCCGAAGAACAAGCGGAATTGTCGAGCCGCTTCGCCAAGTCGCAGGCCAACAAATGGCATGACGTTGATTTCGCCGTCGGGCAGGCAGGCGCGCCGTTGATTCACGGCGCGTTGGCGCATTTCGAATGCGAGCCCTATGCGCAATACGATGGCGGCGATCACGTGATCTTTGTCGGCCGCGTTGGGCACTTCAACCATTCGGCCCAAGAGAAGCCGCTGGTTTTCTTCGAGGGCCGCTATCGGTCCTTGCAGGATGGCCGCCAATAGCAGCGACATCTATCGTCCATGAACTTGTAGGCGACCTGAGGCGTTTCAGGGACGCTGCTTGACGTCGCCTCCGGGCTTTGCCTCGTTGTAGAATTGATCGAGCACAGGCGGTTGCCCAGGCAACTGGAAATCCTGCCAACGATCTCTGACCCGGCTATACAAGCTCTCGCGCAGCGCGGTCCGCACCGGCGCTGACGCCCGATGTCTATATGGCGTGCAGGCATTGACCAGCACCTTCGAGCCGAAGGGTTTCGCCTCCGGGGCAAGACTCGGATCCGCGCGGAACGACATGGTGTTGCGCAGCACGTCGAGATCATCGGCGGGATTGCAGCGCGTGCTCAGGGCCCACACGACTTCATCGAAGTTCGTGGGGTCGACATCCTCGTCCACCGCAACGATCCACTTGGTGTAGTAGGTCGCGGCGGGGCAGTGCGCGGTCAGAGCGAGCGCCTGACTGGCGTGTCCCGGATACATCTGCCGCAGCGAGACGACGACGAGGCAGTTCGCGGAGGCCGCTGCCGGATGGCAGTAGACGCCCTGAATGCCCGGCACCTTCATTTCGGCAAGGTTGTCCTGAATGCGGGCGGACCGCATGATCGCCTGATAGGCGCCGATCTCGCACGACGGGTAGGTGGCCATCAGCGCGGCGGTCATGATCGGGCGTTCCCGCATATGGAGCGCCTGGACTTCGATCGCCGGTTTGCGCGATGGCTTGCCGCTGTAGAAGCCGTGAAATTCACCGAGCGGTCCCTCGACCTCTTCGTCTCCCGGATAGACGAGGCCTTCGATCACCATCTCAGCACGCGCCGGGATCGGCAGGTTGACCACTTCGCCGTCAGTCAGTTCGACAGGTGACTCCATGATGCCGCCCGCAACGTCGAGTTCGGATTCGTCTGCGGCGTAGCGTTGAGAGCCAACCATCATCAGCACTGGATCGATGCCGTAGGCCGCGACAATCTCCGCCGGTTTCCCCTGCGCCCACGCAGCCTCGCAATCGAGCAGGCCGTGCCGGCCTGGCACAAAGCTCAGGCCCACGCGGCGAGGTCCGTGGAGTTGCTGGCGGTAGACGCCAACATTAATCCGGCCGGATGCAGCGGCGGTCATGGTGATGCTGCCGGTGCCGATGAACGGTCCGCCATCGGCAGGCCAGAATGTCGGTACTGGAAAGCGGGTCAAATCGATATCGTCGCCACGCAATACGATCTCGTTCACGGGAGCATTGCGCTTGGCGACCTTGATCGGCGCGACGCGGCGGCTGGTAATGCGGCTCGTCGCAGCGATCATGTCCCGTGTCGTCATCGCAGGATCGAGGCCCACGGCGAGGGCATAGCGCTCCTTGCTCGACCCGAGCATGTTGGCGAGCACGCGTGCACCGAACGGATTGTTGTCGAACTGCTCGAAGAGCAGGGCCTTCGCGCCGGGCTGACGCGTGGCCATGAAGGTCACTGCCGAGAGTTCTTCGGCCGGGTCGACGGCGGCGCCGATCCGATGCAACTCGCCGTATTGCTCCAGGAGAGACAGCCATTCGCGCAGATCGCGCCAACGTGCAGGTTTTGACGTGCTGTCCATCTTCGACCCCGGCCTCGGCGCTCCCTGCTGAAAATCTCCGGCGGCCATTGACCGGCCGCCGGAGTTGATCGGCTACGAGCGCTATTCCGGCTTTACGCCGGCCTTAAGCAGGGCATCGTGCCAGTGTGCGAATTCGCTGGCCACCTGGTCGCCCATCGCCTTTGGCGTGGTCCAGGCCGGATCGATCCCCTGCGCCTGCAACTTCTCGATCACCGCTTTGTCGCGGCTTGCCTTTTCGGCCGCGGCGTTGAGCTTCGCAATGATCGGTTCCGGCGTGCCCGCCGGTGCAACGAGGCCGAACCAGATGCCGTCGTTGACACCCTTCATCTCGATGCCGCTCTCGAGGAAGGTCGGCACATCCGGCAGCGCCGGGATACGGGAGCGGCCGGTGATGCCAAGGATCTTCAGCTTGTTCTGCTTCGCCAACGCCGCGGTGGTGCTCGGTCCGGTGAAGACGCCGGAGACGTGCCCGCCGACGACATCGTTCACAACCAGAGCCGTTCCGCGATAAGGCACCGGGAGAATGCTGGCGCCCGTCGCCTGCAGGAATGACAGTGCGCTCAGGTAGGGCGGCGTGCCAACGCCGGAATGCCCGATCTTGATATCGTCAGGATGCGCGTTGGCATATTTGACGAGCTCCTGGACGTTCGTCACAGGGACATTCATCGCAACGCCGAGCGTATGGAACGTCCGTCCGGTCAGGCTGACCGGACGGAAGTCCTTCAGCGGATCGTAGCCCGGCTTGAGCTGAGTGTTCGGCACGACCACGAACGAAGGCTCAACCGCGAGCAGCGTATAGCCGTCAGCCTGGGCGCGTGCCGCGTAGGCTGTACCGATCGCGGTCGCCGCGCCCGGCTTGTTCTCGATGACGATCGCCTTCCCGAGCTGAACTTCCATCGCACTCGCGACAATGCGCGCGATAACGTCAGGCGGCCCGCCCGGCGGATAGGGGACGACGATCGTGATCGGGCGGGACGGATAGTCGTCCGCGGCCTGAGCCGGCACGGATCCAAGGCTGGCAAACAGCGCCAGCGATCCGGCGATGACGGAAACAAGTCGAGTCATTTTGAGGTTCATTCTCGTCACAGCCTTTCGTTGTTGTGACAGACAATCTGCCGTTACTACGCCCCGGCGAGCAACTACCTTTATAACAAAGTTATATCGGAATGCATCTTTGCCGCAGTCGTTCTGGGCCGGCGAGGGGCTGTAATGCTATTTTGCATCCATGGAGGGGAGCTGGAATAGCTGCAAGGAGCGGTCTGCGCTTTCCACCATCTCGACCATCTTGTGCCGCAGAAACTCGAAATCGGCGGCATTCAGGCTTTCGAAAAGCATATTGTTGACCGGCCGTTGGACGGCAGTCAGGTTCTGCAACAGCCGCTCCGACTTCGCGGTGGTGGTCAACATCACCCGCCGCCGGTCGCGCGGGTTTTGTTTCTTGGCAATCAGGTTCGCCTTCACGAGCTTGGCGACTTCGATCGTCACGAATGCCGCACTAAAGTGCAGATGCCGCGCTATTTCATTGACTCCGATAACGTTTTTCTCCTGCTCCCGCGCGACGGCGATGAGGATCGTGTATTGCGTCCCTGACAGGCCGATGGCGTTTCCGAGGGCATTTCGTATCGCCTGAATGCGCGTTGCGAAGGCAAGCGTGTCATGCACGAACTGGCGGAACAGGTGGTCGCTGCGGCGAACCAGGAGCTCCGGCCGGGAGACCGTTTGAAAATTCCCGGAATCGCGCCGGGGCTTCCTCGGCTTGCTCATTTGCTTTCCTTATCCGCGTGCGAATCGTGGTCATGATGCCCAAAAGGCGAGCATCGGTCAGCATGCCGCATGCCCTTTGTCCTTAGCTGCGATTTGCGATGCGCGATAGATGGATTGCGATCCGCCCGATGGGCGATTGCCGGTCCCCTGTTGACTGGCATCATAATATAACGAAAATACCTTTGTAACTTAACGAATGGACTGACAGATGGGCCTGCCGCGATTCTTGGGATTGGTTGTTCTCGCCATGCTTGCCGTGACGGCAGGCGGGGCGGGAGCTGATGAATACCCCAGCCGGGCGGTGCGCTTGCTGGTTCCCTATGCAGCCGGTGGGCCGAGCGACACGGGTGCGCGGCTGTTGTCGGTGCCGTTCGGCAAGGCGCTCGGCGCTTCGGTCGTTGTCGAGAACCGCGGCGGCGCGGGTGGACTGACCGGAACCGAACAGGTCCTACAAGGTGAGCCGGATGGATATACGCTGCTGCTCGGCGCGATCGGCCCGCTCGTGTACATCCCCGCAGAGCGGAAGGTTCAATACAACGTCAAAGCCGATCTCATTCCGCTTGGCTTGATCTGGCAGTCGCCACTCGTTCTCGTCATCAATCCCAAGCGGGGGATCAAGACTCTCGCGGAATTCGTGGCCTTTGCCAAAGCCAATCCCGGCAAGCTCACCGTTTCCTCGGCCGGATTGGGCACGAACACGCATATGGCGAGTGAGTTGTTTAAGCACGAGGCCGGCGTGGATCTGCTGCATGTGCCCTATCGCGGCACCGGGGCAGCGCTTCCCGACCTGCTGTCAGGACAGGTCGACGCCACGATCTCCGATGTGGCGGTGATGGCCCCCTTGATCCGAGAGGGCAAGCTGATCCCGCTGGCCGTGACTGCGCCGCAGCGCTCTGCGTTGCTGCCCGACGTGCCGACGATGGCCGAAGGCGGTTTGCCAGGCGCCGAGACCGAAAACTGGTATGGCCTGCTCGTCCGCAATCAGACGCCGGCACCCGTGGTCGCCAAGCTGAAGGCTGCGATGGCCGACGCGATCAAAACTCCGGAATTCCGCCAGGGGCTGTCGATTCAAGGCGCGGTGATCCGCGAGCCTGGCATGGAAGCGTTCGCGAAGTTGATCGAGACTGAAACCAAGCGCTGGACGGCGATCATCCGGGATAACGGCATCAAGTTCTGACGCCATTCGCAACAGACGCTCTAGGCGGGTAGACCCATCATGACCTTGCCACTCACAGGCATTCGCGTTGTTGAGTTGACCACCATGATCACCGGCCCCTTGGCCGGAATGATGCTTGCCGATCTCGGCGCATCGGTGATCAAGATCGAGAACCCGGAGCGCGGCGATCCGTTTCGGAGCTTCCGCGGTGGTCTCTATGGCGGCCATTTCATCGCCTACAATCGCAACAAGCAAAGCGTAGCGCTGGACCTTCGCTCGCCTGACGGGCTGGAGTCGTTTCTAGCTCTGATCCGGCGCAGCGATGTCCTGATCGACAATTTCCGGGCTGGCGTTCTCGACCGGCTGGGGCTGTCTAGCGAGCGGTTGATGAAGGAGAACCCCCGTCTCATTCACGCCTCGATCACCGGCTTCGGCGCGCGTGGACCATATCGCAACCGGCCGGCTTATGACGCCGTAGCGCAGGCTTTGAGCGGGCTGTCTTCGCTCTTCCTCGATCCCGACTCGCCTCAAGTGCAGGGACCGACGCTCTCCGACAATATCACCGGCATTTACACCGCCTACGCGGTGCTTGCCGCGTTGTTCGAGCGTGTGCAGACCAACAAGGGCAGGCGGATCGAGACCAATATGCTCGAAGCTTCGATTGCCTTTGCGCCGGATGCGTTCGTCAACTTCAAGCGTTACGGAATCAAGGGCGCTCCGACCACGCGAGCGGCGGTTTCGCAATCGTACGCGTTTCGCTGCGGAGACAGCCGTTTGATTGCCGTTCACCTGTCGTCGCAACCCAAGTTCTGGGAAGGCTTATTGAAAGCGACAGGCCGTGACGATCTCGCGTCGAACGAGTTGTTCTCGACGCGGGAGAAGCGGATCGCGAATTACAACGCACTCGGCGAAGAATTGGCGAAGGTCTTCGCGGCCCGATCTCAGGAAGAATGGACAAGGCTTCTCGATACGAACGATGTGCCGTTTGCGCCCGTTCTTGATATCGAAGAGGTGATGTCGGACCCGCAGATTGAGGAACTCGGCACGTTTTACAAGGTAACGCACCCAACCGAGGGCGACGTGTGGGGCATTCATCCGCCGTTCTTTTTTGATGGCGAACGCCTTGGACGAGTATCTCCTCCCCCCACACTCGGTGAACATACCGATGAAGTGATCGGCGGTTTGGATGCTGGAGAGCGAGGGGCGGAGATCGATAGATAAGCTCGGTTGATCGATCTCTCACAGAACCCCGCTGGCTTTGCCCGCCGCGAGCCATCACACGATAACTAGTGCGCTTCTGTAATCTTTGCCGCCGCGACAATGTCTCGCCATTTGCGGAGGTCGGTTCTGATTACAGTCGTGACCTGTTCAGGCGGTCCGGGCTGAGGCTCGACGCCCTGGATCTTCAATGCCTCCTGCACGTCGCGGCTGTTAACGACGGCATTGAGGGCCCGATTGAGCCGGTCGACGATTTCGCCGCGAACTCCGGTGGGGACCACAATCGCGGTCCAAAGCTCGGCTTCGCAGCCGGGGACGCCGCCTTCGGCAACGGTCGGAACCTCGGGGATCATGTCGTTCCGCTTTTCGCTCATCACCGCGAGCGCGCGGATCTTTCCCTGACGGATTTGCTGAAGCGTGGGTGGGATGGTGCTGACCGACAGATCGATGCGGCCCTGCATAAGGTCGAGCGTCGATTGTGCTGTCCCTCTGTAAGGAACGTGAACCACATCAATGGCGGCGCGCCGCTTGAACAGTTCGCCAGCGAGATGGGCCAGCGTTCCCGTGCCGGCGGAGGCGTAGCTCAGCACGCCGGGTTTGGCCTTGGCGAGATCGACCAACTCATTCAGCTTCGACGCGGGCAATTGTGGTGAACTCACAAGGACGAACGGCGACGCTCCGATCATTCCGATCGGCGTGAAGTCCTTGAGCGGGTCGAACGGCAGTTTCGGGGTGAGGGCTGCGCTTGCGGCGTGTGAGGTGGTGTTGGCGAGACCGAGTGTGTATCCATCTGACGCCGACTTCGCGATGGCATCGGTGCCGATGATCGTGCTGCCGCCGACGCGGTTTTCGACGATGACCTGCTGGCCGAGCTGATCCCCCATCTTTGCCGCGACCAGGCGGGCGATCGTATCCGAGCTGCTGCCGGCGGTGAAGGGGACGATCAGTTTTAGCGGCCGCTCCGGCCAGGAGGGCTGGGCCTCCGCATTGGGACCGAAAATTAGGGCCAGGGCTGCTAACAATGCGAGGGGTGCGCGGGGCATTTCAAACTCTCCGTCTCCGTGTGAGCTTCTTGAGTTCCGTGCCCGGCGGCATCGGGATACGATGGGTGGTTCGCGAAAGAACTGGCGTTAAGGGATGCGAGAACACAACAAGATCGACTTGCTGCGCGCGCTCCAGGTGTTCCTGGCTGCGGCCGACAGCGGCAGCATGACGACGGCGGCGCGTCAGCTCAAAATCACCCAATCGGCGATTTCGCAGCAGCTCAAACTTCTGGAAAGCGAGATGCGCGTCACGCTGATGGACCGTAACACGCGGCCGCTTCGTCTCACACCGGCGGGCCAGGCGTTGCGCCAGCACGCGGCTGAAATTTTGCTCCACGCTGATCAGGTGCGCGCGGAAGTCCGGCAGATCGCGGCGGGTCCGCTGCCGCATCTGCGGATTGCGATGTTCGGCACGCTCGCACGGACGCTCGCGCCCGCGCTGGTCGAGGCCGTTGTTCAAAAGAAGCTGCCAATCAAGACGGTGTCGATCCTTCGCGGTATGGCGGTGCAGCACGCGCGCGATCTTCCGCGCCGCGAGGTCGATATGGTGATCACGTCGAACGCGCTGTTCGACATCGACGGCATGGAGCGCCATGAACTGATCCATGAGCGCTTCGTTCTGATCGTTCCGAAGGGCGCTCTGCCGCGACAGGCGGCGCTGCGCGACATCGCCGCCAAGCTGCCGATGATCCGCTATTCCGCGCGCACCGAAGCCGGCCGTCTGATCGAGCAACACCTGCGGCGCCTGCGGCTCGACATTCCGCATGGTCACACGTTCGATGCGCCGGAAGATCTGTTCGCCATGATCGGCATGGGGCAGGGCTGGGCGATTACCCCGCCGACGCACATCGCCCATGCGGCGCAGCCCGGTTTTCCCGTCGAGCTTCGCGCTCTGCCGAGACCGGGGCTTGGCCGGAATATCGTGTTGATCGCCCGCAAGGACGAGCTCGGACGTCTGCCGGGGCAGATCGCGGCGCTCTGCCGGCGCGTTCTGCGCAAGGAGTATCTGCCGCGTGTGCAGGAGGTAATGCCTGCGCTGGCAGATCATCTCACGATCGTCGACGAGCCCGATCATTTGAGCACTTCCGGATAGCGGGCTATTCGATCTGCTCCGCCTCGCGCAGACTGTCGAGCAGCGAGGCCCGCAGCAGGAACTTGCGCGCGAGCACGGGGTCTTCGGCGGATTTCCGCAGTTCGTCGTGATTGCGCTTGCGCACCGCGGGATCGCGTTCCTCCAGCAGACGCTTGTTGCGCATCGTCTGCGCCTGCGTGTGCTTGACGGCGATGTGCCGCCGCTGACGGTCATAACGGTCGAGCTCAGCCTCCTCGGCGTCGCCTTGCAGGATGCGCGACAGTTTGTCTGCGAGGTTAAAGGCGTCGTGCACGCCGCTGTTGAGGCCCATGCCGCCGATCGGGCTGTTCACATGAGCGGAGTCACCCACCAGGATCACACGGCCGACACGGAACTTTTTCGCGACGCGCTGGTGCACCGGATAGAGGTTGAAACCGCAGATGTCGTAATCGCCGTCGATCGGAAGGAAGCCTTTGAGCCGCGCCTGCAAGGCCTTGGGGTTGGTCAGCTTGGCTTCGTCTTCGTTCGGGTCGGTCGGGAAGTGGATGCGCCAGCGGTCCGGCGGGCCTTTCCAATGAAACAGGTTGGAGTATTCGACCGGATCGGAGATGTAATTGCGCTCGGTGAAGCCGTGCTTCTTGAAGTCGTAGGCGACTTCGATGTTGAGCGTCCGCTCGGGATAGGTGAAGCCCTCGAACTCGAGCTCCAGTTCCTTGCGCGCGATGCTGCGCGCGCCTTCTGCGCTAACGAGATAGCTGCCGGAGATGGTTTCCGGCTTGCCGTCCAGGTTGGTGAGTAGAGCCGTCACGCCGTCGGCGGTCTGGCTGAAGCCGGTAAAGGTGGTCGACATCCGCACGGTGACGAGCGGATGCGCCTTTGCCATGGCGAGCGCTTCCTCGATGATCTTGATGCGCTCGCACTGAAGGACGAACGGGAACTTGGTGTCGTCCTTCAGGTGGATATGGTCGAACTCGGCAATCAGCGAGGCTTCCTGCCGATCCCAGTATAAGAATTTCGGGGCGACGATGCCGCGCGGCACAAGCCGCTCATAGAGTCCGATCTTGTCGAAGAACTCCAGCGTCGACGGATGGTTGCTCCCGGCGCGGGGCACCTGGTCGAGGAAGTTCTCGTCCGACATGGTCTCGACGATCGTGACAGGCACGCCCTCCTGAGCGAGGGCGAGCGTCAGGCACAGGCCCACTGGGCCTGCGCCGATCACGATAACGGGCTTGGTCGCTGCCATCGGAGCCCCGCGACCTTTTACTTCGCGACCACGTCTTTGACGGCGCCGGCCCAACCCGAGTGGGTGAGGTCGAACACGATGCCGTTGGGATCGCGGTACTTCGCTTCGTAGAAGGAGTTGGGCGACGTCGGGCGGCCGGCAAGATATTCGCCGCCTGCGTTCACCACCTTCTTTTCGGTGGAGTCGAGATCGTCGACCCACATGCCAAAGTGATAGATGCCGACCTTTTCCTTCTCGCCCTCCTTCTTGAGGAGCGCGACGTTGACGGTGCCATCCGACATGTAGATGCCGCGGCGGGCCTTGCCGGCGCGCTTCATGTCGAAGGCCTGTTCGAAGAAACGGGCGGAGGCTTCCGGGTCTTCGACGATCAGCGCGACGTGACGAAGTTTGGCCATGAGATGCTTTCCTCTGTTCAACGATTGCGTTGAACGGACGATTGAGCACGCACGCGGCTGGCGCAAGCAGAATGGGCATAAGCCCAGAAAGACTAATCGGAAGTAGAAGTGTTTCTTATGGCTGTGCTTCGCGCTTCAAATCGCGGAGCTGGCGGTGCACAGGTCGCCTCCCGGCGGTGCGTTTCGCGACCGCCTCTGTCGGCGGGAGAACGAGATGCACGCGCAGGCCACGGGTCCGATCCGGGCTGCTGTCGTTGGTCTGGGCGCCATCGGTGCGACGCTCGCGCAAAAGCTCAGCACAGGCGCGGTGCCAGGCATTGAGCTGGTCGCGGTATCGGCGCGCGACACTGCAAAAGCTGAAGCTTTCACGGCGTCTCTTGGCGGAAATGTCCAGGTCGTGCCGATTGCCGACCTGCCGAAGGTCGCGGACCTCGCGATCGAGTGCGCCCCGGCCGCAATCCTTGAAGAGATCGCGCGGCCGATGCTGGAAGCGGGCAAGAAGGTGATGGTGCTGAGCGTCGGTGCGCTCTTAAGTCATCCCGCGTTGCTCGATCTTGCGAACAGGCGCCACGGCCAGATCATCGTGCCGACTGGGGCGCTGCTCGGCCTCGACGCGGTTTCGGCTGCGGCGGAGGGCATCATCTATTCGGTGCGAATGAAGACAACCAAGCCGCCAAAAGGATTGGTCGGCGCGCCTTACCTCGTCGAGAACAAGATCGACGTCGCGGGCATCAAAACGCTGACGAAGGTCTTTGAAGGCACGGCGCGCGAGGCGGCAAAGGGTTTCCCGGCCAATCTCAACGTTGCGGTGGCCCTGTCGCTCGCCGGCATCGGTCCCGATCGGACCGTGCTGGAAATCTGGGCCGATCCGAAGATCGAACGGAACACGCATCAGATTTCGGTTGAGGCGGATTCCGCGAGCTTTGAGATGACCATTCGCAACATCCCGAGCGAGAACCCGAAGACCGGAAAAATCACACCGCTCAGCGCCATCGCCGTGCTGCGCAAGCTTGGCGCGCCGCTGCGCGTCGGATCGTGAGGACGACATGGATCTTGGATTGAAGAACAAAGTGGCGCTCGTGCTGGCTGCCGGCGGCGGCCTCGGCGAGCGCATCGCGGGGACGCTGGCGGAAGAGGGGGCGAAGGTTTGCCTCTCCGACGTGAATGAAAGCGCGCTGAATGCCGTTGCTAGCGCGATTGTGAAGAATGGAGGGATAGCGAAAGCGTTTCCGGCCGATCTGTCGAATCTCGCAACGCTCGACTCGATGGTCGAAACGATCGTGAAGACGGTTGGTGACATCGACATCCTTGTGAACATCACGGGAGGGCCGCCGGCGACGCCGACAGCGGGCATCGGCAGCGACGCTTGGGAAAAGAACTTCCGCGCGATGGTTCTGTCTGTCACGCGCATCACCGATCTGGTGTTGCCCGGCATGCGCCGCCGAAAATGGGGCCGCATCATCACCAGCACATCGTCGGGCGTGGTGGCACCGATCCCGGACCTCGGACTGTCGAATGCGTTGCGCTCGACGCTGGTCGGTTGGTCGAAGACGCTGTCGCGCGAGGTCGCGGCCGATGGTGTCACGGTGAACGTCATCATTCCGGGCCGGATCGCAACGAAGCGCATTCGCCAGCTCGACGAGATGCGGGCAACGCGCGAGAGCAAGCCGCTCGACGATGTCATCGCGGCCAGCACCGGTACGATCCCGATGCGGCGCTACGGCGAGCCACAGGAATATGCGGACATGGTCGCGTTTCTGGCGAGCAGCCGCGCGTCCTATGTCACTGGATCGATGGTGCGTGTTGATGGCGGCTTGATCGGGAGCATCTGATGACGAACGGAAACCAGGCATCGACAAAGCGGCAACTGCGCGAACGCTTCCTCGCGGTGGACACGTCGAACGTCGCCGACGTGCTCGACCAGATGGGACTGTTGGAGCAAGGCCTCTCGGCTGAGTTCCGGCCGTTTCCGGCTTCGGCTGGCAAGCTCGCCGGCTGGGCCTACACCATCCGCGGCCAGATGGCGCCCTATGAAGGGACCGGCGATGCCGCCAAGATGGAGGCCTGCCAGGGCATCGGTCCCGACGAGATCAGCGTCTGGAGCGGCGACGGCGCGGGCATCTGCTACTTCGGTGAACTCATCGCGCTCGGCATGAAGGAGCGCGGCTGCGTCGGCTCGCTGGTCGATGGCGGCATCCGCGACGTGCGCTGGCTCGGCGAACACAATTTCCCGGTCTATGCGCGCTACCGCACCTCGGTGCAATCAATCGGCCGCTGGCGGGTGACTGGCAAGCAGGAGCCGGTCTATCTGCGCG
>JBFLYS010000023.1:90330-94874 GCA_040756555.1 Pseudomonadota bacterium | reverse complement strand
CCGCATCATTCGGCATCGATGGCGGCGCTTGTCGGCGGAGGCCTGCGTGCAAGGCCGGGCGAAGCGTCGCTCGCCCATCACGGCGTGCTCTTCCTCGACGAACTGCCGGAGTTTCAGCCGAGCGTGCTCGATGCGCTGCGCCAACCGCTTGAGATCGGCGAGGTCGCGATCGCTCGCGCCAACCACCGCGTCACCTATCCCGCTCGCTTCATGTTGGTCGCGGCGATGAACCCGTGCCGCTGCGGCCGCGCCAGCGATCCGGGCTTCACCTGCCGGCGCGGGCCGAACGCACGCTGCGCCGCTGAATATCAGATGCGGCTGTCGGGCCCGCTGCTCGACCGCATCGATCTCAACATCGAAGTACCCGCCGTCACCGCGTCCGACCTGATCCTTCCGCCGCCCGCCGAAGGCAGTAAAGAGGTCGCCGCGCGCGTGGCGCAGGCGCGCGCGATTCAGATGACGCGCTATGATGCGCTCGGACTTTCGGACGTTCGCACCAACGCCGCGGTGCCCGCATCGATCCTCGAAGAAGTCGCGAAGCCCGACGCGGCGGGCATGACGCTTCTGCGCGATGCCGCCGATGCAATGCAGCTTTCCGCGCGCGGCTATCATCGTGTGCTGCGCGTTGCGCGCACGCTCGCCGATCTCGACGGCGCCGAGAAGGTCGGCCGCGTGCATCTTGCCGAGGCGCTGAGCTACCGCGCACTCGCCGATGAGGTTCGGCGGGCGGCGTGATGGTTCAATGAACCAGCCACATTAACCGCGTGCTAACCATAACCGTTTAATCCTACGGTCCTCTCGCTTCGGGGTTGCCGTGGACCGCATTCGCAAGACTCTCGTGCTCGTCGCTGTGATCGCCGTGCCGGCCGCAGCCCATTCCACCTTCGCCCCAACACCCAATCTCTGCGTTGCCAGCGGCACGGCGACCTACCGGCTCGCGCCCACCGCGCCGTCGCCGGATTTCCGCGTACGGATCGAGCGCGCCGCGCCGCATCCGGATCTCCGCATGCAGCTTGTCGACAGCCCCGAACTCGCGGATTTCGTGATCGCCGACGATTTCAGCGCGACGAGCGAAAGCACGGCCTGCCAAACCGCAACGCCAGCCAAGACCGTGAAGGTCGATGCCGAGGCGCGGAAGCCCGACGTCGTCGTCAATCTCGCGGCCGACATCGCCAATCCCGACTACCGGGTCTATGTCCACTCGGTCCGGCACTCCTCGCAGGACGCAGCGGCGCTTCTTGCCGTGATGTGGAAGGCGCAGCAAAGCCGCGCCGTCGCCGCGCGCGACTGACATCTCTCGAATCTGATTCTTTCCGTTAAGGCGCCATCAACCCTGCGGGTGGCGCGCGCAACCATTGGAAGGGAATCGCAAGGGTTCGCACCCCAGAATGTGCCCATAAACATTGAAGAACGCAGGCCACCGGCCCTCGCCGGCATGAGCCTGAGCGGCAGGGGTCAGGCGCCGAATGAACGTTCGTCCCGTCTCGGACAAGTCACGCTTCGGCTGGGTGGTCGTGCGCAAGCTGATCGCGGCCGTCGTGCGTTGGACGTTCATCCTCATCGGCGCACTCGCCGCATCGTCGGTGATGTTCTCCTACCTCTTTAAGGTCAACGCGGAAGTCTACGATCCGGCGATGTTCGCGATCGGCGTCGCCGGGCTGTTCTCGATGGCGTGCGGCGTGATCCTGATGATGATCTCGCGCAACAGCCGTCTGCGGATGGAATTGCGCAACGCGTCGGCGCGCTGCGAGGAGCTCGCCGATCACGTCTGGGAGCTGAAGGAGGCCGAAGCGCGCGCCACCAGCCTCCTCGAAGCGCAAGGCGACGTGATCGTGCGCCGCGATGCCGAAGGCGCGATCACTTACGTCAACGACGCCTATTGCACGCTCGCGGGTGCATCGCGCGACGCGTTGCTCGGCAGCACCGCGGCCACGCTGCACGTGCTGCAACAGGGCGAGATCGCCGTGGCGCACGACGGCACGCGCATCCACGATCAGGAGATCATGACGCCCGGCGGCCCGCGCTGGTTCGCCTGGCGCGACGTTGTGGTGTGGGCCGATGACGACGATTGCGCCGAGGTGCAGAGCGTCGGCCGCGACGTCACCGACCGCACCGCGACCGGCCGCGCGCTCACCGAAGCCCGCGATGCCGCCGAGGCCGCCAACCGCGCCAAGTCGCAATTCCTCGCGATGGTGTCGCACGAGATCCGCACGCCGATGAACGGCATCCTCGGCATGGCCGATCTTCTGATGGACACGCCGCTGACGCCGGAGCAGGCGACCTACGCCAAAGCCGCGCGCACGTCCGGTGAAGCCTTGCTGTCGCTGATCGACGAGGTGCTCGATTTCTCGAAAATCGAAGCGGGCAAGCTCGATCTCGAAACAAAGCCCTTTGCGCTCGCGACTCTGGTCGAAGAAGTCGTCGAATTGCTCGGACCTCGCGCGCAAGCCAAGGGTCTGGAGATCGGCTCCGACGTCCACGACAAATTGCCCGAGCAGGTGATCGGCGACGCCACGCGACTCCGTCAGGTGCTGCTCAATCTCGCGGGCAACGCCATCAAGTTCACCGAGACCGGCGGCGTCAGCGTCATCGTCGAGCCCGGCCCCGATGAGCAGGTCGTGTTCGAAGTCCGCGACACCGGTATCGGCATCGCGCCGGAGGAGCAGGCGCGCATCTTCCTCGAATTCGAGCAGGCCGAAGGCGGCCTCAATCGCAAGTTCGGCGGCACCGGTCTCGGCCTCGCCATTTCCAAGCGCATCGTCGAGCGCATGGGCGGTAGCATCGCGATTGAGAGCGCACCCGGCGCGGGCTCGACCTTCCGCGTCACGGTTTCGTTGAAGCCCGCAAGCGACACGCCATCCTTCGCGCCACCAGATCTCACCGGCAAATCCATCCTGATCGTCGCGCCGCTATCCATCGAGGCCTCGCTGACCGCGCGCCGTCTCACCCGCTGGGGCGCGGACGTGGCCATGGCGGACGAGAAATCCGCCGTGGCGATGCTCGCCGAATGCCGCTTCGACGCGATGATCGTCGATCACGTCGCGGGCGCCGCGTTCGACACGCTGATGCCGAACGCGCCCGCGCAACGCATCGTGCTGATCGCGCCGAGCGAGCGCCACCGGCTTCCCGCTTTGAAGGAGGCTGGCTTCACCGGCTATCTCGTGGAGCCGGTGCGCGCAGCTTCGCTGAAAGCGCGCATCGCTTCGACCGTCGCGTTCGACGGCGTGCATCCCGCAACCGAAGCGCCGCGCGCCAGCACCGGGCCCAACGACCGCTCGAACCTCTCGATCCTCGTCGCGGAGGATAACGAGATCAATGCGCTGCTGGCGCGCGCGCTGCTCGCGAAGCTCGGCCACCGCCCGACCATGGTGACCGATGGCGCGGCGGCCCTCGATGCCTGGCGCGCCGCCAACCGCGACGGCACGCCGTTCGACCTGATCCTGATGGACATGCACATGCCGGGCGTCGACGGCCTCGAAGCCGCGCGCCGCATCCGCTCGGCAGAAATCGCCGACAACGTCACACGCACGCCGATCATCGCGCTCACCGCCAACGCCTTCGCCGAGGACCGCGAGGCCTGCCTCACCGCTGGCATGGACGGCTATCTGGTCAAGCCGCTTGACCGCCGACATCTGGCCAAGGCGCTCGCGGAGTTGCCCAAGAAATCGGCGCTCGCTGCGGCCTGATACCGCCGTCCAATCGGCTTCCGTGGCGGCGCGTTGACGCGCCCCACCGTCGCCCCATTGTCATAAATCCCTCCGGCCGCCATGCTCTATTGGCTGGCGCGGCGGAATCGCCCCGCGCAGGGGGACAGCATGCTCACCCGAGCACCGGCGCTCGACAACGGCACTGAAGGAACGGATGCGCTTGCCCGTAGCGGCACGCTCGAAGCGCGCTTCGCGCAATCCGCCGAAGACGTGCGCCGCGCACAGGAGCTGCGCTATCGCGTGTTCTATCAGGAGGGTCACGCGGTTGCCGATGCGCACACGACCAGCGCTGCGCGCGACTCCGATGCGTTCGACGCGATCTGCGATCATCTGCTGGTGATCGATCGCGAACCCGCGCCGGAAACCGGCCTTGCCGCCGGTTCGGTCGTCGGCACCTATCGCTTGCTGCGCCAGGAGATCGCCGAGCAGCACAACGGCTTCTACAGCGAAGCCGAGTTCGGCATCGGCGAGCTCACCGCGCGCCACAAGGGTCTGCGCTTCCTCGAGCTTGGCCGCTCTTGTGTGCTCGAGCCGTACCGCAACAAACGCACGCTCGAACTGCTCTGGCACGGCATCGGCCATTACACGATGCAACACCGACCCGACGTGATGATGGGCTGCGCCAGCCTTGACGGTACCGATCCCGACCAACTCGCGTTGCAGCTCTCGTTCCTGCATCACTTCGCCGGCGCGCCGGAGAAGTGGCGCGCCTCGGCGCTGCCGGATCGCGCGGTCGAGATGAACCGCATGCCGAAGGACGCCGTCGATCAGAAGGAGGCGCTGCGTCTCCTGCCGCCGCTGATCAAGGGTTATCTGCGGCTCGGCGCCTGCATCGGC
>JBFLYS010000023.1:0-90230 GCA_040756555.1 Pseudomonadota bacterium | reverse complement strand
CTCGGCGCTGCCGGATCGCGCGGTCGAGATGAACCGCATGCCGAAGGACGCCGTCGATCAGAAGGAGGCGCTGCGTCTCCTGCCGCCGCTGATCAAGGGTTATCTGCGGCTCGGCGCCTGCATCGGCCACGGCGCGGTGATCGATCATCAGTTCGGCACGACCGATGTATTGATCGTTCTGCCGGTCGCCGAAATCAGAACGAAGTATGTCGCGTATTTCCACCCCAACGGGCGGCTTGAGGCGGCGTAATTAAAGCTTCCGCAGCGCCACATGCTCGATGCGGTGATCGGCGCTCTTGTTCAAGATCAGATCCGCGCGCTGCCGCGTCGGCAGAATATTTTCATGCAGGTTCAGAAGATTGATCCGATCCCAAATTGACGTCGCCGTCTTCGCCGCTTCTGCATCCGACAGCGACGAGTAGCGGTGAAAGTAGGACTTCGGATCGCGGAACGCGGTGCCGCGCAATGTCAGGAAGCGGTCCACGTACCAGCCCTTCAACACCTCTTCGTCGGCGTCGATATAGACCGAGAAGTCGAAAAAGTCGGACACGAACGGAATCGCCGAGCCATCCTTTGGCAGACGCCCGGTCTGCAGCACGTTGAGGCCTTCGACGATCAGAATGTCCGGCCGGTCGACTTCAACCGACTGGTTCGGCATCACGTCGTACACAAGGTGCGAATAGATCGGCGCGCGCGTCGGCCGCCGCCCGGCCTTTACGTCGGATAGAAACCGGAGAAGCGAAGGGAGATCGTAGCTTTCCGGAAATCCCTTCTTCTCCATCAGCCCTTCGCGTTCCAGCACGGCATTCGGCAGAAGGAATCCATCGGTGGTGACGAGATCGACCTTCGGCACGTTCGGCCAGCGCGCGAGCAGCGCTTGCAGCACGCGCGCAGTGGTCGACTTTCCGACAGCCACCGAGCCCGCGACACCGATGATGTAGGGCATCTTCGCGTCTTCACCGCCGAGAAAGCGCTGTTGCGCGCGATGCAGCCGCTGCGTCGCCGCGACATAGAGCGAAAGCAGACGCGAGAGCGGCAGGTAGATGTCCTCGACCTCCCGCATATCGAGACGGTCATGCAGCGAACGCAGCCGGGTCACCTCGTCCGGCGTCAACGTCATCGGCATGTCTTCGCGCAACGCCGCCCACTCCTGCCGCGAGTAGACGCGGAAGGGGGAGAGACCGTCCTCGGCGCGTTGATCCATCACGTGCGTGAGGCCTTTTCCTCTAAACCCGATTTCTTGGTGCGCGTTTCCAGCAACGCCTCGACCTCGGCGAGCGTGATGCCACGTGCATGCAGCATCACCAGCAGGTGGTAGAGCACGTCGGCGGCTTCTCCCGTCATCCGCTCGCGATCCTCGGCGACCGCCGCCAACACGGCTTCGACCGCCTCCTCGCCAAACTTCTTGGCGCACTGCGCCACGCCCTTGTCCAAGAGCTGGCGTGTATAGGACTTCTCGGCGCTGGCCGAGGCGCGCTCCTGGATGCGCTTTTCGAGATCGGCGAGGGTGAAGTTGCTGTCAGTCATGGCGTTTTCATACCATCTCCGGCCGAAGGCCGGGAGTCGCGCCAAGCCGACTGGTTACCGGCCATTCGACCGCGAAATCCCGCCGCGCTAGCATCGGCCCATGCCCGCCGCGTCCCTCAACTTCTGGTTCGATTTCGCCTCCACCTATTCCTACATGGCCGCTGCGCGGGTCCGCGCCAAGGCGACAGAAGCAAAGGTGAGCGTGCGCTTCAGGCCATTTCTGCTTGGGCCGATCTTCAAGGCGCAGGGCTGGGACACCTCACCGTTCAATCTCTACGAGGCCAAGGGCCGCTATATGTGGCGCGATCTCGAGCGCGAATGCGCGGACCTCGATCTGCCGTTCCGGAAGCCGGAGCCGTTTCCGCAGAACAGCCTCCTCGCCGCACGCGTCGCCCTGGTCGCTTTGGACCATCCATGGGGCGACGATTTCTGTGTCGGTGTCTTTCGTGCCGAGTTCGGCGAAGGGCGGCGCATCGACGATCCGGCGACGCTGGCCGGAATTCTCGAAAGCCTGAAGGTCGAGGCACGGCCGGTGCTGGAAGCGGCGCAGTCGGACGTCAACAAGCCACGTCTGCGCCGCGAGACCGAACGGGCGCAGCAGCTCGGCGTGTTCGGTGCGCCGACCTTCACCACCGCGGATGGCGAATTGTTCTGGGGGAACGACCGGCTCGAGCAGGCGCTGCGCTGGACGAAGCGCGCAGCTTAAGGGTCGAGCCGCATCGGCAGGCCGGCTTTTGCCATGTAATCCTTCGCCTGCCGCACCGAGTATTCGCCGAAGTGGAAGATCGACGCCGCCAGCACCGCTGTCGCATGGCCGTCGCGGATGCCTGCGACCATATGATCGAGATTGCCGACGCCGCCCGAGGCGATCACCGGCACGGGCACCGCATCAGCCACCGCACGGGTGAGCCCGATATCGAAGCCGATCTTGGTGCCGTCGCGGTCCATCGAGGTCAGCAGGATTTCGCCCGCGCCGAGCGAGACGACCTCTTTCGCGTATTCCACCGCGTCGATGCCAGTCGGATTGCGTCCGCCGTGGGTGAAGATCTCCCACTTGTCGGGCGCGCCCGGTTGCGAGGTTTTCTTCGCATCGATCGCGACCACGATGCACTGGTCGCCGAACTTCTCCGCCGCCTCTTTCACGAAGGCGCGGCGATTCACGGCCGCGGTGTTGATCGACACCTTGTCGGCGCCGCAGGTGAGAAGCTTGCGGATGTCGTCCACCGTGCGCACGCCGCCGCCGACGGTGAGCGGCATGAAGCATGCCTCCGCTGTCCGTTGCACCACATCGAAAATGGTGTCGCGGTTCTCGTGGCTCGCGGTGATGTCGAGGAAGCAAAGCTCGTCCGCGCCCGCGGCGTCATAGGCAATGGCCGCCTCCACCGGGTCGCCGGCGTCGCGCAGCTCCAGAAACTTCACGCCCTTGACGACGCGGCCGTCTTTCACGTCCAGGCAGGGAATGACGCGGACTTTGAACATGCCGCGTAGGTATTACGACGGCGCGCCCGGCGCAACCGGGTTCCATAGCGCCAAGTGAGGGTCCTATCGGGCCCTAACCTTGTTATTTCAGGGTGGTCTGGATCGACGTGAATGTCGCCTTGAGCTTGGTGCCGATACCCTGCACGACCGCGATGACCGCCACCGCGATTCCAGCCGCGATCAAGCCGTACTCGATGGCCGTCGCACCGGATTCGTCTTTCAGAAAACGCCCTACAAGATTGCTCACGGCCGCACCCACTGATGTATCGATAGCAAATTCCGTCGTGCGGCACTGTTGACGGGCAGCCTCTAAGCGGCGGTAAATTTAATCAGGCATCAATACGGACAAATTGTCGCGCACACTCTTCTACGAGTGCGTCATTTGACATCAAAAATAAAACGTAAAGCGGAACTCACGCGCGCGCAGCACTGAGCATCGCCAACGCCTCGCGCGCATCAAGCCGCCCGTCATAGAGCGCGCGGCCTGCAATCGCGCCTTCAAGCTTCTTCGCGCGCGGCTCGGTCATCACCTTGATGTCGTCGATCGACGCGAGGCCGCCTGATGCGATCACCGGAATCGAGATCGCGTCAGCCAAGCCAATCGTCGCGTCCCAGTTGATGCCTTTCAGCATGCCGTCGCGCGCAACGTCCGTGTAGATGATCGCGGCGACGCCCGCGTCCTCGAAGCGCTTCGCAATGTCGAGCACGGTCAGCTCCGACGTCTCGGCCCAGCCCTCGACCGCAACCTTGCCGTCCTTCGCATCGAGGCCGACCGCGACGCGGTTCGGAAACTTCTTCGCGGCCTCTTTCACCAGCGCCGGATCACGCACCGCCGCCGTGCCGATGATGACGCGATCGACGCCCTTTCCGAGCCAGCCCTCAATCGTCTTCATGTCGCGGATGCCGCCGCCGAGCTGAACGCACAGCCCGACCGTCTCGAGGATGCGATCCACCGCGGCACCATTCATCGGCTTGCCGGCGAAGGCGCCGTCGAGATCGACGACGTGCAGATGCTTGAAACCCACGGTCTCGAACACATGGGCCTGCGCCGCCGGATCGTGGTTGAACACGGTCGCGCGCTTCATGTCGCCCTGTTGCAGGCGCACGGCGAGGCCGTCTTTCAGGTCGATGGCGGGAAACAGGATCACGCTTTGGGGCCTTGCTCGTTCACTCGGAGTCGTCAGTCGCGGCAGATGGGCCGCCTGTTCACGGCTTCCATTTCAGGAAATTGGCGATCAGCGCAAGTCCAAGTTTTTGGCTCTTTTCCGGGTGGAATTGCGTGCCCGCATAGGTGTCGCGCCCGACCACCGCGGTGACCGGCCCGCCGTATTCCGTCTGCGCCACGAGATCGCCCGTGTCCGCGGGGCGGAGCTGATATGAGTGCACGAAATAAGCGTGCAACCCATCCGCTCCAAGCGGGATGCCGTCGAGGATCGGATGCTTCGCCTTGGCGCTCAGCGTGTTCCAGCCCATGTGCGGAATCTTCAGCGACGCATCCGACGGCGCGATCTTGCCGACCTCGCCGCGAATCCAGCCCAGCCCCGGCGTCACCTGATATTCGAGGCCGCGCTCCGCCATGAGCTGCATGCCGACGCAGATGCCGAGGAACGGGCGGCCGTTCTTGCGCACCGCTTCTTCCATCACATCGATCATGCCCGGCAGCGCTTCGAGCCCGTGCTTGCAGTCGGCGAAGGCGCCGACGCCGGGCAGCACCACGCGATCGGCGCGGCGCACCGCGTCGGGATCGCGCGTCACCAGGATCGGTTGGTCGTGACCGCTCTCGCGCGCCGCGCGTTCGAACGCTTTCGCTGCGGAGTGCAGATTGCCGGAGCCGTAATCGACGATCGCAACACTCATCGGCGTTCAGGCTCGGGGAACAGTCCGATCACATCGGGAGACGCCGGCATGCGAACCGCGGAAGCCGGTGGCTCGGCAGCCGGACGGCCGTAGTCCTCGTGCTTCACCCACGCCTCGAAGAACCGCCGCTCGGCGTCTTCGCGATCGATGCCGACCACCGAGCCGACCGTGCGCCAGCGGCGCAGCGTGAATCTCCGCAGCGTGCCGGCTTCGAAGCCGATCAGCAGCGCGATCAGGAATCCGACAGCGAACTGCGCGGGCGCCGAGACGCCCAGCACCGTCATCCCGAACGTGATCGCCGCCATCACGATGACGTACAGCACGAACACCAGCCACATGCGGCGGAACAGCATCCACACGGGGCCGAGCAGGAACGCCCAGAAATGGAAGCCGTCGCGCACGAACTGGAATCGCTCCGCGTCGCGCACCGGATTGCCGGTCAGCTTGCGTGGCTCGTGCACCGTATAGACTGGCATGCCGCTACCCTTGAAACAGAACTAGCCGCCCAAACTGCCCTTTGTAGAAGGCACCTCGCCCGCCGTGCGCGGATCGATCGCAAACGCCGTGCGCAAAGCCCGCGCCAGGCCTTTGAAGCATGACTCGGAAATGTGGTGATCGTTGGTGCCGTACAGGTTCTCGACGTGCAGCGTGACGCCAGCGTTCATCGCGAACGCCTGGAACCACTCCTGCACCAATTCGGTGTCAAACGCGCCGACCTTGTCCTTGCCGAATGTCGCCTTGAAGACGAGAAACGGCCGCCCCGACACATCGATCGCGACGCGCGTCAGCGCCTCGTCCATCGGCATGTGGATCGAGGCGTAGCGCGTGATGCCCTTCATGTCGCCGAGCGCCTGCTTCACCGCTTGTCCCAGCGCGATACCGACGTCCTCGGTCGTGTGGTGATGGTCGATGTGCAGGTCGCCCTTGGCCTTCACGGTGATGTCGATCCGCGAGTGGCGCGCCAGCAGGTCGAGCATGTGGTCGAAGAAGCCGATGCCGGTCGAGACGTTCGAAGCGCCCTTGCCGTCGAGATCGACCGACACCTCGATGTCGGTCTCCTTGGTGGTGCGCTTGATCGTGGCGGTGCGTCCGCTCTTGCGGACCAAAGCTCGCGAAGCAGGCTTGCGGGATTTCACGGCGCGTTTGGCCACGGCGAATGCCCTTGGGTTCGAATTTGGGGGCCGAATTTGGGGGCGTTGTAACAGGGGTTCGGAGGTTTCGCCATATTGCCTCCGAACCCGCATTTCAGGGGTTAACGGCGTGAAAACACGCCGTTTATCAGGCTGGATCGACGGCCAGCACGGTCAGCGACCGCCAGCCGCCGGACAGCGTCTGCCATTCGATCGACTGGCTGACCGACAGCCCGATCAGGGCGGCCCCAATCGGCGTCATCACCGAAATCCGGCCGGCGTCGAGATTGGCCTCGTCCGGATAAACCAGCGTCGCGCGCCGGACCTGCCCGGTCGTGTCATCACGGAATTCGATCCGCGAGCCCATCGTCACCAGACCTGGCAACGCCTGCGTCGAATCCACGACGTTGGCGCGGTCGAGCTCGCGCGACAGGAAATCCGCGGTGTCCGGCATGGTCTCCGCAGCCGCACTCGCCAAGCGGTCGAGCCGTTCGAAATCGGCCGTCTTTAGCGTGATCGGCGGAAGGTCCGCTCGCAGATAGCTCATGGTCTCCTCGCTTTCGATTCGGCGCTTTGGCGCCGGGGGTGAAATCGCGGACGCACGGCGCCAGCGATCGAAACTCTGTGATTTGGGGGGTGAAAGGACGTGAAAATCCCGGACGACGGACGGCAGCCGTCTCCGGGTTACCTGCCTGTGTGCAGGTGACCCGCGCGGGACAACAGATGCGTTGTATGGCGCAGAATGGTCATGTGACCAAATCTATGCGCGAAAGCTCCGAAGTCAACGAGCCGCGCCGCCGCAGCCCGTCTTGCGTGCATTTGCAATGGCCCGGCGGCGTCCTTAAATGACCGCCGAATGAAGGTTTTCCGCCTATTTGGGGGATGGATGAGCACCGGTTCCGAGGTTTGGCACGGCACGACCATCCTGACCGTCCGCAAGGGCGGCGTGGTCGCCGTCGGCGGCGACGGCCAGGTTTCGATCGGCCAGACCGTCATCAAGTCGAACGCCCGCAAGGTTCGCCGTCTCGGCAAGGGTGAGGTAATCGGCGGCTTCGCCGGTGCCACCGCCGACGCCTTCACGCTGTTCGAGCGGCTCGAAGGCAAGCTCGAGCAGTATCCCGGCCAGCTCATGCGCGCCGCGGTGGAGCTTGCGAAGGACTGGCGCACCGACCGTTATCTGCGCCGCCTCGAAGCCATGATGATCGTCGCGGACAAGGATGTCTCGCTGGTGCTGACCGGGACGGGTGACGTGCTCGAGCCGGAAGCCGGCGTCGCCGGCATCGGCTCCGGCGGCAACTACGCGCTCGCCGCCGCCCGCGCGCTGCTCGACGGCCCGATGGACGCCGAAGCCATCGTCCGCAAGTCGCTCGACATCGCCGCCGACATTTGCGTCTACACCAACCGCAACGTGACCATCGAGACGCTGAAAACCGCGTGAGCGTTGTTCCCGACAAGGCGGATCACCCGGCGCGCGGACTGTCGTGCGCGCAGGCGCTGCTCGTTGTCCTCGCCATGCTCGCCGCGCAGGCTACCGTGCTCTACGCCATGGGCCGCGTGCCGATTTGCACCTGCGGCACCGTGAAGCTGTGGCACGGCGTGGTGCAGAGTTCCGAGAACTCGCAGCACCTCACCGACTGGTACACGTTCTCGCACGTCATCCACGGCTTCATCTTCTATGCCGTGCTGACTTGGCTGATGCCGAAAACGCCGGTGAGGACACGGCTGTTCCTCGCCATCGGCGTCGAGGCGGCGTGGGAGATCGTGGAGAACACGCCGATGGTGATCGAGCGCTACCGCAATGCCACTATCTCGTTGAATTATTATGGCGATAGCATCGTCAACTCCGTCACCGACACCGTCGCCATGATCATCGGCTTTTATCTCGCGCGGCGGCTGCCTATATGGATGACGGTGCTGGCTGCGGTGGTGATGGAAGTCGCGACCGGCGCTATCATTCGTGACAACCTGACGCTGAATGTCATCATGCTGCTCTATCCCTTCGAATCCATCCAACGCTGGCAGGCGGGACTCTAGGAAACCGACGCAATCCGATGACCGACTTCTCCCCCCGTGAAATCGTTTCCGAGCTCGACCGCTTCATCATCGGCCAGGGCGATGCCAAGCGCGCGGTCGCGATCGCTTTGCGCAACCGCTGGCGCCGCCAGCAGCTCGACGACAAGCTGCGCGAAGAGGTGCTGCCGAAGAACATCCTGATGATCGGCCCGACCGGCGTCGGCAAGACGGAAATCTCGCGCCGCCTCGCCAAGCTTGCCGGCGCGCCGTTTCTCAAGGTCGAAGCCACCAAGTTCACCGAGGTCGGCTACGTCGGCCGCGACGTCGAGCAGATCGTGCGCGATCTTCTCGAGGTCGGCATCGCGCTGACACGTGAGAGGAAGCGCAAGGACGTGAAGGTTCGCGCCGAGCAGGCCGCGGAGCAGCGCGTGGTCGATGCGCTGGTCGGCGCCAATGCGAGCCAGTCCACCAAGGACGCGTTCCGCAAGCGGTTGCGCGCCGGCGAGCTGAACGACAAGGAAATCGAGATCGAGGTGCAGTCGGGCGGCGGCGGCATGCCGATGTTCGAAATCCCCGGCATGCCCGGTGCGCAGATGGGCGCGATCAACATCGGCGACATCTTCGGCAAGATGGGCGGTAAGCCGAAGACGCGCCGCGTCACTGTCGCCGAGTCGCATGAAATCCTGATCGCGGAGGAGTCCGACAAGCTGCTCGACAGCGAGCAGCTCGTGCAGGAATCGATCAAGGCGGTCGAAAACAATGGCATCGTCTTCCTCGACGAGATCGACAAGATCACCGCGCGCGACGGCCGCGTCGGCGGCGACGTGTCACGCGAGGGCGTACAGCGCGACCTGCTGCCGCTGATCGAAGGCACCACCGTCTCGACCAAGCACGGCCCGGTGAAAACCGACCACATCCTGTTCATCGCCTCCGGCGCGTTCCACATCTCGAAGCCCTCGGACCTGTTGCCCGAGTTGCAGGGCCGCTTGCCGATCCGCGTCGAGCTTCAAGCGCTGACCCGCGACGACATGCGCCGCATCCTCACCGAGACCGAAGTGTCGCTGATCAAGCAGTACATCGCGCTGATGGCGACCGAAGGCGTGACGCTCGACATCACCGAGGACGCCATCGACGCCATCGCGGACGTCGCCGTGGGCGTGAATGCCAGCGTCGAGAACATCGGCGCGCGGCGGCTTCAGACCGTGATGGAGCGCGTCCTCGATGAAATTTCGTTCAACGCCACCGACCGCTCCGGTGACAGCTTCACGATCGACGCCGAATACGTGAAGCAGCACGTCGGCGACTTGGCGAAGAACGCCGACCTGAGCCGGTTTATTCTCTAAAGCGTCGAGCACTCTCTCCGCGGCACCCTACGGTGGCGCAGGCTTTTTTGGACTGTCGGCCAATTCTCAAGGATTGACGGCTTTGAGGCGTCGTTCGAGTTTGACGCGCTATCCGCGATCACATTCAGGCATGCAAGCAGGACCGGCTGGATTGTGGTCGGAATGTACGTGAGTGCCGGCCCTTGACCCGCTGCGCTGTTCCCCATTTGCTATTGTAAAAGCGCGCGGGGACGGACATGGCCGGCAAACTCTCTGCAAAAGGCAATCCGCTCGGGCCGATCGGCACCAAGGTGCTGTTCGAGAACGAGCACATCCGCGTCTGGAGCGTTGAGCTCGGCGCCAAGGGCCATCAGCCGCTGCATGAGCATGAGCACCCGTATCTGATCGTGCCGGTCAGCGAGGGCAAATCCTTCATGCGCTGGGAGGACGGCCGGGAACGCCAGCTCGTCGATGTGCTCGGCGAGGTGAAATACCGCGAGGCCTCCGGTGGCCCGCACGAATTGTTCAATCTCGAAGAGACCAAGTTTCATTCCATTCTGGTGGAGATTAAAGCGGCGGGAAAATCCGACGCGCATTGAGCTGTCGCGCACGAAGCCGGGCAAACCGGACGACGCATAAGGGGAGGAAGAGTATGCGCCTGGGAATGTTCATGATGCCGGTGCATCCGCCGGATCGCACCCTGACCAGCACGCTCGAGGAGGACACCGAGAAGTCGTTGCTGGCGGACAAGCTTGGCTTCGAGGAGCTGTGGCTCGGCGAACATTTCTCCGCGAGCACCGAGCCGTTCGCCTCGCCGATGATGTTCTTCGCGAACCTGCTGCCGCAGACGAAGAACCTCTCGTTCGGCACCGCCGTCATCAACATTCCGAACCATCATCCCGCGATCGTCGCCGCGGAATGCGCGCAGTTCGATCACATGAGCAAGGGCCGCTTCCTGATGGGCGTCGGGCCCGGCGGGCTCGTGTCGGACTTCGAGCTGTTCAAGAACCCGGACGTTCATGCGCGCAACCGCATGGTCGTCGAAGCGGTCGGCATGATCGAGAAGATCTGGTCGCAAGATCCGCCCTACGATCTCAAGGGCGAGTTCTGGAACATCTCGCTGAAGGACGGCATCGATGCCAAGCTCGGCATCGGTTACATGCCGAAGCCGTATCAGAAGCCGGGACCGCCGATCTTCATCTCACTCGCGAGCCCGAACTCGTCTTCGGCCAAGACCGCGGCACTGAAAGGCTGGGGGATGCTCTCGGCCAACATTATCCCGACCTACTCCGTCGCCTCGCACTGGACGGTTTACTCGGAGGCCTGCAAGGCCGCCGGCATCAAGCCCTCCGGCGACCAATGGCGCGTCGCACGCAACATGATGGTCGCGCCGACGGATGCAGAAGCGGAAGAGCGCGTGTTCAGTCCGCCGGCGTCGAACAATTATTTCTACACCTACATGCGCGAGGTGCTGTCGAAGGTCGGCCTGCTGATCATTCTCAAGCCACGCGCCGACATGCCCGACGCCGAGGCGACCGTCGAAGCCATCACGCGCGAATGCGTGCTGTTCGGCTCGCCGAGGACCGTGCTCGACAAGCTCGTCGCCTTCCGTGACAAGGTCGGCCCGTTCGGCGGCCTGCTCATGACCGGCATGGACTGGGGCGGCACGAACAAGGCTTGGGAGAGCGAGTCGATGCGGCTGCTCTCGCAGGATGTCATGCCGAAATTCCGCCAGCACACGATGGCGCAAAGAACTGCACAAGCGGCTGAATAATCTCAGGTGTCATCGCCCGCCTTCGCGGGCGATCCAGCACTTGCCGTGTTGCACTGGACGCCCCGCCTTCGCGGGGCATGACAGCAGAGTGAAGGGCGAAAGTTCGAATGCAACTTGGACTGTTCATGATGCCGGTGCATCCGCCGGGACGGCTCCTGAAGGACCGCCTCGACGAGAACACCGCGAAGTGTCTCTACGCCGACCGGCTCGGCTACGACGAAGTATGGATGGGCGAGCATTTCTCGGCGACCACCGAGCCGATCCCCTCGCCGTTCATGTTCCTTGCGGGTTTGGTACCGCAGACGAAGAACCTCACGTTCGGTACGGCGGTGGTGAACCTGCCGAACCATCA
This sequence comes from Pseudomonadota bacterium, assembly GCA_040756555.1. GTDB lineage: Bacteria > Pseudomonadota > Alphaproteobacteria > Rhizobiales > Xanthobacteraceae > Z2-YC6860. The sequence continues at coordinate 78,776 of JBFLYS010000023.1, read as the reverse complement.
TCCGGCGATTGTCGCCGCCGAAGCCGCGCAGTTCGATCACATGAGCGGCGGCCGCTTCATGTTCGGCGTCGGCTCGGGCGGCCTCGCGTCCGACTTCGAACTATTCGACGTGTTCGACGGCGCGCTGCGCCAGCGCAAGTTCCTCGAATCCATCGATCTCATTCTGCGCATCTGGGCGCAGGACCCGCCCTACGATCTGCAAGGTGAGTTCTGGCGCATCAAGATCGAGAAGGTGATCGTGCCGGAGCTTGGCTTTGGCGAAATGCCGAAGCCCTACCAGAAGCCGCATCCGCCGCTGCATGTCTCCATCGGCAGTCCCAATTCATCGACCGCGGCGATGGCCGCATCGCGCGGCTGGGGCATGATCTCGGGGCCTGCCGCACCAGCCTATTCCATCGCGTCGCACTGGAAGGTCTATGCCGACACCTGCCGCGCCGAAGGGAAAATCCCGCGCGGCGAAAACTGGCGCATCTCACGCAACATCATCGTCGCATCGTCCGACGCCGAGGCGCAGGATCGCGTGTTCGGCGACGGCGCGGCGAACCGCTACTTCTTCAACTACATGCACACCGCGCTGACGAAGGCGAAGCGCCTCATCACCATCAAGCCGCGCGCCGACATGGCCGATGCGGAATGCACGCCGGACGCCGTGATGAACGAGTGCATCATCCACGGCTCGTCGAAGACCGTGCTCGATAAATTGATCGCGTTCCGTGATCGCGTCGGCCCGTTCGGCGGGTTGCTGAAGATGGGCCTCGACTGGGGTGGTGCGAACGAAGCCTTCGAGCGCGAAGCAATGCAGCGGCTCGCCGAAGAGGTGATGCCGAAGTTCAGGCAGCACATCGCCGCCTCGCAGGCGGCAGAGTGATCGCTACTCGGCGAACATCTCGCGCAAAGTTGCGAGTGCCGTGTCGAGCGTCTGCCGCTCCACCGCACCGACTTGGCGGATGAGTTGCCGCCGGTCCACCGTGCGCAACTGCTCGAGCCGAATCACACCTTCAAGCCCTGCGAGCTTCACCGGCACGCGATAGGCAGCGGGCTTGGTCGCCGCCGTCACCGGTGCGACCATCACGACGCGCAGGAAGTCGTGGATCTCCGGCGGAGAGACGACCACGCATGGATGCGAACCGCCGTTCGCCTCTCCGGGCGTGTCGAACTCGGTGAGCCAGACCTCGCCGCGATTCACCATTTGGCGTTCCGGTCGAACGGCGGAAGCGCGGTGCCCTGCTCGCCCCCGTCCGCGAGGCGTTTGCTGTCCTCGGCCCAGCCGGCGCGGTTTTTCTCCTTGCGCGGGGCGATGACGATCCGGCCCTTCTTGTTGACCTTCAATTCCACCGTGTCGTCGGTCTTGAGCCCGACCTCGTCGAGCAGAAGACGGGGGATGATGACCCCCTGGGAGTTCCCCATCCGGCGGATATGCGTCTTCATGGGCGACCCGACGTTATAACAATGTACTACTTTTGGCCCAATAATTGGACATTGTTATGACGAAAGCCGAGATTCCTCAATCGGACTGGCGGCGCTTGATCCTCACATAGAGCGCGCCGGTGCCGCCATGCCCATGCGCGGCATCCTCAAAGCCGACGATATAGCCGCGAAACTCCGGCAGTCGGAGCCACATCGGCACTTGGCGCTTGAGCACGCCGCGCTCGCCCGAGCCGTCGCCTTTGCCGGTGATGACGAGAACAATACGCGCGCCGCGCTCCTGGCCGTGCCGCAGGAAGCGCAGCAGCGCGTGATGCGCCTCCGCCTGCGTCAGCCCGTGCAGATCGAGCCGCCCGTCGATCCCTTCCGAACCCCGCGCGACACGCTTCTTCAGCTTACGGCCGAGCGGCACCAACGACGGTGCGGGCGGCGGAGGCAGTGCGGGCGCGTAGGAAGGATGAGCGACCGGCTTGCTGCGCGTTTTGATTGGAGCGGGCGCAAGACCTGTGGAGGATTTAGGCCGCGATGGCGCGGCCGGTTCGTCGTCAGCCGCGGCGCGCTTCTTCAGCGGCGTGATGGTTTTTGTGACGACAGTCCAGAGCGTGCGCTCGTCTTCGTTGAGCCGCCGCCTACTCATTGCGGATCGGCGGGCCGGATGGCTTGAGGGCCTGTGCGGCAGACTTGGTTTTTGCGTCGGTCTTCGGCGCGTGCTTTTTGATTTCTGGCTTTGTAGCTTCGGTTTTTTTGGCGTCGGGTTTCTTGGCGTCAGATTTCTTCGCCTCGGCCTCTTTCTTCTTGGCGTCAGGCTTGGTCAGCGCTGCGGTTTTTTTCGTCTCGGACTTCGCATCCGGCTTCTTGGCCTCAACCTTCTTCGCTTCAGGCTTCGCAGCCTCGATCTTCTTCGTTGCCGGCTTTTTCTCAGGCTTCACCGGCTCGGGCTTCGCCACCGCGAGTTTCGCGGGCTCGGCCTTCTTCTCCGGTTGCGCGGCGGGCGCAACAACCGGCGCCGCCGGCTTCTCCGCCACCAGCTCCGGCTTGTCGTCGCCCGGAAGCTTCGGCCGCGGGCGCGGCAGCGGAATGTCGCGAACCTGCTTGAACGGATCGACCTCGTTCGGGAACAGCATGGTGAAACGTCCCGGATTCTTGAACCGCCCCGAGATCACGCCGGCCTCCGCGCCCGCGCCGAGATAGATGTCGGCGCGCGCGGGTCCCACGATCGCGCCGCCGGTGTCCTGCGCCACCATCAGGCGGCGGAACGGCGTCGTCGATTCCTCGCTGTCGATCGGCAGCATCGCCGAGACGAACACCGGCGTGCCGTAGACATGCAGGTTGCGGTCGACCGCGATCGAGCGCCACGGCGTCAGCGACACGCCCTGCGCGCCAACGGCTTCCTCGTTGTCGGCGAGGCCGGTCTCACGGAAGAACACATAGGACTTGTTGAGCCGCCGCAGCTCCTTGCCCTCTTCCGGATTGGCGTTCATCCACTCGCGGATCTTCTCCATCGACATTTCTTCGCGCGTGTAGATCTTGCGGTCGATGAGGAATTTGCCGACGGCGGTGTACTTGTGGCCGTTCTGCGAGTCGTAGTTCAGCCGCATCATCGAGCCGTCGTCGAGCTTCACGCGCACCGAGCCCTGGATGTGGATGAAGAACGAATCCACCGGGTCCTTCAGGTAGCAGATCTCGAGCTTGCGTCCGGCGAGCGCGCCATCCTCGATCGCCGCACGGTCGTAGAACGAGGCAAGTCGCCGCGACGCGCGCTTCTTGCCCTTGCGCGTGCCGAACGCGGCCGCGCGTAGCATCTTGCCGCCGGAGAGAAGCCCGCCCGGCCTGCGATAGAGCGGATAGGTGAAAGCGTCCTTCGGCTCACGCGTGCCGTCGACGACCGGCTCGTAATAGCCGGTGAAGAAGCCTTCCTTCTCGCCGACCGGCGCGACATTGACGGGGCGGAAGTTCTTCTCGAAGAACGCGCGCGCCTCTTCGAGGTTCTTCGGCTTGTTGCCCTCGGCGTACTGGCAGACGTTATAGAGCGCGCCGAGCAGAGGCCGCTGCGCGCGCTGCAATGCGCCGCTTTTCAGGATCGCCTTGCAGCTCTGCATGAACGTGTCGAAGGCGGCCATGTGGTCGTCGTCGGCCCAGCCTTCCATCTTGTCCCAGAACGCCGGCTCCATCTGCGAATTGGACAGCGTCACCCGTCCGCGGGCGAGCGCGGCATCGGAAGCGATGAGGCCAAAGAGGAAGAGTGCGGTGCCCGCGATCCGATTCGTTAAATGGTGAAAGCGTCTCCGCCCCGCCATCATTGCCCGGCTTCGGTGGCCACCAGTTTCCAGTTGGGATCACGCGACGTGATGTCGCGCGCGAACGTCCAGATGTCGGTGACGTCGGTCACCTTGTCGGGATTGCCGTCGATCACATTGCCCTGCGCGTCGCGCGTCACCGAGACGAGCTGCGACACGAAGCGCACCGTCACCTGCGACGTCTTGCCCCGCATCTCGGCGCCGATCAGCTCCGCGCGCTCGATCGAGACGAAGCGCGATTCGACGGTCTCCTTGCGCTCCTCACGCCCGGTGATCGCGGCGTCGAAGCCGTCATAGACCTCGCGGCCGAGCAGGCTCTTGAGCTGCCGGCGGTCGCCCTGCGCGTAAGCGGTCACGATCATCTCGTAGGCCTGCTTGGCGCCGGTGATGAAATGCTTGGGATCGAAGCTCGGATCGTCTTTCACGATCGCGTCGAGGCCGAGCGCCACCGCCGAACCGGGCTCCGCGACGCCTTTCCAGCGATCGGCGGGCTCTTCATCCGGCTCCGCGGAGCGCGGCGCCGCATCAGGTGCGCGGCCCGGCAGCGCGACGACCTTCCCGTCGGCGCTCGGGCGCACGTCGCGCGCAGAGTTGAACGGCTCGATCGGCGGGCGTTCGCGGCCGGTGCGTTGACCGAGCACGCTGCGCAATCGCAGGAAAATGAAGACCGCGAGAGCCAGGAAGATGATGGTATAAATATCGAACACGTCTCGCATGCTCCCGAGGCGGTTTTCGTGAACCGGCCGTCTGCGGCTTCAATCCAAGGCGCAAGGCCCGTTCCGCCGCTATAATGTAAGCACGCGACTTAGACCATCCAGAGGCGCGGGCCACTTCGGCCGGCAAACATATGTCGGATTCGACATTAGACGATCCCCGCTCCCGCGCCAACCGCGGCGCGGGCGGAACCCCTCCCATGGTAAAGTGGATTTTCCTCAGCCTTGCACTGCTGCCGATCGCGGAAATCGCGGTTTTTGTGGCGGTCGCCGCCCATTTCGGCTTCCTCCAGGCCGTCGCATTCACCATCCTGACATCGATCCTAGGCGTCCTGGTCCTGCAGCACGCGGGACGCGCCCAGCTTGCCCAATTCCGCAGCGCTGTCGGCGACGGCGGCATGACCGTTTTTGAGGCCCATGCCGGCAGCCTGCTGACGGTCCTCGGCGGTCTTCTGCTGGTCCTGCCCGGCTTCATCACCGACGCGATTGGGCTTCTGTTGCTCATCCCCACGCTGCGGCGCTGGCTCGCCGGCGCTGTCGGCGGTGCGGTGACGCGTCGCACCGAGCAGCAGACCGGCGTCGTCGATCTCGATCCGGACGAATGGCGTCAGGTCCCCGACAAAGAACTCCCGGGTCGCGCAAAGCCGCCGCGGCAAGACGAGCCGGATCGGCACTAGGTGTTTAACGTTTCCAAGCCGCGCATTCTTGTCGCACCTCGCCCGGCGTGTTAGCCACACCGCCGAAACACACCCGAAAAACGAAATTTTTGCTGGGAGTACGAGTTCATGTCGATGCCGACCAACGGCAATGGTCCTGCCCATCCGCCGCCGAGTGAAGGCGCGCCGCAGCTTTCTTGCCTCGCGCAGTACACCAAGGATCTCTCGTTCGAGAACCCGAACGCGCCGCGCTCGCTCCAGCAGACCGAGCCGCCGCAGATCAGCGTTCAGGTTAACGTGACGGCGAAGCCTTTGGCCGACACCGACGTGGAAGTCGAGCTCAAGCTCGAGGGCAAGGCCGAGACCGCCGGCAACGTGCTGTTCAGCTTCGACCTGACCTTCGCCGGCGTGTTCCGCATCGTGAACGTGCCGCAAGAGCAGGTGCAGCCGATCATGATGATCGAATGCCCGCGCATCCTGTTCCCGTTCGCGCGGGAGATCGTCGCGACCTCGGTGCGCAACGGCGGCTATCCGCCGCTGCTGCTCGATCCGATCGATTTCGTGTCGCTGTATCAGCAGCGCTTGCAGGCCGCCCAGCAGGCGCAGGCTTAAGTCAGCCGTTTACTCGGATGCGGGTCCGCGCCAGCGCCGCTGGCGCGGCGCTCGATCCAACCATCAGCTCGAATTCGCCAGGCTGAACCTCGGGGCCGAGATCGCCGCCGGGGAACGCGAGCGCTTTCACGGCAAGCTCGAACCGCACGGTTCCTGACGCCCCCGGCGCAAGCCGTATCTTTTTGACGCCGCGCAGCTCCATCACCGGAGCCGCAGGCCATGCCACCACATCGCGCACGAACAGCAGCACGGTTTCCTCACCGGCCATCGCGCCGGCGTTGGAGACATCGGCTTCGATGATGATGGTGTCCGCTGTCGTAAACGCCGCAGCGTTCGTGCGCAGATTGCCAATCTCAAAGCGCGAATAAGACAAGCCGTGGCCGAACGGGAACTGCGGCGTCACCGGCGTGTCGAGATAGCCACTGGTGTACATGTCGTTCGTCGAGAATGGCCGCCCCGTTGGCCGCTCGCCGTAGAAGATCGGAATTTGCCCCACCGACCGCGGCCAGGAGATCGCAAGCTTTCCGCTCGGGTTGGCGCGGCCGAACAGCAAATCCGCCACCGCGTTGCCGGTCTCGATGCCGGAGAACCACAGCGCCATCACGGCCTGCGCGCGCTCGAACAGCCATGGCAGCGTGAGCGGTCGCCCAGCCGAGAGCAGCACCACCGTCGGCCTGCCGGTATCGAGCACCGCTTCCGCAAGCGCGCGCTGACGGCCCGGAAGATCGATGTCCGCGCGGCTCGCCGCTTCGCCGGTGTGGCCCTCAAGCTCGCCGATCGAAAGCACGACGACATCGGCCTCGCGCGCGATCTGCACCGCTTCGGCGATGCCGCTGATATCGTCACCGATGTGATCGACGCCTTTGGCAAACGACAGCGTGCCCGGTGACATCACCGCGCTCAGGCCTTCGCGGATCGTCACCACCTTCACGTCATTGCCAGCCGCCTGCCAACCACCGAGCAGCAGATCACCCCCGAGCACGGGACCGATCAAGGCGATGCGCTGATGCGGCTTGAGCGGCAGCAAGCTCTGTTCGTTCTTCAGCAACACGGGCGATTTCGTCGCGGCCTCGCGCGCCAGCGCACGCGCCTCACGCTCGGCGCTTCCACGCGCAGCCGGAAACGGCCGCTCGAACAATCCGAGCTTCACCTTCAGCGTCAGCACACGGCGGACCGCTTCGTCGATCATCTCGATCGTGACGTCGCCGCGCTTCAGCGCGACCGGAAGGCCGAGCATGTAGGCCGTGCCCAGCATGTCGATATCGACGCTGGCGCGGAGCGCGAGCGCGGCGGCCTGCGCCAGATCCTCCGCGACGCCATGCTTGATGAGTTCGGGTACGGCGTTGAAGTCGCTCACGATCACGCCGTCGAAACCCCAACGGCCGCGCACTATATCGCGAAGGAGCGCCGCACTTGCCGTCGTCGGCACACCGGCGAGATCGTTGAACGACGGCATGATCGCAGCGACGCCGTTTTCGGCCGCGGCGCGGAACGGCGGCAGATAGACCTCGTTCAATTGCCGTTCGGAAATATCGACCGAGGCATAATCGCGGCCCGCGGTCACCGCGCCATAGGCGCCGATGTGTTTGACCGTCGCGCCGATGGCATCGGAGCGGCTGAGGTCCGCACCCTGGAAGCCCTTCACCTTGGCCGCCGCGAATTGCGCGGCCAACCACGGGTCCTCGCCGGGCGATTCGACCACGCGTCCCCAGCGGGGATCGCGCGTGACGTCGGCCATCGGCGCGAATGTCAGCGTCACACCGTCGGCGCGTGTCTCGGCCGCGGCCACACGCGCGGTGCGCTCCCACAGGTCAGGATCGAACGCCGACGCTTCGCCCAGCGGCACCGGAAAGATCGTCCGATAGCCGTGCATCACGTCGCACGCAAAGATCAGCGGAATGCGCAGCCGCGTTTCCTCGACCGCGATGCGTTGCAGCCGCGCGGTCGCGGCCTCGCCGTAAATCCCGATCAGGCTGCCGAGCCGCCCGGCGCGCAGATCGTCGAGCAGGTCGTCGTCGCTCGGATTGTTCGAATGGATGACGCCGCCGATGTTGCCCATCGTGAGCTGGCCGATCTTCTCGTCCAGCGTCATCTCGCGCAGCAGCTTTTCGATAAAGGCCATGATGGCGGCGAGCGTCAATTGGTCAGGTCAATACGACGACGCCGATCAAATCAAGCCGTGCAAACGACCGCAACAGGCTTGAACCGCTGCCGCCTCAACCCGCCGGCTTGTCGTCCGCGAGATACTTGTTCCAGATCGCGGCCTCGCCCAGCTTCCCGACGAACGCGCGATGTCGCTCGATCTCTTCCGCCGTGAGCCGCGAAGCAAGCGGCGCCGGGCGCTGACGCACCGCGCCGGACCTGCCGCGCTCCCCACCCGCGGACAGCGACGCGAGGCCGAGGCTCGCCTGCCGCGCTCCGGTCATCTCGATATAGACTTCGGCCAGCAATTCCGCGTCGAGCAGCGCGCCGTGCTTGGTGCGCTTGGAGTTATCGACCTTGTAACGCGCGCAGAGATCGTCGAGCTTGTTCGAGCCGCCGGGATGCTTGCGGCGCGCCATCATCAGCGTGTCGACGAGGCGCTCGCGCGCGACCAATTCCTTGCCGGCGCGTTTCAACTCGGCGTTCAGGAAGCCGAGATCGAACATCGCGTTGTGCGCAACCAGCGGCGCGTCGCCGAGGAACTCGATCAGGTCCTCGACAATCGTTGCAAACAGCGGCTTGTCGCTGAGGAACTCGATGCTCAGCCCGTGCACCTTGAACGCGGGTTCGGGCATGTCGCGTTCGGGATTGAGATAGCGGTGAAACGTGTTGCCGGTCGGAAAGCGATTGACCAGTTCGATGCAGCCGATCTCGACCAGCCGATCGCCGGTGGAGGGATCGAGGCCGGTGGTTTCGGTGTCGAAAACGATCTCGCGCATCTTGGTCTCAGCGTCTCTGTTTTAACTTCACTGCCAGCCCACCCCGGACTGCCATCACCCGCACTCTGCTGTCATACCCCGCGAAAGCGGGGTATCCAGCTTTTCTTAAGTGCTGGATCACCCGCTTTCGCGGGTGATGACACCGGAGAAGATCGAATCACCTGAGTCTAGGCCGCATCTTAACGACCTCCGCCAAAATGCTCTTCACCTGCGTCCGGGCGTGGTCGAACCCTTGCCCGCTATCCACCACGAAGTGCGCCCGCGCACGCTTCTCGGCGTCGGGCATCTGACGCGCCAGCAGCGCGTCGAGCTTCTCGGCGGGAACGCCGCGCTCCAGCACCCGCGCCCGCTGGACATGCTCCGGCGCCGACACGACCACCACCGCATCCACATCGGCATGACCGCCGGTCTCGAACAGCAGCGGCACGTCGAGCACCGCAATCTTCGCCCCTGCACGTTCCGCTTCGGCGAGGAACCTCTCCCGCTCCTTCCGCACCAGCGGATGCACGATCGCTTCCAGCGCCTTCAGCGCATCCGGCCTGCCGACCACTTGTTGCGCGAGCAGCGTGCGATCCACCTTGCCGTCGCGCGTGGAGCCGGGAAATACAGCTTCGATTTCCCGCGCGGCCTCGCCCTCATAGAGCAGATGCACAGTGGCATCGGCGTCGTGCACGGGCACGCCCTCGTCGGCGAACATCTTCGCCGTCGTGGACTTTCCCATGCCGATCGAGCCGGTGAGGCCGAGAATGATCATGGTGCGCTATTTGGCAAGCAGACCCGCCTGCCGCAACCAGGCGAGCAGCGGCAAAAGCGGCAGGCCGAGGATGGTCGAATGATGGCCCTCGACCTTGTCGAACAGTTGGATACCGGCGCCTTCGAGCTGATAGGCCCCGACGCTCGTCGTCACCAACGGTCCAACCGTGTCGAGATAGGCCTGAAGGAATTCTTCCGAGAAATCCCGCATCGTCAGCCGCGCCACGTCGATGCATTCGAACACGATGACGCCGTCCCTGGCGATCGCAAGCGCGGAATGCAACGCGTGCGTCTGCCCGCGCATCGTGCGGAGCTGATCCGCCGCGGCGTCGCGGTCCTTGGGCTTGGAGAAGCGGCGCGTGCCGAGCGCCAGCGTCTGGTCGGCGCCGAGCACGTACCGTCCTGGTAATTCCTTCGCCACCGCCTTGGCCTTCTCGCGCGAGAGCAGCGCCGCGGCCGCGCCGGGATCGGTGAGGCCCGCGCGCTCCTCAATGCCGCGCTCATCGATATCGGCCGGCCTGATCTCCGCCGGCACACCGGCGGCTTCGATCAGCGCGCGGCGGCTCGCGCTTTTGGAGGCGAGCACGAGCGGATGGGGAGCGAGCCAGAGAGACATGTCAGTTCACAGGATGCCGGCGGCGCTCGCCCAGCAACGTAATGATCGCCGCGGCGGTTTCCTCGATCGAGCGGCGCGTCACGTCGATCACCGGCCAGTTGTGACGCGCGCAGAGCTTTCGCGACACCGCGATCTCTTCGGTCACCGCTTGGCGGTCGACATATTGATCGGCGTCGTGCTCGGCGCGCAGCCCCAGCAAGCGGTTTTGGCGGATCTGCACGATGCGCTCCGGACTCGCGGTGAGTCCGACCACAAGCGGATTGTTCAAAGTCTCGAGATTCGACGGCACCGGCACGCCGGGCACCAGCGGAATGTTCGCAGTCTTCACACCCCGGTTGGCGAGATAGATCGAGGTCGGCGTCTTCGAGGTGCGCGAGATGCCGACCAGCACCACGTCGGCCAGTTCGAGATCGTCGGTGTGCTGGCCGTCGTCGTGCATCATGGTGAAGTTCAGCGCGTCGATGCGCTTGAAGTAGTCGGCATCGAGCGCGTGCTGCGCGCCGACGCGCGGCTTGGTCTCGCCGCCGAGATACGATTGGAACAGTTGCAGCACCGGGCCCATGATCGACAGGCACGGCAGGCCGAGCGCGCGGCATTTCTCTTCGAGCCGATGCGCCAGCTCGCGTTCGAGCAGCGTGTAGAGGACGATGCCCGGCGCCTCGTCAAGCTCCTCCAGCACACGGTCGAGCTGCTTCTGCGTGCGCACCAGCGGATGCATGTGCTCGACCGGCTCCACATTGGCGAATTGCGCCGCGGCCGCGCGCGCGACCGTGATCAGCGTCTCGCCGGTCGCGTCCGAGACCAGATGCAGGTGGAAGTAGTTGCCGGTGCGATGAGGCATTCGTTCAAGACCACTGGAAAAGCGCCGGACGGCCTGTGGATCGCTGGGGAGGAGGCCACGGCTGACCGCCGCGTGCAAGCTTCCGCCGGGACAGGCTGCAAATATGTCCCCACCGCTGCCTCGAGGAACAAGACTCACGCCATGCGAGGTGGAGTGCTCTGGAAAAGAATTCCGCCGCTCGTCATCCCGCACCATCCCGGCGCAGTGCGTTGAATCCATGACCGGAATCACTATCCAACGGCATCCACAGGAGAGGTTTTGGACAGTGGGGATGGAAGAAGTGCGCGGGGATGGAGTGTGGACATCGATTCATGAGTCCAACCCACCGATTCACTACCACTACAACTAAGAATCTAGATTCTAGAGTCGAAGAGGTCCTGAACGAGAGAGCCGTGTAAAAGTCGGCCGCCCAAAGAGCAATCGATGTGGTAGATCGCATTCACCGAGTAAGGCGAAAGAGAAGTGGCTGTTCGATGTACGAGTGGCTCAAGGCGTTCCACATCATTGCCGTCATCGCCTGGATGGCGGGGATGCTCTATCTGCCGCGGCTGTTCGTCTATCACTCCGCGGCGGATGTCGGCTCGATCCAGTCCGAAACCTTCAAGGTGATGGAACGGCGCCTTCTGCGCGCCATCATGACGCCGGCGATGATCCTGACCTGGGTGCTTGGCCTGTGGCTCGTCTGGAAGGGCGGCTGGTTCAAGGCGCCCTGGATGCACGCCAAATTTCTGCTGGTGTTTCTGATGTCCGGCGTTCACGGCATGTTGAGCCGCTATGTGAAGGATTTCGCCGCCGATAAGCGCCGCAAGAGCGCGAAATTCTACAGGATTATCAACGAAGTGCCGACTGTCCTGATGATCCTGATCGTCATTCTGGTGGTCGTGAAGCCGTTTTGACGGCCATGGGGCTGCGGCCCGCTCCCTTGCAAAATCAGCGATTTTTGCGTATATATCCGGGTATCCCTCCGAACGTAGGCGGATGCATTCGAGTCTCGGTCCTTTCGTAAAGCGGACCGGCCGTCGCATCAGGTGAAGCCACCAGGTTCTTCAAAAACCCCGGCCCAACCCAAGACCTGCGCTTTTCCTTCCTTCCTTTTTCTGCCCGCGTCCGTTCGGTTGAAAAGCGCCGCAGGCCCATTCCCATAGGACCCCACCCGCATGCGGGAAATGAAACTACAGGACTTGAAGTCCAAGACCCCCCCCGAGCTCCTCCAGTTCGCCGAAGAGCAGGAAATCGAGAACGCCAGCACCATGCGCAAGCAGGAGCTGATGTTCGCCATTCTCAAGCAGCTCGCGACGAAAGAGGTCAGCATCATCGGTGAAGGCGTCGTTGAGGTGCTCTCCGACGGCTTCGGCTTCCTCCGCTCACCTGAGGCCAACTATCTGCCCGGGCCGGACGATATTTACGTTTCGCCCTCCCAGATCCGCCGCTTCGGCCTTCGCACCGGCGACACCCTCGAAGGCGAGATCCGCTCTCCCAAGGACGGCGAGCGTTACTTCGCGCTTCTGAAGGTCAACACGATCAATTTCGAAGACCCGGACAAGGCGCGTCACAAGATCAACTTCGACAACCTGACGCCGCTCTATCCGGACGAGCGGCTCAAGATGGAGCACGAGGATCCGACCAAGAAGGATCTCTCGCCGCGCGTCATCGACATCGTCGCCCCGATCGGCAAGGGCCAGCGCGCCCTGGTCGTGGCGCCGCCGCGCACCGGCAAGACCGTGCTGCTTCAAAATATCGCACACGCGATCACCGCCAATCATCCCGAGTGCTACCTGATCGTTCTGCTGATCGACGAGCGCCCGGAGGAAGTGACCGACATGCAGCGCTCGGTGCGCGGCGAGGTCGTGTCCTCGACCTTCGACGAGCCGGCCTCCCGCCACGTCCAGGTCGCCGAAATGGTGATCGAAAAGGCCAAGCGCCTGGTCGAACACGGCCGCGACGTCGTGATCCTGCTCGATTCGATCACCCGCCTCGGCCGCGCCTACAACACGGTGGTCCCAAGCTCCGGCAAGGTGCTCACCGGCGGCGTGGACGCCAACGCTTTGCAGCGTCCGAAGCGGTTTTTCGGCGCCGCCCGCAACATCGAGGAGGGCGGCTCGCTGACCATCATCGCCACCGCCCTGATCGACACCGGCAGCCGCATGGACGAGGTGATCTTCGAAGAGTTCAAGGGCACGGGTAACTCCGAGCTCATCCTCGACCGCAAGGTTGCCGATAAGCGCACCTTCCCGGCCATCGACATCACCCGGTCCGGCACGCGTAAGGAAGAACTCCTCACCGATCCTGCGGTACTCAAGAAAATGTACGTGCTGCGCCGCATCCTTAACCCGATGGGAACCATGGATGCGATTGACTTCCTGCTCGACAAGCTGCGTAACACCAAGAGCAATTCCGAGTTCTTCGAATCGATGAACACTTGATGCCCTCTCTGAAGACCGCCCTCGCAGCATTGGCGCTCGGGGTCGCTGCCACCACAGCGGCCCATGCCATTGCTTCGGTAACGGTCTTCGGGCTCAAGGCTCCGGAAGAGATCGGCGGCTTCACCCTCAACGATTCGGTGAACTTCGAGCGCGCCAAGCCGGGCGAAGGTTACGGCCTGGACTATTCGCAGCCCGGCTGGAAGCTCGACGTCTACATCTACGATCTCAAGCGCAACGCGATCCCCGCCGACGCCAAGTCGGCGATCGTGCGCGCCGAGTTCGAGCGCTCGCGCGAGGACGTGTTCCTGGCGCAGCCGCGCGGCCTCTACGCGCAGGTCTATCTGCGTCGCAACTTCACCATCGAGGATCCGAAGAAGGAGACGCGCTTTCAGTGCGCCACCTTCCACATGACGCGTGATGGCGCGAAGCCCCAGGACGGCTTCATGTGCGTCACATCCTGGAACAACAAGTTCATCAAATTCCGCATGACGACGCTCGCGGACAAGGACACCGAGCAGGCCGCGCGCAATCACATGGCGGCGTGGATCCCGGTGCTCTGGGGCGGCGGTCAGCGCAACGAAGCCAAGAAGCCCGACGCGAGGCAGCCGCAACGCGCGCAGCAACAGCGCGCACAGCCGCAGGCTCGTTCACAACAGGAACAGCCACAACGGCGTCCCCCGCCGCGGCGGCGCTTCGTATGCCCGGAAGGGTATATCTGCGAGACGCGATAGCGGCTGAGATTGCTGACTTCAGCGGGTTAACCCAACTCCCTCCACGTCATGACCGGGACAAGCCCGGCCATGACGTGGAGAGAGCGCCGCGGAAATGCCGCCTGTCAGGTTTGCGGCACGGCCTTCATCCCCATCACCGCCTCCGCGATCTTCCCCGGCTCCGTCACCGGCAGCGAACACCGCTCGCCCACACACACGAACGCCGCGCTGCCTTGAGTCGCCGCGATCTTGGCCTGAGCGGGATGTGAAGCTGGAAGCGCATCGGCCGACGGCGCGCGCAGCACAATGCGGTTCAGATAAGGCAGCTTCAGCGCCGCATCCGCGAGCCGCACATGGTCCGGTCCGGTGACGACAATCTCCGCCGCACTCAGCCGCAGATCGAGCGCATCCAGGAGTGCCGCGTGCGAGAACAGATGATCCGCGGCACTGGCTAGAACGCCGTCGAACAGCTTGTCAGCTTTTGCGCGCCATTGATCGTCGCCCGCGAGCACCGCAAGCCGCACCAGATTTCCCGCGGCGATCGAATTCGGATTCGGCGTCGCGTCATCGCTGGTGGAATCGGGCCGGATCACCAGACCTTCCGCATCATCCGCAGTCAGGTAATAGCCGCCGTTGTTGGGGTTGGCGTAATGCCGATCGAGTGCGTGTTGCCACGCGAGCGCGCGGTCGAGATACGCTTTCTCTCCCATCGCTTCATAGAGCGCGAGCGCCGCGCGGATCATGTTTGCGAAATCCGACGCCAATCCCGGATAGAGCAAGCGCCCTTCCCTCCAAGAATGTCCAAGCCGGTCGCCTTTCGTCATTTCGCGTGCGATGAAATCGAACGCGCGCTTCGCCATGCCGATCCATGACGCTTCGCCGAACATCGTGCCGGCGTTGACGAGCGACGCGATCATCAGCCCGTTCCAGTCCGCCAGCACCTTGTCGTCGAGGCCCGGACGCACGCGCGGCTCGCGCACCTTGAACAATTTGTCGCGCAACACCGCCAGCCGCTTCTCGTCGTCCTCGGTGCGCGGCACCCCCGCGAGGCGGTTGAGAATGGTGTGACCCTCGAAGTTGCCCTCTTCCGTCACATCGTAGTGCTTGGCGAAGAACATGCCGTCGTCCTCGCCGAGCACGTTGAAAATCTCCGCGCGCGACCAGACGTAGAACTTGCCCTCCTCGCCTTCGGAGTCCGCATCGAGCGACGCACTGAATGCGCCGCCCGCGGTCGTCATCTCGCGTTTGAGCCAGCCGACGGTTTCCTCCGTGCGCCGCTTGAACAGCGGATTGCCGCTCCTGCCCCACGCGAGCGCGAGCATCTCGAGAAGCTGCGCGTTGTCGTAGAGCATCTTCTCGAAGTGCGGCACCAGCCAGCGTTCATCGACCGAGTAGCGCGAGAAACCGCCGCCGAGATGATCGTAGATGCCGCCCTCGCTGATCCGTTCGAGCGTGTGTTCGACGGCATCGAGATAGCGCGGGTCGTCTTGCCGGAGGCCTGTGCGCCAGAGCATCTCGTACAACGCTGTGTTCGGAAATTTGGGCGCGCCGCGCATGCCGCCGTGGGTCGGATCGAGCGCGTTCGCGATCTGGTGCGAAAGCTGGCCGAGCTCCTTCGCGCCGACGACGACCTTGCCCTCGGGCCGCGCCCGCTGCGCGAGGCGATGCATCAGCGCGTCGCGGTTGTTGCCGATCCTGGCCGGCTCCTCGCGGAACAGGCGCGCCACCTCGTTCAACACATCGACGAAAGCCGGTCGGCCGTAGCGCGAGGTTTTCGGAAAATAGGTGCCGCCCCACACCGGTTCGCCGGCCGGCGTCAGAAACATCGTCAGCGGCCAGCCGCCCTGCTCGCCCAAATGATGCAGCGCGGACATGTAGATTTGATCGATGTCCGGCCGCTCCTCGCGGTCCACTTTGATGTTCACGAAGAGTTTATTCATCACCTCGGCGGTGGCGTCGTCCTCGAAGCTCTCATGGGCCATCACGTGGCACCAATGGCAGGCCGCGTAGCCGACCGACAAAAGGATCGGTTTGTTGGTCGATTTGGCCTCGGCCAGCGCCTCCGGACCCCAGGGCCACCAGGCAACCGGATTGTCCTTGTGCTGCAGCAGATAGGGACTGGTCTCTTGGCTGAGACGGTTTTGCTGCGAACGCGAAGAAGAGGACATGATTTTTGAGCCTGGGCGGTTTTATGAAAAATCTTCCAGCAGGGCCGCGGGATGGTCACCCTTGTGCATATGAGGTATGTTTTGCACAGCCTCGGCGAGCTGTCAGTCTGACACTCGTGTGGCGGCGGCACGACTATTTAACTCGGAGACTGACTGTGGCGACAGGTACTGTGAAGTGGTTCAACCCGACGAAGGGCTATGGCTTTATCCAACCGCAAGGCGGCGGCAAGGATGTGTTCGTTCACATCTCCGCAGTCGAGCGCGCTGGACTGAGCACGCTCAACGAAGGGCAGCACATCGAATTCGATGTCATTCCCAATCGCGGCAAGGAAGCGGCTGAGAATCTCAAGGTGAAGTAACGCGAGGATCGTCGGCAGCGGCTGACGGTCTTTCGAGTTTAGAAGCCCGGCTCACCAGCCGGGCTTTTTTAATTTGAGCGACGCGACTTTTGTTCGTTGCTGCGAGGCTCGACTCTCTCCACGTCATGGCCGGGCATAGCCGTTCGAAGAACGGCGTCGCTTCGCTCTCCTATGTCCCGGCCATCCAAGTTTTCCTGCCTTTCTCATCGCGCAAAAAAGTAAGTCGTGGATGCCCGCACAAGGCGGGGCATGACGTGGGACTAGCGTTGGTCCAATTGCATCGGCCGTGCTCGCAGTGACAAAGTGAGTCATGACCACACGCGACACGATCTTCGCACTCTCCTCCGGCCGGCCGCCGGCGGCGATCGCCGTCGTGCGCATTAGCGGACCGCGCGCGGGCGCCGCGCTCGAAGCACTGATCGGCCGCATTCCGGAGCCGCGCCGCGCTTCGCTCGCACGCATCAAAAACCCTATAAACAAAGAGGTTTTGGATGAAGCGCTGGCGCTGTGGTTTCCCGGCGCCAACAGCGAGCTTGGTGAGGACGGCGCAGAGCTTCAACTTCACGGCGGCCGCGCGGTGATCGCCGGCGTGCTCGACGCACTCGGTACGATCGAAGGATTGCGGCTCGCCGAGCCCGGCGAATTCACGCGCCGCGCGTTCGAGAACGGACGGCTGGATCTCACCGCGGTCGAAGGCCTCGCGGACCTCATCTATGCGGAGACGCAGGCGCAACGGCGTCAGGCGTTTCGCCAGATGAAGGGTTTGCTCGGCGATCGCGCCGAGGGCTGGCGCAAGCGATTGATCGACGCGCTGGCGCTCGTCGAAGCGCGGATCGATTTTCCCGACGAAGGCGACGTGCCGGAGGATTTGGTTGGTCCTGCGCTGAAGATCGCGCAAGAGTTGCACAACGAAATTGCCGATGCGCTTGCGAGTGCCGCGCGCGGCGAGCGGTTGCGCGACGGACTCGTGGTCGCGATTGCCGGTCCGCCGAACGCGGGCAAGTCGACGTTGCTCAATCGCATCGCGCGCCGAGAGGCCGCGATCGTTTCGCCGATCGCGGGAACCACACGCGACGTGATCGAAGTTCATCTTGAGCTCGACGGCTATCCGGTGACGCTGCTCGATACCGCCGGCATTCGCGACAGCAATGATCCAGTAGAGCAGGAGGGGGTGCGTCGTGCGCGCGAGCGCGCGGCCGGCGCCGACCTGGTGCTGTGGGTGGTGGACGCGACGGCGCCGGAGACGGGTGGTGAGCCGGGTGGGGCGGTTGTTTTCGGCCGGCCGGTTCCGGCCCTTGCCGCTCGGCCAACGGCCGACCCGTCCTCGCCAGGTCAAGCGAACCCGCCTTCCTCCATCGGAGCGGGCGAGTCCAATTCCGTGGACAGCCCGCCGCTCTGGGTGGTCCGCAACAAGGCCGACTTGCTAGGTTCGAGCGGGCTCGACTCAGGTGAAGCGCCGCCCCCGGCCACCAGCCTTTCGGCTGGTTTGCCGGGCCTCGCGGGCTCTACCGGTTCCGGCTCCACCGGAACCCGGGCGCTCCCGCCGCTCGGTGGTATTGAAACACCAAAAGTCGATAAAATTGAACACGAATTCATATCTTCGAATATGAATTCGGAGAATATTTTCATTCTTTCCACAACAGACGGAAAAGGCGTGAATTCACTGCTTGATCGGCTGACCCTCTTTGCTTCTCAATACTTCGGTTCCGAGCCCGCCTTGGTCAGCCGCGAGCGTCAGCGCTGCGCTCTCTCCGCCACCCAAGCCGCCCTGAACCGTGCTCTCGCCGAAGGGCCGGACGGCCGGGATGACATCGTCGCCGAGGAGCTGCGGTTCGCTGCCACCGCCCTGGGCCGTCTGACCGGCCGGGTCGA
This sequence comes from Pseudomonadota bacterium, assembly GCA_040756555.1. Classification (GTDB taxonomy): domain Bacteria; phylum Pseudomonadota; class Alphaproteobacteria; order Rhizobiales; family Xanthobacteraceae; genus Z2-YC6860. The sequence continues at coordinate 60,410 of JBFLYS010000023.1, read as the reverse complement.
TGTGGAGGACATCCTCGATGTCATTTTCGCCGACTTCTGCATCGGCAAATAAGCACTAGATTCGTTTGGGTTCGAGCTTCGCGCAGATCATCTGATCAACGATATGCTCGCGTCCGAGGAATGGATCATATAGCGGCATTTCCAGGTGCTGTTTCACGTGAAACATCCCGTTTTGACGGGTTCTGGCGGCTCCGCTACAAGCCTTTCCCGAGGCTTTCCATGAACCTCCGATTCGATGTCATCGTCATTGGCGGCGGGCACGCCGGCTGCGAAGCCGCAGCCGCTTCCGCGCGCCTGGGCGCGAAAACCGCCCTTGTGACGCATCGTTTCGACACCATTGGAGCGATGTCCTGCAATCCGGCTATCGGGGGTCTCGGCAAGGGCCATCTGGTTCGCGAGATTGACGCCCTCGACGGTCTGATGGGCCGCGTCGCCGACCAGGGCGGCATCCAGTTCCGCGTCCTGAACCGCCGGAAAGGCCCAGCCGTCCGCGGCCCACGCGCCCAGGCGGATCGGAAGCTTTACGCCGCTGCCATGCAGCGGGCGATCCGCGAAACCGCCAATCTGACCGTGATCGAGGGCGAGGTCGACGATCTCAGCATCGAAAACGGCGCCGTTTCACGTGTAACACTGGCGGATAAGCGTGAGATTTCATGCGCTTCGGTGGTCCTGACCACCGGCACGTTTCTCCGAGGCCTCATCCATATCGGTGAAAAGCAGACTCCTGCTGGCCGCGTCGGCGAAGCCCCGGCCATGGGGCTGTCGAAGGCTCTTGAAAGGGTCGGATTCGCCCTCGGACGCCTGAAAACCGGCACGCCGCCCCGCCTCGACGGCACCACCATCGACTGGGCGAGCCTCCAAATGCAGCCCGGCGACGATCCGCCGGAAGCATTCTCGATGCTCACGGAGCGGATCGAGAACCCCCAAATCCAGTGCGCCATCACTCGCACGACCGAAGCCACGCATTCGGTGATCCGAGCGAATGTCCATCGTTCGCCGATGTACTCCGGTCAGATCCAAAGCCGGGGCCCGCGTTATTGCCCCTCCATCGAGGACAAGATCGTCCGCTTCGGCGAACGCGACGGCCATCAGATCTTCCTCGAGCCGGAGGGCCTCGACGATCCGACCGTCTATCCGAACGGCATCTCCACATCGCTGCCAGAGGACGTTCAGCACGCCCTCGTCGCCACCATTCCGGGACTGGAAAAGGCGCGCTTCATCCGTCCGGGCTACGCTATCGAATACGATCATGTCGATCCGCGCGAATTGGGACCGACGCTGGAGACGAAGCGCGTGCGCGGGCTTTTCCTGGCCGGCCAGATCAACGGTACGACAGGATACGAGGAGGCCGCTGCTCAGGGCCTCGTCGCCGGTTTGAATGCGGCTGCGCGTGCTGGAAACAGCGCGGAAATCACCTTTGATCGCGCCGAAGGCTATCTCGGCGTGATGATCGACGATCTGATTTCGCGCGGCGTCTCCGAGCCGTATCGGATGTTCACCTCACGCGCCGAATATCGCCTCGCACTTCGCGCCGATAACGCCGATCAGCGCCTGACCGAGAAGGGCATCGCGCTCGGATGCGTTGGATCGGTTCGGAAAGACGCTTTCCGCAAGAAGATCAACGCCCTGCAAGCGGCCCGCGCGCTCGCGAAATCGCTGACGATCACGCCAACGGAAGCCGATCGTCACGGCCTCGCGCTCAATCGCGACGGTCAGCGCCGCAGCGCTTTCGATCTGATGTCCTATCCGAACCTTGGCTTCGCCGATGTCGCCCGGATCTGGCCGGAGCTCAATCATTTCGACTCCACGACCACCGAGCAGCTCGAGATCGATGCGAAATACGCGGTCTATCTCGACCGCCAGGCGCAGGACGTCGAATCCTATCGCCGCGATGAAAGCTTCGAGCTCGCCGAAGACCTCGACTACGCGGCGATCACCGGACTCTCCAACGAAGTCCGCCACAAGCTTCAGAATGTTCGGCCGCGCACCATCGGCCACGCCGGCAAGATTGACGGCATGACGCCCGCGGCGCTCACGCTCTTGGTCGCACACGTCAAACGCAAGGGCAGGGAACGTCCAGAGGGCCGCCCGGCGGCATAAGTCATGAGCGCCGAAGTCTCGGATCGCGACCGCGCGCTCGCCCTCACCCCGGTTTCCCCGGAGATTGCAGCGCGGCTCGACAAATTCGTCGAGCTGCTATTGCAGACCCAGGCGCACACGAACCTGATCGCGCCGTCCACGATCCCGGTGATTTGGACGCGGCACATCGCCGACTCGCTCCAGCTCCTGAAGCTCGCGCCGGACGCAAAAAAATGGATGGATTTCGGCTCCGGCGCGGGCTTTCCGGGCCTTGTGATCGCGGCAGCACTTGCAGACGTTCCGAAAGCCTCTGTGCATCTCATTGAAAGCACAAAGAAAAAAGCGGCCTTCCTGAGTGAGGCCGCCCGTCATATCGACGCCCCTGTCAAGGTGCATCCTGTGCGCATCGAGGATTTCGTGAACAAGTCGACGCCGCTGCCCGATGTCGTCACCGCCAGGGCGTTGGCGCCGCTAGATAAATTGCTCGCTTGGGCTCATCCGCTTTTGAGCCGCGGCGTGCCTGCCTTTTTCCTGAAAGGACAAGATGTAGAGGCTGAGTTGACGGAAGCCTCTAAATCTTGGAGCATCGACGCCACACTAACACCGAGTCTGACCGATCCTCGCGGCCGCATCGTTCACGTCCGCGGCCTTGTGCGCCGAAGTTCGGCGCGCTGAGTTGTATTTATCGAGATTGGAAGCCGCCATGTCCGACACCATCGACGACACCAAGACCCCGGCCGAGGTTACAGGCGAGCAGGCGACCATCCCGGCCGAGCCTGCGGGACAAGTTCTCGAATTCGCGCCGCGCACCGAGCCGGCCAAGCCGCCGCGGGTGCTCGCGATCGCCAACCAGAAGGGCGGCGTCGGCAAGACAACGACCGCGATCAATCTCGGCACGGCACTCGCAGCGATTGGCGAGCGCGTGCTGATCATCGACCTCGATCCGCAGGGCAACGCCTCGACCGGTCTCGGCATCGATCGCCGCAACCGGCAGACCTCGACTTACGACGTGCTGATCGGCGACGCGCCGCTGCGCGACGCGATCACGACCACCGCTGTGCCGCGCCTCTGGATCGCGCCGTCGACGATGGATCTCTCCGGCCTCGAGCTCGAGATCGGCCAGGCGCGCGACCGCGCCTATCGTCTGCGCAATGCAACGTCGGCGGTGAACACCGGCAAGACGGTCAACAACGGCGACTTCACCTACGTGCTCGTCGACTGCCCGCCGTCGCTCAACCTGCTCACCATCAACGCGATGGCCGCGGCGCACGCGATCCTCGTGCCGTTGCAGTGCGAGTTCTTCGCACTCGAAGGTCTGTCGCAGCTTCTGCAAACCGTCGAGCAGGTGAAGTCCACGCTCAATCCCGATCTCACGATCCACGGCATCGTGCTGACCATGTTCGATGCGCGCAACAACCTGTCGAACCAGGTTGTCGCCGACGTGCGCGAGTTCATGGGCAAGAAGGTCTACGACACGATCATCCCGCGCAACGTGCGCGTCTCGGAGGCGCCGTCCTACGGCAAGCCGGTGCTCGTGTACGATTTGAAGTGCGTCGGCAGTGAAGCGTATCTGCGGCTCGCGACAGAAATCATCCAGCGCGAAAAAGAACTGCGCGCGAGCTAAGGAACGCTGCAATGAGCTCGAAGGAGACGTCCATGGCGGACGAAGCACGTTCGCGACTCGGTCGTGGTCTCGCTGCTCTGATCGGCGACGTCAACGTCGAGACGCAGCCGTCGGAGCGCCATCAGCGCAATCAACGCCGCGTGCCGATCGAATTCGTGCGCGCCAACCCGCGCAACCCGCGCAAGTTGTTCTCCGACGCCGAGCTGACCGAGCTCGCGGACTCGATCCGCGAACGCGGCATCATTCAGCCGATCGTCGTGCGCGCGCGCGGCACCGACAACTACGAGATCATCGCCGGCGAGCGCCGCTGGCGCGCGTCGCAGCGTGCGGGTCTGCACGAGGTGCCGATCGTCGTGCTCGACGTCACCGATGAAGAAGCGCTCGAGCTTGCGATCATCGAGAACGTGCAGCGTTCCGATCTCAATCCGCTCGAAGAGGCGATGGGCTATCAGGTGCTCTCCAACGAATACCACCATTCGCAGGAAGAGATCGCGAAGGTGGTCGGCAAGAGCCGCAGCCACGTCGCAAACACGTTGCGTCTTCTGAAGCTCCCCGACTCGGTGAAGGCCTACATCAACGCCGGCAAGCTTTCGGCCGGCCACGCCCGCGCGCTGATCGGCCAGGCCGATCCGGAAACCGCGGCGCGTGAGATCGTCGAGAAGGGTCTCAACGTCCGCCAAGTCGAAGCGCTGACGCAGACCGGTCCGAAGGGCAAGGTCGCGAAGGCGCGCGCGCAGGTGACCAAGGATGCCGACACCGCGGCGTTGGAGCGCCGGTTGTCGGACGTGCTCGGGCTCACCGTGCAGATCGACCACAAGAGCAAGGGTGGCGTGCTGCGCGTGCGTTACCGCACGCTCGATCAGCTCGACGACGTGGTGCGGCGTCTCGAAAGAGACTGAGCCGATCTACTCCGGCTGAATGCCCGCAGTCCGCGCGACCGACGCCCACTTTTGCGTTTCCGACGCGATGAACGCACCGAACTCTGCCGGTGTGCCGGGGGCGGCTTCTGCGCCCACTCGCGACAATGTTTCACGCACCACGTCTGATTTCAGACCGTTGACGACCGCATTGTTGACCGCGTTGATAGCGGCTTCGGGCGTGCCCGCCGGCGCGACGATGCCGGTCCAGAACGTCAGGACGAAATCGGGAATGCCGCTCTCGATCATGGTCGGCACCTCGGGCAACTGAGGGTTTCGCCGGGCGCTCGTCACCGCGAGCGCCTTCAGCTTCTTTTCGCGGATGAGCGGAATGAGGATCGAGATGTCGGGAAACGACATCTGCGTCTGCTCGCTCAGGATCGACGTCACCATCTCCGCGCCGCTCTTGTACGGCACATGCACAACATCGATGCCGGCGCGCGCCTTGAACAACTCGGCCGCGAGCTGGGTCTGATTGCCTGCGCCCGCCGACGAATAGCTCAGCTTGCCGGGATTGGCCTTCGCATAGGCGACGAACTCCTGAATGGTGTTGGCCGGGAAATTCGCCGGAACGACCATCACGGTGGTGCTGTCGAAGATCTTAGCGACCGGCGCGAAGCTCTTCACGGGATCGTAGCCCGGATTCTTCACCAGCGCCGGGACGACACCGAGTGTCGCACTGGTGCCGATCAGCAGCGTGTAGCCATCAGGGTCCGAGGTCGCGACCGAGCGTGTGCCGGTCGCGCCGCCCGCGCCGGCGCGATTCTCGATCACCACGCTCTGACCGAGCGACGATTGCACCACCTGTGAAACAATCCGCGCGGCGACGTCAGTCGGGCCGCCGGGACCGAACGGCACGACGAGCTTGATGGTCTTGGTGGGAAATGCCTGCGCGTGAACTGGCGCGGATTCAGCAGCGAGACAGGCGAACGCAACGATGACTAAAGCGAGGCGCAAAGAAATTGAATGAAATGCCATGACGATCCCCGTGGATTGTCCTGGCTGAAAGCTTACTGCTCCCGGCGGCGCGCCGCCATCGCGACAGAGAGAAGAGCGCGCTGGGCGAGTGCGTCAGAAAGTCCGGGCGTACGCCGTACATTGAGAGCGGATTCGGCGAGCTGCTCCATCAGGCGGCCGAGCCGTGTTGAGTTCCAGTTGCGAAGTGCCGCTTCGACCAGCGGCTTTCTGCGGAAATGCACCGGCGGGATGAACACCCGCAGCGCCTCGTCTGTGCTGTCTCCGCTTTCGAGCGCAAGCCGCGCCTTGTGGAGCTGCATCACCTGACGCACCGCGCCAAACATGATGGTGCCGGGAGAGGTGCCGTCCGCCATCGCCTTGGAGAAGTTCATCTCGGTGTCGGCGATCTTTCCAGCAAAGGCATTGTCGATCACGTCGTCGAGCGCGAGCCCGGACGCATCGGCCACCACCGCCATCACGTCGTCGATGCTGACCTTGTCCCGGCCGTGCGCGTAGAGCGCGAGCTTGCGGATCTCGCTGCGTGAGGCTCTACGGTCGCCGCCGATCAGCGAGACGAGCGCGGCCTTGGCATCCGGCGCGATCGTAAGCTTGGCCTCGCGCATTTCATCGTCGACGAGACGTGCGAGATCGCGCTCGTTATCGACATAACAGGCGATCGCTGCAGCAGATTTGGACTTCTCGCACATCGTGCGGATCGGCGCGGTGCGGCGCAGATCGCCAGCCTCGATGACCACGCGGCAATCGACCGGCGGCGCTGCGATCAGCGCCTCGACGGCGGAGGCGATGTTGCGCGTGGTCGGCTTCACCCAGACCGCACGCTTGCCGCCGAACAGCGGGATGGTATGCGCCTCCTCGACCAGCCGCGACGGCTCCGAGGCAAGAGCGTCACCTTCGAGATGCACCATCGCAAACGGATCGTCGGGATCTTTCACCGAGCCGCGGGCGATTTTTTCCGCGCGCTCGCGCACGAGGCCCGCGTCGGCGCCGTAGATGAGCACGATCGGCTGCGCCGGATTGGGGCGCGCGACGAAGGCGTCTGCATCGGCTGGTTTGATCGCGACCATTGGAACTCTGTCGGCAGAATAGCGTGGCTATCCTACACGAATGCAGGACGCCGATCAGGCCACCCGCTCGCGCGGACCGCGATGAAGATGGGGATCAGGTGCCTGCGACGAAATAGGACGCGAGCCGCGACTTGATGTTGTCGGCGATGACCTGCGCCGCGCGGTTCTCGGCGTCGCGCTGGCCGCGGGCACGCGCGAAGCGCTGCTGCTGGCCGGGGTTGTCGAACGACACGCGAGAGAAGGTCTGGCCGCTCATGACCACCTTTCCGGTGGCGAGCTCAACCAGCGAATAGGTGGCATTGATGCCGTATTGCTCAACGTCCGGACGTGCTGTGGTGACGTCCACGATCACCTGCTGCGACAGACCTGTCATCTGGATGTTGAGCGTGTGGGTCGGCGCGGTGCCACCGTTGCCACCGGTCAGGTTGAAGATCAGCACATTGCGGACCTCGACCGCGATGCGTGCCTCAGGCGAGCCATTCGGAACGCGGATCTGGGCAACGTCCACACCGGCGAGCCTTGTGCCGACGCCCGGACCGCCGGCGAGCGTACGCTGGCCGTAGAGCGGCTCGAAACAACCGGCGACGAGACCCGCGACCGCCATCGCGAGGGCGATGCGGCAGATGCGGGACACGCGGGGCTCAAGCCACGACATTCACGATCCTTTGCGGGACGACGATGACCTTTTTCGGGCTTTTGCCGTCCAACGCCTTTTTTACCGCGTCCAGTGCCAAAACGGCAGCCTCGATTTCCGGAGCTTTTGCGTCCCGGGCCACCGTTATATCCGCCTTTTTCTTACCGTTTATTTGAATCGGCAGGGTGATGGTGTTCTCGACCAGGAGTTCGGCCTCGACCTTGGGCCAGGCCTCGGTCGCCGCCAGCGTCTTGTGGCCGAGCATCGCCCAGCACTCTTCGGCCAGATGCGGCATCATCGGGTTGAACAGCCGCACCATGATTTCTGCGGCCTCGCGGACGGCCCAGGCGAAGTCCGGCGTCTTCTCCGGCTTGGCGACCGCGGAACCCAGCGCGTTGGCGAACTCGTAGATATTGGCGACCGCGACGTTGAAGTGGAGTTTCTCGATCGCGTCGGAGACCTTGGCGAGTGCGCCGTGCGCGGCCTTGCGAAGTGCAGCCGCTGGTTCACTGAACGACTGCGGGCGCGCCGCGGGCGCTAACTTCGTGATCTCGGCCGCTTCGCCGATCATGCGCCAGAGCCGGTTGGTGAAGCGCCACGCGCCCTGCACGCCGCGCTCGGTCCATTCGACGTCGCGCTCGGGCGGCGAATCGGAGAGCATGAACCAGCGCGCCACGTCGGCGCCGTAAGTCACCATGATCTCGTCGGGATCGATGGTGTTCCTCTTCGACTTCGACATCTTCTCGATGCCGCCGATGACGATCGGTTCGCCGGTCGTTTTCAGCGTCGCGCTGCGCGTGTTGCCTTCACCCTTGATCTCGACCTCGGCGGGCGTGACCCATTCGCCGTTCGCCTTGGCGTAGGTCTCATGCACCACCATGCCCTGCGTGAACAGACCGGCGAACGGTTCGTCGAGACCGACATGGCCGGTGGCCTTCATCGCGCGGGTGAAGAAGCGTGAGTAGAGCAGATGCAGGATCGCGTGCTCGATGCCGCCGATGTACTGATCGACCGGCAGCCACTCGTCGGCGATCTTGCGATCGGTGGGAGAATTTTCGATCCACGGATCGGTGAAGCGCGCGTAGTACCACGACGAGTCGACGAACGTGTCCATCGTGTCGGTCTCGCGCCGCGCCGCGCCGCCGCACTGTGGGCATGAGACGTTCTTCCACGTCGGATGACGGTCGAGCGGATTGCCCGGCCGGTCGAACGTGACATCCTCCGGCAGCTCCACCGGCAGGTCCTTCACCGGCACCGGAACGACGCCGCACTTCTCGCAATGGATGATCGGGATCGGGCAGCCCCAGTAGCGCTGCCGCGAAATGCCCCAGTCCCGCAGGCGGAAGTTTACCTGCCGCTGCGCGACCGGACGATTGCCGCGCGTCTGCGTTTCCAGGCGTTTCGCGACTTCATCCTTCGCCTTCTCGATGGTCATGCCGTCGAGGAAGCGGGAGTTGATCATCGTGCCGTCGCCGTCATAGGCGGTGTCGGTGATGACGAAGGTCTTCGGGTCCTGTCCTGGCGGGCACACCACCGGCACATTGCCGAGGCCGTACTTGTTGACGAAATCGAGGTCGCGCTGGTCGTGCGCCGGGCAGCCGAAAATCGCGCCGGTGCCGTAGTCCATCAGGATGAAGTTCGCGACGTACACGGGCAGCTTCCAGTCCGCATCGAGTGGATGGATCGCCTTGATGCCGGTGTCGAAGCCCATCTTCTCGGCGGTGTCGATTTCCGCTTGAGCCGTGCCGTGCCGTTTGCACTCTTCGATGAATGCCGCGAGCTTCGGATTCTTTGCCGCTGCGGCCTTCGCGATCGGGTGATCGGGCGCAACCGCAACGAACTTCGCACCGAACAGCGTGTCGGGCCGCGTCGTGAAAATCTCGAGCTCAGTTTCGCCCTCCGGCGTCGTCGCCGCATCGAGCGCGAAGCGGATGTGCAGACCTTCCGAGCGGCCGATCCAGTTGCGCTGCATCAGGCGCACCTTCTCCGGCCAGCGATCGAGCGTGTCGATCGCGTTGAGCAGCTCCTCGGAATACTTGCTGATCTTGAAGAACCACTGGGTCAGCTCGCGCTGCTCCACCAGCGCGCCAGAGCGCCAGCCCTTGCCGTCGATCACCTGCTCGTTGGCGAGCACGGTCATGTCGACCGGGTCCCAGTTCACCTTCGACTGCTTGCGCTCGACCAGTCCTCCCTTGAGGAAGTCGAGGAACATGCGCTGCTGGTGCTTGTAGTATTTCGGATCGCAGGTCGCGACCTCGCGCGCCCAATCGAGCGAGAGCCCCATCGACTGAAGCTGCTTCTTCATCGCCGCGATGTTCTGGTAGGTCCACGCCTTGGGATGGACCTTGCGCTCCATCGCCGCGTTCTCGGCCGGCATGCCGAAGGCGTCCCAGCCCATCGGGTGCAGGACGTTCAGCCCCATCGCGCGCTTGTAGCGCGCGACCACGTCGCCCATCGTGTAGTTGCGGACGTGGCCCATGTGGATGCGCCCCGACGGATAGGGGAACATCTCGAGCACGTAGTATTTCGGGCGCGGGTCGGAGTTCGAGGTCTTGAAGATGGCCTGGTCGTCCCAGACCTTCTGCCAGCGCGGCTCGGCGTCCCCGGCGTTGTAGCGGTCGGATTTCTGTGGTTCTGCGGTCATTTGCGGGCTGTTTTAGAGGCCGGATGGAGGTTGGGGAAGGGGTTTGGCGCGAAGAACGCCGGGCCCCGGCCGGAAGATCGCGCAAAAACGTCGTAAGATACGATTCCCGCCCCAACGCTGGCGCTGCCCGCGCCACGTCCTGCCAACTTCCCAACGTCCGACGGAATATCTCCATGCAATATACCACTCTCGGCAACACCGGCCTGCGCGTCAGCGTGGCCGGTCTCGGCACCGGCGGGTTCAGCCGGCTCGGCCTCAAGACCGGGAAGACAGAAGAAGAGTCGGCACGGCTCATTCACGAGGCTGTCGATCTCGGCATCAATTTCATCGACACGGCGCCGTCCTACGGCACCGAGGGTGTTGTCGGCCGGGCGCTGAAAACGATCCCGCGCGACAAGGTGGTGGTCGCGACCAAGGCGCAGATCCGCAACGGCGCGGGCGCGGCAGAGGTGACGAAGAGCATCGACAACTCGCTGCGCGTGATGGGCACCGACTATATCGACGTGTTCAATCTGCACGGCATCGAGCTGAACGAATACGATCACGCGATGAGCGTCGTGCCTGCGATGCTTGAAGCAAAGCGCGCGGGAAAAATCCGGCACATCGGCATCACTGAAAATCCGATCAACGATTTCACCAACGACATGCTGAAGCGAGCGGTGAACGATCCGGTCTGGACCGTTTACATGGTCGGCTTCCACATGATGCATCAGGTCGCGCGCAAGAACGTGTTTCCGGCAACGCGCGCGAAAGGCATCGGCACGCTTCTCATGTTCGCGGTGCGCAGCATTTTCGCCGATCCGCCGCGCGTCGCGCGCGAGATGAAAGCGCTCGCGGACAAGGGTCTGGTCGAGAAGTCGCTCGGCGAAACGAAGGATCCGCTCGGATTTCTCGTTCACGAGGGTGGCGCGTCGAGCATGACCGAAGCGGCCTATCGTTACGTGCGGCACGAGCCGGGTGTCGACATCGTGCTGTTCGGCACCGGCGATTCAGGCCATCTGCGCAGCAACGTCGAATCGATTCTCAAGCCGCCGCTGCCGGAGGCCGATCGTCAGCAGCTCGCAACGCTGTTCGGCCACTTGACCGCCGGCGTCGGGCTCGATTCCCATTCGGGCGTGCTGCGATAGGCCTTAGAGTTTCCAGGCGTCCGGCGTGAACGGGATCATTTCCTGGATTCGCTTCCAGCGCGGTGTGTGCGGATTGGTGATGCCCCATTGGTCGGCGCGGCCGGGCGGCCACTTCCAATATTCCGGGCCGTGGAACTGGTAGGTGTCGTCGATCTGAAGCACGTCGCCGGTGTATTCGATCGGGAATTCCTCGGGTCCGGCGAAATAGGCGAACACGTTGTCGCCCGCGCCGTGACGGCCCGGGCCCCATTCGGTCGGATAGCCGTTGTCCTTCATCCGGCCGACGCCGCGCATCACTGAGTCGAGGTCGGGCATCTCGAAGGCCACGTGATTGAGCGTCGGCTTGGTGTACCTGCCGACCACCATCGACGAATGATCGGTGCTGTCGGCGTTCATGAACATCAGCGGTCCCGACTCGTCGATCAGCCGGAAGCCGAGCGCGTCGATCATAAACTGCGTTGTCACCTTCTGGTCCGGCGTGTTGACGTTGACGTGGGCGACTTTGCGCGGACGATCCTTCACGTCGGCCTTATCAGCGTGATCGGTGACGCCGGTGACGACCGCGTAGTTGCAATCGTACGGATCGGTGAAGCCGAAGCCGTAGCCGCCGCCGGGACTCGTCAGTGCCTTCGGGTCCTCACAGGTCGGCGCCTTGGCGCGCACCTGCGCACAGAGTGCGTCGACGGTGGCCTTGTCTTTCGCGTTGTAGACGATGCGGCGCAGCGCCGGACCGCTGGGGCGATGGTGGATCGCGAGAATGTGGTGGCAGGGGCCGGTGCCACGGAAATAGATCGAGCCGTTCTCACGCCCGATCTCCTTTAGATTCCAGACCTTGGTGTAGAACTCGGCAGCGCGCATCGGATCGGCCAAATCGATCTCGACACAACGCACCTCACCCACCCGCGCAACCATCACTTCAATCCCCCGATAGACCTGATTTCGTGCGTGATTATCGCGGGACGCCGCCGCGAGTCCAGTTCCCGCGTTAACCTTGACGCTGCAAACAGACGTCATCGCACCGCCACAAAGGTTGATCGCGCGTGCGCGCACCCGTGGCGGTTTGCTATCGTGGTGGTGAGGGAGGCCGTGCTGACCTAAGGGGGGTCGCGTGGCTGTATTTTCAAAGCGGACTTCAAGCGTCCGAGCTGCGACGGCGGTCGCGGCGGCGTTACTCGCAAGCGGATTGTTGGTGGCGTCGGCGCGAGCCGACGACTGGGAATCCTGCGCCAAGGATTCCGGCGAGGCTGCCATTGCCGCCTGCACACGCACCATCAAATCCGGCAACTACGAAGGCCGCGTGCTCGCGCTCGCCTACAGCAACCGTGGCGTCGAGTGGAAGAACAAGGGCGATCTCGCCCGCGCAATCGCCGACTATGACGAGGCGGTCAAGCACGATCCAGAGCAGTCGATTGCCTACAACAACCGCGGCATCGCCTATGCCGCCAAGGGCGACTACGACGCGGCGATTGCAAGTTACGACGACGCGATCCGCGTCAATCCGAAATATGCTTCGGCGTTGAACAACCGCGGCCTCGCTTACTTCAACAGGGGCCAGCACCAGCGCGCCATCGCTGACTACGATGCGTCGATCCAGCTCGAGACCGATGCGGTGCGGCTGAACAACCGTGGCAATGCTTACGCAAGCCGGGGGCAATACGACCGCGCGATCCAGGACTTCGATGAAGCGATCGCGACGGATTCGAAATACGCCATCGGCTACTACAACCGCGGCAACGCCTACTATTCCAAGGGCGACGCTGAGCGCGCGATCCAGAATTACGACCGCGCACTGCTCATCTTCCCGCGTTATCAGGACGCGCTTGTGAACCGCGGCGTTGCCTTCGAGAAAATGGGCGACCTCGACCGCGCGCTCGTGGATTACGACGAAGCGCTTCGCCTTGATGCCAAGGATGCGATGGCGCTGAACAACCGCGGCAACGTGCTGCTCAAGCGCGGCCAGCATGACCGCGCCATCGCCGACTACAACGCGGCGCTCAAGATCGACAGCGGGTATATCGGCGCCTACTTCAGCCGCGCTATCGCCTACGAAAGCCGCAGGCAATACGACGCAGCCATCGCGGACTATGACCAGGTGACGAAGCTGCAGCCGGGCAACGCGGTGGCCTGGAATAGCCGCTGCTGGATGCGTGCCATTGTCGGCCAACTCCCTGCGGCGCTCTCCGATTGCAACGAGGCGCTGCGCCTGCGGCCCGGTTACGTCAACGCGCTCGACAGCCGCGGCTTCGTCTATCTCAAGCTCGGCCAACCGGATTTTGCCATCGCTGACTACAATCTGGCGCTCCGGGTCGATTCCCGCAAAGCGGCCTCGCTTTTTGGCCGCGGCATCGCCAAGCGCCGCAAGGGCGATGTGGGCGGCGCGAACGCCGATTTTGCAGCCGCGCGCGCGCTCAAGCCGGAGATCGCGGCAGATTTCGCCCGCTACGGTGTGGGCGGCGCGCCGGAGCCCGTAGCGCAGCGCGACTAGCGCGGCGATGGACCGGAGCAGGCGGCCAAGTTAGAACGCCGTCATGAGCTCGCTCATCGAAGTTCGCAGCAAAATCGAAAGCGCCTGCCGCGAGGCATCGCGCGATCCCGCGGGCGTGACGCTGATCGCGGTGTCGAAGATGTTCGGCGCGGACGCGATCGAGCCGGTAATCGCGGCGGGGCAGCGGCATTTCGGTGAGAACCGCGTGCAGGAGGCCAAGGGAAAATGGCCGCCGATGCAAGCGAAGCATCCCAGTCTCACCTTGCACATGATCGGGCCGCTGCAATCGAACAAGGCGAAAGAGGCGGTGGCACTGTTCGACGCGATCCATACGGTCGACCGCGCGAGCCTGTGCGAAGCCCTTGGCAAGGAGATCGCGAAGCAAAACCGCACGCCGATATTGTTTGTCGAGATCAACACAGGCTCGGAGCCGCAGAAGGCGGGTATCCATCCGCAGGAAGCCGACGCCTTCATCGCAAAGTGCCGTGACGCTTATGGCCTGACGATTTCCGGGCTGATGTGCATCCCGCCGGCCGAGGAAGCGCCCGCGCCGCATTTCGCGCTGACTGCGAAGATCGCGGCGCGCAACGGCCTCAAGCTGCTCTCGATGGGCATGAGCGCCGATTTCGCAACTGCCATCGCGTTCGGTGCGACGCATGTCCGCGTCGGCACGGCGATCTTCGGCGAACGGAACTACTAGCGCCAGCGCGACGGGCCGGGCGGCGGGGGCGGCGCATCCGTCATGGCGCTCAACGGCTTGCGCAGGATGCTCGGCCGTTGTGGAGCGTCGTAGCCCGGTGAGGCCGGCGGCGCGTAGGACGGAGCGGGCGCGGGCGGCGGGGCCGAATAGGACGACATCGCGGGCTGCAGGCTCGGCGTGTCGTCGCGCATCGCCGGGATCAGCGGCGCGCCGAAATCCGCGCTGATGTCGTCTTCCATCGCCTTGTGGCTCATCGTGGCCGCGCGCCAGCGGTCGATGACCGAGGCGATCAGATCGCGATCCGGCACCGTGCCCGGCGGCGGCCGCGTGTTGCCGCCGGCTTCGCTCGACGGTCGTAGCGCCAACGGCAGCTCGCGGAATTTCATGCGGGTCGGCAGCGCGACGCCCGCGCCGAACGCGAACACCTCGCCGGTGCCAAGCGACGGCACGAACGTCAGCAAGCTCGCGCCCGCGTCGGATACAGCGGACTTGATCAGCATCTGGTCGCGGTCGTTCGACAGGCGCATCACAAACAGCGTGCTGCACTGGGAGATGATGGTGGAATCGATTTCCGCCGGGCGCTGCGTGACCAGGCCGAGGAACACGCCATATTTGCGGCCTTCCTTGGCGATGCGCGACAGCGCGCGGCGCGTCGGGCCGAAGCCGATCTTGGAATCTGCCGGCGCGTAGCGGTGCGCCTCTTCGCACACAAAGAGCAGCGGCGACACGCCGTCGCTCCACAGGCCGAAGTCGAAGGCCATGCGTGAGAGCACCGAGACCACCGAGTCGACCACCTCCGCCGGGAAGCCGGCGAGTTGCATGATCGTCATCGGCCGGCCGTTCGACGGAATGCGGAACAGATGGCTCAGCACGTCCACCATCGTATCGCCGCCGACGGTGGCGTTCTCGAACATGAAGGTGTAGCGCGGATGATTGCGGAAGGTCTGAATGCGCTGGAGCAGCTTATTGTAGATTGCAGTGCGCGAGCGGTTTTCGAGCTTGCCCATGCGCTCGTCGATCAGCGCAACGAGGTCTTCGATGCGGTATGGCACCGGCGTGTCGACGCCATAGCCGGAGCTGCGCGCGTCGCGCTTCTTCATCAGCCCACGGTCGGGGACACCGCTCTTGTATTGGCCGTAGTTGGCCTTTGCGAGCGGGATGACCTCGGCGAGAATCTCGACCTCTTCCTCGACTCCCGGGCGGCCGCCAAAGAACGCATCGACCGTCTCTTCGAAGTTGAACAGCCAGAACGGCAGGCGCAGGTTGCGCGGATTGAGCACCTGCGCCTTGTCGCCGAAGCAGCGGCCGTATTCGTTGTGCGGATCGATCAGGAAGATGCGGAGGTCAGGCCGCTCGTCGAGGATGCGTTGCAGGATGATCGCAACGCCGTTCGATTTACCGACGCCGGTGGTGCCGAGAATGGCGAAGTGTTTGCTGACGAGTTGATCGATGTCGACGGCAGCGGGGATCGAAGGTTCCTGTTGCAGCGCGCCGATCGGCGAGAGCTTCGTATCGCCGCTGCCGAAGATCAAGCGTAGCTCGGGAATGCTCATCAGCGTCGCGGCTTCGCCGATCGCCGGATATTCGGTGATGCCGCGCTGGAAACGTGAAACGCCGCTCGTTGTCTTGATCTCGCCGACGAGGTCCATGCGCGCGGTGCTGCGGCAGTGGGCTTCCTGATCGCGCGGCGGGCGCTCGGAGATCTCGGTGATCATGCCGATGATCAGCGAGCTGCTGCTCACGATGCCGAGGAATTTTCCGACGGTGGCGCGCTGTGCGTCTGCGGGGCTCGAGCCCTGGCTCAAGCCGACGGTGACCTGCGCGCCGCTCACCGCCACGAGGCGGCCGATGACCTGACGATTCGCGGCCAGGGCGGCCGGCGCCGGCGCGGGATTATTTTGCTGTGCCGACGCCGCCGGCGCAGGGTTGCTGAAATTCATCGGTTGTCGCTCGAAGCCACAGGGGGTCGTTGTGGGTTTCGAGATTAGGCGACGACATTGGAAACTTTGTTAAAGCAACAATTCCATTTCTGCCTAAGCCGCGATTTAACTTGGCCAAAGCGCGGCCACCTAAGTGACTGTAAATGTTTATAAATATGCTCAACCGATCACGATGCGAGTACGCGGCCCGACGCGCTCCAAAAGCCGTTTCAAAGCCTTGGATTTGAGCGCCACGCAGCCCGCCGTTGGAGCAAACCCTGGCCGTGCCACGTGTACGAAAACCGCGCTGCCGCGGCCGGCGATGCGAGGGCGGGTGTTGTGGTCGAGCTCGATGATGAAATCGTAGAGCGGATCCTCGCGGCGGAGCCGGTCGGCCTTGCTGTCAGGCGGTATTTTGATGGGCTGGTTGTAGTGCCGGTCGTTTGGATCCTCGCACCAGCCGTCGTCAGACCGGATGCGACGGCTCGGCAACTGGGTCATTGGCCGATTGTGACGGTCTGCGCGCCACCACAGGCGCCTCAACCGAAAATTTCCTCGCGGCGTGCCGCCGTCGCCCTCGCGCTTGTTCGCCTTAATTCCAGAACGGCCCAGTGCAATTGGCCATGTAATTGCGCCTGCAACGAGCCATCCGCGGGTTTTTTCACCCGCTTTCGCACGCACGAAGATCGTTTTCAGCGAGTATTTCCGCATAAGTTGTATCCGCGCCTTGCTCATTTATATTCTCGAATGCTCTATTTCGCACAAAGCTGCCGGGCTATATCGGCGAGGGGTCTGCGGAATTTATGCCGAATACGCGAACGATTCTCATTGTCGACGACGACACCGAACTGCGAACCGCTCTTGTCGAGCAGCTTGCGCTGCATGACGAGTTCGAGGCGATCGCTGTCGACACCGGAACCAAGGGCGTTCAGGCCGCCAAGACCGGCCAGATCGACCTCGTGATCATGGACGTCGGTCTGCCCGACGTTGATGGGCGTGAGGCCGTGCGCATCTTGCGCAAAAACGGATTCAAGGCGCCGATCATCATGCTGACCGGCCACGACACCGACTCCGATACGATCCTGGGTCTGGAGTCGGGCGCGAACGACTACGTGACGAAGCCGTTCCGCTTCGCTGTGCTGCTTGCGCGCATTCGCGCGCAGCTCCGGCAACACGAGGCGAGCGAGGACGCGGTCTTCACCATCGGGCCATACACCTTCCGGCCCAGTTCCAAGCTGTTGCTCAGCCCGAAGGGCAGCAAGATCCGGCTCACCGAAAAGGAGACCGCGATCCTGCGCTATCTCTACCGCGCCGGTCAGAAGCCGGTGTCGCGCGAAACCTTGCTGCAAGAAGTCTGGGGCTATAATTCGGGCGTGACCACGCACACGCTCGAAACCCACGTCTACCGACTGCGGCAGAAGGTCGAGAACGACGCCGCCAATCCGGCGATCCTGGTCACGGACGCCGGCGGCTACAAGCTCGTGCCGTGAGGCTGCGTTCGTGAGCATCGAAGACGACATCGCTTTTCTGGAGCGGGTGCCGACCTTGCAGGTGCTCGGGCGCACGGCGCTGCGCATCCTCGCGATCGGCGCTGAGAGCCGCTACGTCCATGATGGCGAAAAGCTGTTCAGCTTCGGCGATCAGACCGATTGCGGCTATGTGGTGCAGGAAGGCTCGTTCAAGTTGACGGCACCGACCGCGCCGGAGTTCACCGCCGGACCGGGCACGCTGCTCGGCGAGCTTGCGCTCGTTGCGGAGACGACGCGGCCAGCGACCGCGATCGCGCGTGAGCCTTCGACCGTGATCCGGATTTCCCGCAGCCTGTTCCTGAAGATGCTCGAAGGCTATCCCGACGCCGCGGTGAAGCTTCGCGAACAGCTTTCCAAGCGTGCCACCCAGGCGATGGCCAATATGCGGGACGTGCGCGCGTTGCTCGACACCGGCAACGCGCCCGACTGATCACTTCACATCAAGCGTCATCGTCACGGGAACATGGTCTGACGGCCGTTCCCAGCCGCGCGCATCCTTGGTGATCTTGATCGCTTTCATCCGATCGCCGAGCGCCTGCGACACCCAGATGTGATCGAGCCTGCGGCCCTTGTCGGCGGTCTCCCAGTCCGGTGAGCGATAGCTCCACCAGGTGAACACCTTTTCCGGCTCGCGCACGAAGTTGCGCGCGACGTCGATCCAGTTGCCGGCTTTCTGCGCTGCGATCAACTTTTCGCATTCGATCGGCGTGTGCGAGACGACCTTGAGCAGCGCCTTGTGATTCCACACGTCGCATTCGAGCGGTGCGACGTTGAGGTCGCCGACCACGATTGAGCGCTCATTGCGCTTCGGCAGCATGTGCGCGCATTCGCGCAGCTCATCGAGGAACTGCAGCTTGTGCTCGAACTTTGGATTGATTTTTGGATCGGGCTCGTCGCCGCCCGCGGGAATATAATAGTTGTGCACGGTCAGCGGATCCTTGAGACCGGCTTTCTCGCCGAGCACGACGCCGATGTGGCGCGAGTCGGTCTTGCCGCAATACTGCTTCTTCACGGCATCGGATTCGAGTGGCAGCCGCGAGATCACCGCGACGCCGTGATAACCCTTCTGGCCGTTGATCGCGATGTGCTCATAACCAAGACGCTTGAAGCGCTTGAACGGAAACGCATCGTCGGGACACTTGGTTTCTTGCAGGCAGAGGATGTCGGGCCGCACCGATTTGATGAGCTTGGCCACCAGGTCGATGCGAAGCCGCACCGAGTTGATGTTCCAGGTGGTTACTTTGAGCTGCATGGGCCGAATGTGGGGAAGACGGGCCGCAAATTCCACTGTCATGGCCGGGCTTGTCCCGGCCATCCACGCCTAATTTCCTGAAAGAACGAAGTCGTGGATGCCCGCAACAAGTGCGGGCATGACGAACTCCGAGATCTGAGGCTTGGCCCCGCCTACTTGATCTCGCGCGTGTAGTCGATCCGGAACAGGTTTGGATCCGGCCGCTTCGTGGTGTCGAGATTATAGACGGCAATGGTGGTGTCGTAGCCCTGCGGGTCCGTCACAGTCCATTGCTTGAGCTGCATGTCCTTCGCGCCGAACATCAGCATCAACCGGTGTGTGCCGGCGATGATCTGCCGCTCCTCGATCACGACGGTGACGAAAACGTCGTCGGCATAGATGCCGACGACATTGGTGTCGCGCATCAAATCAAGCTGATCGGCGAGGAGGAACCGCAGCGGTGTTTGCGACAGCGGGTACAAATCCTGTGTCGCGAGCTTGCGGTCGCGCACCACCACCGACGAGCCGTCGGCGATCAGCTCGATCGGGCTCGGTGGGTTGTAGTCGAAGCGCACTTTGCCCGGCTTCTGTATGAAAAATTCGCCTTCGGATTTGCCGCCGTCCGGGCCGACCTGGACGAAGTCGCCTTGCAGTGTGCGAATGCTCGTGAGGTAGGTGCTCACCCGGTCGGCGAGTTGCCTCTGGCGGGCGTCAAAAGCGGTAGTCTCGCCGGATTTGCCGAAGATGTTCGGCGGCTTCGGGAAGATCGACGGAAAGCCCGACTTGGCTTCGGCGGGGGCCGCAGGCTGCTGCTGTTGCGACTGCTGCTTGTTCTGTTGGGCGCTCGGGTTGAGCGGCATGGGCGCGGGAGGGCGCTGCTGATTGCCGGAGGGGGCTTGCTGCTGGTTCGGACGCGGCGTCGGAAGCGGCACGCCCGTTTGCGCCGTGGCGGCGGTCGCCAGCGCGAAAATTCCCAACGTACCCAAAAGGGTGGCTGCGCTCATTGCAGCAAACGCAGCCGTCCGGCTTGTCATGTGGTGCTCCGCCTGCGCCCCTGCGCGATCCACTATTCGCCGGCTGTGGCGAATTCGCGGCTCGTCACAGTCTAGCTGGATTAAAGCTCGGGGCGTTGATTCTCAATAGCTGACGCCGATTCTCAATAGCTCTGGTGCTCTTCCTGGCCGAGCAGGATCTCGCGCTTGCCGGCATGGTTGGCTTGGCCGACCACGCCCTCGTGCTCCATGCGCTCCATGAGGGAGGCAGCGCGGTTGTAGCCGATCTGGAGGCGGCGCTGGATGTAGGAGGTTGAGGCCTTTTTGTCGCGGAGCACGATCTGGACCGCCTGCTGGTAGAGGTCGGTGGCGTCGCCCGACTCGCCCATGCCGGTGGCGTCGAAGATCGGATTGCCGTCTTCGTCCTCGTCGTCGGCCTTGGTGACTTCTTCGAGGTATTGCGGGGTGCCCTGCGACTTGAGATGGCGAACGACCTTTTCGACCTCTTCGTCGGAGCAGAACGGGCCGTGGACGCGGCTGATGCGACCGCCGCCCGCCATGTAGAGCATGTCGCCCTGACCGAGGAGCTGTTCGGCGCCCTGTTCGCCCAGGATGGTACGGCTGTCGATCTTCGAGGTGACCTGGAAGGAGATGCGGGTCGGGAAGTTCGCCTTGATGGTGCCCGTGATGACGTCGACCGACGGACGCTGCGTGGCGAGGATGACGTGCAAGCCGGCGGCACGCGCCATCTGTGCAAGGCGCTGCACCGCGCCTTCGATGTCCTTGCCGGCGACCATCATGAGGTCGGCCATCTCGTCGACGATGATGACGATGTACGGCAGCGGCTCGAGATCGAGCTCTTCCTTCTCGTAGATCGCCTCGCCGGATTCCTTGTCGTAGCCGGTGTGCACGGTGCGCGATAGCGTCTCGCCCTTGGCCTTCGCTTCGGCCACGCGCGTGTTGTAGCCGTCGATGTTGCGCACGCCGAGCTTCGACATCTTTTTGTAGCGCTCTTCCATCTCGCGCACGGCCCACTTAAGCGCGACGACGGCCTTCTTCGGGTCTGTGACGACCGGCGTGAGAAGATGCGGAATGCCGTCATAAACGGACAGTTCGAGCATCTTGGGATCGACCATGATGAGCCGGCACTGCTCCGGCTTGAGCTTGTAGACCAAGCTCAAGATCATGGTGTTGATAGCGACCGACTTGCCCGAGCCGGTGGTGCCGGCGATGAGCAGATGAGGCATGCGGGCGAGATCGACGATGACGCCTTCGCCGCCGATGGTTTTGCCAAGGCAGAGTGGCAGCTTCGCCGCTGATCCGTTGAAATCGTCGGTGTCGAGCAGCTCGCGGAGATAGACTTTCTCGCGCTTGTCATTTGGCAATTCGATACCAATCGCGTTGCGGCCGGAGACAACCGCGACGCGGGCGGAGAGCGCGCTCATCGAACGGGCGATGTCGTCGGCGAGACCGATGACGCGGGACGACTTGATGCCCGGTGCCGGCTCCAGTTCGTACAGCGTGACGACCGGACCCGGACGCGCATTGATGATCTCGCCGCGGACGCCGAAGTCCTGCAACACGCTTTCAAGCGAGGTCGCGGTTTCCTGAATCGACTCTTGACTCGGCGCGAAGCGCTCGTTGGCCTTGGCCATTGCGAGCAGGCCGAGCGCGGGTAGCTGATAGCCGCCCTTGTTGGTCCTTGCAGGAGCCTTCGGTTTGGCGGCCGCTTTCTTGATCGGACGCTCGATAGCAACGCCAGAGTCGTCCTCTTCTTCCCCCTCGTCCTCTTCGACCTCATCCTCTTGGGATTCGGCCGCTTCGAATGTCGGATCGACGCGGTCGCGTGGGGACACCTTCGGCGTCGGCGCCTTGCGCTTCTTCGGCTTGGACTTGCCCGCGCCGAGCAGACGCATGGCGCGGCCCTTCAGGCTGAGGAAGCCGTGCACCAGCCAGCCGAGCGAAATCGAGGTGCGCTCGTCGTCGTCCTCGTCGCGAGCTTTGCGCCGCGGGCGATCTTCATCGGCGTCAGCGTCCGGATCGCGCCAGCCGAAGCCGGCAGCAACGATCACGGCAAACAGCGCGCAGGCGCCGAGGAAACTCGCAAGAATCAGCGACGTCGTGCCGGCGATCGGCCCGAAGATCGCATTCGGTACCGCGAGCATCGCATCGCCGATGACGCCACCGAGCCCGGTCGGCAGCGGCCACTTTGCGCTCTTGGGCAAGCAGCTCACGAAGGCGGACGCCAGCAGCGTTCCGCCAAGCCAGAACAGCAGCCGCATCCATTCGCGGTCAAACGAGCGGTGCGTCGCGATGCGCCAGCCCCACACCGCGACCGGCAGAATCAGCACGGTCGAGGCAAGGCCGAACAGTTGCATCAGCAGATCGGAGCCGATCGCGCCCGGCACGCCGAGCAGGTTGCGCACGGGGGCATCGGTCGCGTGACTCAGCGACGGGTCCTGCACCGACCACGTCGCCAGCGCCACCGCCATTATAACCGCGAGCGTGATCAGCGCGATGCCGCCGCATTCGTTCACGCGGCGGCGGATCGCGCCGCGCATGTCGTCGGACCAGATCGAGAAGTCAGCGCCGCGATCGATTGCTGCCATATGCTCTCAATGCTCTCAGCCCAGAACGGCGACGAGGCGATGCAGCGCCTCCGCCGTGATTTCAGTATCTTGAACGAGCGCCACGCGGATGTAGCCGGCGCCGGGGTTCCGGCCGTCGGCGCCGTCGCGCGCGAGATAGTGTCCGGGGATCACACGCAGCCCGCCTTCTTGCCACAGCTTCCGTGCCGCGGCCTCGTCGCCGCCATGCTTGCTGACGTCGAGCCAGAGGAAGAAGCCGCCCGGCGGGCGCTTGTATCCGTAGCGGTCGCCGATGATCTGATCGGCGAGATTGAACTTCGCCACATAGAGTTCGCGGTTCCGATCGACGTGCGCTTCGTCGTTGTAGGCCGCAATCGCGACCTCCTGCGCCGGCACCGGCACCTGAGGGGCAGCGACATTGCGCAGCTCGATGTAGCGCGTGAGAAAACGGCGGTCGCCGGCGGCGAAGCCGACGCGCAGACCCGGCAGGTTCGAGCGCTTCGACAGCGAGTGGAACACCACGCAGTTGCTGAAGTCAGGGCCCGACACTTCGAGCATGCCGTGCGGCGGACGCCCGTTGAGATAGACCTCGCAGTAGCACTCGTCGGCGAACACCAGGAAGCCGAAACGCCGCGCAAGGTCCGCGAGCCGTTTGAGATAGGCTTCGCTCGCCACTGCGCCTTGCGGGTTTGAAGGCGAGGCGATGTAGAACGCGACCGTGCGCGCGAACAGTTCTTCCGGGATGGCGTCGAGATCCGGCAGGTAGCCGGTCTCGCGCGTGGTCGGCAGATAGACCGGGTCGCAATCGGCGGCGGCGGCGCCGGCTGAGTAGGCGGCGTAGAACGGATTGGGGATCAGGATCGCGGGCTTGCCGGCGCGCTTGCCTACGTAGCGTTTCGCAGCGATCGCACCGAGGAAGAGACCTTCGCGCGTGCCGTTGAGCACGATCACTTCAGATTCCGGATCGAGTGCACGCGGCAGCTTGTAGCGATTGGCGAGCCATCCTGCGGCGGCTTTGCGGAAACCGTCGGTGCCCTTGTTCGCCGGATAGCGGCCGAAGTCGGCGAGATGCGCCTGCAGCACCGGGCCGACGAACGGCGGGATCGGATGCTGTGGCTCACCGACGGAAAGATTGATCGGCGTTTTGCCCGGTTTGATGTCCGCCAAAAGCTCATGCAGCCGCACGAACGGCGAGCGGCCTTCGGCCTTGAGGGGCGCGGGTTGTGAGACAGCGGCGGCGGAGACCATGGATACTTTACCGGCGGCGGACCGCCCGCCGCAGACGCTTGGAGCACCATAGGGGCGGGCAGGTTAAGGCGCGATTAACCATCGGACGCCGGGGCGGCGTCTGCGCGGAGCGATGGTGGGGGGAAAAGACACAAAACCAGCGGCCGCCGCAACCGGCAAGGTCGGCCATTGGCCGAGCGGGCCGGCCCGTGGAACGCCAAAAAAGAGCGAGGCCCAAAAGAGAGAGGCCCAAGTCTTGCGACCTGGGCCTCCCGACGGAAAGGGCGGTGCCGGGTATCCGCCCCAACCGCATTCCAGCCCCGCTCCCCGAAGGGAGCGGGGTAGTTGGTTACATGTTGTAGGCGCGCTCGCCGTGATCGGTGAGATCGAGGCCTTCGCGCTCCTTCTCGACGGAGGTGCGGAGACCCACGATGAAGTCCACGATCTTGTAGATGATGAGCGAGCCGACGCCCGACCACACAAGGGTTGTCAGCACGCCCTTGCACTGCGCCCAGACCTGGGTGGCAAAGTCGTAGTCCGCGATCTTGCCGACCGTGTAGTCCATGATGCCGGTGCCACCGAGCGCCGGGTTGACGAGGATGCCGGTGCCGATCGCGCCGACGATGCCGCCGACGCAGTGGACACCGAAGACGTCCAGCGCGTCGTCGTAGCCGAACGTGTTCTTCACCGTGGAGCAGAAGAACAGGCAGACCACGCCGACCACCAGGCCGAGCACGATGGCGCCCATCGGACCGGCGAAGCCGGCCGCCGGCGTCACCGCAACAAGGCCCGCGACCGCGCCGGACAGAGCGCCGAGCAGCGAGGGCTTACCCTTCACGATCCACTCGGCGAACATCCAGGACAACGCAGCCGCCGCCGTAGCAACGAACGAGTTGATCATGGCGAGCGCCGCGCCGCCGTTGGCTTCGAGGTTGGAACCGGCGTTGAAGCCGAACCAGCCAACCCAGAGGAGGCAGGCGCCGATGTAGGTCATGACCAGCGAGTGCGGAGGCATCAGCTCCTTGCCGTGGCCTGTGCGCTTGCCGATCAGCAGCGCGCCGACAAGACCCGCGATACCGGCGTTGATGTGCACCACGGTGCCGCCCGCGAAGTCGATCGCGCCCCAGAGGAAGATCTGGCCGCCGTCGGCCATCACTTCGTCGAGCTTGGCTTGCGCGATCTTCTTCGCCGCATCGTCAGTCGCCGCAGCGAGAGCCTTGGCGGCGGCGTCGATGGCGTCCGGACCAGCCCAGTACCAGACCATGTGAGCGATCGGGAAATAGACCAGCGTCACCCAGATCGGGATGAACAGCGCCACCGCCGAGAACTTCATGCGCTCGGCGAAGGCGCCGACGATAAGAGCCGGGGTGATGCAGGCGAAGGTCATCTGGAAGCAGATGTAGATCAGCTCCGTGATGTTGACGCCGACCGAGAACGTCGCGGCGAGCGAGTCCGTGGTCACGCCCTTCAGGAAGATCTTGTCGAAGCCGCCGATATAGGCCGAGCCGCCGGTGAAGGTGACGGAATAGCCGTAGATCACCCAGATCAGCGTCACGATGCACACGCAGTAGAAGACGTGCGCGAGAACCGAGAGCATGTTCTTGGTGCGGACGAGGCCGCCGTAGAACAGCGCGAGGCCAGGGATCGTCATGAGCAGAACGAGAACGCTCGAAACGAGCATCCACGCGTTGTCGCCCTTGTTGGCAATGATCGCAGGCGCAGCGGGAGCCGCGGCCGGCGCAGCAGCAGGCGCGGCGGCCTGTGCGAACGCGGCGTCGGTCATAAACGCGGCAATGGCAAGTGCTGCGCACCCCACCAATCCCGCGCGAAGCAGTGTCTTAGACGTCATGGTCAAACTCTCCTGTTCGCGAGCGAGGTCACAGCGCCGCGGCGTCGGTTTCGCCGGTGCGGATGCGGACGGCGTGGTCGAGATCCCAAACGAAAATCTTGCCGTCGCCGATTTGGCCGGTCTTGGCCGCACCGGTGATGGCTTCAACGACCTTGTCCGCTTGAGGACTCGGAACGGCGACTTCGATCTTGATCTTCGGGAGGAAGTTCACGGCGTATTCGGTGCCGCGGTAGATTTCAGTGTGGCCCTTCTGGCGCCCGTACCCCTTGACCTCGGTGACGGTTAGACCGTGCACCCCCGCCGCGGTGAGAGCGTCGCGGACCTCGTCGAGCTTGAAAGGCTTGATGATGGCCATGACAATTTTCATGGGTTTAATCCCCCTTGGGCCCGGCCTTTTCGGTCGGGCGGACTAACTCGGCAGCGTCGCGCGTGCTCATGCCCGCGTGCGCCGCCGGAGGGAGGGAATCAAACCGCGTGCCAGTCGCGATACGGGTGGTTAAGGATTTGGTCTTGTTGGACTTTTTCGAGTCAGCGCGCCGTTTGGTTGAGCAATGGGCGACCGCGGAAACAAATTTGCCGTGAATTTAGCCAGCCAAAACGCCGCAGGGCTGCGGTAGCCTACAATTTGTGCAAATGCCAAAAAGAATGGGCCCGTCTCGCGACGGGCCCGTGACCATTCCGTGTTCGAAGCGTCCGGGAACGCACCTACTGGAGCTGCTCGCCGTGCAGCGCCAGGTCGAGGCCCATCCGCTCATCCTCCTCGCGCACGCGGAGCGGCACGAAGAAGTTGATCGCCTTCAGGATCACCCAGGTGACGACACCGGACCAGACGAGCGTGACGGCGACGCCGTAGAGCTGGTTCAACACCTGCTTGCCATTGCCTTCGATGAGACCCGCGGTCTCGCCGATCGCCGCGGTCGCGAACACGCCCGCGAGGATCGTGCCGGTCGCGCCACCGACACCGTGGACGCCGAACACGTCGAGTGAGTCGTCGTAGCCGAGCTTCTGCTTGAGCTTGGTGCAAGCCCAGTAGCAGATCGCACCGGCGGCGATGCCGATGACGATGCCGTGCCACGGCAGCACGAAGCCGGACGCCGGTGTGATGGTGCCAAGGCCGGCGACCGCGCCGGAGATTATGCCGAGCACCGACGGTTTGCCGCGATCCCACCACTCGATCAGCATCCAGGTGATGACGCCTGCGCACGCCGCGAGATGCGTCGCGGTGATTGCGAATGCCGCGCGCGAGCCGGCGCTCAACGCCGAACCGCCGTTGAACCCAAACCAGCCGAACCACAGAAGTCCGGTGCCGATCACCGCGAGGGAGAGATCGTAGGGCGCGAGATTGTCGTGGCCGTAGCCGCGCCGCGCGCCAATCACGTAAGCCGCGACGAGGCCCGCGACGCCTGCATTGAGATGCACGACGAGGCCGCCGGCGAAGTCGATCACGCCCGCCGCGCCAAGGAATCCACCGCCCCAGACCCAGTGCGCGAGTGGCACATAAACCAGCAGCATCCAGAGCGTCGAAAACCACAGAAACGCCGAGAAGCGCATGCGATCCGCGACCGATCCCGCGACCAGCGCCACGGTGATGACGGCGAACGTCATCTGGTAAAGCATAAATACCGCTTCCGGGATCGTCTTTGCGAGCGGGCTCGTCGCATCCATCGTCATGCCGTGCAGCATGATGCGGTCGAGCGAACCGATCGCTGGCGCGTCGCCGACGAACGTGAGGCTGTAACCGACCGCGACCCAGAGGATCGAGCCGATCGCCACCGCCGCGAAGGTCTGCGCCATCGTTGCAAGCACGTTCTTCTTGCGGACCATGCCGCAGTAGAACAACGCGAGACCCGGAATGCTCATCATCAGCACCAGGCCGGTGGCAACGATCATGAAGCCGGTGTCGGCGGCGTCTATTTTCGCCGGTGTGGTGGCGGCTTGTGCGAAGGCAGGCGTTGCGGAGATCGCGAGCAAGGCCGCGATGAAACCGGTCACGCCGCCGCGCGCGGACGCGAGAGTGGTCATGCTATCCCCCCGGAGGATCTAAGGTTTAGTTTTTAGAGTGCGTCGTTGTCGGTCTCGCCAGTGCGGATGCGCACGGCGGCGTCGATGTCATGGACGAAGATTTTCCCGTCGCCGATCTGGCCCGTCTTGGCGGCCGATCCGATGGCGGCGACAACTTTTTCTTCCATGTCGTCGGGGATGCCGACTTCGATCTTCAGCTTGGGCAGGAAATTCACGGCGTATTCGGCGCCGCGATAGATCTCCGTATGACCCTTCTGGCGGCCATAGCCTTTGACCTCGGTGACGGTCATCCCGTGGACGCCGAGCCCGTTCAGGGCGTCGCGGACTTCGTCCAGCTTGAAGGGTTTGATGATGGCGGTAACGAGTTTCATGGTGGCTTTCCTCTGGGCGAGGCCCGGCGGCCATCCCGTTTGATAACAAAGGCCCGTCCGCAAAGGTCCGGCTGGCCAATGCGCACGGTATCGGCAAGCCGATCAAAAATTAAGCCGCAATCCTGCACTTTTTGCAGGCATTCGCCTGCTGCGACGGCAAATTTCGCGGTCAGGTCTCGGAGCGGCGCTGCCGCAGCATGCCCTCTTGCGCGACCGAAGCCACCAGGGTGCCGTCTGCCTTGTAGATCAGGCCGCGCGCGAAGCCGCGGGAGCCGTGCAGGTTCGGGCTGTCCTGGGCGTAGAGCAGCCACTCGTCGGCCCGGAACGGCCGGTGAAACCACAAAGCGTGGTCAAGGCTTGCGGCCATGATGGATTTGTCGAACACGCTGGTGTCGTGCGGCATCAGCGCCGCGTCCAGCAGCATCAGGTCGGACGCATAGGCGAGCACGCAGCGGTGCAGCGACGGATCGTCCGGGAGCCTGCCAGTGGTCCTGAACCAGATATGGAAGCGTCCGTTCTCTGGTTTCCGGCCCATGTAGCGGCCGAACTCGACCGGACGCAGTTCGATCGGCCGGTCGCGCTCGTAGTAGCGCCGTACCGGCTCCGGCAGTTGCGGCAGGATCATTTCCTTGAACTGCGCTTCATTCGGCAGCGTCTCGGCATGCGGCACTTGCGGCATGTCCATCTGATGATCGAGGCCGGGCTCGTTGTCGTGAAACGAGACCGACATCGAGAAGATCGCGTGGCCGTGCTGGATCGCGACCACACGGCGCGTCGTAAAACTCTTGCCGTCGCGGATGCGATCGACCTCATAGATGATCGGCACCTTGGGATCGCCCGCGAGCAGGAAGTAGGCGTGCAGCGAATGCGGCGGCCGGTTGTCGACGGTGCGCGACGCCGCCACCAGCGCCTGCCCGATCACCTGACCGCCGAACACCCGCTGCCAGCCGACCTGCGGGCTGCGGCCGCGAAACAGATTGACCTCGAGCGGTTCGAGGTCGAGGACGTTCATCAGATCCTGGACAGCAGAGGCCATAATCTCAGGGTATAATGGAGCCGATGACCAAGACAAATTTGGCGAAAGCAAAGCGCATTGATGTGGTGGTCGCGGGCGGCGGATTCGCCGGCCTGACACTGGCGATTGCGCTGCGCCAGGCGCTCGGCTCGTCGTTTTCCGTGATCGTCGCCGACCCGGCGCTCGGCAAGACCCATTCGGGCGATCTGCGTGCCTCGGCCATCGCGGCTGCGGCGCGGCGGCTGTTCGAGACCGTCGGCGTCTGGGACGAGGCGGCGCGCGACGCACAGCCGATCCTGGACATGGCGATCACAGACTCGCGGCTGAACGACGCCGTGCGTCCGGTGTTCCTCACCTTCGGCGGCGAGGTCGTGCCGGGTGAGCCGTTCGCGCACATGATCGAGAACAAGCCGCTGGTCGATGCGCTGCTGGCGAAGGCTCGAGAGGAAGGTGTCGAGCTTCGTGCGACGACGGTGGCGGAGTTCGAGAATTCTGCCGAACGGGTCACGGTGCAGTTCGGCGACGGCGATCCGGTGTCCGCGCGTTTGTTGATCGCGGCCGATGGCGCGCGCTCATCCATTCGCGAGCGCTGCGGTATCCAGACCGTCGGTTGGGAGTATGGCCAGTCGGGTATCGTCACGACGGTGGCGCATGAGCGCGATCACAATGGCCGCGCCGAGGAACATTTTCTTCCCGCCGGTCCCTTCGCGATCCTGCCGCTGAAAGGCCGCCGTTCGTCCTTGGTGTGGACGGAGGAGGCGCGCGAGGCTGAGCGCATCGTCGCGCTGTCCGACGAAGAATTTCACGCCGAGCTCGAGAGGCGTTTCGGCCTGCACCTCGGCGATATTCAAGTTGTTGGTCCGCGCCGCGCCTATCCGCTCGGCATGTCGGTTGCGCGCTCTTTCATTGCGGAGCGCGTCGCGCTGATCGGCGACGCGGCCCATGTCATTCATCCAATCGCAGGCCAGGGACTCAATCTCGGCCTGCGCGATGTCGCGGCGCTTGCGGAAGCCATCGTCGACGCAGCGCGCCTCGGTCTCGATCCGGGATCGGCGACGGTGCTGGACCGTTATCAACGCTGGCGGCGCTTCGACACGATGGCGATGGGCGTCGCGACCGACGGGCTCAACCGGCTGTTCTCCAATCAGTCGGACGTGCTGCGGCTGATGCGCGATGTCGGCCTCGGCCTCGTCGATCGCGTGCCTGCGCTGAAGGGGCTCTTCATCCGCGAGGCCGCCGGTCTCACCGGCGATGTGCCAAAACTTTTGCGCGGCGAAGCGCTCTAACGAGCGACGTCAGAAACGAACGCCGCGATGGCCTCGACCAGTCCTGGCGTCAGACTGGTGCTCGCATCGGCGTAAAGCCTCAAATTGCCCTCGCGATCCGGCGGCGCATTCGTGAGGATGTGGCTCATCTCCGGCGCGTGGAATCGCCGGGCATCCGGCCTTGCACGAACGAGCGCCTCGATGTCGGCGGCGCCGATCTGGATATCGCGCCCGCCACTGACGATCATCAACGGGATCGTGAGCGTGGCAGTTTCTTTTGCCGGATCGACTGCCATCAAGGAACGGATATACGGCTGGACGCTTGGCCTGAATATCGGCTGGAGCGGCGCGCTCAAGGTCGTAACGCTTTCGCCGCGCTCCAATGCGGAAAGCGCGGCATTCGCTTCATTGCGCAAAGCATCCGGCATTGGCATCGCGTTGAACTGATCGCGGACGATGCTTCCGAAAGATCGGCCCGAAGCCGCGATCAGCACCGCGCCATCGAGCGGTGTGCTGCGTGCCAGCAAAACGGTGATAAGGCCGCCTTCGCTGTGGCCGGCAACGATGACGCGGCCGAGGTCGTTCCGTGCGCGCAGCCAGGTAACCCATGCTCCCGCATCGGCCACGTAGTTCTCGATGCGAACTTGATCCTCCGGGATCGCCGCGCCGCGGCTTCCTCCAACCCCGCGCTTATCATAGCGCAGCGTTGCGATGCCTCGCGCCGCAAGACCTTCGGCCAGTTGACGCAGATAGCTGGCGTTGATGCCGGGGCCCGTGCCGTCGCGGCCGACCGGCCCCGAACCTGCGATGATCAGCACCACGGGCGGACGTTCCGCCGCTGGCCGGATCAGCGTACCGGCCAGACCGGCGGCCGTAACCTCGGAGACGGCTGGCGGTGCGCCTTGGCCACTCGTTTCCGCAGGCATAAACGCCATCATTGCTGCAAGGGCGGCGAGAAACCGCCGGCGAATCATGACAGCGGAACGACGGCGACCTGCTCCTTGAACGCAGGCCGCGATGAGATCGCGGCGTACCAGCGATCGAGATGCGGCGTCGCCGGGCGCTCGGGGATCAACTGCACATAGCGATAGATCATGATGCCGACGGGAATGTCGCCATAGGAGAAGTCATTGCCGGCGAGGTACGGCGTCCTCGACAATTGTTCGTCCATGATCTTCGCCGCAGCAATCGTCTTTTCCTTACCGGCCGCGACCACGTTCATATCGCGCTTGTCAGCCGGCGTGCGGATCATCTGCCAGAACACCGGCGTGATCGCCGGCGCCATCACCGAGAGCTGCCAGTCCATCCACTTCGACGCCAGAGCGCGGGCGCGCAGATCGGCGGGCTCCAGCACGCGGCTCTGATGCTTCGCCGCGAGATAGCGGCAGATCGAATTGGATTCCCACAGCGTGAAGCCGTCCTCTTCTTCCAGGGTCGGCACCAGCGAGTTCGGATTCATCGCGAGATAAGGCGCTTCTTTGGTCTTGCCGAATGCGCCGCCGACGTCGATGCGCTCGAATGGCACCTTCATCTCGCCGAGTGCCCAGATCACCTTCTGCACGTTGGACGAAGTGTTGCGGCCCCAGATCTTGAGCATCGTCGCGTCCCTACAGTTTTTTGATTGGTTCAGTCCAGCCGCCGCGCTTCTTCGGGCAGCATGATCGGGATGCCGTCGCGGATCGGATAAGCCAGCTTGGCGGAGCGCGAGATCAACTCCTGCTTCTCGGCATCGTATTCGAGCGTTCCCTTGGTCAGCGGGCACACGAGAATTTCGAGAAGTTTTGGGTCGACGTTGCCGGCGGCGCGATCAGGCGTGGACATCATAGGCTCCGATAGGATTTATCGCCGCACTCTAACGCCTTATTGCAGCGGCGTCTCGCCGTCGGTGTTCCTTTTGGCGAGTTCGATTTCGGTGAGAGCGACCAACATTTCGGCGCGACTCTTGAGGTCCGGTGCTTCGAGCAGCGCTTGCTTCTCGGAAACGCCGTAGGGCGACATCATCGAAAGCGCGTTGACGAGCGCCTCGTTGGGCGCGTTCTCGATGCCTTGCCAATCGGTCTTCAAATTGTTGGCTTTGAGAAACGAGTGAAGCGCAACGAGCACCGCCTTGCGGTCTACCGCTTCTTCACCCTTGCGTGCGATGAAATCGTCGGTGAACGGCTGATAGCTTACGCGGCATTGCCGATAGGCTGTCGCGACTTGCAACTCCGCTTCGACGCGGAAACGCGCAATGCCCGTGAGTTGCAGCACGTAGCGGCCGTCGCCGGTCTCGGCGATCTGCGTGATGCGGCCGACGCAGCCGATGCGGAACAGATTGGGCTGGTCTTCCGGCCCCGGATGCGCCGAATCCGGCTGGATCATTCCGATCAGCCGGTGACCGTCGCGAAACGAGTCGTCGATCATTGCGAGATAGCGCGGCTCAAAAATGTTGAGCGGCATTTGGCCGCGCGGCAGCAGCAGCGCGCCCGAAAGCGGAAACACCGGAATGACCTCCGGCAGATCGGCCGACCCGCGATAGATCACGTTCATCGGCATTTTCGTTCCTCCGCCGTGCTTTGGCCGCGGAGCGGCTCAACTCACGAGAACAGCACCGAAGACAGACGCTTGCGTCCTGCGACCGTCGCTTCGTCGGTCGGGCCCCAGGCTTCGAAGAACTGAACGAGTTGCTTGCGCGCGCCGTCATCGTTCCACTTGCGGTCGCGCCTGACGATCTCCATGAGCTGATCGACGGCTTCCTCGCGCTTGCCCTTGGCGTTGAGCGCGACGGCGAGATCGAAACGGGCCTGATAATCCTTCGGATTGGCGGCGACCTTCTGTTCAAGCTCGGCGATCGGTCCGACGGATTGCGACTGCTCGGTCAGCTCGATCGCCGCACGCGCGGCGGCGACCGCAGAATCGTTGCGCTTGTTCTCCGGCACCAGCGCCAGCGTCTGCTTCGCCTGATCGAGCGCGCCGCTTGCGACTTGCGTGCGCGCGAGGCCGGCGAGGGCCGTCACGTTGGCGGCATCTTCCGCAAGCAGCGACGAGTAGATTTCGGCAGCGGTGGTGGCGTCGCCTTCGGCGAACGCGTCTTCGGCGGCCTTGAGGAGATCCTTCTCCTCCGCGCCGACTGCACCCTTGGTGAGACGCTCAAGGAACGCGGTGACCTGACTCTCCGGCAGCGCGCCCATGAAACCGTCGGCTGGCTGGCCGTTGACGAAGGCGATCACTGCGGGGATCGACTGGATGCCCATCTGGCCGGGAATGGCCGGATGATCGTCAATGTTCATCTTGACCAGCTTCACCTTACCCTTGGCGGCTTTCACCACCTTCTCAAGGATGGGTGTGAGCTGCTTGCACGGACCGCACCAGGGAGCCCAAAAGTCGATCAGCACCGGCTGGCGCTTCGACTCCTCGATGACGTCCTTCATGAAAGCCTGGGTGGTGGTCTCCTTGATGAGATCACCCACCGGGGCCGTTGCGGGCGCTCCCCCGCCATTCTGAAGCATCGACATGCGTTCGTTCCAAACCCTAGAAGGGCGCCGGAAACGGCGCCGCACCGGTCTCTGTTCCCCCGACTAAATGGCGAGGAACCGCCGTAATTGCAATCGGTTCAATCAGCCCGGTTCCGGGCCTTCCGCGCCATCCTGGGCTTGGGCCAGCGGAACGATGCGCGGCTCGTGGCCGGTGGCCCTGAGGAAGGTCAAAAGATCGTCTCGCTTGATCGAGGTGGTCATGGTGTTGATCAGCGGGTGCGCGTTGATGGTCTCATGGGCCATCAGATCGGCATCCAGCACCACTGTTACCCGCCCGGCGGTGTCGTTGATCGCGCCGAAGGCGGTGACGGAACCGGGCGCCACCCCGAGCGTCTCCAGCATCTGGTCGGCCGACCCAAACGAGAAGCGGCCGGTCGCCCCCAGCAGCCGGTGCAGCGATTTCAGCTCGATCGAGGCGTCTTCCAGCGCGGTGACGAGATAAAGCGCGCTTTTCTTGTCCTTCAGGAACAGGTTCTTGGTGTGTCCGCCCGGAATCGTGCCCCGCAGCGACTGGGATTCGTTGACGCTGAACAGGGGCTGGTGGTGGACGGTGGTGTGGGCGATCCCGAGGCGGTCGAGATAGGCGAAAAGCTCGTCAGGTGTCACAGGCATCCGGTTTTCTTAGCATTGGCGGGCTTATTTAGGATGCCGGAACGGGACCCGGATCGCGTGGTTGCAAAGGGCGGGCTCTTTTGGCTATAGGAACGCCCTGCGGCGGCCGATGGCCGCCGTTGCCCAAAGGATGCGGGTGTAGCTCAGGGGTAGAGCACGACCTTGCCAAGGTCGGGGTCGAGGGTTCGAATCCCTTCGCCCGCTCCAGTTTCTTCCAGCAAATCAGTTGCTTGGATTTGGCCGCCTTTTTGCGCGGCGGCCACCGCTTGTTGCAGCGACCACGAAACGCAATCTCTTGCGGTATTGTTCGTCTCTGATGCTCATATTTGAAACCGTTCTCGCGCTTCTGCTCGGCGCATCGCTGCTTTCAGCGTTCGCAAAGCGGATGGGAATTCCCTATCCCACGCTCCTTGCTTTGACCGGCGCGTTGGTCGCGTTCATCCCGGGCGCGCCACGGCTCGATCTGCCGCCCGAGCTCATCCTCGCGCTTTTCGTTGCGCCCGTGCTGATGGACGCGGCCTACGACACCTCGCTGCGCGACCTTCGCGACAACTGGTCTCCGATATTGTGGCTTGTTCTCGTCGCCGTTGGGTTCACGACGATTGCGGTGGCCTTTGCGGCTCGCCAGCTCATCCCCGATTTGTCATGGGCGGCCGCCATCGCGCTCGGTGCTTTGCTCTCGCCTCCCGATGCCGTCGCGGCTCTGACCGTTCTGCGGCAGGTGAATCCGCCGCATCGCATCCGCAAGATTCTGGAAGGCGAGAGCCTTCTGAACGACGCGTCCGCTCTCTTGATCTACAAGCTGGCTATTGGGGCAGCCGCCGTAGGTGCGTTCAGCATGGCCGACGCCCTCCCGACCTTTGCGCTCGTCGTCGTCGGCAGCGTCGTGGCCGGTTGGCTGTTCGGATCGCTGCCCGCCATGTTGCTTCACCGTATCGAGGATGCGCCAACCTCGGTGATCTTCCAGTTCGTAATCACGTTTGCCGTGTGGATCGCTGCCGAGCGTCTTGGTCTCTCCGGCGTGATCACCATCGTGGTGTTTGGACTGACCGCGGCCCGGCGAACCTCATATCCGATGCCAGCGCGCCTCCGGGTGGCGTCCTTCGCCATCTGGGAATCGGCGACCGTGGTGCTGAACATTCTGGCGTTCACGCTGATCGGACTTCAGATACGGCCGATCCTCGAAACACTCGACGGCGCCGAACGCATGCGTTCGATCGGCGCCGCGCTTGCCGTCCTGGCCGTCGTGATCGCCGTTCGCTTCGTTTGGGTGATGACCTACGACGTGCTCGCACGGTTGAGAATGCGCGTCTTCGGCTCTCGTGCCGCGCGATCTTCCGCGCGGTCTTCAAAGACTCCAACCGGAAAAGGGGCGCTGGTGGTCGCATGGTCCGGGATGCGCGGCATCGTCACGCTTGGCGCGGCGCTCGCGCTCCCCGTGAGCTTTCCTCATCGCGACTTCATCTTGTTGACCGCGTTCGTCGTTGTGCTTGGAACGCTGGTGATCCAGGGTCTCACGCTGCGGCCGTTGCTTGTCTTCCTGCGCCTGCCCAAGGACGCAACGGTGGAGAACGAAATTACGCTCGCACGGGAGGCGGCACTTAAGGCTTCCATTGCGTCGTTGCTGAATGATGTTTCGCCGGCCGCGCAGCGCCTGAAGTCGGAATATGAACGGGCCTTGAGCAACGCCAAGCGTGGTCTGGATCCCTATGATACGTCGGACAATACGCTACGGCGGCAGGGGCTCGCTGTAGCCCGCGCTGCCATCAATGACCTTCGCAGGACCGGCGTTATCGGTGACGACGCCTATCGATTTGTCGAAGAAGAGCTCGATCGACTCGAACTCAGCACGCAATCGGCGCAGGCGCCCGGCTAGCTTCCGCGCGCTAGTGTGGGCTGTCATTGCCCTTTGTTAGAACATTTTTCCGAAAGCCGGCTCGGCCGTTCGCGGCGCCCGGCTACTGGGACCCCTCCAGCCCGGCCGCCTTGATGACCGGGCGGTACTTCTCCGACTCCGTCTTGATGAGCTGTGCGAAATCGTCCGGGCTTGCACTCGTGTGCGCCTGAGTGCCGAGCTTCAATAGGGCCTCTTTTAACTCGGGCATCGCCAGCACACGGACCATGCCCGCATGGATCTTTTCGACGATGGCCTTCGGCGTGCCCGCCGGCGCAAGCAGGCCGCTCCAGCCTGTAATGACGACATCCTTGTAGCCAAGCTCGTAAGGCGTCGGAACATCGGGAAACTGAGGGTCACGCTCCTGACCGAAGGTCGCCAGCATCCTGACCTTGCCTGTGGCCACGAGCGCCGGGATGCCCGACGTGCTGGTGAAACCGAACGGGATCTGGCCGCTCATCACATCGGTCAACATCGGCGTCTGACCGCGATAGGGCACGTGCGCCATCTTGATGTCCGTGGCAAGCGAGAGCAGCACCCCCATCTGATGGGTCTGATTGCCGACGCCGACGGAGCCATAACTGAGCCCGCCAGGATCGGCTTTCGCGCGCGCCACGAGATCGTTCAGCGACGTCGGCCCGGATACGGGATTGGCCACCGCCCCGAGTGAATTGACGACAGCCTGAGTGATCGGCGCAAAATCGCGTAAGGTGTCGTAGGGTAGCTTCTTGTAGATGAACTGGTTGGTCGTGAGCGCGCTGATCGACGTGTAGACGAGGGTGTAGCCGTCTGGCGCGGCGCGCGCGACGGACTCAATGCCGATGATGCCGTTGGCGCCGGTACGATTCTCCACGACACCCTGCTGCCCCCAAAGCTCGCCCATCTTTTGCGCGAGCATACGCGCCACGATGTCGGTCCCCGACCCGGCCGCCTGAACCACGATGATCCGGATCGGCCGGTTTGGGAAATCGGCCGTGGGCTGAGCCAAGCCGGGCGACGCCGCTGATAAAGCGATGGCACAGGCCATCGCTGTCAGCGCAGCAGCATGATTACGCGTTCGCATCGTGCGGCTCCCATGGATTAGTCAGGGAATGCAGCATGATATTCGCCGTCAGCACAATCCGGGTTCTTTGTGCCGGCGGTGCTTTTTTATATGCAGAAGCGACTGAAGCTGCCGCGCGCGCCCTTGCCTGGCTCGATTAAGGAAGCTCCGCCAGAAGACGCCCGTAGCCCGGCAGCGTCTCGCGGACCATCAGATGCTTGTGAATCTTCCAGGCGTTGCACGCCTGCGCGTGGACGACCGGCACCTGTAAGTCCCGTTCGAGCATTTCGACAACCCGCACCGTCAGCCAGCCGCCGCCGTGAATGTAGATTCCGTCCGCTCCCGGATTTTGCTTCCAGAGCTTCTTCGTGTGTGCGTAGACGGCCTCGTTAGAAATCTGCGCCACATCCTCGAATGGCACCTCAAGCGACTCCATCGCGACGCATTCGAGGCCGGTGTCCTTCATGTAGTCGCGAACGATGCTGATCTGCAGCGCGGAGTAGCTGACGCCGACGAATTTCTTGATCTTCATCGCCTTCATCGCTTCGACGTGAAGTTGCGGCTCGGTCCAGATCGGAATCCCATGCCGCTTTTCCCAACCGCTGATCAATTCCGCCTCGCCCTTCACGCCAAGCAGGCAAAACGGCGGAGTGCCTGCGAGCAGCATCAGGTCGACCTTCTGCTCCGCAAGCTCGCCGACATAGTGCTCATACTGCGGGATGGCCTTGCTGAACTCCTCCCGGTTGCCCGCGCGAAAGTTGACCATGAACGGCACCACGCCGATTCCCTCCGGCAGCATCCGGATCAACTCTTCGATCGGGCCGGGACGGCGAGTCGGGCGCACGAGGCCGGCCACACCACGCCACATCGTAAAAGGCATTTCACGCTCCGGCTTTAATCTCGAAAGCGCGGCTGAACCACGCGATCCATTCGTCGGGTGGCCAGAATGGTGGGATTTGATGCCGGTGACAACGGCCCGGCCGCCATCCGCAGCCGGCTTATCCCCTGGCCGCCAGCAAGACCGGACCGCGCGGCCATCGCACCGCGCCCCGCTGGTTGAGTTCGTCGCCGCTTACGCGACGCGCGGATGCAGGCTCATCGGGCCGACGTCGGGCTGCGCCGTATCCGCAGCGCGCTCGCGGTCGCGCTCGTCCAGCAGCTCGACCTTCTTGAGTTCTTCAAGAGCTTCGGCGAGTGCCGCCTCGGCATCGCTGCGCTGGGCCTTGAGCTCGTCAGCGGAACGCTTGAGGTTCTCGCGGCGGGTGGCCGCGGCCTTGGCATAGGTCGGGTAAGCGAAATGCGAGGGATCGTGAATCCCCGCGCGGTCCTGCTCGATCTTGATTTCCCGCTCAAGATCGCCGGCCATGCGTTCGAATTCGGCGGCCATGCTCTCGATCTGCATGAGCTTCCGCCGCTTTTCATCCACCTGGAACTTCTTCAGACGGATGACGGCATCGCGTGACTTCATCGACTCTTACTCCCCGAAGCCGCGGAGACGTGTCAGCCAAAACTTGGCTCTGGAACGCCAACGGGCGCAGGAGGCGATCTAAGGCGAATAACCTTATTATTTGGTTTCAATCGATGTGGACGCCCCGGAATCCCCAGGTGCGGCAAGACAGCCTTAACCGTGCATTTACCCTGTTGTCGTCCTCGTGATCTCATCTTGCGCTCTGTCAGTCGTGCTCATTGAGAAGGGCCGGTCTCTCGACCGGCCCTTTCATTAGTGGAAGCGCGGAAGCCCGAAGATGAACGGGAAAGGTGCCGGACCCCAGCCCGGTGGATACCCTTCATAATAGTAGGCCGAACGTTGGTAGCTCGGAGCTACATAGTCGCGGTGATAGCGCGAGTGATGACGCGAGTGCCGGCGATGGCGGCGCGCGGAGCTCACTTCTGTCGGCGCGCTGACTTGAGCTTGATCCTGCGCTTGATCCACGACCCGCGCTGATGTCACGGGTTCCGCCGCGTTCGCGCTCCCAGCCACGATGACGCCTGCGACGACAAGCGCAGCGCAGGTTGCAAGAGTTCTAATCATTCGCATTCCTTTCCTCATTCCATTGCGGGCTCACCATGCATCAGCGGCGCTTGCTCGGCCAATGCGACAAAGAAAATCTGCTCTCAACTTTTTGCTCTGGAACGAAAGCGCAGTTTACGCGTTACTCGCGTTGGGCGTCGTGGGAATGCCGGAATGCATGCATACGACACTGACGAATGCACCTTGCTTGCAAAGGCTCTCGATCACGCGTGGGAGCTCTATCTGAAGAGCAAGCGCCTCTCCGCACACAACCTGGACTTGGCAAAGGGCGCGATCGCCTACGCTGTCATGGAAGTGGCGCGGATGGGCGGTGGTAATCCGCGGCAGATCGCAAAAGCTGCGATGACACGCGTCGGCGAGCACGAGCGACGCTTGCAAGCGGTACGTGCGATCAGGCGCGAGTAGGCGCGCTGTTTTCTTTTCGACGCGCCCGGCCTTCAGGCCTCATCGGGATGATCACTGTTGCGTTCAATCCTCCAAGTGAAGAAGGGCTGAGCTCGAGGTTGCCACCATAACCTTCAGCCAAGTCGCGCGTGATCGCGAGGCCGAATCCGGTGCCGGGCTGCGTTTCGTCCCAACGTTGGCCGCGCGCGATCAGCGGCGCCAGCTCTTGAGGCAACCCGGGTCCGTCGTCTTCGACTCGCAACGTCAGCATTCCACCCGCAGTGGTGGCTGTCAGCACAATCCGCGTCTTCGCCCATTTCCGCGCATTGTCGAGAAGATTTCCGAGAATCTCCGTGAGATCACCCTCCTCGCCTGGAAAGCGTACGTTTGGTGCAATGTGGCACTCCCAATCCAATGCCCGCGTGTCTGGAAGCCGGCGAAGTGCACGCGTGACCTTATCGGCCAATGGTGCGATGGAGACGCTGTGGCGGCCGAGGGCCGCGGCGACACCGGCTCGCGCGCGAGCCAGCGCGCGTTCGACTTGCCGCCGCATCTGTGTGACAGGCTCGTCGATCGAGCCGGCCAGTTCGCCATCGCCGTTGTCCGCCGCGCGCCGGGCGACCGCGTCGAGCACTGCAAGCGGAGTCTTCAAGCCATGCGCGAGGTCGCCTGCATGGGTTTTGGCGCGCTCGAGTGCGGCATCTTGGAAGGCGATCAACCGGTTGAGATCGTCGACCACCGGCTGAACCTCATCGGGAAAGTTTCCAGGCAACGACCGGCTGGTGCCTGAATGTATGCTTTGCAGTCCGCGTCCAAGCGCATCGAACGGGCGCAATGCAAGCCGAATGAACACTGACATTGCGACAATCAGGATCAGGCCGAGCGCAACAAGCGAAAGCGCCAGCGAGCGGAGGAATGATCGTTGAGCGTCTGCGAGGTCGCTCCGGTCGGAGGCGGCCACGATCTGCAAAGAGACATCCCCCGCGGTTGACGGCACCGCCAGATCTTGAATCACCGCCAGAAGCTTCGTCTGATTGGGGCCTTCCAGGTCGGTGACCCACCGCTCGCCGTGCGGCCGGTCTCCGGGATTGGGGAGAAGGAAATCCCAAAGTGAACGGGAGCGCGCGCGCTGTCCGTTTGCCGTGCTGATCTGCCAGTAGAGGCCGCCGTAAGCGGCGTCGAACCGCGGGTCCATGGGAGCGGCATCCAACACGGGCGCGCCGTTGGAATCGATCCGGACTTGGGCTGCCAGCGCCTTGATCACCTGGCTCAGTTCGTCCGCGGCGCGCCGTTCGATCTCCTGGTTGAAGATGGCCCGAAGGCCGACGCCGGCCAGGGTCAGCGCCAGCACGATCAGAACTGCGGCGGCCGCCCTGATGCGAAAGGTCAGAGAGCGCGTGTTCATTTCGGGGTATCGGGGATGCAGTAGCCGCGGCCTCGATAGGTTTCGATCAAGGGAAAACCCAGCTTCTTGCGCAGCCGCGCCACCAGCGCTTCGACGGCGTTGATGTCGCGATCGGTTTCGCCGGAATGAAGATGCTCGAGCAGCTCGCCTTGCGACATCGTGCGGCCGCGATGCATGAGCAGATATGCCAGCAGACGATATTCCATCGCCGACAGTGCAAGGGTCTGTCCGTCGAGGGTCGCTGCGCGGGCGCGGGTGTCGATCTCCAGCGATCCGGCCTTGATGATTGATGAAGCCTGTCCGGCGGCGCGGCGCGTGATCGCGCGCAACCGTGCAATCAGCTCCTCCATCTGAAACGGCTTTGTGAGGTAGTCGTCCGCGCCGGCGTCGATGCCTTCGACTTTCTCGCGCCAGCCGTCGCGCGCGGTCAGGATCAAAATTGGCGTTGCGAAACCCGCGCCGCGCAGCCGCTTGAGAACCGAGAGGCCGTCGAGGCGCGGCAGACCCAGATCGAGCACGATGGCGTCGTAGTCTTCGGTCTCGCCTTTGAACCAGGCGTCCTCGCCGTCAAACGCGAGATCGACCGCATAGTTCGCTCGCTCAAGGCCGGATTTGATATCGGCCGCGATGCGTCGTTGGTCTTCGACGATCAGGACGCGCATCGTCAGTCCACCTTGATGACGTCGAGCGTCCGCGCATTGATCTCCACTTCGCGGCGCCGGCCCGGCGGAGTCAGGACCTTGATCTCGTAGATCCAGATGCCGTCTTCGCGTTTCAGTTCCACCTTGACGACCTCGCCCGGCACCTTGGCCTTGGCGACGGCG
This sequence comes from Pseudomonadota bacterium, assembly GCA_040756555.1. Taxonomy (GTDB): domain Bacteria; phylum Pseudomonadota; class Alphaproteobacteria; order Rhizobiales; family Xanthobacteraceae; genus Z2-YC6860. Next base: position 18,442 of record JBFLYS010000023.1, on the reverse strand, counting down.
AGAACCTCGGGCAAGGGCCGGATTTCCCCGCTTTGGAACGCGTCCAGCGCGCAGTCTTGGCTGCGCTTGCAGTCCTTGTCGCGATCCTTCGCGGCCATGCCCTGCGGCAGTGCTAGAGCCAGCACGGTCAGCGCAATCAACAGGCGGGTTCGCAGCACACCGGAAAGCATCAAGATATCCGTTCCGAAAACACGGCGTCCCCAAAATCCGCAGCTGCCCGCCTTGTTGTCAATATCACGAAAGCTTCGGCAGCGTCCGTGCGCGGCTGGAATGCTGCTCCGACGATGATCTGAAGCCGCCTGCATGCGAAGCCTTCGCAGCGTTCGACTGCGATTGCGGCCGCTCGCCGTCAGAGTCTCGAGAGGTTTCCTTGACCGTTGCGGAATCTGAAGATGCGGTGCTCAAGCCAGCGGCCAGGCAGAACAGGACCATGAACAGCAGGAAGTCCTTGATCTCGAACGAAAGTGCGGCAAAGGCCGGAATGGTGGGGAACAAAAGGAACATTGCTGCCGGCATGGGAGGCTCCGAGCATGAGGGGAGATACGCGCCCGGCAGGCTAGTGGCAGGCGCCTGACAGCTTCCTGACAGGTGTTGTCAGCGATCGGATGGGATGACTGTGCGAGGTCTCGGGCCCCAATCCTCGAATGTGAAAGGAAGCGCTATGAAGTCCGCAATTGTCGTGGGGTCCGTGGTGGCTGCTGTTGGATTCGCCGGCGTCGCGTCCGCAGCGCCAGCTCAGTGCGAGACCTCAGTTGTCGCGCCGCAGTGGGCGCCGATCGAGGCTGCCGTCGGAAAAGCCGAAGCTCTGGGCTACAGCGTCAGCGCGACCAAACGCAGCAAGAGCTGCTGGAAGATCAAAGGTCATGACCGGAACGGCGCCGAGATCGAGATTCATCTCGATGCTGCGGCAAACAACGTGGTGAAATCACGCGATTGGCGGTCTCCCGCGAGTCGTTGAATTCTTGCTGCGAGACGTACCGGAAACCGGAGGGCGGCCGCGAGGCCGCCCTCTTCGCAATACATTCCGTCAGTAGCCGGCGGCGAGCGCACCGCGCGTGCGGCTGTCGGCGGCGCCAAGCCGCATTCCGTTCGGCGCAATCATGATCGAGTTCGCCGAGGTGAGCAGCGGCCGCAGCGTCGGCTTGTGGCCGCGCGCCTCGAGCGCCTGCACGATCGCATTCGGCATGCCGCGCTCGATGATCACCTGGTCAGGCATCCATTGATGGTGGATGCGCGGCGTGCGCACCGCGTCCGCAATGCTCATCTTGTGGTCGATCACGTTGACCAGCACTTGGAGAACCACGGTGATGATGCGGCTGCCGCCCGGCGAGCCGGTGACGATGAATGGCTTGCCGTCCTTGAACACGATGGTCGGCGTCATCGATGATAGCGGCCGTTTGTTCGGGCCCGGTGCGTTGGCTTCGTTAAGGCCGGTGAGGCCGAAGGCGTTCGGTGCGTCGGGCTTTGCCGAGAAATCGTCGAGTTCGTTGTTGAGAAGAACGCCAGTGCCTTCCGCGACCAGCCCGTTCCCGTAGCTGTCGTTCAGCGTGTAAGTGTTGGAAACCACGTTGCCGAAGCGGTCCACCACCGAATAATGCGTGGTGTTGCTGCCTTCATGGGGCAGCGGATTGCCGGGGCGAATCTCGTTTGGCGGCGTTGCCTTGTCGGGATTGATCAGCGCGCGCCGCTCTTCGGCATAGCGCTTCGACATCAGCCCGGTGATCGGCGCGATAGTCTCCGCCGGATCGCCGAGGAATTGTGCGCGGTCGGCGTAGGCGAGCTTCATCGCCTCGATCATCAGATGCAGCGACGCCGGGTCGTTGGCTTTGAGTTGATAGGCCTCCAGCATGTTCAGCATCTGGATCAACAGAATGCCGCCGGCGGAGGGCGGCGGCATTGAGACGATGTCATAGCCGCGATAGGTGCCGCGCACGACCTCGCGTTCGACCGGCTTGTAGTTCTTGAGGTCTTCGGCGGTCATCAGCCCGCCGGCCTTTTGCACCGCCGCGGCGATCTGCTCCGCGATGCGCCCCTCGTAGAATCCGCGCGGCCCGCGCCGCGCGATCAGATCGAGCGTGCGGGCAAGATCGTCCTGCACGAAACGGTCGCCGGGCTGAAGCACGTTTCCGTCGCGCCGCATGAAGATTTTCTGCGACGCGGGCCAGCGCACGAATTTTTCGCGCGCATAGGGCAGCGCGTCTGCGTTGTCGTCTTCGACCGGGATGCCATCGCGCGCCATCACGATGGCGGGCGCGATCAGGTCGGCGAGCCGGAATTTCCCCGAACCGTACTTCCGGTGCGCCAGCGCAAGCCCTGCCACGGTGCCCGGCACGCCGACCGCGGTGCCGAGATCGCGCGACTTCCTCGGATCGGCGTCGCCCTTTGCATCAAGATAGGTCGTGCGTGTGGTCGCGGCCGGCGCGGTCTCGCGGTAGTCGATCGCGATCTGCTTGTTGTCTTTCGCGAGGTGGATCAGCATGAAGCCGCCGCCGCCGATGTTGCCGGCGCGCGGATAGGTCACCGCCATCGCAAATCCGACCGCGACCGCGGCATCGACCGCGTTGCCGCCGCGCTCCAGCACCTGCACGCCGATGCGTGTCGCACGCGTTTCCTGCGTCGCGACCATCGCGTGACGCGCGGCGACCAGCGGAACGCGCGGGATTTCGCCTGTGGTGGCGTTGCGCTGGGCGAGCAAGGGAGTGGCGAAAGCCGCGAAAAAAACGACGAAGGCGAGCGCGCGGCCGATATGAGGAATCATGCCGCGACTTTACCCGATGTCCGTGACACGCGGAATCACGTGATCTTGCAGTCCTTCAGGATTTCCGGCTTGAACGCGAGCCCGTGGCCGGGCCGTTCCGGTGCGGTGATCATGCCGTTCTCGATCGGCACCGGATCGACGAACAGATCGTGGGACAGGCCCATGTCCTCGATCCATGCGCCATTCGGGATCGATGCCAGAAGCTGTACGTTCAGCTCCGGGAACAGATGCGGCGCCATTTGCAGGCCCCAAGTGTCGGCGAGCACCGAAATCTTCTTCAGGTCCGTATAGCCGCCGCGCATCGGGTCGGGTTGCAGGATCGGGCACAGCGGCTTCTCGAAGAACGGCCGCAGATCGTAGCGCGTGAAATGCGTCTCGCCGCCGACAATGCGAATGGGTAGCGCTTCCGCGACGCGCATGTAACCCTTGAAGTCGTCCGCCGGCACCGGCTCCTCGAGCCAGTAGATGTCGTGGTCTATGATCTTGCGGCCCTGGTTGATCGCGACGTCCGCAGTCCAGCCCTGATTGATGTCGATCATGATCGCCATGTCGGGACCGACAGCCTCGCGCATACGCTTCACGTTCTCGACGTCGCCGCGCAGATCGGTCGTGTGCGCCATCTGCATCTTGATCGCCTTGTAGCCGCGCTCCTTGTAGTGCAGCGCCTTCGCGATCATGCCGTCGCCGCCCGAGCCGCGGAAGCAGCCCGAGCCGTACACCGGCAATTGCGACTTCACATGACCCCACAGTCGATGCAGCGGCATGTTCGCGCGCTTGCCGATCGCGTCCCACAGCGCGATGTCGAGCGCCGACATCGCCATCGTGACGATGCCGCCGCGGTTGTAGGTCACCGTGCGTTTCCAGAGGTCGGTCCAGATGCCTTCGACGGCGGTCGCGTCCTTGCCGATCACATGCGGCAAGATGGTCTCCTCGAGCGCTTGGTTGACCGTTCGCAATCCCGGCCGGAACGAGAACAGATAGCCCATGCCGACGATGCCGCCCTTGGTCTCGACCTCGACCACCAGCAGGTTGCGTGCCTCGCCGAATGCGTGGCCCTTTAGCCACGGATCGTTCGGCCACGGCACGCGCAGGAAGGTCGTGCGGACGGCTTTGATCGTCATATCGGTCATGGCTTCAATCCCGGCTTAGATTCCGTTGAGATACGGTTCGACACAGTCATCATAACTCGGCATTCGTGTCAGCATTCCACCGGAGCAGAAGCTCTGGCCGAGGCGCGCAAACCCTTGCGGGATCATTTTCGTTTCCCGCGACCACAGTCCAAACGCGCGATAGCGCGCGAGAGAGGCCACAAGAATATCGAGCGGCACATCCGGGAAGAACGTATGAACCGCTTTCGCAAAATCCTCTGCCGGGTTGTCGTAGAGCCACTGAAGCATCTTCGCAGTCGCGCGTGTCATCGCCGCGAACTCGTCGCGATGCTTCGCACAGGCCTCTCGCGTCGCGATGAAGGCCGTGTACGACGTCGGCCCCCGCGTGCTCGCCGCGTAGAGAGTCTCGCCCGCGCTGTCCTTCTCCGCCATAGAGACGAACGGCTCGAATGCCTGCATCACGTCGATGTCGCCCGCCTGTAGTGCGTGATAGTTGCGGGTCATCGCTCGATCCGAGATACGCGGCAAATTCGCCGGGTCCATCCCCGCGTCACGGAGATCCTGCTGCAAGCACATCCAGGGCGTCGGAACCTCGGACACGCTCGCAAAGCGCTTGCCCGGCAGATCGGTCAGCTTGAACGCATCTTTCCTGCCGATCAGAAAGAACGGATCGTGCGACACCACCTCGCAGAAATTCACCAGCGGCGAGTGCTGGTCCTTGTCGTGCGCCTGCATCACGCGCATCGGGCCACCCCAGGTCAGGTCGATCTCGCCGCTTAAAAGCTTTGGCACCGCATCGCCCGGCGCATTCGACGTCATCAACTCCACCGCGACGCCCTCACGCTCGTAAAAGCCGAGCGCCACCGTCGCGTAGTACGGCGCGTAGAAGATCGCGCGGAAATTCTCCATCAGCCGGATTGGCATGAACGATGCTCTCTCTGCTCTCGCGATTGGCCGGGGATGGATGATTGTCTAGGCTTGCGTTGTTTAAGCTAGGCGAGGCCGGAAGTTTACGACGAGGATTTGCACGATGAGAACCCTGTTCCGTGTCTGGCTGCCCGTCGCATTGGCGCTGGCTTTCGCCTTGCCCACACAGGCGCAGGACTATCCCAACAAGGTCATCACCCTCGTCGTCCCCGTTCCGCCCGGCGGCGCGGCGGATTTCATCGCCCGCACGCTCGGCCAGAAGTTGCAGGACGCGCTCGGGCAGCCGGTGGTGATCTCGAACCGTGGCGGTGCGAGCGGCACCATTGCTTCCGACAACGTCGCGAAAGCACAGCCCGACGGCTACACGATCCTGCTCAACTCGATCACCACCCATGGCATCGGGCCGCACCTCTACGCCAGCCTGCCGTATGACTCGGTGAAAGACTTCGCGCCGATCATGTTGGTGGCCAATCTGCCGCTGGTCATGACGCTCGCCGCCGATCGCCCGATGAAGTCGGTGCAGGAGGTCATAGCCTTCTCCAAGGCCAATCCGGGCAAGCTCTCGTTCGCTTCGTCCGGCAACGGCGGCGCGCCGCATCTTGCGGGCGAGCTGTTCAAGATCGTCACCGGCACGCAGATGCTGCACGTGCCCTATCGCGTCGCGGCAGCGGCCCCGCGGTGGTGGATGTCGCCGCCGGCCGCATCGACATCATGTTCGATGCGATCCCTTCGCTCCTGCCGATGATCCAGGCCGACAAGCTGCGCCCGCTTGCTGCCGCGAGCGCTGCACGCAATCCGATCCTGCCGAACGTGCCAACCTTCGACGAGCTTGGCATCAAGGGCATGGAGGTGTCGTTGTGGTACGGCATCGTGGGTCCCGCCGCGCTGCCGCCGCCGATCATTCAGAAGCTCAACGCGGAGCTGGCGAAAATTCTCGCAATGCCGGACGTTCAGCAAGCGTTCGCGAAACAGGGCGCGCTGCCGGGTGGCGGCTCACCGCAAGACTTCGCGGCCTTCATGCGCGATGAATCTGCGCGCTGGGGCGAGGTTGTGCGTAAGAACAACATCAAGCTGGAGCAGTAGCCACATCGCGCAGCGCCAGCGTTCCGCTCCGCTGTCATTCCGGGGCACGCGCGCAGCGCGTGAACCCGGAATCCAGAAACACACATTGCCGTTGCAGGTGGATTCCGGGTTCACGCCTTCGGCGTGCCCCGGAATGACTCGCGGTGAGAGCGGTTATCTGGCCTGCGCGTGATAGACGCTGTTCGGCCGCATGTCGGTCGCGGATGCGATTCGGTTCGACATGTTGTAGAAGCCCGCGACCGCAGCGATGTCCCAGATGTCGCGTTCGCTGAATCCCGCCTTGCGCAACGCCTCGCGGTCTTTCTCCTCGACCGCCCAAGGCTCCGCCGTCACCTTCACCGCGAAGTCCAGCATCGCGCGCTGCCGCTTGTCGAGCGGCGCGGCGCGGTAGTTCATCACCATCAATTCTCCGAGAGCCGGATCGCCCGACAGTGTGCGCACCGCCGCGCCGTGCGCCACGAGGCAGTAGTAGCAGCGGTTGTGCGACGACACCGCAACCGCGATCATCTCACGCTCGAGTTTCGAGAGCCCCGACGGCGCCAGCATCAGGTCGTTGTACATTGCAACGAAAGCCTCGAGCTTGGCGTTATCGAATGCGTAAGCCTGCAACACATTCGGCACGAACCCGAGCTTCTCCGTGCATTTTGCGAAGTATGCGTCCATTGCGGGGGAAAGCTTGCCGCGCGGCAGGTCGAGCGCGGTGATGTGCGTGTCGTCGTTCGCTGTCACGTTTGTGACCGGAGCTTTCGCAACCGCAGCATTCTGCGGTTTTGCTTTGATCTGCTTCGCGTTTTTACCCTTGGCCGGCATGGGCGGTCCCCACAATTGGATCACGATGCCAGCCTACAACCCTTCCGCTATGGGGCGAAACCACTACAGTCCAAGAACGCGGCGGTTGATTCTCCGATGAACAAAGCTGTCCCGGCCCCACCTGCAAGCAATGACGACGAAGGCGCCGCGCGCGCCTTAATCGATGCGGCAGGGACGATGCTGCGCGCCGAACGCGGCGAGATGCCGGCGGGCTTCGTCCAGCTTCTGTTCGGCCGCACCGCGCCGGAGGATTTGGCTGGTGTTGAGCCGGCCGAGTTGGCGTCGCTGGCGCGGGGGGCCTGGGCCTTTTTCGCCGACCGCAAGCCGGGCGCGCCGAAGGTTCGCATCGAGGCGCCGCCGCTGGAGGCGGGGCCCTATCTCAAAACGATCTCGGTCGTTGAGATCGTCAATGACGACATGCCCTTCCTCGTCGACTCGGTGATGGGCGAGCTGGCCGAGCGCGGTCTCGACATCCACCTCGTCGCGCATCCGATCATCGCGGTCGAACGCGACGCGAGCGGCAAGCTTACCGGCTTGCCGGTTCAGGAGCGCGGAAAGAACGGCAGTGCCCGCGAAAGCTACATTCACATCCATATTGACCGCATCGACGACGAGCAGAAGCGTGTTGAGATCGCGAAGGCGATCGAGGGCGTACTCGCCGACGTGCGGCTCTGCGTATCGGACTGGAAGCCGATGCTTGCCCGTATCGGCGAGGTGATCGGCGATCTCAAGACCGATCCGCCGCCGATTCCAGTCGATGATATCGCTGAAGCGATTCAGTTCCTTGAATGGCTCGCGGGCAACAACTTCACCCTGCTCGGCGTGCGCGACTATGTGCTGACCGGCAAGGAACGCGATCTAAAGCCTGTTGTGGAATCCGGCCTCGGCATTCTGCGCGGACGTGACACGCCGGTGCTCAAGCGCGGCGGTCAGGTCGTCACCATCACGCCGCAGCTTCAAGCGTTCTTCAACGAGCCGAAGACGCTCATCATCACCAAGGCGAACGTGAAATCGCGCGTCCACCGGCGCGTCTATCTCGATTACGTCGGCGTGAAGCGCTTCGACAGCGACGGCAATCCTGCTGGCGAGTTCCGCATCGTCGGCCTGTTCACTTCGACCGCCTATACGCTCTCGACGCGGGCGATCCCGTATCTGCGCCGCAAGACCGATGCGATCGTTCAACGTGCCGGCTTCGATCCTGACTCGCATTCCGGCAAGGCGCTCGCGAACGTGCTCGAAAGCTTCCCGCGCGACGAGCTGTTTCAGATCGACGAGGACACGCTTTATCAGCACGCGCTCGCGATCCTTCAACTTGAGGAACGCCCGCGCGTGCGTGTGCTGGCGCGTCGCGACCGCTTCGACCGGTTCGTCTCCGTCCTGGTGTTCGTGCCGCGCGAGCGCTTCGACACGCGCGTCCGCATCGCCATCGGGGAATATCTGGCCAAGACTTACAACGGCCGTGTCAGCGCGTTCTATCCGTACTTCCCGCCGGAAGGCCCGCTGACCCGCGTTCATTTCATCATCGGCCGTGACGCCGGCGAAACGCCGAACCCGGACCGCGCCGCCCTGGAGGAAGGCGTCAGCGCCATCGTGCGGACCTGGACCGACGCGGTCGATGAAGCGTTGTCGCAGGCTTACGACCCGGTGAAGGCGCGTGATCTCTTCGCGCGCTATGGCGATGCCTTCTCTGAAGGCTATCGCGAGGCCTATTCGCCGCTGAATGCTGTCGACGACATTCGTGTCATCGAAGGTCTGTCGCCGGAACGGCCGATCGGCGTCGATTTCTATCATCGTGCTTGGGACGAGAAGCAGTGCGTTGGCCTGAAGATCTGGAACCACGGCCGCCCGATCCCGCTCTCCGAGCGAGTCCCCGTGCTGGAGAACATGGGCTTCAAGGTGGTGGACGAGCAGACCTATCAGGTCACGAATGACAAACCGGGCGAGGCGAGCGTCTGGTTCCACGACATGATGCTGGAGCGCGCCGACGGAGGGGCGGTCGATCTCGACGCGATGAAGCTGTCGCTGGAGGCGTGCTTCATCGTCGTGATGCGCGGTGTGGCCGAGAATGACGGCTACAACGCGCTGGTGCTCGCTGGCGGCCTTGCGTGGCGCGATGTGGCGCTCATTCGCACGATGTCGCGTTTCCTGCGCCAGATCCTAGTGCCGTATTCGCAAGACTACATGTGGGCGACGCTGCGCAAGCACGCAGCGCTTGCGGCGAAGATCGTCGATCTGTTCCACGCGCGGTTCGATCCCCGGCTCGACATTTCGATGGAGGAGCGCGGCAAGCGCGAGGCCGAGATCTTCGCCGAGATCGACAAGGCGCTCGGCGCGGTCGAGAGCCTCGACGAGGATCGGATCGTGCGCCGCTTCGTCAACGTGGTGCAATCGGCGATTCGCACCAACTACTATCAGATCGGCAAGGACGGGCAGCCGAAGCCGCAGATCGCAATCAAGTTCGAGAGCCGCAAGCTCGACGGCATGCCGCTGCCGAAGCCGCTCTACGAGATTTTCGTCTATTCGCCGCGCGTCGAGGGCGATCACCTGCGTTTCGGCAAGGTCGCGCGCGGTGGCATCCGCTGGTCGGACCGGCCGCAGGATTTCCGCACCGAGGTGCTGGGTCTCGTGAAGGCGCAGCAGGTCAAGAACGCGGTGATCGTGCCGGTCGGCTCGAAGGGCGGCTTCGTGCCGAAACATCTGCCTGTGGGCGGCACGCGCGAGGCCGTGCAGGCGGAGGGCGTCGCGGCGTACAAGATTTTCATCTCGACGCTGCTCGACATCACCGACAATCTCGACCACGAGAAGGGCGTGGTGCCGCCGGACAATGTCGTGCGCCACGAAGGCGACGATCCTTATCTCGTGGTCGCAGCCGACAAGGGCACGGCGACGTTCTCGGACATCGCGAACGGCATCTCCGCTGAGCACAATTTCTGGCTCGGCGACGCTTTCGCCTCGGGCGGCTCGGCGGGCTACGACCACAAGGGCATGGGCATCACCGCGCGCGGCGCATGGGAATCGGTGAAGCGCCACTTCCGCGAGATGAACGTCGATATTTCCAAGACGACGTTCACCACGGTCGGCGTCGGCGATATGTCGGGCGACGTATTCGGCAATGGCTTGCTGCGCGAGACGACGACGAAGCTTGTCGCTGCGTTCGACCATCGCGACATCTTCATTGATCCGACGCCCGATCCGGAAAAGAGCTTCGCCGAGCGGAAGCGGCTGTTCGATCTGCCGCGATCGAGCTGGCAGGACTACGACAAAAAGCTGATTTCCGCGGGCGGCGGTGTGTTCTCTCGCTCGTCGAAGGAAATCGCGCTGTCGAAGGAAGCACAGAAGGCCATCGGTTTCGCCAAGGACAGGGCGACACCCGCTGAGGTGATGAACGCGATCCTCAAGGCGCCGGTCGATCTGTTGTTCTTCGGCGGCATTGGCACCTATATCCGGGCGTCAACCGAAAGCGACGAGGCCGCGGGCGATCGCGCCAACGATCCGATCCGCATCGCCGGCAAGGATGTGCGGGTCAAGGTGATCGGTGAGGGCGCCAACCTCGGCATGACTCAGCGCGGCCGCATCGAAGCTGCTTTGAAGGGCGTGCGGCTGAACACGGACGCCATCGACAATTCCGCGGGAGTGAACACCTCCGACGTCGAGGTGAACATCAAGATCGCGCTCAGCTTGCCCATGCGCGATGGCCGCATGGATATCAAGGCGCGCAACAAGCTTCTCGTCGAAATGACCGACGAGGTCGCCGAGCTGGTGTTGCGAAACAATTACCTTCAGACGCTTGCGTTATCCTTGGCGCAACGTCGGGGTCTGGAAGACCTCGGCTTCCAGCAGAGGCTGATACAGACGCTGGAGCAACGCGCAGAACTGGACCGTACAGTCGAGTTCTTGCCCGACGATATGGACATAAACGAGCGTTTCAAGCGCTCGCAGCCGTTCACGCGGCCCGAGATCTCGGTGTTGCTCGCCTATGCGAAGCTCACCTTGTATTCCGATCTTCTCGACTCCTCGGTGCCCGACGATCCGTACCTCGGGCGAGAACTCGGCCGTTATTTCCCGAAAGTGCTCGCCGAGAAATTCCCGGATGCGCTGGAGAAACACCGTCTTCGTCGCGAGATTATCGCCACTCAGCTCGCGAACTCGATGATCAACCGCGGAGGACCGACACTCGTCGTTCGTATTGCAGATCAAACCGGTGCTGCGCCGTCAGCTATAGCCGCTGCATTTGCGGCCGTTCGAAATGCCTACGACATGCCGGCGCTCAATGATGAGATCAACGCGCTGGATAACAAGATCAACGGCGAAGTTCAGCTTTCTCTCTACCAACAAGTGCAAGATCTCCTGCTTGATCGGCTGGTTTGGTTCCTGAGGAACGTTGATCTGACGCGAGGACTGGCGAACGTCGTCGATCACTACAAGGAAGGCATCGAAGCTCTCACAAAAGAGCTCGACTCCGCTCTTCCGACGGAAGCAGCGGCCGAAAGGGCTGCAAGATCAGCAGAACTCGTCAAAGCCGGCGTGCCCGCGGAGCTTGCCCGCCGGATCGGCGACCTGCCAGAACTCGCCGCTGCACCGGACATGGTCGCGATCGTAGACCGCGTTGATCAGCCGATCTCGGCCATCGTCGGCACTTATTTCGCGGCGCGAGGATTCTTCCGCATCGACCGCGTGACGAACGCCGCCCGCGGCATCGTCATCTCGGATTACTTCGACCGGCTGGCTCTCGACCGTGCACTGGACACGATCGGGGACGCCGAGCGCCGGATCACCGCCGCGATGGTCGCGACCGGCCAGGCCGGCCCGGCGGCGGTGGAGGCCTGGGTGAAGCCGCGGCAGGCCGAGGTCGAGCGCATCCGGGCGGCGATCCATCAGATTGCGGCCTCGGGTCTGACGCTGTCGAAACTGACGGTGGCCGCGAGCCTTCTGGGCGATTTAGCCAAGCCTTAATATTTAGAATTCGGCATAAAGTACAATATATTCAATGGCTTGATAGGCCCACGGCGCGGAACTTTGCGTCAAAACCTTGAACCTCCCGGGGCCTTTTCCACACCAAAGGCCGAGAGCGCTCGCCGAGGCCGGTGAGCCCAGGAGGAGATTAGGTGTCATGGCGGCCAAGCTCAGCATCCGGGGTTTTCTCGGCGCCGCAATCGGAACGTTGATGCTCGGCGCGGTTTCGCAGCCGGCGTCGGCCGTCGAGATTTCGCAGCACGTCCTGAAGGACAGCGCCGAGGTCAACGCGATCCTGCTCAAGGGCAAGATCGACGACGGCGACACCTTCGACCTGCAAGTCTACATCGCGAGCCTGCCGAAGAAGCCGACCATCGTCGTCTATCTCGACTCGCCTGGCGGCAACCTCCGCGAAGGCATGCGGCTCGGCCGGTTCTTCAACCAGAACAAGATCGAGACCGTGGTCGACTCCAAGACGCGCTGCACCAGCGCCTGCGCGCTCGCCTTCCTCGGCGGCCGCGATGCGAACGGCAAGCCGCAGCGCACCAAGGCTTCGAGCGCGGGCGTGGGCTTCCACTCCTTCACGCGCGACTTCGACAAGGACAAGCAATATTCGGCCGACGATCTGAAGATCGTGATCCAGCGTACGCAGACGGAAGTCTACGGTGTCGCCGAGTATCTCCGCTCGATCGGTTCGGATATGGACTTCCTGCGCATCATGCTGCGCGCCGCGGCGAACGAGATGAACTTCATCTCCAACGACGACGCGATCGCCCTCGGCGTGCGGGTCTATGACGAGAAGCGCAAGCAGATGATCGAGCCGCAGGAGGTGATGGATCGCCTCGACCGCTCGCGGTCGGCCTCGACGGTGGCCCCGAACACGCGGGCGGTGGCGCCCGCTGCGAGCGCAATCCCCTCGGCGACGCGCATGACCAAGTCGCCGACTTGATCGAAGGTCAGAGAATGCGAAAGGCCGGGCGATTGCCCGGCCTTTTTCTTGCGCAACAGCAACACCTACAGGTGAACTACCCGATGCTGCCCGCGAACCGCTCGGCCAGCCGCTGACGCCGAAATGCATCCGCGACAAAATCGATGAAGGCGCGCGTCTTGGCCGGCACCTGCCTGCTGCTGGCATGGTAGATCGAGATCGGTCCCGCGTCCGCGTACCACTGCGGCACCAGCCGCACGAGCGCGCCGCTTTCGAGGTGCCGCAATGCGTGAGCCACGACGATCTGCGTAACGCCCATGCCGAGCACCGCCGCCTGGCACATCGCCTCGGGATCGTCGAACGCGATGGTGGGCTTGAGTGGCACCGTCGTCTCATCGCCGGCGGCGTTGCGCATCGGTCGCTCGCGCACGCGCCGCGTCTTCGATGAACGCATGACGATGCCGTCGAACGCGGCAAGGCCCGACGGATCGGCGGGCGGCGTTCGCCCTTTCATATAAGACGGTGACGCCACCGCGATGATGTGGGCGGGTGCAAGCACGCGCGACACCAAACCCGGCGCAAGATCGATGCCGCCACCGATCGCTGCATCGAAGCCCTCAGCGATGAGATCGACCTGGCGGTTCTCGAACTGCCAGTCGGCGCGGACGCGCGGATAGCGTTTCAGGAATTCGGGCAGCAGCGGCAGGATGTATTCGACGCCGAACGTCATGCCCATGCTGATCTTGAGCACGCCGGCCGGTTCGCCGCGATCGGTCGCGACGCTCGCGATCGAAGCCTGCAATCCGTCGAGGTTGTCGCGGATGTCGTGAAGGAAGCGCTCGCCCGCCTCGGTCAGGGTGAGCTTCCGCGTGCTGCGCTGAAACAGGCGAATTCCGAGATTGCGCTCCAGCATCGCGACGTTGCGGCTCACCGCGGCGGGGGTCAGCGACAGCCGCCGCGCGGCGGCCGAAAACCCGCCGGTTTCGGCGCTCCGGACGAAGGATTCGAGGTTGGCCAGCGTTTCCATGGATTATCTTCAATTAATTATTGAAAGTCATAATAGCCATTACCGGCTAATCGTGCAGCAATAATCGTGGCGGTATCGGCTCCGGAAACACCAACCCAACCGGAGTGAACGCCAATGACCCAGTCCCCCGCCCTCAAGAACGGCCTGAATGCCCTCCTGACCCCGGAAGAGTCCGTACTGGTCCTGATCGACCACCAGCCCTTCCAGTTCGCCAACCTGCACAGCCACGAGCCGATGATGATCGTGAACAACGTCATCGGTCTCGCGAAGGCGGCCAAGGTTTTCAACGTCCCGACGATCCTCACCACGGTGGTGGAAGACCGCGGCGGCAAGCTCATCAAGGGATTGCAGGACGTCTTTCCGGATCAGAAGCCGATCGACCGCACCTGGATCAACACCTGGGAAGACGCGCGCGTCGTCGACGCGGTCAAGAAGACCGGCCGCAAGAAGATCGTCATGGCCGCGCTCTGGACGGAAATCTGCCTCGCCATGCCCGCGATCCAGGCCGCCGGCGAAGGCTATGAGGTCTACGCTGTCACCGACGCATCCGGTGGCGTCAGCCTCGAAGCGCATGAGATGGGCGTCCGCCGCATGATGATGGCCGGCGTCGTGCCGATGAACTGGCTGGCGGTCGCGAGCGAATGGCAACGCGATTGGGCGCGCCAGGACACAGCGAAAGCGCTTGGCGAAACGGTTCTGCCCCACACCGGCGCGACGGGCACTTCGTTCGCGTGGGAGCTGCAGCTTCTCGGTCAGAAGGCGGGCGTCGGGGCTTAAAGCCCCGCGCACTCCACCAAGAAAAACTCAAACCATTCGGAGTCCGTCATGACCACCAACGACATTAGCGAAGCCGCGAAGGCCGTCGTCCGCCGCAACACCGAGGAGGTGCAGGGCGGCGGAAATTTCGAAGTGTTCGAGCAACTCTTCGCCGACGATTTTCTCGACCACACTCCACAGCCGGGACGCACGCCAGACAAGAACGGCGCGCGCGAGCTCTACAAAGTCCTCCGCGCTGCGTTTCCCGACTTTCACGCCGACATCCATTGGCAGCTTGCCGACGGAGATCGCGTGACGACCTACAAGACATATCACGGCACGCACCGGGGAGAATTCTTCGGCATCGCGCCGACGGGCCGCGCGATTCAATTCGAGACCGTCGATGTGATGCGCGTGCGCGACGGCAAGATCACCGACCATTGGGGCGTGGCCAATCTGTTCTCGCTTATGCAGCAGCTCGGCGCGTTGCCGCCCACGCCGGCGACACGCTCCTGATCCCATCCGCCACTTCGTTTAACCCCGAAAGGAACATCCCATGTCCATCGGTATCATTGGTTCAGGCGCCATCGGCACGGCCTTCGCACGCACGCTTGCTCGCGCCGGCATCGAGGCGACCATTTCCAACAGCCGCGGCCCGGAGTCGCTGAAAGAACTCGTTCAGGAACTCGGCCCATCGATCAAGGCGGGAACGCGCGAGGAAGCGGCACGCGCCGACATCGTCTTCGTCGCCGTCAACTGGACGAAGCTACCGGCGGCGCTGGCGGGCCTGCCGGAGTGGTCCGGCCGCATTGTCATCGACGCCAACAATCCGATCGAGGCGCCGCTGTTCAAGCCAGTGGATCTGAAGGGGCGGGTATCGAGCGAAGTGGTTGCCGATCTCGTGCCGGGCGCCCACGTCGTCAAGGCGTTCAATCATCTGCGCGCCGAAGTGCTTGCAGCGGACCCCAAGTCGGATGGCGGGCGGCGCGTGCTGTTCTATTCCGGCAACGACAGTGCTGCGAAGGCAGAGGTGGCGGCGCTCATCGACCGCACCGGCTTCGTCGGCATCGATCTCGGGTCGCTGACGGTCGGCGGCAAGCTTGCACAGTTTCCCGGCGGTCCGCTGCCAAATCAGAACCTCGTTAAGGTCTGATATCGCGCTTTAGTGCCTGAAGTGCCGCGTGCCGGTGAGCACCATCGCGACATTGTGCTCATCGGCGGCTTTGATGACCTCGTCATCGCGCATCGAGCCGCCGGGCTGAATCACGGCGGTGGCGCCGGCTTCGATGGCAACCAGCAATCCGTCGGCAAACGGGAAGAACGCATCGGAAGCGACGACGGAGCCTTTGGTGAGCGGCGCGGCGAGCTTCTCGTCGCGCGCCACGTCCTCGGCCTTGCGTGCGGCGATGCGGGCCGCGTCCACACGGCTCATCTGCCCGGCGCCGACGCCGACGGTGGCGCGATCCTTGGCATAAATGATCGTGTTGGATTTGACGTGCTTGGCAACGCGGAAGGCAAACCGCAGATCGTTCAGCTCCGCCTCGGTCGGCGCACGCTTGGTCACGACCTTGAGCTGCATGTCATCGACAACGGCGTTATCGCGCGACTGCACGAGCAGTCCGCCGGCGAGCGATTTCACCGTCAGGCCATCGGCGCGCGGATCGGGCAGGCCGCCCGCGAGCAGAAGGCGCAGGTTCTTCTTCGCGCCGACGATGGCGATGGCCTCGGGCGTCGCGTCCGGCGCGATGATCACTTCTGTAAAGATCTCGGTGATGGCCTTCGCGGCCTCTGCGTCGAGCGTGCGGTTGAGCGCGACGATGCCGCCGAACGCCGACGTCGGATCGCAGCGCAGCGCCTTGCGATAGGCGTCCTGCAAGCTCGCGCCTTCGGCCACACCGCACGGGTTGGCGTGCTTGATGATCGCGCAGGCCGCGGTGCGCTTGGCGTCGAACTCAGCGACGCACTCGTAGGCGGCATCGGTGTCGTTCAGGTTGTTGTAGGAGAGCTGCTTGCCCTGCACCTGCTTGGCTGTCGCAACACCGAAGCGCTGATCGGGCGTGCGGTAGAACGCGGCCTTCTGGTGCGGGTTCTCGCCGTAGCGCAAAGCTTCAGCGAGCTTGCCGCCAAAGGCCCGGAATGCTGGCGCGTCGTCCTTCAGCTCGTTCGAGAACCAGTTGGAGATCGCGGCGTCATAGGACGCCGTGCGTGCATAAGCCTTCGCGGCGAGCTTCTTGCGGAGCGCAAGCGTCGTCGCGCCGTCGTTGTTGCCCATCTCGTCGAGGATGGCCGCGTAGTCATCGGCCTCGACGACCACCGCAACATCGGCGTGGTTCTTCGACGCGGCGCGGATCATCGCCGGTCCGCCGATGTCGATGTTCTCGATGCAGTCCTCGTAGGACGCGCCCTTCGCGACGGTCGCCTCGAACGGATAGAGATTCACGACCAGCAGATCGATCGGCTTGATGCCGTGCGTCTGCATCGCGGTGGCGTGCTCCTTGTTGTCGCGGATCGCGAGCAGGCCGCCGTGCACCTTCGGATGCAGCGTCTTCACGCGGCCGTCCATCATTTCCGGCGAGCCGGTGACCTCGGACACGTCGAGCACCTTGAGCCCTGCGTCCGCGAGCGCCTTCTTGGTGCCGCCGGTGGAGATCAGCTCGACGCTGTGCTTGGCGAGACCCTGCGCGAACTCGATCAAACCGGTTTTGTCTGAAACCGAAAGCAGGGCGCGGGTGACGCGGCGAAGATCAGCCATGAATTTAATCCAGCTCAAGGGTCGTTTTCGTCTCCGATCAATCGGAGAGGCGGCGGACCGGGACAAGTCCGGCCAGCCGTTGTCAGCGACATATCAACCGCAAAAAGGCGTCAAAGCGGCAGTTCGGGATCGTCCTCGAAGCGGCGGGTGGGACCGGCCCCGGCAGGCGTCACATGGGCAAAGCTCCAGTGCACGCGCGGCACTTTGCGGGCCCGGCCGTAGATGACGATCTGGACCGTGCGGCGGGGGCCGTCCGGCCCCGAAAGATAGACGCTCTCCTCGACCTCGACCCGGTCCTCGTGGGCGCTGAAGGTCCAGACCTCGCGGTTCGGCAGCATCAGCATGACGCCGTGGCCGTCGGTCAGCTTGTTGGCCTTGATCGACGGGTGCAGGTGGAACCGCACCGCGAATTCGTCCTGGGCGTTGGCCGGCAGCATGTCGCCATCCGGCGGGACGAACAGGTCTTCGCCGTCCACGCGGGTGCCTTCGGCGGCAAGCTTGAGCGCGCGCTGGTGAATGACGCCGAAGCGCTCGCCGTAGCCGTCGTGGGAGGCGCGCAGGATCAGTGCGTCGGGGCGCTCCTCGCGGGCCACCGGCACCTGGGTCGGGCCGCTGACGATCGGCGTGCCGACGATGCGCTTGAACGATCCGCTCTCAAGGAAGCGACATGACGACGTGTCGTTGAACACGACGGTGGAATGCGCCGCGGTGGCGCGGGCGACCTGACGCCAGGTGTCGCGGCTGGTCGCCGGCAGGCCGCAGTTGACCACGATGCGTTGAAATTGATGCGACAGTTCGAAGGAAAGGCACCCGGCGTGCGCTTCCTGGCTGACGCCGATCGGCGGCGGCGTGCCGGTGTCCATCAGCACCAGCAGGTCTTTCACCTCGACGCGCTGATAGCCGGAATGCGACGCGTTCGAGACCGGTGCGCCGCGTGCATCGTCGTAAGCGAGAATGGTCCCGATCAGATCGGGCTGCGTCGGACCCATGCCGTTGAAATGCGCGAAATTGCCGTCGCCGTGCCGGAAGAAGCGCAGCATCGGCATCATGCGATCGATCGCATTGTTGAGCTGCGGCGGCGGCACGATGTTGCGCGCGGCGAACGCCTGACGCAGCGGCAGGAGATCGAGCAGCAATTCGATCAGCGCATTGGGATTGCGGCTGACATGGCCGCCATCGGGAAGAACCTGACGCTCGAGCTCAGCGGCGAGACGGTTCACGACGCGGGTGAGGTGGCGCTGCTGGCCCGCCATGCACAGCGCCGCATAGGAGAGTGCGACGAGCGTCTGCATGCGCGGTGCGCCATCCGGCGCTTCGAGCGCAGTGTGACGCAGATAGC
>JBFLYS010000022.1:66356-100585 GCA_040756555.1 Pseudomonadota bacterium | reverse complement strand
CACGGCAAGAACAAGGTGACGATCCAGTTCGATCATCCCGGCCGCCACGGCGCGGTGATCGCGAAGAAATACTGGGACAAGGGCAAAAGCTGTCCCGTAGCGGTCGTGAACGGCGAGGACCCGGCCCTGTTCATCTCGGGCTTCGAATATCTGCCGGACGGACAGTCCGAGTACGACTTCGCCGGCGCGATCAAGGGCGCGCCGATCGACGTCATGCCGGGCCCGGTCACCGGCCTGCCGATCCCCGCGCTGGCCGAGATCATCCTCGAAGGCGAATTGCTCCCCGCAAGCAAGAGCACACTGGCCGAAGGGCCGTTCGGCGAGTTCACCGGCTATTACGCCGCCGACGCACGCCCCTGCCCGGTGATGGAGGTGAAGGCGATCCACCACCGCGACAATCCGATCCTGCTCGGCTCGCCGCCGATGAAGCCGCCGCGCTTCCATTTCGGCCTGCCGTTCCGCGCCGCGTCGATCTGGAGCAACCTCGACAGCGGCGGCGTCAGCGACGTTGTCGGCGTCTGGCAGCATGTCGCGCAATTGATGACCGTCGTGTCGCTGAAGCAGCGTTACGCCGGTCATGCCAAGCGTGCGGCGCTGGTCGCCGCGGCGCATTCCTACATGGGCCGCTTGGTTGTCGTGGTGGACGAGGACGTCGATCCATCGAACCTCGCCGACGTGATGTGGGCCATCACCACGCGCTGCGAACCATCGGAGCAGATCGACATTGTGCGAAATGCTTGGAGTTCGGCGCTCGATCCACGCATCCCGATGGAGGACAAGCTTTCGGGCCTCACCTCGCATTCGAAGGCGATCATCGAAGCGGTGCGGCCGTTCGCGTGGAAGGACAAGTATCCGCCGACGTCTGCACTCACGGCGGATGAGGCGAAGGAGATCGAGGCGAAGTGGGGTGATGTGATTAAGGGTAAAGCGCAGACAACATCGAAAACTCTAAAGTCACCCGCGAAAAAACGCCGGTAGTCGTTCGCAATACCCTCTCAACGTCATGGCCGGGCTTGTCCCGGCCATCCCGCTTAGGCGGGTACTGTGCCTCCCTAAACGAGATGCCCGGCACAAGGCCGGGCATGACGGAACGAAAGACCTACCGCGTCGCTCAATACGACTTCGGCAATCCCAACGCCTTCTCCGCAATGAAGCTCAAGATGAGCTGCGGCGAGATCGGCGCGATGCGCGTGATGAGAGACTCGCGCAGGTATCGCTCGACGTGGAACTCCTTGGCGTAGCCCATGCCACCGTGGGTCATCACCGCGGTCTCGCAGGCTTTGAACGCCGCTTCGCCGCCGAGATATTTCGTGGCGTTGGCCTCAAGCGCACACGGCTTGCCCGCGTCGTAGAGCGACGCCGCCTTGTAAGCCATCAATTCCGCGGCCTGGAGCTGCATCCAGCACGCCGCGAGCGGGTGCTGGATCGCCTGGTTCTGCCCGATCGGCCGGTCGAACACGATCCTCTCGCCGGCATAGGCCGCCGCTTTGCGCAGCGCCGCCTGTCCGAGCCCGATGCCTTCGGCACCGATCAGAATGCGCTCCGGATTCATCCCGTGCAGGATGTATTCGAAGCCGCGCCCCTCCTCGCCGATCCGATCGGCGACCGGCACCGGCAACTTGTCGATGAACAGCTCGTTGGAGTCGACCGCGCTCCGTCCCATCTTCGGGATTTCGCGCACATCGATGTAGTGGCGGTCCACGTCGGTGTAGAACAGGCTCAGGCCCTCGGTGCGGCGCTTCACCTGATCGAGCGGCGTGGTGCGCGCAAGAATGAGCATCTTGCTCGCGACCTGGGCGGTCGAGATCCAGATTTTCTGGCCCGAGAGAATGTAGCTGTCGCCCTCGCGCACGGCCTTGGTCTTGAGCTTCAGCGTGTCGAGGCCGACGTTCGGCTCGGTCACGGCAAAGCAAGCTTTGTCCTTGCCCGCAATCAGCGGCGGCAGCATGCGCCGCTTCTGCTCTTCGGTGCCGAACACCACCACCGGATTGAGCCCGAAGATATTCATGTGCAGCGCCGACGCGCCGGAGAGCCCTGCTCCCGACGCCGCGATGGTTTGCATCATAATGACGGCTTCGGTGACGCCGCAGCCCGCGCCGCCGTACTCCTGCGGCACGCAGATGCCGAGCCAGCCGTCGTCGGCGAACGCCTTGTGGAAGTCGTGCGGGAAGCCGCCGTCCTTGTCTTTCTTCAGCCAGTAGTCGTCGCCAAAACGCGCGCAGATGCGCTCGATGGCGGTCTTGATGGCTTCTTGTTCCGGCGAAAAGGAAAAGTCCACGGCGATCCTCCCAGCGGGGACAATGATAGGTGGATCAGAGCGAGCAACGCCAGCGGTCTCGTGTCCCGGATGCGGTGCAGCGTGAGCGCATAGCGCGAAACGGTGCACCGCTGATCCGGGACCCCGGTTTGTTTTCAAGAGAGAAGAACCGGGGTCCCGGGTCTGCAACGCACCGCTTCGCGCTGCATTGCGCCCGGGACACGCGACCGCCTGTGTCGCCTTACTTCACATCAATCGTCTTGCGCACCGCCGGCACCCACTTGTCCACCTCGGACTGCATGAAGGCGGTCATCTCCTCCGGCGACATCGCCCTGGTCTGCACCATCTCCTGATCGAGATGCTTCTTCACCTCGGGATCGCTCATCGCAGAATTCACCTCGCGATTGAGCTTCTCAACGATATCGCGCGGCAGCTTGGCCGGCCCCGACAGGCTGTACCAGGTCGTCACCACCAATTCGGGATAGCCGAGCTCCACCAGCGTCGGCACGTCCGGGAATTCCGGCACGCGCCGCGCCGACGAGATCGCGAGCGGCCGGAGCTTGCCCGCGAGAATGTGCGGGCGCGTGGTCGAGGCCGTCATGCTGCCGACCTTCACATGACCCGCGACGAGATCGAGGATCGCAGCTCCACCGCCGCGATAAGTGACGTGGACGAGCTTCACTTTCTCCTTCGCCGCCATGTATTCGGCGACCGTGTTGCCGACCGAACCGATGCTCGGCGACACGTATTCGACGCCACCCGGCTTGCTCCGCATCAGGTCGAGCAGTTCCTTGAACGTCTTGATGTCGGTGCCGGCGTTGACCACGAACACGTTCGGCGGTCCGCCGAGATAGGCGATGTGGGTGAAGTCCTTGATCGGATCGAAGCCCGTGGTCTTGTTCATCGCCGGCCCGAGCACATGCGACGGCATGCCGGAGATCATCAGCGTGGTGCCATCCGGCTCCGAACGCGCGACCGCCTCGGTGCCGATCATGCCGCCGCCACCCGTGCGGTTCTCCACGAAGAACTGCTGGCCGAACGCCTTGCTCAACTTCTCCGCAAACACACGGCCGAGCAGATCGTTCGCACCACCCGCCGCATAAGGCACCACCACGCGCACCGGCTTGCTCGGCCAGCTCTGCGCGTGGGCATTTGCTGTCAGGAGAAGACAAAAAGCGGTGACGAGCCCGGCGACCGCTTTCATGACGCCCTCACTCGATGACAGCGATGGCGTTGATCTCGATGAGATACTCCGGCGAGGTCATCTTGCAGATCTCGACCATGGTGGACGCGGGCGCAGGCGCCTTGAAGTATTCGCGGCGCACCTCGTGGATCGCGTCGAAGTGCTCCATGTTGCGCACGTAAACGTCAACACGGCAGATGTCGTCCATCGTGCCGCCCGCGGCCTCAACGGCGGCTTTGACGTTCTCGCAGACCTGCTTGGTCTGCTCCTTGATGTTGCCGATGCCGGCGATGGTGCCGTCGGCGCGGCGCGAGGTCATGCCCGAGATGAACACCAGGCGGCCTTTCGCCTCGATCATCGTCGCCTGGGAGAAGTGGCCGTTCGGCTGGCGGATTTTCGGAGAGCTGACTTGCTTCCTCGGCATAACGTCCTCGTTTCCTCTTGGTGTTGTATTGTTGCCGACATGAAGCCTGCAATCGCTGGAAAAATCCAGCGGTCCCTGAGAGTTTCATGACGGGAGCCGGGAGGACATTGCCATTTCCAAGCTGAACGAGTTGACCGCGACCGAAATCGTCGCCGCGATCGAAGGCGGGCGCGCGACCTGCGAAGCGGTCGTGCGCGCATGTTTGGAACGCATGGCCGAGCGCGAGGCCGACGTCGGTGCCTGGGCCCATTGCGATCCGAAGCAGGCGATCGCCGCGGCGCAAGCGTTCGACAAGAGCGGCAAGCGTGGGCCGCTCGCGGGCGTGCCGTTCGGCGTCAAGGACATCATCGACACATTCGACATGCCGACCGAGTGGGGCACGGCGATCCACCGCGGCCGCACGACGAACCGCGACGCCGCCTGCGTCGCGCTGTCGCGCAAGGCCGGCGGCGTGCTGCTCGGCAAGACCGTCACCACCGAATTCGCCAACCTGCATCCCGGCAAGACACGTAATCCGCACGACCTCACTCGCACACCCGCGGGCTCGTCGAGCGGTTCGGCCGCGGCGGTCGCGGATTTCATGGTGCCGCTCGCCATCGGCACACAGACCACCGGCTCGACCATCCGCCCGGCGTCGTTCTGCGGTTGCTTCGGCTTCCGCCCGACCTACGGCGAGCACCGGATGCACGGCGTGATGGAGGCCTCCGGCTCGCTCGACACGCTCGGCATCCTCGCGCGCTCCATCGAGGACATTGCGCTCTACAACGACGTGCTGCTCGGCATTCCGCCGCGGTTGATCGTTGACGTCAGCGCCCCGCCCCGCGTCGGTCTCTGCCGCACGCACATCTGGGACAAGATCGAACCTCACACACGAAAGCTCGTCGAGGACGCAGCAGAGCGGCTTGCCCGCGCGGGCGCAAAGGTGTCCGACGTCACGCTGCCGGACGACTTCAAGCAGTTGAACGACGCGCACCGCTGGATCTCCAGCTTCGAGTTCGCGCGCACCTTCACCTTCGAAATCGAGAACCACTGGAACGAGATCAGCGACACGCTGCGCGGCGGCCGCCTGAACGACGGCATCAACGGCAGCTTCGAGCGCTACGTCGCCTCCAAGCTGATCGCGGAACAATGCCGCGCGCAGCTCGACGACATCTTCGGCGGCTACGACGTGATGCTGACGCCTTCGGCATTCGGCGAAGCGCCGGTCGGCATGTTCGCGTTCGACGGCGTGCCGCTGTTCCAGATCTGGACCGCGCTGCACGTGCCGGTGATCTCGCTGCCCGTGTTCAAGGGCCCGAACAATCTGCCGATCGGATTGCAACTCATCGCCAAGCGCCATGACGACCGCAGGTTGTTCGCCAGCGCGCGCTGGGCATGGCAGAAGCTGACGTGACTGACTTTGAGGAATTGAAATGGTCTCCAATCCCACCGAACGCAACTGGCCCGTCACCTTCCCCGGCAATCTGCGCTGGAGCAACGCCATGCAGATCGTCAAAGGCATGGTGCCGTATGCCGCGTCGTCGATGGCGGAGATCGACAACATCCGTATCCGGCTGACCGCGCGCACGGGTGAACCGAACCTCGATCAGGTCTGGAAAGAGGAATGGGAGCGCGAGGCCGACCGCGTCGCGGCCTATGGCGACAAGGCCGACGCCGACGGCTTCAAGATCACCGCAGGCAACCAGTACATGCGCGCGGCGAACTACTACTACAGCGCCGAGCGTTTCATCCCGCCGGGCGAAGAAAAGCTCGCGGTCTATCGCAAGGCGCTGCGCTGCTATCTCGCGGCGATGGAGCGGCTCTATCCCGAGATCGAGCGCGTCGAGGTGCCTTACGAAGGCAAGAGCCTCCCCGCCTACTTCGTGAAGGGCCGTGGCGAAGGCAAGAAGCGCACGGTCGTCATGTTCGACGGCATGGACAACGCGAAGGAGATGAGCGTCGTCTTCGCGGGCCTCGATCTCGCCAAGCGCGGCATCAACGTGCTCGCGATCGACGGCCCTGGCCAGTCCGAACCGCTGCGCCTTCGTAACATTCCGACACGCCATGACTACGAGGCCGCGGGCATCCCCGCTTACGATTGGGTGGCAGCGCGGCCGGAGGTCGATCCCAAGCGCGTCGCGGTGATGGGCTACTCGTTCGGCGGCTATCACGCGCCGCGCATCTGCGCGTTCGAGAAGCGCTACGCTGCCTGCGTCGCGTTCGGCGCGATGAACTGGAACGTCTATGACTTCGTAAAGCACCACGCGCCGAAAGATCCGCGGCAAACCTCGGGCTCGACTTTCCAGTTTCGCTGGGTGGTCGGTGCGCCGGACAACGAGACCGGTTTGGAGTGGGCCAAGAAGTTCACCCTCGAGGGCGTCGCCGACAAGGTCACATGCCCGATCCTGATTTTGCATGGAGAGAACGACCGCGTCGTTCCGGTTGCAGAAGCGCACAAGCTCTACGAACGCGTCGGGTCGAAGGACAAGACGCTCCGCATTTTCACCGCGGAGGAAGGCGGCGCGGAGCACTGCCAGGTGGATCATCGCCAGTACGGAGTCGATTGCATTGGCGACTGGCTCTTGAAGGTGCTCTAATCGTTGCAAATGAACTGATCGAAAGAGCCGCTTAAAGCGGCCGGGAATTCCAGGGAGACGACGATGCTCAAGCTCATCCGCTCGCTTGCCGTTGTGGGCACCATGCTCGCAGCGCTGCCAAGCGCACAGGCACAAAACTATCCCGACAAGCCGATCCGCCTGATCGTCGCCTTCGTGCCCGGCGGCGCGACCGACACGCTCGCGCGCCAGCTTCAGAACGATCTGCAAGAGGCAATGGGCCAGCCGGTCGTGATCGAGAACAAGCCCGGCGCCGGCGGCTACATCGCATGGCAGCATGTCGCGACGTCAGACCCTGACGGCTACACGCTTCTTCTCGCCGAGAACGCGCTCGCGATCAGCCAGGCGCTCTACAAGACCAGCAAATCCAACTTCAATCCGATCACGCAGTATGATGCGGTCACCGGCATCGCGGTGTCGCCGTCTGCGCTCGTCGTCGCCAATAACATCCCGGCCAAGACCGTCTCAGAACTTGTCGCCTACTCGAAGACCGTGAAGGAGGAGATGAACTTCGCCTCCGCCGGCATCGGCTCGGTCTCGCATCTGAACTTCGAAGTCTTCATGGACAAGACCGGCATGAAGGCGATCCACGTTCCCTACAAGGGCGGCGGTCAGGCGATCGGCGACGTCGTCGCGGGCCACGTGCCAATGACGATCTCCTCGGTGCAGGCAACCAAGGGCCTCGTCGAGACCGGCAAGATGAAGGCGCTCGCGGTGACGAGCCCGGTGCGTTCGCCGGCCATGCCCAGCGTTCCGACCATGCAGGAGGCCGGCGTCGCCAAGGCCGACGTGGAGCTTCGTTTCTGGTTCGCGGTGTTCGGGCCGAAGGGCTTGCCCGCCGCTGTGAAGACCAAGTGGGCGCAGGTCGTCAGCAAGATCATGAACGATCCGCGCACGCAGGAGCGGCTCTTAAAGCTCGACATCACGCCGGACGTGATTCCCGCGACGGAGCTTCATGCGAAGCTCGAAAGCGAGATCAAGAACTGGACGAAGTTCATCGACGCCAAGAACATCAAGGCGGAATAAGCCGCCTCAAGGCCGGAACATCCCGCCGCCGCACGGCGAAGTGCCGCATCGCGCGGGCGCGCGCGGCCTCGACGATGCGGCCTTGGCGTGGTCGAATATTCGTCAAAGAATGGAATGGGGAGACGACCATGCGGATGTTCTTGCGGCTGAGTGCCGCTCTTTGCCTGTTGCTCGGCGCGCCCGCGCTCGCAGGGGCGCAAGGTTCGTATCCTGACCGGCCGGTGAAATTCGTCGTCGCCTTCCCGCCCGGCGGCGCGACCGACACGTTCTTCCGCCAGATCGCCAACGACGTCTCTGCCGCGCTCGGACAGCCGGCGATCATCGAGAACCGCGGCGGCGGGGGCGGCTATATTGCCTGGCAGCAGGTCGCGAATTCCGAACCCGATGGCTACACACTGCTTGTTGCAGAGAACGCGCTGGGCATCAGCCAGGCTCTCTACAAGAACCATCCGTCCAAATTCGATCCGCTGAAGCAATACGACGCGATCGCCGCGACCGGCAGCACGCCGCTGGTCCTGACAGCGGCCAACAACACACCATTCAACACCTTCGCGGAACTCGTCACCTATTCGAAGTCGCTGCCGCAGAAATTGAACTACGCCCATGCGGGCGCGGGCAGCGTTACTCATTTGTCGTTCGAGGTGGTCCGCGATGGCGCGGGCATGGACACCGTGCCCGTGCCCTACAAGGGTGGCGGACCAGCGGTCGCGGACGTTGTCGCCGGACACGTCCCGATCACGCTCGCCTCGATGTCGGTCGGCAAGCCGCTGGTCGAAGGCGGCAAGTTGAAGGGACTTTTCGTCACCAGCCAGGGCCGCTCGCCCGCCCTGCCGAACGTCCCTTCCGTGAAAGAGATCGGCCTCAAATACGCCGACGTGGACCTCGAATTCTGGTGGGGCATCTTCGGTCCGAAGGGCATCCCCGCTCCGGTCCGCGAGAAACTGGAAAAGGCGTTCCAGACCGTCATGGCCAATCCAGGAGTCCGCGAACGGCTCGCCAAGGTTGACACCAACCCCACGTTCGCGCCGGGCGCAGCGCTGCGCGCGAAGCTTGAAAATGAGATCAAGAACTGGTCCACCTTCATCGACTCGAAGGGCATCAAGGTGGAATGACGACTGGTTCGCAACCCGAGAAGCAAGCCATCGAACTGACCGTCAACGGCAAGCCGGTGCGCGTCGAAACCGACGCCACCAAGCCGTTGCTTTATGTGCTGCGCGACGAGCTGGCGTTGCGCGGCAGCCGCTTCGGCTGTGGGCTGGAGCAGTGCGGCGCCTGCATGGTGCTGATCGACGGCGCGGCGGAATATTCGTGCAGCCGCGAGATCGGCACGCTGGCGGGTAAGCGGATCACCACCGTCGAAGGATTGTCGAAGGACGGCGCGCTCAGCCCGCTACAAAAGGCGTTCCTCGACGAGCAAGCCGGACAGTGCGGTTACTGCCTGTCCGGCATTCTAATTTCGGCCTCCGCCCTGCTCGCGAAGAACCCGAAGCCGACCCGCGCGGAGATCGTCGAGGCGCTCGACCGCAACCTGTGCCGCTGCGGCATGCACAACCGCGTCATCCGCGCGATCCAGCGCGCGGGCGAAATGATGAGCGGAGCGCACACATGATCTCCAACGCGCTGCCGCTCAGCCTGACCGACAATCCGATCCTGTCGCAATGGGTGTCGTTCGATGAGCCCGGCCGCGTGCGCGTGTTCAGCGGCAAGGTCGAGATCGGCCAGGGCATTCTCACCGCAATCACGCAGATCGCTGCCGAAGAGCTCGATCTGAAACCTGAGCAGGTGAACCTCATCTCTGGCCAGACCGACGTCAGCCCGATGGAATACTTCACCTCGGGCAGCTACTCGGTCTCGGTCGGCGGCGCCGCGGTGCGCCTCGCCTGCGCCGAGGTGCGTTCGCTCTATCTCGACAGGCTTGCCGACAAGCTGAAGTGCCCGGTCGGCGAACTGTCGGTCGAGGACGGCAAGTTTTTGCGCGCGGGCAAGGACACCGGCCAGGACTACTGGTCGATGAAGGGCGAAATCTCGCTCGAGCGCCGCGCCACTGGCAGCGCGCCGACGAAGCCGCCATCGAAATACAAGATCGTCGGCAAGAGCATGCCGCGCGTCGACCTTCCCGCGAAGGTTTCGGGTGCGGCTTTCATCCACGACATCATGTCTGAGGGTGTCGTGCATGCGCGCGTGCTGCGTCAGCCGTGGCGCTACGCCAATCTCGTCGAGTTGAACGAAGCCGTCATTCGCAAGGCGGCGAAGGAGCCCATCGACATCATCCGTGAAGGCAACTTCGTCGCCTTCACGAGTGCGAGCGAAATCGCCGTGTTCTGGGCCGCGCAGAAGGCGCGCGAGATCGCGAAATGGGACGGCGGCAAGCCTGTGCCCGACGGCATCGGCTCACCCGAATGGCTGAAGGCGCAGCCCGCGAAAAGCCGCGAGGTCGAGTCCGGCCAGCCCGGCCGCGTCACGCAAGGGCGTGTGGTCGAAGCGCTCTACTCACGCCCCTTCCTCACCTACGGCTCGATCGGCACCGCCTGCGGCATCGCCGCGTTCAAGGACGGCCAGCTCAGCGTGTGGTCGCACTGCCAGGGGCCGGCGATCCTGCGCGACTGGATCGCCAAGGCGCTTGGCATGGAGACCGCGAAGGTCAACGTGTTCCATCGTCAGGGCTCGGGTGCCTACGGCCATAACACCGCCGATGACGCCGCCTTCGACGCCGCGTATCTCGCGACACGGATGCCGGGCAAGACGGTGCGCGTGATCTGGACGCGCGAGGACGAGTTCTCGTCCGCGCCGATCTCGACCGCGATGGCCATAGGCCTTCGCGCCGTGCTCGACAACGACAACAAGCCCGCCGACTGGACCATCGAAATATGGAGCCCGCCGCACGCGCAGCGTCCGGGCATGAACGGCAACTCCAACATCACCGCCGCCGAAGCACTGCCTAACGCGCCAGAACCGAAACCCATCGGCGACATCCCGGATGATCGCGGTGGGGGTGCCACTCGCAACTCGTTCCCAATCTACGACCTGCCGCGCCACCGGCTGATCCACCACATGATCCCCGGCGCGCCGCTCCGCACCTCGTCGCTGCGTGGGCTCGGCGCCTGGGCCAACGTGTTCGCCATCGAGTCCTTCATGGACGAACTGGCCGAGGCCGCGAGCGTCGACCCCGTGACATATCGTCTCTCGCTCCTGTCGGAGCCGCGCGCACGCAAGGTGGTCGAGACCGCAGCCGCCATGAGCGGCTGGTTCGACAAGCGTGCGCTGCCGGAGGGGCACGCGCTCGGCTTCGGCTTCGCGCGCTACAAGAACATCGCCTCGTACTCGGCCATCGTCGCCGAGGTGAAGGTGGACGAAGAGGTGCGCTTGAAACGCATCTGGTGCGCTGCCGACGCCGGCCTCGTCATCACGCCGGACGGCGCGAAAAATCAGCTTGAGGGCGGCATCATCCAGGGCGCGAGCTTCGTGATGCGCGAGCAGATCAAATTCCAGGACGGCCATTCGGCGATCAAAGCTTGGGAGGACTACCCGATCCTCCGCTTCACCGACATCCCGGAAATCGAAATCGAGCTGATCGACAACCCGAACGAGCCCACGCTCGGCCTCGGCGAATGCTCGGTCGGCCCGACCGGCGCAGCCATCGGGAACGCTGTCGCACGTGCGCTCGGTGCGCGCATCCGTCATTTGCCTCTGACACGAGAGCAGATAGAAGCTACGTTGCTCGCGGAATAGCCTAGGGAGATTTCAATGAAGACTTTCGCACGCCTGACGGGCTGCGCGTTGGCGCTTGGTGCCATGCTGGCGGCTCTGCCCGCTCAGGCTCAGGATTTCACCGGTAAACCCATCCGCATGATCGTCGGCCTCGCGGCCGGCGGCGCGACCGACGTGATGGCGCGTCTCATTGCGCAGAAGATGAGCGAGGGTTTGAAGACTCCCGTCGTGGTCGAGAACAAAGCCGGCGGCAACTTCATCCCGGCGATCCGCGAACTGATCGCTCAGCCGCCGGATGGCCACACACTGTTCTTCATCTCGACATCGACGCTGATCACGCAGCCGCTGCACCCGGACTATCCGCATGATCTGACCAAGCTCACGCCGATCTCGCAGGTCGCCACCGGCCCGCTGATCCTGGTCACCAAGAACAACCTCGGTCTCAAGACCGTGAAAGAGATCGTCGATTTCGCCAAGGCGAATCCAAACAAGCTGATGTTCGGCGCCGGCGGCGGCACCGGCTCCTCGCTCTACTTCGCGCTCGAACTGCTCCGCTCCAAGACTGACATCAAGGTGACTGTCGTGAACTATCGTGGCGCGGGCCCGGCGCTGAACGATCTGCTCGGCGGCCACATTGACGCGATGTTCGACGCGATGCCCGTCATGGTCGTGCAGGCGAAGGAAGGCAAAGTCACGCCGATCGCGGTGACCAGCACCAAGCGCTCGCCCGCGCTGCCGGACGTGCCGACCATGCAGGAGTCCGGCGTTGCCGGCTACGACATGCCGGGCTGGTTCGGCATCCTCGCGCCGCCGGACACGCCGCCCGCGATCGCGCAGAAGCTGCGCGACGAGGTTGCAAAGGCGGTCGCGATCCCGGAGGTCGTGAAGCTTCTCGACTCCCAGGGCATGCAGCCGCTCGGCACCCAGCCCAAGGAATGGGGCGACTACCTGAAGTCGGAACTGGCGACCTATTCCAAGATGATCAAGGATGGCAACCTGAAGCCGGAATAGCCTTCCTCAAATCAGTCATGTGGCGGCCGGGCTTGTCCCGGCCGCTTCCGTCTTTTAAGCCTGCCACCGTCAATTCTTGCTTGGGAAGGAATACGCATGCCCGCTCGCGGCCCCTGGATCGATCACTTCGGCGAAAACTTCCTGTGGTCCAACGCGACCCTGATCCTCAAGGGCATGGCGCCCTATGGCGTCGTCTCGCTCGAAGAAATGGACCGCGCCTGCGAGAAGCTGCGCGCCCGCCAAGGCGAGGCCGACAAGGGCAAGGCGTGGTTCGAGGAATGGCGCGCGCTCGGCGACCAGATCGAGAAGCACGGCGACGCCGCGCTCGCCAAGGGTCACAAGATCACCGCAGGCGACTACTACCTCCGCGCCGGCATCTATCACTACAACGCCGAGCGCTTCATCCAGCCGGGCCCGGAGAAGAAGGCGCAGTGCGCGCACGCCTACAAGGTCTGGCACGCCGGCATCAAGCTGCGTCAGACAAATGTCGAGTTCGTCGAGGTTCCTTACGAAGGCACCACCCTCCCCGCGCTGTTCATGAAGTCGAGCGAGCCGGGGCCGCGCCCGACCGTCGTCGTGGTCAACGGCATGGACAATGCCAAGGAGATGAGCATCTTCTTCTGCGGCCTGGAATTCGCGCGCCGCGGCTACAACACGCTTTGCCTCGACGGCCCCGGCATGGGCGAGATGCGGCGCATGCGCGACATGCCGAGCCGCTTCGACTACGAGGTGCCCGGCACCGCGGCGCTCGAATATCTTATCAAGCGGCCGGATGTGGACGCCAAGCGCGTCGCCATCATGGGCTACAGCTTCGGTGGTTATTACTCCTCGCGCATCGCCGCGTTCGAAAAGCGCTACGCAGCCTGCATCGCGCTCTCCGCGCTGCACTGGGACCTCGCCGCCTGGCAGCAGAAGATCAAGGACGCCAACAAGGACAAGCCGGGCTCCGTCGCACAATCGAACTTCCAGTGGCGCTGGGTCGCAGGCGCGGAGGACGAGGACGGCGGTATCGAGATCGCCAAGAAATTCTCGCTGAAGGACGTGGCGAAGAACATCACCTGCCCGTTCCTGGTCACCCACGCGGGCAACGACCGCGTCGTGCCGGTCGAGAACGCGCAGAAGCTCTATGATGCGGTCGGCTCGAAGAACAAGACGATCAAGATCTTCACCACCGAAGAAGGCGGCGCCGAGCACGCCCACGTCGACAACCGCCAGATCGGCATGGACTTCGCCGCCGACTGGCTCGCCGACAACATGAAGTGAGCAGACGATGACCAAGCCGATTCCGATCCGCATGGGCGGCTACGGGCCGCCCACCACCGGCTTCTCAAAGTCGCTGAAATTCATCGGCGACAAGCTCACGGCCGAATTCGGCAACCGCGTGGACGTGAAGTACGTCTGGAACATCATGGACTTCGGCTACAAGGCCGAGGAGATCCTGTTCCTGGTCGAGAGCGGCATCCTCACGCTCGGCTATCAATCGTCGAGCTATCTCACCGACCGCGTGCCGGAATTGAGCTTCGTCGACATGCCGTTCCTGTTCGACAGCACGGAGACGGCGCGCGGCGCGATGGACGGCGCGCTCGGCAAGCGGCTCGAACAGGCGATCGAGGCGAAGTGCAACTACCGCATCCTCGGCTGGTTCGAGAACGGGTTCCGCCACATCTCCAACAAGGTGCGCACCATCCGCACGCCGGACGATCTCAAGGGCATCCGCATCCGCGTGCTGCCGAGCAAGATCCAGGCGCGCACGTTTGAACTCCTCGGCGCAACGCCGCTGATCCTCGACCTGACGGAAGCGATCGACCTCATCAAGAAGAGCGAGATCGACGCCCAGGAGAACCCGCTCACCAACACGGTGACCTACGGCGTTCACAAGTTCCACCACTACAACACGATCTCGAACCACTTCTACATCTCGCGGCCGATCTTCCTGCACCGCCCGACCTTCGACGCATGGCCGGACGACCTCAAGGCCGCGATGACGCGGCTCGTGAAGGAGGCCGTCGCCTTCCAGCGCGACCTGCACATCAAGGAAGAGGAAGAGGCCGAGGCCGCGATGAAGGCGCAGGGCTGCGAGATCGTCGAGCTCGACGTCGCGCAACACAAGCTGTTCGCGGAGAAGGTTCAGCCAATCTATGCGGAAGCGCGCAAGCAGATCGGGAATGAGCTGTTTGATTTGATGGGATTGAAGTAATCGCACTCCGTCATGGCCGGGCTTGTCCCGGCCATCTCGCTTAGGGAGGCACTGCGCTCACCCAAGCGGGATCGCCGGGACAAGCCCGGCGATGACAGCGGAATATGTGGAACCGTTACGAACCGCTCAGCGCTTCGCCGAGCCACTTCGGATCGAGCCGATCCAAATCGCGCGACATCGCGACGATCTCCGCACACACCTTCTCGGACACCCGCGTCGAAAGCTCCTGCGTGAACCGCGCCTCGTGCTCGGCCGCCGTGAACGGCTGTGCCGGGCTGCCCTTCGGTGCGGGCACGAGCTTCGACAGCTTCCGTCCGTCGCGCAGCACGACGCTCACCCGCGCCGCGGTCGACAGCTCGTTGCTGTGGGCCTCGACCTCGTCGTCGAGGGAAATCGTGGTGCGC
Organism: Pseudomonadota bacterium; assembly: GCA_040756555.1. Lineage (GTDB taxonomy): Bacteria > Pseudomonadota > Alphaproteobacteria > Rhizobiales > Xanthobacteraceae > Z2-YC6860. Next base: position 85,781 of record JBFLYS010000022.1, on the reverse strand, counting down.
TCCTCAATGGAATAGAGGCTCTTGTCCGAAAGCCCCTTCTCGAAATCCGGCACGTTCACCGTCGCGACGCCGCCCTTCGGCAACGCCACCTTCGACGCCAGCGCCACCGAGAATGGCAGGCACATCTGCGCCGCTTGTAGATCCACCGGATGCGGATTGGTCAGCCGCCCCTGGATGATCTTCGGAATGCCGAGCGCCACGCTCTCGATGTCGTCGCCGGTGAAACCGTGCTCCAGGCGAAGCTCGAGCATGCCGTCGATGCCGGCGGCGACCCGCGCCGCCGCGGCATGGGACTTCACCAGCACGTCCATCAGATTGAACTTCGTGCCGAGGCCGTCCTCGATCAGCGCTGGATTGAAGCCGTCGGCATAGGCGCGCGCGAAGCCGCCCTGCCCCTCGATGATGTCATTCGGCCCGGCGTAGCCTTCGCTCGCCAGCAGGGCCGCTGACACGCCGCCCTCCGCCGCGTGCGCGGCGTGGATGCGCTTCGCCGACCCGCCGGAATAGTAGAACTGCGCGAGCCCGCTGGCGTAGCCGCCTGCGAGACCGAGCGCATCGGCGATCTTCTTGCCGTCGTTGCCGAACAGCACCCGCCCCGCAGCCGCTGCCGTGCCGAACCCCACACAGGTGCCGGTGCTCTGAAAACCGCGCTTGAAGTGTCCCGGCTGCACCGAGAGCCCGATACGGATCGTCGTCTCATAACCCGCAACAACGGCCGCGAGCACATCCGGGCCTTTGACGCCTTTGTGCTCGGCCATCGCCAGCGCCGCGGCCCACGCAGCGACACCGGGATGCAGCATCGCGCCGACATGGGTGTCGTCGCCGTCGAAACTCGAACCGAAGGTGACGTTGAGCAGCGTCGCGTGCTGCGGGTTCAGCGTGTCGCGCTCGAACAGCGCGTGCGCCTTGCCCGCCTTGCCGACCTGCTCGACGTAGCGCCGCGACCACTCGCTCCACGGCAGCCGCGCGCCGATGGAGCAGACCCGCAGATGATCGAGAAGGAGCCAGCCGAGCTTTTGGCGGACTTCGGCGGACAATTTCTTCGGATCGAGCGTCGCGGCAAAGTTCGCGAGCGCGAGAGTGGATTTGTGAGTTGTCATGTCTGAACCTCGCCGCAAATACCGCTGTCGTCCCCGCGAAAGCGGGGACCCAACTTCAACGGTGGTGGTTATGGGTCCCCGCTTTCGCGGGGACGACAGCGGTGTTTGTGGCGCACGCCAACATTCACTTCACCGACCTGAACACATCCGCCATCTTGCCGAACTTCACATAGTCCGCCTCGATCTGCGCCCGGAACTCCTCCGGCTTGCTCACCACGATCTCCGACCCGCCGCTCAGCAGATTGTCGCGCACGGCCTTCTCCTGCATCGCGCCGTTCACCGCGTCCCAGATTTTGCCGACCACCGGCGGCGGCGTCCCCGCGGGCGCGACCATGCCAACCCATGACGCCGCCTCGTAACCCGGCACGCCGGACTCAGCCACCGTCGGAACATCGGGCAACGCCGGCGAGCGCTCCTTGCTGCCGACCGCGATGGCGCGGACCGCGCCTTCCTTGATGTGCGGGATGAGCCCCGCCATGAAGCCCCACATCGCGCCGACCTGGTTCGAGATCACCGCCTGCAACGCAAGGCCCGTGCCCTGGAACGGCACGTGGGTGATCTGAAGCCCCGTGGCGCGATTGAAAACCTCGCCGGCCAGATGGTTCGGCCCACCGACACCGGACGACGCATAGAACATCTCGCCGGGCTTCGCCTTCGCGAGCGCCATGAACTCTTGCAAGTTCTTCGCTGGCACCGATGGATGCACGACGAGCATCACCGTGTTCCTCGTCAGCAGCGACACCGGCGCGAAATCCTTCAGCGGATCGTAGCCGATCGACTGGCCGATATGCGGCGCGATCACGATGGAGGACTCCGTCGAAACCAGCAGCGTGTGGCCGTCCGGATCGGACTTCGCCACCACGCCCGTTCCGATGCGGCCCGCAGCGCCCGCGCGGTTCTCCACGATCACCGATTGCCCGAGCGTCGCCTGCAAGTGCGGCGACATCAGCCGCGAGACGATGTCCGCGCCGCCGCCCGGCGCGAACGGCACGATGATACGAACGGGCCGCGTCGGATAAGCCTGCGCGCGAGCGACATACGGCAGCGCCACGGCGCCCAACAGCCCGCCGAGAACGGCGCGGCGCGACGATTTCAGATTGTTCACGATGCGGCCTTGGTGACGACGATCTTGCGCGACGCGGTCTGCATGAAAGTGAGCGCGTGCTTGGCGCACAGCTCCGGCTCGACGGCAGCGACATGGTAGCTGTCGCCAGGCATCACGATCACGCGGGCGTTCGGGAACTTCTTCGCGTATTTGCGCACAGCCTCAACCGATTGGAGACCGCTCTCGTGCGTGGTGACGATCAGCGTCGGCGCGGTGATGCGCGAAAGCTGGTCCTCCAGCTCCATGTCGATGCGCGCCGCCGACGCGCTATAGGCCGCCTTCGAGCTGGTCTTCCCCATCAGCTCGTCGGCCCACCACTTGAGCTGCGCTTCGGAGGCCTTGCTGCCGAGCCGCGCCCGCATCGTCTCATGGGCCCATTGGCGCACGCCCTTGGTGCGGATCAGATCGGCATTGCCGGTGCCGCTGCCGCGCACCGGCGAGCCGAACAAGCAGAGCGAGAGCAGCCGCCGCGGCTGCTGGGTCGCGAACTTCATGCAGGCCGAGCCGCCGTATTTCGCGCCGATCAGATGGCACTTTTCGATGCCGAGCGCGTTGAGGAAGTTCCCGATGTCGGTGGCGAGCTCGCCCACCGTCCAGCCGTAACCGGACGGCTCCGGCGAGGCGCCGAAGCCCGGCATGTCCGGACGGATGACGCGGAATTGGCCGGCCAGATGCGGCACCCAGCAATTCCAGGCTTTGGAGGATTCGGCATTGCCGTGGATCATCACCACCGGCTCGCCTGCGAGCCAGGGCTCGCCGAACCAATGATCCTCATAGGCCATCCACACGCCGGGCCGGACTTCCAGCTTGTGCATGACGTCGCCCCCGCTCCTTCACAACTCCAAATTGCCATTGAAACAATGGCTGTGGAAGGTTGCGGCCCTGCCCCAAAAGGCCCAACTTTCTCGGTCCGCGCATCATAGCTGCGTCATGGCTTCGAAGGCAGACCATGAAGCTTTTTGAATGCCAGAACTGTGGACAGCTTCTCTACTTCGAGAACACGCGCTGCGAGAGCTGCGGGATGCGGCTCGGCTATTTGCCGACGCGCGAGACGGTGACGGCGCTGAAGGAAACCAGGGACCCGATACGCTTCCGCGCCCTGGCGGAACCTAGAGCCCATTACCGCTTCTGTGCCAATGCGGAGCACGACGCCTGCAACTGGCTGGTCCGCGCCGACCTGCCGGATTTGTTCTGCGAGGCCTGCCGGCACAACCGGACGATCCCGGACCTGTCGATCGCGGACAACCTCGTCCACTGGCGCAAGATCGAGCTCGCCAAGCACCGGCTGTTCTACACGCTGCTGAAGCTGCGCCTGCCGCACCGCACCAAGCAGGAAGACCCGGAGGACGGCCTCGCCTTCGATTTCCTGTCGAGCGACGCCGCCTCGCCGCACGGCGGCAACGCCCCGGTCCTGACCGGCCACGCCTACGGCGTCATCACCATCAACCTGGCGGAGGCCGACGACGCCGAGCGCGAACGGCAGCGCAGCCAGATGGGCGAGCCCTACCGGACCCTGCTCGGGCACTTCCGGCACGAGATCGCGCACTACTACTGGGACCGGCTGATCGCGAACACGCCCTACATCGACGAGTTCCGCAATGTGTTCGGCGACGAGCGCGCGGACTACGGCGCGGCGCTGCAAAACCATTACAACAACGGCCCGCCGCCGGACTGGCCGGAGCGTTTCGTGACGTCCTACGCCAGCGCCCACCCCTGGGAGGACTTCGCGGAAACCTGGGCGCACTATTTCCACATGATCGACACGCTCGAAACCGCACGCGCCCACGGCCTCAGCGTGCGGCCGAAGGTTTCGCACGGCGCGGCAATGACGATCACCATCGACTTCGACCCGCACAACGCCGAGATGGCGCGCATCATCGAGGCGTGGCTGCCCCTCACCTTCGCGGTCAACTCGATCAACCGCAGCATGGGTTTGCCGGACCTCTACCCCTTTGTCCTTGCGCCGGTTGTGATCATGAAGCTCGCCTTCATCCACGACCGCATCCACGCCCACGATCTGCAACGCCGCCCCTCGGCATACAGCGGGCTCCGGGCGATCGTCGCGAGCCTCAAGCGCCGGATGAGCGTGCCGAATCCGACCTGAGTCGGTTCCGCGGCGCGGGTTTCACGCCCGCATTGACCGTCCGCCGCAGCGGTCCTAGCCTTCATGGCCGGTCATGTCGCACGGAGGCCTCGATGCATCGCTACGTCACACCGCAATCGGTCAAGGACCGCGTGCTGCGCCGGCAGGGCAAACTCCTGAGCCACGAGACGATCGACGCCGCCCGCACCGCGCTGGTCGTCATCGACATGCAGAACTTCTTCGTCGCCGAAGGCTTCATGGCCGAGGTGCCGGAGGCGCGCGACATCGTGCCAAACATCAACCGCATGGCAAAGGCGCTCCGCGCGGCAGGCGGTACGGTTGTCTGGATTCAGACCACGGCGGTTGGCGCGCTGGAGCAGTGGGGCAACCATCACAAGCACATGCTCACGCCGGCCCGCGCGGAAAAGCGCCTTGAGCAGCTCGACGAGAACCACGACGGTTTCAAGATCTATCCCAAGCTTGAGGTGGCGCCGTCCGACCTCCACATCAAGAAGATCAAATACAGCGCCTTCATTCCGGGCTCGTCGGACATCGACGCGCAGCTCAAGGCACGCGGCATCGAGACGCTGCTGATCGCCGGCACGGTGACCAACGTCTGCTGCGAGTCGACCGCACGCGACGCCATGATGTTCGATTATCGCGTCGTCATGCTGTCCGACGGCAACGCCTCGGTGACTGACGAGGAGCATGCCGCCTCGCTCAACAACTTCCTGATCTTCTTCGGCGACGTGATGACCGTGGACGAAGCGGCCGCGCGCCTCGTGCCGGTGGCGCAACGCAAGACGGCGTAAAATCGCCACACGCCCATTTCTTCTCGGCCCCATCCTTCGAGACGCCGCTTCGCGGCGCTTCGGGATGAGGCGGAGGGAAAGCCGCTCCTTATCTCCTCCGCATCACGGCGGCTTCGAGCCACGAGATCGCGAGATACATCAGCGAGGACACGATCGCGAGCAGCGTGACCGCGGTCATCACGATGTTCATCTTCAGGATCTGGCTGCCGTAGACGATCAGATAGCCTAAGCCCAGATTGGCGGACTGGAATTCGCCGACGACCACGCCGACCAGCGAGAGCCCCGCGTTCACCTTCAGCGCCGCGATCAGCGTCGGCACGCTGCCGGGCAACACCACCTTGGTGAGGATCTGCCACTTCGAAGCGCCGAAGGTCTGCGCCAGCTTCACCTTGTTCGGATCGATGCCCTGGAAGCCGCTGTAGATCATCAGGATGGTGATGAACAGCGAGATGGCGAGCGACATGCCGTAGATCGACAGCGTGGCGCCGAGCCAGATGTAGAAGATCGGCACGAAGGCTGTCTTCGGCATCGCGTTCGCGACCACCAGATACGGATCGAGCACCTTGTAAAGGCTCTCCCACCACCACAGCACGGCGGCAATCGCCACGCCCAAAATCATTGCAGCCATGAAGCCGATAGCGGTCGCGAGCACGGTCGCCCACGCATGGGTGAGGATGCCCGGTTGCTGCTCCGTCCCCTTCAGCATCTCGAGGAACGTCGGCCAGATCGCCGACGGATAGCTGGTGAACAGCGGATTCATGATGTGCGTCCTGGGCAGGATTTCCCACAACACGAGGACCACGATCAGGATCGCGAGCTGCGCGGCGCGGATCGTGAAACGGGTGCGCCGCTCGCGCCGCAGCCAGTCGAGATATTGCGGGCTCGCGGTCTTTGCCGGAGCGTCAGCCTTCGGAGCGCTATCCTTCAACATGGACTTCAAGCTCCTTCCAGAGGGTGTTGAAGTACTCGTTGAACTCCGGTGCATTGCGCGCAGCGAACGGCGGCGGACGCTTTCCATCCGCGCTCGCGTAGCGAATGTGATACTCGGACTTCACGCGCCCCGGACGCCGTGACAGCACGATGACCCGCTCGGCCATGCTGACCGCCTCGCCGATGTCATGCGTCACCAGGATCGCGGTCTTGCCCTCACGGCGCAGGATTTCGGTCACTTCATCCGCCAACGCGATACGCGTCTGCGAGTCGAGCGCCGAGAACGGCTCGTCCAGCAGCACGATGTCCGGCTCGGTGCAGAGCGTGCGGGCGAGCGCGACGCGCTGGCGCATGCCGCCAGACAATTGCCGCGGAAGATGATGCAGGAACTGCCCAAGTCCATAGCGGGTAAGAAGCTGCGTCGCGCGATCGCGGGCGCGGCCCATGTCCGCGCCCTGGATTTCAGCGCCGAGCACCGTGTTCTCCAGGATGGTGCGCCATTCGAACAGGTAGTCCTGTTGCAGCATGTAGCCGATCTTACGGCTCGGTCCCGCAACCGGAGCGCCGTCCACCAGAACGGCGCCATCGGTCTGTTTGATGATGCCGGCGATCAGCGACAGCAACGTGCTTTTGCCGCAGCCGCTTTGGCCGATGATCGAAACGAACTCGCCTGGCTTGATGGACAGGGAGATGTCCTTGAGCGCCTCGGTCTCGCCCTCACGGCCGAAGTAGCGCAGGCTCACGCCGCGCAATTCGACCTTGGCGGGACCGGCGCTTGCAGATGCCGGTGACTGCACGGATCACTTCGCCTTGTTGGCGAATTCGGTCAGCACGATCGACTCGAACTTCACGCGCTTGGCGCTGTCGAGCACCTTGCCTTGCACCAGGATGTCCTGGAATTTCTCGATCGCCTTCGGCTCGATCTTCGGCGTGCTCTTCCAGATGTTCAGCCTGCGATAGCGCTCCGCTGCTGCCGCGAGGGCTTTGGGATCGACGCCCTGGAAGTACGGCATGATCGCCTTCGCCACCTCGGTCGGAGGCTGCGACGCCGTCCACTTCTGCGCCTTGTAGATCGCATCGGTCCAGGCCTGGATCACGGCCGGGTTTTCCTTGATGTATTTGTCGGTCGCCATGAAGGCGGTGTAGTCGGCCGGGCCGACGGTTTCGCCGATCGAAGCAAGGAAGTACGCCTTGCCATCGAGCTCGAGCTGCGACGCTTCCGGTTCGATGAAGATGGCAAACTGATTCTGACCCGCGAGCCAGGAGCCCATGCGCGCCGGCGGCGCGACGTTGTTGTTGAGCTTGACGTCCTTCTGCGGATCGATGCCGTTCTGCCGCATCGCCGCCTCGAAGAACAGGATCGGCGTGCTGCCGGGCCGGAAGCCGAGGATCTCCTTACCCTTGAGCATGCTCCATTCGAACTTTTCGATCTTCTCGCGGCTCATCAGCATGAAGCCGTCGGTGGCGGTGAGGCCGCAGAAGATCGGCGTCTTGACCGGCGACTCGCTGTTCTGCGTGTAGATCGCGGTTTCGGGGCCGATCAGCGCGATGTCCGCGCTGTTGGACAGTAGCGCGGCAATCGCCTTGTCGCCGCCCTGCGCCGTGCTCATCGAAACGTCGAAGCCCGCATCCTTGAAGTAACCGTTGGTCATGGCGACGTAGGCCGGCGCGTAGAGGATCGAGCGCACCACCTCGCTGTATCTGATTTTGATCGGAGGCTTGCTCTGCGCGCGAGCACGAAATGGCGCGGCAACGGTCAACGAACCAGCAGCCGCAAGACCGCACTGAACGACGCGACGACGATTGAGCATAGGTACCTCGATGAGAAAGAGTGAGAACCAGCAGTCCCGGCCGTCATGCAAGATTAGCACCACCCGTTGAACGTGCGTCAATCGGGGATTGCAGCACGTTCCACGTCCGAATCTGTCGCACAGCAGAGCGGCGAATACCGCCTTGTGTTTGGTTGCCAGCGGTCCTTACAATCCTCCCCATACAGAGAGCGGCAAAGAACGCTCCGTATGACGCGACCCGTAGGGAGGGACGCAAGGATGCGGTGGTGTGGGTGCCTTTTGGCGTCCGTGCTCTGGCTATTTGCCGGTGCATGCGGCGCATTGGCCGATCCGACTTATCCCAATCGTTCGATCCGGGTGCTGATCCCCTATGCGGCGGGCGGCCTCACCGATGTGGTGGCGCGGCACTACGCCGAACATTTGCGCAAATCGTTCGGGCAGAACGTCATCGTCGAGAACAAGCCCGGCGCGTCCGGCATCATCGCCATCGAGGAAATGGCGCGCGCCAAGCCCGACGGCTACACGATCATGGTCGGCAACATCTCAACCAATTGCCTGACGCCGATCCTGCTCGCCAAGAAAATGCGGATCAATTTCGAGCGCGACGTGCAGCCGATCGCGCTGCTTGCCGACGCGCCGGTGTTCTTCATGGCGACCACGGTGAACTTCCCGCCGAAGACATTCGCCGAGTTCGTCACTTACGCGAAGGCGCATCCGGGCGACGTGCGCTATGCAAGCGCGGGCGTTGGCGCCTACCAGCACATCAACACTGAAATTCTGTCGAAGCGCGCCGGCATCCAGCTTCTTCACATTCCGTTCAAGGACGGCGGCGCGGGCATCCTGAAGGATGTTGCGGGCGGCGACACCCATGTGTCGTGGTTCAACATCACGAACCCGGTCGGCATGATCAAGGCGGGCCGCATTCGGCCGCTCGCTGTCGCAGCCCCGCAAAGACTCGCCGCGTGGCCCGACGTTCCGACGATTGCCGAGGTGGGATTCCCCGAATTCAAGCCATCGCAGTGGTCGGCGGCTTATGCGCCCGCGGGCGTGCCGCGCGAGATCATCGAGAAGCTGCACAAGGCGTTCGTCGATGCATCCAGGACGCCGGAGATGAAGGAGATATTCGAGCGCGGCGGCCTGACTGCGCCGTCGCAGACGTCCGCCGACGACGCGAAGAACTGGCTGAAGCTGCAGATGGACACATGGCGGCGCGATATCGCCGAGGCCGGGATTGTGATCGAGGAATGAAGGAATTCGAACTTGAAGATCGGAATTTTGAACGGCGACGACATCGGCCTGGAGGTCGTTCCGGAATGCGTCAAGGTGATGAAGGCGGCCGCGACGAAGACCGGCCTTTCCATCGAGTGGCATGAGCACCTGATCGGGAAAGAAGCGCACGCAAAGCATGGCACCACGCTTCCCGCTGTCACTGAGGAAGCCCTGCGCGGCCTCGACGGCTGGATCATGGGACCGATCGGCCACAATGCCTATCCGCGCGGCGACGCGACCTGGGTGATGCCGCCGATCCGCAAGAAGTTCGACCTGTTCGCCGCGCTGCGGCCCTCGCTCTCGCATCCCAATCTGCCGTCAGTGCACAAGAACGTCGATATCGCGTTCTTCCGCGAACTGACCGAAGGCATGCTTTATTCGGAAACCGTGGTCGCGGGCGCGCCGGAGTTTCGCCCGAACGACGACATTACCGTTGCGATGCGCGTCATCACCCGCAAGGGCTCGAACCGCGTCGCGCGCGAAGCCTTCGAGATGGCGCGCACGCGAAAGCGAAAGAAGGTCACAGCCGCGCATAAGGAGCCGGTCTATCGCCTCGCCTGCGGCATGTTCGCGGACGAGTGCCGCAAGGTCGCGAAGCTTTATCCGGACGTGCAGTTCGAGGAGATGATGATCGACTCGACGGCGATGAAGCTCGTCACCGATCCGCAACGCTTCGACGTCGTCGTCACCACCAATCAGTTCGGGGATATTCTGACCGACATCGGCGCGGGGCTCGTCGGGGGCTTGGGCCTCGCGCCCGGTCTCTGCATCGGCGAGAAGCAGGCGATGGCGCAAGCAACGCACGGCTCGGCGCCGGACATCTACGGCCAGAACATCGCCAACCCCTACGCCATGATCGTCTCAGGGCAGATGCTGCTCGGCTGGCTGGGCCGCAAGCACAACGAGCCGAAGGCGGTCGCCGCGTCCGATCTGATCCACGCCGCGGTCAGCAAGGTGATCGCAGAAGGCAAAACACTCACCAAGGATTTAGGCGGCAGCGCCAGCACCACGCAGATGGGCGACGCGATCGCAGCGGCACTCTGAACGAACAAGAACAACAATCGATCAACGGGAGGGATGGGAATGCGAAGCTTGATGATCAAGATAGCGACCGTTCTCGGTCTTCTCGGCGCGCTGCCTGCGCTCGCCCAATCGCACGCACAAGCGCAGGACTGGCCAACCCGGCCGATCAAGCTGATCTGCCCCTTCCCGGCCGGCGGCGGCACCGATCTGATGGCCCGGCTCGTCGCCAAGCATCTGAGCGATCTGCTCGGGCAGCAGGTGTATGTCGAGAATGTCGGCGGCGCCAACGGCGGCCTCGGCACACAGCAGCTGATGCGTGCCGATCCTGACGGCTACACCATCGCGGTCATTTCCGACGGTCCAATGATCGTCAACCCGGCGCTGTACGCGAACCTTCCCTATGTGCCGCTGCGCGACTTCGTTCCGGTTGCGATGATCAACCGCTTTCCCTCGATGCTGACCGCGCATCCGTCCACCGGCATCAAGAGCGTCGCCGACCTGATCAAAGTGGCGAAGGAAAAGCCCGACACGCTCAACTACTCGTCCGGCGGCATCGGCAACTTCAGCCACATGGGACTGGAGCTTCTCGCCAGCAAGACCGGCATCAAGCTGACGCACGTGCCCTATCGCGGTGTCGGCCCCGCGACGCAAGCGGTCCTCACCGGCGAAGTGCAACTGCTCTACAACAACGTCGCGACCTCGCTCGAGCACGTGAAGGCCGGCAAGAGCACCGCGCTTGCCATCGGTGAATCCAAACGGCTCGCCGGCCTGCCCGACGTTCCGACCATCGCGGAGACCGTTCCGGGCTACGAGTTCTCGGCCTGGACCGGCCTCTATGTTCCGGCCAAGACCCCGCCCGCCGTCGTGGCAAAACTGTCCAAGGGCATATCGGACTTCCTGAAGATCGACTCGGTGCAGAAATACTTCGCCGATCAGTTCATCACGGCAAGCTACAAGGACTCGCCCGCGTTCGCCGAGTACGTGAAATCCGAGCTCGTTCTGTGGGACAAGGTCGTCAAGGCCGCGAACATCAAGGTGCAGCAATAAGGTTTCGTCGCAACACAGCAGGCAAAACACAGCAGGTTCGTACAAATGTTCAGTCTTCAGTTGAGCGCCGAGCAGATCGAATTCCGCGACACCGTGCGCGACTTCGCAAACGACGTGATCAAGCCGGTCACGCTGAAAGCCGATCGGCTCGATCTCGCCGATCGCCGCCTGCCGACGGAGGTGCTCGATCAAGCTTCCCAGATGGGGCTGCGCGCGCTTGCACTCGCCGAAGACCTCGGTGGCGTCGGCGCCGACAACCTCACCTGCTGCCTCGTGGTGGAGGAACTCGCCGTCGGCGACACCGACGTCGCCGCGGTGATGGCTGAAACCGCCCTGCTCGGCCGCGTGTTGTTCAACGCGATGTCGCCCGCACAGCGCGAGAAATTCCTGCAACCGTTCCTGTCGGACGACCGTTACCACCTCGCTTATGCCAACCACGAGCCGAACAGCGACGAGTCGCTCGGCGTGAACTACTTCCGCAGGGACGGCTCGCGCCATCGCCTGACCGCGAAGGCGGTGAAAGATGGCAATGAGTGGGTCATCAACGGCGTGAAGGACCATGTCGTCAATGCGCCCATCGCCAAACTATTCGCGGTCGAGGTCGCAACGGACAAGGGCGTCAGCACCATCCTCGTGTCTGCCGGCACACCGGGCCTCACCGTCACCGCGCAGGCCGAGCCGCGCTGGCATCACGGCTCTTCCGGCCAGATCGCGCTGAAGGACGTGCGGGTGCCCGCCGGAAACCTGCTCGGCGCCGAAGGCAGCGGCCCCCTCGCCGGCCTCGACGTGCCGCTCGCACAGGCCGTCAACATCGGCATCGGCCGCGCCGCCTACGAAGCCGCCATCGACTATTCGCAAATCCGCATCCAGGGCGGCCGCCCCATCGTCCAGCATCAGGCCATCGGCACCAAGCTCGCCGAGACCGCGATCCGGCTCGAGACTTGCCGCAACATGGTTTGGAAAGCCGCCTGGGCCGCCGACCATCCGGAGGCCGTCGCCGACCGCAGCATCGCCGACCTGCCGCTCACCACCATCGCCGCTGTCTTCACCGCCGAGAACATCTATCGCGCCACCAAAGACTGCGCCGAATGCTTCGGCGCGATGGGCGTGATGCGCGACATGCCTTTGCAGAAATACATCAGCGACGCCCGCGTCTGCCTCTACTCCGGCGACGGCGCGGCCGACTTGAAGCTCCGCATTGCCGAACAGCTCGGCAATCACCGCCGCCCCGCCATGATCGCTGCCGAATAAGGAATACGAAAATGGATTTCGCTCTCAGCAACGAACAGCGCTCCTGGCAGATGGCGGCGCGCAAATTCGCCGACGAGGAGATCAAGCCGATCTCGCTTTCGCTCGACGAGGCGCCGGACGCGCACGGCACCTTCAACTGGGACATCATCGACAAAGGCTCGCGGCTCGGCTTCCGCACGCTCGCGGTGCCGAAGGAATACGGCGGCGAAGGCACCGACTACGTGACGCAGGCGCTGGTGATGGCCGAGCTTGCGCGTGGCGACAGCGCGATCTCGAAGACCTTCAGCCAGAACTGGAAGTGGAGCCACCTGATCGCGCAGGCGTGCAACGACGAGCAGAAGGAACGCTTCCTCCGGCCGTTCGTGGCAGATCATCGCTTCCTGCTCGGCAAGGGCATCACCGAGCCGACCGCCGGCTCCGACAACCGCATGCCGCCGGCGGACGACCCCAAGGCGGGCCTGAAACTGCGCGCCGAGCGCCAGGGCGACGAATGGATTCTCAACGGCGAGAAATGCTTCATCGCCAATGCGCCGGTCGGCAAGCTGTTCTTCATCGACGCGCGCAGCAATCCGAGCGCGCCGCTCCGCGAAGGCACCACCATGTTCCTGGTGCCGCGCGACACGCCCGGCTTCCGCATCGGCAAGGTGTTCAACAAGAGCGGCTGGCGGTTCTACCGCAACGGCGAGATGATCTTCGAGAACGCCCGCGTGCCGCATGCGAATGTTGTCGGCCACGTCAACAACTCCGACATGAAGACGGCGCAAGCCGGCGACCGCACCGGCGGCGACATCTTCGGCGATCTGGAGCTGGCCGCGAACGCGCTCGGCGTCTGCATCGATGCCTGCGAGCAGGCGATGAAATACGCCAAGACGCACAAGCAGGGCGGCTCGGCTCTGTTCGAGCAGCAGATGGTGCAACTCAAGATCAACAAGATGAACATGCTGACCGAGGCGTTGCGCTCGTTCGTGCTCCGTGTTGCCTGGGAGCACGACCACAAGATCCACTCCGCCAACGCGGGCCTCGCCATGAACTACTCGACCGACGTGATCCAGGAGGTCACCGAGCTGAACCTCGAGATCCACGGCGGCGCGGGCAGCCCGGAGGGGCGGCACGCGGAGAAGCTCGTGCGCGACGGCTTCATCTGGAGCCATCTCGCCGGCGACACCGTGCAGCGGCTCAAGGTGGCGACGCGGCTGGCGAAGATAGCGCCGCACTAGCCGTCTCGCGGCTCTAGCACCACCCTCTCCACGTCATGCCCGGCCTTGTGCCGGGCATCCCGCTTAGGTAGGCACCTATGTCCCCTAAGCGGGATGGCCGGGACAAGCCCGGCCATGACGAACTCCAAGTGCGGAGCGCATGAACATGGACATCAAGGACCAAGCCGAAAAGGGCCTCAAACTCCGCAAGGAGTTGTTCGGCGAAAAGGCCGTCGCCGAGCGCATGAACGCCTTCGGCGAATTCGGCGAACCGCTCCAGCACATCATCAACGCCTATTCCTACGGCGACGTCTGGAGCCGCAACGCGGTGTCCCTCGGCGTCAAAAGCCTCGCCATGATCGCGATGATGGCCGCCGCCAACCGGCCGCAGGAGCTGCGCGTGCATCTGAAAGGCGCGCTGAAGAACGGCTGCACCCCGGAGGAAATCCGCGAAATCCTGCTGCTGGTCGCGCTCTATTGCGGCATCCCGGCCGCGAATGAGGCGCATCGGGCGGCGATGGATGTGCTGTCCGAAGAGAAGAAGATTTAGCCGAGTCCAGTCTATTGGCCCGCACGCCGTACCGCTAGGATACTAGCTCTCGCAATTGTCCGTGCATGCCCATCAAAGATCGGGAGGCTGGAATGGCGAAGAAGCAGAAAAGCGGCGGCGTTTATCGGATCGTCGACGTTGTCGGCGTCAGCAAGACTTCGTGGGAAGACGCCGGCAAGCGTGCGGTCGAGACCGCAGCCACCTCGCTGCGCGATCTGCGCGTCGCCGAGGTCACCAAGATGGACATGACCGTGGAGAACGGCAAGGTGTCGGCGTTCCGCACCCGCGTCGCGCTCTCGTTCAAATACGAGACCTGAGCGGCTCTTTTCGAATTGGCAGCCTCGACGCACGCCGCGCCCGGTTCACGGCCGCGGCGCGATGAAGGCGTCGTGTCAATCACCGGCCGCGCCATTCCGGCGTCTTCTTTTCGACGAAGGCTTTGACGCCCGCGCGGAAGTCTTCACTCCCGTAAGTCTCGCGCACCAGGTCATCGCCATTCGGCAGACCGGCATGCATCAGACGCCGGATGGACTCCTTCGTCACCCGCATGGTGACCGGCGCGTGTCCCAGCAGCCGGTCGCACAGCTCGGTCACCTTCTTGTCCACGTCCTCCGGCGGCACGATGTCGAGCAGAAAGCCGCCCGCGAGCGCTTCCTCCGCCGTCAGGTTCTCCGCAAGGAGCAACATCTTCTTCGCGCGCGACACGCCGAGCGCCGCGACCAGCCGCGCGTAGTTCGCGACGGAAAGACAATTGCCGAGCGTCCGCGCGATCGGCACGCCGAAGCGCGAACCCGGCGTCGCAATCCGCAGATCGCAGCACGCCGCAATGGCGAGCCCTCCGCCGATGGCGAAGCCCTCGACCACCGCGATGGTCGGCATCGGCAGCGCTTCGAGCGCCGCGAGATAGCCCTCCATCCTCTCCTCGTAAGCGATGCCGTCCTCGCCCGAGGTGAATTTGAGGAACTGCGCGATGTCGGTGCCGGCGATGAAGGCCTTGCCGCCTGCGCCGCGGAACACCACCGCGCGCACGCTCCTGTCCTTCTGCAACTCGGCGCAGACCTCGCCGAGCCGCTCGTACATCTGCCACGTCATCGCATTGCGCGCCGCCGGGCGGTCGAACGTGACCGTCACCACGTCGCCCGCGCGGGACGTGCGAACCTCTCCGTCGCTCATGATGACCTCATAGCTCTTTCATACCTTGCGCCGCCGGATTTCCTCGACGACGGCGCTGTTGTCGAAATCGGCCTCGCCCGCGCGCACGCAGCTTTCCAGCACATCGACGTTCACATTGAGCAAGGGCAATGTCTGCCCGAGCTTCCTCGCCTGGTCCTGCATCATGTGCGCGTCTTTCAGCGTCTGCTTCACGCGGCCTTCGGGCGCGAAGTCGCGCTCGATCATCTTGCGCGCCTTGGTCTCCATCACCTGCGAATAGGCGGCGGAGGTTTTCGCGACCTCGACGAACGCCTTCGGATCGAGACCCATGCGGCTCGCGAAGGTCAGCCCTTCGGCAAGCGCGAGACGGTTGAGCCCGAGGATCAGATTGACCGCGAGCTTGGCACGGCCGCCGTCGCCGGGACGCCCGATGTGGAAGCGGCGCGGGAAGATGACGTCGAGGATGTTCTTCACCTCGTCGGCGGTCTTTTTGTCGCCGCCGATCAGACCGACGCCGTCGCCCTGGCGCACCTGCTCGCTGGTGCCCGACACCGGCGTTTCAAGGAAGCGGATCCCCTGCGGCGCGACCTTGGCCTCGAGCGCGGCGATCCGGTCCGGGTCGCAGGTCGAGGTGCAGAGCACGATCTTGCCGGATGTTGTGCCTTTGCCGGCCGCCGGAACGAGCGAATTTTGCGTCACGTCCTCGACCTGATCGGTTGAGAACACCGCGAGGATCACGCGGTCGCATTGTGCCACTTCCGCGAGCGAGCCGGCCTTGCCACCCATCTTCACGAGCCGCTCGCCCTTTGCCGGATCGACGTCGTAGCCCAGAACCGAGAAGCCCGCGGCGATCAGCCGCCCGGCCAGCACCTCCCCCATCAAACCGATGCCCACAAGCCCGATGGGCGCCTTATCTGTCATTGCAACTGCCTTCCCTGGTTGGGTTGCCATGTGACCGCGATTGCTGGAGATTGACAACCCATTTGCAAGGAAAGGGTCTGGGGAAGGGCATGGACGAGGTCCGCGAGCGTTTTCAAAACCTGCACGAGATCGTGGCCGCAGCGCGGGCCAAGCTCAACCGCAACGTCTGGGACTATCTCATCGGCGGCGCGGAAACCGAGACGACTGTTCGCCGCAACCGTCTCGCGCTGGATTCGCTGGCGCTGCGCCCGCGCATCCTGCGCAACGTCGGCACGACCGACACGTCGGGCACGTTCCTCGGCCGCAAGCTGAAGATGCCGGTCGCGCTCGCGCCGATCGGCAGCATCGAGCGTTTCGATCCGGCCGCGACCGCGGCGATCGCGAATGCCGCGGGCACCTTCGGCTGCGCCATGTTCCAGAGCTCGGTGTCGAAGCCGGAGCTTGAAGAGACCGGCAAGGAGACGGACGGGCTCAAGATCTTCCAGCTTTACGTGCGCGGCGATCAGGCGTGGGTCGAGAATTTCTTCGACCGAGCGGTCAATGCAGGCTTCGGCGCGCTGTGCCTCACCGTCGACACGCACCACTACAGCCGCCGGGAGCGCGACATCTCCAAGCGCTATCACGCAGCGTCCGCGCGCACTGAGGACCACGCGAAATACCAGAAGGCGCTCGACTGGGCACAATTCGACAAGCTGAAGAAGAAATACAAAGTGCCATTGATCGTGAAGGGCCTCGCCACCGCGGAGGATGCCAAGCTCGCGGTCGAGCACGGCGTCGATGTGATTTACGTGTCGAACCACGGCGGCCGACAGCTCGATCAGGGCGCCGGCACGATGGACTTCCTGCCGGAGATCGTCGCCGCAACGAAGGGCAAGGCCGAGATCATCGTCGACGGCGGCTTCTGCCGCGGCACCGACATCGTGAAGGCGATCGCGCTCGGCGCGAACGCGGTCTCGATCGGACGGCTTTACGCCTACGGGCTTGCCGCAGCCGGCCGCGACGGCGTGCTGCGCGTCATCGAGCTGCTTCACGACGAGCTTGAGCGCGCGATGGGCCTCACAGGCGTCAACAAGCTCAGCGAGCTCGATCCGAGCTACGTGCGCGCCGCGCCGCCGGTGCGTCCGCCGCATGTGCTGAGCGCGTTCCCCTATATCGACGGGCCGGACGACCGTTACTGACGCGACCGCGCGCCAAGTCATAAGCACCAGCCTCTCCTGTCATGCCCGGCCATAGCCGTTCGAAGAACGGCGTCGCTTCGCTCGCCTATGGTGCCGGGCATCTCGCTTAGGTGAGCACCGTGCCTCCCTAAGCGGGATGGCCGGGACAAGCCCGGCCATGACGACGGATAGACCGTCTCAGGCTGAACATGCCCAGAGGTGCGACAATTCCGTCGTTTGACCGCTGATGTTTTTGCGCGCTATCTTTTGTGAGAAATAATTTTCGCAATCCGAAAAACTGCGGCGCCCCTCAAACAGCCGCGGACTTCGGGACAGGGACGGAAAGCGAATGCCCACAAACGGGGCCCTCACGCGCAATCGGAAAGCTCCGGCCCGCCCGGCCACGGCGCCGCGCGAGCGCAAGGCGAAGGCGTCGGCCGACGACAGCCGCAATCTCGTCAATTCGCTCTCCAAGGGCCTGCGCGTGCTCGAGGCGTTCACCGCCGAGCAGCCGGAGATGACGCTGTCCGAGGTCGCGCGCGCCGCCGGTATCGACGCCGGCACCGCGTTCCGCATGCTCAACACACTGGTGATGCTGGGCTACATCGCGCGCGTGCCGGACTCAAAACGCTTCCGCCTCACGCTGAAGGTGATCGACCTCGGCCTCCACGCCATCGGCCGCTCGGACCTGCGCGAACTCGCACGCCCGATCCTGCGCTCGCTTGTCGGCGAGATCAGCGAGGCGGCCTCGCTCGGCGTGCTCGACGGCGGCGATATTCTCTACGTCGAGCGCGTGCGCGCAGGGCTGACGCGGCTCGGCGTCGACATCCGCATCGGCACCACGATTTCCGCCAGCACCAGCGTGATCGGCTACGCGGTGCTCGCGTTCCTGCCGCTCGCCGACCGCGAACGCGTGCTGGCGATGGAGCCGCGCCGCGGCGGCCTCGCGCCCGCCCCGCTCACCAAGGCCGAACTCAAACGCACGCTCGAAACCGTCCGCAAGCAAGGCTTCGCGCTGCAGGACTCACAGTTCGGCAACGGCCTTCGCATCCTCGCGGCGCCCGTGCTCGACGTGGACGGCTTCCCGATTGCCGCGGTCAGCGTCGCAGCCCCCGCGGTGCGCATCTCGATGGACGATTTCCGCGAACTCGCGCTTGAGCGCGTGCGCATCGCCGCTGCCGACATTGCGCGCGCCGTGCAGGCGAGCGGCACGGTTTCAACGGCGGTGTAACGAATGAGCATAACGACAACAATGAATCCCGCACTCCTCGCCGACATGCCCGCCGCCGCGCGCCGCGATGCGCTGATCCAGGCCAAGGGCATCGTCAAAATCTATCCGACCCAGTCGGGCGAACCGGTGCTGGCGCTCGATCAGGTCAACCTCAACGTCGCCGACGGCGAGTTCGTCTGCCTCGTCGGGCCGTCCGGCTGCGGCAAGAGCACGCTCCTTCGCCTGCTTGCCGGTCTCGACAACGCCGACGCCGGACAGTTCTCGCTCGCGGGAACCGCCATCCACGGCCCCTCGCCCGAGGTCGGCGTCGTGTTCCAGCAGGCGACGCTGCTGCCCTGGTTCACCATCTGGCAGAATGTCACGCTGCCGGTGCGCGTCGGCGGCCACACGCCCGGCGACCGCGAACAGGCGATCCGCGATCTCATCCGCATCGCCGGCCTCGAAGGCTTCGAGAACAAATACCCTTATGAACTCTCCGGCGGCATGCAGCAGCGCGCCGCCATCGTGCGCGCGCTCGCCCGCGATCCGAAACTCCTTCTGATGGATGAACCCTTCGGCGCGCTCGATGCGCTCACCCGCGAGAAAATGAACGCCGAGCTTCAGCGCATCTGGCTCGCCAAGCGCAAGACCGTCGTGCTCATCACGCATTCCATCGACGAGGCCGTGTTCCTCGGCGACCGCGTCGTGGTGATGTCGCCGCGCCCCGGCCGCATCGTGCGCGATCTCAAGGTCGATCTGCCGCGCCCGCGCAGCGCCGCCGACACCTTCGGCCATCCCGAGCACGTCCGGCTCGGCCGCGAAATCCGCG
>JBFLYS010000022.1:0-66256 GCA_040756555.1 Pseudomonadota bacterium | reverse complement strand
GTCGTGGTGATGTCGCCGCGCCCCGGCCGCATCGTGCGCGATCTCAAGGTCGATCTGCCGCGCCCGCGCAGCGCCGCCGACACCTTCGGCCATCCCGAGCACGTCCGGCTCGGCCGCGAAATCCGCGGACTCTTGGAGAGTGACGCACCATGACAGCCACACACTCGGTCATTCCGGGGACCGCGCGTAGCGCGGGAGCCCGGAATCCAGAACAGCAAACGGTCCCGGTGTGTCTGGATTCCGGGCTCGCCGCTTCGCGGCGCCCCGGAATGACAGAGAGTGGGGAGAGTGACGCGCCAAGAGATCAAGAGACATGACCGACATCCGCACCGAAACCAACTCCCTCGATCTGATTGCGGATTCCGCAGCGCGTGCCGAATCCCGCCGCCGCCGCGATAAGCTACGCAATCTCGCCATCGGCATTCTGGGCTTCCTCTGCTTGCTGGTGATCTGGAAGCTCTCCGTCGATATCCTCAAGTTGCCGCCCTACATCATCCCCGCGCCGGAGCGGGTCTGGGCCGCGCTGATGGCCGGCATCGCGGTCGCTCCGACCGATCCGCTCGGTCTTTATCTGCCGATGTGGTCCACGCTCTCTAAGGCCCTCATCGGCTTCACCATCGGCGCGGGCCTCGGCCTCATCCTCGGCTCGCTGATGGCGGAATTCCGCGCGGTCGAGACCGCGCTGATGCCCTACGCCTTCGCGCTGCAAAGCCTGCCGAAAATCGCCATCGCGCCGCTCATCGTGATCTGGTGCGGCTTCGGCGACGGCTCGAAGATCGCGATGGCCGCGCTCCTCGCGTTCTTCCCCATGCTGGTGAACAGTTTCGCCGGCATGCGCGCGGCAAACCTCGAACAGATCGAACTGATGAAGGTGCTGTCCGCCTCGCGTCTCGAAACCTACCGCATCGTGAAGCTGCCGACCGCCGCGCCCTACATCTTCGCCGGCCTCGACATGGGCATCGTCTATGCGCTGCTCGGCACCATCGTCGCGGAATTCCTCGGCGCGCAGGAGGGCATGGGCGTGGTCATCACCAAGGCCCAGGCCGTCTCCGACGTCGCCAACGTGTTTGCCTGCCTCGTGGTGCTCGGGATAACCGGCATCCTCCTTCATCTGATCATCAGAAAAGCAGAACGATCGGTCATCCATTGGTCCGGTCGCGGAAAACACTAGGGAGAACCACAATGCTCGACCGCCGGAAAATGCTGAGCGCGCTTGGCGCCCTCACCGCCACCATCGCGACGACCAAGCCGCGGCTCGCCTTCGCGCAGAACCTGCCGAAGCTGAAGTTCGGCATGGGCACCAAGACCATGAACGCCACCACCATCAACATGGTGATCGGCGAAGGCCTCGGCTACAACAAGCAGGAAGGCTTCTCCATCGAGCCGGTGCCGCTCGGCTCCTCCACCAACATCTTCGTCGGTCTCGACAAGGGCGATCTGGCGTTTGGCGTCGGCGCGCCGAGCTTCCAGTTGCCGCTGTTCGCCAAGGGCGAGCTGCCGCCGATCACCAATTTCTACGAATACACCTATCCCTATAAGTGGGACGTCGCCGTCCAGGAGAGCGCGCCGTACAAGACCTACAGCGACCTCAAGGGCAAGAAGATCGGCATTTCCGGCTTCGGCACCACCGACTATCCGGTCACGCGCGCAGTGTTCCAGAACCTCGGCATCGACCCGGATAAGGATGTGCAGTGGATCGCGGTCGGCGAAGGCACCACCGCAGGCGTCGCGCTCCAGCGCGGCTCGATCGACGCGCTCGCCTATTTCGACACCGGCTTCGGCCAGCTCGAAGCCTCCGGCATGACCATGCGCATCCTGCCGCGTCCCGAGAAGGTGCCGATGATCGGCGGCTTCTTCGTCTCCGCGCGCACCGACAAGCTGAAGGAGAACCGCAAGCTCGCGGTCGGCTACGGACGCTCCGGCGCCAAGGCCACCGAGTTCATCCTCGCCAATCCGCAGGCCGGCGCGAAGGTGCTGCTCGACATGTACCCGGACCTCGCCCCGCGCGCAGTCGCCAAGGACGAGGCGATCAAGACAGTGCTGGCGCCCGTCCTGCGCCGCATGGTGCTGTTCCGCCCGCCCTATCCGAACATGAAAACCGGCCAAATCCAGGAAGAAGAGCTTCAGCGCGAGGCCGAGTTCCTGAACCTGAAAATCGCCAATCTGAAGCCTCTCTACACGAACGATTTGATTGACGAAATCAATGACTTCGACAAGAAAGCGGTGATCGAGCAGGCCAAGGCTTTCAAGGTCTAGGCGCTCCTAACCCACGGCCTCCGGGCAGATTGCACCGGGGGCCGTCGCATTCATGGAACGACTGTGAGCAAAGGTCAGCGATACCCGTCAGAAGCCCGTGAAACGACGGACCCGGAGTCCGGCCGGAAGATCCGGCAGGTCACCAACCATCCGTCGATTCATCATCACCCGTTCTTCTTCGTGCGCGCCTACGACGACGCGATGAAGAAGATGGTCTTCGTGTCCTATCGCACCGGCGCGCCGCAAATTTTCTTTGAGGATCGCTCGACGGGTGAATTGGTACAGGTCACCGACCGGCCCGATCTCGCCGACTGGTCGATCTCTCCCTCCGCCGACGGCCGTTACGTTTACTTCACCGCAGGCACCGGCGCTTGGCGCGTCGATCTCGACAATTTCCAGGAAGAGCAGCTTGCGGATTTCGGCGCCGTCGAGATGCGCGAGAAGGGCATGGTCGGCGCCGCGATGGGCACCACCGCGCTCTCGCACAGCGGCCGCTGGTGGGCGGTGCCGGTGAAGGCCGGCGCGATCACGCGCTTCATGATGATCGACACCGTCAACAAGACGTCGAACGTGTTCCTGGAGCGCGACACCATCGGTCATCCGCAATTCTGCCCGGATGACGAAGACCTCATTCTCTACGCCGGGCCCCTCACCGACCGCATGTGGCTCACCGACCGCAGCGGCAAGGGCAACCGCCGCCTCTACGAGCGCGAAGACAAGATGCAGTGGGTCACCCACGAGGTCTGGGTACCGGGCCGCCGCACCGTCGCCTTCGTCGACTGGCCGCGCGGCATGCGGATGATCGACGTCGATCGCGGTGTGATGCGCTGGCTAACGACATTCCCCGCGTGGCATGCCGCGCCGGATGACAAGGGCCTGTTCTTTGTCTGCGACACCAACTTCCCGGATCAGGGCTTGCACACCTACGATATGGACGATGAGGACGACATCCTCCCGCTTTGCCAGAGCCACGCCAGCTCGGAGGGCAAGCACTGGGGCGGACCGTTCCCTTACAACGACGGCCCGGTTGCCGTGGAGGCCGCGCAGCACACCCACCCTCACCCGCGCTTTGCGCCGGACAATTCGCGCGTGCTGTTCACCTCCGACAAGAGCGGCCACGCGCAGCTTTACGAAGTGATGCTGGAGAACGGCCGGTGAATGTAACAGGTCTTCTCGAAAGTCAGCGCGTTCGCGCGGAAATCCGTGCCGGTCGGATCACCGGCACGAGCCGCGGCCTCGCGCATGGCTTCGTGCAGACCAACCTCGCGATCTTGCCGAAGGACTACGCGCTCGATTTCCTGCTCTACTGCGAGCGCAATCAGCGCGCCTGCCCGGTGCTCGAAGTCACCGATCCGGGTAGCGTGACGCCGAAGAAGCTCGCGCCGACGGCGGACCTCCGCACCGACTGCGCCCGCTATGCGATCTACCGCGACGGCGTGCGCGTCGAGGATCGCACCGACATCACCGATCTCTGGCGTGACGACCTCGTCACCTTCCTGATCGGCTCGGGTATCAGCATCGACGGCGCTCTCGAGAAGGCCGGTGTGCCGACCCACAAGGACCGCTGGGTGCTTCGCACCAGGCTGCCGACCGAACAGGCAGGCCCGTTCAACGGCGACATGATCGTGACCATGCGCTGGCTCACCGGCCCGCAAGCGATCACCGCCGTGCAGGTGACATCGCGCTTTCCGTTCAATCACGGCGCGCCCATTCATCTGGGCGATCCTTCCGCCATCGGCGCCGATCTTGGTGCGCCGCTGTTCGGCGGTCCGGTGCCGCCGACACCGAAGGACATCGTGCCGGTGTTCTGGGCCTGCGGCGTCACTCCGCAGAGCGCGGCAGAGAACGCGAAGCTGCCGTTCTTCATCGCGCATGCACCCGCACACAGCTTCATCACCGACATGCCGTCCGAAGCTTTGATGAGTCAGTGACATATTCTGTTGGAGTGACATGTGAACGCACCCATTCGTAACGCCTCGATCCGTCTCTCCGCCGACGTCGGCGGCACATTCACGGACGTCGCCGCCTTCAACGAGAAGACCGGCGAGTTGAAGCTCGGCAAGACGCTGACCACGCCGCAGCGACTCGTCACCGGCATCGACAACGGCGTCGGCAAGGCCGGCTCGCACTTCAACGAGGCGCGCCTCTTCCTCCACGGCACCACGACCGCGATCAACACGATCCTGGAGCGCAAGGGCGCGCTCTGCGCCCTCCTCACCACGCAGGGCTTCCGCGACATCTACGAAATCGGCCGCGTCAACCGGCCGGAGGCCTACAACCTCTTCTTCAAGAAGCACGAACCGCTGATCGGCCGCGAACTGCGCTACGAAATCAGCGAGCGCTGCGATGCGCAGGGCACGGTCCTGCTGAAGCTCGACGAGGAACAGGTTCGCCGGTGCGCCCGCGAGGCCGTGGCGCAAGGCGTGAAGGCTATCGCGATCCTGTTCCTGCACTCCTATCGCAATCCGGCGCACGAGCAGCGCGCCAAGGAAATCGTACAGCAGGAGTTCCCCGATCTGTTCGTCACCGCCTCGCACGAGTTGAGCCAGGAGTACCGCGAGTACGAGCGCACCTCGACCGCCGCCGCCAACGCCTACGTCGGTCCGCGCGTGCGGACCTACTTGGCGGAAATGGTGAACCACCTCAACGACTCCGGATTCGGCGGCAACTTCCTGATCGTGCAATCGACCGGCGGGCTGTTCGACATCGACGACGCGAAAGCCTCCTGTATCCGCATGTTGGAGTCCGGCCCCGCCGCGGGCGTCATCGGCACCAAGGTGCTGTGCGACAGCCTCGGCATGCAGAACGCCATCGCCTTCGACATGGGCGGCACCACAGCCAAGGCCGGCGTGATCCATGAGGGCACCGTGCTGATGACCGGCAGCGCGCTGATCGGCGGCTACGCCACCGGCCTGCCCGTGCAAATCCCGATGATCGACATTCAGGAGGTCGGCACCGGCGGCGGCTCGATCGCCCGCGTCGAAACGGGCAACGCGCTGCGCGTCGGCCCCGAGAGCGCCGGCGCCTCCCCCGGCCCTGTCTGCTACGGCCTCGGCGGCACCGAGCCGACCATCACCGACGCCAACCTGATTTTGGGTCGCCTCGGCGTGGACCGCTTCCTCGGCGGCGAGATACGCCTCGATCTTGAAGGCGCGAAGAAGGCGATGCAGGAAAAGGTCGCGGGTCCGCTCGGCCTCGATCCGGTCGAGGCCGCCGAAGGAATCTTAAGGATCGCTACGACCAAGATGGCGCATGTCGTGCGCTGGGTGACCACCGAGCGCGGGCTCGATGCGTCGGACTTCGCACTCGTCGCCTATGGCGGCGCGGGGCCGCTGCACGCCGCGATGGTCGCGCGCGAGCTTGCGATGGCGAAGGTCATCATCCCCCGCGCGCCGGGACACTTCTCCGCCTACGGCATGCTGGTCGCGGACCTCCGCCGCGATTTCGTCAACACGTGGTTCACGCCGCTCGCCGACGCCTCGTTCGAGACGATGGAAAGACTCTATAGCGAGATGGAGACGCAAGGCCGAGAGACGGTCACGCGCGGCCAGAAGCTTTCGCGCATTCACGTCACCCGCTCCGCCGACATGCGTTACGTCGGACAGGAGCATGCCGTCACCGTCGAACTGCCGATCGAGCTGTTCAAGAACCAGGACCGCGACGGCATCAAAACCCGCTTCGACGCCGTGCATCAGGTCCGCTACGGCTTCTCGGTCGCTACTGAGAAAGCAGAGATCGTCAGCCTGCGCAGCGCCATCGTCGGCGAGATGCAGAAGCCGCCGTTCGAGCACATCGCCAAGGGTGGCGCGGAACCGGACGCCGCGGCGTTCCGCGGCAAGCGGCCAGTCTATTTTGCAGGCACCGGCTTCGTCGAGACACCGACCTATCACCGTCCCGAGCTTAAGGCAGGCAACCGAATCCTCGGGCCGGTCCTGATCGAAGAACATGCTTCTACGACCGTCGTACATCCCGGAGATCAGGTGATCATCGACGAGTTCGGTGACGTCGTTATCGAGATCGGAAGGGCGTAATCATGGCCAAGGACAAGACCATGGAACACAAAGTGGACCCGGTTACGACCGAAATCGTGCGCAACGGCCTCGTGGCCGTGACCGAGGAAATGAAGATCAACCTCATGCGCACCGCGTACAACATGATCATCTACGAAGCTCTCGACTTCACGGTCGGAATCTTCGACGCGGAGGGCAACACGGTCTCGATCGGCCTCGGCCTGCCGATGTTCATCCGCGGCATGAGCGACACTGTGAAGACGAAGCTCGCGCATTTCGGCGCGAGCAACCTTGATCCGGGCGATATTCTGCTGACGAACGACGCGTACATCACCGGCTCGCACCTGAACCACATGACGTTCACGGTGCCGATTTTCCACGAGGGCGAGCTCGTCGGCTTCTCCTGCTGCATGGCGCACTGGCCCGATGTGGGCGGCACCTTGATGGAAGGCACCACCGACATCTTCTCCGAAGGCATCCAGATGCCGATCGTGAAGATCTACCGGAAAGGCGAGCCGAACGAAGAGCTTATCTCCATCATCAAGACCAACGTGCGCCTCCCCGAGCGCGCGATGGGCGACTTCCGCGCGCAGATTGCGGCGGTGCGAACGGGCGAACGCCGCTTTTCCGATATGATGCGCAAATACGGCCGCGACGCCGTCCTGGGCTCGATAAAAGCCATTATGGATCAAAGCGAAGCGGTCGCGAGGAAGCGCGTCAGCGACATTCCCGACGGCATCTACGAAGCCGAATCCTTCATGGACGACGACGGCATCAACGTCGGCCAGCGCGTGCCGATGAAGGTGCGCGTCGAAGTCAAAGGCGACCGCATGACGGTCGATTTGTCCGACGTTTCAAAGCAGGTGCAGGGCTTCTACAACTCCGGCATCACCGCGGGACGTTCGTGCTGCCAGGTCGCGTTCAAATGCCTCACCTCGCCGCTTGATCTGCCGATCAACGACGGTTCTTTCCGTGCTCTCGACATTGTTCTGCCGCCGGGCCGTGTCGTCAGCGCCGTAAAGCCAGCCGCGATGCGCATGTGGATGACCTATCCGATGACGATCGTGGATACGATCTTCAAGGCTCTGGCCCCTGCTCTGCCGGATCAAGTCATCGCGGGTCATCACGCCGACCTCGTGGTCGGCCGGATCAACGGGCGCCGTCCGAAAGACGACAGCTTTTACATCTACTTGGGCGGCCTGATCGGCGGCGGCTGGGGCGCCAAGCACGACAGCGACGGCCGCAACGCGGTCATCGCGATGAACGACGGCGACACGCACAACGGCCCGTCCGAGCAGGTCGAGGCGAAATATCCGCTACTCGTGGAACGCTATGCGTTGCGCCAAGACTCTGGCGGTGCGGGGCAATTCCGTGGCGGGCTTGGAACAGAGCAAGTTGTCCAAGCGCGCCATCCGATCCGCTTCAGCTCGCAGATGGACCGCGTCCGCTGCAAGCCGTGGGGCTTGAACGGAGGCCTTTCCGGCAGCGGAAACTCCGTCGCGCTGCATCGCTTCAGCAAGACCGACGAGACACACTTCCCGAACGGCAAAGCGCTGAATCAGACACTTCAGTCCGGCGACGCCTATATCCTGCGCTCCGGCGGCGGCGGCGGCTACGGTTCGCCGCTCGACCGCGACCTGAAATCGCTTCAGCACGACGTGCGCGCGGGCTACATCGGCAAGGCGTCGGCGGAGAAGCTTTACGGGGCCGTGTTCAAGGGCGAAACACTGGAACTCGACGTCGCAGCCACGGAAGCGCAACGCAAAGCCATGCGCGAGCAAGGCCTGCCACACGACGAGCCAATCACCGAGATCATCATCCCGTTCTCGGTTGCGGCACAGGCACCGAAGCCCGATCCGGAGCACGAAAAGCTCACGGACGAGGAACGCACCGCCTTCGCGATGGCGTGCAGGTGCTGCAGCTAGCCGCGGTCATTCCGGACGCCGCGAAGCGGCGATCCGGAATCCAGAAGCACACTCCGAACTTGCATCTGGATTCCGGGCTCCGGCCTTCGGCCGGCCCCGGAATGACAGAGGCCTACTACTTCACCGTGCTCGCGGCGAAGATATCCTCGAGCTTCGTGAGCTTGGGCGTGAGCCCCTGCTCCAGCGAGTACTGAGCAATCGTCTCCAGCACCTTGCGGTTTGGCTCCACGCCATGCTCGATGATCGGCCTGGCGAAGGCCGCCTTGGCCGACGCCGGCAGCGCGCCGGTCTCGAAATAATACTCACCCTGCTCGACGCGCTCGCGGTTCGCGATCGCGTTCGCCTCGTGGAACGCCTTGAGGATATTCGTGATCGCCCACGGGTGCCTCTCGGCGAGCTCGCGCTTGATCACCATGCCGTGGTTGATCGGATAGATGCCGGTCTTCTTGTAGTAGCGCACGCCCTCGGCCACCGGATCGGGAAACAGCGTCTTGAAATCCGGATGGCTGTGCAGGTCCGCGGTGCTGCGGTCGATCATATTGCGGTCGACCAGATAGAACATCACAGCGTGAAGCTCGCCGGAGAGCATCATCGAGCCGATGTTCTTCTCCGGCGGAATGCGGTTCACGGTCACGCCCGGCGGCGGCACGAAGCCCGTCGCGCCGCCGTGACTGAGGGACACGGGCCGCTCCATCCAGAACTCGATGTCCTTCGGATGCACGTCGAACTCATGCTGGAGCACACCCCGCGCCCACAGAGCCGCGGTCTGCTGGTATTCGGGAACGCCGACGCGCTTGCCCCTCAGATCAGCCGGCACGTTGATGCCGGCGTCCTTTCGCACCAGAACCGTGGTGTGGAAGAACTTGCGCGTGGTGAAAATCGGGATGCCGACAAAGCGCGCGTCACTCTTCGACTTCGCCATCATCAGCGAGGAGATCGACATTTCGGATACGTCGAACTCGCTGTGCTTCAACTGGCGAAAGAACAGCTCGGAGGGATGAAGCACGGTCGGCACGAATTCGATGCCGTCTGCGGCGACCCGCCCCTGAATGATCGGCCAGGTGCGCGGGTTCGACGTGATGCCGAGGCTGAGCTGGATTTTCATGGGAGCGCTCTGATTATTTCAGCTTGTCGCGGAACCGCGGCGGACGCTTCTCGCGGAAAGCTCTACCGCCCTCCTTCGATTCCTCGGTGCCGTAGAACAG
The DNA here is from genome assembly GCA_040756555.1 of Pseudomonadota bacterium. Lineage (GTDB taxonomy): Bacteria > Pseudomonadota > Alphaproteobacteria > Rhizobiales > Xanthobacteraceae > Z2-YC6860. The sequence continues at coordinate 56,860 of JBFLYS010000022.1, read as the reverse complement.
CGACACAGCTTCGAACCCGAGCGCACTCACCGCGCGCAATTGCTCGGTGTCGACGTTGAACGAGCGTTTGGCGATGGCGATGGCCGTCGGGCTGCGCTCGACGATCTCGGCGCACCACTTTGTGACCTCATCGTCGAGCATGTCATGCGGCACCACGGCATTTACGAGGCCCATCTCGTAGGCCTCTTTCGCCGAATAACGACGGCAGAGGTACCAGATCTCCCGCGCGCGCTTCTCGCCGACGATGCGGGCGAGATAGGCCGTGCCGAAGCCCGGATCGACCGACCCGACCTTGGGGCCGACCTGGCCGAACACTGCCTTCTCCGATGCAATCGTGAAGTCACAGAGCGTCGCCAGCACATTGCCGCCGCCGATAGCGAAGCCCTGCACGCGCGCGATCACGGGCTTGGGCACATCGCGGATCAGCGACTGCACCTCCTCGATCGGCAGGCCGAGCGTGCCGCGGCCGCCGTAGCTACCCTCGTGCGTGCTCTGATCGGCACCGGTGCAGAACGCTTTGTCGCCCGCGCCGGCGAGAACGATGACCGCCACCGACTTGTCCCAGCCGGCGCGCTTCAGCGCATCGATCAGCTCCTCGCAGGTGTCCGGCGTGAAGGCGTTGTACTTGTCCGGCCGGTTGATGGTGATACGCGCGACGCTGTCACGCACTTCAAACAAAAGGTCTTTGTACTGGCTCATGTCTTATCCATGCATCGTGAGGCCGCCTGACACGCTGATGGTCTGGCCGGTGATGTAGGCGGCATCATCGGACAGAAAGAATGCGACAAGGCCCGGATAGTCCTCCGGCTTGCCGAGACGGCGCATGGGGATCGCGCGCTTGAGACCCTCGGCGATCTTGGTGCCGTCCGGGCCTTCGAGGAAGCTTTGCAGGATCGCGGTGTCGGTCGGACCGGGGCAGATCGTGTTGACGATGACGCCCTTGCTGACCAGTTCGCGCGCAATCGTCTTCGTAAAGGCGATCATGCCGCCCTTGCAGGCCGAATAGACCGCCTCGCCCGACGAGCCGACACGGCCGGCGTCCGACGCGATGTTGACCACGCGACCGAAGCCACGCGTCGCCATGCCCTTGAGCACGACGTGATTCATGTTGAGCGGGCCGTAGAGATTGATCGCGACGATCTTCGCCCAGAACTCCGGGGTGGTGTCGAGGAAATTCATGGCGCGGTCCCAACCCGCGTTGTTCACGAGAAAGGAGAGCGGCCCCCCTGCCTTTTCGAAAGCCTCGACGCCTTTCGCCACCGCCTCATAACTCGAAATGTCGACCACGTGCGCGCTCGCCTTGCCGCCCGCGCTCTTGATCTCGCTTGCGACCTTCTCGCCTGACGCGGAGTCGAGATCGAAGATGCCGACGTGACACCCCTCCTCCGCGAGACGGCGCACGATCGCCGCTCCGATGCCATTTGCGCCGCCGGTGACGATGACGCTGCGGTCCTTCAACCCACGCATATTTCCGCTCCTACTTGGCCGGATCGTCGCGGCCCGCGAGCATCCGCGTGGCCTCGTATTTGATCACGACCTCATCCTTCTGGTTCTTGATCTCGACGGTCGAGACCACGATGGCGCGATTGCCCTTCGACGTCGGCCGCACCGAATTGACCTCGACCTCGCCGTGGATCGTGTCGCCGACGCGCACCGGCGCCAGCACCTGCTTCTTCAGTTCGAGCATCGCAAGGCCCGTGCCCTGGATCATGGTCTGACAGAGCAGGCCTTCGATCAGGCTGTAGGTCAGCGCGGCCGGGACGAAGCGGCCCTGGATGGTGCCCTTCTCTGAACCGAACGTGTGGTCGGTGAAGATCACCTCCAGCATGCCGGTGACGCCGGTGAACATCACAAGGTCCGTCTCGGTCAAGGTGCGGTTCAGCGTCCGGAATTTCTGTCCCGGCGAAAGCTGCTCCCACGTAAACCCAAGCCCCAACGTCTGCATCTTTGTCTTTGTCACGCCACCGGCTCCTTTTGCGTCGGCATCACCAGACCGCCCGCTTTCTGGAGCGCGTCGATCTCATCCGTCTTCATTCCAAGCTCTTGCAGGATTTCGCGGCCATGCTCGCCGAAGCGAGGCGGCAGACGGTCGATACTCGCGGGCGAATCCGAGAATTGCACCGGAACGTCCGGCAGCACCATCTCGCCCTCGGTCGGATGATCCATGTGCTTGAAGAAATCGATGGCTTTCAGATGCGGGTCGTCCATCACCTGCGACAGCGAGTTGACCGGCCCCGCCGGGATTTCCAGTTCGTCAAACAGCGTGATCCACTCCGCAGTCGTGCGGCTGACAAGCTGCTCGCCCGCGGCCTGATAGACGAACTCGATGTTGCGGCTGCGCGCGGCCATGTTGGCAAAACGCTCGTCCTGCATCATTTCGGGTTTGCCGAGCGCATCCCAGAATCGGCGCCACTGCGGATCGGTATAAGCCATCATGCAGACGTAGCCGTCGGCGGTCTTGTACGGCCGTCGCCATGACGCCAGCACCCGCGTATAGCCTGGCTCGGCCTTGCCCGGAACGAAGGTGCGTCCGAACAGATGCTCGACCATGACAAACGAGACCATGGTCTCGAACATCGGGATTTCGACGAACTGTCCCCGTCCCGTCTTCTCGCGATGATAGAGCGCCGCGAGGATCGACTGCGCGGCAACGAGGCCGCAGGTCTTGTCGGCGAGGATCGTCGGCGCGTAGCGCGGCTGGCCGGTGAGCTTGTCCATCAGGGCCGCAACACCGCAGAGCCCCTGGATGATGTCGTCGTAGGCCGGGCGGCCGCTGTAAGGCCCGTCCTCGCGCCAGCCGTGAATGCCCGCATAAATGAGCCGCGGATTGCGCTTCAGCAGCGCTTTCTGCCCAAGCCCGATCTTGTCGAGCTTCTGCGGCCGGATGTTGTGAACGAACACGTCCGCCGTGTCGACCAGACGCAACAGCGCGTCGCGCGCTTCGGGCTGCTTCAGGTCGAGAACGATGCTGCGCTTGTTGCGGTTCACGCCGAGGAACAGCGAAGCCATATCGCGGTTCTCGCAGGGCCCCGTGTAGCGCGTGGTGTCGCCGTCCGGTGACTCCACCTTGATGATGTCGGCGCCCATGTCGCCCAGCATTTGCGTGGCATAAGGACCGAGCACCACCGAAGTGAGATCGATCACGCGCACGCCCGCAAGCGGACCCTTGGGTTTTTCGTTTTTGGCAGCAGCAGCCATTAAACAACGACCTCAGATTTTTCCGCTCAGCGATTCCAGACCACCGGCCCGCCATTGGCCGCGCGTCGAAGGATCGGCCAGCAGCTTGATGAACGCGCGCGCCGGGTCGGGTGACGCAGCACCCGCGTGGATGGCGGCGCTGAATACGATATAGCTCTGCACCTCCGCCGGCAGAGGACCAACCAGCGTCACACCCTTCACCGGCAAGACCTCGCTGATGTTGAACAGGCCAACCTCGGCCTCACCCTTTGCGACGAGCAACACACCGCCGTCAATCGCCTGCCTCAGCGTGAGCTTCGGCTTGATCGTCTCCGCAATGCCCATGCCCTCGATCATGCGCGCGACGGCGGCGCCGGCAAAGCCGCTACCGCCGGGATTGGTGTGCACCACCGAACGCGCGCTGAGCAAAAGCTTTCGCACTGCATCAAGCGACGAAATGTCCGGCAGCGGCGCGCCCTCGCGCACCACGACGCCGATGCCAACTCGCGCAAGATCAGTCCGCGTGCCGGCCGCCAGCGCGCCCGCCTTCTCAAGCCGGTCGATCACGGGCGTCGGCATGATCAGGATGTCGGGCTTCTCGCCGTTCGCGAGTTTCTTCTGGATTTCACCGGGCGTTGCGACGGCGAACGACACGGCATGGCCACTGTCGCGCGCAAACGCCACGCCAATCGCCTTCGCCACCTCCGATGGCGCGCCGGAGCTGAACACGCGGACCTCGGCCGCCGCTGCGACGCCAGCGGGCGCAGCAAGCAGCAGGCCAAGAACGCAACGCAACAAAATCGTCATTGGATGTCCGGCGGCAGGATCGTGAGAGCCTAGCAGAACCAAGAGGTCAGGTGTCCTGCTATTTTCCGATCGGGCGTGCGCTGTTATCGTTTCGTCGGAACGGAGTGCCCCGCCATGCAACTCAGCCGCGTCCGTCTCGTCGTCCTTGCTGTCGCGCTTCTGCTGCCATTCGGCGCGAGCGGATCGGCCGACACCTATCCGAACCGCCCGATCCGCATCGTCGTGCCGACGCAGGCCGGGGCAGCGCAAGACATCATTGCGCGGCTCTTGCAACCCTACCTTGAGAGGTCGCTCGGCCAGCCGATCATCGTCGAGAACCGCTCCGGAGCGAGCACCATGATCGGTACCGACGCCGTCGCGAAGTCCGCGCCGGACGGCTATTCGCTGCTGATCGTGCCGACGACGTTCACAGTGAACGCCGCACTCAACTCGAAAATGGCGTTCGATCTGGAAAAAGATTTCGAGCCGATCACCGTGTTGGTGAAGAACCCGCTGCTGTTTGCGACCAATGCCAAGGTGCCGGCGAAGACGCTTCAGGAGTTCGTGGCCTACGCCAAGGCGCAGCCGAACAAGCTCAACTACGGCTCGTCGGGCGCCTCGACGCAAGCACATCTGCTGATCGAAATGTGGGCCGAGCGCGCCGGCATCAAGATGCAGCACATTCCTTATCGTGGCGGGGCTCCGGCGGCGCTTGCGGTCGCGACCGGCGAGACGCAACTCGTGCTGCTCTCCCCGCTCGGCATCCTGCCGCAGATCGATGCGGGCCTGGTGCGACCGCTCGCGACCGGCTCACTGGAGCGCGATCCGAAAACGCCGGACCTGCCGACCGCGGCGGAGTCCGGCTTCCCCGGCTTCGAGGCGGTGCAATGGCTCGGCCTCCTCACCACCGGCGGCACGCCGAAGGACATCGTGCAGAAGATCAACGCCGAGGTGAACCGCGCCCTGAAAGACCCCGACCTGATTGCCAAGCTCTCGATTCAGGGCACCACGCCCGCGGGCGGCACGCCGGAGGAATTCAAGACGCTGATCCTGTCTGAGATCAAAAACTGGAAAGAGACCGCACAGCGCGCCGGCATCAAGGTGGAGTGACGCCGCGTATCAGACGAACGGCAGCACTTCCTCCACCGCACGGCGGAACACCGCCATCGGATCGCCCATCGTCGAAATACGGAACGTGACGCGGTTGCAGCCCGAGTTCTTGAACTGCCGCAGATGCTCGATGCAGTCGCGCGGCGAGCCGTAGGTCAGCCACGCCTCCAGCCGCTCCTTCGAATAATCGGCGCCATAGTAGAGATCGAGGAATTTCTTGGAGTCCGCGAGCGCGGCGTCCTTGTCGTCGTTCACGTTGATGTGGTGGTAGAGCACGTTATCGAAGCGCGACATGTCGCGGCCGTTGTCCGCGCCGACCTTCAGGATGAACTCCCACGATTTGCGGAAGCCCTCCGGGCTCACCGAATGGGTCATCCAGCCGTCGGCGATCTTGCCGACGCGCGTCAGCGCGAAATCCGAACCGCCGGAATCAGCTTGCCCTTTCGAAAGCCGCTCGGCGTTGGTCGCGAGCCAGATCGGACAAGGGCTCTGAACCGGCTTCGGCTCCAGCGTGATGTTGGAGAAGTTCGTGAATTGGCCCGTGAACGGCTCGTTGTCCTTGGTCCAGAGATGCCGCAGCACATGCATGTTCTCGACCATGCGCTTACGGCGGTCCTCCGGCGCAATCTTCATCGCCGCGGTCTCCGCTTCCCACAGCGGGCCCGCGCCACCACCGGCACACGCGACCAGCCGGGTGCGGCCGTTCGACAGCACGTCGAGCGAAGCCCATTCGTAGGCAAACACCATGGGATCGCGCAGCGCGAACGAACCCATGCAGGCGGGGCCCAGTAGCACGCGTTCGGTGCGGCCGGCGACCGCCGCCAGCAGCGTCAGCGCATCGAGCCTGCGGTTTACGAACAGCGCGTCGCCGCACCAGACCGAGTCCATCACCGGCGCGGCTTCGACCGCATCCGCCAGCACCAGCAGATCGCGCGGCGTGCAAAGCCCGACCAGCACGCCGCGGTTCGACAGCGTGATCCCGAACTTCATCGGAGGAGCACCGCCATGAAGTCGCACTGCACGAGCACCTCAGGCTCCATCGGGACTTCCATGATCTGCCGCGCCGGCCGCGACGCGGGGTCGGGAAACATCTTCACCCACTCGTCGTTCACCGGCTTGCGTGACAGCTCCTTCATCCAGAACGTCACCTTGATGATGTCCTCGACACGCCCGCCGCCGGCTTCGACCGTCAGGCGCAGGTTGTCGAACATAAAGGCGCATTGCTGCTCCACCGTGGGCGGAAATTTCTGCGTCGCGGGATCGACACCCCGGATCAGGCCGGACGTGATGATGTTGCCGATCCGCGATGCGTTCGGGATCGGGCTCTTATGTGCAAATTCATCGATGTAGATACTGCGACGCATCGCCCCCTCACCTCGCAACGCTTCTTGGGTGGTGCCCACCGGAAAAAACTATACGCTGTGCATCGGGCGTCAGCCATACGGTAAGAGCTTCAGAACCGACATGATGCAACTGACACGACTGCTCCCCGCGCTGGGCGTTGCGACCGCTCTGATGGTGACGCCCGCTGCGGCGCAAACTTATCCCGCCAAGCCGGTGAACATCGTGGTGGCGCTTGCGCCTGGAGGCGCGGCTGACGTGATCGCGCGTGCGGTCGCGCAGAAGCTGACCGAGGCCTGGGGCCAGACATTCGTGATCGAGAACCGCGGCGGGGCGAACACGCAGCTTGCCGCGGAGTATGTCGGCAAGGCTCCGCCCGATGGCTACACGCTCCTCGTGACAGCGGAGCACACATTCACGGTCAACCCGTCGCTCTACAAGAAGCTGTCCTACGATCCGGTGAAGGGTTTTGTGCCGGTCAGCGGCCTGATCGCCGTGAGCCAGACGCTGGTCGCCAATCCGTCCGTACCGTTCAACAACATCGCGGAGCTGGTTGCGCAGGCGAAGGCAAAGCCCGGCCAGATCAGCTACGGCAGCCTCGGCGTCGGCTCCGGGCCGCATCTCAGCGCTGTGCTCCTGGAAAACGCCGCCGGCATCAAGCTCAACGCGGTGCAGTATCGCGGCGCGGCCCCGGCCCTCACCGACGTCGTCGCCGGTCACATCCCGATGATGTTCATTGCCACGGGCGTTGCGGCGCAGCCATGGCGCGCCGGACAGGTGAAGCCGATCGGCATCGGCGGCAGCCATCGTCTGACAGAATTTCCGAACGTGCCGATCATCGACGAGACCTATCCCGGTTATCGCGCCGAGCTTTGGTTCGGCCTGTTCGCCCCCGGCGGCACGCCGAAGGAGATCGTCGACAGGCTGAACGCGGGCGTGCAGCAGGTGATGGCCGATCCGGCATTCAAGCAGCGCTATATCGATGCGAACTTCTTCGAGGCCATGACGGGATCGCCGGACGATCTTGCAAAGCAGATCCAGGCCGATACGGCGAAGTGGACGAAGGTGATCCGCGACGCCAAGATCAGCCTCGACGAATAATGCCGGGACACGCAATGGCGAACATCGACAGCCGCATCGTCGGCATCTGGCGCATGGTCAGCACCAAGGGCGTGGACGATTCCGGCAAGGCGCTACCGCCGCCTTACGGGCCAAAGGCGATGGGGCTCGTCACGTTCCAGGCCGACGGGCGGATGATGGCTGTGCTCTGCGATGGCCGCGGCGAAATGCCGGGCAGCGAGCCGCGCGCGTTCATGTCCTACGCCGGCAACTACACGTTCGACGGCGCGACGCTTTCCACGCGCGTTGATGCGTCGTCGGATGCGAACCGTGTCGGCGGCGACCAGGTGCGCACTGTGCGGTTCGAGAACGGCCGCATGGTGTTGGCACCGCCGCGGCGCATGTTCGCGGGCGTGATGCAGCACCAGGAACTGACCTGGGAGCGGGTCGGTTAAATACCTCCCGAATTCGTGAGCCGATACAAGGCGATCCGCAGCACAAAAATGCGGCTTGAGCAGCCTTCAGGAATCGTTCAGGAGGCTGGCAGTACCGTTCGCCGTACATAGATTCACTTGTGCAGATGGGAGAGATCGGTTCGCCGACGCCGAAGGAGCAACCGCCCCGGAAACTCTCAGGCAAAAGAACCGTCTGCATATAACACTCTGGAAAGCGGAGCATTTGCTCCCACCGACGGGGAAAGCCGGTCGCGTTTAGGCCGGTGAAACTCTCAGGTTCTTCCGACAGAGGGGGCCCGCCGCAGTTTCTGCGGATGGCAACCTTGGGAGCCTGAGATGACGAATAAATCCAACAGCTTCGATGTTGTGGTGCTGGGCGCCGGCGTTGTCGGCGTCAACACCGCCTATTGGGCGCTGCGCGCCGGCAAAAGCGTTTGCGTCGTCGATCGCGAGCCGATGGCCGGGATCGAGACGAGCTTTGCCAACGGCGGACAGATTTCGGTCAGCCACGCGGAGCCGTGGGCGAATCCGTCCGCACCGCTCAAGGTGTTGAAATGGCTGTTCAATCCCGAGGCGCCGCTGCTGTTCCGGCCGCGGCTCGATGTCCGGCAATGGATGTGGCTTGCGAAGTTCGTCGTCGATTGCCTGCCGCACCGGGCGCACAAGCACACGATCGAAATCGTCAAGCTCGCGACGGAAAGCCGGAGATTGCTCCAGGAAATCCGTTCCTCGGAGCATCTTCACTACGACGAACGCACGAAAGGCATCCTGCACTTCTATCGCGACCCGAAGGAATTCGAAGCCGCCATCCCGGTTGCCGAGCTGATGCGCAAGTACGGCTGCGACCGGAAGATCATCGATAGAAATGAGATCCTCGCGATCGAGCCGGCCTTTGATCAGCAGATCTCCAACATCGTCGGCGCCACTTATACCGCCGAGGATGAAAGCGGCGACGCTCTGAAGTACACGCAGGGACTTGCGGCCGTCTGCGAACGCAAAGGCGCCACATTCCTCTACGGCTCCGAGGCCGTGGCGCTCACGACCGACCGGCCGGGCGGCGGCGTGAGCGGCGTCGAGGTGCGCACGCCCGAAGGCTATCGCACCCTCGGTGCGCGCGACGTGGTCGTGAGCCTTGGAAGTTACTCCGCTGACTTCCTGCGGCCGTACGGCGTCTCTCTCAACATCTATCCGTGCAAGGGCTACTCGGTGACGATCCCGTGCGAGGGCTCGAACCACGCGCCGGTGACGAGCCTCACCGACGATCAGTACAAGCTCGTCTATTCCAACCTCGGCGGACGTCTGCGCGTCGCCGGCACGGCGGAGCTGTCGGGCTACCGGCGCAACCTCAACCTCGTGCGCTGCCGCTCGATCCTCGACCGCGCGCGCGAGTTGTTTCCGAAGGCCGGCGACTTCAGCCGCGCGAGTTTTTGGACCGGCTTGCGCCCCGCAACGCCATCGAACGTGCCGTATGTCGGCCGCGCGCGGCGTCGCAACCTGTGGCTCAACACCGGCCACGGCACGCTCGGCTGGACGATGGGCGCAGGCTCCGGCAAGCGCGTGATGGACATGATCGTCGCGAACGAAGGGCCGGTGGTGGCCTAACGCGGCGTGCCGGGCTCGCCGAGATCCCAGTAGAGCCCGGCCATGATCTGCAACGCCTCGCGGGCGAGCGCCATCGGCAGGTGCTCGTTCGGCGCATGCTGCGAGCAGCCCGGATAGGAGTGCGGCACCCACACGGTCGGCAGGCCGAGCACGTCTGCGAAAATGTCGTTCGGCAGCGAGCCACCGAGATTGGGCAGGATCGCGGGCGGCGCGCCGGTCGTCTTCGCGATCGACGCCACGCTCCATTTCACCCACGGATGATCGGGATCGAGCCGCGTCGCGTGCATGATCTCGTCGCCCGCCGCGGATGCAACCTGCACCATCGGGAAACCATGCTTGTCGAGATGGCGGCGCAGCGCCGGCACAAACCCGTTCGGATCGACGCCGACGACGAAGCGCACCTGCGTGCGCGCCCAGGCGCGCGGCGGAATGGCATTGACCGGACTCTCGGGCACGCCGGAGGTCATTGCGAGAATTTCGAACGCGCACCAGCCGAACACTTTCTCAGCCAGCGATAGCCCAGGCTCACCCCAGGTGGGGTCGATCTCCGGATCGCCGGGCGCCGTTTCAATCTTGCAGTCGGCGAGCACGGCGCGCACCGAATTGGAGATACGATCCGGCCGCAGTTCGGGCACGAGAATGCGGCCCTTCTCATCGGTGATGGTCGAAAGCGCGTGCACGAGCTGAATGGCCGGGCTCGAAAGCAGGCCACCCCAGTTGCCGGAATGATGCCCGCCCTCGCGCGCGTCGATCCACATGTCGATGGCGGCGCAACCGCGCGAGCCGAGAAACACCGTCGGCCGCTCCGCCGACAGCCGCGGCCCGTCGGAGGCAATGAAAACATCAGCTTTCAACAACGCTTTGTTGGCCTCGCAGACCTCGCGTAGCCCGCGCGAACCGGTCTCCTCGCCCATCTCGATCAGCCATTTGGCGTTGAAGCCGAGCGAGCCCCTCGCCTTCAGCACCGCGTCGAGCGCCGCGAGGTTGATGGTGTGCTGGCCCTTGTTGTCGGCGGTGCCGCGGCCGTAGTAACGGCCGTCCTTCTCGACGAGCTTCCACGGCTCGATGCCCTCGTTCCAGGATTTCGCGAGCCCACGGATGACGTCGCCGTGGCCGTAGCCAAGCACGGTCGGGCGGCCCTCGCCTTCGTTGCGCTCGGCATAAAGGAACGGCCCCGGCGCGCCGGCTTGCTCGATGATGCGGGTCTGAAAGCCGAGCGCCTCGAGCGCGGGGATCATCTCCTCGCGCACGTAGCGCTGAAGCTCGGCGCGCGCGTCCGGATTCTGGCTTTCGCTCGGGATCGCGACACGGCGCGCGAGATCGGATTTGAAGGCGCCACGATCAAAGTATTCCGCGGCATTGGCGATGGCTTGGGAACGGGTCATGCGGGGAGATTAGAGAATGATCTCTGCCAATTGAAGCGCTCCGGCCGCTCGTTTCAATCCTTTGATACCAGCCGCGAACGGATCTTGACCTCGCGCGTGAGCGTCTGGTGGACCGGGCACTTCTCGGCAATTTCCATCAGCCGGGCCAGCTCGGCGTCCGTCAGATTGCCTTCGATGGCAATGTCGCGGGTGATTTCGCCGATATTGCCCTCTGTTGTTTCGCAGTCGGCGCAATCTTGCGCATGCACCCTGCGGTGGGACAGACGCACCGAGAGCCGCTCTGCGGCGAGCCCCTTGCGGTCGGCATAAAGGCGCATCGTCATCGAGGTGCAGGCGCCGAGCGCGGCGAGCAGATAGTCGTAAGGCCCCGGCCCGGTGTCGCCGCCGCCCACAGCGACCGGCTCGTCGGCCACCAGCACATGCCGGCCGGCCCGAACCTGTTGCGCCAACGGCCCCTTGCGGGTCTCGCGCACCTCGACGATGCCCGGCGGCAATGCCGCCGCGTCTGCCGTCTCTTGGACGGCTTCTTCCTCCTCCGGCAGATAGCGCGAGGACCACGCAGCGATAACATCGGCGAGATAGACCGCGTCGTCCCGATTGCGCAGCAGATGATCCGCGGTGTCGAGCGAAATAAAGCTCTTGGGATGGTGTGCGGCCTCGAAAATCTTCGTCGCGTTGTCGAGGCCGACGTATTCGTCGCGCGGCGCGTGACACACCAGCAGCGCCTTCTTCAGATGCGCCAGACCATGGAGAAAATTCTGGTCGGCGATGTCGTCGAGAAACTGCTTGGTGATGGTGAAGGTGCGGCCTGAGAGCGTCACCTTCGCGAGTCCCTTCTCGGCGATCTCGGCAAGATCGGCGGCGAAATTGTGCGTGACGTGGCCCGCGGAGGCCGGCGCGCCGATGGTGACGACGGCCTTCGCTTCCGGCACGTGCGGCGCTGCGGCCAGCACCGCAGCCCCGCCGAGGCTATGGCCGATCAGCAACGCCGGTGCGGCATAATTCTGTCGCAGAAAATCCGTGGCAGCCACGAGGTCTTGAACGTTGGATGAGAAGTTGGTGTTGGCAAACTCGCCTTCGCTCGCACCAATCCCTGTGAAATCGAACCGCAGCACGGCGATGCCACGCATCGACAGCGCTTTGGCGATCTGCGAGGCGGCGAAGATGTCCTTGCCGCAGGTGAAGCAATGGGCGAACAGCGCGAATGCGTGTGGCTTTTCCGGCAGATCGAGGCGCGCTGCGAGCTTGTGTCCGTTCGCACTCAGGAATTCGACCTTTTTGGATTCAATCATGCCCGGCTCCTCATCGGCTCAAGGCGGCAGCTCCAGGCTTTCCGCAAACGACCGTCATTTGACCAAGCCGTCCAACGATGGCGAAACGCATAGCGGCTTGCAATGGCTGGCATGCGATCTCATCGGCCGTTCTTATTCGTCTCTCCCTTTCTCGTGCCGTGTTTGTTCCCGCTGTATCTAGGTATGCCGTGCTCACGCAGGCTGCAAATCGCAAACGCGATGGCGAGCAGCCAAATCGTCAGCATGAGCAGAAGCGGGTCGAGTTCGACCTGTGGGGGCAGCATCCGCATGGGGCGCGGGTTAAGAATTGCCGCCGCTCTGAAGCCAAATTGCTTGTCAGGCGGCGAAACGCCGCATCATCGCCGCGTTTCGTCGATCGCGACAACAGCACCTCCGCTATCCCGTTGAAACGACTCATAAAGAGGCGACTAAAAAACCTGGGCCTCGAATCTTTTCGTCATCCGCCGAATCAGAACACGTTGCAGACCTTGCGAACATCAAGCAACGGAGTCGTCCGATGATGGATCTGGCGTCTGAGCGTTCCTCCGTACGAGTGATTGTTGTTGCGAACGAAAAGGGTGGATCGGGAAAATCCACCATCGCTTTCAATCTGGCCACCGCCCTGATGAAGAGCGGATGCAGCGTCGCCTCGATCGATCTCGATACGCGGCAGCGCAGCTTCACCCACTTCATCGACAATCGGCTCGCCTGGTCGGGCGTCACCGGCACGAAGCTGCCGACGCCCGAGCATTGCTGTTTCGGAGAGGACACGCCTTCGCCGGAGGCAGCTGACGAGGATGCTGCGCGGGCCGAGCTGGTCCGGGTGATCGACGATCTCGCAAGCCGCCACGCCACTATCGTGATCGACACCGCCGGGCACAATCACTTCCTGTCCCGGTTCGCTCATTACATGGCCGACACGCTCATCACGCCGATGAACGACAGCTTCGTCGATCTCGACGTGCTGGCGACGCTCGATCCCGGCACCACGGCGATCACCGGCGTCAGCCACTTCGGCCAGGCTGTGGAACAGGCCCGGCAATGGCGCACCGAACAGGGCAAACGTCCGATGGACTGGATCGTGATGCGCAATCGGCTGTCCGTGCTCGCCACCCGCAACAAGCGCGACGTGGGCGCGGCTCTGGCCGAGCTGTCACAGATGCTGGATTTCCGCACCATCGAGGGCCTGACGGAACGCGTGATCTTCCGCGAGTTCTACCCGAAAGGCCTGACGGCGCTGGACGACCTGAAGCAAGCGACGCTTGGCACCCGTCCGACCATGTCGCACGTCGCCGCGCAAATGGAGATTCAGGGGCTTCTGACGGCTCTGATGGTGGGAACTGCGACTCGCATCGGCAATGGGGACGCGCCACTCGCGCACGCAGCGGCCTGAATCGTTAAGCGCATCACCGCGGCACGCCGTGCGGGTCGATCAAGCCCATCCGCACGGCGATGGCAACGGCATGCACCCTGTTGCGGGCTCCGAGCTTTCGCGCGGCAACGCGAAGATAGTGCTGGGCGATGCTCTTGCTGACGCCGAGCGCAACTGCGATTTCGTCTGCCGATTTTCCGTTGGCGAAATGCGCAAGCGCTTGCAGCTCATGCGGCTCCAGTGGTCTCATGGTTCATGCGTTGCGCGGCGGAAACGCCGCGCGGGATAAAGTGCGGATTGGAATCCCGATGTGTTGAATGGCCGCGCCGCCTAGCGGATGCCGGAAAGAGTTTGGGCGGAGAGAACAAGAAGCATTTTCAAATTTTGATTTCTCATTTTGTTTTCTTGGTGTCGAATTCTTGGTTTCATTTGTCTTGGTCTCGCATGGAACAACGGCCCGCCAAGTGTCGCGCCCATTGCGAAATATTCATGCCGTTCGATCATTTGATATGGCGCGATGCCGCCTGCTCCGCCCTCGCCCCCGACTTCTCCAGCACATCCTTCCACACCGGCAGATCGCGGTCGATGATCGCGGGACCGCGCCCATCGGAATATGGCCCACTACCATTTCGATGATCGCCGGGCCCGCGGACCCGGCGAAGGATTTCCGCTTTTGACCCAAACCGGGCCTCCCTCCCGGTCCGCTGAACCACGTTCTACGGCGATAGTCGGACTTGCTTTCCGAACGACACCGGAACCATGATTTGCACACGCTGGCAGCCGCGACCGGCGGCTGTGCGCCAATGCGCAAGATAAAAAGGGCGAAAAACAAAAGAACCAGTGCAGTCGCCCGCCGGCAGGGAGGAATCGATGGCATCGGTAACGATCCGCGATGTCCGCAAGGCCTTTGGCGCTGTGACCGTCATCCACGGCGTTGACGTCGCCATCGGCGATGGCGAATTCGTCGTGCTGGTGGGCCCGTCGGGTTGCGGAAAGTCGACGCTCCTGCGGATGGTCGCGGGCCTCGAGAACATCACGTCGGGCGAAATCTCCATTGGCGGCCGGGTGGTCAACAACCTCCCGCCGAAGGAGCGCGACGTTGCGATGGTGTTCCAAAACTACGCGCTCTACCCCCACATGACGGTCGCGGCCAACATGGGCTTTTCGATGCGGCTGCGCGGCGCGCCCAAGTCCGAGATCGATACGCGGGTGAAACGCGCGGCGGAGATTCTCGGCCTCACGCCCTATCTCGAGCGATTTCCGCGGCAGCTCTCAGGCGGCCAACGCCAGCGCGTCGCCATGGGCCGCGCCATCGTGCGCGACCCGCAGGTGTTTTTGTTCGACGAGCCGCTGTCGAACCTCGATGCCAAGCTGCGCGTGCAGATGCGCACCGAAATCAAGGAGCTGCATCAGCGGCTCAAGACGACGACGATCTACGTCACCCACGACCAGATCGAGGCGATGACGATGGCCGACAAGATCGTCGTCATGCACGACGGCCTGGTCGAGCAGATCGGCGCCCCGCTCGACCTCTACGATCGGCCGAACAATTTGTTCGTCGCGGGCTTCATCGGCTCGCCGGCGATGAATTTTTTGCGCGGGACGATCCGCACGAGCGGCGCGCCTTCGTTCAGCGGGCCGAACGGCATCCGCCTGCCGCTTGGCTCCGCTCCCGCCAATGCCGACGGACGGCCCGCGGTGTACGGCATCCGCCCCGAGCACTTCGTCATCGCCGACGACGGCGCCGAGGCCATTGTCCAGGTGATCGAGCCCACGGGTTCCGAAACGCAGATCGTCGCCAAACTGGGCGGCCAAGAAAACAATCAAGAAGACAGCCAAGAAGACGGCCAAGACATCATCGCGGTGTTCCGCGAACGGCATCAATTCAAGCCGGGCGACAAGATCCGGCTCAGACCCGAGCCACGGCTCGTCCACTTGTTCGACGGAGCAACGGAACAACGACTGACCGCTTAAAAAAACAAAACCGGAGGAAGTGCCATGGAAATGTTCACTCGCCGCACATTGGTAAAGGGCGGCACGGCGGCAGCCGCCGCCCTGACGGCCCCCGCGCTGCTCGATTGGGCCAAGGCCTGGGCGCAATCGGCGCCGTGGAAGCCGGAAAAGAACGCGCAGCTTTCGATGCTGCGCTGGAAGTATTTCGTGCAGTCGGAGGATGATGCTTTCGTCAAGCTGATCGAAGCATTCACGCAAGCGACCGGCGTGAAGGTCAACATCTCGCGCGAGTCCTACGAGGACGTGCAACCGAAGGCTTCCGTCGCGGCCAACACCGGCGCAGGTCCGGACCTGTTCTGGGGTCTCTACTCGCTGCCGCATCTGTTTCCGCAGAAATGCGTCGATATGACCGACGTCGCCGATTATCTCGGCAAGAAATACGGCGGCTGGGTGCCGAGCGCGGTGCAATACGGCAAGAGCGGCAACAAGTGGATCGCGATTCCGGTCTGCTACAGCGGCAACCTGATGAACTATCGCATCGAGGCCTCGAAAAAGGCCGGCTTCCCGGAATTCCCCAAGACCACCGACGAATTGCTCGCCTATGCCAAGGCGATGAAGGCGCAAGGCACGCCGGGCGGTCTCGCCCTCGGCCACGCCTCGGGCGACGGCAACGGCTGGATCTACTGGTGCCTGTGGACGCACGGCGGCAACCACGTCGACAAAAACGACAAGGTCACCATCAACTCGCCGGAGACCGAGAAGGCGCTCAACTACGCCAAGGCGCTTTATGCCGAAATGGTGCCGGGCACGGCGTCGTGGAACGACGCCTTCAACAACAAGGCGTTCCTCGCCAACGAAATCCATTGGACCAACAACGGCATCTCGATCTACGTCGCGGCCAACCGTGATCCCGCTCTCAAGAAAATCGGCGATGACATGGATCACGCCTATTGGCCGATCGGTCCGGTGGGCAAGCCGACCGAGCTGCATCTGATGTATCCGGTGCTGGCGATGACCCACACCAAATATCCGCAGGCGTGCAAGGCGCTGATCGCGTTCATGATGGAAGCGGATCAGTTCAACCCGTGGATCGGCGCGGCGCAGGGCTATCTCACGCATTGCCTGAACGCCTACGATTCCAATCCGGTGTGGACCGCCGACCCCAAGCGCACGGTGTTCCGCGATGTCGCCAAGCGTTCGCTGACGGCGGGCGGACAGGGCTCGGTCGGCGAGAAGGCGGCGGCGGCGATCGCCGACTTCGTCCTGCTCGACATGTTCGCGAGCTACTGCACCGGCCGCGAGGATGCGAAGGCTGCGATGCGGATCGCCGAACGGCAATTGCAGCGGATCTATCGCTGACAGTGATGCAGCAGCCGCTGCTAACCCTCCCCCTTGTGGGGAGGGTCGCGAGCAAAGCGAGCGGGGTGGGGTTTTGACACTTCACGCAATAGCGCCCCACCCCCAACCCCTCCCCACAAGGGGGAGGGGTGCTCACCGCCGGTGCGGCAACAGACGTGTCCTTGCATCAGCTAAAGACAAACGTGCACTAGGTCTGGTTGCAGGTCATCAATGACCGATGTCACCCTCGATAAGAAATCCATCCCGCGCGATCCGAGCGCGTGGAGCAGGCTGAAGGTCAACCGCAACTGGCTCAGCATCTGGTTCATGCTGCCGGCGGCGGCATTCCTGATCCTGTTCCTCGCCTATCCGCTCGGCCTCGGCGTCTGGATTTCGTTCACCGACGCCCGCATCGGCCGCGGTGGCGCATTTGTCGGGCTGGAGAACTACGAATGGCTGTGGGACGACTCGGTGTTCTGGCTCGCGGTGTTCAACACGCTGCTCTATACGATCGTGGCCAGCATCGTGAAATTCGCCGTCGGCCTCTACCTCGCGGTGCTGCTCAACGAAAACCTGCCGTTCAAGGCGATGCTGCGCGCGGTCGTGCTCATTCCCTTCATCGTTCCGACCGTGCTTTCGGCGATCGCGTTCTGGTGGCTCTACGACAGCCAGTTCTCGATCATCTCCTGGTCATTGCGAAAAACCGGGCTGATTGCGACCAATATCGATTTCCTCGGCGATGTGTGGAACGCTCGCTGGTCGGTGATCTTCGCCAACATCTGGCGCGGCGTGCCGTTCGTCGCCATCACACTGCTGGCCGGATTGCAGACCGTCTCGCCGTCGCTCTACGAGGCCGCGACCATCGACGGCGCGAGCGCATGGCAGCGCTTCCGCTTCGTCACCTATCCGCTGCTCACCCCGATCATCGCCGTGGTGATGACGTTCTCGGTCCTGTTCACCTTCACGGATTTCCAGTTGATCTGGGTTCTGACGCGCGGCGGGCCAGTCAACGCCACGCAATTGATGGCGACGCTGTCCTATCAGCGCGCCATTCTCGGCGGCCATCTCGGCGAAGGCGCGGCGATCTCGACCGCGATGATCCCGTTCCTGCTCGCGGCGATCCTGATTTCCTGGTTCGGCTTGCAGCGCAGGAAGTGGCAGCAGGGTGAGAGCAATGACTGATAGTCATCTCTCTTCATCCCTCCCCCGCAGGGGGAGGGTGGCGAGCCACAAGCGCGTTCACGCGCGTCTTCGACGCGCTATGGCGAGCTGGGTGGGGGCATCCGCTGTAATGGGCCGACACCCCACCCGTCCGCGCGCTCACGCGCGCGTCCACCCTCCCCGCTCCGCGGGGAGGGATAAGAGGCATCACCAGTGACTGACGCGCTCGCTCCCAAAGTGGCCGATCCGAAAGCCGTGCTGCACGGCTCGGCGCCGCTCGCCGACCACTCGGAGGGCATGAGCTATCTCCAGACGCTGCCGCGGCGGCTTGTGACGCTTTATCTGCCGCTGTCGATCATCCTGATCGTGCTGCTGTTCCCGTTCTACTGGATGGCGCTGACGGCCATCAAACCCGACGAGCAACTGCTCGATCTCGAAAAATTCAATCCGTTCTGGACCTGGAACCCGACGCTCAAGCACATCCAGAAGCTTCTGTTCGAGACCTACTATCCGCTGTGGCTGTGGAACACGATGCTGGTCGCGGTCTGCGCCACCGTTCTGTCGATCGTGGCGAGCGTGCTCGCGGCTTACGCCATCGTGCGGCTGCGCTACCGCGGCGCTCAATGGGTCGGCGGCGCAATCTTCCTCGCTTACCTCGTGCCGCCGTCGATCCTATTCATCCCGCTGTCGTCGGTCGTCTTCCAGTACGGGCTGTTCGACACGCCGTTCGCCCTGATCCTGACCTACCCCACCATCCTCATTCCGTTCTCGACCTGGCTGCTGATGGGCTATTTCAAGACGATCCCGTTCGAGCTCGAGGAATGCGCGCTGATCGACGGCGCGAGCCGCTGGCAGATCCTGACCAAGATCGTGCTGCCGCTGGCGATCCCCGGGCTGATCTCGGCCTTCATCTTCTGCTTCACGCTGTGCTGGAACGAATTCATCTACGCGCTGACGTTTCTGTCATCGACGCAGAACAAGACGGTGCCGGTCGCCATCGTCAACGAATTCGTCGACGGCGACATCTATCGCTGGGGCTCGCTGATGGCCGGGGCGCTGGTCGGCTCGCTGCCGCTGGTGATCCTCTACGCCTTCTTCGTTGAACATTACGTTTCGGCGATGACCGGCGCCGTGAAGGAGTAACGAAACCATGAGTGGACGGCTCAAGGGCAAGGTGGCGCTGGTGACCGCCGCGGGCCAAGGCATCGGCCGCGCCATCGCGACAGCCTTTGCCGCGGAAGGCGCCACAGTGATCGCGACGGATGTCGACGCCGGCAAGCTCAAGGGGCTCAAGGCCGGGAAACGCCTCGCGCTCGACGTGCTCTCGGCCAAGGAGATCGATGCGCTGGCGGGCGCCGTCGCCAAGGAATTCGGCGGGCTCTCGGTGCTGGTCAACGTCGCGGGCTATGTCCACCACGGCACCGTGCTCGACTCGACGGAAAAGGACATCGATGTCTCGTTCGACCTCAACGTGAAGTCGATGCACCGGACGATGAAGGCTTTCATCCCGGGCATGCTGAAGAAGGGCGGCGGCTCGATCATCAACATGTCGTCGGCGGCGTCATCGATCCGCGGCGTGCCGAACCGCTACGTCTACAGCCTCACGAAAGCGGCCGTGATCGGCCTGACAAAGGCGACCGCGATGGATTTCATCAAGCAGGGCGTGCGGGTCAACGCGATCTGCCCCGGCACGATCGAATCGCCGTCGTTCCGCGGCCGCGTCGCGGCGCACGCCAAGCGCTCCGGCATTGCGCTGAAGGCCGCGGAAAAGGACTTCATCGACCGCCAGCCGATGGGGCGGATCGGCACCGCCGAGGAGGTTGCACTGCTCGCGACTTATCTTGCGTCCGACGAGTCCGCTTTCATCAGCGGCCACACCCATCTGATCGACGGCGGCTGGGCGCTGTAGCGCCGCCTACTCCGCCTTCGCGCCGGACTTCTCCACCACGTCCTTCCAGACCGGCAGGTCGCGGTCGATGATCGCGGCGAAATCCCTGCCGGTGCCCGCGACCGGATCAAAACCGAGGTCGATCAGCTTTTGCTGGATCTCCGGCACCTTGAGAACGTCGTTGATGTCCTTGTCGAGCTTGGCGACGATCGCCGGCGGCGTGCCGGCCGGCGCGAGGAAGCCGTGGAAGGCGTTGATCTTGTAATCGGGCACGCCAGCCTCCGCGATGGTCGGAACGTTCGGCAGCGCCTTTACGCGCGTGGCGGATGTGACGGCGAGGCCGATCAGCTTGTCGTTCCGGATGTGGCCGATGGCACCCGGGATGGCGACCATGCCGACCGGGATCTGGCCAGCGACAAGATCGATGATCGCCGGGCCCGCGCCGCGATAAGGCACGTGCAGCACATCGATGTTCGCGAGGCGCTTAAGGATTTCGAACGACAATTGGCCCGGGCTGCCGTTGCCGGGCGAGCCGTAGCTGAGCTTGCCGGGACTGGCGCGTGCCGCTTTCAGAAATTCGTCGAAGGTCTTCATGTTCGCCGACGGATGCGCCACGAGCACGTTCGGCGAATACATCGACAGCGAGAGCGGCACGAAGTCCTTCTTCGGGTCGTAGGGGATTTCCTTGTAGAGGAACGGATTGATCAGCAGCGTGTCGTTCCAGACGAGGATCGTATAGCCGTCCGGATCGGCCTTCGCGACCGTGCCCGCGCCGATGTTGCCGCCGCCGCCCGGCCGGTTGTCGACGATGACGCGCTGCGGCCAGCGCTCGCTCAGCGCCTGCGCGACGATGCGCGCCAGCGCATCGAAGCTGCCGCCCGGCGCCGCCGGGACCACGATGCGAACGGGACGCGAGGGATAAACGTCCTGCGCCTGCGCCATGGACGCGGCGCACAGCACAATCGCCGCGAGCATCGCTTTCAACAAACGCATCCGCCCTCTCCCCGAAACGCCGTTCCGCTTGCGCCGGACTGTAGCCGGAACCCGCCCGCCGATAGACCGCCTGCCTGACCATTCCTGTTATGACCCTGCGTCATATCCACGGCCGCACCGGATCATTTATCCTCTGCGCGCTTTACAGAAAGCCTAGGGAGATCGCCGGGTGAACAATCCGAAATGGCGCTGGCCGGGCGGCAAGCGCATCGCCGTCGTCTTCAACGTGTGTCTCGAGCAATGGTCGGACGGCAAGGCGCCGGGCATCAGCCCGATGGGCAATCCGCTGCCGCCGGGCGTGCTCGACACGATGGCGATCTCGTGGGCCGCCTACGGCCTGAAGACCGGCATCTACCGCACGCTGGAGTCCTTCAAGAAGCACGGCGCCAAGGCGAGCGTGATGGTCAACGCGGTCTGCGCCGAGCGCTCGCCGGAGGCTGTGAAAGCAATCGCCGAAGGCGGCCATGAAATCCTGTCGCACTCCTACGCGATGGACGTGGTGCCTGCCCTTCTCTCCGACGAGGACGAGAAGAAGAATATCGAGCGCTGCACCAAGCTCTTGGAGAAGGCTTCGGGCCAGACAATCGTCGGCTGGCTGTCACCGCGCGGCACATCGAAGCTGACGACGCCGAAGCTGCTCGTCGAAGCCGGCTACCGCTGGTACGGCGACGTGTTCGACGCGGACCTGCCCTATGTGCAGGAGTTCGGGGCTAAGAAGATTGTGGCGATTCCACTGTCATACGACGTGAATGACATGCCGTCGATGAAGTATGGCAATCCGCCGAAGATGATGCTCGATTCTTTCAACGAGGTAATCGACATCGCGCGCTCGAATGAGGATGAACTCCGCATCATCGACGTGACGAGCCACGCGCACATTTTCGGCCATCATCGCGGCGCTTACTACTACGAGAAGATCATCGAGAAGGCGATGTCCGGCTCCGACATCTGGGTCGGCACGCGCGCGCAGATCGCGGACCACGTACTGTCTCAAGGGTGATGTCATGACCGTCCTGGCCTCAAAGTCCTCGCTGACGCCCATCAAGTACAAGGCTTACATCGGCGGCCAATGGATGGAGGCGCAGGGCGGCGCGACCTTCGAGAGCGAGGACCCGTTCTCCGGCGACATCTGGGCGCTGGTGCCGCGTTGCGGCAAGGCGGAGGTCGATGCCGCGGCCGACGCCGCGCACAAGGCGTTCGTCAGCGGACCGTGGGCCACGATGACTGCGACCGCGCGCGGCCAGCTCATGCATCGCCTCGGCGATCTGATCCTGCAAAACGCCGAACACCTCGCCGAGATCGAGGTGCGCGACAACGGCAAGCTGATGGCGGAAATGCTGGGCCAGGTGAAGTATCTGGCGCAGTGGTACTATTACTTCGGCGGCCTCGCCGACAAGATCGAGGGCGCGGTCATCCCGATCGACAAGCCTTCGGTGCTGAACTACACGCGGCGCGAGCCGCTCGGCGCCTGCGCGATGATCGTGCCGTGGAACTCGCCGCTGCTGCTGCTGACGTGGAAGCTCGCGCCGGCGCTGGCCGCCGGCAACACCGCGGTGGTGAAGCCCTCCGAATATACCTCGTGCTCGACGCTGGAGTTCGCCAAGCTGATCGAAGCCGCAGGCTTCCCGCCCGGCGTGGTCAACGTCGTGACCGGATTTGGCGCGGAGACCGGCGAGCCGCTCGTCGCGCATCCGAAGATCGCGAAGGTTGCGTTCACCGGCGGCGATGCGTCCGGCAAGCGCGTCTACCAGACCGCGGCCGGGCATCTGAAGCCGGTGACGCTGGAACTCGGCGGCAAGTCGCCCAACATCGTGTTCGACGACTGCGTGATCGATGACGCGGTGAAGGGCGCGGTGTCGGGCATCTTCGCGGCGAGCGGGCAGACCTGCATCGCGGGCTCACGCTTGCTGGTGCAGCAGAGCATCCACGACGAATTCGTCGATCGGCTCGTGAAGTTCGCGAGCACGGCGAAGCTCGGCGATCCACGCATGATGTCCACGCAAGTGGGGCCGATCACCACGCGGCCGCAGCACAAGAAGGTGCTCGAATACATCGCCGTCGGCCAGCAGGAAGGCGCCAAGATCGCGCTCGGCGGCAAGCCCGCGGACGTCGAAGGTTCCAAGTCCGGGTTGTTCGTGCAGCCGTCGATCTTCACCGGCGTGAACAACAGAATGCGGATCGCGCAAGAGGAGATCTTCGGGCCGGTGCTCAGCATCATCCCCTTCAAGGATGAGGACGAAGCGGTTGCCATCGCCAACGACACGATCTACGGCCTTGCGGCCGGCGTATGGACGCAGAGCATCCGCCGCGCGATCAACGTCAGCAACGCGGTGCGCGCCGGCACCGTGTGGGTGAACACCTACCGCGCGGTGAGCTACATGTCGCCGTTCGGCGGCTACAAGAGCTCCGGCATCGGCCGCGAGAGCGGCCTGCACGCCATCGACGAATATCTGCAAACCAAGAGCGTGTGGATCAACACCGCGCTGGAGACGCCGAACCCGTTTGCGCTGCGCTGAACATCTCACGTCAGCATCGCTGCCGTTTTGCATCCCCGCGCGATATGATCTAATGTCATATCGCGCGGGGAGCGCGGCACAACGATCATGAACTCGCAGCATCTGGAATATTTCTGCAAGGTCGCCGAATTCGGCAGCTTTTCGCGCGCCGCGATCTTTCTCGGCATCAATCAGTCGGCGCTGAGCCGCCACGTGCGCAATCTCGAGCGCGATCTCGGCATCCAGTTGTTCTATCGCAACGGGCGCGGCGTGGTGCTCACCGAATTCGGCGAGCGATTGCTGTCGCGCGCCGCCCGCGCGCTGGAGGAGATCGCGCTCGCGAAACAAGAGGCGGTCAACGCGCGTACCGACACGATCGAGAGTGTCGTGATCGGCATGACGCCCACCGTCGGTCGCGTGCTGATCCAGCCCCTCGCCCGCGAACTCACGAGCGCGTTCCCCAACATCAAGCTCCGCTTCATGGAGGGCTTCTCCGGCCATCTGCTCGAATGGCTCGACGCCGGACGGCTCGATCTCGCGGTGCTCTACCAGGGCTGGTCCGGCGGGCGGCTGCACGCCGAGCATCTGATCGATGAGCGGCTGTGTCTCGTATCGTCCAAGAAGGCGAAGAAGCTGAAGCCGAAGACGCCCGCGGCGGAGCTCGCGGACGTTTCGCTGATCCTGCCGAGTGCGCCGCACGGGTTGCGGCGGCTGGTCGATCTCGCGGCAGCGGAGTTGAAGATCCCGCTCAAGATCGGGATCGAGGCGGACTCCTTCGAGTCGATCCTGTCGCTGGTGAAGGACAACCTCGGCTCGACCGTGCTGCCCGCGGTGTCGATCCAGGACGAGCTGGCGCGCGGGCAGTTGCAGGCGTCGCTTCTCATCAAGCCCGAGGTGACACGCTCGCTCATTCTCGCGACGCCGACAAACCGCCCGCCGGTGCGCGGGCTCGCGCAGATATCGAAGGCGATCAAACGAGAGTTGAAGAGATTGGAGACGCCGTAGCCTAGCGTTGAAGCCGCCACATGCTCCGTCATACCCGGGCTTGTCCGGGCATCCCGCTTAGGTGGGCACTGTGCCTTCCCAAGCGGGATCACCGGGTCAAGCCCGGCGATGACAGCGGAGGATGGCGCAAGATCAGAGTCTCTACCCCGCCAGCGCGCGCTGGAACTTCAGCTTGACGTCCACGCCATCGCGGCTCGGCAGCACGCGCGGCACATCCTCGTTCTTGATCAGCGCACGGATGAGATGCGGCCCCTGCTCCTTGTGGATGAGCTTGCGGACATTCGCCACCTCACTCATCTGCGTGATCGTCAGCGCCTGCGTGAAGCGCGACGCCTTCGCGATGCCGACGAGATCGATGCCCGCGTGCGTGTGGCTCGCCTGCATGCCGGTCTCGCCGTAGTGCTGGTTGTCGAGCACGACAATCGAGAGATTGCCCGGCTGCTGCACCCCGATGGTGGCGAGGCTGCCGAGGCCCATCAGCGCCTCGCCGTCGCCGGTGATGACGCACACGCGGCGGTCGGGACGCGCGAGCGCGAGGCCGAGACCGATCATCGCGGCGCAGCCCATGCCGGCCCAGAGATAGAAGTTCAGCGGGTTCTCGCCCGCAGCCGCGACGTCATAGGTCGGCGAGCCGAGGCCGGTCGCAACGAGAAGATCGCCGCGATCCTCGAGCAGAGCCTTCACAAGCGGACGACGGTCCAGCATCAACGCACCCACTTCTTGCGGCCGATCAACCGCTGCCCAAGCAGAATGGCAACCGGAAGATTGCCGTCGAACGCCATATCGGTCGCGGCGGACACGACGTCCTCGAACTCGTCCGTGCTGTCGAGGCGATAGACGAGGAAGCCGCAGAGCTTGAACACCTCTTCGGTGATCGAGCCCATCGGAACCTGCCAAGGATTGAACTCGCCGAACTCGCCGCGCATCGTCACAAAGATGAGACACGGGAACTGGCAGCAGCGGATCACCGAGAACATGTTCACACAATTGCCGACGCCGCTCGACTGCATCAGAAGCGCCGAGCGCTGCCCGCCGAGCGTCGCGCCCGCAACGAGGCCGACGCCCTCCTCTTCCGTGGTCAGCACCACATCATGGATTTCGGGATCGGCGACACAGCGCTGAATCAGCCGCGTGTGGCCGGCATCCGGCACGTAGCCGACCTGCTTGATGCCGACGCGCTTGAAATTGTCGTAGATGATGTCGGGCCAACTCGTGGCGGCGTCGTTCGTTGCGTCCAAACCCAGCCTCCTCAAACTTTCATCGCGACACTACGCGACCCGCGATTCAATCTCTATGACGGGCTGTCATAACAGTGAGCGAAGCCCCGGTTTGTCAGGCTTTGATCGCATCGCGCACGGCCTCAGCGAACGCGCGCGTGCCGCCGCTGCCGGCGAGATCAGGCGTACGGACATGCGAATTCTGGAGCGCCACATCGACGGCGGCATCGACCGCAGACGCGGCCTTGCAGAACTCCAGCCGCGAATGCTTCACGCCAAGATGGTCGATCAGCATCGCCGACGACAGGATCATGCCGACCGGATTGGCGATGCCCTTCCCCGCGATGTCCGGCGCGGAGCCGTGTCCGGCGTTGGCGACCGCGTGCGTCGCGCCGCGATTAAGCGAGCACGCGAGGCCGAGGCCGCCGGAAAGCGCGAGCGCCTGGTTCGACAGGATATCGCCGAACATGTTGGTGGTGAGCATCACGTTGAAGCGTTCGGGGTGCGTATAAAGCTCGGCCGCGACCGCGTCGACGTCCATCTCGTTCAGCGTCACACCGGGATGGTTCGCGGCCTCCTTCTCGGCCTCACCCATGAACAGGCCATCGGTGAGCATCAGCACATGGCGCTTGCCAACCATCGTGATCCTCTTCGCGCGGCGCTCGGCGATCTCGAAGGCGACCTTGGCGATGCGTCGCGCGGCGGGCGCGGTGATCTTGCGGACCGCAAGCGCGACCTCCGGCGTCGGCATGAACTCGCCGGAGCCGGTGAACATGTTGCGGTCGGCGTAGAATCCTTCGGTGTTCTCGCGGACGATGACGAAATCCATGCCGGGGACGGCGCGCGGCAGGAACGTGCGCGAACGCGCCGGACGGATGTTGGCGAAGAGATCGAGCCGCTTGCGGATCGTACCCGGCAGGTTGAACCCGCCCTCGGAGACCGGCGGATAGAGCGTGACGCCCGCCGGGCCCAGGATGATGCCGTCCGCGGCCTTGGCGCTGTCGAACACCTTGTCCGGCAGCGTCGAGCCCGTCTTGCGGTGTGCGGCCATGCCGACCTCGAGCACGTCGAAGCCGATCTTAAGGCCGAACTGCCTGTTCGCATGCTCGAAGATCAACAGCGTCGCGTCGACGATCTCGGGGCCGATGTCGTCGCCAGGAAGAACCGCGATCCGCATCACTCAACCTGTTCCAAAACGCCCTGGCTCGGACAAAGCAAAACCGATGCCTATTCGGACTTGATGTTGGCCTCGCGGATGAGATTGCCCATCCGCTGGTTTTCATCGCGCATCAGCTTGGCAAGCTCGTCCGGCGTGCTGCCGCCGATTTCAAGGCCAAGCTCCACCAGCTTGTTGCGCACCGCCGGATCTTTCAGAGCGGCGACGGCAGCGGCGTTCAGCTTCGCCACGATCTCAGGCGGCGTCTTGGCTGGCGCCAGCAGCGCGCACCACGCGACGAACTGGAAGCCCGGCAGCCCCGATTCCGCAACCGTCGGCACGTTGGGGAATTTCTCGGTGCGCTTGGCGGTGCTGGTGGCGAGGAGCTTCACACGGTTGTCCGGCAGTAGCGGGAACACGGCGGACAGTGCCGTGAAGCCGACCGGCACTTGACCGCTGACGATGTCGTTCACCGCAGGCGTGATGCCGCGATACGGAACGTGAACCATCTTCACGCCGGCCTGGCGCGTGAGCAGCTCCATCGCGACGTGCTGAGGGCTCGCGACACCGCCGGAGGCGTAGGTGAGCGTATCCGGCTTCCCCTTGGCGATCGCGATCATCTCCTGCACGTTCTTCGCCGGAAACGACGGATTTGCGATCAGGCCGAGCGGGATGCCGACGAGTTGGGTGATCGGCACGAAGTCATTGAGCGGGTCGTAGCCCGCATCCGACTTCATGTTCGGGATCATGGTGATGATGCTGTCGTTCGGCACCGCGATTGTGTAGCCGTCGGGCGCCGCGCGTGCCGCTGTGCGCATGCCGAGCGCACCGGCCGCGCCGACCTGATTCTCGATGAAGAGGCGTTGGCCGAGAATGTCGCCCATCTTTTCGCCGACGATGCGTGCGGCGATGTCGACCGCGCTCGCCGCCGCCAGCGGAACGAGCAGTTTGATCGGGCGATCCGGATACGCCTGCGCGGATGCGTGTGTGATCGTCGCCGCCGCGAGCAAAGCCGCGATCAAAATCTTTTTCATGTCGCCCTTCCCTAGACCGATAGCCGCTGCCGGATGGTCTCGTCTGCCATCACTTGCGAGGGGATACCTTGCGCGATGATGCGGCCTTTCTCCATGACATAACAAGCATTACTGATAGCCGCGGCGCGCCTAACGTTCTGCTCGACCAGAAGGAGAGAAATTCCCTCGTCACGCATCCGCACGAGAGATTCGAAGATTTCGTTGACGATGATCGGCGCGAGGCCTTCGGAGGGCTCGTCCACCAGCAGCAACTTCGGATTGCCGATCAGCGCGCGGCCAATCGCCAGCATCTGTTGTTCGCCGCCGGAGAGCGTTTTGCCGAGTTGCGCGCGGCGTTCGCCGAGCCGCGGGAACATCGTATTCACAAAATCGAGCTGTCGTTTGCGTTCCGCGGCGCTGACCCAACGAGTGAACAGGCCGAGCAGCAGATTCTCTTCCACCGAAAGGGTCGCGAAGATACGGCGGTCTTCCGGGATGAAGGCGATGCCGCGCCGGAAAATGCTGTCTGGCGAGAGACCGCCGATCGGCTGGCCTTCGAAACGGATCGCGCCCTCGGAGGGCTTGAGCCAGCCCATGACGGTGCGGAGCGCCGTGGTCTTCCCCGCGCCGTTGCGGCCGAAGATGCTGACGATCTCGCCCGCGTCGACTTTCAGCGCGATGCCTTGCAACACCGGAGCATGGGCATAGCGCGCGTGAAGATCATCGATCTCAAGCAGCGGCATGGTCCTCTCCGAGATAGGCCTCGCGGACCAGCGGACTCGCGCGCACTTGCGCGGGCGTGCCCTCGAACAACTTCTTGCCCTGGTGCATGACCACGACGTGATCGGACAGGCCCATCACCAGCTCGATGTCGTGCTCGATCAGCAGCACGGTCACACTGCCGGCGAGCGACTTGATGAGCGCGTCGATCTCGGCGGTTTCCGCGGGCGACATGCCCTGAGTCGGCTCGTCGAGCATCAGGAGTTTTGGCGACAGCGCCATGCAGAGCGCGATCTCGACGCGACGCTGATCGCCGTGGGAGAGATTGCCGACGAGTTCTTCGGCCTGATGGGTCAGGCCGAACTGCGAGAGGATCTGCACCGCGCGCTCGCGCGGCTCGGCGAGCCTGTCGAGGCGCACGAGATAGCGGCCGCGCGGCTGCGCGTTCTGGCAAGCGAGCCGGATGTTCTCGAACACGCTGAGCCCGAAGAACAGATTGGTGATCTGGAACGAGCGTGCGACGCCGAGCTTGGTTAGTGCGTAAGGCGGCTGGCCGGTGATGTCGCGGCCTTCGAGTTCGACGCTGCCGCTGTCCGGACGCAACGTGCCGGCGATCAGGTTGAATGCGCTGCTCTTGCCCGCACCGTTCGGGCCGATGATCGAGGTGACGCGGTTCGCGGCGGCATCGAAGCTGAGCTGATCCACCGCGCGGAGCGCGCCAAAGGCTTTGCTGAGGCCCCTCACCTTGATCATGGCGCGGGCTTCCTGCGCTCGGTGAAGCGCCGTACCAGACCGCAAATGCCGTCCGGCAGGAACATCACGAAGACGATGAAGATGACACCAAGCACGATCAGATGGCGCTCGGTGTAGCTGCCGGTGATCGACTCCATGAACGTGATCACGACGCTGCCGATCAGCGGACCAAGCAGCGTGCCGACGCCGCCAACGAGGCCCATCACCACGGCCTTGGTCGAGACCTCGAAGCCGAACAGATTGGGCGCGACGAAGCCACGCAACAGTGGATAGATCAGCCCGCCAAAGGCCGCGATCTCAGCCGCCATCACATAGGCCGCGAGCTTGTACCAGAACGGGTTGTAGCCGAGATACGGGACGCGGTTGGCGTTGTCGCGCACGGCGCGGAGCACAGCACCAAAGCCGGTCGCGAGCACACGGCGCGTTCCGACGTAGATGAGCACGATGGCGATCAGCACCGCGTAGTAGAAGGTGAAGTCGCTCTTGAGGTCGATGCTGACGCCGGGCAGCAGCGGAATGGTCGGCACCGGAATGCCGAGCAAACCGTCCGAGCCGCCGATCTCGCGGGTGTTGCTGGTGATCTTGTAGAGGATTTCCGCTGCGCCGAAGGTGATGAGCGCGAAATAGACGCCCTTGGCGCGGATCGCGACGGCGCCGAGCAGCAGCGAGAACGCGCCGACGACTGCCATCACCGTGAGGAACACCAGCCAGAACGACTGGGTAACGTGCAGATACATCAGCGCGGAGATGTAAGCCGCGAGGCCGAAGTACGCCGCCTGCCCGAGCGAGAGCAGTCCCGCATAGCCGAGCAGGATATCGACGCTGAGCGCAATGGTGCCGAGCAGCAAAGTCTCGATGCCGAGCCGGATGTAGAATGGCCCGCCGAACAGCGGGAAGATCACCGCAATCGCCAGCATCGCAAAGCCGAACCAGCGCAGCGGTCCCGCCGGGCGATCCGACGCCCGCAGCGCCACCATCAGGCGGTCGGCGACCGTCGTGCTCCCCGCCTCCGCCATCAGGCTTCTCCGAGGCGGTTGAACAGGCCGCCCGGCCGCACGATGAGCACCAGCAACATCACGCCGTACACCAGCGTCTCGGCCCAGACCGGCGGAATCCAGAGGCTGGCGAGTCCTTGCACCTGTGAAAGAAGCAGCGCCGCGACCACCGCGCCGACGATGCTGCCCATGCCGCCGACGATGACGACCGCGAAGGCCAGCACCAGGAAGTCATGCCCCATGGTCGGGAACACGGCGTAGATCGGGCTGAGCAGCACGCCCGCGAGGCCCGCAAGCCCGCAGCCATAGAGGAAGGTGAAGCCATAAACGAGACGGATCGGAATGCCGAACGAGGCGACCATCGCCGGATCGACCGCTGTGGCGCGCAGCACTGCTCCGATCTGCGTGCGATAGACCAGCCACCACGTCGCTGCGATCGCGACCAAGCCTGCGAAGAACACGAACAGGCGGTAGCTCGGGATGATCACGCCGGCGGCGTTGATGATGCCGGAGACTGGCGCCGCGACCGCATGCGTCTCGGTGCCCCACACGATCTGCGCGACGTCGCGCAGGATCAGGCTGACGCCGAACGTCAGCAGCAGCGTGACGATAGCGCGATCCGCCCGCGGCAACAGCGGGCGGATGCCGGTTTCCTCCAGCGCCCATCCGACAAGACCGATCAAGATCGGCACCAGCACGAGCGCGCCCCAATAGCCCGCACCCCAGCCGATCAGGGTGAAGGCGGCATAGCCGCCGAGCATGTAGAGGTCGCCATGCGCGAGATTGATGACGTCGAGCAGCCCGAAGATCATGGTGAGCCCCAGAGCCACCAGCGCCAACGCAACGCCGATAATCAGCGCGTCGACGACCTGGGGCGCCACCACGAAATGCAGGTAGGCGAGCAAGTCTTCCATCGGGCAGCTCGCGTTCGGTCAGAGTGCGATCAGAACTTCTCGCACTTGTCCGGGCCGACCGCGACGTCACCCGGCACGGTGCCCACCGTCTGGAAGTCGTTGCCCTTCACCTTCACGACGACCATGTCGACGACGGCCTGATGGTCGCCCTTGCGCATGGTCTTCTTGCCCTGCGGGGTCTCCCAGCTCGCGTCTTCCATCGCGGCGCGAAGCTTCGCGGTGTCGGTGCTGCCCGCCTTCTCGATCGCCTGCTTGAACAGATAGAACAGGCCGTAGGTGTCCGCACCGAACAGGTCGGGATCGGTGTTGAACTCCTTCTTGAATGTGGCGACGAACTTCTTGTTCGCAGGCGTATTGATGTCAATGGAATAGCCGGCGGCGCTGAGGAAGCCTTCACCTGCCCCGCTCATCGCGGCGATGTTCTCCTGCGTCACAGCGCCAGCCGCCCCCGCCATCGTCAGCTTGTCGTTGAGGATGCCGTACTCCTTGAGTTGTGTGAGCAGGCGCACGGTGTCGTTGCCCGCGGTCGCGGTCATGATGACGTCGGGACGCGCGGCGCGGATCTGGCCCATGTATTGGCTGAAGTCCTTCGCGCCGAGCGGTGCGAAGGTGGAGCCCACGTCCTGCGCGCCAAGACGCTTGATGTCGTCCTGGAACGCCGAGATCGTGCTGCGGCCCATCTCGTAATCCGGACCGAGGAAGAAGTAGCGCTTGCCGGACACGTTCTTGGTCAGCCACGACGTCAGCGCGTTCGACTGCATGAAAGCGTTGGCGTTGACGCGGAACACGTTCGGATTGCACTGCGCTGCCGTAATCGAGGTGGCGTAGGACACCGTCGTCACCAGGATACGGTTGTTGCGCTCGGCGAGTTGGCCGACCGCGAGCGTCGAGCCCGAGTTCACCGTACCGGTGAGCAGATCGACCTTGTCTTGCTGGAGCAGCTTCTCGGACTTGCGGACCGCGACCGGCGGGTTCGCCTCTTCGTCCTCAAACAGAAGCTCGAACGGGCGGCCGCCGACACCGCCCGCCGCGTTGATCTCCTTCACGGCGAGCTCGGCGCCCCAGCGCACCTGCTTGCCGATCGGCGCATAGGTGCCCGAGAGCGGGGTGACGACGCCGACCTTGACCGGGTCGGCGGCGTTGGCTTGCGTGGTCAGCGCGGCGGCGACGGCCGCAGCCGCGCAGAACGACAGCAATTGACACTTCTTGGACATGACTTCCTCCCTGGAGGTTTTATTTTCTAAGCGTTGATTGCGACGAGCTTACAGGCTCGTTTTGAATTTCGGCTTGCGGCGTTCGCTGAACGCCTTGATGCCTTCCTTGTAATCCTCCGTCTCGCGGAGCTTTTCGTAAGCGTGGCCTTCGACCTCGAAGCCGACGCTGAGGCTGGTATCATACGACGTGTTGAGCACGCGCTTGATGGTCTTGAGCGCCATCGGGGACATGGAGGTGAGCTGCGCGATCACCTCGTCGAGCACCTTCTCGAGGCCCGCCTTGTCGTCGGCGACACGGGTGACGAGGCCCCAGGTGAAGGCTTCTTCCGCCGGAACGCGGCGGCCGAGCATCATCATGTCGGCGGCGCGAGTGAGACCAGCGATGCGCGCGACGCGCTGGCTGCCACCGGAGCCCGGAATCTGACCGAGGGTGACTTCGGGCAGCGCGAGCAGCGTGCCCTTCAGCGCGAGGCGGATGTCGCAGGCCATCGCCAGCTCAAGGCCGACGCCCATCGCGTATTTCTCCATCACGCAGACCACCGGCTTGGGGCTGCGCGACGGCGCCGCGATGTTCCAGGCGAGATCGGACATGCCGTCGAGCTCGATGTCCGGGAAGGCCTTCACGTCGCCGCCCGAGGTGTAGACGTCGTTCCGGCCGCGGATGACGATGACGCGCACATCCGGATCGGCGCTGAACGCCTCCATGATGGCGTTGATCTGATGGCGGCCGCGGTACGACACGACATTGAGCGGCGGACGGTTGAACCAAAGCGTGCCGACCTTCTTGGCGGTATCGACCTCGATCTCGATGCCATCGAGGTTCTTCAGGATCTCGCCGCGCTGGGCTGCGTAGTCTTTTGCCATCGTTCTCTTTCCTTCGTTATTTCGCTTGGAATTTCTCATACTCGCCGGTGCGCAGCTTGCGCCGCAGCAGCTTGCCCGACGCCGAGCGCGGGATCGCCTTCACCAGCACGTATTCTCGCGGGCGCTTGAAGCGCGCCAGCCCGGATTGCAGGCATGCATTGTCGAGCTGATCGGGCGTAAGGTCACCCGACAGCGGCTCGACGAAGGCCACGACCTTCGCGCCCAGCCGCTCGTCCGGCAAGCCGACCACGGCACAGCCCCCGATCAGTTTTGAGCGCGTCAGCGTGTCCTCGACCTCTTCCGGATAGATGTTCTCGCCGCCGGAGATGATCATGTCGTCGACGCGGCCGACGACGTAAAGCTCGCCGTCCTCATCGAAGCGGCCGAGATCGCCGGTGCGATACCAGCGGCCATGAATGGCCTTCGCGTCGGCGTCGGGCCGCTTCCAGTAGCCGGCGAAGGCCTCAGGGCTGTCCATGCTGGCGACGATCTCGCCGGCCTCGCCTTGCGGAACGTCCACGACATCGCCGCCGGTGTCGGGGGCCACGACGCGGATGATCTGGTTCATGCCCGCACGGCCCGCGCAGCCGGGCTTGCGGTCGAGATGCGTGCAATAGGTGAAGGTGTAGATCTCGCTCGAGCCGTAATAGTTCACGAACAGCTCCGGCTTGAGCTGCTCGTTGCAGCGCTCGACCAAAGCGGGCGTCATGGTCATGCCGGCATAGCCGATGCGCGAAAGCGAACTGAGATCGTAGTCGCCGAATTTCGGATGGCGCAGCACGTCGTGGAACATGGTCGGCACGAGGAAGATCGACGACAGCTTCTCGGCCGAGACGTAGCGCAGCACGTTCTCGGGCGAGTAGTCCGGCAGGCAGACAAACTTGCCGTTCACCAGCGCCGAGCCGAGCAGAAGCCGGATGCCCATGGTGTGGAACAGCGGCATCACGCCCAGGCATGACTCGCGATAGCGATACTGGTTCTGCGCGATCTGGGCGATCGAGGCGGCCAGTTCGTTGCTGTGGCTGCGCGGCACACCCTTCGGGCGGCCTGTCGTGCCCGATGTATAGAGCATCAGGCACGGACTGGACGCCGACGCGCCTTCCGGTCCCGCGACCGGGCGGGACTTCAGAAGATCGGCGAACGAGACGCCGTCGCCCTTCCCGTCCGCCGCGATGATAATTTTCTTCGGGTCGAGTTTGATCGCCGCGCAGGCATCCGGCGCGGCGTCGCCCGATGCACCATCAAAGGCGACGGCCGCGGCTTCGGCATCCTCGAAGCAGTAGCGGATTTCATCGGCCGTCGCACGCCAGCTCACCGGCGTGAACACGAGGCCGAGCATGTGGCTCGCCCAATAGAGCGTCGCCATCTCGTAGCGGTTGCGCATGACGACGACGAAATGGTCGCCCTGCTTCAGCCCCATCGCCTTGAGGCCGCCGGCCGCGGCTTTGATCTCCTCGTACCATTGCGCGTAGGTGCGGCGCACGGAGCCATCCACGACCGCCTCCGCGCCGGGCTGGCGCAGAACCGAGGTCAGGAATGAACGGCCGAGATCCATCGTCAG
The DNA here is from genome assembly GCA_040756555.1 of Pseudomonadota bacterium. Taxonomy (GTDB): domain Bacteria; phylum Pseudomonadota; class Alphaproteobacteria; order Rhizobiales; family Xanthobacteraceae; genus Z2-YC6860. Next base: position 22,041 of record JBFLYS010000022.1, on the reverse strand, counting down.
TCTTCCGTCTTGTCCTTTGCGACGTCGAGAATGGCGGCAACGATCGACGTGTAACCAGTGCAGCGGCAGATATGGCCCGACAGCATGTCGCGGACTTCCGTTTCCGTCGGCGACGGGTTGTCGCGCAAAAAGTGGGTCGCGGAGCAAAGAATGCCGGCGGTACAGAAGCCGCATTGCAGCGCATGGTGCTTGCGGAACGACTCCTGAAGCGCATTGAGTGTGCCGGGGTCTGCGAGCCCTTCGACCGTGACAATCTCCGTGTTGTCGGCCTGCACAGCGTATTGCGTGCAGCTCCGCACCGCCTTGCCATCCATCAGAATGGTGCAGGCGCCGCAGACGCCGTGTTCGCATCCAACGTGTACACCGAAGGCCTGCAACTCGTGACGCAGGAAATCGCATAACAGCATGCGAGGTTCGGCCTGACCCGAACGGCGTTGACCGTTGACGGTCAGTTCGATGGTGTGGCGCTCACCCGCGGGACGATGGATCGTGCTCATAGGCCGCCCCGCTTCTTCCCATCGGCGACGGCCGCTTCGATCACGCGCTGCACGAGGTTGAGCGTCAATGCGCGGCGGAAATCGGCGCTGGCGGCGTGGTCTTCCATTGGCGACACAATGTTGCTGGCATGGGCCGCGATCTCTGCCGCAGACGCGAGCGCGCCGCGACCGATAAATTGCCGCACGTCGATCCTGATGGGGCGGTTCTCGACACCGCCGAGACCGAGCGACAGTTCCAGCAGCTTGCCGCTCGCATCGATACGCAGCGTACAGGCCGCAGCCGCCAACGCGAAATCGCCGTGCCGCTCCGCGATCTCGATGAAGGCATGGCCCGCATCCTTCGCGGCGCGCGGCCATTCCAGCGCGGTGACGAGCTCGTCATACTGGCGCTGCGTCGTCAGCGCGCCCTGGAAGAACTCGACCGCCGGAACGCGACGCTCGCGCTTCTTCGATTGCAGCACCACCGTGCCGCCGCAGACGACGAGACAGAGCGGGATTTCCGCGCTCGGGTCGGCGTGCGCCACCGAGCCGCCAAGAGTGCCGCGGTTACGGGTCTGGAAATGCCCGACCCACGGCAGGCCGAGCGCGAGCAGCGGGACTTCTTTCTCAATGAGTTCAGAGCGCATGGCGTCGGCCTGCACCACGGCAGCGCCGGTGACGACGGCCTTGTCCGTCAGTGTGATCGACTTCAGCGCAGCGATGCGCGAGACATCGACCACCGCGCGGGGCCGCACCATGCGCAGATTCAGCATCGGACCGAGCGTCATGCCGCCGGACATCACGGCCGCATCCTCGCGCAATTCGGCGAGGAGCGCCGCGGCCTCCGGCACCGTCTCGGGCCGGTGATAGTCGAAGGCGACCGGCTTCATGCGCCGCCTCCGAAGATCCGCGACAGCAGCGCCTTGATCCCGCGCGGCTTGTCCGGGTTGATGCGTTGCTCCAGCGCGCGAAAGAATTGTCCGATCAGAACGCGCGTCACGCTGCCGAGCATGCGCTGGCCGACGGCGGCGACCTTGCCGCCGACGTCGGCGCCGTAGATGTAGTGGAGCTTCGTCTTGTCGCCTTCCGGCGTCAGCGTCACGATTCCCGAGCCCGAGCCGAAACCGAGCGCGCCGGTCGCCTTGCCGACAAGACGGACGGATTGAAGCTCGCGCTTGTCGCGCATCTCGATCTGCGCGTCGTAGGTGCCGCGGATGCCGGCGACGCCGATGATGACCTGCGCGACGTAGTGATCCGGCGCGTCCTGCGTGAGCTTTTGGCAGCCCGGCACAATGGCCGCGAGCTCGTCGGGATCGATGAGACGCTTCCAGACCTCCGCCACCGGCGCGGAGATCAGCACCTCGCCCTCGCCCGTCAGCGCGCCCTGCGGCTTTGGCGCGTCCGTCGCGGCAGGCGCAGCGGCGCGTTTCTCATCCGGATCGCGGCCGTTGGCATAGGCCCAGACCCGGCTCCGTGTGAACGGCAGCGTCACGTCCTCGCGCCCGAGCGCATCAGCAACCGCGTTCGCAATCGCAGCCGGCGTCAGCATCGACGAACCGTCGCCCATGCCCTTGGCGCCGAGCGAATTCACCGGCGTCGGCGTCTCGACATGGCCGATGTCAACCGGCGGCACCTCCACCGCGGTCGGGCACAGATAGTCGGCGAAGGTGCCGGACAGGAAGTTGCCGCGCTCGTCGTAGGCGAGTTGCTCGAACAGCGCGGCGCCGAGGCCGTGCACGAAGCCGCCATGCACCTGCCCGTCGACGATCGACGGGTTGATCTGCTTGCCGACGTCGTGAACCGACGCGTACTTGTCGATGCGCATGGTGCCGGTCTTCGGATCGATCTCGACGGCGGCAAGGTCGATGACGAAGCCGAAGGTCGCGGCGGACGCGATCCTGTCATCGTCATCCGGCGAACCGAGCACCGGCGGCGACACCACCGCGGTCTCATGGATGCCGGGCTCGATGCCGGCTGGCAAACCAGACGCGTCCCAGTGCGCGCGCGACGCCGCACGACGGAACGGCAGACCCTTGTTGGAGCCGCCGCGCACACGGACGTAGCCGTCGCGCAACTCGATGTCCTCGACCTTGGCGTCGAGCGCGTCGGCGGCGAGCACCTTGATCTTGTGCGCCGCCATGCCTGCCGACTTGCCGATGGCATCAACGACAATAGCGGCGAAACGGTTGGAGTAGTTGCCGGAGGCAATGGACCACGCGCTCGTTTGCGTGTCGACGTCCGTCACCACATCGATGTCGGCCGGCTGCAAGCCCAGCGCATCAGCGACGATCTGCGCCGCCACCGTCGCATGCCCCTGCCCGTTCGGCGTGGTGCAGAGGCGGAGCGTCACCTGCCCGCTCGGATCGATGGACAATGTGGCGCTGGCGTTCGCGCCGGATTTTTTGTCGGCCTTGGCGCGATCCTGCGCAGTCTGCGCGAGCGAGACATAGGCCATGTTGGAGCCGGACGGCTCGACGCCCGCCGCAAAGCCGATGCCGAACAGCTTGCCGGCCTTGCGTGCCTCGTCGCGGCGTTTCTTCAATGCCTCGTAGTTCGAGAGACGCAGCAATTCGTCGAGGGCGGATTCGTAGTCGCCTGCGTCGAGCACGGCGCCCGCCGGTCCCTTATAGGGAAACGAACCCGCCGGAACGAAATTCTTCCGCCGTATCTCCGCTTCGTCGATCCCGAGCCCCTTCGCCGCGATCTCCATGATGCGCTCGAGCGCGAAATAGAACTGCGGGCCGCCGTAGCCGCGGTTTAATCCGACCGGCGTGCGGTTGGTGACGACCAGTTCGTTGTCGATCGCGATGTTCTGCACGCGGTAGCAGCCGTTCGAGGCCGCATGCATGCGATAGAGCGAGGCCGGCTCCGGCGGGCGGATGTATGCGCCCATGTTGGCGATGTTCTTGAAGCGCAGCGCCGTCAGTTCGCCGTCTTTCTTGAAGGCGGCGGAGATGGTGCCGATGCGGTCGCTCGATGCCGACGCCGCGGTCAGATGTTCGGCGCGATCCTCGATCCACTTCACCGGCACACCGGCCTTGCGGCTCACCGCCGCGAGCAGGACGATATAGGTGAGCACGGCCTGCTTGATGCCGAAGCTGCCGCCGCTGCTCGGCGGCGTGATCAGGCGCAGACGATGGCCGGGGATTTTCAGCGCATTCGCCATCAACGGCTGGATGACGAACGGCCCCTGGAAGTTCGACCACACCGTGAAGCGGTCCGGCGCACGCTCGAAGTTCGCGATGACGCCGAAGGTCTCCATCGGCGTCGAGGCGTAGCGCGGATAGGTGTATTCGAGTTCAAACACCTTGTCGGCGGCGGCGAAGGCTCCCTCGGGATCGCCGTAACGGAACGTGCGCTGGTTGACGACGTTCGATCCCGCTTTTTCGTGGAGAAGCGGCGCATCCGGCGCCATCGCGCTCTCGATGTCCGCCGCAGCGGGCAGAACCTCGTATTCGACTTCGATCAGGTCGCAGGCGTCCTCCGCGATGTAGCGGCTGTCCGCCACCACGACCGCGACCGGCTCGCCGACGAAACGAACGCGGTCCACCGCGATCGGGTAATAGAAGATCGGCGCCTTGACCACGCTCGGCACTGGGCCGATGAGCTGGGCGATGTCCTCGCCCGTTGAAACATCCCAGACACCGCGCAACGCGCGGGCGCGCGACACGTCGATCTTCTTGATCCTGGCGTGGGGGTGCGGCGAGCGCAGGATCGCCGCATAGCGCAGGCCCGGCAGCGGCGACAGATCGTCGATGAAACGCGCCCGTCCGGTGAGCAGCGCCTCATCCTCCTTGCGCGGGGCCCGCGCGCCGATCCACGTCTGTGTTTCCGTCCCTGCCAACGCTCAAAATCCGGCTTAAACAACGCTACGCCATTGGCGTATCACTTTTTTCCGCCGGGCCGAAGCGCCGGACGGAACTCCACCGTCATAACTGCTTTGCAGGCGGCTTAGCGGTCGGAAATGCTAATCCCGGCGGACTTGATGACGTCTGCCCACTGCGCGATGCGGCGCGTCAGGATTTGCCCGACTTCGCCCGCCGCGACGAAATGCGGCTCGACGCCCGCGGCACGAAGCCGCTGTTGAACGTCGGAGCTTTCAACAGCCTTTTTCAGCTCGGTCTGGAGACGATCGATGACGGGCTGCGGCGTGCCCGCCGGGACAAAGAAGGCGTAGGTGGTCGATGCGTTGTAATCGCCGAGGCCGGTTTCCTTGATGGTCGGGATATCCGGCAGGTCCGGCGTGCGCATATCGCCCGCGACCGCCAGCGGCCTCACCTGCCCGGCCTGGATCTGCGGCAGCACAGTCGCGATGGGAGAAATCCAGAACGAAATTTGTCCGGTCATCAGGTCGGTGACCGCCTGCGAGCCCACTCTATAAGGAACGTGGATCGCCTCGATGCCCACCAGCCGCTTGAACAGCTCGCCGTTGAGATGGCCTGGGCTGCCGTTGCCGGCGGAGGCGTAGGTCAATTCGCCGCGGCGCGCCTTGGCGAGCACAACGAACTCCTGAATGGTCTTCACCGGGAGCACTGGGCTCACCGACAGCACTGCGCCGGAGACACCGACCTGCCCGACCGGCACGAAGCTGGTCCGTGGATCGTAGCCCAGCTTCGGATAGAGGCTGACGCCGGCGGCGAGTGAGCCCGCCGGATCGGCAATCGCGATCGTGGTGCCGTCGGGCGCCGAGCGCGCGAGTTCGCCCATTGCGATGGTGCCACCCGCGCCGGGCCGGTTCTCCACCACGACCGTCAGCCGCAGCGACGCGCCGACCTTCTCGAACACGATGCGGCCGACGATATCCATGACGCCCGCGGGCGCGAAGGGAACGAAGAGACGGATGTTGCGCGAGGGATAGGACTCCTGCGCGCGGACCGAGGACGCGGCGGAGAGCAGCGCGAGCACGGCGCACCCGATCGTCAATGCCGCTCTTTGCGCCATGCCGTTGCCTGCAAATTGTCCTGCGAGCCTAGGCGATCCCGCCACTTGCCACAAATGCAGCGCGGGCATGATCCGCGTGCTGTTCTGCCCCGGCGCGTTGCTGTTAGACTTCCGCTCACAAACGCTGGAAGGGCACGAATATGAGTGAAGCCAATCTCGTCGGCGGCAGTGCCGAAGATCGCGCGAAAATCCTCGAACTGCACGAGAAGTACATCGATGTGAACGCGCGCTTCGACTGGGAGAATCTCCAGCCGATATACAGCCCTTCACCGGAAGCGACCTACTTCAATCTCAACGGCCACACTTATAACGGCCGCGAGCACTGGACCCGGCTGTGGAAATTCTACGTCCAGAACGTACAGTCGAGCTATTGGACGCCCTACGACATCGCCGGCACCGTGACCGACGATCTCGCCGTGGTGTGGTGCCATCGCAAGACGCGGCGGCAATGGACCGGCAAAGAGCCGCCGCCGCACAATCTCAACTACGACAATTCCGAATTCGTCTCACGCTCCACGATGGTCTTCCGCAAGGAGGATGGCCAATGGCGCGTGGTGCACGCGCACTTCTCTCCGGCGGATTCCGGGCCGCGGCCCGGCGGCGTCTAGGCGCGGAGCATGGCGAAGCTTCCGAAGCTCAGCGTCCGGCTTCATGGCGGCATGGCGCCGAAGCTGTGCGTCGAGCAGGCGCTGGCGGCGGAAGCGGCCGGGATCGACGGCGTCTCGTTCGCGGAGAACCCGTTCAACCGCGGCATCATGGCGGCGGCTTCGGCCTGCGCGGTCGCGACGAAGCGGCTTCGGATCGGCGCGGGCGTCTTCAATCCCTACAGCCGGCACCCTTCTCTCATTGCCATGGAGATCGGCGCACTCGACGAGCTGTCAGGCGGACGCGTGCGGCTCGGCATCGGATCGGGCATCGGATTCGCGATCGAGCGAATGGGCTTCAACTACGGCAAGCCGCTGACGACGCTGCGCGAGGCCATCGTCATCGTTCGGGCGCTGTTGCGCGGGGAAGAGGTCACGCACACGGGCACGCTGTTTCCGGTGCAGAAGCTGAAGCTCGATTACAAGCCCCGCGCGGACATTCCGATCTTCATGGCGGGGCGCGGCGATCAGAGCATCAAGGCGTGCGGAGAACTGGCCGACGGACTGATCGTCTCGAATATGTGCACGGCGCCGTTCGCCGCGAAGGCGGTCGCGATGCTGCACGATGCGGCCCGCGCGGCCGGACGCACCGCCCTCCCCGAGGTGGTGCAATACATGCCGTGCTTCCTGCGCGCGGATCGTGAGGAAGCGAAGCTTCTGGCCAAAGGCGCGGTCGCTGAAATGCTGCCGGCATACTGGAATCTCGCGCAGCGGCAGCCTGGTGCCAAGGCCGCACTGCTCGACGGCAGCAATCTTTCGGAATCCGAAATCGCGGAGGCCGCCGCGCGGCTCAAATCCGGCGAGAAAGCCGGCACGGTGCTGGATGACCGCTATCCCGCCGCGTTCGCCATTGCCGGCAGCGCCGACGATTGCCGCACACAGGCCGCGGCCTATGCCGCCGCTGGTGTCACCGAGCTAGCGCTGACGTTCACCGGGCCGAGCGCCGCCGACGACATGCGCACGGTCGCAACCGCCCTGACTTAAGGAAGCTTCTCAAGGTTCGCGACCTCCACCGCGCGCTTCCAGCGCACGCGCTCCTCGGCGAAGAACTTCTGCACCTCCGCGGGCGTACCGCCGACCGGCTCCGAACCGATCGAACGGAATTTCTCGATCACGTCGGGCTTGCGCAGGATGTTGTTCGCCTCGGCGCTGAGCTTCGCGACGATATCCGCCGGCGTTCCAGCCGGCGCGGACAGCGCGTTCCACGAGCTCGCTTCATAGCCCTTCACCACCGAGCCGATCGGCGGCACGCCCGGCAGGATCGACACCGGGTCTGCGGTCGAGACGCCGAGCGCGAGCAGATGGCCGGACTGGATGAACGGCAGGATCGGCCCGAGATTGTCGATCATCAGGCTCACGCGGCCGGTCACCACGTCCTGCAACGACTGGCTCGTGCCCTTGTAGGGGATGTGGTTCATCCTGATGTCGGCGAGCGCGAGGAACAGCGAGATCGACAGATGGCTGGTCGAGCCGATGCCTGACGTCGCGTAGTCGATCTTGTCCGGGTTGGCCTTCGCCTTGTCGATCAACTCCTGGATCGACTTCACGCCGAGCGAGGGATGCACCACCAGCACGTTGGGAAACCGCGCGACCATCGTGACGGGCGTGAAGGCTTTCTCCGGATCGAACGGCAGCGATGAATAAAGATACTGATTGATGACATGCGGCCCCGGCGGCGCCATCAGCAGCGTGTAGCCGTCGGGATCGCTCGCCGCGAGCGCTGCGGCGCCGATGTTCGCGCCCGCGCCCGGCTTGCTGATCACCGTGAACGGCTGCTTGAAGGCTATCGTGTAATGATCGGCCAGCATCCGCGTCAGGATGTCGGTGTTCCCGCCGGGCGGGAACGGCACGATGATCTGCGCCGCACGGTTCGGATAACCGCTATCCGCGATGCCGCGCGCGGCGAACACCGCCGCCAGCATCGCCGCCGAAAGCCCCAGGACGAACGCGCGTCGCATGATCTCTCCTCACGCCCGTGAGCGCGGGCGAATAATACGCCCGCCGTCGCAGAGAGCTAAGCAAGACTCAGGCCACAGTGTCGCACGCGAGGCTTTGCGTCAGTGCGCCGCAGCGCCGCCCATCGGACCGAGCGAGCCGCGTCGCAGGGCACGACCGGGGCGGTCGCCAGTGTGCGCGCCGTCGCGCCAGACCATGCGGCCGTTGACCATGACGAAGATGATGCCCGCAGCAGGCGTCGTCGGTTTCTCGAAAGTGGCGCTATCGCTGATGGCAGCCGGATCGAACAGCACGAGATCGGCATAAGCGCCGGGCCGCAATACGCCACGATCCTTGAGGCCGAACTGGGCCGCAGACAGCGACGTCATCCGGCGCACCGCCTCCTCAAGCGGGAACAGCTTCACATCGCGTACATAGTGACCGAGCACACGGGGGAACGTGCCCCACAGCCGCGGGTGCGGATGCTCGTCGTGCGGCAGGCCGTCGGAGCCGATCATGGTGTGCGGATAGGACAGCACACGGCGCACATCGTCCTCGCTCATCATGAAGTAGATCGCGCCGGCCGGGAGCAGCTTGTTCGCCGCCTCCTCCATCGTGCAGCCGAGTTGCTTCGCGATGATGTCGAGGGCTTGGCCAGCGAACTCCGGATGGCTCTTGGACCAGGTGACGATGATCTTGCTCGCCAGCGGAATGCGGCGCGGATCGAGCATGGTCGACGCGGCGACGTAAGGATAGACGTCGAGGCCGAGCGATTGCGTGCGGCGCGCGTCGTCGATCAGTTTGAGCGTGTCGCGGACGAGGCCGTGGTTCGGTGTACCGCTCGCCTTGTGATGCGAGATGACGACGGGAATGCCGGCCGCCTTGCCAATGGCGATGGTCTCGTTCACCGAAGTGACGAGATGAGAGGCCTCGTCGCGCATGTGCGTGGTGTGGATACCGCCATAGGGGCGCATGGATTTGGCAAGCTCGACCACCTCGTCGGTCGGCGCGTCCTTGGCCGGCGGATAGTAGAGTCCGGTGGACATCCCGATGGCGCCCTGCTCGAGCGCGATTTCCAGCACGCCGCGCATGGTGTCGATCTCGGCCACTGTTGCCGGCCGGTCGAGACGATCCATCGCGCCGACGCGCAGCGTCGAATGGCCGACCTGGCAGGCGGCGTTGAGCGCGGGCGGATCGCGGTCGAGCGCGGAAAGATAACTGTCGAAGGTCGGAAAGAACTGGCTCGCCTCGCGCCCGATGATGTCGAGCGGCGGCGGCGGATAGCGGTCGATGGAGAGCGGCGCGAGGCTGATGCCGCAATTGCCGGTGATGACAGTGGTGACGCCCTGGCTCACCTTGCATTCCATCAGCGGATTGCTGAGCAGCGCCCGGTCGTCATGGGTGTGCGTGTCGATGAAGCCCGGCGCGAGCGCGAGGCCGCCCGCGGAGATTTCACGGCTGCCCTTCTCGCGCGCGAGATCGCCCATCGCCACGATCCGGTCGTCGTGCACGGCAAGATCGCCGCGAACGCCCGGGCTGCCGCTGCCGTCGATCAGAATCGCGTCGCGGATGACGAGGTCAGGCTGAGACATAGACGGGCTCCTGCGCTTTCGCGCGGCATTGTAGCCCGAAGATTGTGCCGGGAAACGGCTAGCGAGCGACGTCGCTCACAGCCGCACGGCGATCCACACGCGGCTGCGTGAGCCGCGCCTGAAGCGCCGAGACGTGCCCGTCGCCGGCCGGCTGATAGAACACGCTGTAGCGCGCGACCGAAGCCGCGAAGACTTCCGCATCGGCGTCCTTCTTCACCTCCAAGGCGTCGAAGCCGGCGCGAACCAGGAAGAGAAATTGATCGCGGAGCACATCGCCGGTTGCGCGCAATTCGCCGCGATAGCCGTGACGCTCGCGAAGAAGCCGCGCCTGGCTGTAGGCGCGGCCGTCCTTGAAGGCCGGGAACACCAGCGCGACCAAGGCGAGCTTGTCGAGATAGGGCGCAAGCTCGGAGACGTTCCGGCTGTTCGGCCAGAACACGCCGACAGGAGTCGTGCGTGACAAAAGCTCCGCGCTGTCAGCGAGGAAGCGTGCCGCGGGGATCAGCACCGGAACGCCTTCCGGCACCGGCGCATCGTCCAGCACGCGTACGAACTTGTCGTCGACGATGCGGTTGCCCTTAACGAGTCGCATAGACGCGCTCCTTGAACGGCTCGACGCCGATGCGCTGCACCGTATCGAGGAAGATTTCGTTCGGCCGTTCGCGCAATTCGAGATAGGCCGCGACGATGTCTTCGACCACATCCGCCACCTCGGCGTAAGGCACCGCGGGCCCGAGCAGCGTACCGAGCTGCGCGTGCTCGTCGGCACGACCGCCGAGCGTGATCTGGTAGAACTCCTCGCCGTTCTTCTCGACACCGAGAATGCCGATATGGCCGACGTGGTGGTGGCCGCAGGCGTTGATGCAGCCCGAGATGTTGATGTGCAGGCGGCCAAGGTCACGCGCCAGCTTCGGATCGCGGAAGCGACGCGACAACTCCTGCGCCACCGGGATCGAGCGTGTGTTGGCGAGGCTGCAATAGTCGAGACCCGGGCACGCGATGATGTCGGAGATGAGATTGACGTTCGGCGTCGCGACCCCGATTTTGTCGAGCGCGCGCCAGAGCGCCGGAAGATCGCGCTGCGCGACATGCGGCAGAACGAGGTTCTGCTCGTGCCCAACGCGAATTTCACCGAACGAATACTGATCGGCGAGATCGGCGATGGCGTCCATCTGCTCGGCGGTGGCATCGCCGGGCGGACCGCCCACGGGCTTCAACGACAGCGTGACGATCGAATACCCCGGCATCTTGTGGTTGGCGACGGAATTATCGACCCAGGCATTGAAACGCGGATCGTCCTTGCGCGCCTGCTTCAGTTCCACCGGACTGTCGGGAAGCCGCTCGTAGGCCGGATAGCGGAAGCGCGACGCGACATTGGCGATCACCGCCGAATCGAGCGCCAGCGCGCCATCCTTGATCTGCTCCCACTCGGCCTCGACCTCCTTGGCGAACTTCTCGGCGCCGAGCTCGTGGACGAGGATCTTGATGCGCGCCTTGTAGATGTTGTCGCGGCGGCCGAACTGGTTGTAGACGCGCAGGATCGCCTCGATGTAGCTGAGAAGATCGCGCTTGTGCAGAAACGGCTTGATCGTCTTGCCGACGAATGGCGTGCGGCCGAGCCCGCCGCCGACGATCACCTCGAAACCCACCTCGCCCGCGCCGTTGCGATGCAGCCGCAGGCCGATGTCGTGGACCTTCACCGCGGCGCGGTCGTGCGCCGACGCAGCAATCGCGATCTTGAACTTGCGCGGCAGGAAGGAGAACTCCGGATGCAGCGCGGTGTGCTGGCGCAGGATTTCCGCCCAGATGCGCGGGTCCTCGACCTCGTCGGGCGCGACGCCGCCCCACTGATCGGTGGTGACATTGCGCATGCAGTTGCCGCTGGTCTGGATGCCGTGCATCCCGGCGGCGGCGAGGTCGGCCATCGCGTTCGGCAGGTCCGACAGCTTGATCCAATTGAATTGCAGGTTCTGCCGTGTGGTGAAATGGCCGTAGTTGCGATCGTACTTGCGCGCGACGTGCGCAAGCGTCCGCATCTGCGCCGATGACAGCGTGCCGTAGGGAATGGCGATCCGCAGCATGTAGGCGTGAAGCTGGAGATAGACGCCGTTCATCAGCCGCAGTGGCTTGAACTCGTCTTCAGTGAGTTCGCCGGACAGACGGCGCTTCACCTGATCGCGGAACTCCGAGACGCGCTCGGCGACCAGTGTGCGATCGAGTTCGTCGTAGATATACATGGCGCTAGATTCCGAATGTCACCGGAAGATCGAACGTGGGTCCGGCGTGACGGATCGACTCGCGCAGATTGCCCGGACGCAACGTGCCGTCCGCTTCGTATTCGACCGGCGCGACATAGGCGCCGACCGCGCCAATATCGTCGACGTTGGCCTGCGCGAGCAGCGTCTGCGCTTCCGACGCGGTTTTCACGACCGCCGCATGGTCGAGCCGCGGCGACCAGCGGCCATCGCCGGTGCGATAGACCACCGCGCCATCACCCAGGCGGTTGCCGGTGACGACGACGGGGCCGGTGATCTTGAGCTTCTGCTGTTGGGGAGCGGTCATGCTGCGGCCTCCGCGAATGTTCCGGCTTCTGCGCGCCACGCATCGGAACGCGCGACGACTTGGCCGATGACGAGCAGCGCTGGGCCCTCGCCCGCTTGCGCTGCCAGCGATGTGATGTCCTCGAGACGCCCAACGTTTGTCTTGGCGTCGGGGCGCGTGCCGCGCGCGAGCACGGCAGCGGGCGTGCGGCGATCGCGGCCCGCTGCGATCAAGCCGTCGCGCACCGAGGCTGCCGCGGCGAGGCCCATGTAGACGACGACCGTCGCCTGCGGATCGGCGTAGCGGGACCAGTCGGTCTCGCCCGCCTCCTCCGCACGCTGTGCGGTGACGAAGCTCACGCTGGAAGCTTCGTTACGGAAGGTCAGCGGGAGCCCGGCCTCGGCGGCGCAACCAAGCGCCGCAGTCACGCCGGGAACGATGACGGCCGGCACTCCCGCTGTTCTGAGAAACTCGAGTTCTTCGCCGCCGCGGCCGAAGATGAAGGGATCGCCGCCCTTCAGGCGCACGACCTGATGGCCGTTGCGCGCAGCCTCGACGAGGCGCCTGTTGATCTGATCCTGCCCGATGCCGGGCTCGCCGCGCCGCTTCCCGACGAAGATGCGCTCGGCGTCGCGGCGAGCACGGTCGAGGATGTCCGAGGTGACGAGTTCGTCGTAGAACACGACATCGGCGTTTTGCAGCGCTTGCAGCGCGCGAAGCGTCAGCAGGTCGGGATCGCCAGGGCCAGCGCCGACGAGATGAACGATGCCGGACTTCTCTTCCGGCGATTGCGCGGCTTCCACCGCAGCCTTCAGCCCATTCTCCGCGTCGTGCCAGCGGCCCGCGAGCGCGGCGGTGCCGATCGGACCGTCGATCACGCGTTCCCAGAATCGCCGAAGAGACCTCGTTGCGTGGCGTTTGTTGGAGAAATGCGAACGATAGCGGCCGAGCAGCGCCGCGAGATCGCCGATGCGCGTGGGAAGCAACGCCTCGATCCGCTCGCGCAGACGGCGCGCGAGAACCGGCGACGCGCCGCCGGTGCCGATGGCGACCACGACCTCGCCGCGGTCGATGATCGCCGGAACGACGAAGTTTGAAAGCTCAGGGCGGTCGACGACATTGATCAACGTATTGCTGGCGCGGGCGCGGTTGGCGACCGCAATGTCCTGATCGCTGCCGGTCGCGGCGACCACTGCGGTGAATTCGGAGAAGTCCGCTTGCGCCGGATCGGACTGCGAAATCTCGATGCGGCCCGGAGGATTGCTCAGAAGCAGAAGCTCCGTGGTCACGTCCGCAATCCCCGTGAACCAGCGCACGTTCGCGCCGGCCGCGCGTAGGAGCCGCAGCTTGTTCTGCGCGGCGGGGCCGGTACCGACGAGGGCGACGAGGCCCGACGACAGGTCGATAAAGAGCGGCAGGAAACGCATCGCGACGATTCTCCGGTTCGCGAGAATTATTTTCTATATAAGCGCGTAAATCATTGATTTCATAGAAGAAACATCTACTAAATGCTTGAGCGGACTTGGAAAAACACCTTCGTCATCCAATCCAAAAAGAGATGCTTCTTATCGTCGGCGGCTTTGCTGCCGCTTCTGCGGGCATCCTCGAGCCCCTACGGCGAGGTGGCGTGGCGCACACGGGTGCGAATGGCGGGTCTCGGGTTTGCTGCTAGGCTCGCGGAAAATTCCCGGCGCAAAGCCGGTCAAAAATGGGGGGAATAGGATGTTGAGAAAGCCGTCGGCTCTCGGCGCCGTGCTCGCCTTGTCCGCAACAGTCGCGGCCGCGCAGGATTTTCCGTCAAAGCCCGTCACACTGATGATGCCCTACGCCGCAGGTGGGCCGGGCGATATCGTCACGCGCACCATCGGCAACGGCATGAGCAAGGCGCTCAACCGGCAATTCGTGGTCGAGAACGTCGGCGGCGCCGGCGGCACGATCGGCACGCTGAAGATCGCAACGTCGGCGCCGGACGGCTATTCGCTGCTGGTGATGCACATGGGCCACGCGGCGAACGTCGCGCTCTATCCGAACCTGCGCTACGACGCGGTGAAGGATTTCGAACCAATTGGGATCATTGCGGAATCGCCGATGGCCTTCGTCGGCAAGAAGGATTTCGCGCCGAAGAATTTCAAGGAGCTGGTTGCGCTCGTCAAAAACCATCCCGAGAAGGTCACGCACGGGCACGCCGGCCTCGGATCGGCGTCGCATCTGTGCGGCTTGCTGTTTCTGAACGCGATGAACGTGAAGCTTCAAACCGTCGCTTACAGAGGGACCGCGCCGGCGCTGAACGATCTCATCGGCGGACAGTTCGATTTCATGTGCGATCAGACACTTAACGTCGCTCAGCCGGTGAAGGCGGGATTGATCAAGGCCTATGCCGCGCCGACCAAGACGAAGCTCGTTGCGCTGCCGGAGGTGCCGACGACGGCCGAGGAAGGCTATCCGAGCATCGAGATCAACGTGTGGTTCGGCCTATACGCGCCGAAGGGCACGCCGAAACCGGTGATCGACAAGCTGTCGGCCACATTGCAGGAAGCGCTGAAAGATCCGGAGGTTAAGAGCCGCCTCGCCGCCAACGGCGCGGAAACAGTGAGCACCGAGCGGGCGACGCCCGAAGCGCTGCGCAAACATCTGGCGGCGGAAATCGACAAATGGGTTCCGATCATCCAGAAGGCTGGCGTCAAGGCCGAGTAGTTCAGCGTGCGTGCAGGACCGGGCCGAACTCGGTCGTGTAACGATCAAACGTCACGCCGAATACGCAATCGAGGCGCTGATCTGCGGCAACCTCGGACGCCGACGATCTGAGTGCCACCTGCCCGCGGTCGAGCAGGATCACTTCCTCGAAAAACCGGAACGCGAGGTCGAGATCGTGCATCACGACGACCGAGAGCCGGTCCCTGCCCCGCGCGGCCAAGGCCCGAACCACATCGAGGCGATGTCGAATATCCAGACTCGCCGCCGGCTCGTCGGCGAGCAGCACGGGCGGATCGACCGAGAGCACCATCGCCAGGAGTGCACGCGCGCGCTCGCCGCCGGAGAGCGTGGACCAGCGGCGATGATGGAGCGCCGTGAGCTCATACTCCGCGAGCGCTTTCTCGATCACCCCGTCCGCGATCTTGCCGGTCCGCTCGGCGCCGAGCCGCACCAGCTCGCTCACATTCAAATCCCAGTGCGGATCGAAATGCTGCGGCACGTAGCCGATGGCCTGCGCGCGGGCGATGCCGGAAAGCGATGACAAGTCCCGCCCGCCGATAAGAACACGCCCCGATGTCGGCGCTTCGATACCGACCAGCGTCCGCAGCAGCGTCGATTTGCCCGCGCCGTTCGGGCCGATGATGGCGACCGAGCCGGTCGGGCCGAGCGACAGCGTGAGATTGTCGATGAGCGTCGCGCCGCCGCGTTTGACCACAAGGTTTTCGGTTGCGAGGACGGTCATGCGCGCAACCTCCGGGCCAGGAGGAAGATAAAGAACGGCGCACCGGCAACGGCCGTCACAAGGCCGAGCGGGATTTCAGCCGGCGGCAGCGCCGCACGTGCGATGGCATCGGCGAGCGTGACGACAATCGCACCGATCAAAGCAGAAGCCGGAAGCAACGGCCGATGGCGCGGCCCGACCAGCCAGCGCGCGATATGCGGCGACGCGAGGCCGACGAAGGCGACCAAGCCACCGAAGGCCACGGCAGCGGCGACCACGACCGAACCGGCCAGCACCGCAAGCCCGATAAAGCGCTTCACGTCGAGGCCGAACGTGCTTGCTATCGCTTCGCCGAGGCCGAGCATGTCGAGGCCGCGTGCGAACAGCATCGTCAGCCCGAGACACGCGAGCGAGATCACGGCGAGCAGGCCCACGCCGCCCCACGTCGGCGTCTGCACGCCGCCGAGAATCCAGCTCAGCACGATCTGAAGGTTCACCGTCTCGTCCGACAGCGCCAGCATGAGGAACGAACGCAGCGCCGTCAGCATCGCGGCCACCGCGACGCCCGCGAGCAGCATGCCGGCGGTGTCGACCGCACCGGCGACGCGCGACACGCCGATCACCACGACGGTCGAACCCCACGCGCCCAGGAAAGCGAGCAGCGGAAGCACAAAGGCCTGCGGCGCGCCGAGCGGCACCAGCAGCGCAATCGCCGCGCCAAGACCCGCGCCGCCCGCCGAACCGAGCAGATAAGGCTCCGCCAGCGGATTGCGGAACACGCCCTGGAACATCGCGCCGCCCAATCCGAGCAACGCACCGACCAATGCCGCCGCGAACACGCGCGGCATCCGCCATTCGAACAGCAGACGGCTCCGCATCGCGTCATCGCCCGCGATGGCTTTCACAAGGTCAGCAGGCGTCGCCCAATCGTGCCCGGCGCAGGCCGCAACGATCAGAGCCGCGGCAAGCGCGACAACGAGCGCGATCCAGACCTTCATCGCCCAACCTTCATCGCGAAGCCTTTTCCGGATGGAAGATCGCGGCGAGATGCTCGATGCCGTCGATGGTGCGCGGACCGGGGATCAGCAATTCGGCGCGGCTCACGGCAAAGGCGCGCTTGCCCTTCACGGCGCGCATGTTTCGCCAGCCTGGACGCGCAATCAGTTCATCGAGATCGCGCTGATTGCCGGCGAACAGCAGAATGTCGGGATCGGCGTTGAGGATCGCTTCGGGCGAGACCTGGGCCAGCGCGCTTTCAAGCCCGAAGCGTCCGCCAGCGAGCACTATCGCATCGCCCGTATAAGTCTTCGGCCGCGTGATGAGCAGAAGCCCGTTGCCGAGCCGTCCGGTGATCATGATGACACGCGGACGCTCAACGCCATCGACACGCCGCGTCACCGCATCGATACGCGCCTGGAGTTGCGACGTGACCGCCTCCCCGCGCTCCGGCACGCCCGCCGCGCGGCCGACCAGCCTGATGTTGGAAAGCACCTCGTTCACGTCGCGCTGAAGCAGCACCATCACCGGAACGCCGATCCGCTCCATCGGATCGACCAACTGATGCGCCGCCTGCCGCGCCGGCGTCACCACGACCAGATCGGGCCTTTGTTCGACAACCTTGTCCACCGAGAAGCCGAGCCGTCCGCCGACTTGCGGCTTGTTCAGCACCTCGGGCGGATAGCGCGTGTAGGCCTCGATACCGACGATACGATCCGCGAGTCCCAGCGACGCGACGATCTCCACATTGGACGAGAAAATCGTCACGATCCTCTGCGGCGGCGCGGGCAGCGTCACCGTGCGCTCGAATCCGTCACGCACGACGATCGGCTCGGCCGCGGCGGCCGAGAGGCCGCCGAGCGCGATGACGAACGCTGCTGCGCCGATCCCCCGCATCACCACCGCGCCTGCATGCCGACGATGAACTCCCGCCCCGGCATGGAATTGCCGCACGAGCCGTTCTGGTTGGCGAGGTTCGCCGTGCACGGCACCTTGTCGAGAACGATGAAGACCGGGTGGTCGTTGACGTCGAAGATATTCTTGACCATCGCGAACAGCGTGACGTTTTTCCGCGCTTCGATCTCGCCGCGCAGGTTGAACACCCAGAAGTCCCCCTTGCGGTAGACGGTCGTGTTGCGGACCTGGCCGGGATAGTACAGCGGATTGAGGAATTCCTCAGTGTTGTACCAGACCGGGCCGCGCCACAGACCCTGAACCTGGAGATTCCATTTCGACCAGTCGGAGCCGTCGCCGGGCTGACCAAAGCGAGTGCCGATCGAAAGTTCGTACTGGTTGATGCGGGTCGCCTTGTCGCTCAAAGCCGCCGCCGGCGCGCCCGCGTCGAGCATCTTGAAGTGATAGTAGCCGTTGCCGAACACGCTCCAGCGCCAGTTCGGCACCCGCCACGACAAAATGCGGAGCATGTCGGCTTCGCTCTGAAGCTCGAGCCCCTGAACCGTGATATCGCCTGGATTGTTGATCGTGTCGCTGGTGTTGGTGCTTCCGGTTCTCAGACGCGTCGTGATGCGGTCGCGGATCACGTTCTGGAACAGCGCCAGATCGACCCGCGCGCCGTTCCACGACGCCGTGCCACCGACTTCGATCTGCTGGCTGGTTTCCGGCTTGAGATTGGGATTGCCGTATGTGATCGAGGCGTTGGTCGGGGACGAGGTGAAATTGGCGCCGAGTTCCGTCGCAGTCGGAGCACGGAAGCCGGTCGACATGCCGACCCGGCCCGTCAGCCAATTGGTGAACTGGAAGGTCGAACCGACCGCGTAGGTGGTCGCCTGATAATTCGTGGTGCCTGGGACGAGCGTGGGCGCGTAGGGCGTCGGATCGAGCGTGGTCGCGCCGATCGTCCGGCGGACACCGCCGCGCACGGTCAGACGGTCATTGAAGAATTTTTGCGAGTCCTCGGCATAGAACGCGTAAACGTTCTCAGTCTGATTGTTGTCCTGCGGAGAGGTTTGCGTGACGCCGGTCCCGCCGGCCCTGAAGTGGTCGGACCTGATCCAGCTTCGCTCCCAATCGAATCCCACCAGCAGATCGTTGCCGGCCCAGAAATTGGCGCGCGGCTGAAAGCGCTGGCCGACAACGTCGATGGTGCGCTTGTTGTTGTCGATGGTCGTCCGATTTGGAACAGAGTTCTGTATGCCGAGCGGCGACGGCTGATTCAGGTTGTCGATGTCGGTGACGCCGTAACCCTGCCAGAACCACGAGATCGGTCCGACCGGCATCTTGCCGTTGTAGCTGACGTCGAACGAGCGGTTGTAGCGGTCGTCGTAGGCAAAGAGATTGGCGGTCGAGCCGCGGAATCCGGTGTCGTAGATGCCGTCCTGACGGAAGTTCAGGTCGACGCGGTTGTTCGGGTCGATCTGCCAGCCGAGCGAGGACGAGCCGCCGTAGCGCTTCCACGCCGTGTTGCCTTCCTTGTTGCCGCCGCCGACGCTGTAGTCGCTGCGTCCGCTGCTTGCGAGCCCGACATACCAGTCGAAGCCGTTCTTGCTTCCGCCGGTCTGCGCCCGCCCGCCGAGAAAGTCCCACGAGCCCCCGGAGACTTCGAGCAATGTTCCCGGCGCGCTGCGGCCGGTCTTCATGATGATGTTGACCACGCCGCCCATGTTCTGGCTGCCGTAAACGACCGACGAAGGGCCGCGCACCACTTCGATCCGATCGATGTCGGCGATCGAAAGCTTCGAGATGTTCGCTGTGCCCGCGCGGTGGCCGTTGATCAGCACCAGCACCTGACTTTTATAGTCGCGCCCCTGCCCTTCGGTCGCTGCGCCGCGGATGTTGAGCGAGGTCTGGTGCGCGGTCCACTCGCTCATGAAACCGACGGCGTTCTCGGCCAGCAGATCGGTGACGGACTTCGCGGTCGAATGCTCAATCGTGTCGCGATTGATGACCTGCACCGTGCCGGCGATCTGGCTCGTCGGCTCCGCGCGTCCTGTTGCGGTGACCACCAGCTCCGGCAATGCCTGCGTCTGCGCGAACGCTGGACAGACTCCGGCCGTCGACGCCATCAACGCAAGACAGACTCCACCCATATTCAAACGAAACACAGCCATTACCGCCCCCAAACCAGAACTGCAGATTTCCGAAACACGTCGAGCCGATGCCCTTTCGGATCAGGCGCGGCTTGCATTGCGAGATGCGCAGCGAGTTGATCGCGGCGCGCATCCTTCGCTGCCCAGCCGAGACGATCGGCGAGATAGGCCGCGATCCATTCGATGTCCGGGATCACCGCGGAGAAGGTCCACTCGGCGAACTCAATCGAGTGCGGATGCAATGCCTTGGGCAGCGCGCGCAGCACGAGTTCGACGCCGGGCGTCTCGTCCTCGCCGTGCCATGTCGCCGGCAGACAGCCCGCGAGGCAAAGTCCGCGAGGCCCCGCCTGCGCGGGCACGACCCACACGACGTTGCGGCGCGACCACCCACGGCATCGCGCGAGGAATTGTTCGGATTGTTGCAGCGGCGCCGGAATGTTCGCACCGAGAACGGTGTCGTGATCGCCGTCGGGCACCGCGGCGTTTTCCCAGCCGGACGCGATCAGCGCCGGTGCATTGGCAAAGCGCGCGAGCCGCGCACGCATGTTCGATGACGGTTCAATCGCCGTCCACTTGCGTTGCGGATCGCGCAAGGCGTTGCCGAGCTGGCCGCCGCCCGCGCCGATGTCGAGAAGATCGCCGATGTCAGGCAGCGCGCGGCGAACGAGTGGCGCGACGCGCGCGGCATAGTCGGACGTGTCGATGCCGCCCGCATAAAGCTCGATCGGATCGATGTCGGGACGCGGAATCCCGCCATAGGGATAAGCGTCCGCAACAGCGGGTTCGCAGGGGGCAGAGGTTGAAACAGACAAGATAAAACTCACGGCGCGTAAACACACGTCACCGCGAGTTTTTAGAGGGCCGCCGGATTCCCATTAAAAGGACTACGGCAGCCGGTTCGCTCCATCAGGACACCCCGCCCAATGCACTCGCGCGTGACCACGGCTTGATGGCAGGTCTCCTGGCTCGCGGGTCGTCGCCTTCGATCACCTTCCCAGGAGTACAGCTCCCAGTGGCACCAATGATCGTCAGCTCGCCGCTTACAGTTGCGGGGGCAGCCGTGGAGTTAAACGCCGAAGCGTATGCACCACGTTCCCTTTTGATCCCTTGCGGGAACCATCAGAAATGATCCTGACAGTCACCTGCGAGAGCGTCAATAGGAACGCATGCGTGTGTGCATGAGTGCTTAGCGGCGCAGAATGAAATCGGACATCGGGCGGCGCTGCTCCCAACCGGCCTGCTCAAGCTCAGGCCGGTCGCTGTCGCTCTGGGGATAACCGAGACAGAAATATCCGACGAAGCGCCAATCGCCCGGCACATCGAGCAATGCGGCGATCTGAAGCGGATCGAGGATGGAGACCCAGCCCATGCCGATGCCCTGCGCGCGCGCCGCGAGCCACAGCGTGCAGATCGCGGCGACGGCGGAATATTCCGCCATCTCCGGCATGGTGCGGCGGCCGAGGCCGTGGCCGGTTTGCGTCGCACGATCGGCGAACACCGCGAGATGGCATGGCGCTTCTTCGAGGCCGGCGAGCTTCAGTTTTGCGTAAAGCACGGCCTGCTCGCCGCTGTAGGAAACGAGCGCGTCAGCGTTACAAGCCTTGAAATTTTCGATCACAGTCGCGCGCCGCGCAGGATCGTCAACGATCACGAACCGCCACGGCTGGCTGAGCCCCACCGACGGCGACAGCACCGCTTGCTCCAGCAGCTTTTCGAGAACTCCATCGGGCAAAGGATCGGTGCGGAAGCGCCGCACGTCGCGCCGCCAGACGAACAATTCGCGCAGTTGTTCGCGGAAGGCGTCGGAAAATCTGGGCTCGGTCATGCGGCTGACATCCGCGCAGCAGCGGTGAGCAGGACGAGAATCTCAGCCGTCTGCTGAAGCGCGCCGAGCACGTCGCCGGTCTGTCCGTTGATCTGCCGCTCGCAGAGCCACCAGAGGAAGACGAAGCCGAGCAGAACGAACACGAGTGCGATCAGCCCCGAGCCGATGCCGAGCATCAGCGCCAGCAGGATGACGCCGATGGCCGCCGCAATGCCGATGCTCTCGTTCGGCGGCGAGCCCGCGCTCGCGGACAATCCATCAATGCGCGCCGGCGGCACGGCCGTCATGAATGCAGGCAGCAACGCCCGCGAGGCGGCATGTGCGGCAACGAGTGCGAACGCGACCAATTTCGGATCGGCGATGGCCGCGAGCGCGCCTGCGCGCAGCATGAAGGAAAGGATCAGGGCACAGACGCCATAGGTGCCGATCCGGCTGTCGCGCATGATCTCCAATTTTCGGTCAACGGTCTTGCCGCCGCCGAAGCCGTCGGCGACGTCAGCCAAGCCGTCCTCGTGCAAAGCGCCGGTCACGGCGACGGTCGCGGCGAGCGCCAGCATCGCAGCGGGAAGCGCAGGCAGGTTCAGCTTCCAGGCGATCCAATAGACCAGCGCTCCGATCAGCCCAACCAC
>JBFLYS010000021.1:43227-101540 GCA_040756555.1 Pseudomonadota bacterium | reverse complement strand
GCGCGGCCAGCACAGGCGCGAGCGCCACCGTGGAAGAACGCGAATTTCTCGGAAGCGTGATCCGCTACCGGCTCAAGTTGGGCCAGCAATCCCTGGTGGTCGATGTGCCGCACCGGCGCGAGGCGGCACCCCACGCCGTGGGCGCGGCGGTGGGCCTGATCGTCGATCCCAAGCAGGTGACGGTGCTGCGCTAATATCTTTCCGCTGTCATTCCGGGGCGCGGGCGCTAGCCCGCGAGCCCGGAATCCAGCTCTGGATTCCGGGCTCGCGCCTTCGGCGCGCCCCGGAATGACTCGTTGTGAGAGCTTGACGCAGTTTCGGGCAGAGGGCTGAACTGCGCGATCAAAGAAGGAATTCCAAAGTGTCCGGTTCTGACTATTACGTCCATCGCCTTCAGGTCTCGATGCCGCTCGCGACCGCCGAGACAATCGTCGAGGGCGCGCTGAAAGCCGGCGGCGAAGCGAAGTTGCTGCCGCTCACCGTCGCGGTGCTCGATGCGGGCGGCAACATCGTGCTGCTGAAGCGGCAGGACGGCTCCGGCGTGCTGCGCGCCGACGTCGCCATCGGCAAGGCCTGGGGCGCGCTCGGCATGGGCATTTCGAGCCGGACCATCCGCGACCGGCTCAAGGACCGCCCGGCGTTTCAGGGTGCGCTCGCGGCGGCGGCCGAAGGCCGCTTCATTCCAGTGCCGGGCGGCGTGCTTGCGTTGAAGAACGGCGAGGTGATCGGCGCGGTCGGCATCAGCGGCGACGCGTCGGACAAGGACGAATATGCCGCGGTGATGGGCGTGCACGCGGCGGGGCTGCAATCGCATCCGGAGAAGCCAGCCGACAATTGGCGCGACGCAGGCCTATAGAAAATCGGCTCTAGACAATTCGGGGAGAGCGATGGACCGGGCCGCCGTCGAGGAAGTCGCCAAGATTCTCATTCGCGCGCGCGAGACCGGCGAGCGGATCGATCCGCTCCCCGCGCGGATTGCGCCGAAGAGTTTTTCCGACTCTCAAGAGGTGATGGAGGCGGTCGACCGCATCGTCGGCGACACCACGGTCGGGACGAAGATCGCGGCAAAGCCCGGACAGGAGGTGGTGTACGCACCGCTGCCGAGGGGCCGCGTGTTCACGAGCCCGGCGCGGATTCCTCGTGCGCTGGTGCCGAGCCAGTACATGGAATGCGAAATCTCGTTTCGCCTGACGCGCGATCTGCCGCCGCGCGCAACGGACTATTCGCAAGCCGAGGTGTTCGACGCGCTCGAAGGCTGTTGCGCCTTCGAGGCGGTGGACAGCCGCTTCCGCGATCTCGCGGGCGCGATGGCGAAGACCCCGTACGAGTTCTACGCCGACCACATCGCCAACGGCGCGATGGTGTTCGGCGAATGGCGCAAGGACTGGCAGAACTTTGATTTCACCAAGACACGCGTGTCGCTGAAGCAAGGCTCGCGCACGATCATCGAAAAGGTCGGCGGCCATCCGACCGGCAACCCCGCGCTGCCCGCCGTGGTGCTCGCGAACATCGCGCGCAAGACCACGGGGTTGAAAGCGGGCACTCTGATCGTGACCGGCTCGTTCACGGGATTTCATCCGGTCGAGCTGAACGTGCCGGTGACGGGTGAGTTCGAAGGTTTTGGGACGATGGAAGCGACGATTGTCTCTTAGTGGCTGTCGTCCCGGGCGACTGAGCGAAGCGAAGGAGACCCGGGACCCATAACCCCGACCCTATCGATGGACTTGTGGTTATGGGTCCCCGCGTTCGCGGGGACGACAGAACACAATCAGTCGAACTTCTCGTCGGGGTACACGCCCCACAGCCGGTCCTGCTGAATCCAGCCGTCGAAGCCCTGACCCGTAATTTTGCACCAGCCGGCGTTGCAGCGTTTCACCGCGCCTTGGACGCCACGCTCGAGCTGCGCGACCACGCGGCCCTTCGGATCGGCGCTGTCGTAGACCGGAACCACTTCGTCCTTCACCTTGGAGATCACGACCCCGGTGCGGCGGCCGGACAGAAGCGAGTGATAGACCCAGCCCTCGGTGCCGTCGGAATCGCGGATACGGCGCCAGGTCTCGAATTCGGCGGTGATCTCCACCGGGAGGCCGGCGCGCTGATAGAGCCACTTCACGTCGTGGTTCTTGTTCGGGCCGCCGCGGACCACGACCTTGTCCGTCTTCAGGCTCACGAAACGCGGAACCGGCAGGCCGCTGGCGGTGCCGACGGCTGGCTGGGCCAAAGCTTCGATTTGCGGGGTAACGGCGCAGAGCGCCAAAACCATGACGGAAAGAACGCGACTGGCGTGTTTCATACGCGGTACAGGCGGCTATTCCGGGCGCTTTGTCTTGATACGCCCATCTGATAGAGAGGAATTGGGTTCCCCGCCGCAGGACGGCGGACGGTCAGTGTCGCCCAGGCTGGTTAACGAGGCTTGAATAAGCCGCCGGACCGCCGGAATGCGGGCGGTGTCGAAGGCAGAAACTTCAAAGGCAAGGATATGCCGAAGGCCAAACGACCGCTGGTGGTCGTCACGCGCAAGCTCCCGGACAGCGTGGAAACGCGCATGCGCGAGCTGTTCGACGCGCAGCTCAACATCGACGACAAGCCGATGACGCCGGATCAGCTCGCCGCGGCGATGCGCTCGGCGGATGTGCTGGTTCCCACGGTCACCGACCGGATCGACGCTTCGGTGCTAAAGGAGGCCGGCGACCGGCTGAAGCTGATCGCGAATTTCGGCAACGGCGTCGACAACATCGACGTCGCCGCGGCGGTGGCGCGCGGCATCACGATAACGAACACGCCGGGCGTGCTGACCGAAGACACCGCCGACATGACGATGGCGCTGATCCTCGCGGTGCCGCGGCGGCTGGCCGAGGGCGCACAGGCGCTGACGAGCGACAAGGAATGGACCGGCTGGTCACCGACCTGGATGCTCGGCAAGCGCATCTGGGGCAAACGGCTCGGCATCGTCGGCATGGGGCGGATCGGCCAGGCGGTGGCGCGGCGCGCCAAGGCCTTCGGCCTGCAGATCCACTATCACAACCGGCGGCGGCTCCCGTCGGAGATCGAGGACGAGTTGCAGGCGACCTACTGGGAGAGCCTCGACCAGATGCTCGCCCGCATGGACATCATCTCGATCAACTGCCCGCACACCCCTGCGACATATCATCTCCTCTCGGCGCGGCGGCTGAAACAGTTGCGGCCGCAAGCGTATGTCGTGAACACCGCGCGCGGCGAGGTGATCGACGAGAATGCGCTGATCCGGATGATCGGCGCGGGCGAGCTTGCGGGAGCCGGACTCGACGTTTTCGAGCATGAACCCGCGGTGAATCCGAAGCTGGCGCGGCTCGCGCGCGAGGGCAAAGTGGTGCTGCTGCCGCACATGGGATCGGCCACGATCGAGGGCCGCATCGACATGGGCGAGAAGGTCATCGTCAACATCAAGACCTTCATGGACGGCCACAAGCCGCCGGACCGGGTGTTGCCGTCGATGTTGTAAGACTTCAATCTGTGTTCACTGGGAGGGGGACGCCCAATGCGCATCGTGATTGGAAGCTTTATCGGTTTGATCAGCGTAACAGCGGCGAGCGCGGCACCCGCGCCCGCGCGGCTTGCACCGGCCGACATCCAGAAGACATTCTTCAACGGTCAGGCGTTCACGTCGGCCACGCCGTCGAACATCCAGTTCAAGATGACGTTCTCGGAAAACGGCAAGGTGGTGCGCGAGCCGGTCGGAAAATCCGGCGTCAAGGGCGAAGGCACCTGGAAGCTCGACAAGGACGGCTTCTGCACCACGTGGAAGAATTCGAAGCCGAACTGCTTCATCGTGATGTCGACCGGCGACAACAAGTGGTCGGTGATGAAGGGCCCCGCCGTCGTCGGCGTGTGGAGCAAGTAGGTCTCCGTCATTCCGGGGCGCGAGCGAAGCTCGCGAGCCCGGAATCCAGAAAAGCAGACAGTCCCTTTTGTTCTGGATTCCGGGTTCGCGCCAATAGCGCGTCGAAGACGCGCGTAAACGCGCTTACGGGCGCGCCCCGGAATGACAGCGTCACGCGTACGCTGACAAATCGGTAATCGTCGGAGTTTCGCCATTCAGCGGATTTGACGGGTCCCACGCGTAGGTGAGCGTCTCAAAACGCATCGCGCGCGCATCGACCATCAGCAGACGTCCGACCAGACCTTCGCCGAAGCCGACGATCTCGCGGATCACTTCCAGCGCGCTCATCGAGCCGAGCACGCCGGTGAGCGCGCCGAGAATTCCCGCTTCCGCGCAGGCGGGCACGGTGCCGGGCGGCGGCGGTTCGGGAAACAGACAGCGGTAGGACGGATTGGGCTTGCCGTCCTTGCCCGTCTCGTGCGCGCGGATCGTCGTCAACGTGCCGTCGAAGATGCCGACCGCCGCCGTCACCAAAGGTTTCTTCGCGAGATAGCATGCGTCGGAGACGAGATAGCGCGTCGCGAAATTGTCCGAGCCGTCGCAAACGATGTCGTAATCGCCAATGCGTGCAATCGCGTTGGCGGCGGTCAGCCGCTCGCGGTGCGTGATGAAATTCACATGCGGATTGATGCGCGCGATCGCAGCCTTCGCGCTCTCGACCTTGGGAACGCCCAAATCCGGCGTGCCATGGATGACCTGACGCTGGAGGTTCGACAGCGACACCTCGTCGTCGTCGATCACGCCGAGCGTGCCGACGCCCGCGGCGCCGAGATACATCAGCGACGGCGCGCCGAGCCCGCCCGCCCCGATCACCAGCACCTTGGCGCGCTTGAGCGCCTGCTGGCCGGGGCCGCCGACCTCGCGCAGCACGATATGGCGGGCATAGCGTTCAAGCTCGTCGGCGCTGAGCATCGATGGTTCCGGCCCCTTCTGGACGCCTTACATGGCGTATCCGGCCGGTTTCGGCTAGGGTATGCCGGGGTCGCGGGTGGTGTTGGCGAGACCAGTATGCGCGTAATCGCTGCGTTTACAGCGTTGGTTTTGGCATCCGGAGCCGCTCTGGCTCAGGAAGCCGCGACGCCCCCGGCATCCGCCGCCAGTCCTGCTGCCAAGCCTGCCGCTGCGGCCAAGCCAGCGCCAAAGCCTGCTGCAAAGCCGAAGGTGGCCGCACCCGCCAACGGCCCCGGCCGCGCGGCGACTCCAGCCACCACCGGCAACGCGCCGGACGACAATATGCCCGCCTCCAAGCAGAGCATCCGCGATTCCTACAACGCGATCCCGGTTGCCGAGCGGATGTCGCTGCAATCCGATCTGGTCTGGACCGGCGATTACAACGGCCTCGTCAACGGCGAATATTCGGAGCGCCTCGTCGCCGCCGTGAAAGCGTTCCAGAAGCGCAACAAGACGAAAGAAACCGGCGTTCTCAATTTGCAGGAGCGTGCGACGCTCACGGCGACCGCGAAGCCGTTGCAGGACGAAGTCGGCTGGAGGCTGCTCGAGGATTCCGCGACCGGCGCACGACTCGGCCTGCCCGGCAAGCTGGTGCCGCAGACGTCGCAAGGCAAGTCGGGCACCCGCTGGGCCTCAGCACAGGGCCAGTTGCAGGTCGAGACGTTCCGCATCCCGAACACCACGCTTGAAGCGGCCTACGAGCAGCAGCGCCGCGAGCCGGCCGGGCGCAAGCCCGCGTACAACGTGATCCGGCCGAACGAGTTCTTCGTCGTCTCAGGCATGCAGGGCCTGAAGAAGTTTTACGTGCGCGGCGCTGCGCGCGGCGACGAGGTGCGCGGCATCACCATCCTCTACGATCAGGCCGAGGAAGGCACGATGGATCCGATCGTGGTCGCGATGTCGAGCGCGTTCGTTCCATTCGGCAACGGCATCGGGATCGACGGGCAGCCGGTGCGCCGCAAGGTCGAATACGCGACGGGTCTCATCGTCAGCAGCAGCGGCCACATCGTCACCGACAAGCAGGCGGTCGAGGGCTGCGGCGTGATCGCGATCCCCGGTCACGGCAATGCGGAGCGTGTCGCGGAGGACAAGTCCGGCGATCTCGCGCTGCTTCGTCTTTACGGCGCGCGCAACCTGACGCCGGTTGGGTTGCTCGGTGCTGCGGCGCCGAGCGGCGGCGTGACGCTGGTCGGCATCGCCGATCCGCAGGCGCAGGGCGGCGGCGATGCGATCAGCACTGCGGCGAGCCGGGCCAGTGGCGCGGCGCTCGACACCGCGCCGGCGCTTGGCTTCTCCGGCGCAGCGGCCGTCGATGCACAGGGCAAGTTCGCCGGCATGGTGGTGCTGAAGACAGCGGTGGTCGCGGGCGCGGTGAGCGCGCCGCAGGCGACGCTCGTTACACCGGACAAGCTGATGGGTTTCCTCGATACGAACTACGTCGCGTCGGCTTCCGGCTCCGCCGGCGTCGAGGCTGCCAAAGCGTCGGTCGTGCGCGTGATCTGCGTGCGGAAGTAGGCGCTACTTGTTCTTGAACTTCGCAGGGCGTTTCTCGACGAACGCCGCCATGCCTTCCTTCTGATCTTCCGTGGCAAACAGCGCGTGGAACACGCGGCGCTCGAAGCGGATGCCTTCCGCGAGCGAGCTTTCGAACGCGCGGTTGACGCTCTCCTTCGCGGCATAGACCGCGGGCAGCGACATCGACGCGATGAACTCCGCGACCTTCATGGTTTCCGTCATCAGGTCCGCGAGCGGCACCACGCGCGCGACGAGGCCCGAACGCTCGGCTTCGTTGGCATCCATCATGCGGCCGGTGAGAACGAGGTCCATCGCCTTCGCCTTGCCGATGGCGCGCGTCAGGCGTTGCGTGCCGCCGATGCCCGGAATGACGCCGAGCTTGATCTCCGGCTGGCCGAATTTCGCGTTGTCCGCAGCGATCAGGATGTCGCACTGCATCGCCATCTCGCAGCCGCCGCCGAGCGCAAAGCCGGCAACCGCCGCAATCACCGGCTTGCGAGCGCGAGCGATGTGATCGTTGTTGGCGGCAAAATCCGACCGCACCATGTCCATGTAGGACTTGTCGGCCATCTCGTTGATGTCGGCGCCGGCGGCGAAGGCCTTCTCGGAGCCTGTGATGATCATGCAGCCGATTTTGTCGTCGGCTTCATAGGCCGCAATCGCGACGTTCAACTCTTCGACCAGCCTAGCGTTGAGCGCGTTGAGCACCTGCGGCCGGTTGAAGCGAATGATGCCGACTCGGCCTTTGGTCTCGACGAGGATGTTTTCATAGCTCATGGCTTTGCTCTTGGCTGCGATCCCGGATGCTTAACCAATGTTAACCGTATCAGGTCCATAGAGAGGGAACCGAACAATTTGTATGGCGTTGTAACGAGCCGAACGATCCAGAGGGAGTGCGAAATGCGGAAGATTCTATTCTGCGCCGTCGCGGTCATCGCTCTTGGCACAGCCTCGGCCGCGAATGCGGCGAGCGAGCGGACGCTGTCCGGCGCAGCCATCGGCGCGGGCACCGGCGCGCTGGTCGCGGGTCCGATCGGAGCGGTCGCGGGTGGCGTCGTGGGCGCTGTGGTCGGCGGGCCGCGGCTGTCGCGCAGCAGCAGGAGCTGCTGGTACGACCGGCGCGGCTATCGTCACTGCCGTTACCGCTAAGCCGTTTTTTTTGAGAAAGCGGAAGCCCGGCCTCGCGCCGGGCTTTTGCTATTTCTGACAGACCGGACAGAAGAACGTCGAGCGGCCGCCCTGCACGATGCGCTTGATGGTGCCGCCGCAACGCGGCGTCGGACACTTCTCGCCTTCGCGATCGTAGACGCGAAAGTGGTGCTGGAAGTAGCCAAGGTCGCCGTCGGTCTGGCGATGATCGCGCAGCGACGAGCCGCCGGCCTTGATCGCGTCCTGAAGCACAGCCTTGATCGAATCGACGAGCAGCCCGGTGCGCTCATTGGGTTCGCTCTTCCTGCTCGACACGACCGAAGCCATCCGCTTCGGAGAAATGCGGGAGCGGTGCAGCGCCTCGCAGACGTAGATGTTGCCAAGACCGGCGACGATCTGCTGGTCGAGCAGCGCCGCCTTGATGCTGGTCTTCTTGCCCTGGCAGGCCTGGGCCAGCATGGCCGCATCGAACGCATTGCCCAACGGCTCGGGACCGAGCGACGCGATCATCGGCTCGTCGTCGAGCTTGCCGCGCTCGATGAGCTTCATGAAGCCGAAACGGCGCGGATCGTTGAACGTCACGGTCGCGCCGGACGACATCCGGAACACGATGTGGTCGTGATTGCCGAGCTTGCCGCGCTCGTGATGGAATTTGCCGGGCGTGTTGGCATCCGCGCCATGCAGCACATGAAACGAGCCGGACATGCCGAGGTGCATAATCAGCACCTCGCCAGACGACAGATCCGCCATCAGATATTTCGCGCGCCGGCCCAGGCCGGTCACGGTCTGCCCCTCGAGCCGTTTGACGAAATTTGCCGGCAGCGGGAAGCGCAGGTCCGGCCGCCGCGCCTCGACATGGGTGAAGCGCGCGCCCTCCATCGCCGGCTGGAGACCCCGGCGGACCGTCTCGACCTCAGGCAATTCCGGCATTTGGGGCTTTAATAACCTCGGTTCCGCTGACAGATAGCGTCCCTACGCCGTCCGCGCTATGGTCCTGTCCACAAAGGACGATTTCCGATGCCTCGCGCCGCTTCCGATACCGATTTCGGCTTCCGCAAGGTCCCGCTTTCCGAAAAGCAGGGGCTGGTGGACGACGTCTTCCACTCGGTGGCACGGCGCTACGACCTGATGAACGACCTGATGTCCGGGGGGCTGCATCGGGTCTGGAAGGACATTCTGGTCGCGACGGTGAACCCGCCGAAGGGCGGGCGGCCGTTCGCCCATCTGGACCTGGCCGGCGGCACCGGGGACGTGGCGTTCCGTGTCGCCAAAGCGGGCGGGCCGGACACGAAAATCACGGTCGCGGACATCAACGCCGAGATGCTCGCCGTCGGCCGCGAGCGCGCGGAGAAGCTCGGGCACGACGACAACATCGAGTTTGTCGAAGGCAACGCCGAGAAGCTGCCATTTGCCGACAAGAGCTATGACTGCGTGACGATCGCGTTCGGCATCCGCAACGTACCGCAGATCGACCTCGCGTTGAAGGAAGCCTATCGCGTGCTGAAGTTCGGCGGGCGCTTCCTGTGTCTCGAATTCTCCTCGGTTGATGTGCCGGGCCTCGACCGGCTCTACGATCTCTACTCGTTCAACGTGATCCCGCAGGTCGGCCGCGCAGTGACCGGCGACGCGGAGGCCTATCGCTATCTCGTCGAGTCGATCCGCAAATTCCCGAAGCCGACCGTATTCGCGGAGATGATCCGCAAGGCGGGCTTCGGCCGCGTGTCCTATGAGAAGCTGACCGGCGGCGTGGTCGCGCTGCACTCCGGCTGGAAGTTGTGATCACCGCTATCTCCCATTTCGCCCGTCTTGCTCGCGCCGGCTTCGTGTTCGCGCGCGAGGGCGTGTTTTCTTTGATGGACCCGACGCAGGTGCCGGTGCCCGCGCGCACGGGCCTCCGCATCGCGCGGCTGTTCGAGCGGCGCAGCGTCGCGGGCAAGGCACAGCGGCTTCCGGCTGCGCTCACACAGCTCGGGCCGACCTATGTGAAGCTTGGGCAATTCCTGGCGACGCGGCCGGACATCGTCGGCGTCGAGGTCGCGCGCGATCTCGAAACGCTGCAAGACAAGATGCCGCCGTTTCCGCAGGCGCAAGCGGAGAGCATCGTCGCGAATTCGCTCGGGCGGCCGCTATCCCAGGTGTTTTCAAGCTTCGGCCCCGCGGTCGCAGCGGCCTCGATCGCACAGGTCCACAAGTGCGAAATCCCCACGGAAAACGGGCCTAATCCGGTTGCCGTGAAGGTGCTGCGGCCCGACGTGGAACGGCGCTTCAAGCTCGATCTCGACGCGTTCATCTACGCGGCCGCGCGCGCAGAGGCGATGTCGCCGGAGGCGCGGCGACTGCGCTTCATCGAGACGGTCGCGACGCTGCGCCGCTCGGTCGCGATCGAAATGGATTTGCGGCTCGAAGCCGCCGCGCTCTCTGAAATGGCGGAGAACACGAAGAAGGACCCGGACTTCCGCGTGCCCACGGTGGACTGGGATCGCACCGCGAAGGACGTGCTGACGCTGGAGTGGATCGACGGCACGCCGCTGAACGATATTGCCAAGCTGCAAGCGAAGGGATTCGATTTAAGACATCTCGGCGCGGCAGTGATCCAGACCTTCCTGCGCCACGCGCTGCGCGACGGCTTCTTTCACGCCGACATGCATCCGGGAAATCTGTTCGTCGACGACGAAGGCCGGCTGGTCGCGGTCGACTTCGGCATCATGGGGCGGCTCGGACCGAAGGAGCGGCGCTTCCTCGCGGAAATCCTGCTCGGCTTCATCACGCGCAACTACCGCCGCACCGCCGAAGTGCATTTCGAGGCGGGCTATGTGCCGCCGCATCATTCGGTTGAGAGCTTCGCGCAGGCGATCCGCGCCATCGGCGAGCCGATCCACAATCGCGCCGCCGACGAAATCTCAATGGCGAAGCTTCTGATGCTGCTGTTCGAGGTGACCGGCCTGTTCGACATGCAGACGCGGCCCGAGCTGCTGATGCTTCAGAAGACGATGGTCGTGGTCGAAGGCGTGGCGCGCTCACTCGATCCCAAGCTCGATATGTGGACCGTGTCGGAGCCGGTGGTGCGCGAATGGATGGAGCGCAATCTGGGGCCAGCCGGACGGCTGGAAGACGCCGCCGAAGGCGCGGCCGAGATGGGCCGCTTCCTATCGGGCGTGCCGTCGCTGATGTCGCGCGGCGCGGCCATGATGGAGCACATCGACAGCATCACCCGCGATGGGCTGGTGCTGGCGCCGGAGACGGTCGCCGCCATCGGCCAGGCCGAGGCCAAGCGCGGACGCGGCATGACCGCCGCGCTGTGGGTGATCGCGGGGCTGCTATTGGTGCTGGCGATTCAGGTGTTTCGATAGCATTGATTTCATTGCAATCATTGCTATTCTAAAGGCTTCATTTTCCATAGGAAAATAGGCCATGGCGAGTCTCACGGTACGCCAGCTGGACGACAAGCTGAAGAGGCTGCTGCGGCTTCGCGCGGCAAGGAACGGCCGCTCCGTCGAAGAGGAAATCCGGAACATCCTGCGCGGTGCCGCGGAAGAGACCGGACTTGAGGCGCTCGATAGGACCGAGCCGCCGAATCAGGGCTCGGCGAAGCAGACCACACGTCCCGAACCGCGGTCCGATGCCAAGCGCGTCCTTCTCATCATCGGCGGCGGTATCGCGGCCTACAAATCGCTCGACCTGATCCGGCGATTCAAAGAGCGTGGCGTCGCCGTGCGCGCGATCATGACGAAAGCGGCGCGCGAATTCATCACACCCTTGTCGGTCGGCGCGCTCGTCGGCGAAAGCGCCTTCACCGACCTGTTCGATCCGGAGAGCGAATTCGACGTCGGCCACATCCGGCTGGCGCGTGAATGCGATCTCGTCGTCGTCGCGCCCGCCACCGCCGACCTGATGGCGAAAATGGCGAACGGACACGCCGACGATCTCGCAAGCGCGGTGCTGCTCGCAACCGACAAGAAAATCCTGCTCGCTCCGGCGATGAACCCGCGCATGTGGGAGAACCGCGCGACGAAAAGGAATCTCGCGCAACTCATCGCCGATGGCGTCACGACGGTCGGGCCGAACGCGGGCGAGATGGCGGAACGCAACGAAGCCGGCACCGGACGAATGGCGGAGCCGCTCGAGATTATCGCGGCGGCGGAGGCCTTGCTTGCAAACGCGAACGGCGCGCTGGCGGGCCAACGCGTGCTCATCACCTCCGGCCCGACGCATGAGCCGATCGACCCGGTGCGCTATATCGCGAACCGCTCCTCCGGCAAGCAGGGCCACGCGATTGCCGCGGCCGCTGCCGCCGCGGGTGCAGATGTGACGCTGATTTCCGGGCCGGTGAACGTGCCCGATCCAAAGGGCGTGACGATCATCAAGGTCGAAAGCGCGCGCGACATGCTCGACGCCGTTGAATCCGCGCTGCCCGCGGACATCGCAATCTTCGCCGCCGCCGTCGCCGACTGGCGCGTCGCCAACGCCGGGGAGCAGAAGATCAAGAAGACCGGCGCCGGCGCGCCGCAAATGTCGCTGGTCGAGAACCCCGACATCCTCTCGACCATCGCGCATCTGAAATCGAAACGGCCGAAGCTCGTGATCGGTTTCGCCGCCGAGACCGAGAAGGTCGTCGAAAATGCCAAAGCAAAACTCGCGCGCAAGGGCTGCGACTGGATTCTCGCGAATGACGTTTCGCCAGCATCCGGCGTGATGGGCGGCGACATCAACACCATCCATCTCGTCAGCAAGGACGGTGTCGAGGACTGGCCGCCACAGTCGAAAGACGAAGTGGCGTCCATGCTCATCAAGCGCATCACTGCAACGATCGGAGAATAGAAGTGACCACGGAAGTCGATGTGAAAGTGATGCGTCTGCCGCACGCGGCCGATCTGCCGCTGCCCGAATATCAGAGCGCGCTAGCCGCCGGTCTCGATCTTGTCGCGGCGGTCCCGGCCGACAAACCCGTAACGCTCGCACCTGGCCAGCGCGCGATGATTCCGACGGGCATCGCCATCGCATTGCCCGAGGGCACCGAGGGACAGGTGCGTCCGCGCTCGGGGCTTGCGGCCCGCAACGGCATCAGCGTGCTGAACACGCCCGGAACCGTCGATGCGGACTATCGCGGAGAAATACAAGTTATACTTGTTAATTTCGGGTCCGAACCATTTCAGGTTGCGCGGGGAGTGCGAATTGCTCAACTTGTCATTGCGCCCGTGCTGCGCGCCAAGCTCTTGGAAGTCGGAAGCTTGAACGAAACCGCGCGTGGCGGGGGAGGATTTGGTTCGACGGGCAATAGTACGATTGACAACAAGAGGTATTATCGTCCGTAATATTTTTTCGTTATGCGGTATAATCGATACCGGGGCAATCATGGCACTTCTTTCCCGTAAGGGCCTTTTGGCAATCGCCGCGGTTATCGACGTCGCGCTTCACGGCAAGGGCAGGCCGGTGTCGGCCAAATCGCTCGCTGTTCGGCATGCGCTACCCGCCAGGCATCTTGAACCCGTCCTGCAAGCGCTGGTGCGCGAAGGCATCCTCAAAGGAATCCGCGGCCCGCGCGGCGGTTACGAACTGGCGCGCGAGCGCAAGCGAATCACCGCCGATGAAATCCTGCGCGCCGCCGGCACCATCGAGGACGACGGCGAACCCGCGCTGACCGGCCAGGGCCTGGTTAACGATGTGGTGCGGCCCGCGGTCGTGCAAGCCGAGAAGGCGTTCTCGATGGCGCTCGGCAAGATCAACATCGAAGAGCTCGCTCGCAAAGCCGAGCCGTTCAAAGACAGCTCCAGCGCGGCTGTCTGATTCGCACTTCTACGTGCGGCCACTCAAAATCGAATCAGATTCGCTCTGAGCCAAGCGGCAAACGGTTCAAACTGATGCTCGCGGGTGACGCAGCGGTAAAACCATCCGCAGAGTCGGCCCTCGCTTCATTGTTCTTGATCTGGACTCTTTCAGCCTGAATCCCCTTGGGGGTAAAGTCTCAATGATTCGTAGGCGGTAAGGCGGATTCCGCCTACAGGGGCAATCGGGCATGCCGGAGACGAACCGGGCGACGGGCAGCACGCTGCGCGCACGCTCGCTGCGAGATGGATTCACGGCAGGCTCAGCGGCGGTTTTGGCCACCCTGATCGGCCTCGCGCCCGCGCGCGCCGACGGTCCAAGTCTGCAAAACGTCGACGTCTACGTGGCGGCCTTCGCCGCCCTCGATCGCCAGGAAATCGTGACGCTCGTCCTCACGCTCGGCATCCTTTTCTTCGCCGTGACGTCGGCGGTGATGCTGGTGCGCACCCGAGTCCGCAACGCAGCGACGCAAGCGGCCTATCGTGATGAAATCGTCCGGCTGAAGGGCGCCGGCGACCGGCTCAGCGCCCTCCTCTTCTCGGAACGGCAAATCCTGGTGTCCTGGGCCGCCGCGGACAACGCGCCTGTCATCATGGGCGACACCACGCTCGTGACGGACACGACAATGCCACAGCGCGTGCTGGCGTTCGGAAGCTGGCTCGATGCCGACAAGGCACAGGCGATGGACCGCGCCGTCGACGAACTGCGCGCCGAGGGCACCAGTTTCTCCATGCAGATGATGACGCTCGCAGGCCAAGCGATCGAGGCCGAGGGCCGCGCGGTTGGCGGCCGGGCGGTCCTGCGGCTGCGCGGCGTGACCGGCATCAAGGCCGAACTGGCGGAGCTGAACGCCCGCCACGAGAAGCTTGCGGCGGAATCCGAATCGCTGCGCGCGCTGATCGACGCGATCCCGTCGCCGGTCTGGATGCGCGATGTCGGCGGCGCTTTGATGTTCGCCAACGCCGCCTACGCCCGCGCGGTGGAAGCCAAGGACGCAACCGACGCGGTTGCCCGTGGCGTCGAGCTGCTCGACCGCAACGCCCGCGAAGAGGCGAGCCGCGCCCGCGCCGCTGGCAAGCCTTATGGCGCGCGCGTGCCCGCGATTGTCGCAGGCAGCCGCCGCACCTTCGATGTGCTCGACGTGCCGACACGCGACGGCAGTGTTGGCGTCGGCATCGACGCGACCGAAGCGGAAGCCGCACACGCCGAAGTGAGCCGCCTGGGCGAAGCCCACCGCCGTACGCTCGATCAGCTCGCGACCGGCGTCGTGTCCTTCGGCGCCGACGGCAAGCTCGAGTTCTACAACACGGCATACCGCTCGCTGTGGGACCTGGACCCGGCGCTCCTCGACCAGACCCCGACCGATTCGGCCGTGCTCGACCAGCTCCGCGCCGCACGCAAGCTGCCCGAGGAGAAGGACTTCCGCGAATGGAAGGCCGCGCTGCACGAGGCCTATCGCGCCACCGAAGCGAAGGAGCATTGGTGGCATCTGCCGGACGGCCGCACGCTGCGCGTCGTCACCACGCCGAACCCGCGGGGCGGCGTGACGTATCTCTTCGAGGACACCACCGAGCGGCTCGATCTTGCGCGCCGCTACGACTCACTGATCCGCGTGCAAGGCGAGACGCTCGACAATCTGGCGCAGGCGATCGCCGTGTTCGGCAGCGACGGCCGCATCCGCTTGCACAATCCGGCTTTCGCGAAAATGTGGAAGCTCGAACCGGGCGTGCTCAACGAACGCCCGCACATCGAGGCCGTCATCGGCTGGTGCCGCGCGCTCTACGGCGACGACAAGCTCTGGCGCAAGCTGCGCGCCACCGCGACCGCGATCGAAGACCGCGAGCATGTCGCCGACCGACTGGAGCGTCGCGACGGCAGCGTTGTCGATCTCGCCACCGTGCCGCTGCCCGACGGCGCCACGCTGGTCACGTTCCTCGACGTCACCGACACGATCAACGTCGAGCGCGCCCTGCGCGAGAAGAACGAAGCGCTGGAAACCGCCGACCTGCTCAAGGTCGATTTCGTGCAGCACGTCTCCTACGAGCTGCGCTCACCGCTCACCAACATCATCGGCTTTGCGCATTTCCTCGCCGAGCCGGCCATCGGGCCACTGACCGAGAAGCAACGCGAATATCTCGGCTACATCAACACCTCGACCAGCGCGCTGCTCGCGATCATCAACGACATTCTCGATCTTGCGACCATCGACGCCGGCGCGATGAAGCTGAGCCTCGGAACGGTCGATATCCGCAGGACGATGGAAGCGGCCGCCGAAGGGGTGAAGGATCGCTTGGTGAAGGACGGTCTCACGCTCGACATCACCGCCGCCGCCAACATCGGCAGCTTCGTCGCCGACGAACGGCGCATCCGCCAGGTGCTGTTCAATCTGCTTGCCAACGCCGTCGGCTTCGCGCCGGCCGGCTCCACGGTTTCGCTCAACGCCGAGCGCCGCCCGGATGCGCTGGTGTTCTCGGTAACGGATACAGGCCCCGGCATTCCGCCGGAAATGAAGGATCGGGTGTTTGACTGGTTCGAGACCCACTCGAACGGCTCGCGCCACCGCGGCGCCGGGCTCGGCCTCTCGATCGTCCGCTCCTTCGTCGAATTGCACGGTGGTAAGGTCACGCTCGACTCCACGGTCGGACAGGGCACCACCGTGGAATGCACATTCCCGCTCGAGCAGCATGTCGAGCGTTCGGCGGCCTGATCCGGCCCCATACGCGGAGTAAGGATGCTCCCGGCCACGTCTGGAGGTTCAAGCCATGCGGTGTCGCTTGCCAACGAGCAGGCGACCTATCGCTTGATGCGGGATATCGCCGTGGCGCTGGAGCCGGGCGATCTGGTGACGCTTTCGGGCGATCTCGGAGCGGGCAAGACGACCTTCGCGCGCGCGCTGATCCGGCATCTGGCGGGCGATCCGGAGCTGCCGGTGCCGAGCCCGACCTTCACGCTGATGCAGGCCTACGACCTGCCGCAAGGGCCGCTGGTGCACGCGGACCTCTATCGGCTCGACAGCTCCAGCGAACTCGCGGAGCTTGGCTTCGACGACCTGCCCAAGAACGCCATCGTGCTGCTGGAATGGCCCGATCGCGCGCAGGGGTTTTTGCCGGCGGACCGGCTCGATATCGCGTTCACGCTTGCCCCGCATCTCGGCCCCGAGCATCGCAACGTACGGATCACCGGCTACGGCGCCTTTGCGGCCCGCGCCGAACGGATCAACCGCATCCGCCGCTTCCTCGATTCGACGGGCTATGCGGAAGCGGCACGAAAGAAAATCCAGGGCGACGCCTCGACCCGCTCCTACGAACGGCTGACGCTCGGCGACCAACAGGCGATCCTGATGAACTCGCCGAAGCGCCCCGATGGCCCGCCGGTGCGCGACGGCAAGCCTTACAGCCAGATCGCGCATCTGGCGGAAGACATCAAACCGTTCGTCGCGATGGCGAATGGCTTGCGCGGACTCGGCCTCTCCGCGCCGCGCATCTTCGAAGCAGAACTGGAAGACGGATTGCTGATCCTCGAAGATCTCGGCACCGAAGTGGTGGTGCAAGGCCAGCCGCCCGCTCCCATTGAGGAACGTTACGCCGCAGCGGTCGATGTGCTGGTGGCGATGCATCGGCACAAGCTTGCGGACACCGTGCCGATCGCGCCGCATGTGGTGCACAAGCTGCCGCGCTACGACATGGACGCGCTGCTGATCGAGGTCGAGCTGCTGATCGACTGGTACCTGCCGAAGCTCGGCGTCGCGGCATCGGACGCCACACGTGGCGCTTATGTGGCGCTCTGGCGCGAGGCGCTGCTCCCGATCATCGACAGCTATCCGACCTGGGTGATGCGCGACTATCACTCGCCCAACATCATCTGGCTGCCGGAGCGCGAGGGAATCGCGAAGGTCGGCCTGCTCGACTTCCAGGACGCGATGATGGGGCCAGCGCCTTACGATCTCGCCTCGCTCTTGCAAGACGCGCGCATCGACGTGCCGGAGAAGCTCGAAGTAACCCTGCTCGGCCGCTACGCGAAGGCGCGGCGCGATCTCGATCCGGACTTCAACCCGGCAGATTTCATCAAGGCCTATTCAACGCTCGCGGCGCAGCGCGCCTCGAAGATCCTCGGCATCTTCGCCCGCCTGGAGAAACGCGACGGTAAGCCGCAATATCTTCGACACATCCCACGGGTATGGAACTATTTGCAGCGCTCGCTGGCGCATCCATCGCTGGCGCCGCTGAACGCCTGGTACGGCGTTCACGTTCCGGCGCTGAAGGTTTGACGGAGAAACAGATGGCGGATGAACGCCGCGTGGTAGTTCCCAAAACGGCGATGGTTCTTGCGGCAGGCTTCGGCGAGCGGATGAAACCGCTCACCGAAACGATGCCGAAGCCGCTGGTGGCGGTGGACGGCAAGCCGTTGCTCGATCACGTGCTGGATCGCTTGGCGGCAGCGGGCGTCGAGCGCGCCGTGGTCAACGTGCACTATCTGGCGGATCAGATCGAAAAGCACGTGGCCGGGCGCAAGGCGCCGAAAGTCACGGTCTCCGACGAGCGCGAAAAGCTGCTCGACACCGGCGGCGGCGTGGTGAAGGCGCTGAAACTTCTGGGCAGCGAGCCATTCTTCCATATCAATTCGGACACGATCTGGATCGACGGCCCGCGGCCCAATCTGTCGCGGCTTGCGGAGGCGTTCGATCCCGCCACGATGGACGCGCTGCTGCTGCTTGCACCGACCGCTGAGAGCATCGGCTATGCGGGCCGCGGCGACTATTCGATGGCCGGCGACGGGCGGCTGGTCCGCCGCGCCGAGCGGGAGATCGCGCCGTTCGTCTATGCGGGGACGGCGATTCTTTCGCCCAAACTGTTCGAGGGCGCGCCCGCGGGGGCGTTCTCGCTGACCAAGCTGTTCGACCGCGCGGGCGAGGCCGGGCGGCTGCACGGCCTGCGGCTTGAGGGCGTCTGGATGCACGTCGGCACCCCCGACGCCATCGGGCTCGCCGAGGCCGCGATCAAGGCGAGCACGGGTTAATCCCAACCTATTCCCAACCTGACGCGGGTCGGGCTTGCCGGAACCGTTGACCGTGACGATCTCTGTCCCGAACATGCGGTCGCTCTGACGGCTGTTTGCACGTCCCTCACTGCGATCGGGCATTTTTCAACCAAGTATGGCCACCAAACCGCGCGTCTTCACGATTCCAGCTTCAGCGCCGTTTCTGCGGACGCTGATCGCTGCGCTGATGGACGGGCGGCTGGTGCCGGGATTTCCCGCAAAAGGCGATCCGCTGGCGCTCGCCTCCGCCACGCTCTATCTGCCGACGCGTCGCGCGTGCCGTCTCGCGCGCGATCTGTTCCTGGAGGTGACCGGCAGCGACGCCGCGATCCTGCCGCGCATCGTGCCGATCGGCGACGTGGACGAGGACGAGATCGCATTCGCGGAAGCGGCGACCGGCGCTGCGGCGCTGGAGTTGCCAGAGGCGATCGGCGGGTTTCAGCGCCGGACGCTGCTCGCCGAGCTGATCCTCAAATGGGCCGAAGCGATCAAGCCCACCGTGAAGGGGCAGGCGCCGCTCGTCGCCAGCAGCCCGGCGGCGGCGCTCGCGCTCGCCGACGATCTGGCGCGGCTGATGGACGACATCACGACGCGGCAGGTGAAGTGGGACCGGCTCGACGATCTGGTGCCGACGGAACTCGACAAATACTGGGAGGTCACGCTCGACTTCCTCAAGATCGCACGCGAGGTGTGGCCCGCGATCCTTGAAGAACGCGGCAAGATTGATCCCGCCGAACGGCGCGACAAGCTGATCGAAGCGGAGCGCGCACGGCTTGCAACAAGCACGGGACCGGTGATTGCGGCGGGTTCGACCGGCTCGATCCCGGCGACCGCGATGCTGCTCGATACGATCGCGAAGCTGCCGCAGGGCGCCGTGGTTCTGCCCGGGCTCGATACGGATCTCGATGATGGCGCTTGGACACTCATCGGCAGCACGGAAGAGGCGTCTCCCGGCCATCCGCAATTCGCGTTGCAGGGGTTGTTGCGGCGGATCGGCATTGTGCGTGAAAGCGTGGACGCGCTCGCACCGCCCGAGCCGCATGGCCGCGAGCGGATCATCTCCGAGGCTTTGCGGCCTGCGGCCGCGACCGAACATTGGCAGGAGCGCTTGGCGGCGGATGGATTCGCCGCGCATGCCGACGCGGCGCTCTCGACCGTCACCGCCATCGAAGCCGCCAACGCCGAGGAAGAAGCGCTTGCCATCGCGATCGTACTGCGCGAAGCCTTGAAGACACCAGGCAAGACAGCCGCTCTCGTCACGCCGGATCGTGCGCTGGCGCGGCGGGTGCTGGCTGCGCTGGCCCGCTGGAAGGTACCGGTCGACGACTCTGGCGGCGATGCGCTCCCCGATACATCGGCGGGCGCGTTCGCGCGGCTGGTGGCGGAGGTCGCACTCAACGACGTCGAACCGGTGCCGCTGCTGGCGCTGCTCAAACATGCTCTGAGCCCGTTCGACCAACGGGCCGCCGCCGTGCTGGAGCTGGCATTGCTGCGCGGACCGCGGCCGCAAAAGGGCACAGCCGGCCTCGCGAATGCGCTCAAGGGCTTCCGGATCGAACTTGAGAAATTCCGCCGGAAGGAAGAATCCGAGCTTTATCGGCTCGACCCGCGCGTGAAGCTGACGGATTCCGAGTTGGATTCCGCCGCAAGATCGATTGAGAAACTCGCGGCCGCGCTCAAGCCGCTTGAAGAGCTCAAGGGCAAGCACCCCTTTGCCGCCATCGCGAAGCTGCATCGCACCGCCGTCGAAGCGCTGATCGGTGAGACGAAAGAGCTTGTCGCAGCCTTCGACGAGATCGAGACCGCAGAGCGACTCGTCATCCAATCGGGCGAGTACACCGAACTGTTCCACACCGCCATCGCCGACCGCACGGTGCGGCGGCCGGAGCAAAGCGTGCGCATCCGCATCTTTGGCCCGCTCGAAGCGCGCTTGCAGCATGTGGACCGGCTCGTCCTCGGCGGACTCGTCGAAGGCGTCTGGCCGCCAGAAACCCGCGCCGACCCCTGGCTCAGCCGCCCGATGCGGCACGCGCTGGGCC
The DNA here is from genome assembly GCA_040756555.1 of Pseudomonadota bacterium. Classification (GTDB taxonomy): domain Bacteria; phylum Pseudomonadota; class Alphaproteobacteria; order Rhizobiales; family Xanthobacteraceae; genus Z2-YC6860. The sequence goes on along the minus strand of JBFLYS010000021.1, from coordinate 81,107 downwards.
TCGATCTGCCGGAGCGGCGCATCGGCCTTTCGGCGCACGATTTTGCTCAGGCGCTCGGTGCGAAGGAGGTGTTCCTTGCCCGTGCGGCGAAACTCGGCGGCGCGCCGACCGTGCCGTCACGCTTTGTGCAGCGGCTCGCTGCTGTTGCAGGCGATGAGCGCTGGAAGACTGTGCTGAAGAAGGGCGAGGACTATCTTTCATGGGCGCGTGCGCTCGACGAACCGGCAAAACCGCCGAAAGCCGCCGCACGCCCCTCGCCGCGCCCGCCGCTCGCGGCGCGCCCGCGCCAGCTCAGCGTGACCGAGATCGAGCACTGGTTGCGCGACCCTTACACGATCTACGCCAAGCATATTCTCAAGCTGCAACCGCTCGACGACGTTGACACCCCGCCCGGCGCGGCGGACCGCGGCACCATCATCCACAACGCCATCGGAGACTTCGCGAAGAAATACGCGAAGGCTCTCCCGTCCGATGCCGTGAAAGAGCTTGTCGCCATCGGCGCGAAGCATTTCGAGCCGTACACCGCCTATGAAGAAGCGCGGGCTTTCTGGTGGCCGCGTTTCGAACGGATCGCGCATTGGTTCGCGACCTTCGAAATCGAGCGGCGGAACATACTACAAGAGCTTCACGCCGAGATCGGCGGGCGGCTGGAAATCCCCTTCGGCAGCGAAACGTTCACGCTCACGACACGCGCCGACCGCATCGAGCATCTGAAGGATGGCCGCTTCGTCATCCTCGATTACAAGACCGGCGCGCCGCCGACCGAGCCGCAAGTACGGACGGGGCTTGCACCCCAACTCACGCTGGAGGCCGCGATCCTGCGCAAGGGCGGCTTCGACACGATCCCAGCGGGCGGCACGGTCGCCAAGCTGCTCTACATCCGCCTGCGCGGCGGCGATCCCGCGGGCGAAGAGAAGCCGATCGACTTCAAGGAGGGCACACCCGACGAACGCGCCGACCACGCGCTCGCGAAGCTCGCGGATCTGGTCGCAAAGTTTGCCGATCCGAACGTGCCCTATCACTCGCTCGTGCACCCGATGTGGAGCACGCATTACGGCACTTACGACCATCTCGCGCGCGTCAAGGAATGGTCGCTGACCGGCGGCGCGGGCGACGACGGGGGCGGCGCATGAGCGCGCGCAAAATACCGGACGTCGTCATCAACACGCAGATCGCCGCCAGCGATCCTGCGACGTCGGCCTGGGTTGCCGCCAACGCGGGCTCCGGCAAGACACACGTGCTGGCGCAGCGCGTGATCCGGCTCCTGCTCGCGGGATGCGACCCGAGCACTATCCTTTGCATCACCTTCACGAAGGCCGCGGCGGCAAACATGTCGAACCGCGTGTTCGGCATCCTGCGTGAATGGACGGCGCTCACCGACGCCGAACTCGACCATCGCATGACGGCAATGGGCGTTCGCCGCATCGACGCACGGCAGCGCGAGCGGGCACGGCGGCTGTTCGCACTCGCTTTGGAGACGCCGGGCGGTCTGAAGGTGCAGACGGTGCATGCCTTCTGCACCAGCCTTCTTCATCTCTTCCCCTTCGAGGCCAATGTCGCGGCGCGCTTCGAGGTGCTCGACGAGACCACCGAGAATACGATGCTGGAGCGCATCAGCCTCGCGGTCATGCTGGAAGCGGCATCGAATCCGGATAGCGCGCTCGGCAAGGCTCTATCCGTCGCGATCCTCGCTGCCGCCGACATCACGTTCCGTGACATGGTGCGCGAAGTCATTCGCTCACGTGACAAGCTCGTGCGCTGGGTCGAAGCCGCGGGCGGCGTGCCGGAGGCGATGGCGCAGCTTTCGCGGGCGCTCGGTGTCGAGCCCGACGAGACGGCCGCATCGGTCAACGCCGCATTCTTCGAATCGGGCGTATTGGCCCGTTCGGAATGGGCTTCGATTGCGGCGGCACTCGGCCAGGGCTCGAAGACCGATATCGAGCAAGGCGGACGCTTTGCGTCACTAGCGAAGCTCGAAGGCAGCGAGCCAATCGAGACTTATCTCGATATCTTCTGCACCAAGGACCGCTCCAAGACGAAGGAGCGCCTAGCCACCAAGGCGATCCAGACTGAACACCCCGCGTTGTGCGAAAGGCTTACGCAGGAGCAAGCGCGCGTATGGGGCCTTCTCCAGCGCCAGCGCGCGATCGCAGCGCGCGACCGCAGCGCCGCCTTGTTCACCATCGCCTACGCCGTCATCAAACGCGTTGAGACCGAGAAGAACCGGCGCGGGCTGCTCGACTACGACGACCTGATCGACAAGACGCTCGACCTGCTGCAGGAGCCCGGCGCCGCCTGGGTGCATTACAAGCTCGACCGCGGCATTCATCACGTCCTGGTGGACGAAGCGCAGGACACGAGCCCGAAGCAGTGGGCCATCGTGAAAGCGTTGGTCAGCGAATTCTTCGCCGGCAAAGGCGCTCACGAGCGGCCACGCACGATCTTCGCGGTCGGCGACGAGAAGCAGTCGATCTTCTCGTTCCAGGGCGCGGTGCCGCAGGAGTTCTCGGAGATGCGAAAGCATTTCGAAGGCCTGCACCAGAAATCCGAACTCGAATTCGTCGCGACCGAATTCAAGCATTCGTTCCGTTCGGGGCCGAACGTCCTCGGGGCCGTCGATACCGTGTTCGCACGGGTCGAGGCGTACCGGGGCCTCACCGCCGATCTCGCGCCGCCGGTGCATGAATCGTTGCCGGATGCAGCACCGGGTCTCGTCGAAATATGGGACACCGAAAAGCCCGACACACTGCTCGCCATCGAAGGCTGGGATGCTCCCTTCGACACGCAGACCACGACGAGCCCTGTAGTGCGGCTTGCGAACCGGATCGCATCACATGTGAAGCAATGGCGCGGTCAAGGCACCAGGCCCGGCGACGTTCTGGTTCTGGTGCGCCGCCGCGGTCCGCTGTTCGAGGCGATCATCCGCGCGCTGAAGAACGCCGGCATTCCGGTCGCAGGCGCCGACCGGCTGGTGCTCACCGAGCACATCGCGGTGATGGACCTGATGGTGCTCGCCGACGCGCTGCTCCTGCCGGACGACGATCTTGCGCTTGCGACGATTTTGAAGAGTCCGTTGATCGGCATGGACGACGAGCAATTGTTCGAGATTGCTTGGAACCGCAAGGGCTCGCTGCGGCAGGCGGTGCGCGAAAAGGGGCCTGCGCTGGCTGCACGGCTCGACGAATGGACGATGCTGGCGCGTGAGCAGACACCGTTCGCCTTTTATGCCGAGCTGCTTGGCGCGGGTCAGGGCCGCAAAAAATTCCTTGCACGACTCGGCCACGAAGCGACCGATGCGCTCGACGAGTTCCTCAATCTCGCACTCGACTATGAGCGACAGGAGACGCCGTCGCTGCAAGGCTTCATCGCGTGGTTGCGCGCAGCGCAAAGCGAAGTGAAGCGCGACATGGAAATAGCGCGCGACGAGGTGCGCGTGATGACCGTGCACGGTGCGAAGGGTCTCGAAGCGAAGGTCGTGATCCTCGCCGACACCACAACGCCGCCGGCGGGCTGGCATCCCCCGCGCTTGCTCAAGCTGCCGGCGCAGAACGTCGCCCCCGGCACGCCGGATCGTCTGGTGTGGGCAGGGTCGAAGGCCGCCGATGCGGGCGCGATGAGCGCGGCGCGTGACGCCGCCGCGCTGGAGGCGCAGAACGAGTATCGGCGGCTGCTCTATGTGGCGATGACACGCGCGATCGAACGGCTGGTGGTTTGCGGCATCGATGGCGAGCGCAAACGGCCGGAGGGCTGCTGGTACGATCTCGCGCGCGACGCACTCGAAGGCATCGCCGTGTTCGAAACAGCGGACGACGGCGCGGGACAGGTTTTGCGCTTCCGCAAGGAACCGGAGCGCGACAGCACGCAAAAAGCGCACGAAGAGAAAGCGCCACAAGCGGTCGCACTGCCCTCCTGGCTTGAAGGCCACGTGGCGGCAGAGCCTTCGCCGCCGCAGCCACTCACGCCGTCCACAGCGCTCGACGAAACGCTCATTCCATCGGCGGCGGGCAACGCGGCCGAGCGCAAGCGCGCGATGGCGCGCGGCACCGCAGCCCATCGCCTGATGCAATCGCTGCCGGACATTCCGCGCGAGCAGCGCGCGGCAAGCGCGCAAAAATATCTCGCGCGGCAAGAAAATCTCGACGGTACGGATCGCGCCACCATTCAGAAACAGGTCCTCGCCATCCTCGACGACGCGCGCTTTGCGCCGCTGTTCGCATCCGGAAGCCGCGCCGAGGTTCCCATCGTGGGCACCGTCGCGGGCCGTCCCGTTCCGGGGCTGGTTGACCGGCTGGTGGTGACGCCGGAGGCGGTGCTGATCGCCGACTACAAGACCAACCGCGCGCCACCCCGGAGCCTCGCGGAAACGCTGAGCCGCTATGCGGGCTATGTGGCCCAACTCGCACTCTACCGCGAGGTGCTCGGCAAGCTCTATCCGGGCCGCCCTGTGCGCGCCGCGCTGGTGTGGACGGAGACGCCGGAATTGCTGGAAATTCCAGCAAAGGAGCTCGATTCCGCGCTCAAAAAGCTCACCTCCGCGTGATGCGCCTTGACGCCCCTACCCTGCATTCTTAGGTTCGCCGCTCCACGGGTTGACTTTTCGGCGCCCGATTCGAACGAGGTGTTTCATGGCCGTTAGCAAGGTTTCCGACGCGAATTTCGAGACCGAAGTGCTCAAGGCGAACGGCCCGGTTGTGGTCGATTTCTGGGCTGAGTGGTGCGGCCCGTGCAAGATGATCGCGCCCGCCCTGGAGGAGATTTCCGGCTCGGTCGGCGAGAAGGTGAAGATCGTCAAGCTGAACGTCGACGAGAATCCGGAGACGGCGCAGAAGTACGGCATCATGTCGATCCCGACGCTGCTGATGTTCAAGAACGGCGAGATCGCAAAGCGTCAGGTCGGCGCGCAACCGAAGCAGAAGCTCGAGCAGTGGATTATCACCTGATCGCTCGCTTCATCTGAAAATAAAAACGGCCGGCGCTTCGCCGGCCGTTTTCGTTTGAAAAGATCGCTCGCTCAGGCCCGCTTCGCGGACGCCGATTGGCGGCGCGACAGGATGAGGTAAGTCAGCGCGGCGAGCACAACGACGACGATCTGAGCCGACACTGCCTCCCACGTCGGATTGAGTCCGATCGCCTCCATCCAGCCGTTGTTCTTGATCTCCGTATAAGAGATGAACTGCTGCTCCTGGAACTCGCGCATCCCTTGACCGAGGAATTTCAGCGCCATCACGAACAGGAACGCCGACGTGATGAGGAACAGCGGGCGCAACGGAATCTTTCGTGCGATCACGTTGATGAAGACAAAGATGACGGCGAGTCCTGCGGACGCCGCAACAAGACCGGCGATGAGCTGGAAGCCGTAGCCGCCCGCAGTGCCGGCCAGCGCGTGAATAAACAGCACGGTCTCGGCGCCTTCGCGGAACACCGCCAGGAATGCCAGCAGCGCCACCGCAATACCCGTGCTTTGCGACAACGCGGCGTCGGCTTGCGCCTTGAGCATGCGCTGATAAGCCACCTGATCCTGCCGCACGAGCAGCCAGCCGCTGACATAGAGCATCAGCGCGGCGGCGATGAGCATGGTGATGCCTTCGACGAGATCGTTATGCTCGCCGCCGTTGTACATCGCGAACAGAAACGCAGCGACGATGCTTGCAACGATGGCAAGCAGTGCGCCGCCATAAAGCGCAGGAAGCCGCGAGCGAGCGCCCGCCTTGTCGAGATAGGCCGCAAGCGCCGCGATCACCAGCATCGCTTCGAGACCCTCGCGAAGCAGAATCGCCGCCGACTGAACGAAAATCCCACCCATGTCACGCCTCGCGCTCACGCCGCCCGAAGCTGGAATGTGCCTTCGATGAGAGGTTGTAAAGCAGAATAGCTCTAAACTGAGAGCCCTCTAACGCACTGATCGTACGGAGTAATTCACTCCGGCAGCGTACCATTGAGAGCCAGCACCTCGCCTGCAAGATAGAGCGAACCGGCAATCAGGATGCGCGGCGCGGGCATGAGTTGCAGCGCATGGGCCGCGGCGAGCGCATCGTGAAGCGTGGCCCGGCTTTCCGCGGGGATGCCCGCGGCACGTGCGGCTTCGGCGACGGTTTCTCCCGACAGTGTTTTCTCCTGGTTCGGGATCGGCACTGCAATGATCCGGCGCGCGATGCCGGAGAAATTGCGAAGGAATCCTGCGCTGTCTTTCGTCGCCAGCATGCCGACGATCAGCACCAGCGGACGTGGCACACGCTCTTCAAGATCTCCGAGCGCGGCGGCCAGCGCACGGCCACCGTCGGCGTTGTGACCGCCGTCGAGCCAGAGCTCGCTGTCGGGTGGCGCAAGCGCCTTCAATGCGCCGCTGGTCAGATGCTGAAGCCGCGCGGGCCATTCGGCTTTCTGCATACCGGTCTCGAATGCGCTCGTCGGTATGGAAAGCCCCGATGCGCGGAGCGCCGCAATCGCCGCGCCCGCATTGTCGAGTTGATGCCGCCCATTGAGTCTCGGCGCGGGCAGATCGAGCAGGCCGTCGTCGTCCTGATAGACCAGCCGTCCACGCTCCAGATGCACATTCCAATGCTCGCCCGCGACCTTCAGCGGCGCGCGCACCTTGTGCGCCTGCCGTTCGATCACGGCGAGTGCGGCTGGATTCTGCGGCGCGATCACTGCCGGAACGCCGCGTTTAATGATGCCAGCTTTCTCCGCTGCGATCTTCTCGATGGTGTCGCCTAAGAATTCGAGGTGATCCATCGACACAGGCGTGATGATGCTGGCGAGCGGTTTGTCGATCACGTTGGTTGCGTCGAGCCGCCCGCCGAGGCCGACTTCGAGCAGCAGAACGTCTGCCGGATTGCGCGAGAACAGCAGAAAGCCCGCGGCTGTCTCCATCTCGAACACGGTGATCGGCGTGTTTCCGTTGGCGCGCTCGCATTCTTCAAGCGCGGTGCGCAACGCTTCGTCGGACACCAGCTTGCCTGCGATGCGGAAGCGCTCATTGAAGCGCACCAGATGCGGCGACGTGTAGACGTGAACGCGGCGACCAGAGGCTTCGAGGATCGCACGCATGAAGGCAACGGTCGAACCCTTGCCGTTGGTGCCCGCGACATGAATCACCGGCGGCAACTTGCGCTCGGGATTACCGAGCGCGGCAAGCAGCCGCTCGATCCGATCCAGCGAAAGATCAATCCGCTTGGGATGCAGCGCGAGCAGCCGCGCCAGAATGGCGTCGATCTGCGTCATTGCGGCACGGGATCAGACTTGAGCTGGAGCCCCCGCAGCCACGGCGGGGGCAGGAAGCGGCATGGTCGCCTCTTGGCGCGGCATGGCCGGCGCCTTGGTCAGCACGCGGCAGAGGTTGGCAAGCACGCCGCGCAACTGGTGGCGATGCACGACCATATCGACCATGCCGTGGTCGCGCAGATACTCCGACTTCTGGAAGCCTTCCGGCAGCTTCTCACGGATGGTCTGCTCGATGACGCGCGGGCCAGCGAAGCCGACAAGCGCGCCAGGCTCGGCGATGTGCACGTCGCCCAGCATCGCGTAGGACGCAGTGACGCCGCCGGTCGTCGGATTGGTGAGCACAACGATGTAGGGCTTCTTCGCCTCGCGCAGCATCTGCACCGCAACAGTCGTGCGCGGGAGCTGCATCAGCGAGAGAATACCCTCCTGCATGCGCGCGCCGCCCGATGCCGCAAACATGATGAAAGGCGTGCCGCGCTCCGCCGCGGTCTGCAGACCCTTCACCACCGCTTCGCCCGCGGCCATGCCAAGCGAGCCGCCCATGAAATCGAAATCCTGCACGCCGATCGTCACCGGCAAGCCGTCGAGCTTGCCGAGCCCGAGCTTGATCGCGTCAGAGAGACCGGTCTTGGTGCGCGCATCCTTCAAGCGATCGGCATAACGGCGCTCGTCACGGAACTTGAGCGGATCGACCGCAACCTCCGGCACCGCGATGTCGAGCCAGGTCTGACCGTCGAACATCAGCTTGAGGCGCGCGGCCGCGCCCATGCGCATGTGATAGTTCGAACTGGGGATGACGAACTGGTTGGCCTCCACGTCCTTGAAGAACACGAGCTGACCGGTCTCCGGACACTTGATCCAGAGATTCTCCGGCGACTCGCGCCGGTTCAGGAAGTTGCGGATTTTCGGCCGAACGACGTTGGTGATCCAGTTCATAGCCTGCTCTCAACTTTTTTCGCCGTCATGCCCGAATTCGACGCGGGCACCCATCACGCATTGCGATCATAGCACCTTCGTAGATGGATTGCCGGACCGCGCCCGGCAATGACAGTCGTGGTTATTTTTCGGCTTTGCCGTTGCCGCGCTTCGCGCCGCTTTTGGCGCCGCGCACGCCCTTGGCCAGTTCTCCCACCAGCGAAGCGACGGCCTTCACCGTGCGGCTGGTCGCCTTGCCCTTCTTGTCGAGGCTGTCCTTGACGGCGCTCACCAGCGCGGAACCGACCACCACAGCTTCCGCGCCTTCCGCGATAGCCTTTGCCTGCTTTGCGGTGCGGACGCCGAAGCCGACAGCGATCGGCAGCTTGGTGTGACGCTTGATACGAGAAACAGCAGCAGCAACTTTCGCGGCATCCGGCGCAGCGGAACCGGTAATGCCCGCGATCGAGACGTAATAGACGAAGCCCGAGGTGTTCGCGAGCACGGCAGGCAACCGCCTGTCGTCGGTCGTCGGCGTCGCGAGACGGATGAAGTTAAGGCCAGCCTTCAGCGCCGGGATGCACAGCTCGTCATCTTCCTCTGGCGGAAGATCGACGACGATCAGCCCGTCGACACCCGCCGCCTTCGCATCCTTCAGGAACTTCGCGACGCCATAGATGTAGATCGGATTGTAGTAACCCATCAGCACGATCGGCGTTGCGTCATCGCCCTTGCGGAAGTCGCGCACCAGCGCGAGCGTCTTGACCATATTCTGGCCAGCGTTGAGCGCGCGCAGACCCGCCGCCTGAATCGCAGGTCCGTCCGCCATAGGATCGGTGAACGGCATGCCGAGCTCGACCACGTCGGCGCCGGCCTTCGGCAGCGCCTTCAGGATCGCAAGCGAAGTCTTGGGATCGGGATCGCCTGCCGTGAGGAACGTCACAAGCCCCGCGCGGCCTTCGCGCTTGAGGTCTTCAAACCGGGTGTCGATGCGAGTGGTCATGTCGAATTCTATTTCTTCTTGCGAGCCGGACGGCCGTCATCGCCGACGTCGCCGAGCGGCAGGAATTTCTGATTGCGCTCGCGCATTTCGGCCATGCGGATGTTGATGGTGCCAAGAAAAATGCCGATGAACGAAAGAATGAAGAACACCCATTCCTTGCGCTCGACCGGCGGACCGGCCGCGAACAGCCGCGTTTTGAAGAAATAGAGCAGCCAGATCGTGGACGCGCCGACGAGCAGCCAGCCCACCCGCTTCTGGCGGCTCAACCCGTTCCACCATGCGAACGGCGCAAACATCAGAGCTTGCCACCGAGATGCTGCGCGACGCTGGCGAGATCCTTGTCGCCGCGGCCGGAGAGATTGACCACCATGATGTGGTCCTTCGGCTTCTTCGGCGCGATGTCGGCGACCTTCGCGAGCGCGTGCGCCGGCTCCAGCGCCGGGATGATGCCTTCCATCCGCGAGCAGAGCTGGAACGCGGCGAGCGCTTCCTTGTCGGTCGCGGAGAGGAACTTGATGCGGCCCACGTCATTCAGCCACGCGTGCTCGGGACCGATGCCGGGATAGTCGAGACCCGCCGAGATCGAATGGGCCTCCTGAATCTGGCCGTCTTCGTTCATCAGCAGATAAGTGCGGTTGCCGTGCAGAACACCGGGACGGCCGCCCGCGATCGACGCCGCATGCTTGCCGCTCTTGATGCCGTGGCCAGCCGCTTCGACGCCGTAAATCTCGATCTGGCGCTCATCGAGGAACGGATGGAAAAGGCCCATCGCGTTGGAGCCGCCGCCGATGCACGCGATCAGCGAATCGGGAAGACGGCCTTCGGCCTCCATGATCTGCTCGCGCGTCTCGTTGCCGATGATCGACTGGAAGTCGCGCACCATCGCCGGATAGGGATGCGGACCCGCCACCGTGCCGATGCAGTAGAACGTGTTGGAGACGTTCGTCACCCAATCGCGCAGCGCGTCGTTCATCGCGTCCTTCAGCGTCGACGAGCCGGACGTCACCGGGCGAACCTCTGCACCCAGCGCCTTCATGCGCTGCACGTTCGGCTGTTGGCGATCGATGTCGACCGCGCCCATGTAGACGACGCATTCGATGCCGAACTTGGCGCACAGCGTCGCGGTCGCAACGCCGTGCATGCCGGCGCCGGTTTCCGCGATGACGCGCGGCTTGCCCATGCGCTTGGCCAGCATGATCTGGCCGAGCACGTTGTTCACCTTGTGCGCACCGGTGTGGTTGAGGTCTTCGCGCTTGAAGTAAATCTTCGCGCCCTTGAAATGCTCCGTAAGGCGCTCGGCGAAATAAAGCGGCGACGGGCGACCGATGTAATTCTTCAGATACCCGGCCATCGTTTTCTGGAATACCGGATCGGCCTTGGCTTCGTTGTACGCCTTCTCCAGATCGAGGATGAGCGGCATCAGCGTCTCGGCGACGAAGCGGCCGCCGTAGATGCCGAAGTGCCCGCGCTCGTCCGGTCCGGTGCGGAAGGAGTTGGGTTGCTGCGCGACCGTCATGCGTTGCTCATTGCCTTGCCCGCGAGTGCCGCCTCGGCGGCCCGCGCCGCACGAATGAACTCGCGGATCTTATCGGAATCCTTTTCGCCCGGCGCGCGTTCGACACCCGACGAAACATCGACCGCTGCGGGGCGCGTGACACGAATCGCTTCCGCGACGTTGCTGGCGTCGAGGCCGCCCGACAGCATGAAGGGCACGTTGAGGGTGAGATGCTCGAGCAGGTGCCAGTCGAACGTCTTGCCGAGCCCCCCCGGGCGCGTCGCCTCGCGCGGCGCGCGCGCATCGAACAGAAGCCAGTCGGCCACGTTCGCATAGAGATGAATCGGCGAAAGATCGTTCCGCTGCTCGATCGGGATCGCCTTCATCACCGGCAAACCGAACCGGCTCCGCACCGTCGAGACGCGTTCGGGCGTCTCGGTGCCGTGAAGCTGGAGCATGTCGGGTTTCAGCGCCTCAATGAACTGGCCGAGATCCGCGTCGTGGGCATCGACCGACAGCGCGACCTTCTTGGCGCGGCCCTGCACCCGCTCGCCGAGCGTACGCGCCTGCTCGAAGCCGAGATGGCGCGGCGACGGCGGGAAGAACACGAAGCCGACCATGTCGGCTCCTGCCGCGAGCGCCGCATCCAGCGCCTCGGGGGTCTTCAGACCGCAGATTTTGACCAAAACTGACATCGCGCCCTTGTCCTAAGGGCGCGGTTCTACATGGTCGGCCGGGCTTTGTCTTGTGCCGATAAGCCCAAGAAATCATTGGATTTTCCGGGCCGCCCGTTAACCGGCGGCCCGGATTGTGGCGTGAAATCCAGCCGATGGCCGGCGGCCGGCCTAATGCCGCTGCTTGAGCATGGTCCGCGCGAACGTGCCGGCCTCCATGGGCTTTGCAAACAGGGCGCCCTGCCCCAGCGTGAAGCCCATGTCGCAGACCGCCTGAAAATCCGCCGACGACTCGATCCCCGTCGCGATGGTCCGCGCCTTCAGTTGCTCCGCGATCCGCAGCACCGTTCCGCACGCGGAGCGCTTCTGCTGATCGGAGGCGCAGCCCTCGATGAAAGCCTGATCCACGCGAAGCTCAGCGATCGGGAAATCCTGAATTTCGGCCCAGGACACATCCCCGATGACGTCATCGATGGAGACACCGACGTTGTAGGCTGTGAGTTGCTTCGCCACCCGCCGCGCGAGGGCCGGATCGCGTCCCACCTCGGCGCTGTTGATCCCGACCATCAACCGCGCGGACGGCGAATGATGCGGAAGCTGCATGCACATCTGCTCGACGAACTCCGAGCTCTCCAGCGCGGCCAAAGGGAAGTTGATCGTGAACTCGATCGGCGGCCGCGCGGTTGCAAACGCGCTCCAGTCCGTCATCGTGCGCGCGCGCACGAATTCCGCGAGCCCCTGGAGGCGCGGATCGCTGTCGCTCGGCGCCAGTTGCGAGGGCGCGAGAATGCCCCACGACGGATGGCGAAGACGAAGCGCCGCCTCCGCGCCACGCAATGACATCAGCCGCAAGTCGATGTTCGGCTGATACCAAACCTCAAGCCATCCTTTGCCAAGCGCTTCGCCGATATCGACCGAAACGTTCGGCGATAGCCGGATCGGCAGGAAGCTTGCGAGGTTTTTTTGCAGATCGCTGTCGCGGAACGGGGTGAGCAGTGGCGGAAGCATGGACAAGCCCATGTTCTCGCCGAGCTCATGCAACGCCATCAACGTGAGCGATGCGCGGCCGCCGAACAGCATGACCTTGCCTCGGTACCGCATCGACGCCAGCGAACGGATCGTATCCGAGATGCCATACTCGGGCGTCAGATGTCCGATCAACACAACGTCCGGAGCGAACCCGGCCAACGCCTCAGTGACTTCCAGAACCCGGCCGCATTGATGAGTCACGAAGCCAAGCCCTTCGAGTGTGGTCGAGAGAAACATCCTGATGTGCGGCTTGCCGTCAACCACGCACACGCGCGGCGCACCGCGCCGGTGCCCAAATGGGACAATCTGATGTAGGTTGGGGAACTGACTCTTCACACGACCCTCCTGAACACTCGCCCGACTATGACGCCCCTGTCATAAAGTCGGCGGCATCAGGACATCAGATGGCGAGCATTGCCATCGGTCATAAGCGACAAGTCACACTCACTTGCTGTCAGCCCTAATACGCCGATAACCATCGCGTCATCGGCTTAAAAGAGATTCGATTTTTTCCGGCGCGTAACGTTTAGGTGAGCAGCGTAAATTTTTATGCGTGGCGAAGCGCTTGCCAAACGAGTTGTGCTGCCGACAGGTCCTCGATCGCAATGCCGATCGATTTGAACAGCGTGATCTCATCTTTTCGGCGGCGGCCCTTGGCCTTTCCGCGCGCGAGCTCGAATAAATCGCCCTTGATATCGGTTGCCTTGAGTATCTTTTTCTTCAGCGGAACTGCGATATCGCCCGAGCCTTTTGCCGCACCCGCCCGGGCGTCGACATAGACGCTGGCGCGTTTTACCGCCTGATCGTCAGCCTCGCGCATCTGGGGCGTGAATGAACCGACCAGATCGACGTGGCAGCCTTTCTTCAGCCATTCACCGCGCACCAGCGGCTTGGGCGACAACGTGGCGCAGGACACGATATCGGCGTCGCGCACCGCGGCTTCGAGATCCTCCGCGATCTCCGGTTCCATGCCGGCGGCGTGCAGCGCGAATGCGGTGGAGACCGCACGCGAACGCGTCCGGTTCCAGAGCGTGACCTTCTTGATCGGCCGCACAGCGCAGTGCGCGCGCACGAGATGCGGCGCGAGAGCGCCCGCCCCGATCATGACCAGATGGGACGCGTCGTCTCGCGCGAGATAGCGCGCTGCGAGCGCCGACGCGCACGCCGTGCGCCACGCTGTGAGCGCCGCACCATCCATGACCGCAAGGGTCTCGCCGGTTTCACCCGACAGCAGAAGATAGCTGCCGTAAACCGAGGGTTTCCCGGCCTTCACATTGTCGGTGTAGACGCTGACCACCTTGCAGCCGACCAGGCGCTCGCCGCTGTTCGTCCAGGCGGGCATCAGCAGAAGCTTGGCGTCCGCGCCGCTTGGCTGCTGGATCATGTGCACATGGCGCGGCGGCACCTCGATGTCGGCGCGGAACGCGTCCGCGAGCGCATCGATCAGCGCGGGATAGGTCAGGACGCGATTGATCTCCTCGGCACTGACGACACGCACTGGCTTGAGCTCTATGCGGCCGGCGGAATGGCGAAGGTGGACGGCTCGGCCGCGGCCGGCAAGGCCGGGCGCGCACGCTGTGCATCGATCTGTTCCCGGAGTCGCCTTGCCTCGGCCTCCGCGCGGCGCGCGCGAGCACGCCACTTGCTCTGGCGGAGCCACGCCGCGACACCACCGATGAACACCCCGAGCCCCACGAGAATGAAAATCAGGACGAACAGCGGCAGCCTCATCGCGAGCGCCGGGTGCACGGTGTCGAACGGATCGAACGAGACAGTGATGAGCTCACGATTCGCGACAGCGAACATCACGATGACGATCGCCAGCGGAACAAGGACAGCGATGGTGAGGAATTTGCGCATCGTGGTCTCTGACCCAGGCTCTCTTGGGCTTTTAACGCTTGGGCTTTTAACGCGAACGGCCGGACACATCCATGCCCGGCCGCGCCTTTCCAGCAACCAATCGCGCGATGCGTCAGCTCGCCGGCGAGATTCCCGCCGCGGCGGCTGCGGCAGCGGCCTTGTTCAAACGCTCGCGCATTTCCTTACCGGTCTTGAAGAACGGCACGGACTTCTGCGCCACCGAGACATGTGCGCCGGTGCGCGGGTTGCGGCCGGTGCGCGCCGGGCGGTTCTTCACCGAGAACGCACCGAAACCGCGCAATTCAACCCGATCGCCGCGCGCCATGGCTGCGACAATCTCGTTGAGGATCGCATTGACGATGTTCTCGACGTCGCGCTGGTACAGATGCGGGTTGGCCGCGGAGATACGCTGGACCAGCTCGGACTTGATCATCGGAACGCCCCTCGCGTTCAGGCCAAAAAGGCCTGTGGGATCAATTACTCACCGGAGGGTGCCAAAGGGCGAGAAGACCGTCAAGATTGAGTCTTTCCATCGCCCGGACCGCGCCGAGGTCGCCCACGCGTTCCGCCAGCGAGGTCAGACCGGCCGCATCCAGCACGAAGACGGCCGCGGTGCGGATGAACGGCAGATCGCCGAATCGTGGCTGAAGGCGATAGTCGCGGACGGGGGTCTTGCGATCGACGCCCTTCTCTTTGGCGAGCCAATCGAGCGCGACTTCTTCCGCCCCAAGCGCATCGATCAACTTTAGTTCTAGGCCCTGGCGGCCGGTGAACACCCGCCCATCGGAGACCTTGTCGAGCGCCGCGCCGTCGATGTGACGACGATCGCGAACCATGTTCTTGAACCAAGCAAACGAGTCCATCACCAGCGATTCCAGCGCGGCCCGCGCTTCGGGACTGGTCGGTTCATAGCCGTTCGGAGCGGCCTTGAGCGGCGCCGATTTCACTTCCTCGACCTTCACACCGACGGTCTTCAGGAGCTCCGAGAAGTTCGGAAACTGGAAGATCACGCCGATGGAACCGACGATCGCGCTCTGCTGCGCGACGATGTGGTCCGACGCCATCGCCGCGATGTAACCGCCGGAGGCAGCAAGGCCGTCGACCACGACCACCATCGGCTTCTGGCCTTTCAGCTTGATGAGCGCGTCATAGAGCTGCTCGGAGCCCGCGACCGTGCCGCCCGGGCTGTTGATGTGAACGACCACCGCCTTCGCATTGGACTTGCCGAGCTGCTCCAGCGCTTCGACACGCTTCTGATCCGAACGGATCAGGCCTTCGATGGTGATGCGGGCAATCGACCCACCCGGGCCTTCAAGGCCGGTTCCGCCGCGGCGCACCACCGCCGCCGCGCCGACAACTGCGGCGATGACGACAAGGACCGTAAGCACGCGCCAGAACGTCAGCTTCCGCCGCATGCGGCGGCGATCGACGATTTGATCCGCATCGAGCGACATGGCGATTTCCTTCAGCTTCTAAAATTTGATTCGAAACGCATTCTACTCTCCACGCCACGGAGGGCGTGATGATTAGCGCAAAATGCGGTCATCCTGACGACAAATCAGCAAAAACATTGCGCCAAAAACGAGACCCCCGGGACATGGTCCCGGGGGTCTAATCTTGCAAAACCGAGCCGTTATGGCCGGCTTATTCTTCCTCGCTCTTGCGCTTGAGCGCGGTGCCGAGGATGTCGCCAAGCGTGGCGCCCGAGTCGGACGAGCCATACTGCGCGATGGCCTCCTTCTCTTCCGCCACTTCGAGCGCCTTGATCGAGAGCTGCACCTTGTGGGCGCGGCGGTCGAACAGGATGACGCGGGCATCGACCTTCTGACCGACCTGGAAGCGGTCGGAGCGCTGGTCGTTGCGGTCGCGAGCGAGCTCGGAGCGCTTGATGAAGGCAGTGAGATCGGTGTCGACGATCTTGACGTCGATACCCGACTCCTTGACCTCGGTGACCTCGGTCGTGACGACGGAGCCCTTCTTGAGCTCGCCGGCCGCGGCCGTGTCCATCGGATCGCCCGCAAGCTGCTTGATGCCGAGGGAGATGCGCTCCTTCTCGACATCGACGTCGAGAACGACCGCCTGGACCTTGTCGCCCTTCTTGTACTCCTCGATCACCTGCTCGCCCGGACGCTTCCAGTCGAGGTCGGAGAGATGGACCATGCCATCCACATCGCCATCGAGACCGAGGAACAGACCGAACTCCGTCTTGTTCTTGACCTCGCCTTCGATGTTGGTGCCCGGCGGATACTTCTCGACGAACACCTCCCACGGATTGCGCATGGTCTGCTTGAGACCGAGCGAAATGCGGCGCTTGACCGGATCCACTTCGAGGATCTGAACCTCAACCTCCTGCGAGGTGGAGACGATCTTGCCGGGGTGCACGTTCTTCTTGGTCCACGACATTTCGGAAACGTGGATCAGGCCTTCGATGCCCGGCTCCAGTTCGACGAACGCGCCGTAGTCGGTGATGTTGGTGACACGGCCCTTGAACTTCGCGTTCACCGGGAACTTGGCCTCGATGCCCTGCCACGGATCGTCGAGCAGTTGCTTCATGCCAAGCGAGATGCGGTGCGTCTCGTGGTTGATCTTGATGATCTTGACCTTCACCGACTGGCCGATGTTGAGCACTTCGGTCGGGTGATTGACGCGGCGCCACGCGATGTCGGTGACGTGCAGCAGGCCGTCGATGCCGCCGAGATCAACGAACGCACCGTAGTCGGTGATGTTCTTGACCACGCCGTCGATGACCTGACCCTCTTCGAGGTTCTGCACCAGCTCCTGACGCTGCTCGGCGCGGGTCTCTTCGAGGACCGTGCGGCGCGACACGACGATGTTGCCGCGACGGCGATCCATCTTGAGGATCTGGAACGGCTGCGAGACGTTCATCAGCGGGGTGACGTCGCGAATCGGACGGATGTCGACCTGCGAACGCGGCAGGAACGCCACCGCGCCGTCGAGATCGACAGTGAAGCCGCCCTTGACCTGATTGAAGATGACGCCGTTGACCTTCTCGTTGTTCTTGAACGCGGTCTCGAGCTTGCCCCAGCTCTCCTCGCGGCGCGCCTTGTCGCGCGAGAGAACCGCTTCACCGAGCGCGTTCTCGACACGCTCGAGATAGACCTCGACGACGTCGCCGATCTTGATCTCGTTGCCCCGACCCGGGCCCTGGAATTCACGGAGCGCAACGCGCCCTTCGGTCTTCGCCCCGACGTCGATGACGGCGAGGTCCTTCTCGATGCCGACAACCGTCCCCTTGACGACCGATCCTTCTTGCGGAGCACCCTGGGTGAAGGACTCCTCGAGCATCGCAGCAAAATCTTCGCGCGTCGGCGCGGCAGCAGTAGCAGTGGCCATGTATTCTCCTGACGGGACGACCGGCGGCTCGTGTTTCATTCCGCCCCAACACCGTTCGGGCCAAGGGTCCCGCGACTCCTGGCAGCCACTGGATCGCTCCAGCAGGCCGGCCCGATCATCCGAACGGTCGGGACGATGGTTCAATCAATCCGGGAGAACCGCGTCTTCCGCGGCAAAAGCGAGGGTTATTGGCCCCAAAACCGAGGGCTTACGCACCCTCAATACGCTCATGCGGCCAGGACAAAATACGATACGGCGGCCCGGAACGGGCGGGATATAGCCAAACAAGCCCTTTCAGGCAAGGGCGAAGCCGCCGCGGATAGGGCCGCAAAGGCTGAAAAATCAGCGTTTTCGGGCCCGTTCGACCAGTTCAATGGCGGCTTTCAGGACCGCATCGACGCCCATCGCCGTGGTGTCGAGGAGATGAGCGTCCGGAGCCTGGATCAGAGGGGCCGCCGCACGGTTTCTGTCACGCTCGTCGCGGCGAAGAATATCCTCCAGCACCTCGGCCTCAGTGATCGCTTCGCCCCGGCTCCGGAACTCCAGGGTGCGGCGTCGGGCTCTCTCTTCGGGCGAGGCCGTCACGAAAATCTTCACGTCGGCATTCGGGCAGATCACGGTGCCGATGTCGCGGCCGTCGAGCACGGCGCCGGGCGCGGTAGCTGCAAACTGGCGCTGGAAGTCGAGCAACGCAGTCCGCACTTCAGGGATCGCGGACACCACCGACGACGCCTCGCCGACCTGCTGGCTCTTGAGCGCGCTCTCATCGAACCGAGACGGATCGAGCGCCTTTGCCGCCGCCACCGCATGCGCGTGCTCGCTTGGCTTGTGCCCCGCATCGAGCACCACCTTCGCCACCGCGCGATAGAGCAAGCCGGTGTCGAGATGACGCAGGCCGTAGTGCACAGCGAGCTTCTTGCCGAGCGTGCCCTTGCCGGACGCAGCCGGCCCGTCGACGGCGATGATCATGAATAGTCGGCGCCCAGCCCGCGCATCAGATCGGCGAAGCCGGGGAAGCTGGTGGCGATGAACGCAGCATCGTCGACGGTGACAGGCTGTTCGGTCGCAAGCCCCATCGCCAAAGCGGACATCGCGATGCGGTGATCCATATGCGTCGCCACCAAGCCGCCGCCCGGCGCGCGGCCCTTGCCGTGCACGATCAGATCATCGCCTTCGATTTCCACTTCGACGCCGTTGTTGCGCAGCATCGCAGCGGTGGCTTCGAGGCGATCGGATTCCTTGACACGCAATTCTTTCAAACCGCGCATCCGCGTGGTGCCTTCAGCGAAGGACGCTGCCACAGCCAGCACCGGATATTCGTCGATCATCGATGGCGCACGATCCGCCGGCACATCGACGCCTTTCAGCGCACCGGCACGCACGCGCAGATCGGCAACGTCCTCACCGCCTTCATTGCGCTGATCGAGCGCTTCGATCGATGCGCCCATTTCCTTCAGCGTCTTGAACAGGCCGGTGCGCAGCGGGTTGAGCATCACACCTTCGAGCGTGATGTCGGAGCCCGGCACGATCAGCGCGGCAATGAGCGGGAACGAAGCCGACGACGGATCGGCGGGAACGATCACCGGCGCTGCTTCCAACTCCGGCTGGCCGTCCAGTACGATCTTGCGGCCATGGTCGCCGAGATGGGTGATGTGAATCTTCGCGCCGAAATGCTTGAGCATCTTCTCGGTGTGATCGCGGGTCGCTTCCTTCTCGATCACCGTCGTCGTGCCCGGCGCGGCGAGGCCCGCGAGCAGCACGGCGGATTTCAGCTGCGCCGAGGGCACCGGCGCCTCATATTCGATCGGGATCGGTTCGGCCGCGCCCTGCATCACGACCGGCAGGCGGCCGCCGTCCTGAATCTCGAGCGTCCTTGCGCCCATTTTTTCCAGTGGGTCGAGAATGCGGCGCATCGGCCGCGAACGCAGGCTGGCGTCGCCGTCGAAGGTCGCCTTGATCGGGCTCCCCGCCACCGCACCCATGCCGAGACGGCAGCCGGTCCCGGAATTGCCAAAATCGAGCGGGGCACGCGGCTCCGCAAAACCGCCAACCCCGACCCCCAGAATTCGCCAGGCGCGCTCGCCGGTGCGCTCCACGGTCGCCCCGAGCGCCGCCATCGCCTTTGCGGTGCTGATGGCATCCTCGCCTTCGAGCATGCCGGTGATGCGGGTTTCGCCCACCGCCAAGGCCCCGAAAATCAGCGAACGCAGAGAAATCGACTTATCGCCGGGCACGCGAATCCGGCCCTTAAGGGCTCCCGAGCGGCGGGCGGTCAAAGGCGAGGCGTTTGCAGCGTTCACGAGAAATCGTTCCAATTCCGAGGCCGGACCTCCTAGCACGGGGTTCCGGCGGCTGCGAGACGCTATTGACAGCGGCCTTGCCAGCGGCCAAGGGAAGCGCCACTTTTTCTGGTCATCCGGACCGTTCCGAGGATTCCGAAACCGTGGCGAAACCCGAGCTCGGCACCAAGCGTCTCTGCGCGAATTGCGGTGCAAAGTTTTATGATCTGAACAAGGACCCGATCGTCTGCCCGAAGTGCGAGACGGTCTTCCAGGTCGTTGTACCGACCACGACCCGTGGCGGCGCCGCAGCAGCGGCTGCCGCAGCCGCCGCTGCTGCTGCAGCCGCCCGTGCAAAGGCGAAGGAAGACGAGCCGGAGAGCGGAGACGTCGAGCTGGTGTCCCTGGAGGACGCCGATGCCGAGGCCTCCGGCGGCAAGAAGGCCGGCGCTGAAGCCGCCGACGGCGACGACGATATCGAGGTGGAGGAGACCGAAGAGGCTCCGTTCATCGAAGAGAACGAGGAAGGCGACGACGATGTCTCCGATCTCATCGGCGACGCCTCGGAGGACGAAGAGGAAAGTTAAGACTTTCGGGCGATTGGTTTCGCCCGGACAGAGATTGGGGCCATAGCTCAGCTGGGAGAGCGCCTGCATGGCATGCAGGAGGTCGGCGGTTCGATCCCGCCTGGCTCCACCAAATCAGAAAGCCGCCCATTCGGGCGGCTTTCTTGTTTTATACGCCTGGGAATGGAATCGTTCCTCCAACGACAAGGGAGGAAGCGATCCATGAAAGGCAAAATTGGCCTCGAAGAGCATTTTGCGATCGAGGACACGATCAACGATTCCGCCGGATTTTTTCCGGACGCGATCTGGGAGGAGTTGCGCGGCCGGCTCTTCGACCTGCACGACAAGCGCCTTCGCCTGATGGATCAGCACGGCGTCGAGATGATGATCCTCTCGCTCAATGCTCCGGCGGTGCAAGCCATTCCCGATGCCAAGCGTGCAAACGAAGTGGCGCGCAAGGCGAACGACTACTTGGCCGAGCAAGTGCGCAAGCGCCCCGACCGTTTCCAGGCGATTGCCGCGCTGCCCATGCAAGATCCCGACATGGCCACGCGCGAACTCGAACGCTGCGTGAAGGATCTCGGCATGATCGGCGCGCTGGTGAACGGCTTCTCGCAGATCGGCGATCCGAACACGATCGCTTACCTCGACGAGAAGCAATATTGGCCATTCTGGGCGATGGTCGAGAAGCTCGACGTGCCGTTCTATCTGCACCCGCGCAATCCGCTGCCGCAACACGCTAAGATCTACGAGGGTCACGGCTGGCTGATGGGTCCGAGCTGGGCGTTCGGCCAAGAGACCGCGGTGCACGCGCTGCGCCTGATGGGCTCGGGCCTGTTCGACAAGCACCCAAAGATCAACATCGTGATCGGCCATATGGGCGAAGGCCTGCCCTTCTCGATGTGGCGCGTCGACAATTGCAACGCGTGGGTTCCCGACCGGCATAAATACCCGGCGAAGAAAAGGATCGCGGACTATTTCCAGTCCAATTTCTACATCACCACGTCGGGCAACTTTCACACCCCGGCGTTGCTTAACACGATGATGGTGGTGGGTTCCGACCGCATCCTGTTCTCGACCGACTGGCCGTTCGAGAACATCGATCATGCGGCGCAGTGGTTCGATGCAGCCACAATCTCGGAGGAAGACCGGATCAAGATCGGCCGCACCAACGCGCAAAAACTGTTCAAGCTGAAAGGCGCCTGAGCGCTTCTGCAAACGCTGGAATTATGCAAAACAGCGGCCTCTTGCCCCACTGGCATGGGGCCGCTAGTTTTTGCCGCGGGCGCAAAGGCCCGAGCCACCGAATGAGAATGACGATGGATCGCCGCGAAACCACTGCACGGGTCACGAAGTATGTGGTGGAGTCGATCGAACAGGCCCGCGCGAGCGAGAAGCCGTTTTACCATCTGCAATTCGACCGCGTGTTCCCGCCCGATATCTACGAGGCGATGATCCGCGAGATGCCGAAGTCCACGGACTATCGTGCTCTGCCGGGCCGCAACAACGTCAACATCCTCGACGACGGCTCAGCGACCCGCATCAAGATCGACCTGTTCCCGGAATACATCCGCAATCTGCCGCAGCAGAAGCGTGAGCTGTGGGACGTGGTCGGCCGCGCGCTCTGCTCGGAAGAGGTGAAGGCCGCCTTCATCCGCCGCCTCGCACCCGGCCTGAAGCGCCGCTTCGGCGACAGCTACACCGATGTCGGCATGTTCCCAATTCCGATCCTCACGCGGGACGTGCCGAAGTACAAAATCACGCCGCACACCGACACCAAGTGGAAAGGCATCACGGTGCAGTTCTATCTGCCGCCGGATGCATCGACCGAGAACATCGGCACGATCTTCCACGATAAGCTGCCGGACGGCTCGATGCCGAAGACGATCAAGATGCCGTTCCTGCCGAACACCGGCTACGCCTTCGCGGTCGGCGACAACACCTGGCACTCGGCCGATCCGGTCGGCCCGGAAGTGAAGACGCGCGACAGCATCCTGCACACGTATTTCGTGGATCAGGGCATGCTGCGCGTCATCCGCAACCGCGGGCGCCGCATCGGCAACTTCGTCACCAACGAAGTGCGCAACCTGATCCGCTAAACGCGGTACTTCTCGACGGCAGACGGAATCCAGACCACACCGCTCCCCGGCGTGTCGGGGATGATCGCGTGGCCGTCGACAATCCTCAGCGGCTCCTGAAGTAACTTGTCGGCCCAATCGACGTATTCGAGGTAGTGGCACGTCGGCGTCGCCGCGAGCAGGTGTGCGCTCGCCTCGGAATAAAGATGCGATGACATCTTGATGTCGCGCTCGGCGGCCAGCGCCGCGGCGCGCAACCAGCCGGTGACGCCGCCGATGCGCTCAAGATCTGGCATCACGTAGTTGCAGCATTTCGCATCGAGCGCGGTTCGCATGCCGGCGATCAGTGAAAAATTCTCGCCGATCTGAATCGGGACGTCGAGCGCGCGCTTGAGCGCAGCAGCGCCCGCGTAGTCGTCGTGGCGGATCGGCTCTTCGAGCCAGGTGATATCCTCCTGATCGAGCGCGCGGCCGCGTGCCAGCGCCTCGTCA
Source organism: Pseudomonadota bacterium (assembly GCA_040756555.1). GTDB lineage: Bacteria > Pseudomonadota > Alphaproteobacteria > Rhizobiales > Xanthobacteraceae > Z2-YC6860. Next base: position 58,141 of record JBFLYS010000021.1, on the reverse strand, counting down.
AGCGCGAGCGCCTGATTGTAGTCCACCATCAGCGCGACATCGTCGGGGATGCGCTTTCTCACCGCATGCACCGCCGCGATATCCTCCTTCAAGGTTGGGTAGCCGAGCCGCAGCTTCATCGCGCGGAAGCCGTTCGCGAGAAGCCTCTCGGCCTCGTCGGCCAACTCATCGAGCGGCATCAGGCCGAGACCGCAGGAATTGTACGCCGGAATTTTTCGCGGCTGTGCGCCAACCATTTTTGCGAGCGGCACGCCGGCGGCGGTTGAAATTGCGTCCCAGCAGGCGACGTCGAAACCTGCCATCGCCATCCGCACCACGCCCTGCACGCCGATCAGCGCGAAGCGGGCGTTGAGCTTCTCCCACAGGTCAGTCGGAACAACGCGGTCGCCCTTCACGCACTCCTCGACCGCCTGGAGGATGCTGGCGATCGCCGGCATGGCCTGACGGAAGTACGACCAGAGGTAGGACCGGCCGGTAACCCCTTCCTCCGTCTCCACGTCGATTAGAAGCAGCGGCGCCTTGGTGATGCGCCCCTTGCTGGTGCCCAGCACGTAGGTCATCGGAACTTCGACCCCGACCGCCCGGATGGCGCGGATGGTCAGGGCGGGCGGGGCAATCGGCGGCATGAGAGGGCTTTCCGGCGAACAGGCTTACCAAACCGTAACCTGCCCACAGGCCGAATTGCAGAAAAAACCATTGTTCTTGAAAGCTTAACCGGGGGTGCCCATATTGGTTTCAACGGATCGGCAGGTGATCTGCCGGTACGCGGGGGTGCCAAGAGGGCCCCGTCAAAGTCGCTTAATGCGAGGGCTTTGAAGATGTCCCGAGTTCCGTCGCTTTCAAGTCCGTTCCTGATTGGCTTCGACCAGATCGAGCGTGCGCTCGATCGCGTGGCCAAGGCGGCAGACGGCTACCCCCCCTACAACATCGAACGACTCGCTCCCGAAGACGGGAAGCCGGAGCGCCTGCGTATCACGCTGGCGGTTGCGGGCTTCACCCTCGATCAGCTCGAGATCACCGTCGAGGAGAAAGAGTTGGTCATCCGGGGACGTCAGCAAGACGACAAGAGCCGGCAATACCTGCACCGCGGCATCGCCGCCCGTCAGTTCCAGCGCACGTTCGTGCTGGCCGACGGAATGGAGGTACTCGGTGCGGATCTCAGGAATGGACTGCTGTCGGTCGATCTCGCAAGGCCAGAACCGGCCCGTGTGATCCGTACCGTCAGCATCAAGGAAACCGAGTGAACTTCTGTTCGGACTCGACCGACAAACCAAGGAAAGGAGTCGAGGGCCATGAGTGACAAGATCAACACCGTCAACGACGAAACGAACAACGGCCTGCCGATGACGCCGCAAGAGTTCTCCGTTCTCGGCGGCGGCCGGATCGCCTATGTGAAGTCGGTCCGCTCGGAGGACGTGCACAGCCTCTATCCGCAGGCGCCTGAGATGCAGGCGGGCTTGAAGCTGTTCGCTCTGCACGCCGCAGACGGCACGCCGATCATCGTGACCGACAGCCGCGAGGCGGCGATCGCGAGCGCGTTCACCAACGAGCTCGAACCCGTCAGCGTGCACTAAGCGCTTTGCGCTGGCGTCCATCGTTGCGGTGCCCCGCGAAAGCGGGGCATCGGATCGGGGAATCCTCATCGCAACATCGATGAAGAAACGAATGCGCGTCACAGACGCGCATAAACGCGCTTATGGCGCGCGAACGATGACGGCTGTGTGATGAAGCGTTGAAGGTTGCGTTACGCCGCCGCGGTCTGCATCGCCAGAACGGCGTAGAGCGCCTCGGCATCGCGCGAGTCGCGAAGCTTGCGTGCAACATCGGCGTCGCGAAGCAACCGTGCGACACGCGCCAGCGCCTTGAGATGATCGGCGCCCGCGCCTTCCGGCGCGAGCAGCAGGAAGATCAAATCCACCGGCTGGCCGTCAAGCGCCTCGAAATCGACCGGCCGCTCAAGCCGCGCAAACAGCCCGAACACCTTGCCGAGCTTGGGGAGCTTGCCGTGCGGAATCGCGACGCCATTGCCGACGCCGGTCGAGCCCAGCTTTTCGCGCTGCAAGAGAATCTCGAAGATAGCCTTGTCGCTTTGGCCGGTGAGTGTTGCGGCTTTGGCGGCAATCTCTTGGAGCGCCTGCTTTTTCCCGTTGACCTTCAGGGCTGGGATAATCGCATTCGGCGCAACGAGATCGGTGAGCGGCATGGAACCGGTCCGGCTATCAGGTTGCTGTGTATTGAGGGGTTGTTGAAAGGTCGCGGACCATAGGGACCGACTTTGCTGCCGTCAATGGCCGTCCGGAACAAGCGGAGGCGGGTCAATCCATCCTACATGCCCATCGGCACGGCGATAAACCACGTTCACGCGGTTGTGGCTGGCATGACGAAACACCACCACATGCGCACCGGTCATATCAAGCTCCAGCACGGCGTCGCTCACCGACAACCGTCTCAATTCGGTCGTCGATTCCGCAATGGTTACCGGGTTGAACGAAGAGACCTCCTCGTCGGTTTCCAGCTCGGGCACGGTGAGCACCGCGTAGTTGGCATCAACCGAATCCACGCCGTTGGCGCGGCCGTTCTTGCGCGACGCCGCGTGACGATCCTTCAGCCGATGATGATAGCGGCGCAGCCGCCGCTCCAGACGCTCTGCAGCCTGATCCGCGCTCAAATAGGCATCAGCCGCCATCGCATCCGAACGCAGAACGATTCCAGAGTCGAGATGGACGACGATGTCGGTTTGAAACCCAAACGCCTCTTTGCCAACTGTCGCGTGACCGGAATATCCGCCGTCGAAGTACTTCTTCAGGGCTTCTTCAATGCGCGCACTGATGCGCCCACGAAGCGCTTCACCGAGGTCGATATTTTTGCCGGAAACTCGGAACAGCATAGGCCGCCTCCACATGCAGTTCCCGAACCACGCCGTACAGGAATACGGCCCCTAATTCCACCTAAGAACCTCGGCGGTTCCTGTCAATGATGCTTCCGGACAGGCTGCGTCAGGAAGTAGCGGCGGCTTCTGCTTGCTTGTCCCGGCGCCTCTGAACGGATGAAGGAATTCGCATCGCTTCGCGATATTTCGCCACGGTCCGGCGGGCGATGTCGATGCCCGACTCGCGCAACTTGTCGACGATCGTGTCGTCGGACAGCACGTCGGACGCGGTCTCCGCATCGATCAGTTTCCGGATACGGTCGCGCACGGCTTCGGCGGAATGCGCCTCGCCGCCATCCGACGATGCGATCGACGACGTGAAGAAATATTTCAATTCAAAGATACCGCGGTTTGTCGCCATGTACTTGTTGGCGGTGACGCGCGACACCGTCGACTCGTGCATGCTGATCGCATCCGCGATGGTCTTCAAGTTAAGCGGACGCAGATGCTGCACACCATGCACGAAGAACGCGTCCTGCTGTTTCACGATTTCGGTTGAAACTTTCAGGATGGTCTTGGCGCGCTGATCGAGCGCGCGCATCAGCCACGTCGCCGATTGCAGATTTTCCGCCAAGTAAGACTTCGCGCTTTCAGTCGAAGCGTTCTTCACAAGCTTGGTGTGGTACGTCTGATTGACCAGCACCTTCGGCAATGTGTCCGAATTCAGCTCAACCAGGAAGCTGCCGTCAGGACCCGGGCGGACGAACACATCCGGCACGATCGGCTGCACCATCGTCGAGCCGAAGGCGAGGCCAGGCTTCGGATTGAGATTGCGAATCTCCGCGATCATCTCGGTGAGATCGTCGTCGCCGACATTGCAGATCCGGCGCAGCGCCGCGAGATCGCGTTTGGCGAGAAGATCGAGCCGGCTGACCAGCGCCTGCATCGCCGGATCGAAACGGTCGCGCTCGCGCAACTGGATCGAAAGGCATTCGGTGAGATTGCGCGCGCATACGCCCGGCGGATCGAAACCCTGCACGATGCCGAGCACCGCTTCGACTTCGGGCATCGGTGCACCGAGCTTCTCCGCGACCGACGCAAGATCGCCGACGAGATAGCCAGCCTCGTCCACCATGTCGATGAGATACTGACCGATCATGCGGCGCGCCGGATCGGAGATCGCGAGCGCCAATTGCTCGGCAAGATGATCGGCGAGCGTCGTCTCCGCGGAGACGAAGGCTTCGAGATTGTAATCGCTGTCGTCGCGCGCGCCCGAACCGGCCGCGGCCCATTCCGAATAACCGGCCGGCTGGTCCTGCTGCGATGGCAGCAGATTGGGCGGCGGTGTGTCGTCAGGGAACACGTTGTCGAGATCAGTGCCGAGCCGGTCCTCCATCGCGGAGCGGCTGGTCTCGAGATTCTGATCGATGTAGTCGCCCGCCTGACCGTCACCCTCGCCAGGCTGCGTCGCAAGCTGCTCGCGGCGCTCCTGCTCGTTTTCGGATCCGCTGGAACCGCCGTCGCTCTCGCGCTCCAGCAGCGGATTTTTTTCGAGCTCACCCTCGACGTAAGCGACCAGATCGAGGTTCGACAGTTGCAGCAGCTTGATGGCCTGCATCAACTGCGGCGTCATCACCAGCGACTGGCTTTGGCGGATTTCGAGGCGTTGTGACAATGCCATCCGATGACCGTTTGGTCTGATTCTTGCTTATACCATACTCGGAAGGGTTATACCGCACTGCAGTATAAAAGGGCACGCCCAAATTTTAGGCAGTCCGACGTTTAAAGGCGGAATTCCTCGCCCAGGTAGAGCCGCCGGACATCGGGGTTGTTCACGATATCCTCAGTCCGGCCCTCCATGAGGACCTCGCCCGAATAGATGATGTAGGCCCGGTCGGTCAGGCCCAGCGTCTCACGGACGTTGTGGTCGGTGATCAGGACGCCGATGCCGCGCTTGGTCAGGTGCCGCACCAACACCTGAATGTCGCCCACCGCGATCGGGTCGATGCCCGCGAACGGTTCGTCGAGCAGCATGTAGTTCGGACGCGTGGCGAGCGCGCGGGCGATCTCGACGCGGCGGCGTTCGCCGCCCGACAGCGCAATCGACGGTGTCTTGCGCAGCCGCGTGATGTTGAACTCGTCGAGCAGCGCATCGAGCTCGTAGTTGCGCTTCTTACGATCAGGCTCGACCACTTCAAGCACCGAGCGGATGTTCTCCTCGACATTGAGGCCGCGGAAAATCGAGGCCTCCTGCGGCAGATAGCCGATGCCGAGCCGCGCGCGCTGATACATCGGCAGCGCGGTGATATCGTAGCCGTCGAGCTCCACGCGGCCCGCATCCGCCGGAATAAGCCCGGTGATCATGTAGAAGATCGTGGTCTTGCCGGCGCCGTTCGGCCCAAGCAGACCCACGGCTTCGCCGCGCCGCACGTAGAGGCTCGCGCCCTTGACGATCTTGCGGTTGCCGAAGCTTTTCTCCACCGCGTGAGCGGCCAGATAACCGCCATGCTCCGCGACGTGTCTCGCAGCCGCTTCGGCCTGCTTGGCGAGATTGACGTTCGCGCGTTTAAGCTTCGTCGGCTTTTGCTGTTTCGGCTGCACGACCCGCGTTTCGATGCGGCGGGCCTCGGCGCGCGGCCGCTCCGGACGCGGGTCGGCGGTCGGCATGTGGTCCGAATGCCCGCTCGGAATCCGGTCGTCCATCGTCGTCAAATTCATCCGAGGGTTACCGGAAACGACAGGCTGCCGCCTGCGCACGGGAGCGCGGCGGCGGCGAAACAACGCGAGGATGTCGTCGAGCACGTGGCTTTTCGGCTCCAGATCGCTGCGCCGTGATAGTCGCTCGCTGTCCCGCTTTCAACCGCGGAACAGCCCGCGATCAGTTTGAGGGAAACGGCCGCGGGCCAAGCTTGGGCGGCGCGAACGGGCTTTGCCGGGTCCCCGGCGCATTGGCATTGGCCCCGCCGCCAGGCGAGTTGGCGGCCGGCCCAGAACCGCTGGATTTGGTGCTGTCTTGGTCGATGAGAACGCTGACCGGTCCCCGACCCTCGACCCGCGAAACTCCGGAGGTCATATCGACCACCAGACGGTCGCCCTTCATGATGTTCTTGCCCTGGATGACGGTGACGTTGCCGTTCAGCGTGACCGTGTTGGCGCGCATATCGAAGTGCGCGGTGTCGCCGGTGGCGATCTGATCCTTCTGCGTCACCTTCACGCCGCCGGACGCATTGAGCTTGCTGATCTGCTGAGAGCCGCCCGGCCCCGGTTGCGCCGCCTTCATCGTACCTGGCGAATCCTGCTCGTAGAAAACCTCCAGCGACTTGCACAGCATCGTGGTGTCGCCCTGCGTGACCTTCACGTTGCCGCTGAACGTCGCCTTCTTCTCCTTGTCGCGCACTTCGAGCGAAGCCGCTTCGATTTGAACCGGCTTGTTGCGGTTCTCGGAAAACCCCTGAAGCGCGTTCGACTGGCCTTTGTTGGCCGCGCCTTGCGCGAACGCACAGACGGGAGCTGCGATCAGCAGCGCTGCGACCGACGACCGGATGAATGTGTTCCGTGCACTCACCGCTTGTCCGCCTTCTGATCGATTTCGTCCTGGCCCTTCAAATTCATTACCACGTTGCCTTCGAAGCGAATCACCTCGCCGCCGGCAGTGACTTCGAGCCGATTGGATTTTACGGTGCCTTGCAGCATCTCGACCTCCACCGGCTTGTTCGACACAATATCGCCGGTCGCGGTGTCGACCACTGCATCATTCAGACGCACTTCAACGCCGCTGCTCGACGTCACCACGACGTTCCTGCCGAGCGTGAGGATGCCGGACTTGCGATCGTAGAGACCGTCGATCGCCGACAGATTCATCGTGCTCTTGTCCTGGGTTTCGATCTTGGCGCGGATGGTGTCGAGCTCGAGCAGATCAGGTTTCGTCACATCCTGCGTCGCTCCGCGCGCGGAAAGTTCATACCAGCGCTGGTCGCGCGTGTAGCCCGAGAGCTTCGGCGCCTGCATCGTGATCTTGGTGCCTGAGATCACCATGCCGGTCGCGCTGCCGGGAATCCTCGCGAGAATGATGCGCATCGGATCGAAGTAGCTCATCGCAGTGACGATCATGAGCAACACCGCAAGCGCCGCTGGAACCGCCCAGCGCAGCGCGCGCACGCGCCGGCTGTGACGCATGGCGCGCATGAACACGGCCGCGTTGTCGAGCCGGGTCGCCGCAGCGATCCCGCGCCCTCCCATCTCGTTCACCGCCGATACCGCCGTCTGGTTCATCCGCTCATACAAAAAGGCGCACAGAATCGCGCATTTGCAGGGCCATATATAGGGTCTGGCCGCTTAAAAATCTGCTGCGAATATGGCCCGCTCGGGGCCGGATTCGGTCACGAATGCGCGAAAATGTCCTCGGCCGCCCAGCCCGCGATATCCAATTTGGCGCGGTTGGGCAGGAAACGGAAACAGGCCTCCGCAAGGTCGTAGCGGCCTTCGCGCTTCAGCATCACATCCAGCTTGTCCATGAGCTGGTGGAGATAGAGGACATCCGATGCTGCGTAAGCGAGTTGCGCATCGGTGAGCGTCTCCGCACCCCAATCCGAACTCTGTTGCTGCTTCGACATGTCGATGTTGAGGAGCTCGCGCGCGAGATCCTTCAAGCCGTGCTTGTCGGTGTAGGTGCGCGCGAGCCGCGACGCGGTGCGCGTGCAGAACACCGGCTCGGGCATCACTCCGAGCGTGTTGTAGATCATCGCAAGATCGAAGCGCGCGAAGTGAAAGATCTTCGTGATCGACTTGTCGCCAAGAAGCTTCTTCAAGTTCGGCGCGTCGTGTTTGCCGGCGGGAATCTGCACGACATCGGCGGTGCCATCGCCAGGCGAGAGCTGCACCACGCAGAGACGATCGCGATGAACATCAAGACCCATCGCCTCAGTGTCGACAGCCACCGCGCCCTTATAGCGCGAGATGTCGGGCAGGTCGCCACGGTGCAAGCGAATGGTCATGCGTCATGACTAGCATCCGCCCTACCCCCGTTCAATCGCAGGCGCAGGCCAAATCACGCCAAAATGGCCGTCTGGCTATCCGATTGCGGGCGCGAAACTCTAGTGGGCGATGGTCTGATGGCCGCCGTTCTCGGCGAGCGCTTCTTCGCGGTAGAGGCCAAGCGCCTGCATCGACGGCACATCGCTGAACGAGAACAGCACGGCATCCTCGCGATCCGAGCCGTTGACATGCTCGTGCCAGGCCCACGACGGCACGACGAAGATGTCGTTCTTCTTCCAGTCGTAGCGCTTGCCAGCGATGATCGAATGGCCTGAGCCCTTGGCGACGTTGTAGACGATCGAGCCGGTGTGGCGGTGCGCCTTGGTGCGCTCGCCGTCGCGCAACAACTGGATGCAGGCGCCGAGCGTCTTCATCACCGGGCCGCCGGTCGCGGGATTGACGTATTGCATGATGATGCCGTCGTAGGGCGAGCCGTCGCTCGCCTTCGACGCGCGCACCAACGCCTCGTAGGTCGGGGCCCACTCATACTTGAACAGCGGCGAGTACGGCTTGCTCCAGGCTTCGCCGCCGACCGGCAGAAGACCCGGACCGCCATAGACCATCGCGGTGTCGTTGATCGGATAGTTCGACTTCTGCACGTGCTCGGGATGTACGGCGTAGAAATTCGCATCGAGCTGGTTGAGCAGCAGCATATCGAGACCGTCCTGCCAGACGGTCGTCTCGCCGCCAGCATCGACGCCGTGATCGTGCCACGTGCCGTTCGGCGTGATGACGAAGTCGCCCGCGGCGAGCGTCATCTTGTGGCCGTCGACCACCGTGTAGGCGCCCGCGCCTTCCATGATGAAGCGCAGCGCCGCCGAAGCGTGATTGTGTGCGCTCGCGAACTCGCCCGGCCGCATCACCTGCAAGCCGGTGTAGAGCCAGCCGACGCAGGCCGAGAGACCCTTGCGGCCCGGATTCTCCAAAGCGATGACGCGGCGGCCCGCCTTTTCAGGGCTGACCATGTCGAGCGCCTTCATGACCAGCGGACGCATCGCGTCGTAGCGCCAGACGATCGGCCGCGATTGAGGCTTCGGCTCCCACGGCTCGATGGCGTTCGCCACCGTCCAGAGCGCGTAGCTCTCTTGCTGACCCAGTTCGTTGTAGTAGCGGTCGAGTTCCGGCGTTTCCTCGACGTTGGCGCGGCCAATGACGTCTTCACGCATGCGGCAACTCCGCCGAAGAATTGGTGCCCGGAAAGGGACTCGAACCCCTACGCCTCGCGGCGCTAGTACCTGAAACTAGTGCGTCTACCAATTCCGCCACCCGGGCAGGTGCGATCGGCACTCGGGCGACAGATAAGGGAGCCGGTTTCCCCTTGTCAATGAAGGTGTTTTTATTGGCCGTGAGCGGCGTTCTGCGCCCCCTATACAGCCCTATTCCCATCCTGTAATCCCGAACCATCGGCGCCGGCCGCAGGCGAAAAATCATGACCCTTCAAAGCAGCAACGACACGCTCATCACGATTTTCGGCGGCTCGGGCTTCCTCGGGCGGCATCTGGTGCGGGCATTGGCCAAGCGCCACTACCGTATCCGCGTCGCGGTCCGCCGTCCGGACCTCGCCGGTCACCTCCAGCCGCTCGGCCGGGTCGGCCAGATCCACGCGGTCCAGGCCAACGTCCGCAACAGCCAATCGGTCGAAGCCGCGGTGCGCGACGCCGATATCGTCATCAATCTCGTGGGCATCATGGTCCAGCGCGGCCGCCAGCGCTTCGACACCGTGCAGACCTTCGGCGCGGAGCAGATCGCGCTGGCCGCTGCCGCACATGGCGCGAGCATGATTCATGTTTCCGCGCTCGGCGCGGATGAGAACTCGCCTTCCGCCTACGCACGCTCCAAGGCGATGGGTGAGAAGGCTGTGCTCGCGGCGCGTCCGGCTGCTGTCATTGTCCGTCCCTCGACCATGTTCGGTCCCGAGGACACGTTCTTCAACCGCTTCGCCGCGCTCGCGCGCATGGCGCCGGTGCTGCCGCTAATCGGCGGCGGCGAACAGCGCTTCCAGCCCGTGTTCGTCGGCGACGTCGCGGAAGCAATCGCACGCGCGGTCGATGGCGAGGCGCAGGCCGGCCAGACCTACGAGGCCGGCGGACCTGAGGTGATGACGCTGAAGCAGATTTTCGAGTACGTGCTCGAGACCATACAGCGGAAGCGCCTGCTCGCGCCGGTGCCGTTCGGTCTGATGAAGTTCCAGGCGCGGTTTCTGCAATATCTGCCGAAGCCGCCGCTGACGCCGGATCAGGTCGAACTGCTACGCGCCGATTGCGTCGTGTCGGAACAGGCCGAACGCGAGAAGATGACGCTGCGCGGGCTCGGCATCGAGCCGACCGCGATCGAGGCGATCGTGCCGTCGTATCTCTGGCGCTTCCGCAAGACCGGCCAGTTCAAGACCGGCCGCTTCGCTTAAGGCGAATTTCGCCTAGCGGCCCAGCGCCAACGCAATCAGGCCGATCGAGCCGACCAGCACGCGCCACCACGCGAACAGTGCGAAGCCGTGGCGTGTCACGTAGTCGAGCAGCGACTTCACCACGATCCATCCGGCAATGAACGAGGTCGCGAAGCCGACAGCGATGAGAAGCGTGTTATCGGCGTTGAGCAGCTTGTAGTTCTTGAGCAGATCGTAGGCGAAGGCGCCGACCATCGTCGGTATCGCGAGGAAGAACGAGAATTCCGCCGCCGAACGCTTGTCTGAGCCGAGCAGCATCGCAGAGACGATCGTCGCACCCGAGCGCGACACACCGGGGATCATCGCGAGGCATTGGAACAGACCGATCGCAAGATACATCGGCAGCGTGAACGTCGCGGCGTCGTGATAGCGCGGCTTGAGATCGAGCTGATCGACCCAGAGCAGCACCGCACCACCCGCGATCAGCGTGAAACATACGACCCACGGATTGAAGAGCACGCCCTTGATGAAGCTGTGTGCGGCAGCGCCGATGATCGCGGCAGGGAGAAACGCGAGCAGAATGCCGATTACGAAGCGGCGCGACTGAGGATCGGTGAACATGCCGATGAACAGCTTCCACAACCGGGCAAAATAGATCGAGAGGATCGCGAGGATCGCGCCTAACTGGATCAGAACCGTGAAGGTCTTACCGAAATCCTCATCGTCGAAGCCGAAGAACCGCTGGATCAGCAACAGATGCCCGGTGGACGACACCGGAATGAACTCGGTGAGGCCTTCGACCAGACCCAGAAACACGGCCTTGAGGAGATCGAACGGAACGATGTGCATTCGTAAGACTCCGGCGGGAGGGTGGGAACGACCGGGGTTTCGCTTGTCGCGCAACCGCGGGCGCGAGGCAACGACAAAGGCTGGGTATAGCTGGTTGCTCCCGCAATGATTCTCGGGTTATCGCATGCCGCTACGCGAATCCTTTGGCGCGCAAAACTTCGCCGCAATAGGCGCCTTAGGCTGATACCCACCTGATTCCTGCCTGTCGTCGATCATTGGGGGGCTATGCAGACGCTGTTTCATCATCCGTTCTGTCCGCATTCGCGTTTCGTCCGGTTGGCGCTGAGCGAATATGGCATCGAGCCGCGTCTCGTCGAGGAGCGGGCCTGGGACCGCCGCGAGGGGTTCCTGGTGCTCAACCCAGCCGGCGCCACGCCGGTGCTCGTCGAGGAAGGCTTCCCAGCGGTATCGGGCGCCGCAACGATTGCGGAATTTCTGGACGAGGCGATGGGCCAGCAGGTCGGCGAGCACCGGCTGTTGCCGCCTGATATTGGAACCCGCGTCGAAGTCCGCCGGCTGGCCTCGTGGTTCAACGACAAGTTCTTCGTTGAAGCGAGCGGCCCGCTCGTGAACGAGCGCTTCTACAAGCGCTATATGCGAATCGAGCAGGGCGGCGGGCCACCCGACACCGACGCGATCCGTGCGGCGCGGATGAACGTCCGCTATCATCTGGCCTATATCGGATGGCTGGTCTCGACGCGGGACTGGCTCGCGGGCGATCGCATGAGCTACGCCGATCTCGCGGCGGCCGCGCATCTGTCGGTCGTCGATTATGTGGGCGATGTGCCGTGGACGGAAAACGAAGCAGCGAAGGCATGGTACGCACGGGTGAAATCGCGCCCGTCGTTCCGTCCGCTGCTGGCGGACACGGTGCCGGGCGTGCCGGCGTCGGCGACCTATGCCGATCTGGACTTCTGAGCGATCCCACTGAACTCAAAGCGAAATTGGTCGAAGCCGCGCGCCAGCACGGCTTCGATATCGTCGGCGTAACCAAGCCCGACGCGGTGCCGGAGGCGAAGGCGCGGTTCGAGCAGTTCATCGCGAACGGCCAGCACGGCGACATGCTGTGGCTCGCCAATAGGCCCGAACGTCGCGTTGATCCGAAGATCCTCTGGCCAGATGTGCGCTCTGTTCTGATGATCGGAATGAACTACGGGCCCGAACAAGACCCACTTCCAGGTCTCGAGCATCGCGACCAGGCGACCATCTCCGTCTACGCCCAGGGCGACGACTATCACGAGATCATCAAGCCGAAGCTCAAGCACGTCGCGCGCTGGCTGATCGCGAACGCCGGCGGCGACGTCAAAGTGTTCGTCGACACGGCGGCCGTGATGGAGAAGCCGCTGGCCGCGAGCGCGGGCCTCGGCTGGCAGGGCAAGCACACCAATCTGGTGTCGCGCGAGTTCGGCTCGTGGCTGTTTCTCGGTGCGATCTTCACCACGCTCGATCTGCCGAAGGACGAGGCCGAGACCGATCACTGCGGCTCATGCACGAAGTGCCAGGACATCTGCCCGACGGCGGCGTTCCCCGCGCCCTATCAGCTCGATGCGCGGCGCTGCATCTCGTATCTGACCATCGAGCACAAAGGCCCGATCCCGCACGAATTCCGCACGGCGATGGGCAACCGCATCTACGGCTGCGACGACTGTCTTGCGGTCTGTCCGTGGAACAAGTTCGCCCAAAGCGGCCACGAGGCGAAGCTCTCCGCGCGTGAGACGCTGCGCGCACCGAAGCTTGCGGAGCTTGCCACGCTCGACGACGCGCAATTCCGCGCACTGTTTTCGAAGACCGCGGTGAAACGCACTGGACGTGAGCGCTTCATCCGCAATGTTCTGATCGCCATCGGCAACTCGGGCGATGCATCGCTCATGCCGCAGGCCGAGCGTTTGCTGGGCGATGAGTCGCCGCTCGTGCGCGGCGCAGCGGTGTGGGCACTGGGTCAACTGGACCGCACGCGGCTCACTTCGCTTGCGGAACGAAGCCAGCGCGAGACGGATGCGAGCGTGCGCGACGAGTGGAGCATCGCGCTGGTGAGCGCGCACTGAATGTCAACGCTCGTTTGTCTCGGCCTCGGTTACTGCGCAAAATATTACGTCGCGGAATTTGGTTCGCGGTTCAGCCGAATCGTCGGCACGGCGCGTTCGGACGATAAACTCGCCAGCTTACGCGTTGAGATGATCGCGTACGACGGCAAGACGCCATCGCCTAAATTACGCGGCGCCATTGCAGGAGCGAGCGCGCTCCTGATTTCCGCGGCTCCCGGCGAGGACGGCGACCCGATCCTCGCTTCTCTCGGCGCCGACATCGAAGCAGCGCGAGCGCTGCAATCCGTCGTCTATCTATCGTCACTCGGTGTGTATGGAGATCACGCCGGCGCATGGGTGGACGAGACCGCGCCGACGATCCCGCCGCATACGCGTGGCGCGGCACGCGTCGATGCTGAATTCAACTGGCAAACGTTGGGACGCAGGCGCGGTTTGCCGGTCGCGATCCTCCGGCTCGGCGGCATCTACGGGCCGGGACAAAACGCCTTCACGCGTCTGCTCGCGGGCCGCGCGCACCGCATCGCCAAGCCCGGCCATATGACAAACCGCATCCATGTCGCCGATATCGCGCAGGCGATCGAAGCGGCCTTCGCAAAGAAGGCCGATGGAATTTTTAACGTGAATGACGACGAGCCCGCGCCGCCCGGCGATCAGATCACCTTCGCGGCGAAGCTGCTCGGCGTCGAGCCGCCGCGCGAGCTTTCGATGGAGGAGGCGACGCGCACGCTGCCGCCGTTCGCGATGAGCTTCTATCAGGGCTTCGCACGGTCGAAGAACGACAAGCTGAAAAGTGTGCTCGGCGTGAAGCTGCGCTACCCGAACTATCGCTTGGGGCTACAAGCGCTGTACGACCTCGGCTACGAGGCGCGCGATCCGCTGGCACCATAGAGGTTGAGCAACCTTCAGCCGCGACGGCAGTGTGCTCCCTCTCCCCGCCTGCGGGGAGAGGGTCGGGGTGAGGGGAATCTCAAAGAACTAAGCTGTCGAGAGTCCCCCTCACCCGGATCGCTTCGCGATCCGACCTCTCCCCGCAAGCGGGGAGAGGTGAAAAGAGTTAGAACTCCTTCACCGCCGCGATCATTCGCTCGATGTCCTCGGGCCGTGACAGACGGTGGTCGCCGTCCTTCACCAGCGTCATCACCACATCGTCCTGGGCGAGACGCGATGACAATTCCATCGCGTGTTGCCACGGCACATCCTCATCCTTCACGCCTTGCAGGATACGCACCGGGCAACCGGTTTCGATCAACCCGCCGAGCAGGAGATGCTTGCGGCCGTCCTCGATCAGCGCGCGGGTGATCTTGTAGCCGCCGGCGTCGTATTCCGAGGGGCGCAGCCAGAATCCCTTCTCCTCGATCTCTTTCCGGACCTTGGGCTGGAATTTCTTCCACATCAGCACTTCGGTGAAGTCTGGAGCCGGCGCGATCAGCACCATGCCGGCCATCGCCGCCTTCGCTTTCCTCTTTTTCAACTCGCGGGCGAGCAGCAGCGCCATCCAGCCCCCCATCGACGAGCCGATCACCACCTGCGGCCCGGACAGCGTGCCGAACGCGGCAACGGAATCCTCCAGCCATTGGCCGATGGTGCCGTCCTCGAACGCGCCGCTGGATTCACCGTGGCCGGAATAGTCGAACCGCGTGCAGGCGCGGCCCTGCTGCGCCGCCCATTGGTCCAGCGCCGCCGCTTTGGTGCCCTTCATGTCGGATTTGAACCCGCCCATCCAGAACAGACCGG
>JBFLYS010000021.1:0-43127 GCA_040756555.1 Pseudomonadota bacterium | reverse complement strand
GATTCACCGTGGCCGGAATAGTCGAACCGCGTGCAGGCGCGGCCCTGCTGCGCCGCCCATTGGTCCAGCGCCGCCGCTTTGGTGCCCTTCATGTCGGATTTGAACCCGCCCATCCAGAACAGACCGGGCGCCGAGCCCTCGCGGCTGCGGATCGCGATGCGGCGGGCCGCCGTGCCGGTTCCCACGTCCAGAAATTTCAGGCAAGAATCAGTCGTGTCATCGCTCATGTCTTGACCTTGGCGGACGGGCGGCTGCGAACCGGGCTCTCGCCCCGTGTTTCGCCGCAAGCCGCCGCCGAACGCAAGGACAAAACGAGAGCGGCGGCGGGCATTGGGGTTGGGTTTCAAGATGGCGATCAGCGCTGCTGATGCTGAAGACGCGCGCGTACTTCCGCGCTCGCTCGCGGGCGCGACCATCATGCAGATCGTGCCGGCGCTGAGCGACGAGCCGATGGTGCGCGAGACGCTGGGCATCGCGCACGCGCTCGTGCACGCGGGCACCCGCGCCATCGTCGCGGGGGAGCCCGGCCCGCTGGTCGATCATCTGAAATCCTTCGGCGGCGAATGGCTGCCGTTCGCCAACGCCACCTGGAACCCACGGCGGCTGCGCCGCAACGCGGCCGCGCTTGACGCGTTCATCGCCCAGGAGCGCCTCGATATTGTTCACGCCAAGAGCCCGGGCGCGGCGTGGAGCGCGCTGATCGCAACCGACCGGAACTCGGCCCGGCTCGTCACCGACCTTCCAGACCTGCCGCCGAAGCGCGCGTGGCTCTCCTCGCTCTATGTCGGTTCGCTCGCGCACGGCGACCGCGTGATCGCTCGCTCGATGTTCAACGCTCAGCCGATGATCGACCGCCACCGTATTCCGGTCGATCATGTCAGCATCGTTCCGCGCGGCATCGACATGAAAATGTTCGATCCCAACGCGGTGAGACCCGAACGCGTGGCGGCGCTGCGGCAACACTGGGGCATTCCGTCCGGCGTGCGCATCGTGCTGACGCCCGGCCGCGTCGCGCCGTGGAATGGACAGGTCACGCTGGTCGATGCGGCGCGCGTTCTGGTGCAGAACAGAATGCGCGGCGTCACGTTCGTGCTCGCGGGCGACGACAGGCGCCACGGGCGCTATGTGCGTGCGCTGCGCAAGCATGCGCAGGCCGAAGGCGTCGATTCATTGTTCCGCATCGTCGGTCATTGTCCCGACATGGCGGCGGCCTACGCCGCCGCCGACCTGATCGTCGCGCCGAATATCTCGCCGCCGCTTTATGGACGCGTGGTCGCCGAAGCGCAGGCGATGGCGCGGCCTGTGGTGACGACAGCCGTCGGCGCTTTGCCAGAAAATCTGATCGCGCCGCCGCGCATGCCGGAGGAGTTGCGCACCGGCTGGGTGGTGAAGCCCGGCGATCCGATCGATCTTGCGCGCGCGATCTCGAGCGTGCTCGCGCTCGATGCGCCCGCTTATCGCGCGCTCGCTGCGCGCGCGCGGCAGTTCGCCGAGTACATGTTCTCGCCTCGCCGCGTCGCTGCGGCGACGCTCGGCGTCTATTCGTCGCTGCTCGAAACGGAAGGCTGAGTGCTGACGCCCGCCGGGCATTGCACCGATCCGTAAAGCCGTTTAACGATTCTAATCTGCTCAGCACAATCTCTTCGGCCGCACGCGGCCGTCACTTCAATGGTGGTCGGTGGTAACCAGTTCTTCGGCGGCGCGCGTTGCGACGGAGCATCAACCGCTCGACGTCACGCGCGTTGCATCGAATGACATTCCGCCGCTCGTTTCGACCGCACGGTCGCTCACTGCGCTGATCGTCGTGCCGACATTGCAAGCGGGTGCGTCCGATGCAGGCGCCGTCGCGCTGGTCCGCATTCTCGCAAACGCCGGACATCGAACGATCGTCGTCTCGTCCGGCGGACGCCTCACGTCCGAAGCCGAGGCCGCCGGTGCAACCTGCATCACGCTCAATGTCGCGAGCCGCAATCCGATCGCAATGCTGCGCAACGCCTTTGCACTCAAGCGCATCATCGACGAACGCCATTGCGATCTCGTGCACGCGCACGGACGTGCCGCGGCGTGGAGCTCCTATTTCGCAGCGCGGATGACCGGCGTGCCGCTCATCACCACCTGGTACAAGGGCTTCCGCGAGCAGAACGGATTCAAGCGGCTCTACAACAGCGCGATGGTGCGCGGCGTGCGCGTGATCGCCGTCAGCGATCAGATCGCGGAGCTGATCAACGAGCGTTACGGCACGCCGTGGGAGCGGATCGCCGTCGTGCCCGCGAGTGTCGATCTCGAACGCTTCGACCCCTCCGCCGTCTCGCGCGAGCAGATCGATGCGGTGCGGCGTGGCTGGGGCGTCGGCCCGAACGAACGGGTCATTCTCGTCGCCGGCCGCATGCTCCGCCGCAAAGGCCATCACGTGGTGATCGACGCGGCGCGGCGGCTCAAGGCGATGGGTCTCAAGGATTTCGTCTGCGTGTTCGCTTCCGAGGATCAAGGCACGCGATATGCCGGTGAATTGTGGGACCGGGTGCTCACGACCGAAACCTCCGATGTCATCCGCATGACGGGCGCGCTCAGCGACCCGCCCGCGGCCTATGCGGCGGCGGCTGTCGTGGTGTCCGCGGCGGTGCAGCCGGAGGGTTTGCAGCGCGCGCTCCTTGAAGCGCAGGCGATGGCCCGTCCAGTGGTGGTATCGGACCTCGGCGCGGGCCCAGATGTGGTGCTTGCGCCGCCGACGGTTCCGGACGACCGCACCACAGGGCTCAAATTCTCCGCCGGCGATGACGCGGCGCTCGCCGCCACCCTGGTCCGGCTGTTTTCGATGTCCGACCCGATCCGCAACGCGATCGGCGCGCGCGGACGCGCCTGGGTGCTCGGCCATTTCAACGGGCCCACTGTGGCCGAGTTGACACTGAACCTCTACGCCGAGGTCGCAAGGCCCCCCATAGCCTGAAAAGACCCGATTTACGCCTGTTCCGGCGTTGACTTATTTGCCGATAATCCCGATCTTGATTGCACCTGTAACAGCAGAGGAGAAGTCTCCCATTCGTCGCCCGATGAGAGCGCCAGCCCCCGTCGCCAAAGACGGCCCGCGCGTCAATGAAGATATCCGCACTCGCGAAGTTCACCTGATCGACAAGGACGGCGCCAACCTCGGAAACCTTCCGATCGCCGAAGCCTTGGCCAAGGCCCAAGAGGCCGGCCTCGATCTCGTGGAGATCTCCCCCAACGCCGAACCGCCCGTCTGCAAGCTGCTCGATTTTGGCAAGTACAAATATCAGGAGCAGAAGAAGCAGGCCGAGGCCCGCAAGAGACAGAAGGTCGTCGAGGTCAAGGAGATCAAGCTCCGCCCGATGATCGACGATCACGACTATGACGTG
The DNA here is from genome assembly GCA_040756555.1 of Pseudomonadota bacterium. Taxonomy (GTDB): domain Bacteria; phylum Pseudomonadota; class Alphaproteobacteria; order Rhizobiales; family Xanthobacteraceae; genus Z2-YC6860. The sequence continues at coordinate 39,753 of JBFLYS010000021.1, read as the reverse complement.
AAGATGCGTTCGATGGCCCGTTTCTTCGAAGAGGGCGACAAGGTGAAGATCACGCTCCGCTTCCGCGGCCGCGAGATGGCGCACCAGGAGCTCGGCGTGGAACTGCTCAACCGGGTCAAGGACGACACCGGCAAGATCGCCAAGGTCGAGAGTGAGCCCCGCATGGAGGGCCGTCAGATGGTCATGATTCTGGCGCCGCGTTGATCGCGGCGCTGATTCTGACGCCGCGCTTAACAGCGCGGCGTTTTTATTGGTGCCGCTCCCTGATGAAGCGCCTCGACAAGATCCAGATCGAAAAGAAGTGTCCGATCAAGCCGTAAGGGCCATTTGGGCGGCTCGCCCGGACTGTTTGGGCCAACCCTCGGGCCGGATTCAGCAATTTCGGCCCCAAACGCCCTCTCCGGTTGCCTTTTCAGGCCGCCCCTGCCATAACCCGGCCCTCTCACCGCCCGGCTGAAAAGGGCTGCCGTGGCGGCGAGGCTGATCCAATCAGCACGCTCATTTGAGCATATCCGGCTGGACCCGGTTCTTTGCCGCGTCCGCAGCCGCACCTGAAGGAGAGCAAAATGCCCAAGCTGAAGACCAAGTCGGGCGCCAAAAAGCGCTTCAAAGTGACCGGCAGCGGCCGGGTGAAATCCGCGATGGCCGGCAAGCGTCACGGCATGATCAAGCGCACCAAGAAGCAGATTCGTCAGCATCGCGGCACGCGCGTCATGTTCAAGACCGACGGCGACAACATCAAGAAGTACTGGCTGCCGAACGAGCGTTAAGCCGCCGTTCGACATCATTCCCGCAGCAGTTCTTAGGATTTCAGGAGATCAATCATGGCTCGCGTCAAACGCGGTGTCACCGCTCACGCCAAGCACAAGAAAGTCTACAAGTCGGTCAAGGGCCAGCGCGGCCGCCGCAAGAACACCATCCGCGTCGCCAAGCAGGCGATGGAGAAGGCGCAGCAATACGCCTTCCGCGACCGCAAGCGCCGCAAGCGCACGTTCCGTGCGCTCTGGATCCAGCGCATCAACGCCGCGGTCCGTCCGTTCGGCCTGAACTACTCGAAGTTCATCGCAGGCCTCGACAAGGCCGGCATCCTGGTCGACCGCAAGATCCTGTCCGACCTCGCGATCCGCGAGCCGGCCTCGTTCCAGGCGATCGTCGAGAAGGCCAAGGCCGCGCTTCCGGCGGCTGCTTAAGTTCGGATTTCGAACCTGATCAGCCGGCGTGCGCCTTGGGCGTACGCCGGCTTTTTCTCGCCAAAACGGGCCTTCCGAACGAAGGCTTGACCCGATCCGGCCCAAACGGCCAAAAACACCGGCGATTTGCGAGGATTTGAATGACCGATATCGCCGGGCTTGAGACCGAAATCACCAAGGCCATCGCCGCCGCGGGCGACGAGGCGGCGCTGGAGGCCGTCCGCGTCGCGGCGCTAGGCAAGAGCGGCTCGGTGTCCGCGCTCTTGAAGACGCTCGGCGCCATGACGCCGGACGAGCGCAAGGTGCAGGGACCCGCGATCAATGGCCTGCGCGACCGCGTCAACGCCGCTTTGACCGCACGCCGCGAGGCGTTCAAGGGCGCGGCGCTCGACGCGCGGCTTGCGAGCGAGACCATCGACGTGACGCTGCCGGTGCGCGAGTCGCCCGCCGAAACGGGCCGCGTGCACCCGATCAGCCAGGTGGTGGACGAGCTCACCACGATCTTCGCCGACATGGGCTTCGCCGTCGCAGAAGGTCCGGACATCGAGACCGACGACTACAACTTTACCAAGCTGAACTTCCCCGAGGGCCACCCGGCCCGCGAGATGCACGACACGTTCTATTTCAATCCGGGCGCCGACGGCACGCGCAAGCTGCTGCGCACGCACACGTCGCCGGTGCAGATCCGCACCATGCTGACGCAGAAGCCGCCGATCCGCGTGATCATTCCGGGCCGCACTTATAGAAGTGACAGCGATCAAACTCACACCCCGATGTTCCATCAGGTCGAAGGGCTCGTGATCGACAAGAGCGCCCATATGGGCAACCTGAAATGGATTCTCGAAGAATTCTGCAAGGCGTTCTTCGAGGTCGACAACGTGAAGATGCGCTTCCGCCCGTCGTTCTTCCCGTTCACCGAGCCGTCGCTCGAAGTGGACATCCAGTGCAAGCGCGACAAGGGTGAGGTTCGCTTCGGCGAGGGCGACGACTGGCTCGAAATTCTCGGCTGCGGCATGGTGCATCCGAACGTGCTGCGCAACTGCGGGCTCGATCCCGATGAATACCAAGGCTTCGCCTGGGGCATGGGCATCGACCGCATCGCGATGCTGAAGTACGGCATGCCGGACCTGCGCGCATTCTTCGAAGCGGACGTGCGCTGGCTCGCGCACTACGGCTTCCGGCCGCTCGACTTCCCGACGCTGGCGGGAGGGCTCAGCACGTGAAGTTCACTCTCTCCTGGCTGAAAGAACATCTCGACACCACCGCCTCACTGTCGGAGATCGCCGACAAGCTGACGATGATCGGCCTCGAGGTCGAGAACATTGTCGATCACGGCAAGGTGCTGGCGCCTTACGTCATCGCCAAGGTGATCTCCGCCGAGCAGCACCCGAATGCTGACCGGCTGCGCGTATGCATGGTCGACATCGGCGACGGCAAGCAGACCCAGGTGGTTTGCGGCGCGCCGAACGCGCGCGGCGGCATGACGGCGGTGTTTGGTCCGCCCGGTGCTTACGTTCCGGGCAAGGACATCACGCTCTCGATCGGCAACATCCGCGGCGTCGAAAGCCGCGGCATGATGATCTCCGGCGCCGAGATCGGCGTCTCCGACGATCATGACGGCATCATCGAGCTGCCAGCGGACGCGCCGGTCGGCAAGAGCTACGCGGAATACGCGGGCCTCAACGATCCGATGATCGAGATCAATCTCACGCCGAACCGTCCGGACTGCACCGGCGTCAGCGGCATCGCCCGCGATCTCGCGGCGACCGACATCGGCACGCTGATCGAGCGTGGGCCGAAGCCGGTGAAGGGCACGTTCCCTTGCCCGGTGTCGGTGAAGCTCGATTTCCCCGGCGGCAATTCACTCTGCCCGGCGTTCGGCCTGCGTCTCGTGAAGGGCGTCAAGAACGGCCCGTCGCCGGAATGGCTGCAACGCCGTCTTCTCGCGATCGGGCTTCGCCCGATCAACGCGCTCGTCGATATCACGAACTACATCACCTACGACCGCGGCCGTCCGCTGCACGTGTTCGACGCCGCGAAGGTGAAGGGCAATCTCGTCGTGCGCCGCGCGCAGAACGGCGAGCAGATCGTCGCCCTCGACGGCAAGACCTACACGCTCGACAATGCCATGTGCGTCATCGCCGACGACAACGGCGTGGAATCGCTTGCCGGCATCATGGGCGGCGAGGCGTCGGGCTGCGATGAGACCACCACCGATGTGCTGATCGAGTCGGCGCTCTGGGTGCCGATCAACATCGCGCAGACCGGCCGCAAGCTCGGCATCAACTCCGATGCACGCTACCGTTTCGAGCGTGGCGTCGATCCGAACTTCATGCTGCCGGGTCTCGAACTCGCGACGCAGATGGTGCTCGACCTCTGCGGCGGCACGCCGTCCGAAGTGACCGTTGCCGGCAGCGTTGAGACAAAGGATGTCGTCATCGATTTCCCGGCGTCCGAATTGAAGCGGCTCGCGGGGCTCGACCTCAGCCTTTTGGAAATGAAGCGCGTGCTCAACCGGCTCGGCTTCCACGTCGTGGGCCCGGACAACCGCGTGAAGGTCGCCGCGCCGTCGTGGCGGCCGGACATCGAAGGCAAGGCCGATATCGTCGAGGAGATCGTCCGCATCGTCGGCGTCGATCAGATTCCCTCGACGCCGTTTGGCCGCGGCACCGCCCCGCGCAAGCCGGTGTTGACCACCGCACAGGTGCGCACCCGCAGAGCCAAGCGGGCGCTCGCCGCGCGTGGTCTTGTCGAAGCCGTCACCTGGTCGTTCATCTCCAAGCCGCAGGCCGAGCTGTTCGGCGGCGGCCAGCCTGAGCTGGCGCTCGCCAATCCGATCGCGGCCGAGCTCTCCGACATGCGGCCGAGCCTCATTCCGGGCCTCGTCGCGGCGGCGCAGCGAAACGCGGACCGCGGCTTCCCGGATGTGGCGCTCTTTGAAGTCGGCCAGATCTTCAAAGGCGACAAGCCGGAAGATCAGTTTATGGCGGCAAGCGGCGTGCGCCGCGCGCTGGCCAAAGCGAGCGGCGGCGGCCGCTTCTGGGCGAGCAAGACCGAACCGGTCGATGCGTTCGATGTGAAGGCCGATGCGCTCGCGGTCCTGACCGCGGCCGGTGCGCCGGCAGCGGCGCTTCAGGTCGTGCCCGGCGGCCCCGCGTGGTTCCACCCCGGCCGCTCCGGCACGATCCAGATCGGCCCGCAGAACGTGCTCGGCCATTTCGGCGAGTTGCACCCGCGCGCGCTGGAGGCGCTCGACGCCGAAGGTCCGCTGGTCGCGTTCGAGGTCATTCTGGAGCGCATCCCCGAGTCGAAGCCGAAGGCGACGCGAGCGAAGCCCGTGCTCGACATCTCGGCGTTCCAACCGGTGACGCGCGATTTTGCGTTCGTGGTGGACCGCGCGGTGAAGAGCACCGACATCGTCCGCACCGCGCAGGCGGTGGACCGCAAGCTGATCACCAACGTGACGCTGTTCGACGTCTACGAGGGCCAGGGCATCGATCCGGGCAAGAAGTCGATTGCGATCGCGGTGACGATCCAGCCGCGCGAGAAGACGATGACCGACAAGGAAATCGACGCGCTCGCAGCGAAGCTCGTGGCCGAGATCACCAAACGCACCGGCGGAAGCTTGCGCGCATGATGAAACGGCTCCTCAATCCGTCGGCAAGGCTGGTTGGGACGCTTTTCACTGTGGCGTTTGTATTGCTCGCCGCGAGCATGCTCATGATCAACATGGGCAGCGAAGAGGTCGCGGCGTTCGGTTTCCTGCCGGTCCTGTTCGGATTGACGGCTCTCTTCATGGCGCTCGCATCGTTCGCGATGCGCAAGCTCAACCTGAAGTACGGCCCGCCGGAAGACTGACACTTCTCGCGGGTCACGCATGCGGCATCGCGCCCGTGACCCTTCCGCCGCCCCGCGCTAGGATCGTGAAAACGATAACAGCATGCATGTGCATGCGCCTACTGGGAGTGGCGTCATGGAGATGGGCGTAAAGGCGGGCGGCAACGCGGTCGCCGTCGAGCAGACGAAACCGCGGACCGACCGGCGCAACGCCAGCGATCTCGATCTCTGGCTCGAGAAGGTCGAGGCGATGGGCGAGCTCAAGCGCATCACCGCCGAGGTGAGCCCCGACCTCGAAGCCGCCACCATCACCTATCTCGTCGGCCAGGAGAAAAGCCCGGCGCTGCTGTTCGAGAACGTCAAAGGCCACCCCGGCCACAAGGCGCTCTACAACATGATCGGTTGCAACCTGTCGCGCTTCTGCCTGATGATCGGCGAGGAGCCGGTCGAACACCCGTTGCAAGCCGTCCAGCTTCTGCAAAAGAAGCTCGGCCGCAAGATGAAGCCGGTGACGGTCCCGAGCGAGGTCGCGATCTGCAACCAAAACATCGTCGAGGGCGAGAAGGTCGATATCCGCATGTTCCCGGCGCAGCGGATGTGGCCGCTCGACGGCGGCATGTATCTCGGCACTGCGGACGCAGTCATTACGAAGGACCCGGAGAGCGGCCGCGTCAACGTCGGCACCTACCGCATGATGATCAAGGGCCCGCGCGAAATCGGCGTCTACACCTCGCCGGGCAAGGACGGCGGCAGCGACCGCGACAAGTGGTGGAAGATGGGCAAGCCGGCGCCGATCGCGGCGGCTTACGGCATCGATCCGCTGCTCTTTCTCGTGGGCGCATCGAGCCTGCCGAAGACCGAGAGCGAGTACGAATATTATTCCGGCATCAAGGGCTCGCCGATCGAGCTGTTCAACTCGGATCTCACCGGCCTGCCGCTGCCCGCGCACGCCGAAATCATTCTCGAAGGCCATCTCTATCCCGACGAGACCTTCGCCGAAGGACCGTTCGGCGAGTTCACCGGCTACTACGGCCGGCCTTCAGGAGCCACGCCCTACATGCGCGTCGAGCGCGTGCGCTATCGCGACAATCCCACGCTCACCTGCGCGCTGATGGCCGACGGCACGGCGAACGAGTGCGGCCTGTTCTGGGCGGCGCTGCGCTCAGCCGGCATCTGGGCCGATCTCGAGAAGCTCGGCGTGCCGGGCATCAAGGGCGTGTGGTCGGTGCCCGAAGCCGCGGGCTGGGGCATGACCGTCGTGTCGATCAAGCAGATGTACGCGGGCCACGCTCCGCAGGTGATGGCGCTCGCGGCGCAATGCACCGCCGGCGCTTATTTCGGCAAATACGTGATTGTGGTCGACGACGATATCGACCCGTCGAACATCGGTCAGGTGCTGTGGGCGATGGCGACGCGCTCACGGCCGGCGCAATCCATCGACATCCTGCGCGAGACCTGGAGCACCTTCCTCGATCCGAGTTTGAATCCGCCGGAGATCAGGCCGTGGGGCTCGAAGGCGCTGATCAACGCCTGCATGGACTTCAAACACATCAAGAACTTCTCGCCACGCACCAAGCTCGACAAGGGCATGTACGAGAATGTCGTCGCGCGCTGGAGCGAGCTTGGATTGAGCGGCAAGCCGCCGGTGATCTCAGTGTTCGAGGATCATTCCGCGAAGGAAATTGGTTAATGAGCCGTTAACGAACGGGTGGCGGCGCTTCCGATCCGCGAAAATTTCGCGGTCGCGAATCATCTGCGACTTCGCTTATCCACAGGTGGCAATCAGGGAGCCGTAATGCTCGCACGCCGTGCCACCCCGATGTATCTCGTGTCCGATCTCGATGAAGCGCGTTCGAATTACGAAGCGCTTGGTTTCGAACCGAAGCCGACGAACGACAATGGCTGCCTCGGCGTCATCGCCGGCTCAACCAGCGTCATCCTGCTTGATCGCGAATACGCCGAACGCACCTTGCCGGCGCGCGCGATCACGCTGCTCGAGCAAAAGCCCGCGCTCTACATCTGGGTCGAGTCGCTCGACGCGATGCGCGCGGAGCTGCACGCGACCTTCCTCGGCGAAGCCAACATGGCGGGCCTCCGCGAATGGGCGGTCGAAAGCCCGCTCGGCCTCATGGTGCTGGCCGAGACCTCGCGAGCGCACTAGCTCAAAAATCAGGAACGCCTGCGCGACGGCCGCTGCTGCGGCTGCGGGCGCGGTTCTTCCGGCGCTTTCAGCACGCCGAGGCGGCGCAGCACACCTTCCGCCGCGCGCTCGCCGGTTTCCCACGCGCCGCCAACCGTGCCCCACATGGTCTCGTGCGTGGCTTCACCCGCAAAGAACAACCGGTCGCGCATCGGCTCAGCCAGTTGCCGGCGCGCGCCTTGCGCGCCCGGTGACGCGCTCGAAACCGCGCCGAGCGTCCACGGATCGGCGTTCCATTGCGTCACGGCCGTGCGCTTGACGGCCTTGCGCACATCGGTGCCGAACAGGCCGGTGAGCCATTCGATGGCGGCATCGGTCATCGCTTTCTCGCCCTGCGCGCTCAGCTCGCGGCCGAACCTGCCCGCGACCTCGACGATCGTCAGCGACGAGCCCGACACGTTGGCGAGAATCGCCCCGGTGCGCGTGCTGCTCGATTTCTCGAACATCAACTCGTCGCGCTGCAAGCCGAGTGGATTGCCAGGCAGCTCGAGCGCGATGTGATCAAAGCTGCCGAGCTTGAGTCGGGCAGCTGCTTCGAGCTGACGCAGCGGCCGCTCCGACTCGAACCTGATCTTGCCAGCGTTTAGCACCTCGGTCGAAACCGTGACAATGCCGAAGCGCGCCACGATCGTGCCCTTCGGGGTCTTCACCTCGACGCGGTTGTTGCGGTTGCCGGTGTCGATGGCTTCCACTGGTGAATTGAGCTGCACCGGAACACCTTCCGCGAGCTTCGCCAGCAATGTGCCGAAACCCTGGCGGCAGTACGAGCCGATGTCGCGTTCGGCCATGCGCGTGAAATCGACGGCGGAAATCTCGCTCAGATCCTTGCCGCAATTGTAGGGGCCGAGCGCAAATTCGACTGCCGAGTGCCACTCGCCGAGGTCGCGTGGCAACCCCTGCGCGGCGGCAACATCGGCCTTGCGCGAAACTTCGCCGATAGCGCGGCTGGCGCGGACGCGCGCTGCGATGAAATCTTCCAGCTCACCCTCGCGCGCGTTGCGGCGTCCGATCCGGATCTTCTGGCCCGACGGCGCCGGATAGATTTCGACGCTGCCGCGCGGCACGGCCTTGATGAGCGGATTAAGGTCCGGCACGTGAATGAGATGCGCGCCGCGGTCGAACGGCACGCCGAAGGTCCGCGTGTCGGTGATACAGCGCCCGCCGACATGATCGGTCGCCTCGACCAGCACGAAACGCCGGCCCGCCGCCGCCATCCTGCGCGCTGCGGCAATGCCCGCCGCGCCCGCACCCACGATTACGACGTCGATCTCGCCGGCGGGCGCAGGCCTCGTAGGCGCCGGCGCGCCAAGCGCGGGTGACGCTACCGCCGCCGCGGACGCAGCCAGAGAACGCCTGAGGAAAGATCGGCGGGTGAATGGTTTCATGGTTTGCAATTGGTTGCCGCCGGACGGCCGTTTCCTGCCCCGTTTTGCCCGAACCCGCGTTTCGCCGCAAATCCGATGATGAACGGTGTGTTGTGCCATCCGGACGCGAATGAACTGAATTGCAACCGTTCTCGACTAAATTTGGACAGAAAATGAGGCGACGTGCGGCCGTACCGCACGCGACACCGGGGAACGCGACGCCATGGATTGGATGCTAGGCGGCATCGGGCGGACCATCGCCCAGTACCTCGAACGGCCGGTTGAGGGCTACGAGCCCTTTACCCCGAGCGATCCCGAATTGCTCCGCGCCACGCTTCAGCCCGGCGACGTGCTGCTGGTCGAGGGCAACAACAACGTCTCGGGCATCATCAAATATCTCACGCAGTCGACCTGGTCGCATGCAGCGCTCTATGTCGGCCCGATCGGCGAGCGCACCACCGAGGACGGCGAGCCGCTGGTGCTGGTCGAAGCCAACCTCGGCGAGGGCGTGATCGGCGCGCCGCTGTCGAAATACTTCAAATATCACACCCGCATCTGCCGTCCGGTCGGACTGACCGACGACGACCGCGCGCGTGTTTGCACATACGCGGCCGAGCGCATCGGCTTCGACTACGACGTGAAGAACATCTTCGACCTGATGCGCTATCTCATCCCGCTGCCGATCCCGCAGAAATGGCGGCGCCGCATGATGGCGCTTGGCTCAGGTCATCCGACACGCATCATCTGCTCGGCGCTGATCGCGCAGGCATTCGAGTCGGTGCGCTATCCGATCCTGCCGCGTGTCACGATGGCGGAGAGCCAGGCCGCCCGCGAGGAGCTTCTGGAGATCCGTCACTCGTCGCTCTACGCACCGCGCGATTTCGACATCTCGCCGTACTTCAAGCTGGTGAAGCCGACGATCGAAAAAGGCTTCGACTACCGCAAGATGCACTGGGCCGATCAGCGCGCCGCCGCGCACGAGGCCGCCGAGCCGGAGGTCCCGGATGCGCCGGGGGCGACGGCCGCGACGATGAAAGAGGCGACGGCCTAGCGGGCCCTTGCACTCGCTCTTGCCCTTGCCGTTTTCCCGTACCATCTGTCTTCGGTCGATCCGGAGACCCCCATGTTCGAAGCCACCTTCAGCGCGCTGGGCCAGATGACCTCGCCGGTGTTCCGGCGCGTGCTGCTGAAAGCCATTGGACTTGCAGTCATCATGCTCGTCCTGATCAGCATCGGGCTGAACCGGCTGTTCACTTGGATGGCCACGGCCGGCACAACCTGGGCCGAAGCGCAGACCGGCGCGGTACCCCACACCGCCTGGGAGGTTCTGGTCTGGATCATCTCGATCGCGGCGACGCTCGGCATCGTCACCGGCGCGATCTTCCTGATGCCGGCGGTGACCGCCTTCGTCGGCTCGTTCTTCGTCGACGAACTGGCGGAGGACGTCGAACGCACGCACTATCCGGCGCATCCACCCGGCAAGGCCTTGCCACTGCCGCTTGCGATGTACGAAGGCATCAAGACCGCGCTGTTGGCGGCGCTGGTCTATCTCCTGGCGCTGCCGTTCCTGTTCTTCGCGGGCTTTGGTCTCGTCATCCTGTTCTTCGCAACCGCATACCTTCTAAGCCGCGAATATTTTCTGCTCACGGCGATGCGCTTCCACCCGCCTGACGAAGCGAAAGCGATGCGGCGCGCGCGCCGCGGAACGATTTTCGCCGCGGGCATTCCGATTGCACTGTTCGTGTCGATCCCGATCGTGAACCTTGCAACGCCGCTGTTCGCCACCGCGCTGATGGTTCACATCCTCAAGCGCGTCGAAGGCCGGCGGATGGAGCTGATCGAGCCGAAACGGATTTAGGCCGCGACAGAACCCACAGGCGGCTCGGTCGCCGTCTTGCCCGGCCACTTGCAGATGTCGGCGATGATGCACTTCTCGCACTGCGGCGTACGCGCAACGCAGATGTAGCGCCCGTGCAGGATCAGCCAGTGATGCGCATGCATCATGTAATGCGCTGGAATCACTTCCAGCAGCTTCAATTCGACTTCGAGCGGATTCTTGCCTGGCGCCAGCCCTGTGCGGTTGCCGATGCGGAAGATGTGTGTGTCCACCGCCATCGTCGGCTGCTTGAACGCGATATTGAGCACCACATTCGCTGTCTTGCGGCCCACGCCGGGCAACGCCTCCAACGCCTCGCGCGACGACGGCACCTCGCCGCCGTGTTCACGCACCAAAATCTCCGAAAGCGCGATGACGTTCTTCGCCTTGGTGCGGAACAGCCCGATGGTCTTGATCAAATCGCGCACGCGATCCTCGCCGAGCGCGACCATCTTTTCCGGCGTGTCGGCCAGTGCGAACAGGGCGGGCGTCGCCTTGTTCACGCCGGCGTCGGTCGCCTGCGCGGACAGCACCACCGCGACGGTGAGGGTAAACGGATTGACGTGGATCAACTCGCCCTTCGGCTCCGGCATCGCCGCCTGAAAGCGGCGGAACGCCTCCTCGACCTCGGCGGGCTTCCACGGCGGAATCTTGCCGTGCATCGCCTTGTCGTCGGCTTTCGCCCGCGCCGCGGGCTTCTTGAGCTTGGCGGCCTTGCCCTTTTTCGCGGCCTTCAGCGCCTTCGCGGTTTTGCCCGCGAGTTTCTTCGCTTTCTTCTTCGCTGGTTTGGTGGAGGTTTTTTTGGCCATCTTTAATCCTTATTATAATCCAGCATGGATGCGCAAAGCCGTCCCGACAACATAGAGCCCACGCTTTTTTCCGCGATCATCACGCCGCATCGCTCGCTGTCGGCGACCGGCTTCATGGTGGTGATGGCGCTGGTCGGCGTGGTCAGCTTCGCGGGCGGAATGTTCTTCTTCATCCTCGGTGCATGGCCGGTGGTCGGCTTCCTCGGCCTCGACGTGCTGCTGGTCTATTGGGCGTTCCGGGCGAATTATCGCTCCGCCGCGGCCTTCGAGCAGGTGACTGTGACGCCCTCCGAGCTGCGGCTTCGCCGCGTGACCCACCGCGGCGAAGTGTCGGAATGGACGCTCAATCCGGTCTGGACGAATCTCGACCGCGAGACTCATGAGGAATTCGGCCTGCTGCATCTGTTCCTGGTTTCGCAAGGGCGTAAGCTTTCGGTGGCCAGTTTCCTATCGCCGCCAGAGCGCGAAAGCTTCGCCGACGCGTTATCTTCAGCATTGAACGCAGCCAAACGCGGCCCCTTGCGGCCGGCGCCGGTTTGATCCGGAATCGGGTGGGTGTGGCGCGTGTCGCGGCCTAGATGGAGAGCATGATGAAGGAGACCACCATGCTCGCAACGAACCGCATGAGCGACCTCGCCGCGCAGGACGGCGCCGCGACCGACTACGACATCGTCCGCCGCGCCATCGCCCATATCAGCAAGAACTGGCGCGCGCAGCCGGAGATCGAACAGATCGCCGAAGTCTCCGGCGTAACGCCCGCTGAACTGCACCATTTGTTCCGCCGCTGGGCGGGCCTAACACCGAAGGCGTTCCTGCAAGCGGTCACACTCGATCGCGCGCGAGAACTGCTGCGCGACTCCGCCAGCATCCTCGATGCGTCTTATGAGGTCGGCCTTTCCGGCCCCGGACGCCTGCATGATCTGTTCGTGACGCACGAGGCGATGTCGCCGGGCGAATGGAAGACCGGCGGCGAAGGCCTGACGATGTGGTACGGCTTCCATCCGTCGCCGTTCGGCACCGCGCTGGTGATGGTCACCGACCGCGGCCTTGCCGGCCTCGCCTTCGCCGATGCCGGTCAGGAGAAACCGGCGCTGGAAGACATGACACGGCGATGGCGCAACGCGAAGTATGTCGAGGATTCCGCGCGCACTGCGCCGATCGCCCAGCGCATCTTCGATAGGAAGCTCTGGAAGCCGGATCAGCCGCTCCGCGTGGTGCTGATCGGAACCGACTTCGAGGTGCGCGTCTGGGAAACCTTGCTGCGCATCCCGCTGGGCCGCGCGACGACCTACTCGGATATCGCGACCTGCATCGGCAAGCCCACCGCCTCGCGCGCGGTCGGCGCCGCGGTCGGCAAGAACCACATCAGCTTCGTGGTTCCCTGCCACCGCGTGCTAGGCAAGTCCGGCGCGCTGACCGGCTACCACTGGGGCATCACCCGCAAGCACGCCATGCTGGGCTGGGAGGCCGGCGCGGTCGCGGGGTAATCCGCAATTGACGGCTGGCCGGTGTTTGACCAAAACACCGGCCATGAACCAGCCAGCCTCCAAACAGCGCCGCCGCCCGGTCATGCTCGTCATTCTCGACGGTTTCGGCTGGCGCGATGACTGCACCGACAACGCCGTCTGCCAGGCCAAGACGCCGGCCTTCGACAAGCTGTGGGAGGCGGGGCCCCGCTCGTTCCTCCGCACCTCCGGCAAGGACGTCGGCCTGCCCGATGGACAGATGGGCAATTCCGAGGTCGGACACCTGAACATCGGCGCGGGCCGTGTGGTGATGCAGGACTTGCCGCGCGTCACGGATTCAATCGCGACCGGCGACATCAAGACCAACGCGTCGCTGAACGATCTGATCGCGGCGCTGAAGAAGACCGGAGGCACCTGCCATCTGCTCGGGCTGATTTCTCCCGGCGGCGTGCATTCGCATCAGGACCATGCCGCGGCGCTCGCGAAGATCGTCACCGACGCCGGCGTGCCGGTCGCGATGCACATTCTCACCGACGGCCGCGATACGCCGCCGGAATCCGGCGACGGCTACGTGAAGACGCTGATCGGCGCGCTGCCGCCGCAGGTCACCATCGCCACCGTCTGCGGGCGCTACTACGCGATGGACCGCGACAACCGCTGGGAGCGCGTATCGAAGGCCTACGCAACCATCGTTGACGGGGAAGGCCCGCGCTTCCCCGATGCGCGCGCGGTGATCGCCGACGCCTACGCCAACAAGGTCACCGATGAGTTCATCGTTCCGGCCGTGATCGGCGACTACAAGGGCATGAAGGACGGCGACGGCATCCTGTCGTTCAATTTCCGCGCCGACCGCGTGCGCGAAATCCTCGCCGCAATGCTCGACCCGGACTTCAAGGGCTTCCCGCGTAAGCGCGCGGTGAAGTTTGCCGCCGCCGTCGGCATGACGCAGTACAGCGAGGCGCTCGACAAGCTGCTCAAGACGATGTTCGCGCCACAGTCGTTCGAGAACATTCTCGGCGAGGTCGTCGCCGCCGCGGGCCGCACGCAACTCCGCATGGCGGAGACCGAAAAGTATCCGCACGTCACCTACTTCCTGAACGGCGGGCGCGAGGAGCCCTACGCGGGCGAGAACCGGATCATGGTGCCTTCGCCGAAGGTCGCGACCTACGACCTTCAGCCGGAGATGTCCGCGCCCGAATTGACCGACAAGGCGGTCGAGGCAATCAACTCAGGGAAGTACGACCTGATCGTTTTGAACTACGCCAACCCCGACATGGTCGGCCACACCGGCGTTCTCTCCGCCGCGATCAAGGCGGTCGAGACGGTGGACACCGGCCTCGGCCGTATCGTCGAAGCGATCCAGAAGGCGGGCGGTGCGCTGCTCGTCACCGCCGATCACGGCAACTGCGAGACCATGCGCGATCCTGCAACCGGCGGGCCGCACACCGCGCACACCACCAATCCGGTGCCGATCGTCATGACCGGCGCGGGCAACCGCACGCTGGTCGACGGCGGACGCCTCGCGGACATCGCGCCGACGCTGCTGGAGCTGATGGACCTTCCGAAGCCGCAGGAAATGAACGGCGTGTCGCTGCTGGGCGGAAACTAGTTTTGGGGAACTAGAAGTCCGCCAGACCCAGCACGTCCATCATCGAGTAAAGCCCCGGCTTCTTGCCGCGCGACCACAGCGCGGCGTGAACCGCGCCGCTGGCAAACAGCATGCGGTCCTGCGCCTTGTGCACGAGCTCGATGCGCTCGGCCGGTCCGGCGAAGATCACATGATGATCGCCGATCACGTTGCCGCCGCGCAGCGACGCAAAACCGATGTTGCCCGGCTTGCGCGCGCCGGTCTCGCCGTCGCGGCCGCGTTCCGAGTTTTTGTCGAGATCGATGCCGCGGCCTTCCGCCGCCGCACGCCCGAACATCAGCGCGGTGCCGGACGGCGCGTCGATCTTCTTGTTGTGATGCATTTCAAGAACTTCGACGTCGAACGATTGATCGAGCACCTTCGCGACGCGCTTGGTGAGCGCTGCGACGAGATTGACGCCGAGGCTCATGTTGCCGGACTTCACGATCACGGCGTGCGTCGACGACTCCCTGATTTTGGCTTCCTCATCCGCCGTGAGTCCCGTCGTGCCGATGATATGCGCCTTGCCCGCGGTGAGCGCCGCGAGCGCCACTGTCGCCTTCGGAACGGTGAAGTCGATCACCACATCGGCATCCGCAAGCGCGGCCTTGGCATCCGAGCCGAGCTTGACGTTGTTCGCCAGCAGGCCCGCGAGCACGCCCGCGTCCTGGCCAAGCAGCGGGGAGCCTGCGCCTTCCAGCGCACCCACCAGCGTCACACCCTTGGTCTCGCTGATCGCCTTCACCAGCGTGCGCCCCATGCGCCCGCCCGCACCCGCCACCACAATCCGCAAGTCCGACATTCAAAGCTCCTTGTTCTTCAGTCCGTCGGTTGCGGACCGTCGTAGCCTTCCACGATCACCAGATCGGTGATGGCGTTGGCTTGCCTGATTTTCAGGTTCTGCTGGTATTCCGGCGAACAATAGCACGCCATCGCCGTGGCATAATCCGGAAACTCGATCACGACATTGCGCGACCGGCTCTTGCCCTCGACGCCTTCGCATCTGCCGCCGCGTACCACGAAGTGTCCGCTGTATTTCTTGAAGATCGCCGAATTGGCCAGGGCGTAGGGCTTGTAGCCCTCTTCGTTGTGCACCTCGACACGGCCAATCCAGTAAGCCTTGGCCATTGCTTCTCTCCCTACGAGCGTGCGGCTTTTGCGATCTCCGCAACGATGTCTTCGGCAGCTTGTCTCGGATCAGACACAGCAAGGATTGGCCGGCCAACCACGAGATGATCGGCGCCCGCCGCAATCGCCAAGGCCGGCGTCATGATGCGCTTCTGGTCGCCCTTGTCGGCGCCCGCAGGCCGGATGCCGGGCGTCACCAGCACCATGCCCTCGCCGATCTGCGGCTTGAGCGCCGCCGCTTCTTCGGCGGAGCAGACGAGGCCGTCGACGCCGATGTCGCGTGCCTGCGCGGCGCGTTCGGCGACCAGTTCCTTCACGGTGAAGTCATAGCCCGCCGCCGCGAGGTCGGCGTCGTCGTAGGAGGTCAGCACCGTCACCGCGAGGATGCGAAGGAGCGAGCCTTTGCGCGCATCCACGGCCGCATGCATGGTCTGCGGATAAGCGTGCACGGTGAGGAAGGTCGCCCCCAGCTTCGCCACGCTCTCGACGCCCTTGGCGACGGTGTTGCCGATGTCGTGCAGCTTGAGGTCGACGAAGATCTTCTTCTTGTCCTGCACGAGTTCCTGCGCGAGCGAGAGCCCGCCTGCGAACGCGAGCTGGTAGCCGATCTTATAGAACGACACGCTATCGCCGAGCTTCGTCACCATTGCTTCAGCGTCGGCGATGGTCGGTACATCGAGCGCCACGATCAGTCGGTCGCGCGGATCCATCACGCCATCTCCCGTGCCATGTCGGTGAGCCGCTGCGCCACACGCTTGAGCGTGCCGGCGGCGCGTTCGTCTTTCAGGTTGTCCATCTCGTCGAAGGCTTCGCTCGCCCGAATCACCGTGATCTGGTCCGGAATCACCAGCGCGCCACAGCCCAGTTCCAAGGATTGCCGTAGCGCCATCAGCGAGCGCAACGCGCCATAGGGACCGTCCGACGCACCGCCGATCGCGAACACGCGGTTCTTGTAGGGTGCAAGCGGCGGCTCGCCGCGCTCGCGCACGCGCGACACCCAGTCGAGCGAATTCTTGAGCAGCGGCGTCATGGACGCGTTGTATTCCGGGCTCGCGATGAAGATGCCCTGATGCGCCATGAACATCTGCTTGAGCTTCACGGCATTGGCGGGCGCACCGGAATTCGCTTCGAGATCGCCGTCGTAGATCGGCATCGGATAATCGGCAAGCGAGATGCGGGTGACGTCCGCGCCCGCGGCCAAAAGCTCCTTCGCTGCAAGCGACGCGAGCCGCGCGTTCATCGAGCCGGTGCGGATGGAGCCCGCGAAAACAAGAACCTTGGGAAGCATCGAACTCAGCGCTTACGTTTGTCTGTTACGAACATCATACACGGTCCCACCGTTCCAAAAACACGAAGGCCGGGACCATAGGCGAGCGAAGCAACGCCGTCCTTCGGACGGCTATGCCCGGCCATCAAACCCGAAACGATGACGAGGGGATTACGCCTTCCGGTAAACCCAAACCCGCGCAGGCGGGAAGTTCATCCAGATGCGCTCGGAGGCTTCCGTGGTCACGCCGGACAGCTTGCGCGAAATCGGCGACGCGACGGCGTAAGTGAACTGAACGAACGGCGCATCTGGCGCCATCAAGCTGAGCGCTTCACCCAGGAGACGGATGCGCGTCTTCGGCGGTTTGGTGACGAGCGGCAGGCCCGACACGACCGCTGCGGCCGGCTGTTTCAGCATGCCGCTGAGCAGCTTGCGGATGCCGTAAGCGTCGCCCTGGATCACCGTCGCTTCCGGATAGCGCGTGCGCAGCAACCGGCAGAACGACGGATTGAATTCGACGAGAATGAGCCGCGACGGATGAATGCCCTGCTGGACCAGCGCCTCGGTCACCGCGCCGGTGCCAGGGCCAAGCTCAATCACCGGGCCGGGCGCCTTGGGATCGACGTAGCCCGCCATGGTGCGGCAGAGGATCTTGCTGGAGGGCGTGACCGCGCCCATCGACAGCGGCTTCTCGAGCCACGAGCGGATGAAGCGCACCTCATCGTCGAGCCGGATGCCCTTCTTCTGCTCGAACAGGCGAATGTGCCGTTCGATTTTCTTTTCGAGCATTTGGAAGGTTGCCAGCGGCATCGGCGGGGCTACGCGCTCACAGTATTGCAAGTTCGTGACAGATATCGGTAAAGCCCCACGCGGCGGGGGTCAAGATGGGGTGCTCAGGCCGAGCCAGCCCCACTTCCGAAGAAGTCTTTGACTTTAGAGAAGAATCCGCTCGATTCCGGCTGCGTGTCCCGGGACGAAAGCTTGTCGAACTCGGCGAGCAGATCACGTTGCTTCTTCGTCAGGTTCTGTGGGGTCTCAACCACCACTTGAACGTACATGTCGCCCATTTGTTTCGAACGAAGCACCGGCATGCCCTTGCTCGAGAGCCGGAAGCGGCGACCGGACTGCGTACCGGCGGGCACCTTCACCCGCGTCTTGGCACCGTCGATCGAAGGCACCTCGAAATCGCCGCCGAGCGCCGCCGTCACCATCGAGATCGGCACGCGACAGTGGAGGTCCGCACCGTCACGCTGGAACAGGGGATGGGCTGCGAGCGAGAGAAAAATGTAGAGGTCACCCGCGGGCCCACCGCGCACGCCCGCCTCGCCTTCACCGGCGAGCCGGATGCGTGTGCCATCCTCGACGCCCGGCGGAATGTTCACCGATAGCGTGCGTTCGCGTGTGACGCGGCCGAGGCCGGAGCACGATGCACATGGATCGTCGATCACCTGGCCGCGGCCCTGACAGGCCGTGCAGGTGCGTTCCATCGTAAAGAACCCTTGCGTGTGCCGCACGCGGCCGTGGCCGCCGCAGTGCGAGCAGGTCTTGGGCTTGGTGCCAGCCTTGGCGCCGGAGCCCGAGCAGGCCTCGCAGGTGACCGAGGTCGGCAGGCGGACCTGTGCGGTCTTGCCCTCGTAGGCCTCCTCGAGCTTGATCTCCATGTTGAAGCGCAGGTCGGCGCCGCGCTCGCGGCCCGAACCGCGCTGGCGGGCCGCGCCGCCCATGCCGAAGATGCCTTCGAAGATGTCGGCGAAGGTCGAGCCGAAATCGGCGTTGAAACCGTGCGCCCCGCCGCCGTGGCCATTCTCGAACGCGGCATGGCCGAAGCGGTCGTAGGCGGCGCGCTTGTCGCCGTCCTTCAGAACGTCATAGGCCTCGTTGATTTCCTTGAACCTGGACTCGCAATCCTTGTCGCCGGGATTGCGATCGGGATGCCACTTCATCGCCAGCTTGCGGTAGGCGGCCTTGAGCTGGCCGTCATCCACCGAGCGCTCGACTTCAAGGGTTTCGTAGTAGCAGCGTTTCGACATCGCCGAGGTTGCCTCACGGAGGGGTGATTCGCCGTCCGCGTTCATTGCGTGTGCCCTAAACAAACGGCCCGGGGCAAGAGGCACCCGGGCCGGATGTTATCAGTTGAATGTCGCCATGCTTCGGAACTCCGAGGCTTAGGCGGACTTCTTGTTCTTCTTGTCGTCGTCGACCTCGGTGAATTCCGCGTCGACCACGTCATCCTTCTTGCCGGCCTCGCCGCCAGGAGCGGCGCCACCCGGACCCGCATCACCATCAGCGCCCGGCTGCTGCTGTTGCATGTCCTTGTACATCGCCTCGCCGAGCTTCATCGAAGCCTGCGCCAGCGCATTGGTCTTGGCCTGAATCGCGTCCGCGTCGTCACCCTTGAGGGCTTCCTTCAGGTCCGCAATCGCGTTCTCGATCGCCTTGCGCTCAGGCTCGCCCACCTTGGAGCCATGCTCCGCCACCGCCTTTTCGGTGGAGTGGATGAGAGCCTCGGCGTGGTTCTTCGCCTCGACCGCGGCCTTGCGCTTCTTGTCTTCCTCGGCGTGCGACTCAGCGTCCTTGACCATCTTCTCGATGTCAGACTCGGACAGGCCGCCCGACGCCTGGATGCGGATCTGCTGCTCCTTGCCGGTCCCCTTATCCTTGGCGGACACGTTGACGATGCCGTTGGCGTCGATGTCGAACGTGACCTCGACCTGCGGCACGCCACGCGGCGCCGGCGGGATGCCGACGAGATCGAACTGGCCGAGCATCTTGTTGTCGGCCGCCATCTCGCGCTCACCCTGGAACACACGGATCGTCACGGCGGTCTGGCCGTCTTCCGCGGTGGAGAACACCTGGCTCTTCTTGGTCGGGATCGTCGTGTTGCGGTCGATCAAGCGCGTGAACACGCCGCCCAGCGTCTCGATGCCGAGCGAGAGCGGAGTGACGTCAAGCAGCAGCACGTCCTTGACGTCGCCCGCGAGCACACCGGCCTGAATGGCCGCGCCGATCGCAACGACTTCGTCAGGGTTGACGCCCTTGTGCGGCTCCTTGCCGAACAACTGCTTCACGATTTCCTGGACCTTCGGCATGCGCGACATGCCGCCGACCAGAACCACCTCGTTGATCTCGGCCGCGGAAACGCCCGCGTCCTTCATCGCCTGACGGCAAGGATCGACCGTCTTCTGGATGAGGTCGTCGACCAGCGCCTCAAACTTGGCGCGGGTGAGCTTCATCGTCAGATGCTTCGGGCCGGTCGCGTCCGCCGTGATGAACGGCAGGTTGATCTCGGTCTGCGTGGTGGACGACAGCTCGATCTTCGCCTTCTCGGCGGCTTCTTTCAGCCGCTGCAGCGCAAGCTTGTCCTTGCGCAGATCGATGCCCTGCGACTTCTGGAATTCGTCGGCGAGATAGCTGACGAGACGCATGTCGAAGTCTTCGCCGCCGAGGAACGTGTCGCCGTTCGTCGACTTCACCTCGAACACGCCGTCGCCGATCTCGAGGATCGAGATGTCGAACGTGCCGCCGCCAAGATCGTACACGGCGATCAGGCCGTTCTTGGTCTTGTCGAGACCGTAGGCCAGCGCGGCCGCGGTCGGCTCGTTGATGATGCGGAGAACCTCAAGGCCCGCGATCTTGCCGGCATCTTTGGTCGCCTGGCGCTGCGCGTCGTTGAAGTAGGCCGGAACGGTGATGACCGCCTGATCGACCTTCTGCCCGAGATTGGCTTCGGCGGTCTCCTTCATCTTCTGAAGGATGAACGCGGAGATCTGCGAGGGCGAATATTGCTTGCCGTCCTCTTCAACCCAGGCGTCGCCGTTCGAGGCCTTGGCGATCTTGTAGGGGACGAGCTTCTTGTCCTTCTCGACCATCGGATCGTCGTAGCGGCGGCCGATGAGGCGCTTCACTGCGAAGATGGTCTTCTCGGGATTGGTGACCGCCTGTCGTTTGGCGGGCTGACCGACCAGCCGCTCACCGTCATCGGTGAAAGCGACGATCGAGGGAGTGGTGCGTGCGCCTTCCGCGTTCTCGATGACGCGGGGCGTCTTGCCTTCCATCACTGCGACGCAGGAATTGGTGGTGCCGAGGTCGATGCCGATGACCTTGCCCATGGTGTTTACCTCTCTTTCACGGCAGGCCGGTCGAGCCCTGAATGGCGCCCATCGCCGACCCCCAAATTGATGCATAAGCCGCGCTTGCGGCGTCTTGGCTCATATAGGAGACCCCCCTTTAGCCGCAAGGACTTGACGGGTCCATTGGTAATGGCTTGTCCCGGGGGACAGCGCCAAACCGGCTCAGCCGGCGGGAACCAGTCAGGAGACCTACCCTTAGGGATCGCCGTCTCCTTGGGGACCGCCGTCAAGACAGGAAGGGGAGCGGCGCAGTCTCGTCGAGACCGCATTAAACCTCCGGGAATGCGGGAGATTCTGCCGAAAGCGCGCGATTGGACATTATGATCGCTGCGCTGTCTCGGTGCATCAAGAAGGCCAACCGACAGCGGCCCGGCGGCCGCCACTCCTGCCCCAAAAGCTTCCGTGGTCTACCCCCCTTGCGGGCCGAATCCGCATCGGGAATGGGACCTCAAGCCTTGCCAACGTGAACCGCGCGGCGTCGGCTCGAATCGGAAGGACGGCCGCGACATCTGTCAGCAATGGAGCACAACCCGCGATTAATCCGTTGTGCCGGTCAGGCGATGCATGCGGATCAAGATCGGCGCCGCGTTGCGAGCCCGGGCGACGGACTGCTCGCGCTCGCGTCCTGTGCAAACACGAACGCAGTGCGGCGAATTCTGCGAGACGACAAACTCTCGACAGGAAGGCGGCTGCATTTGATGGCGCCAATGAGGCGAAACCGAAAACCGTAGGGAAAGAAACAGGGTTGAGTTTCGTTTAACAACGCCGCATATCCATGACCATGACATGCGGCGTCGGTTCACGGTTGCTCGCGGTTCTGGTGGCGCTGGCGTTTTCGCTCGCGCCGGTGAAGGTTCGGGCCGCGGATGCGCAATATCCGCTGGCGTCGCGGATCGGACTTGCGCCGCCGCCCGGCATGGAGCTGTCCAATTCGTTCCCGGGTTTTGAAGACCGCCAGAATAACGTCTTCATCCGCCTCGTAGCGCTGCCCGACAACGCCTACGCGGAAATCGAAAAGTCGATGACCAACGACGCCCTGAAGAAGCAGGGCGTGATCGTCGAGAAGCGCGAACACGTGAAGATCGAGGACGGCAACGGCCTTCTCATTGTCGCGCGTCAGGAGGCGAAGCCCGACCGCATCCGCAAGTGGCTCTTGATCGCACCGCTCAAAGGCATCACCGGACTCATTTCGTTCGAAATGCCGCTCGACGCCAAGCTCCGCTACACCGACGCCACGATCCGCGCGGCGCTCGTAAGTGTGGTCTCGCGCCCGCATATTCCGACCGAAGAGCAACTCAAGCTGGTACCGTTCAATATCAGCGATCTCAACGGCATGCGGATCGTCCGCGTGGTGCCGGGTGCCGCGATTCAGCTCACCGACGGGCCGGGCGATCTGTTCGAAAGCAATCAGCCCCACGTCGTGATTTCGGTGTCGCCCGGCGGGCCGTCGCAGCCGAGCGACCGCGAACAGTTTGCGCGGCTCGCGCTCGGCGGATTGCCGCCGTTCAAGGATGTGCGGGTGACGAACTCCGAGCCGATGCGCGTCAACGGCCAGCCCGGCTATGAGACGCGCGCGCAGGGTAAGGATCCGAAGAACGGCACCGAGGTCGAGATTGTGCAGTGGCTGCGCTTCGGCACCGGCGGTTATCTGCGCATCGTCGCCTTCGCGCCCAAGGAAGGCTGGACGGAGAACTTCACGCGTTTCCGCGCCGTACGCGACAGCCTGGAAACACGTTAGGTTTCTAAAGCCTATCAGCCCGCGTTGTCGTTCGCGGGAGGCTCGGCGGATGCAGCGGACACCTTCGGTCCACCCTTCGACACCGCGACCAGAGCCGGGCGCAGCACGCGTTCGCCGATCGTATAGCCCGCCTGCACCACCTGGACGACGGTGCCAGACGGCACGCTCGCGTCCTCGACCTCGTACATCGCCTGATGGCGGTTCGGATCGAACTTCTGATTCATCGGATCGAGCTTCTTCACGCCGTGCTTCTCCAGCACATTGAGCAGCTCGCGCTCGGTCAATTCCACACCGTCGAGCAGGCTTTTCACGCTGGCGTCGGCGGTGGCACGCAGCTCATCATCGAGCGCCGACATGGCGCGGTGCATGTTGTCGGCGACCGTCAGGATGTCGCGCGCGAAGTTCGTCACGCCATAGGTCCGCGCATCGGCCACCTCACGTTCGGTGCGCTTACGAAGGTTCTCCATCTCCGCGAGCGTGCGCAGGAGACGGTCCTTCATGTCGGCCAGTTCGCGGTCGAGCGACGTGGACGGCTTCGGTTCGGCGGCAGGCGCCGTGGCCGGAGCTTCGGGGGTCGCGCCGTTGTTCGGCGCCGGCTTGTCGGGCGTATCGTTCATGGCCCCGGATATCAGGGTTCAGAGCGCAAAAATCAAGAATCTTGCGCGATCCGGTCGTAGCGCTTCTGGGCCTTCTGAACGTCCGCGATATGCGCCTCGGCCCAGACCCGGATGCCATCGACGGTCGCCGCCAGCGTGCGGCCCAGGGGCGTGATAGAGTACTCAACCGTCACTGGAACCGTCGCGATCGCCTTGCGGCTCACGAGCCCATCGCGTTCCAGACTCTTGAGGGTCTGCGACAGCATCTTCTGCGACAGCCCCTCCACGGCCCGGCGCAACTCATTGAAACGGGTGGTGCGCCCCGCGAGCAATCCGAGCACCAGCACCGCCCATTTATCGGCAATGCGGTCGAGCACCTGCCGCGTCGGGCAATTGGCGTCATAGGCGTTGGGCTGCTGCATGGCGGTTTCTCCGCAGTGACCTGGTGATGTCCTGGTGCCTTCTTCACACCAGAATGTCAAGAATATAGCTAGTATATATTCGAAACCAATAGCTGGAGAAATACCATGAAAGTCGCTCTGATCGGCGCCAGCGGCAACGCCGGCTCCCGTATCCTCGATGAACTCGTGCGGCGCGGACACAGCGTGACGGCCATCGTCCGGAACCCTGAGAAAATCGCGCAGAATCCCAAGGTGACCGCCCGAAAAGGCGATGTCTTCGACCAGGCCGGCCTCGCGAGCCTCCTGAAGGGCCATGACGCCGTCATCAGCTCGGTGCACTTCACCGCCAGCGATCCGCGCAAGCTGATCGAAGCGGTGCGGGCCGCAGGCGTTAAGCGCTATCTCGTCGTCGGCGGCGCCGGCAGCCTTGAAGTGGCGCCCGGCAAAGAATTGATCGACACGCCGGAATTCCCGGCGATCTACAAACCGGAAGCCGCGGCCGGCGGCGTGTTCCTCGATCTGCTCCGGGGGGAGAAGGAGCTCGACTGGACGTTCCTGTCGCCGTCCGCGATGTTCGTGCCGGGTGAGCGCACCGGAAAGTTCCGGCTGGGCCTCGATCAGCTTCTCGCCAACGAGAAGGGCAGCAGCATCTCGTTCGAAGACTATGCGATCGCGCTGGCCGACGAGCTGGAAAAGCCCGCGCATTCGCGCCGCCGCTTCACTGTCGGATACTGAAACAGCGGCCGGCTGCCCCGGTCAGACGCCGAGCAGCCGGCCGACCACCTTGGCGGTGTAGTCGACCATCGGAATGACGCGAGCGTAGTTCAGCCGCGTCGGACCGATCACACCCAGCACGCCGACGATGTTGCCGGCGCGATCGTGATAGGGCGCGATGATGGTCGAGGAGCCCGACAGCGAGAACAGCTTGTTCTCCGAACCGATGAAGATACGGACGCCATCGCCGCGCTCGGCGCGACCGAGCAGGTCCACCACCTCGCGGCGAGACTCCAGATCGTCGAACAGGAGCCGCACGCGCTCGAGGTCTTCCAGCGCCTTCAGGTCTTCGAGCAGATGCGCCTGCCCGCGCACGATGAGCTGGCGCTCGGCGCTGTCGCCGCCCGACCAGCTCGCGAGCCCGGCCGCGACAACCTTTTGCGTGAGCTGATCGAGCTCGGCCTGTCCCGCCGCCAGCGCCTTCTCCAGTTCGCCGCGCACCTCACCGAGCGTCTTGCCGCGAATGCGCGAGTTGAGGAAGTTGCCCGCTTCGGTCAGCGCCGAGGTCGGCAATCCGATCGGCAATTGCACGACGCGGTTCTCAACCTGGCCGTCTTCCGCCACCAACACGACCAGAGCGCGCTCCGGTTCGAGCCGCACGAACTCGATGTGCTTGAGCCGGACGTTCAGCTTCGACGCCAGCACCACGCCCGCGGTGCGTGTGAGGCCCGACAACAATCCTGACGCTTCCGTCAGCACGCTATCGACCGAGCGGCCCGCGCCTGCCACCTGCGCCTCGATCTGGCGGCGGTCGTTTTCGTTGAGATCGCCAACCTGCATCAGCGCATCGACGAAGAAGCGCAAGCCCAACTCGGTCGGCAGACGGCCCGCCGACGTGTGCGGCGCGTAGATCAGCCCGAGTTGCTCCAGGTCCGCCATCACGTTGCGGACCGAGGCCGGCGACAGATGCGTGGTGATCAGACGCGACAGATTGCGCGAGCCGACCGGCTCGCCGGTCGCAAGATAGCTTTCGACGATCTGGCGAAAAATCTCCCGCGAGCGCTCGTTGAGCTGCGCGAGGCTGATTTGCGCCTTGCCGATCGGGACGTCCTGAGACACGCGAAACTGCTCCATTCAGACGGCCGATAAATGTGTCCATTCAGGCCGAAAAGCGCAAGCCAGAACGGCCTTGCCTCCGAAAATGCGGCGATTAGCCTGAAGCTTTTCAGGGGGAGAAATTTAATGGAACGATTTCTTGAAGGACGCACCGCATTGGTGACCGGCTCGGTGCAGGGCATCGGCATGGCGATTGCGAAGGCTCTGGCTTCGGCGGGCGCAAGGATCGGCGTGCACGGGCTGGCGACACAGAGCGAAGCGGATGCCGCCGTTGCGGCGATGCGAGAGAGCGGCGCACCGGACGCGCGCTTCTTCGACGCCGATATGCGCAACCCGTCGGCGATCGAGACGATGATGGATGCGGTCGCCCATTGGGGCGGGCCGGACGTCGTGGTCAACAATGCCGGCATCCAGCGCACCGCCAGTCTCGCCACGATCACCCGCGAGATCTGGGACGACATCATCGCCGTCAACCTGTCTGCCGCGTTCGACACCATGCGGCGGGCGCTGCCGGGCATGGGCGCGCGCGGCTACGGCCGCGTGATCAACATTGCTTCGGTGCATGGCCTCGTTGCGTCGGTGGACAAGGCGCCGTACGTCTCGGCCAAGTTTGGCCTGATCGGCCTCTCGCGTGTGGCAGCGCTCGAATACGCAACCGCCGGCTCGCGCGGCAGCGGCGGCGTCACCGTCAACTGCATCTGCCCGGGCTGGACCGAAACACCGATCATCGGGCCGCAGATCGCGGCGCGCGCGGCCGACTTCGGCGGCGACCGCGAGGCCAGCATCGCAAGCCTGCTTGCGGAGAAGCAGCCGAGCCGGCGCATGTCGCTGCCGGAGGAAATCGGCTCGCTGGCGTTGTGGCTCACGCATCCCACGGCGCACAACGTCACCGGCGCCGCGATCCCGGTGGACGGCGGCTGGACCTCGCAGTAGCGCGGCCTAGTTCGGGAAGCCGTAAAGCTTCGCCGGATTGTCCGCGAGGATGCGCTTGCGCGTCGCGGCATCGGGCGTCCATTCGTTGAAAAGATCGAGCAGCTTGCCCGCGTCAGGCATGTCGCCTTCGATGCGCGGATGCGGCCAGTCACTGCCCCAGACCAGCCGCTCGGGATTGGCGCGCACCAGCGCTTCGTGGAAGGGCTTTGCTTCGGGATAGTGAGGCGCATTGTTGCTGAGCCGGTGTGCGCCGGAAAGTTTCACCCAGCAGCCGCCGTCACCGACGAGTTTCACCAGACTTCGGAATCCCGGCGTGCCGGTCCCGGCGCGCGCGTCGGTGCGGCCCATATGGTCGATCACCACCGGCAGGCCGATCTCCTTCAGCATCGGAATCGTGTCAGGCAGATCCTTGCAATCGATCCAGAGCTGCAAGTGCCAGCCAAGATCTTTCATCGCGGGCGCGAGCACCTTCGCTGCGGTGAGCGGCACGCCGCCGCGATAATGCAACTGGCCGCCGCGAAAGTAGTGATTGAAGCGCAGACCGCGCACGCCAAGCGCGTGCCAGCGCTTCAGCTCCGCGACCGGCACGTTCTCGTCGGCCACCGCGACACCACGCAGCCGATCAGGATGCGACGCAAGTGCGTCGAGCATCGCCGAATTGTCCGAGCCGTGCGCGCTCGCCTGCACCAGCGCACCGCGCGCAAATCCAACCGTGTCGAGCATCGCGAGATACTTTTCGACCGGCGCATCGGGCGGCGTGTAGCTCCGGTCCTCCGCATAGGGAAACCTCGACGCCGGTCCGAACACGTGGTTGTGGCAATCGCAGGCGTTCGGCGGCGTTGCGATCTTCGGCTTGCTGGGCGGAAGCGGCGCGGGGCAGGTCGGAATCATACGGCAAGCTCTCCTCTTCGGAGCGCACGCCCCGGCGTCCAAATCCTGTTATGCTCGCAGGCAACAGGTCAAGAAGACCGGCGCATTGGGAGGGTTGGGCAATGGGAAGCATCGCTCGGATTCTGTCAGCCTGCGCGCTCACGCTGGTCGGCGCTGCGGCCCAAGTCTTCCCGGCAGACGCGCAGAGCTATCCAAGCAAGCCGATCACCGTGATCGTTCCCTTCGGACCCGGCAGCGCGACCGACACCATCTGCCGTATTGTCACACAGGAGCTCGCGGCCAATCTCAACGCCAGCATCATCATCGAGAACAAAGTTGGTGCGAACGGCGCGATCGCAGGCGCTTACGTCGCGCGGTCGGCATCGGACGGCTACACGCTCTTGATGGCGACCAACAGTCCGCTGTCGGCGGCGCCGAGCCTCAATAAAAGCATCAGCTACGATCCGGTGAAGGATTTCGTCGGGCTCTCGCGCATCGGCAGCTACACCTTCACGCTCGCGATCAACAAGGATGTGCCGGCGCAAAACCTCCAAGAACTGATCGCTTACGCCAAGGCTAACCCCGGCAAGCTCTCGCACGCGTCGGGCAATTCGTCGGGCGTCGTCGCCGGTGAAACCTTCAAGGCCGCGGCGGGCCTCGACATCCTGCACGTGCCCTATCGCAGCGCGCCGCCCGCGATGAACGATCTGATCGCCGGGCGTGTGTCGATGATGTTCACCGATCTCACCATCGGCCTTCCCCACGTGAGGTCCGGCGCGCTGCGCGCGCTCGCGACCACGCGCCTGCAAAGGAGCACACTCCTTCCCGACCTCCCGACGCTCGACGAAGCCGGCGTGAAGGGCTTCGACATGGACTCGTGGGCCGGGCTCTTCGCGCCAGCCGGCACATCACCGGAAATCGTGGCCAAGCTGAACACGGAACTCCGCAAGATCATCGACAACCCCGAAACCAAGGCGAAGATCGCCGTTCTCGGCTTCGAGGCGTTTTCCTCGTCCACCGAGGAGCTGAACGAGCATGTCAGGGTCCAGCTCGTGAAATGGACCAAGATGATCAAGGACGCTGGGATCGAGCCGGAATAGGGCTTTAATCGCCTGCCGGGTCTTGTGGCTGTCGCCCGCCCCTCCTAAAAGCGGGCTCCACGAAGCACCGTCCCCGGAGACCAATTTTGCGACCCAGCAAACGCCAACCCGACGAAATGCGCGCCGTCTCGCTCGAGCGCGGCGTGGTGAAATATGCCGAAGGTTCCTGCTTCGTGAAGTTCGGCGACACCCACGTCCTCGTCACCGCAACGCTGGAAGACAAGCTGCCACCCTGGCTCAAGGGCCAGCAGCGAGGCTGGGTCACCGCCGAATACGGCATGCTGCCGCGCGCGACCTCCTCGCGCACGCGGAGAGAGGCCGCCGCTGGCAAGCAGAGCGGACGCACTGTCGAGATCCAGCGCCTGATCGGCCGCAGCCTCCGCACCATCGTCGATCTCGAAGCGCTCGGCGAGCGCCAGATTACCATC
This sequence comes from Pseudomonadota bacterium, assembly GCA_040756555.1. Lineage (GTDB taxonomy): Bacteria > Pseudomonadota > Alphaproteobacteria > Rhizobiales > Xanthobacteraceae > Z2-YC6860. Next base: position 10,963 of record JBFLYS010000021.1, on the reverse strand, counting down.
GACTGCGATGTGGTGCAGGCCGACGGCGGCACCCGCACCGCCTCGATCACCGGTGCCTGGGTCGCGCTCTACGACTGCATCGCATGGATGCAAAAGCGCGAGATGCTCAAGACCAATCCTCTGCGCGATCATGTGGCCGCCGTCTCGTGCGGCGTGTTCAATGGCACCGCGGTGCTCGATCTCGACTACGCGGAAGACTCCGAAGCCGACACCGATGCGAACTTCATCCTCACCGGCTCTGGCAACATCATCGAAATCCAGGCGACCGCCGAGAAGGACCCTTTCAGCGAGGCGCAGCTTCTGACGCTGCTCGGTCTCGCGCGAAAGGGCATCGGCAAGCTCGTCGATCTGCAAAAGATAGCGGTGGCGTGAACATTTCCCCGTCGGCACAGAGCGGCAGCGCGCACCGGCAAATCACCGGACGGCTGGTGATCGCGACCCACAATCCGGGCAAGCTGGCGGAAATGCGCGACCTCTTGTCGGTCTATGGCGTCGAAGCCATATCCGCCGGAGAACTGGGACTGCCGGAACCCGACGAGACCGGCACCACGTTCAAGGCCAATGCGCGGATCAAGGCGGAAGCCGCGGCCAAGGCGAGCGGCCAACCGAGCTTCGCCGATGACTCCGGCCTTGCTGTTGACGCACTCGGCGGCGATCCCGGTATCTATTCGGCGCGGTGGGCCGGACCGACAAAGGATTTCCGTCACGCCATGAACGAAATCCAAACCAAGCTGATGGAGAAAGGCGCGAAGACGCCCGCTCAGCGGCGCGCGCACTTCGTTTCCGCGCTATGCGTGGCGTGGCCCGACGGCCATCTCGAAGAATTTGAGGCAAAGGTTCACGGCGTCATCGCGTGGCCGCCGCGCGGCACCGCAGGCTTCGGCTACGATCCGCTGTTCCTGCCCGACGGACACTCACGCACTTTCGGCGAAATGACGAGCGACGAGAAACACGGATTGCCGCCGCGGGGAATGGGACTGTCGCACCGCGCGCGCGCATTCCTGATGCTGGCGGAGGCGTGTCTTGGCAAACGCTGACTTGCCAAACGCCGAGCAGGCCTTCGGCGTCTACGTCCACTGGCCGTTCTGCCTGTCGAAGTGCCCGTACTGCGACTTCAACAGCCACGTCCGCCACGCCCAGATCGATGAGGCGCGTTTTCTGCGCGCCTTCGAGACCGAAATTGCCGCGACCGCGGCGCGCACGGGGGCGCGCACCGTTTCGACCGTGTTTTTCGGCGGCGGCACGCCGTCGCTGATGCAGCCTTCGACTGTCGGCACGATCCTCGACAGCATCGGCAAGCACTGGACCGTCGATAAGAATGTCGAGGTCACGCTCGAAGCCAATCCGACCAGCGTCGAGGCCACGCGATTTGCCGGCTATCGCGCCGCAGGCGTGAACCGCGTCTCGCTCGGCGTGCAATCGCTCAACGATGCATCGCTGAAGGAGCTCGGCCGCCTGCACACCGCGCAGGAGGCGCTCGACGCCGTCGCCATCGCGCGCAAGAACTTCGAGCGCTATTCGTTCGACCTGATTTACGCGCGCCCGCGCCAGACGCCGGACGAATGGCGCACCGAACTGAAACACGCCATCTCGGAAGCTGCCGAGCATCTCTCGCTCTATCAGCTCACCATCGAGCCGGAGACGCCGTTTGCGACGCTCCACGCCGCAGGCAAGCTCGTCATTCCCGACGACGACAATTCGCGCGACCTGTGGGATGTCACACAGGAAGTGACCACGCGGGCGGGGCTTCCCGCTTACGAAGTCTCCAATCACGCGCGGCCCGGCGCCGAGTGCCGGCACAATCTCGTTTATTGGCGCATGCACGAATACGCCGGCATCGGCCCCGGCGCCCACGCTCGCCTCGATGTGGAAGGCCGCCGCCGCGCCATCGCGACCGAGAAGCGTCCCGAAGCCTGGCTGATGCGCGTGGAATCGCTCGGCACCGGCATCGTCACCGACGATCTTCTCACACGCGAGGAGATCGCCGACGAATTCTTGCTGATGGGGTTGCGTTTGGCCGAAGGCATCGACCTCGAACGCTACAAGCGCGTTGCGGGCCGCGAGATCGATCCCGAGCGCATCTCCATGCTCGAGTCGTTGGGCTTCGTCGAGAACGCGAGCAACGGCACGCTGCGCGTCACGCAAGCCGGTTTCCCGGTGCTCGACGCGGTGGTCGCCGATTTGGCGGCCTAATATCCCGACGCGCTGAATGCCCGCGGCGGCGGCGAGATGATCGTGCTGCCGTTGCCGGAGATGCGATGCACCGCGAGCCCGCGCTCGTTGGTGCCGTCCTGGCGGAAGCGAAACAGCCCGTCGATCCCCGAGAAGCCCGACGGATTGGTCAGGATCGTATCGGAGAACCGCGACGCGCCCTGCGTCTTCACCAGCGCCGCGACAAGCGCCACCGCATCGTAGGACAGCGTCGCCGTTCGCACCGGATCGGAGCCGAAGCGCTGGCGGTAGCGCTGCGAGAAATTGCGGAAGCCCTGCGGATCGGGCGCCGCGAACCAGCCGCCTTGCAGATCCTGCGCACCAAACATGCGGGAGTCGTCCCACAGACCGGTGCCCATCAGTTGGACACGTCCCTTCGGCAGGCCGTTTGCGTAGAGCTGCTGCACCACGGTCGGCACCGCCTCCGCACCGTCCGGAATGAACACCGCGTCCGCGCCGCGCGCCGCGGCCTGCGCGACGTTCCGCGCCGGGGTCGCGATCTGCGACGTATCCAGACCGTATTTTTCGAGTGCCACGATGCGCGCACCCTTGCGCGCCGTCGCCTGCTTGAACGCCGCCTCGACGACGTTGCCGTAGGCGTTATCTGGCAGCATCGCGGCGAACGAACGTTTTCCATTCGCGACGGCGTAGTCGACGATGCGATCGACGTCCGACTCCGGCAGGAAGCTCAGGAGATAAATTCCACGCGAAGCGACATTCGCGTCGGTCGAGAACGCGATCACCGGCACGCCGCGCGCCCGCGCCGCCTGGCCGACGACACCAACCGAATGCGCGAACAGCGGGCCGACGATGATCTCCGCGCCCTCTTCAAGCGCCTGCGCCGCGGCGGTCTGTGCGCCGCTCGCGGTGCCGCTGTCGTCTTTGACGAGAAGCTGGACGTTCGGGCTGTTGAACTCGGCGAGCGCCATCTCGGCGGCGTTCTTCATCGATTGCGCCACCGCCGCCGCGTTGCCTTGCCCTGACAGCGGCAGGATCAATCCGACACGCACCTGGCCGGAGCCGACCGTGGTGGGTTGTTGCGGCGGCTGTTGCGGCTGCTGCGAGCTGAACATGTCCGCGGTGCCAGCACAGCCGGCGACAAATGCGAGCGCGCCGAACGCGAGGCCTCCGAGGACCACGCGACGCGTCTGCCGCCACTCAGCGTTCAGGACCCGGACCATGCCCGGTACTCTCCTCGACATGCCGACCCGAGGCATCCCACGCGACAACTCACAGCGGCATCCGGGCATATTGTCGGCGATAGGTTAACCAAATGAAAAGGATAACGAATTCCTTCCGGACCGATGACGGGCCCCATGTCCACCGCTAGAGTGCCGTCCATGCCGGGAGATCGCGCCAAATCCAACGCCGTGAAGTCCTACATCCTGGCGGGCCAGGCGGTCGAGCCCCCGCGGCTCCCACCCGGCCTGCATCTGGTTGCCACCCCGATTGGCAATCTCCGCGATATCACCCTGCGAGCGCTGGAAGTGCTGGCTGCTGCCGACCTCATCGCCTGCGAGGACACGCGGATCACGCGAAGACTGACCGAGCATTACGGCATAACCACGCCGCTCACGCCGTATCACGATCACAACGCCGCCGAGGCGCGGCCAAAGCTGCTGGCGCGGATTGCCGCAGGCGAAGCGGTTGCACTTGTGTCCGATGCCGGCACGCCGCTGGTGTCCGATCCCGGCTTCAAGCTGGTTCGCGCCGCGCGCGAGGCTGGCCTGACCGTAACTGCGATCCCCGGCCCGTCCGCGGCGCTTGCCGCGCTGTCGGTCGCGGGCCTGCCGACCGACCGGTTTTTCTTCGAAGGCTTTCTTCCGCCGAAAGAGGGCCAGCGCAAATCGCGCATTCAGGAGATCGCGCGCATTCCAGCTTCTTTGATCATCTACGAGACCGGCCCGCGCGTGGCCGACACGCTCGCCGATCTCTCGGAAGGACTGGGCGCACGCGAGGCGGCGGTGTGCCGCGAGCTGACCAAGCTGCATGAGGAGGTGCGCCGCGCACCGCTTGCCGAACTCGCGAAGGAATACGCGGAAGACGCCGAGACCCGCGGCGAGATCGTCATTGTCGTCGCGCCACCGCCGGACGGTGCAGGTCAAGCCACAGAGGCCGATGTCGACGAGTTGCTCCGCCGTGCCCTCAAGCGCGTTTCCGTCAAGGATGCCGTGAGCGAGGTCGCGACCGCCACCGGCCGGCCACGCCGTGAAATCTATCAGCGCGCACTCACACTCCAAGAAATTGCGCTCGAAGAAGAGAACGATGGCCAAGGAAAGTAAGCGCCGCGGTAAGACCGAGCCGAGCCCCGAGCGCGTCGCTGCGTTCAAAACCGGCCTTTCGGCGGAGAGCCGCGCGGCCGCGTTCCTCGTCGCGAAAGGCTATCGCATTCTGGTACGGCGTTTCCGCACACCGGTCGGCGAGATCGACATCATCGCACGGCGCTTCAACACGATTGCGTTCGTCGAGGTGAAAGCGCGCGCCACGCTCGACGGCGCAGCCGAGTCGATCACCGAACGCGGCAAAGGCCGCATCGTCGCAGCGGCCGAATTCTGGCTTTCGAAGAGCCCGGATTTCGGCGGGTGCGATTTTCGCTTCGACGCGATGCTGGTCGCGCCGAGACGAATCCCGAAGCACATCATGAACGCGTTCGAGGCGACTTAAGCCGCTTCCAGCCGCTTGAAGAACCGGTCTACCTGCTCGCGCAGCCGGATCGAAATCGCGCCCACTTCGTCGGCAAACGAGCGCACCGTCGTCACGCTGTCTCGCGTGCGCTCGGTTGCATCGCCGACGCGGCCGACTTCATCAGCGGTCTCGACCGTGCGCTTGGCCGCGATCTCGACGCTGCGCGCGATTTCCTGCGTCGCGGCACCCTGTTCAGTCACTGCAGCGGCGATCGCACTTGAGATCTCTCCGATATCCATGATGGTACGCTCAATCGCGCTGATCGCCTCGATCGAGCGGTGCGTCGCCTGCTGCATTGCGGCGATCTGCGACGCGATCTCGTCGGTTGCGCTCGCGGTCTGACCGGCGAGCGCCTTCACCTCGCTCGCAACCACCGCGAAGCCCCGCCCTGCTTCACCCGCCCGCGCCGCTTCGATCGTGGCGTTGAGCGCCAGCAGATTGGTCTGCTCCGCGATGTCGGTGATGAGCCGCACCACGTCGCCGATGCGACGCGCGGCCTCGTCGAGCTCCTTGACGGCGACGTTGGTGCGCTCAGCCTCGCCAACGGCCTTTTCGGCAACGGCATTGGATTGCGACACCTGCCGGTCGATCTCCATGACGGAGGCGGCAAGCTCATCGGCGGCAGAGGCGATGTCGCGCACGTTGCTCGACGCTTCAGAGGACGCCGCTGTCGCGCCGGCGGTGCGCTCGCCAGCGTGGTCTGCGGCCTGTGCAAGCTGCGCCGACGCCGTGAGCATCTGATCGCAGATCGCACCGAGGTCGGCGATGCTCGACTCAACGTTGCTGGAGAAGTTCACGATTTCGGAAGCGACCATCTCCTGGCGGCGCGAACGCGTCTCCGCCGCTTCAATCACCTTCCTGTTGAGATCCTCGTTGTGACGCATCGCGTGTTGAAACACGGCAATCGAGCGCGCCAGCGCGCCGATCTCGTCACGCCGCGCGCCATAGGGAATCGGCACGGCCGCGCCTTCGGCCACCTGCTCCGTCACCCGCGTGATCGCCGCGAGCGGCCGTGTCACCGCGCGGACCAGCATCACGGCTCCGAAGATCGCGAGCACAACCACAAACCCACCGAGCGCGGTCATGACGACCCAGGCCCATTCGATGCCACGCTCGATCTCGCCATAGGTGAACTGCGCGCGGTGCGAGTAAAGCTGCGCGAAGGCTTCCAGATCCTGGTTGAGTGCGCTTCGTATCGCCTCGTCGGCTTCGGAATCGGCCACGGTGTGCGTCAGCTTCAGGCTGAAATCGTCGGCGTGCAGCACCACGTCGCGAGAGAATTCCTGGTACTTCTTGATGCGCTCGGACAGCGCATCGAACTGCGCCTGCTCCGACGGCCGCAGCACCCAGCCCCACTCGGTCAACACGTCGCCGAGGCGGTCGTTGTACTGGATCAGGCTCGCCGCGTAGCGCTTGGCGGAGGTGTCGTCCGCGGACATAAAGATGCCCCGTGCCTCGAGCCGCATCGCATAAATGATGCCGTTCATGCGCTCGACGAATTGCGCGCCGCGAAAGGCCGATTCGTAATCGTGGTTCAACTCGGCATGGCGCCGGGCGTTGAGAACGGCGATCAGGGCCAGCGCCACGGTCACGGTGGCGAGCAGCGCAAAAATCGCATAAAGCTTGGTGGCGATTGAAAATTTGGGAAGATTAACCATCTGGGAGTCCCACCCCGGGCCGTAGTTGCAGCTTGGCGGTAAGATGTTAACCCCCGGTTGAGCATTCGCTTTTCCGCCTCCCCTCCACGTTGAGAGAACCCTATGGCCCTGAGCGTCGCGGTACAGATGGACCCGATCGAGCGGATCAACATCCGCGGCGATTCCACCTTCGCGATGCTGCTGGAGGCACAGTCCCGCGGCCACTCGATCAGCTACTACACGACCGACAAGCTGGCTCTCGTCGACAACAAGGTGTTCTCGACCGTGCAGCCGCTCACGGTGAAGGATGAGCTGGGCGACCATTTCAAATTGGGGGAGCCGAAGCGCGTCGAGATGGAATCCTTCGACGTGGTGCTGATGCGGCAGGACCCGCCGTTCGATCTCAACTACATCACATCGACGCATCTGCTCGAACGCATTCATCCGAAGACGCTGGTGGTCAACGATCCGGCGCAGGTGCGCAACGCACCGGAGAAGGTGTTCGTCACGCACTTTCCGCAGCTGATGCCGCCGACGCTGATCACGCGCGACCTCAACGAGATCAAAGCGTTCCGGTCAAAGCACGGCGATATCGTCATGAAGCCGCTCTACGGTCACGGCGGCGGCGCGGTGTTCCGCCTGACGAAGGATGATCTCAACTTCGGCTCGCTCTACGACATGTTCGCGGCCACATTCCGCGAGCCGTGGGTGATCCAGAAATTCCTTCCCGAGGTAAAGCACGGCGACAAGCGCATTCTGCTGGTCGACGGTGTCTACGCCGGCGCGGTGAACCGCGTGCCGGCCGCCGACGATCTGCGCTCCAACATGGTGCGTGGCGGCACGCCGAAAGACACCGAACTCTCGCCGCGCGAGACGGAAATCTGCGACACCATCGGGCCTGCGTTGCGCGAGCGCGGCATGATCCTGGTCGGCATCGACGTGATCGACGGCTGGCTGACCGAGATCAACGTCACATCGCCGACCGGCATCCGCGCGGTGAGGAATCTCGGCGGGCCTGACGTGGCGGCGAAGGTCTGGGACGTGATCGAGAAGAAACGCGCCGCGCGTTAAAACCCCGCCACTTGCTCCAACGTCCGCGTCACCGATGTTGCGGGCCTTCGCGTCCCCACGATTTCCTTCGCAAATTCCGGCCGCGCCAGGAGCTTCTCCTTCCACGCATCCACCTGCGGATGCAGGCGGGCAAACGGATAGCCGGCAAGCGACAGCCGGTACGCATAGATAAACCACGCGATGTCGAGCACACTCAGAGCTTCGCCCATCAGATACGGCGACGCAGCGAGCCGCTTGTCGAGCGCTTCGAACTCCTTGCGGAATTTCTCCGCCGACGCCTTCGCCGCCTGATCGGTGAAGCCTTCCTTCGCCGCGCGCTCCCAGAACGCGATCTGCTCTTCCTTCTCGCGATCCTTCAGGCCTTGCACCGTGCCTGTGCCGTTCGTGGCGTAATTCTGCAAAGCTTCCACCGACTTCGGCGGACCGGGTGGCGCGAACACGAACCGGAAGCTCAGCGTCCGCAGATCGAGATGCAGATCGTCCTCGTGCTTGAGCAGCGCTGCGACCTCGTTCTCGTGCACCGCTGGAATGAGCTTCGGCGCGGGGAACGTCTTTTCGAGATACTGAATGATGTCGTTGCTCTCGATATGCACCGCGCCGTCATGCACCAGCACAGGCACCAAACCGCGCGGATTGATGCCCAAGAACCACGGCGTGAAATTCGCATTGGAGGGGAGATCGACGAGATGTGACTCCCACCTAATGCCTTTCAGATTGAGGAAGATGCGGAGCTTCTGCGAGCAGGAGGAGCCGGCGAAGTGCAGCACATGCACGCCCTTCCAGCCGAGCACCTCGCGAGTCTTGATGTCGCTGTCGACAAGCTGAACCATGATACCTCCCGCAAAACTGCTCTCCGGGCATCATTGCAGCGCGCGCCGATAGCCGCGTCAATCAGTCCGCAACCATGCTGGCGGTGATGTACATTGCTTCTTTTCGCGCGCGTGAAATGATCTTTTTAACGTGTGCACGCCTATACCCGGATCAGAACAACTGCGCGAGGCGATCCCATGAAGAGCCATGTTTCTCTAGCTGTCGCAGTATTCCTACTGTCGGGCAGCGTTCTGGCAAACGCCCAAACTCTTCCCGCCTATATGGCACCGATTGCCGGCACGACGGCCGCAACGCCGGCCGACACCGCCACCAAGGATATGCTGGCGCTCAACACCGGCATGTTCGAGCTGTACGGCGATGCCGCGAAGATCTTTCAGCAGAACATCCTCAGCAAGCACCCGGTCATCCTTGGGCTGTTCTCAGGCGCGGGCGGACGCCTGATCCTCTACCGGCCGGGCCAAGCTCCGCTCGAAGCGCCACAGGTGCCGATCGTCTATCAGCTCCTGAAGTCGGTCGGCCATTCGACGATGGCGCTGGCGCAGGTGGTCGGCCCGTATCTCGACAACCCGTCGGACAAATCCTGGCGCGGCGCGATGCTCGCTTATCGCAGCCGCATGCAGTCCGCGCTCGACGGCCTCGATTTGACGCCGATGCCACCCGAATGGCGCGACAACAATCGCACCATCCTGCAGAACAACATCGCCTTCATGGACGACTGCCTCGCCAAAGGCGGGGTCGCTTTCACGGCTCTCGAAGCCTTCAGCAAGAAGCAGGCGCCGTTCCTTGCCAAGAACGTCGCTTGGGCGGCGCAGACGCAGGTCGCGCACTGGATGACCGTGCTGGCGGACTGGAAAGCGCAGCTTGGCGCCGACTGGGACAAGACCTACGCGGCGAGCAACACGATTTACGTCGCGCGCCAGAACAACGTGATCTTCAGCGTGCTGGCGCAATTCTTCGGCCCCGAGGCGATCAACACGCGCCTGCTGCTGATCGAGACGATCTCATTCACCACCACGCCGCAGGACATGTTGCAGTCCCTGACCCGCATCATCGCGGACCGTTCGGTCGGCGCGCTGTTCTTCGGCAACTACCACCTGATGGACTACGAGCTGATGGGCGGCGATGCGCGCAACGCGATCATCGCCGAGACCGGCAAGCGCGGCATGACGCCGTTCCTGCCGCCGCTGGTGCCGTTCGGCTCGAAGCAGTGGCCCACGCTGGTGACGCCGGGCCCAGGTCCGGCAACGATCGCGGATTTGAAGTAAGCGGCCAGCTTCAGTGCGGCGCCGAGGGAATGTCCTCGTCGCTGCACTCGAAGATGAACACCATCCGCTGCTTGCCGGGCTCGAAGTGCTGCACCTGCCAGATCATCTCTTCGACGTCCGTACCAGCCTGCTCGGCGTCGAGCCGGGCCAGGCGGGCTTGGTGCAGTTCGTTCTGGATGGCTTTCAGGTCGATCATGAGGGCCTCCTAAAGGGCTCCAACGTCATTTCTCGCAAAACGGCTCCAGCACTGTACTCGAGTCGTTTTGTTCTGCAAATGTTCTTGTTCGCCACAATCCGCTCTGCTACCTTTCCGTGTGGGTTTGGGGGCAGCCATGGTCCAGCGTGTCAGCACGGTGGCGTTCGAGGGCATCGAGGCCCGCGCGGTCGACGTGCAGGTGCAGGTCGCGCCGGGCTTGCCTGCGTTCAATATCGTCGGGCTTCCTGACAAGGCTGTGTCAGAGGCGAAGGAGCGCGTGCGCGCAGCGCTCGTCGCATCGGGGCTCGCGCTGCCCGCGCGCCGCATCACCATCAATCTCGCGCCCGCCGACCTGCCGAAGGAAGGCAGCCACTACGATCTGCCGATCGCACTTGGCCTGATGGCTGCGATCGGCGCGGTGCCGCACGACGCGCTCGCAGGCTTCACAGTGCTCGGCGAACTCGGCCTCGACGGCTCGATCGCTCCGGTCGCCGGCGCGCTGCCTGCCGCCATCGGCGCGAACGCGCGCAACGAAGGTCTGATCTGTCCCGCCGCCTGCGGACCCGAAGCCGCCTGGGCGAGCCCGGAGATGGAGCTGATCGCTCCGTCCTCGCTCATTCAGCTCGCGAACCATTTCAAGGGCACGCAGGTTTTGACACGGCCGAAGCCCGGCGTGCGCGAGGTCGCGGGCGCGACGCTCGATCTCGCCGACATCAAGGGACAGGAGAGCGCGAAACGCGCGCTCGAAGTCGCGGCGGCTGGCGGACATAACCTTTTGATGATCGGACCTGCCGGCTCCGGCAAGTCGATGCTGGCGCAGCGTCTGCCAACGATACTGCCGACACTGTCGCCCGCGGAGCTTCTTGAAGTCTCGATGATCGCCTCCGTCGCGGGCGAGATCAAAGGCGGCGCGCTGACCAACAAGCGGCCGTTCCGCGCGCCGCATCATTCGGCATCGATGGCGGCGCTTGTCGGCGGAGGCCTGCGTGCAAGGCCGGGCGAAGCGTCGCTCGCCCATCACGGCGTGCTCTTCCTCGACGAACTGCCGGAGTTTCAGCCGAGCGTGC
>JBFLYS010000020.1:0-102824 GCA_040756555.1 Pseudomonadota bacterium | reverse complement strand
TGTTGTGGAAGATCGAGATCACCGACCAGAACCGCGAGCGCGGCTTTGTCCTCGCGGACACCGCCGGGGCGATCAAGCAGACCATGCTGCCCGAGAGCCGGCGGAAGCCGACCGATTGGTACGATCCGGCGGCGATGGCCGATGCTTTTGCGCGGATGGCCCGTGAGTTCGGCCCCACAGCGAAGTTCGTGGACCTGACTTTTATGAACGACAAGGTCGTCATCACGGTGCAGGATCCGCGCAAGCCCGACGATTACGCACAGATGTTGCTCACGGACGCGGGCTTCATGCGCTTCGGCACGCCCTCGATGTTTGCCGTCCGCAATCCGCCGTTTACGATCGCGGATCTCGCGCCGCTCGACGCCAAGCGGTTTGCCGATCTGCAGGCCACGACGCTCGAAAAGCTCCGGATGCAGCCGAACACCATTTCGAGCATCACCATCAGCCGCGGCAACATGGATCCGTCGCCGAAGGGCAATGTCACCGTCGAAATCCGCGCGGAAGAGCGCGCCTTTGGCCGTGGCGGCCGCGTGAACTACGAGATGGACGGCACGGTTCTGAAGGCATACCTGCCCTAGATTCAGGCCCTAGATTTGATCCGGACGCTGCAACAAGCGTCACCAAAGCGCGTTAGAATGAGTCCGTCCGGCAGCCCAGGAGACAGCCATGTCCACGCAGCCACAAGATGCGAATCCGCTCGAAGCTTTCACCAGTTCCCTGCGCGAGCATTGGAAGCTATTTCTCGCGGAAGGCGTTCTCTTGCTGATCCTCGGCCTGCTTGCGGTCGCGCTGCCGATGCTGGCGACGATCGGTTTCACCATCGTGCTCGGCTGGCTGTTCCTGATCAGCGGCATTATGGGTCTCATTACGACCTTCTACATGCGCGGCGCGCCCGGCTTCTGGTGGGCGCTCATCTCCGCCCTAATCGGGATCGGCGCAGGCGTTGTGCTGCTGATTTCACCCGTGAGCGGCGCAGTGTCGCTGACGCTGGTGTTGATCGCGTTCTTCATTGTCGAAGGCGTCGCCACCATCATGTACGCGGTCGAGCATCGCGCACAGTTGACCGACCGCTGGGGCTGGATGCTGTTTAGCGGCGTCATCGACCTGATCCTGGCCGCAATGATACTCGCAGGCCTGCCGAGCAGCGCGGCCTGGGCGATCGGTCTGCTCGTCGGCATCAACATGATCTTCGGCGGCGGCGCGATGATCGGCATGGCGCTGGCAGCCAAGAACAGCAAGTCGGCGAGTTGATTATTCCTGCAACGCTTCTTCGCGCTTCCTACGGATCGCGGGCGCAGCAACGACCACGAGCAGCAGCGCCGCCGCGATCAGGAACGCGAGGCTGATCGGCTCTTGGAGGAACACCATCGGGTCGCCGCGCGAGATCAAGAGCGTGCGGCGGAGATTCTCCTCCATCAGCGGGCCGAGCACGAAGCCGAGGATGAGTGGCGCGGGCTCGCAGTCGAGCTTGAGGCATAGGTAGCCAAACACGGCGAAGAATGCGAGGACGTACACGTCGAACAGGTTGGTGTTCACCGTGTAGGCGCCGATGCAGCAGAACCCGATGATCGCCGGAAACAGCAGGCGATAGGGAATCCGCAGCAGCTTCACCCACATGCCGACCAGCGGCAGGTTGAGCACCACCAGCATCAGGTTTCCGATCCACATGCTGGCGATGACGCCCCAGAACAGCTCAGGCCGCTCGGTCATGACGCGCGGGCCGGGCGCGATGCCGTGGATCATCAGCGCGCCGATCATCATTGCCATCGTCGGGTTCGACGGGATGCCGAGCGTCAGCATCGGAATGAACGAGGTCTGCGCGCCCGCGTTGTTGGCGCTCTCGGGCGCGGCGACGCCGCGGATGTCGCCGTTGCCGAAGTTGCGCGGCGCGCGCGCCACCTTCTTTTCAAGCGTGTAAGCGCCGAACGCCGCAAGCAACGCGCCGCCGCCCGGAAGCACGCCGAGCAGCGAGCCGAGGATCGTGCCGCGCAGAACGGCGGGCGTGCAGAAGCGGATATCGGCCCAAGTCGGCCACACGCTGCCGATCTTGCCTGTGATATCGGCGTCTTCCGCCTTTTTCTCGAGGTTGTAGGCGACCTCGGCGATGCCGTAGATCGCCATCGACAGCGCGACGAACTCGATGCCGTCGGCGAGGCCCTGAAAGCCGAAGGTGAAGCGGCGGATGCCGGAGTTCACGTCGGTGCCTGCGATGCCGAGGAGGAGGCCCAGCACCACCATGCCGATGGCCTTCACCACGGAGCCACGCGCCAGCACGATCGCGGCGATCAGGCCGCAGACCATCAGCGAGAAATATTCAGCCGGGCCGAAGTTGAGCGCGATGGCGGCGAGGGGAGGCGCGGCGAAGCAAATGAGCAGCGTGGCGACGCAGCCTGCGAAGAACGAGCCGATGGCAGCGATGCCGAGCGCGGGCCCGGCGCGGCCCTGCCGCGCCATCTGGTGGCCGTCGATGGTGGTGACAACGGACGACGCTTCGCCCGGAATATTGACCAGGATCGCGGTGGTCGAGCCGCCGTACTGCGCGCCGTAGTAGATTCCGGCGAGCAGGATCATCGCTGAGACAGGCGACAGCGTGAATGAGATCGGCAGCAGCATCGCGACCGTAGTCACAGGGCCAATGCCGGGGAGCACGCCGACCAGAGTGCCGAGGAACACGCCGAGGAAGCAGTAGCCAAGGTTTTGCAGCGTCAATGCGACGCTGAAACCGACAGAGAGAGTGGAAAGGAAATCCATCCGCTAACCGCCCATCGCCGCGGGCCAGAGCGGAAGCGGCAGCCGCAGTCCGTAGACGAACACGCCGACCGCGAAGGCCGCCATCACGCAGGTGAGCGCCGCGACCTCCAGCGGTTTCGATTCCCGGCTTGCGACGGCCGAAACGATGGTCACAAGTGCGAGGGAAATCACCAAGCCGAGCGGTTGCAGCAACACGCCGAACAGCACGACGGCTGCCGCGATGATGACGAGTGGCAGGACCTGGATGTGGGTGAGGGCTTCCCCGCTGATCACGAATGAACGCGCAACGAGAATGAAGCCGATAAACGCCAGTACCGAGCCGAGCAGCACCGGAAAGTAACCCGGCCCCATCTTGCCCACGGCGCCAAGCGAATAGCCGCGCGCGGCGAGTAGCGCCGTCGCCGCGAAGGCGATGAACATGATGCCGGACCAGAAGTCTTTGGGAGCGCGGATGTGCATAGGGAGCAATTTTTCTCCGGCGTCATGCCCGGCCTTGTGCCGGGCATCCACGTCTTACTTCTTTTGCAGGCAAGGAAGAAAGGCGTGGATGGCCGGGCATAGGCGAGCGAAGCGAGCCGTCCTTCGGCCGGCTATGCCCGGCCATGACGTCGAGAGAGCGGATCAATTATCCGCCTTGATATTCCCGTCCGCGATGACCTTCTTCCATTTGTCGAATTCGTTCTTGAGGAACGCCGCGCTGTCCTTCTGATCCTGCCAGCGCGGCTCGACACCGACCTTCGCCAGCGCTGTCTTCACCTCTGGCTTTTCCAGCGTCTTTTTCAGTTCGGCGCTGAGCTTCGCGTGCACGTCAGCCGGCAGGCCTGCCGGCGCGAAGATGCCGAGCCAGAGATCGACCTCGAAACCCTTCAGCCCCGCTTCATCCACGGTCGGCAAATCCGGATAGACCGAGCTGCGCTTGAGGCCCGTCGTCGCGATGGCGCGGACGCGGTTGTCGCTCGTAAACGGCAGCGCGCCCGCGATGCTGGAGAAGGCGAACTGGATCTTGTTCGCCATCATGTCGGGATAGGACTGGCCGATGCTGCGGTAGGGGATGTGCGTCGCATCGACGCCGGTGCGCTGCTTGAACAGCTCGCCCGCGAGGTGCGGCGTGGTGCCGATGCCGGCGGAGCCGAAGTTGAGTTTGCCGGGGTTCGCCTTGCCGTAGGCGACCAGCTCATCGAACGTCTTCACCGGCAGCTGCGGCGAAACCACCAGCACCTCTGGTGAGGTCGAGACCATCGCCACGGTGGTCATGCCCTTGAACAGATCGTAAGGCACGCTCGGTTGCAGCGTCGGATTGATGACGATGGCCGGGTCCATCAGCACCAGCGTGTAGCCGTCCGGCGCGGAGCGCGCGACCGTATCGGTGCCTGCGATGCCGCCCGCGCCGGGGCGGTTCTCCGCCACGACCGGCTGGCCGATGGTGTCGCCGAGATGCTGCGCGAGCTGCCGGCCGACGTAGTCGATGATGCCGCCGGGCGAATAGGGCAGCACAAGCTTGATCGGCTTGGTCGGGAACGACTGCGCCTGCGCGCCCGCCGAAATCGCAGCCGCGAACGCGGAACCCAGCGCCAGCGCGATCCACATTTTGCTTTTCATTATATTTCTCCGTTCTGCTGCCCGACGGGATGCAAGACTCTAGCCAACGTCTCTAGCCAACCCTCAACCGCCCTTGCCCGCAAGCCCTGCGGCCTCGATCAGCGGCTTCCAGCGCTTGTTCTCGTCATCGACAAACTTCGTGAATTGCGCCGGAGTCATGGGCTGCGCGATGAATCCGTCGCGGCGCAGACGGGCCTGCACATCGGGCAGTGCGACAATCCGCGTAATCTCCGCGTTCAGTTTCTGCACGATATCTGCGGGCAATTTCGCTGGACCCGACAGCGAGAACCACGTGGTGCCGACCAGCTCCGGATAACCAAGCTCCTTGAACGTCGGCATCTCCGGATTGTCCGGCATCCGGTCGGGCGATGTCACCGCCACGCCCGTCAGCGTTCCGGCCCGCAGAAACTGCGCGGTCGACGACAGCGTGAAGGTGCAGAACGCCACGTGCCCCGCAACCACATCGGTCAGCGCCTGCGAGGTCGAGCGATAGGGCACATGCTCGACCTTGATCTTGGTCGAAAGCGCGATGGCCTCGCCCATCAAGTGTCCATCCGAGCCGACGCCGGAGGAGGCGAAGGTGATCGGCCGGCCGAGCTTGTTGGCGTAATCGATGAATTCTTTCAGCGTCTTCACGCCGGTCGTCGGTGTCGCCGCCAGCGCGACAGGCGCGCCCGCAACATAGGCGATATGCGTGAAGTCGTTGAGCGGGTGATAGGTCACCGCCGGGTTGATGACGGGGACCAGCGACAGCGTCGACAGGTTGGTGATGCCGATGGTCGTTCCGTCAGGCGGACTGCTCGCGATCGCCTGCGCGCCTATCATGCCGCCCGCGCCGGTGCGGTTTTCGACCACGAACTGCTGCTTGAAGGTTGTGCTCAGTTGCTCGGCAACCACGCGGGCGAGCGTATCGCCCGAGCCGCCGGCGCCGAATGGCACGATGATCTTCACCGGCCGGTCCGGCCAATTCTGCGCGGAAACAGGCTGCGCCGCGGCCGCGAGTGCAATCAGGGCCGCCAACAAACGCTTCGACATGATTCTCCGTTTCTCCGGCCCTTGACACGGCGGAAGCCGCCGTCCGATTAAAGAATTAAGGACCAATTGTCCGAGGCGGGCAAGGTTGGCGCCTGCATAGCGGAGGAAGCGAAAGTGGCTGGCAATCAATGGGATGTCGTCGTCGTCGGTGCTGGTAATGCGGCATTTTGCGCAGCACACGCAGCGCGCGAAAATGGCTCGACCGTGCTGATGCTGGAGCGCGCGCCGAAGGAGTTGATGGGCGGCAACTCCCGCTTCACCGCCGGCGCCTTCCGTTGCGTTTACGACGGCGTCGAAGACCTCAAGGCCATCATGCCCGACCTGACCAAGGAGGAGATCGACCGCTCCGACTTCGGCACCTACACCTCCGACCAGTTCTACGACGACATGTTCCGCGTCACGCAGTACCGCACCGACGGCGATCTCTGCGATCGCCTCGTCGGCCGCTCGCGCGATGCGATGCGTTGGCTGCACAAGAAGGGCATGCAGTTCGACCCGATCTGGGGCCGTCAGGCTTACCTGATCGACGGCAAGTTCAAGTTCTGGGGCGGCCTCACCGTCGAAGCCAAGGGCGGCGGTCCGGGCCTCGTCGAGCAGCACCTGAAGCTCGCGGAGAAATCCGGCATCGAGATCCGCTACGGCACGCGCGCCTTCGAGTTGATCTATGACGGCAACGTCGTGCGCGGCGTGAAGGTGAAGGCCAACGGCAAGATCGAAGAGATCAAGTGCAAGTCGGTCATCATCGCCTGCGGCGGCTTCGAATCGTCCGCCGAGATGCGCACCAAGTACATGGGCCCCGGCTGGGAGCTCGCGAAGGTGCGCGGCACGCCCTACAACACCGGCGATGGCATCAACATGGCGCTTCAGATCGGCGCGTCGTCGTTCGGCAACTGGTCCGGCTCGCACGCCGTGCAGTGGGACTACAACGCTCCCGAGTTCGGCGATCTCTCGGTCGGCGACAATTTCCAGAAGCACAGCTATCCGTGGGGCATCCTGATCAACGCCAACGGCCGCCGCTTCGTCGACGAGGGCGCGGACTTCCGCAACTACACCTATGCGAAGTATGGCGCGGTCGTTCTGCGCCAGCCGAACAACTTCGCCTATCAGGTGTTCGACAGCAAAATCATCCCGATGCTGCGCGCCGAATATCGCATCAAACGCGTCAGCAAGGTGTCGGCCAACACCATCGAGGAGTTCGCGCACAAGCTCGAGGGTGTTGACGCGGCGGCGTTCCTCGACGAGATCAAGAAGTACAACGCCGCGGTGAAGAAGGGCGTCCCGTTCAATCCGAACGTCAAGGACGGCCGCTGCACCGAGGGCCTCGCGATCAACAAGTCGAACTGGGCCAACACCATCGAGGACGGCCCGTTCGAGGCCTATCAGGTTGGCTGCGGCGTCTCGTTCTCGTTCGGCGGCGTGCGTATCGATCCGGACTCCGGCCAGGTCATCGACAGCGACATGAACCCGATTCCGGGCCTCTATGCGGCGGGCGAGCTTGTCGGCGGCATCTTCTACTTCAACTATCCGGGCGGCTCGGGTCTGATGTCGGGTGCCGTGTTCGGCCGCATCGCCGGCACCGGCGCGGCGGCGGCGCGGAACGCCTGATTGCCGTGCGTTGATTCGTTGAATGAATCGATGAACGTGCCGCGATTCCCCTCTCCCCTTGCGGGAGAGGGTGCCGAGCGAATGCGAGGCGGGAGAGGGGTCTGCTTCGCAAGATGATCGTGTGAACCCCTCTCCCGGCTCGCGCGCGCTATCGCTTCCGCGCTCGCCACCCTCTCCCGACGAAAGGGCGTTCACGCCCGTCTTCGACGAGCTTTGGGGAGAGGGGAGATGTGGCACTGCTCGAATTCAATGTGCGAGAGTTAGACATGGCCACCACCGAGGCTCGCGCGTCATGAAACTGAAGAAGCACAATCGCTACGCCTATTCGCCGATCACCGAGCGGCAGGACTTCACCTGGCCGGACGGCAAGCGCCTGGCCTTCTATTGCGCGCTGAACGTCGAGCACTTCAGCTTCGGCGAAGGCCTCGGCCATACGCCGACGGCCCCCGGTCCGCAGCCCGATGTCCGCAATTTCGGCTGGCGCGACTACGGCCTGCGCGTCGGCATCTGGCGCATCTTCGACATGATGGACGAGTTGAAGCTGCCGATGTGCCATCTGATCAACGCGTCCGTCTGCGAGGAGATGCCGCAGATCGCTGCGCGCATTCGCCAGCGCGGCGACGAACCGATCGGCCACGGCTATACGAACTCCGAGCGCCAGTCCGACATGGATGAAGCGACCGAGGCCGCGATGATCGCGCATGCGACGAAAACGGTGGCCGAGAGTTGCGGGCGGCGTCCCTATGGCTGGATGGGTCCGTGGATTTCGGAGACGGCCGTCACGCCCGACCTGTTGCAGGAGAACGGCTACACGTTCCTGATGGATTGGCCGGCCGACGATCAGCCGTTCTGGATGAAGACGCGCGCGGGCCGCATCATGTCGGTGCCGTATCCGATCGAGATCAATGATACGCCGACGATGCTCAGCCGCGCCCAGCCGGCGACGGACTTTCATCGCATGATCCTCGATCAATTCGAGGCAATGCTGCGGCTGTCGCAGAAGCAATCGCTCGTGTTCGGCATCTCGATGCACACGTTCTGCACGGGTCAGCCATTCCGGCTTTTGCAGGTGCGGCAAGCCTTGGAAGCGCTCATGAAGCATCCAGGATTCGACAAGGTGTGGGTGACGACGCCCGGTCGAATCGCCGAATACGCGGCCACGTTGCCTGCGGCCTGCGTGCCCTGATTGGACTTCGATCGAGTGACAGCGACCGAACAAGGAGGTGCGTGCTGCACCTGCTACTGTTTTTGGCCCACTAGTGTTTTTGCTGCGTGGCGGCCGGCGTATTTGTTGCCACAGCCGTCCCGTGTCCTCCTCCGCCAAACACAAAAACGCTCAGGACGATCGAGACTGCAAACGCAATGACAATGCCTCCGACGAGAATACCGCCCGGAAAGTCGGCGTATGCCTCCTGGTGATCATCGTTCATTTTTTCGCTCCCCTAGACCTCTCCGCGAAAACAGCGCGCAGGGTGGTTCAGCCTAGCTCAGTCCGCCGCTTTCAGAAACGGCCTGGAAGCCCCTTCGCGTGTTGCGCTGCGGCGCTTTCGCAATGCAAAACGGCGCCGCATTTCAGCGGCGCTCCGATCCTTCTCTCAATTCTTTTGAACCGTCAGCGCGTCAGTCGCGCCGCGTCACACAACGCGGGCGCCGCTGCTCTGCTGTGTCTGGACCACGAAGCCCGCGCGGCGGATGAGCCACTCGGCCATCCAGACGGCGGGAAGCCACGCGATCCCGAATGCCGCGAGATAAAGCACCAGAAACGTCATCATGCTGAAGCCGGGAAATTGCAAGTCGATGAGGCGACTGAGCAGAAATCCGCAGAACTGTGTGGTGATCAAAGTCAGGACGTAAACGATCATGAGGGTGAGGGCTTGCAAGGCAATATCCTCCGCTGCGTGATGGCAGCTTCACCACCGGCTCACGTTGTGTGGGCCAAGTCCAGGCTATTCGCCCTGATGGCTGTTTAGCCGCGGGCGGTGGCTTGCCGTAGGAACGTCTCCGTCCGGCCGTGCGTTGGCTCCCCCGAAGGGGAGGCCATCCTGGAAGGGGTTCCCAACGGGCCGATGGAAGAGAAGGAAGCTGGCGTGCACGGACGCTGCAACGAGTGCGCCCGTGCGGGGAAGTCGCGCAGGGCGCATTCTTTTTTCTGCGATGATTATTAGGCGGCTGCGAATGCAACTCTCAACCATCATCCTGAGGCGCGCACCGGAAGCGCGCCTCGAAAGATGAACGGCCATTGAATTCGCTAACTCCTGTTGCCGCCGCTTCCGGTCGTCGAAGCGCCCGAGCCTGTTGTCGCCGGAGCGCTTGCTGCGGGGGTCTGCTTGCTGGCTGCGGTCTCGGGCTTGACCGTGTGCGAGGCGTAGTTGAACGCCATCACGATCGAGAAGACGAACAGCGCGGCGATGCCGCCCATGATGATGGCGAGCATTGTCTTGGACTCTTCCTGGTCCTTTTCCTTGCGCCGGATCAACGCGCGTTTGGGCGGCCGTTCGAGATTGGGATCGGACATGCAGCTTCTCCTGAAGTGTTGCGCGCGGGCGGCCTGGGCGTTCGGCGCGCTCCTAGCTTCGGTGCCCGTTTCCGGCCGTTTCAGGCGCGCTTGTCGTCGTGGGTGACACGCCGCCGGTCGTTGCGGTTTTCACGCCGTGCGTGATCGAACTGACCGCCACCGCGACCGAGAGCACGAACGCCACAGCGATCGCCGCCATCGCGATGGCAACCATGGCCCGCGACTCATGGTGCTGTTCCTCGATGGGAACCATCGCATGCCGTGGCTTTTCGTGATGCAAGCTGGACATCTGGACCTCCTGCTCGCCACCGCTCGCCAGGAAAACGCGTCCCCTGCCGTGCGTGTTCCCGATCTTTGATCTAGGAAAATAATCATAAATTTGCCGCAATCACCCCATAGGCCTGCTTCCGTCCTGTCCCATCCGAGGGGCGTCTGCAGCGTTACCGACGCGGGGCAGGATGCGGTGGCTTCGAACGGGCGACACACCCAGGCGAAGTATCCCTCACACCGCGCGCGGGACGTCGAGAGAAGACGAACTCGCGGTTAGTTTTACGAACTGCCTTCCCGCCGTGAGGCGAGAAGGTTCCGCGGGTTCTTCGGAACCCGACGTCCCGCGCGCCCTCGGACTTCCACGATGGCGCGAACTGGTCGGCGGCGCTCAAAGTGCCGCAAAACGGATCAGGAAACGGGTGGCGGAGCGTTGGCTAATCATTAGATTTGGAAGCATGACGAGCAGTGCAATCCATCATCACCTCTTCGACACGGCGATCGGCACCTGCGGCATCGCCTGGAGCGCGCGCGGCCTCGTCGCCGTGCAGCTTCCGGAAACCGACAACGCCACGACCGAAAGGCGTCTCGCGAAAAAGTCCCACAGCACCGGCGCGGCTGAGCCACCGTCTGCGATGCAGGTGGTGATCGCCGACATCAGAAAATACCTCGCCGGCGAGCGCATGGACTTTTCTAAGGTGCCGGTCGATCTCGAAGGCATCGATGATTATCGCCGCACGCTCTACGAGACGATGCGTGCGATCGGCTACGGCGTCACGACGACCTACGGGGAGCTTGCGAAGAGCCTCGGCGCGACCGATTGGGAAGGCGCACGCAACGTCGGTGAGGCGATGGGGAAGAATCCGGTGCCGGTGGTCATTCCCTGCCACCGCGTGCTGGCGGCAGGAAAGAAGATTGGCGGCTTCTCCGCTCACGGCGGCGCGAAGACGAAGGAGAAGCTGCTGGCGCTGGAGGGGGTGCGGCTCGAAGGCCCGGCGCCAAAGTCACAGGCGCCGAAACCTCTCGTGCCAAGACTGCCCGGCCTTTGAGCAGTCCTAGCGCTGTTGGTTAGCGCTTCTTCGGCTCGCTCTTGCTGTCGTTCTTGGCTTCGGCCGCCGGGCGCACGCTCGCCCAGGGATCGCTCGAAGCGGCCTGAGCCGGCGCGTGGCCTTTCAGCCGCTTCATCGTCTTGTCGTAGTCCCGCTCGATCGCCTTGCGCTCTTCTTCCTTGAGCTTTTCCTGCTTCTGCAGCGGGGTTTCCTTGTCGCCCATACCACCCATCTGCGCGGAGGCAGGGGTCGCCACCGCGGCGCCCACCAGCAACGCGATTGCTGCCGCACAAATATTCTTCATGACATCTCCACCCGAAAACGACGTCGTTGCAGCTTCTACAACGGCATTTTGCAACAAATTGGGCGACCTTTCCAGCGAAGGTAAATGAATGAAATCTTTGAACTATCGGATTTAACGATAACTTCAATCAGACATTGCCGGAATGTGGTTTGCATCTATGTTGGCGGCATCGGCGAGGGCCAAAACGAACGGCCCATCAGCCGGGCGACGCGGGCGTAGCTCAACGGCAGAGCGCTACCTTCCAAGGTCGGAGACGAGGGTTCAACTCCCATCCGCCCGCTCCAATTCCTTCCCAGAGCGTCAGCTTTTTCCCGTCGTCAGCACGACGCGGCCGCGCACCTTGCGATCCTGGATGTCGTGCATGGCTTCCGCAAATTGCTCGAGCGGATAGACCTTGGTCGGCAGCGGCTTCAGCTTGCCGGCCGCGTGCCATTCGAAGATCTGCTTGAAACAGGCCTGCATGTCGGACGGGCGGCGCTTGCGGTAGTCGCTGATCTGCATGCCGGAGACTTCGATGTTCTTCACCAGCACATAGTTCATCTTCAGCGACGGAATTCGTCCCGACGCGAAGCCGATGATGACGAGCCGTCCGTTCCAGGCGAGTGCACGCACCGCGGCGTCGAAAGCGTCGCCGCCGAGCATGTCGATGATGATATCGACACCGCCTTTGCCGACCTTCTCGAACACCTGTGCGCGCAGGCTCTCCCTTAAGTCGGGGGTGGACAGATCGACGATCTCGTCGGCTCCGGCTTCGCGGACGATGTCCTCTTTGCTCTTGCTGGCGACGGCCGCGAGCACCTTACCGCCCATCGCTTTGGCAAGTTGAATCGCAGCCAATCCTACGCCGCCAGTCGCACCGAGAATGAGCACGCTCTCGCCCGGCTGGATGCGGCCACGCTCCTTCAGCGCGAAATAGGCCGTGTCGTAGATCAGCGACATCGCAGCGGCTTCCGTGAACGGCAGCGATGCCGGCAGCTTCACGCATTGCTGCTCGGGCATCGCGACCTGTTCCGCGAAAGCGCCTTGCTCGGCCATGGCGAGCGCGCGGTCTCCGACTTTGAAATTCTTCACCTCTGGGCCAACAGCGGCGACGATTCCGACCGGCAGCTTGCCGGGAACGAACGGCAGCTTCGGGCTGAACTGATAGGTGCCACTCATCATGATCAGATCGACGAAGTTCACCGCGGCGGCGTGAACGTCGAGCAGCACACCGTCGGGCTTCAACTCCGGTTTCGGCATGTCGCCGATCGCGGCTTTGTCGATGCCTCCGAATTCGCGGACGACCACGGCGCGCATGGCGTTTCTCCTTGTTGTTATGCGCTGGCGCGCTTCTGCTCGAACCGGACTGGCTGTGGTGCCAGTCGGCCGTTCTTGATGTCGGCCACGATGTCGATCTTGCGGATCTTGCCGTTGGCGGTGAGCGGGATGTCGTCGAGGATCAGGACGAACTCCGGCATGTCGTATTTCGACAGGCCAGCGTCGTCGAGATGCGCAAGCAGTGCGTCCGCCGTCAGCGTCTGTCCCGCGCGCAGCATGACCGCAAGGCAGACTTTTTCGCCAAGCCGTGGGTCGGCCACCGGAATAGCGGCGGCGCGTTCGATTGCCGGATGTTTCAGCGCCAGCGCCTCGATCCGCGCCGGATAGATGTTATGGCCGCCGCGGATGATGACGTCCTTCTTGCGGCCGGTGATGCGCAGATACCCGTTGGCATCAAGCGAGCCGAGATCGCCGGTCATGAACCAGCCGCCCTTGTTGAATGAGTCCTCGGTCGCGGTCTGATCGTCGAAATAGCCGAGCATCAAGCTCGCGCCGCGTCCCCCGATCTGGCCGATCTCGCCGATCGGCGCTTCCTTGTCCGGATCGTCGGTTTTGAAGATACGAAGCTCATAGCCGGGGCAGGCGCGTCCCGAGGTTTCGACGATCAGCTTCGGATCGTCGTTCGGCAACGTGTATTGATGCGAGCAGGTCTCGGTCATGCCGTAGCCGCTCTGCGGCACGATGCCTTGCTCGATCAGGCCCGCGACGACATCGGCGGGGGCCGCCGCGCCGGAAATGCGGAAGCCTTTGAGACGGCCTAGGCCTTTCAGCCCGCGCTTCCGCATCTCCGCAAGGAGATCGATCGCATGCACCGGTACGCCGACGAGGAAGCTTGCGCCGGTGTCCACAATACGATCGGCCAGGCTCGCGCCGCGCGGCAAATCGTGCAGCACCAGTTCGCCGCCGACCGCGAGCGCCATCACCTGGGCGCCGAAGCCGAGGTTATGGCTGAGCGGCGAGAGCGTGTAGATCACCGACTTGTTGTCGATGGCCCAATCCTTCGCGAGCTGCCGCGCGTTGGCGAGCAGCGTGTTGTCGGAGTGCATCACGCCCTTCGGCAATCCGGTCGTGCCGGACGTGAAGGCGAGATAGACAATCTGGTTCGGATCGGATTTCTGCGGGACGTTCGCGGCGGAGAGGAGAGGCAAG
Organism: Pseudomonadota bacterium; assembly: GCA_040756555.1. GTDB lineage: Bacteria > Pseudomonadota > Alphaproteobacteria > Rhizobiales > Xanthobacteraceae > Z2-YC6860. Next base: position 89,233 of record JBFLYS010000020.1, on the reverse strand, counting down.
CCCGGAAACGCACTGGTTTCCTGGCCGCTCATCGGCTCGAAGCGATAGACGTTTTTCAACGTCGGAACATCTTTCAGCGCCGTGTCGAGATCGCGCTTGCCGGCATCCGCGCCATAGCCGGGCTGTACCACGAAGGCCGCGCTGCGCTGGCGTTTCAGGAGCTCGGCCACTTCGCCGACCGTGTGGTCGCGGTGCAGCGAGGGGGCGCAGATGTAGCCGTTGCGCGAGCACGCGAGCAGCGCAACCACGGCTTCGATCCGGCTCGGCAACCACACCGCAACACGCTGACCTGATTTAAGCCCATGCGCGTCGAGATCGGTGGCGAGCGCATCGGCGCTCTCGATCAACGCCCGGTAGCTGATGCGGCGGAAGCGGTCACGCACCGCGAAGGCATCCGGCGTGTGTTCGGCATGCCATCGGGCCAGCGAATAGATGGTGTCGCCGCCCCAGAAGCCTTCCGCTTCGTATTGTTCGATGAGCTCCGCCGAAAGTCGCGTCAGGATTGTATTCGTGGTCGTATTCATGGCGCGTACCATTGACGCGGCGGCGCTCAATTTCAACGTGATTCCGGCGCGCGAGAGCGCACCGGTGATATGCAACCTCAGCGTTTGTGGAAGACGCGCGGCGCGACGCGATTATTCGCGTTCGGATTCGCCGTTGGACGAACCATTCCGCTTGATCATTTCAGCTGGAATTGTCTGGTCTTCATCTTCTTCGATCTCATCGGCCTTGGATCGCAGTTCGGAGGCCATGATTCGCAGGCGCTCGGAGGCGGTGAGGTCGAAACACTGACGGGCGACACGGATGCAATTATCCGCTTGGCGCCTCAGAAACTCGGCAGTCGGGGTAGGCACGGCACGCACTCCTTTCAGCCGATCTAACGGTTGAAATCGCCCAGGGTTCCACTGTGAAAGTGGCGCGGTCTACCTCCGTTGCATTCTTACAACCCTGCGGAAAATCGAGGGAAAATTCGGCTGCTTGACAGGGGTGGGCGGTTCGGGAATCAATAGAACAAAACATGAACATTCACGAGGTATTCCCATGGGCACGGCTGCGCCAGAGCCCACGCTGAACCGTCTCCGCCAAACGCTGGCCGAGATCGACCCGAGCAACGCGCCCCGGCTGCACGAGGACGCACGCGTTCTGTCCCTTGGCGTCGAAGGGCCGGACGCCGCGCTGGCCGGCGGTCTCGCCTGCGGGGCGTTGCACGAGCTCGCCCCCACGGCCCCCATCCATCTCACGGCCGCGACCGGTTTTGCGCTCGCGCTCGCGGCCCGCAACAAGGCGCGCGGCGAAACACTCTGGATCGCGACCGATTTCGCCCGCAGCGAGGGGGGCTGCCCCTATGGCCCCGGCCTCGATCTTTACGGTTTGCCGTCGTCGCGCCTCACCGTGCTGCGCGTGCCGCGTCCGGTCGATGCGTTGTGGGCGATGGAGGAAGGGCTGCGCTGCCGGGGCCTCGCGAACGTCATCGTCGAACTGACCGACGACGGCGCGCAAGCCGACCTTACGGAGACGCGCCGGCTGGTGTTGGCGGCGCGCGAAGGCGCGGGTCTCGGCCTTCTCATTCGCCATCGCGCGACGCCGGCTCCGAGTGCGGCGGCGACGCGATGGCATGTCTCCGCGGCGCGGAGCCGGCCGGATGCGTTCGGCGGGCTCGGCGCCACCTCGTTCGACCTTTCTCTCGTCAAGAACCGGCGCGGACCGTCCGGCCGGTGGTTCGTCACATGGGATCATCATGAGCGCGCATTCAACACGGCGGTACCTTTCGCTCTGGCTCCGGCGGCTCTCGACCGACAGGATCGAGCGCCATCTGTCCGAGCAGGTTGACGCGCCGCGCGTTGCCGTCGCCTCGATCAAGGGAGCACAGCGCATCACCGCGCTGAACGACGCTGCAGAGGGACTCGGCCTGAAGGTGGGGCTCGGTCTCGCGGACGCCCGCGCACGCTATCCGTCGTTGCCGGTGGTGGATGCCGATTTCGAAGCGGACCGCCGTCTGCTCGAAGCGGTCGCCGACTGGTGCGACCGTTACACGCCGCTGGTGGGTCTTGATGCGCCCGATGGGCTCTTCCTCGACATCACCGGCTGCGCGCATTTGTTCGGCGGCGAAGCAACACTGGCGCGCGATCTTGTTGTGCGGTTGTCGCATCAGGGCTTCGCAGTTCGCGTCGCGGTCGCCGATACGGTCGGCTGCGCCTGGGCTGTCGCGCGCTACGGCACGGCCGGTATCGTGCCGAAAGGCGAGAGCGCGGCAGCCCTTATGCCGCTGCCGATCGCGGCCCTACGCACCGAAGCGGACATCGTCGTGGACCTCGCGACCTCTGGCCTCAAGCGCATCGAGGATCTCGCGACGCGGCCGCGCGCGCCTTTCGCTGCGCGGTTCGGAGAAGAATTGGTGCTGCGGCTTGATCAGGCCCTCGGCCGGATCGACGAGCCGATCACGCCGCGCCTGCCGGTGCCGGAAGCGATGGCAGAGGAGCGCTTCCACGAGCCGATCGCGCGCGAAGCCGATGTGCTCGGCACCATCGAGCACTTAGCGCGCGAATTGTCGCGCGTGCTGGAGCGGCGTGGCGAAGGCGCGCGGCTCGTGCAGCTTGCGCTATTCCGGGCCGACGGAAAGGTGCATCGGCTCGAGATCGGCACCGGCGCGCCGCTGCGCGATCCCGCGCGGGTGCGAAAGCTGTTCGAGGAGCGGCTCGCCGTTCTCGGCGACGCCTGCGATCCGGGCTTTGGCTACGACATGGTGCGGCTTTCGGCGCTGGTTACCGAGCGCACCGATCCGGTGCAGACAGGATTGGCGCAACCGGACCACGCCGAAGAGATGGCGCATCTGATCGACCGGCTCGGCGCACGCTTCGGCCTCAGCCGCATCACGCGGCAAGTGCCGCAGAACACGCACATTCCGGAGTTCGCGGTGTCGTCCGTGCCGGCGCACGCGCCAAGAAACGTAACGAGGCCGTCAGGCGCGGCGGCGCTTGCCTTCGAACAGGACAGTCTCATGCCGGTGCGGCCGATCCGGCTTTTGCCAAAGCCGGAGTTGATCGAAGCGACCGCGCAGGTGCCGGATGGACCGCCGATCCGCTTCACCTGGCGTCATGTGAAACATCAGGTCGCGCACGCCGAAGGCCCTGAACGCATCGCGATGGAGTGGTGGCGCAACGAACGCGGCCAGAAACTTACGCGCGATTATTTCCGCATCGAGTGCGGCGTAGGTGCGCGGGTGTGGGTCTATCGCGAAGGATTGTACGGGAGCGAGGTCGAAAGGCCGCGCTGGTTCGTCCACGGACTGTTTGCGTGAGTATGCGTCGTGAGTGCTGATGTTGTTGCGTTTCGTGTTGGAGAAAAGGCGGCGGCGCGGGAGCCTGCGCCTCCGCCTGTCTATGCCGAGTTGGCCATCACCACCAATTTTTCATTTCTGCGCGGCGCGTCCGACCCGGAAGAGCTGGTGTGGTGGGCGCGGGTTCAGGGGCTTTCAGGAATCGGCATTGCTGACCGCAATAGCGTTGCGGGTGTCGTGCGCGCGTTGACCCAGATCAGAGCTTTTGCCGAGGAGGAAAAGAATGCCCAGCCGAACCCAGCCGATGAAACAGTTTTCAGGTTTCCCAGACCTGCTTCCGAATTCAAGCTGGCCGTCGGGACAAGGCTGGTGTTTTCAGACGGAACGCCCGACATCCTCGCCTATCCGAGGGATCGCGCCGCGTGGGGCCGGCTCACGCGTCTCCTTTCATGTGGCAAGCGCCGCGCCGAAAAAGGTGGCTGCATCCTCGAGCTTCAAGATCTTCTGGATCATCTGGAAGGCCTCAATCTCATTGTCGTTCCGCCGACGCGCATCCATGCCGAGCAACTCGGCACGCTGCTGAGCCGTCTGCGGGAAACGGCGGGCCAGCACGCGGTCTGGCTTGCCGCCGGAATGCTTTATCGCGGTGACGATGCGCGCCGCATTGCGCGGCTGGCCGAAGTGGCGAACGACGCTTTCGTCCCGCTGATCGCGATCAACGATGTGCTCTATCACGCGCCCGAGCGCCGGGCGTTGCAGGACGTGGTGACGTGTATCCGCGAGCACCTCACGCTGGAGTCCGCGGGACGGACTCTTGAGGCGAATGCAGAGCGGCATCTCAAGTCTCCGCAGGAAATGACACGGCTCTTTCTTCGTGCCCGCGTCCCGGAAGCCATCGGCGAGACGGTCCGCTTTCTCGAAAGCTGCAAGTTTTCGCTAGAAGAGCTGCGAGACACCGAATACGCCGACGAGACGCGCCAAGGTCATGCCACGCCACAGGACGCGCTCGTGGCTTTTGCGGAAGAAGGATACAAGAGACGTTTTCCGAACGGCGCGCCACCTCATATCCGGCTGGCGCTCGACGAAGAGCTGAGGTTGATCGGCAAGCTGAATTACGCGCCGTTCTTTCTGACAGTGCATGAGATCGTCAGATACGCGCGTGGTTTGTCCGATCCGATCCTGTGTCAGGGGCGGGGTTCGGCGGCAAACTCGATCATCTGCTACTGCCTTGGTATCACCGATGTCTCGCCGGTTCATGTCGATCTTTTGTTCGAACGCTTCGTCTCCGAGGAGCGAAACGAGCCGCCGGACATCGACGTCGACTTCGAGCACAACCGGCGCGAAGAGGTCATCCAGCACATCTACGAGAAATACGGCCGCGAACGCGCGGGGCTCGCTGCAACAGTGATCTGCTATCGCGGCCGCAGCGCCATTCGCGAGGTCGGCAAGGTCTTCGGCCTGTCGAGCGATGCCATCGCGGCGCTCGCCAGCACGCTCTGGGGCTGGTCAGACAGCGGCGTTACCGAAAAGGAAGCGCGCCGCGCCGGGCTCGATCCATCCGATCCCCGTCTGCAGCAGACCATGGACCTGGCGAAGGAGCTCATCGGCACGCCACGCCATCTTTCCCAGCACGTCGGCGGCTTCGTCATCACGCGCAGTCGGCTTGACGAGGTCGTGCCGATAGAGAACGCGGCGATGGAAGATCGCACGGTCATCGAATGGGAGAAGGACGATCTTGAAGCAGTCGGTCTTCTCAAAGTCGATGTGTTGGCGCTTGGGATGCTGACATGCCTGAAGAAAGGATTCGATCTTCTGCAATCGCACTATGGCGAGCATCGCGATTTGGCCGAACAGGATGAGGACGAAGCCACCTACAAAATGATCCAGCGCGCCGACACCATTGGCGTGTTTCAGATCGAGAGCCGCGCGCAGATGTCGATGCTGCCACGGCTAAAGCCTAAAGAATTTTACGATCTCGTGATCGAAGTCGCGATCGTCCGGCCCGGGCCGATCCAGGGCAACATGGTGCATCCGTATCTGCGGCGACGAGAGGGAAAGGAACCTGTCACTTATCCATCGGAAGCCTTGAAGGACATTCTGAGCAAGACGATGGGCGTTCCTCTTTTCCAGGAACAGGCCATGCGGCTTGCGATTGTCGCGGCTGGTTTCGCGCCCGGCGAGTCAGATCGGTTGCGACGCGCGATGGCGACATTCAAGAACGTCGGGACTATCGACAGGTTCGAGAAGAAGTTTCTCGATGGTATGAAGGCGAATGGCTACGAAATCAAATTCGCGACCGACTGCTGGAATCAGATCAAGGGTTTCGGCAGTTACGGCTTTCCGGAAAGCCACGCGGCGAGCTTTGCCAATCTCGTCTACGTCTCGGCCTGGATGAAGTGCCATTACCCTGACGTGTTCGCGGCGGCGCTGCTCAACAGCCAACCGATGGGATTCTACGCAAGTTCACAGCTTGTCCGCGACGCACAGGACCATGGCGTCGAGGTTCGTCCGGTCGATATCAGCCATTCGAACTGGGATTGCACGCTGGAAGATGGTGGCGCCGGGACGTTGCATCACCGCCACGTGTCAATGAAAGACGACATCAAAACCAATCGTGCCTTGCGTCTCGGCTTCCGTCAGATCGATGGCTTCTCGGAGGAATGGGCGCAGAAAATCGAGAAAGCGCGCGGCGACGGTTTCGACTCCGTCCGCGATCTCTGGCTCCGCACCGGCCTGCCGCCGAAGGCGCTGGAGAAGTTGGCTCAGGCGGACGCGTTCAATTCTCTTGGTTTCAATCGCCGCGACGCCTTATGGGCGGTGAAGGCGTTGCGCCGGGCGGGCGACCGGGATGATCTTCCGCTGTTCGCGCGCGTAACGATGCCTGCGCTGGAGCCGGACGTTCATCTTCCGCCGATGCTGCCCGGCCGGCAGGTGGTCGAGGACTATCGCCATCTGCATCTGTCCTTGAAAGCGCATCCGGTGTCGTTCTTGCGTGGCAACCTCGATGCGCGCGGTATCCTGCGTCACGAATTGCTCCCCTCCGTCAGATCTGGTCGCCGTGTTACCATCGGTGGGCTCGTTCTCGTCCGTCAGCGTCCCGGTAAAGGCAACGCAATTTTCATGACGCTGGAGGATGAAACAGGTATCGCCAACACCATCGTCTGGCCGCGCAAGTTTGAAGAGTATCGCCCCATCGTGATGGGTTCGCGGCTCGTCAGCGTGTCGGGTGTGCTTCAGAACGAGAAAGACGTCATCCACATCGTTGCGGATCATTTCGACGATCTGACATGGATGCTCTTCAATCTGTCGGAGGACGCCCATCGCATCGATCCGGCACTGCCGATCGATGAGATCAAGCGTCCGATCCCACAACGCCATCCGCGCTCAGGCGATACTCTAGTCACTATGGTGAAGGATAAGCGCGCTTATGAAGAACTCGCGGCCGCCCAACACACCGCCGAGGTGATGCCGAAGGGCCGCAATTTCCACTGAGGCTTACGCTCCCGGCTTCAGCTTGTCCGTGGCCCAGTCCCACATGGCGTGAACGCCGATGGTGACGTTATCCACCTGACAATGGTGGAAACCGCCTTCCTCCTTGGTGAAGACACGCAGCGTCTTGTCCTTGGAGCCGACCGCGTCGAAACATTTTTGTGCCAGCGACAGCGGGATCTGTTCGTCGCCCGCGCCGTGCAACAGCAGGAACGGGCACTTCATCTTCTGCACGATGCCGTCCAGCCTGAAGCCTTCCAGCTTCTTCATCGCCTCGTCGCGCGACTTCACCCCGAAAATCCACATCAGATGCTCGGGCGGCACCGACAGCGACGGCACCTTGCCACTGTCGAGCAGCTCAAACCGCCGCCTCCAGGTTTCGTAGTAGTCCCATTGCGCGCCCCAGGCGATGCAGGCGGCGTATCGCGGTTCGAGCGACGCTGCACGCGGCGCGTAGTATCCGCCCAGCGAGATAGCCATCACGCCGATGCGCTTCGGGTCGACCTCCTTGCGGCCTGCGAGATATTCGTAAGCGGCGGCGCCGTATTTCTCCGTCTCGGCGATCAATGGCAGGTCGCGGAAGCGTACGCTCTCGCCATTGCCCGGCCCATCGACGATCAGACACGCAATACCGCGTGCTACGAGATCGGGCACGCCTTTGAAATACTGAATCTCCTTCGTGATATCGAAGCCATCGAAGAACACCATCGCAGGCGCGGGCTTGTTTCCAGCCACCTCCGGCGCGGCGTGCACGAACAGCGCCGGCAACGTTTTGTCGCCGTAAGGCACCTCGACCGACTCGATCTTCGGCCGGTTGATCATCCTCGCTGCGTCAGCGAACGACTTCACCGCCTTCTTGTAGATCGCCGCCGAGTTCGGCCCGCGTTGCAGAAAGCGCTCGCCGGTCTGATAGTATTGCGACGCGCGCATGAGATAGGACGCCGCGGTCAGCTTGTGGCCTTTCTTTTCCTCCTCGCGTCCGCGCGCTTCGACCTTGTCGCCCATCTTCGCCCATTCCACGAGCCAGGCTTCGTCGTCGCCCACCTTGTCCTTGAGCGCCAAGCCGACGCGGTTCACCTCGTCGATTTCCGCGCCGCCCCACGGCGCCGCGCTGAGACACAGCAGCAGTCCCATGGACCAGCGATAGTTGGTGGGGAAGTAGCGAAAGGCGGGGTCGTCTTTTTGATCGGTCACGGTTGTTTCTCCCTAGGCGACGGCAAGCCTAAAGGGTTTCTGCGACCTTTTGCACGCGCAAAGGGCTGGCCGATCGCGCATGGCTGCCATAGCCTTCGGTCGTCTAGGGAATGGAGTTCACAATGAACCGCCGTGAAATAATTCAGACGGGTCTCGCTTCGCTTTCAGCCACGGCGCTCGCGCCTTACGCCGCATTCGGTCAGAGTAAGTTTCCGGAGCGGCCGATCCGGATGATCATTCCGTTCTCGGCGGGCGGCGTCACCGACATTGTCGGTCGGCAATGGGCCGAGCGGATGAAGTCGAATCTCGGCACCGTCTATATCGAGAACCAGGGTGGCGGCGCAGGCACCATCGGCGCGTCCGAAGTCGCACGCGCGCAGCCGGACGGCCACACGATCCTGCTAGGCAACACCAGCATCCTCGTGCTGAACCCGATGACCTCGACCAAGCTGTCCTATGACCCGGCGAAGGACTTCGTGCCGGTCGGCATCATCGCGGTCGCGGCGACCGCGCTGGCGGTGAATGCGTCGGTGCCGGCGAAGACGGTGAAGGAGTTCGTCGATTACGCCAAGGCCAACCCGGACAAGATGGCTTACGGCTCGGCGGGCACCGGCACGATGACGCATCTTGCCGGCGAGCAGTTCAAGCAGCTCACCGGGCTGAAGGACCTGATCCACGTGCCCTACAAGGGCGCCGGTCCCGGCATCGCGGATCTCGTGAGCGGCCACGTGCCCGCGATGACGCCGCACGTCACCGGTCAGCTTCTCGAATTCCATAAGGCCGGCAAGATTCGTATCATTGCGGTGTTTGCGCCGCAGCGGCTCAAGGGCGCGCCGGACATTCCGACCGCCATCGAGCTCGGCTATCCCAACATGGTCGGCCAGCTTTTCATCGGCGTGTTTGCGCCGTCGGCAACGCCGAAACCTGTTGTTGAACAGATCGCGGCGGCGAACCACAAGGTCGCGGACGATGCGGGCTTCCAGAAGGCGTTGATCGATTCCGGCCTCGAGCCCGTGCGCGACACACCGGAGAAGGCGAAGGCCTATATCGCGGAAGAAAGCGCGCGCTGGGCGCCGGTTGTGAAGGCGATCGGGCTGAAAATGGAATGACGGCTTTAAGCCGTCGCTCCCTTTCTACGCGAGAACCGTGCGGCCAACGCGGCCTTCCATTGCAGCCGCTTGATACGGCCCTTTTCGATCAACAGCAGCGCGGCGGGCGTCACGACCAGCGTGAGGATGGTCGCGAAGCCCAGGCCGAACACGATGGCGGTCGAAAGGCTGATCCACCATTGCGTCGCGGGCGCACCGACGGTCAGCTCGCGGCTCAAGAATTCGATATTCATGCCGAATGCGATCGGCAACACGCCGAGGATCGCGGTAACGGCCGTGAGCACGACAGGCCGCGCGCGTTCGCGGCAGGTCTCGATGATCGCGTCGTAGGCCTCGACACCCTCGCGGCGCAGCCGGTCATAGGTGTCGATCAGAACGATGTTGTTGTTCACGATCACGCCTGCGTTCGCGATCACACCGATGCCGGTCATCACCACGCCAAACGGCTGCCCCATGATGAGGAGACCGAGCAGAACGCCGATGGTCGAGAGCACAACAGCGGTAAGCACGAGGCCGACCGATGTGAGGCGGTTGAACTGTGCGAGCAGGATCGCGAAGATCAGGAAGATCGCGACGGCGAACGCCTTCATCAGGAAGGCGCCGGCCTTCTCGCGCTCTTCGTCTTCGCCCTTCAGGCGCCAGAGCACGCCTTGGCCGAGGTCCGCCTTGGCGAGCTCAGCGGCGATCTCCTGCTGCACCTTGGCGGTCTGCACGCCCTGCGCGACGTTGGACGACACCGTGATCACGCGGCTACCCGCGATGCGGTTGATGTAGCCGACGCGCGGCGTCGGGATGCGCTCCACGAAGTTTCCGATCGGCACATAGCCCGAAGTTGTCTGCACGCGCAAGTCGTCGATCTGATCGAGGCTGCGCTTGTCCTCGGGGAAGCGCACGAGGATGTCGACGGCCTTGTCGCTGTCGGACGGCCGATACTCGGTGACCTTCACGCCGTTGGTAACGAGCTGCACGGCGGTGCCGACCAGGCTTGGGCCAGCGTTGTATTTCGCGGCCTCGGCCTTGTTGACGTCCATCTTCCAGTCGATGCCGGGCAGCGGAAGGCCGTCGTCGAGGTCCTGGATGCTGGGGTTCTGCGCGAGGATCGCGGCGACCTTCTTCGCTGCCGCAGGCAGCAATTCCGGATCGAGGGCGCTGAGCTGCACCTGCACCGGCTTGCCGGTCGGCGGGCCGGCGCGCGGGCCGGTGACTTCGACGAAGATGCCGGGAATATCCGCGGTCTTGGCGCGGATGCCGTCCATGATGACGTGGGCCTTGTCGCGCGTCTTCCAGTCGGCGAACTCGTACTGGATAATGCCGATCGTATCCTCGGTGATTTCGCTTGAGCCGCGTGGTTGCTCGCCGACGCGGGTGTAAACCGTCTTCAAGCCGTCGGTCGCGAGCACGTGCTTCTCGACCTCGCGGATGACGCGGTCCTTCTCTTCGAGCGCGAGGTTGCCCCGGCCGTGGATGATGACCTGGCCGAAGTCCGGCTCGACGCTTGGGAAGAACTCGACGCCGTTGCCGAACTTTCCGTAGGCGACCTGCACGGCGACGAGCAGCATCGCGGCGGCGGTCAGCGTCATGCCGGGCCGGCGCAGTGCGAGCCGCACCGTACGCATGTAATAGCCGTCGTTCTTGGCGCGGTCGTCGTGCGCGACCGGCGCGGCCTTGCCGAGCAGTGCGCCGAGCGTCGGCGTGAAGAACAGAGCCACCGCGAGCGACGCGGAGAGGGTCGCGATCAACGTGATCGGCAGATACTTCATGAACTCGCCGACGATGCCCGGCCAGAACAGGAGTGGGGAGAATGCAGCGACACGCGTCGCGGTCGCGGCAATCACAGGGCCGGACATGCGCTTGGCGGCGAGTGAGTAGGCCTCCTTCGGCGGCATGCCCTCGGCCATCCGCCGCTCGGCGAACTCCGAGACAATGATGGCGTCGTCCACCAGCATGCCGACAGCAAGGATCAGCGAGAACAGAACGACGATGTTGACGGTGAGGCCCGCGAGCTGAAGGCCGAGCACGCCGGCGAGGAACGACGCCGGGATCGCGATGCCGATGAACAGCGAGGCGCGGAAGCCGAGTGCGAACAGGATGATGACCACGACGAGCAGGACGCCGGTCGCGACCGAGTTCTGAAGGTCCGCCAGCATCTGACGGATCACCTTCGATTTGTCCTGCGTGAAGGTGACATGGACCGCCTCCGGCCAAGTCTTCTGCAGCGCTTCGATGGTCTTCTTCACGCCATCGACGGTCTCGATCAGGTTCGCGCCGGTGCGCTTTGAGACCTCGATGGTCATGGCCGGGCGGCCGTTCACACGCGTCACGGAGGTCGCGTCCTTGAACGTGGGCCGCACCTGCGCCACGTCGCCGAGCGTCACCGAGGCACCTGAGGAGGCGGCGAGCGGCACCTTCAGGACGTCCTGCGGCTTCTCGATCAGGCCCGGCACCTTTACGGCGAAGCGGCCCGTGGAGCCTTCGAGCGCGCCGGCGGCAATCAGGCTGTTCTGCGTGTTGAACGAGGCGATAAACTGATCGAGCGACACGCCGTAGCTTTTCATCAGCATCGGTTCGGCGATGATCTCGACGGCTTCGTCACGCGCACCGCGCAATTCCGCGGAGAGTACGCCAGACACTTGCTCAACCGCGTTCTTGGCGGTGCGCGCAATACGAAGCAGGGTTCGTTCCGGCACGTCGCCGGAAAGGCCGACCACGATCACCGGGTAGAGCGAGAGGTTGACCTCCAGCACGTTCGGCTCGTCCGCATCTTTTGGCAGATCGTGCTTGGCCTGATCGACCTTGGCGCGGACGTCGGCGAGCGCGGACTTGGAATCGAAACCGGCCATGAACTCGAGCAGGACGTAACCGCCGCCTTCATAGGCGGTGGCTCGCATTTCCTTGACGTTGCCGACCGACTTGAGCTGCGTTTCGACCGGCCGCAGCAAGAGCCGCTCGGAATCCTCCGGGCTGATGCCGCGCTGGGTGAGCTGCACGTAGATGATCGGAACCTTGACGTCCGGCTCCGACTCCTTCGGGATCGTGACGTAGGCCACGTAACCCGCGCCGAGCAGGAACAGCAGCGTGGCGAGCGTCAGCCGTGCGTGGCTGATGGCATAGTCGATCAATGACATCATGACGCGATCACTCGCTTAGCGAACGGCGGTCTGTTCGGGTGCGGGGACGGCGTCGACCTTCTGCCCTTCGCGGACGAAGTCCTGGCCCTGCACGATCACACGGGTGCCGTTTGGAAGGCCGCCGACCCACATGAAGGCCTGATCGTCCTCGACCACGGAGATGGGGAGGAAGCCGACAATGCCTTCGGCCGAGACCGTGCGCACGCCCAGTTCGCCCTTTGACGAGAACGTCAGCGCCGAACGAGGCACGCGTGTCGCCGCCATCGGTGCAACCGGAATCATCACCTCGGCGGTGATGCCGTCAGGGATTGCGCCGTCCGGATTCTTGATCTCGACCTCGACGCGATAGGTGCGGGTGGTCTGGCTGGCTGACTTTGACACGAAGCGGACATGCCCCGTGGCCGTCTGGCCAGTGACGAGACGCACATCGGCGGTCTCGCCGAGCTTGACGCCAGCGAGCTTGCGCTCTGCCACCTCGACGACCGCGAGCATCGGATCGAGTGCCACGATCTGCGCGATCGACGTGCCGGAAAACGAGAAGGCGGAGGCGCCGACTTCGCCGGAAACTTCGGTGACCACACCGTCCCACGGCGCGGTGATGATGCCGCGATCACGCTCGGCTTCGGCGGCTGCAACGGCCGCCACCGCAGCGCGATGCTGAGCCTCGAGGTTGGACAGTTCGAGGCGCGGCACAGCGTTCAGTTCGATCAGGCGGCGCTTGGCTTCAAGCTCGATCTTGCGCTGCTCGAGCAGTGCTTTCGCCTGCATGACCTGCGCTTCACGCGCCTCGTCCGACAAAATGGCGATAATATCGCCCTTCTTCACATGCGTGCCGCGTTTGACCCTGAGCTCGGTCAGGACGCCGCCCGTACGTGCAAAGGCCGCCACCTTCTTGTCGGCCTCAGTGCGGCCCGACAGAAGCAGCTTGCGGCTGTGCTGCACGACGTTGGTTTCGATCACACCGACGCGGAACAGCTTTTCCGCCGTTTCGTTCGGGCGCTGCGAGGCGCGGCTCTCGGCCGTCTCATGCGGAATGAGATGCCCGGATGCGATCCAGAGTGCGGCTGCGGCCACCAAGCCAACGGCGGTGATGCGGCTCGCTTTCATCGGGACTTCTCCTCGTTCTTATTGGCGCTGTTGTCCTGCGCCCGAAGGATGTGGCGGGTGACGTCCATGAACATCGGGATCATGGTTTCAGGCTTGAAGTTCGGATCGAGTGCGCGTCGCCACCAGACGCCGTCAGCGATGATCATCAGCATGCTGATGACGGTCTCGAAGTCGGTATCCTTGGGGATATCGCCGCGCTCCGCGCCGGCCTTGAACAGATCGATTAGCCAGCGTTTTACGTCCGCATCGAAGGACTCGTGGATGCGCGCGATCTCGGGCATCCGTCGCGCCTCGGCCATGACCTCGGTACAAAGTTTCACCTGCTCGTCGGGCCGGACCGAGAAGTGGTGGTGTGCCATGCCTTCAAGAACGGCGAACAAGCCGTGTGACAGGTCCACGCTCGCGAACTCCTGCGCCACCTCGATGCGGTCGCGTTCTGCAATGCCGGCGATCAGCGATTCCTTGGAGGGGAAGTAGCGATACAGGTTGCCCGGGCTCATCCCGGCTTCGGCGCAGATCTGCTGCATCGAAGTCTGGTGGAACCCGTTGCGGACAAAACAGCGTTGTGCGGCCGCGAGGATTTCCGCCCGGCGGTCGGACTGCTTCTGAGCGTTGGCTTGGCGCATAACCCCCCTCGATTAGTGCGCTGCACTAAAAGAGAACGAACGTTCACTCTCACGAAAATGCGCCCGCAAAAGGGCGAGAGTCAACGAAATTTGCTTCCTGGAGGTCCGGGTTTTGGCGCTGCAACATGGAGCAGTTAATGCCGGTAACAGGCGGGATTCTCAGAAGGTTTTGGCCGGGCAGCGGCGTGGAGTACGGTCGCGCGGAATTTTGTGAAGGTCCCTCTCATGCTCGATCCATCCAATGCCGCCGCCTCGAAGACCAAGCGGCCGCACCTCGACCTGCATCAGCATCTCGCTGACCTTGAAGCTGCGGGCCTGCTGGTTCGTATCGACCGCCCGATCAACAAGGACACCGAGCTCAATCCGCTGGTGCGCTGGCAATTCATTGGCGGCGTCGCGGAGGAGGAGCGCCGCGCGTTTCTCTTCACCAATGTCACCGACTCCAAGGGCAAGAAATACGACATGCCGGTGGTGGTCGGTGCGCTGGCGTCATCGCCGGAGATTTATGCGAAGGGCATGGGCTGTCCGGTCAACGAGATCGGCGATGCGTGGATGCGCGCGATTGCAAATCCCATTCCGCCGGTCGCGGTCGAGAGTGCGCCGTGTCAGGAGGTCGTCGTCACCGGCGACGCGCTCAAGGATGAGGGCCTGAAGGCGCTGCCGGTGCCGGTATCGACGCCGGGCTTCGACGCCGCGCCGTATCTCACGGCGACGCTCTGCATCACCAAGGATCCCGAAAGCGGCATCCAGAACATGGGCACCTATCGCGCGGGCCTCAAAGCCGCGGATCGGCTTGCCGTGCGCATGGTGGCCCGCGAGGCGACCGGCGCGGGCGGCTATTTGCACTGGCTCAAGTATCGCGATCGCGGCGAGAAGATGCCGATTGCTATCGTGGTCGGCGGCGCGCCGATCGTGATGTTCACCGGCCCGCAGAAGCTCGCGGTCGATATGGATGAGATGGCGGTCGCGGGCGGTGCGGCGGGCGCGCCGATCCGCATGGTTCGCTGCAAGACCGTCGACCTGAACGTGCCGGCGGATTCCGAGATCGTGATCGAGGGCTTGATCGACTGCTCGGTGCTGGAGCCCGAAGCGCCGTTCGGCGAGAGCAATGGCTATGTCGCGCTCGAAGCCTACAACATGCCGATGCAGGTCACCGCGATCACCCATCGCAAGAACGTGGTGTTCACACAGATCATCAGTCAGGTAACGCCGAGTGAATCGAGCGTCATCAAGAAGGTGGCCTACGAGCCGCTGTTCCTGGCGCATCTGAAGACGAACCTTTCGGTGAAGGGCATCCGCCGCGTGTTCATGCACGAGCGGCTGACCAACCTGCGTCCGGTCATCTTCCTCCAATTCGCGTATGGCACGGCCCGCACCGAGGTTTGGCGCGGGTTGCAAGGCGCAGCGACGCTGCAATCGAACTGCGGCAAGATCGTCATCGCTGTGAGCGACGACATCGACCCGTCCAGCATGGACGCTGTGTTGTGGTCGCTCGCCTATCGCACCAATCCGGCGGACGACATAGTGATTATGCCCAACCGCGGCGGCGTGCAGGGTGCGCAATATTCCGGCAACAAAACCGACTCGGGCTTGCTGGTCGACGCGACGCGCAAGCGCCCGATGCCGCCGCTTGCGCTGCCGACCAAGGAATACATGGAGCACGCCCGCAAGCTCTGGGAGGACTTGGAGCTCCCGGCATTGAACGTGCAGGCGCCGTGGCACGGCTATTCGCTCGACGACTGGACCGACCAGTGGGAGACCTATGCGCGCCGCACCACGGCGGGCGATTGGGAGCAGACCGGCAAGGAGACGCTGCTGCGCCAACGCGGTGGCCTGATGCCGGAAACGCCGGTCCGGCCAGGCGCGAACCGTGACGAGTAAGCGATGGCCCGCGTTCCTTACCTCGACGTTTCCGACCTCGCGCCGGAAAACCGCGATCTTCTGGCGCGTCCGATCTGGCTCAACCGGGCGCTCGTTAATAGCCCCGATGCGCTGCGCGCGATGAACGCGCTGGCGGGCTTTATCCGCCACAAGAGCGGGCTCGATGCGCGGCTGCGCGAACTCGCGATCCTGCAGGTGGGTTATCTCGCTAAGTCGCCCTACGAGTGGTCACACCACGTCAAGATCGGCAAGGAGTTCGGCGTCAGCGACGACGATATCCATGCCATTGGCGAGGAAACCCAAGGCTGGCCGACCAAGCTCGATGATACCGCGAAGCTCGTCCTGCGCGGTGCGCGCGAGATGGTTGAGCGGCTGGCGATGGCGGATGCGACCTACAAGGCACTGGAGATGAAGCTTGGGCACGCGCACATGATCGATCTGATCATGACGATCTCATTCTATTGCGCGGTGGTGCGCATCCTCGCGACACTCAAGATCGACGTCGAGCCGGATTATCAGAAGTATCTGGACGAGCACCCGCTGCCGACGTGATTACATTGTCGCTTGCGCGGGGTCGCCTTCCTTGCTGAGTGCGCTCGGCACGAAGATGCGTTCGACGCCCTCGACCATGTAATAGAGGACAACGCCGATTACGGTGAGGAGCAGCAGGGCGCCGAAGACGCCGGGCGTATCGAGCTGGCCGTTGGCGTAGAGCAGGTAATAACCGAGCCCGCGATCCGCCGCGACAAACTCGGCAACGACCGCGCCGACCACGGCGAGACTCATACCGATCTTGAGTCCCGCGAAGATGTTGGGCAGTGCCGCGGGCAAGCGGAGCTTCATGAAGGTGCGATAGGCGCCTGCCCCCATCGAGCGGAATAGCCGCACCATGTCGGCTTCGATCGCCTCGAGGCCGACCATCGTCGAGACCATGATCGGGAAGAACGCGATCAGAAAGGAGATCAGGACCTTGGCTTCAAGCCCGGTGCCGAACCAGATGATGAACACCGGCGCGATGGCGACCTTCGGCACCATCTGCGACGAGACGAGCAGTGGATAGACAGTACGCTTCGCGAAATCGCTGAACGACACCAGAATGCCAAGTAAAATGCCCGCTATGGCCGCGACCGCAAAGCCCGCGAGGACTTCCAGCAGCGTCGGCTTGGTGAAAGCGATGTAGAGAGCGCGGTTGCTCCAGAGGTGATCGAAGACGGCGCTCGGGGCGGGCAGGATCAAGGACGGCACCTTGAACAGCCGTACCAGCCATTCCCAGACGAGGAACGTCAGGATGATGGCGATCACTGGATAAGATCGCCTGAAAATCTTGAAAGCGATGAAGAGTGGGTCGCGCGGCTCATCTCTCGGGCCGGCGATCTCCGGCGATGACGGTACGTTACTCATCATCGGCCCCGCAGAATGCCATGTTGCATGAACAGCTCGCGCACGCGGCCGGTGTAGCGTGTGAACTCCGGCGCATCGCGTATCGAAAGCTCGCGTGGGCGTGGCAGATCGACGTCGATGATCTCCGCGATCCGCCCCGGCCGCGCTGTCATCACCAGCACGCGGTCGCCGAGGAACACGGCCTCCGCAATGTTGTGGGTGATGAACACGACCGTGCGGCGGTCGCGTTGCCAGAAGGTCTGGAAGTCGAGCGCAAGCTGGTCGCGCGTGATGGCGTCGAGCGCGGCGAATGGCTCGTCCATCAGCAGGAGAGGGGGATCGTGCAGCAGCGCGCGGCAGATGCCGACGCGCGAGCGCATGCCGCCGGAGAGTTCATGCGGGTAGAAGCTCTCGAAGCCCTTGAGGCCGACCATTTCAAGCAATTGCATCGCCCGGTCGAGCAGCTTCTTGCGCCCAATGCCGCGCACTTCGGCCTGAATCAGCACGTTGTCGAGCGCAGTCCGCCAGGGGAGGAGCAAATCCTTCTGAAAGACAATACCAAGGTCGGTGTAAGGATCGGTGACGACCGTGTCGCCGACGCGCACCTCGCCGCTCGACGCGCGCTGCAAGCCGGAGATCAGCGAGAGCAGTGTGGACTTTCCGCAGCCCGACGGCCCGACGATGGTGAGGAACTCGCCATGCGCGATGTCGACGTCGACCGGACAGAGCGCCTGCACGCGGTCCGCGCCGGACCGGCGCGCGGGAAACACCTTGCCGACGCCGCGCAGCGTGACAAGCGGATTGCTCCGGTCGAGGGCGGGGGCTTGAACACTCATGAAACTTCCATCACGGAACTCTTGTCACGATTGTGGTGCGGGCCTCGCTCGGAAGCCCGCACCACCAGCGTCTCATGCGCCAATCAAAACGCGTCGTTGGTATAGAACTCGGTCACTGGCTTGGAGATCGGCTGGCCGAGCACGCTGATAACGGCCTCGTAGGTGGCCTTCATCTTGTCGGGGTCGAGGTGGCCCATGCCGTTCTTCTTCTGATACGGGCCTTCGCCGAGAGTTGCCTGGATCTGCATTTCCTTGACCGCGAGGTCCTTGTTGAGCTCGGGGAAGTGCTTGCCGATTGCTTCGGCGGCGGCCTTCGGGTCGGCGTAGGAGTCCTTACAGCCCTTCATCGTGGCACGGACGAAGCCTTGCACGTTCTTCTTGTTTTCCTTCCAGTACTTCTCGGTGGTGATCAGGCCATCGCCGTAGATCTGCACCGAGTCGCCGAAGGTGAAGGCGCCGACCTCCTGGCCCGGCGGCAGCTTCGACTCGATGCCGGGCTTCGCGGGAAGATAAATCGCAACAGCATCGGCCTGCGCTTGCAGCATCATCGCGACCTTCGCGGTCGCTGCCGCGTTCTTCCAGGCCACTTTGTTGGTGTCGATGCCGTTCGCCTTGGCGAACATGTTGAAGATGAACGGCGCGGTGGAGCCGGGTGAGTCGACGATGCTGCGGCCTTCGAGGTCCTTCGGTGTGTTGATGCCCTTGCCCTTCTGGAAGAACAGCGAGAGCGCGAGTTTGTCTGAGATGAGTCCGACGGCGCGCATATGCGGCTCAGGCGTTTTGCCCTGGAGCTGAAGCATCTGCACGATGTCGGCGTGGATCAAGTCCGCGTTGCCTGCGGTCAGCGTCTGCATGGCGAGCGCGTTGCCGAGGACATGTTTGAACGTCACGTCGAGGCCTTGTTCGGCGTAGTAGCCGCGCTCGCGCGCGAGATAGACGTGCGCGTAGTCGCCGCGTGCGAAGAACTGGATGGCGAGCGTTACCGGCGTCTTCGCCTGCGCGCGCGCGACGTAAGGCATCGCGATGGAGCCCACGCCCGACAATCCGAGCGTCGCGCCTGCCGAGCGCGTGAGTAATGTGCGGCGTGAAATGCCCTTGATGATATTTGTCATTGTGTTCCTCCCTGTCCCTACAGACTGTAGCTTTTTTTATAGAATCCGGCAGTCTTTCGAATGCCCACGATACCCGCTTACGGTACGGGGTCGAGTCCTCGCGCTTTCCAAATCGTCACAGCCGCCGGTGCGGTCAGAAAGGCCAGCAGCGCCTGTCCGGCAGCGGCTTCCTTGCTGGCGGCGCCGACGCCGCCGGTGAACACCACCCAGCTTTGCAGTTCGCCCGGAATCCACCCGAGCCATTCGATATTGGGCACCCCGACGGTCGGCGGCTTGCCGATCACGGCGATCTCAACCTCACCCTTTGAGAGAAGTGCAGCCGCGCCGCCCACGCCGCCCGGCGGGCGGAGCTTGGCCTTCATAATTTCGGTCATGCCCAGCCGGTCGAGCAGGCTCAGGAAATAACGTCCGCTCGAGCCCTCGCCGGAGTAGGTGACGGACTTGGCGTCGCGCAGCATCGTCTTGAATGCATCGACGGTGGCAAGGTCCGGTTTGCGCACGCCCTGGTGGATCGCGACGCCGACGCCGGTGCGGCCGAGGATGGTGCGGGAGTCGGCCAGAACCTTGCCCTGCTTGATCAGGCCATCGACGTCCATCGACAGAATGATGACGTCGAAGGTCTCACCGGCCTCGATCCTGCGGATGAAGTTGGGCGGCAGGTCGAACTGGGCGGAAATCTTGTGACCGGTGCTGCGCTCGAACCGCGGCGCGAGTTCGTTGAAGGCGTCCTTTGCTGCGCCCGTGACCATGACCTTCAGTTCGGCGGCCTGAATGTTTTGCGTCATGAGGACGAGACCGGCGGCACCAACCAATGACACCACGTTCATGGGCTTACTCCGGCTTGATGTTCGCCGCGCGGATGAGCGCGCCCCATTTCTCGCGTTCGCGCGCGAGGAAGCTCGAAAACTCCTCTGGCGTGCCGACGCGCGTATCGACGCCGAGCTTGTCGAGAGCGGCCTGCACCTCCGCGCTCTTCATGCTTTCGACGATGGCTGCGTTGAGCCGTGCGACCGCTGCGGGAGGTGTTCCGGCCGGCGCGACGATGCCGGTGAACGACACCGAAACGAAATCCGGCACGCCGGCTTCGATCATTGTCGGGATGTCCGGCGCCTGGCGGTTGCGTGTGTCGTTGGTCACCGCAAGCGCGCGCAGTTGCCCGCTCTGCACCAGCGGTAGAGAAGTCGCCGGATTTTCGAACGTCATTTCGACGTCGCCTGCGAGCACGGCCTGGCTGGAATGCCCGCCGCCCTTGTAGGGCACATGCACCATGTCGATGCGGGCGCGCAGCTTGAACATTTCGCCGTTGAGATGTGGCGGCGTGCCGACGCCGGGTGACGAATAGTTGAGTTTGCCCGGCTTCTCCTTCGCCATCGCGACGACGTCGCGGACTGATTTCGCCGCGAAATTAGAGTTCACCACGAGGAGGTTCGACGTGCTGCCCAGCATCGCCACAGGTGCGAAAGCTTTCGCAGGATCGTAGCCGACGTTGGAATAGAGCGCGGGTGAGATGACCTGATTGCTGGTGTTGCCGAGCAGCAGCGTGTAGCCGTCGGGATCGGACTCGGCGACGAACTTCGCAGCAATCGAGCCGCCCGCACCCGGGCGGTTCTCGATGATGAACGGCTGGCCGAGGATCTGCGGCATCCTCTGTGCGACGAGCCGCGCCATCACGTCGGCCGGCCCGCCTGCCGCAAAGCCGATGATCAGGCGAATGGGCTTGTTGGGAAATGGCTGCGCGGAGGCATTGCCACAAGCGAAAACCGCCGCGACGAGCAGCGAAAGAAGCCATTGGCCCATTTTGTTCCTCCCGGTGGGCCGCGCATTATCTCAGAGAGGGGTGCTTGAGTATATCGCCCGAATGCTCACACTAGGCGAGTCGACAAGAACAGATTTGGGGATCGGAAATGATGGAAGGCTTCACCCGCACCGAGATCAAGACCAGCGGCGCGAAGATCGTCACAGTGCACGGCGGCAAGGGGCCGCCGCTTCTTCTGATCCACGGCAATCCGTTCACCCATCTGTCCTGGCATAAATTCGCGCCGCGGCTTGCGAACGAGTTCACAGTCGTTGCCATCGATCTGCGCGGCTATGGCGACAGCTCGAAGCCGCCGGGCGGCGAGAAGCACGAGAACTATTCATTCCGCAACATGGCGCTCGACGGCATCGAGGTGATGGCCCACCTCGGTTTCAAGAAGTTCATGGTGGCGGGCCACGACCGCGGCGGCCGTGTGGTGCACCGCATGTGCCTCGACCATCCGGACAAGGTGGAGCGCGCCGCGATCCTCGACATCATCCCGCAGCATCACCTGCTCAACAACGTCACGCGCCAGTGGGGCACCTTCTCCTGGCACTGGTTCTTCAACATTCAGGCCGAGCCGCTGCCCGAGAAGATGATGGGCGCGGACCCGGATTGGTTCATCCAGAAGAAGCTTGCCAAAACCCCGCAGGGGCTTTCGTTTTTCGGCAAGGAGGCGCTGGCGGAATACATGCGCTGCTTCCGCAATCCGGAGACGATCCACGCCATCTGCGAGGACTACCGCGCCACCTTCGGTATCGATCTGGAAATGGACACCAAGGACTTCCAGGCCGGGCGCAAGATCACGGTGCCGGTGCAGCTGCTTTGGGGCGCGACCGGCGGTGTCGGCCGCAACCATAAGCCGGCCGAGGTCTGGAAGAGCTATGCTGCCGACATAAGAGGTGCAAAGGCGCTGCCGTGCGGGCACTATCTGTCCGAGGAAGCACCAGAGGAAACTTACAAGGAGCTTCGGGAGTTCTTTATCGCCAAATAGCCGGCTGGGGGCTGTCGGGGGGCGGCGCTTAGAGCAGGACCATCGCCATGACCACTGTCGCGGTCACTAAAGTCTCGCGTCCTTGGTACAAGGTTCTCTATATCCAGGTGCTGATCGCCATCGCCCTTGGCGTTCTCATCGGGCACTACTTCCCACACACTGGCGTCGCGCTGAAGCCGCTTGGCGACGGCTTCATCGGCCTGATCAAGATGATGATCGCGCCGGTGATCTTCTGCACCGTCGTGCATGGCATCGGCTCGATGAGCGACCTCAAGAAGGTCGGCCGTGTCGGCATCAAGACACTGTTCTATTTCGAGGCGGTTTCGACTCTCGCGCTCGTCATCGGGTTGATCGTCGCCAAGGTGATCCAGCCCGGCGCCGGCTTCAACATCGACCCGGCATCACTCGATCCGAAACTGGTCGCCGGTTACGTGACGAAGGCCAAGGAGGAGGGCATCGTTGCGCACCTCCTGGCCATTATCCCGGATAGCTTCTTCGGCGCGCTGGCGCGGGGCGATCTTCTTCAGGTGTTGTTGGTATCGATCTTCTCGGGCTTCGCTATCGCCCGGCTCGGAGAAGTCGGCCGCAAGATCAATGCCGCGATCGACGCGGCATCCAAGATGTTCTTCGCCATCATCAAGATGATCGTGAAGGTTGCGCCAATCGGCGCATTCGGTGCGATGGCCTTCACCATCGGCGCCTACGGCCTCGGCTCGCTGGTCAACCTGCTGCAACTGATCGCGACGTTCTACCTGACCAGCATCCTGTTCGTGTTGCTGGTGCTTGGTACCATCGCGCACTTCGCGGGTTTCTCGATCCTGCGCTTCGTCGCCTACATCAAGGATGAGTTGCTGATCGTGCTCGGCACGTCCTCGTCGGAGACGGTGCTGCCGCACATGATCCAGAAGATGGAGCATCTCGGCGCGTCGAAGTCCGTGGTCGGTCTCGTCATTCCGACCGGCTACAGCTTCAACCTCGATGGCACCAACATCTACATGACGCTCGCCACGATGTTCCTGGCGCAAGCGACCAACACGCCGCTGACGCTATCGCAGGAGCTTGGCATCCTGGTTATCGCGATGATCACGTCGAAGGGCGCGTCCGGCGTCACCGGCGCGGGCTTCGTGACGCTCGCCGCCACGCTGGCCATCGTGCCGGACATCCCGATCCAATCGATCGCGATCCTGCTCGGCATCGACAAGTTCATGAGCGAATGCCGCGCGCTGACCAACCTTGTCGGCAACGGCGTTGCAACGGTGGTGATCAGCCGGTGGGAGGGCGAGCTCGATGCAGACAAGCTGCACGAGACGATGGCGCATCCCATCACAGTCGGCGAGGAACTGGAGTCGCAGCCGGTTTAGGTAATGAGGCACTGATCTATCAGCCGTCATGCCCGGCCTTGTGCCGGGCATCCACGTTTTTCTTTTCTGTTGGGCCAAAACGTGGATGGCCGGGACGAGCCCGGCCATGACGTTGAGAGAGAGTGATGCGGCCCCCGAAAGAGCCGCGCTCTGAAAGATTTTATCAGGTCGCGGCCACAGCCGGCGCGGCGAGGAAGTTCTTCACGGCGTAATACAAAAGATGCCGGTTCTTGCCATACCCCGGGCTGTGCGCGGTGTTCGGCAGGATGATGAACTGGCGGTCGCCGTTCGGGAGCTGCGTGTAGAAATCCAGCAGGTCCGCATCGGTCGAGTTGCCGTCCCAGATGCCGCGCAGCATCAGCACCGGCGACAGCACCTTCTTAGGGTCGACGATTGGCAGGTTCACCGCCATGTCCAGATAGGTGCCGGTCGGAATCTGGTCACCGAATTTCATCTCCATCGCGATGATCGCCTCGGGCACCGCCGGATCGGTGGTGCCGGGATGACCGTCGCGGGTGAAGATCGAGCGGATCATCGCGGCGTCGCGCTTGCGGCGAGGGTTGGCGCGCAATTCGTCGGCGCGAGCCCGGCGGCGTGCGATTTCGGCTGCGCCCTCGCCCTTGTACGTGAAGGCCGAGATGATCAGCCGGTCCACGTGTTCGGGCTTGGCCTGCGCGAAGGCCGCGGCGCGGATGCCGCCCGACGATGTGCCGTACATGTGCATCTTGCTCAGGCCGGTTTCCTTCTGAATCACGGGCATGGCGGCCTTCAGATCCTCGACGCCGCTCGCGATGTCCGAGTTATTGCCGGAGCTTTCCGAATAGCCGTAGCCGTCGTGGTCCATCGTCCAGACGTCGTAGCCCTCGCGAGCCATGATGTTCATCATCGAGTATTCGCCGTGGCCGGGCGGCATGATGAGGTCGTAAGACGAGCGTGTCGAATTCGATGAGCCGTGCACCAGGAACAGGATCGGCCTCTGCTCGCCAGGCCGCGGTGCGCCGACGCGCTTGCGCCAGAGGTTGAGCTTGGTGTTGCCCTTCTGGGCCCAATACTCCTGGCTCCAGATGTCGCCTGTGGCGGCGGAAGCGGTCGTCATGCTTTGTCCTTCGGCTGAAGCGATATTGGAAATGAGGCTCGCGCCGAGCCCGACGCCGGCGGCGGTCAGGACTGTGCGGCGGTCGATGCCGTCTTCGCGATGGTTGTCTTGGTCGTTCATCATGCTCTCCCCAGTCGGCCGCCCGCTTCTTGCAGGCTGATTGATGAGGAGACTAACAGGTCGCGAAGGGCTGCGGCAGGTGGGTGTCAGCGCACTTCGAACAGTTCCTCTACCGTGAACCGCCGCGGCACCATGTGTTGATCGACGCCGAATTGCGTGACGGCTTCCAGCGCCTTGCGGTTGGCTTCGACGCCGAATGGAAACGGGTCGCCGACCACAGCGGCATTGGTCGCGGCGGCCTTGTCCCATGAGGAGACGCCGACGCTTCCCTGTAGGTCCTCGAGATAAATTGCCTTCGATTCCTGGAAAGCCTGGATGAGATCGTCGGCAATCGAGGGATTTTCCTTCAGCAGCGAATTCTTGACCACCACGCCGTGGTTGATCGGATAGACGCCGGTCTTGCGGAAGTAGTCGAACGCGACGTTCTGCGCGTCGGGGATCAGCGGCTTGATGTCCGGGGAGGTCACGCCGCCCATTTCGCCGATCGCGGCGTCGATTTCGCCGTTTGCGAGCAATTCGCCGAGCTTGCGTCCGCGAAACCTGGAATAGTCGACGTTCTCCGGCGCGACGAACTCCGAGACGTGCTCATCATCGGTCGGAACCCAGGTGATCTTGTCGAGATCAACGCCGTATTCGGACTGCAACATGCCGCGTGCCCACAATCCAGTGGTGACGGTGTAGCCGCGGTTCACGCCGACCACACGGCCTTCCAGGTCTTTCGGTTCTTTGATGCCGGACTTCGTATTGGTGAAGATCGCCCAATGATGAAAGTTTCGTGTCACGAACACCGGGATTGCGGTGAAAGGCTTGCCGAGCGCCCGCGCGCAGAGATAGGTCGTGAACGCCATCTCGCAGATATCGAATTCAAGACCCCGGCACATGCGGCGCATGGCTGCGGTGATCGGACTCACCTCGACCTGCTGGAGATTCAGCCTGCCCAAGTTCACGCGGCCCTCTTTTATGGGCTTGGTCAGGCCATAATTGCCGATGGCGGTTGAGAGTGGCTGCACGAATGGCTCCCCGGACCTAAATAGTGCCTGCCTGCAACCTTCCCGGTCGTCTGCGGCGCCCTGAACCCTCGCACCTCCGTGGGAGTTCTGGTAGTACCCAACCGCCGGGATTTGGACGTTTCAGGCGCGGGACGGTGCGCCGGTTTTGGAGTGCAGAATGGATTGGCTGCGCGGGGCGGCGCGGTTCTTCGAGGAAAAGATCGGCTGGCACCGGCTCGGCTTCGTCCTCAGCATCAGCATCATCGCGGTCGCCGCGTGGGTGCTGTACCGCAAACTGCATGACATCAACCTCGCCAAGGTGCTCAACGCCATGGCGACCGTCGACTATAGCAACGTCGCTTTGGCGGCGCTGTTCGTGGCTGGCGCCTATTTCACGCTGACGTTCTACGATCTGTTCGCGCTCCGCACGATCGGCAAGGGTCATATTCCATATCGGATTGCGGCCCTGGGCGGCTTCACCTCCTATTCGGTCGGTCACAACGTTGGCGCCACGGTCTTCACCGGCGGCGCTGTGCGTTATCGCATCTATTCGCATTGGGGTCTCACTGCGATGGATGTGGCCAAGATCTGCTTTGTGGCCGGGACCACCTTCTGGCTCGGCAACGTCACGGTGCTCGGCGTGGGAATCGCCTGGCATCCGGAGGCGGCATCGCAGATTGATCAGCTTCCCCCCGCGCTCAACCGCGCGCTCGGTATCGGCCTGCTGATCGCGCTTGTCTGTTACGTGGCATGGGTGTGGCGTACGCCGCGCGTGGTCGGCCGTGACAACTGGAAGGTCCAGCTTCCTAACGGGCCGTTGTCGCTCCTGCAGATCCTGATCGGTATCGTCGACCTCGGCTGCTGCGCGTTGGCGATGTACATGCTGGTGCCCAGTACGCCTTATCTGGATTTCGTTTCAGTCTCGGTGATCTTCATTACCGCGACGCTGCTCGGGTTCATCAGCCATTCGCCGGGCGGGCTTGGTGTGTTCGACGCCGCGATGCTGATCGCACTATCCCAATATGACAAAGAAGAGCTGCTCGCAGGCTTGCTCATCTTCCGTTTGCTCTATTACATCACGCCATTCACCCTGGCGTTGGTGATCCTCGGCATACGGGAGCTGAGCTTGAGCCTTTCGGGACGGCGTGATGTCGGCAACCGATGACGGCGGCAACCCGCGGCGCGGATTGACCGGCTGGCTGGGACGCTTGCGCAGCCCGCTCGCCGCGGGTGGCGATGCGACGGCGGGCGCTGCCGCCGGTGTCGGGGCTGTTGTGGACAGCGCTTTGCTCGATGCGGTGGTTTCGGGCCTGCCCGATCCGGTCGTCGTGCTTGAACAGGATGGCCGCGTCATTTCCTTCAATGCAGGGGCGGCGGCGCTGGCGCCGGCGCTGCGGCGCGGCGATCTCGCCTCGATCGCGCTTCGCATGCCCGAGCTGATCGAAGCGATTCGTGCGGCGCGGGCCACCGGAAAGCCGCAGCGCATCGAATTCTCCGCGCGCATCCCCTCGGTTCGATGGTCGGAGGCGTTTGTGGCGCCAATTCCGCTGGCCGATCGCGGCGTGGTTGTCATCACGGTGCATGATCTCACCCCGATCCATCGCGTCGAGGCGATGCGCGCGGACTTCGTCGCGAACGTAAGCCACGAGCTGCGTACGCCGCTCGCGGCGCTGACCGGCTTCATCGAAACCCTGCAAGGTCCGGCGCGCGACGATCCCGCCGCCCGCGAGCGGTTCCTCGGCATCATGCGCGATCAGGCATGGCGCATGGCGCGCCTGATTGACGATCTTCTCTCGCTGTCGCGCATCGAATTGCGTGCGCATCAGCGCCCGGACAAGCCGGTTGATCTGGTTCCGATCGTGCATCAGGTCGCGGATGGCTTGCAGACGCTGGCCCGCGACCGCGAGGTGACGATCGAGGTCGATGCGCCGTCGGAACCGATGATGGTGCTGGGCGATCGCGACGAACTGATCCGCCTGTTCGAGAACCTGGTCGAGAACGGGTTGAAATATGGTGCCAGCGGCAAACGCGTGGAGATCAAATTCGATCGCGTTGCCGTGGCAGATGGCAAAGCGGAAGCGCGCGTCGCTGTGCGCGATTACGGTCCCGGCATCGCGGCAGAACATTTGCCCCGTCTTACTGAACGTTTTTATCGCGTCGATGTGGGTGAAAGCCGCGCGCAAGGTGGAACCGGATTGGGCCTCGCGCTGGTGAAACACATTCTTAACCGTCACCAAGGGCGGCTGACGATTGACTCCAAGGCCGGGGAAGGTGCGACCTTCTCGGTGCGCCTTCCGTTGTCATAAACTTTTCCTTAACGGCTTAATTTCTCAATAAATTCATATGCTTGGTCTGTCATTTAAGCGTCATCGAACGATCATACAACGATGACATGAGACGCGTAGATATCGCCTCGGTCCCGGTACGGCACCTTCCGAACAAAGCCAGCGACCGGGGATTGGTGTTCTGCGTAACGAAATTCAATCGGATCGAAACAGCCGAGGGTCTTCGGCGTGGGATGCAACCCGCGCACGGTAAGTCTTTGGCCATGACAGGAGAGAGCCAGTGAACCATCTCAAAACACTGATCGCCGCCGGCCTTATGGCCGCTGCGACACTGCCGGCCGCCGCCGCCGATATTTCGGGTGCTGGCGCGACGTTCCCCTATCCGATCTACGCCAAGTGGGCGGACACCTATAAGAAGGAAACCAACGTCGGTCTGAACTATCAGTCGATCGGCTCCGGCGGTGGCATCAAGCAGATCCAGGCCAAGACCGTGACGTTCGGCGCATCCGACATGCCGCTCAAGGCCGATCAGCTCGAGAAGGACGGCCTCATCCAGTTCCCGACCGTGCTCGGCGGCGTGGTTCCGGTCGTCAACATCGAAGGCATCAAGTCGGGCGACATCGTTATCGACGGTCCGACGCTCGCCAAGATCTTCATGACCGAGATCAAGACCTGGAACGATCCGGCGATCCAGAAGCTGAATCCGAACGCCAAGCTCCCGGCGCAGCCGATCGTCGTCGTCCATCGTTCGGACGGCTCGGGCACCACGTTCCTTTTCACCGACTATCTCTCGAAGGTCTCCGCTGACTGGAAGACCAAGGTTGGTGCGAACACCGCGGTCGAATGGCCGGGCGGTCTCGGCGCGAAGGGCAACGAAGGCGTTGCCAACAACGTCGCGCAGACCAAGGGCTCGATCGGCTATGTCGAGTACGCCTATGCCAAGCAGAACAAGATGACCTACGCCAAGATGGTCAACAAGGACGGCAAGACCGTCGAGCCGACCGCCGAGTCGTTCATGGCTGCTGCCGCTGCTGCTGATTGGGAAGGCACGCCGGGCTTCGGTGTCGTGCTGACCAACGAGCCGGGCGCGGGTGCTTGGCCGCTCGCGGGCGCGACCTTCATCCTGATCCACAAGCAGCCGAAGGACGCGGCTGCCGCCTCCGACGCGCTGAAGTTCTTCGCCTGGGCCTATGCCAAGGGCGACAAGCAGGCACTCGATCTCGACTACGTTCCGATGCCGGACAAGGTCGTCAACGCGATCCAGAAGGTCTGGGCGACCCAGGTCAAGGATGCGAACGGCAAGCCTCTGTTCGCCGTGACGAACTAACCGTCACCGACGGATTTGATTGTTCCTGCAATGAAAACGGCCGGAAGGGGTAGGAAACTGCCCCTTCTGGTTCCCTCGCCGGGAAAAAAGAACGCAAGTTGTCTTGTAAGGCGGCTGTCCGGTCGCTTGAGTGGGCTCCTCAGAAAGCAACAGCCGGGAGCCGACATTGTCCGCTGGGAGACGATCCGTGACTGATCTGGCGTTGCAGAGCGGAACCGTACAGGCGGCCGACACGCCGTCGCGGGCCAAGGCTCTGGCCAAGCTCCGGCTCTCCGACACGATTTTCCACTTCCTCACGCGCATTGCCGCGCTTGCCGTTCTTCTGTTGCTGAGCGGCGTCATCATTGCGCTGATCATCGGCGCGATGCCGGCGCTGCAGACGTTCGGTTTTAGTTTCGTCACCGAGCAGCGCTGGAATCCGGTGACCGAAAAATTCGGCGCGCTTGCGCCGATTTACGGCACCGTCGTCACGTCGTTCATCGCGATGCTGATTGCGGTGCCGGTCGGTCTTCTAATCGCGATGTTTCTGACCGAGCTCTGCCCCATGTGGCTGCGGCGTCCGATCGGCATTGCAATCGAGCTGCTCGCTGGCATCCCCAGTATCATTTACGGCATCTGGGGTTTGTTCGTGTTCGCGCCGTTCCTTCAGGGCACGCTGCAGCCGTTTCTGATCTCGGTGTTTGGCAACATTCCGGTGCTCTCCGCCATCTTCGAGGGGCCGCCCTATGGCATCGGTGTGCTGACCGCGAGCTTGATCCTTGCGATCATGGTGCTGCCCTTCATCACCTCGATATCGCGCGACGTGTTCGACGCCGTGCCGCCGGTTCTCAAGGAAGCGGCCTACGGCCTCGGCTGCACCACCTGGGAGGTCGTGCGCTACGTCGTGCTGCCCTACACTCGCGTCGGCGTGATCGGCGGCGTGATGCTCGGCCTCGGCCGTGCGCTGGGCGAGACGATGGCGGTGACCTTCGTCATCGGCAACGCGCATAAGATTTCTGCCTCGATCATCGCGCCCGGCACGACGATCTCGGCCACCATCGCCAACGAATTCACCGAGGCGGTCGGCGATCTCTACACCTCGTCGCTGATCGCGCTTGGCCTGATCCTGTTTGTGATCACGTTCATTGTGCTCGCTGCCGCGCGCTATATGTTGCTGCGGATCGAGCGGCGGGTCGGGTGACGCCATGAACTCGCTCTACGCAAATCGCCGCCGCGGCAACAAGCTCGCGAT
Organism: Pseudomonadota bacterium; assembly: GCA_040756555.1. Classification (GTDB taxonomy): domain Bacteria; phylum Pseudomonadota; class Alphaproteobacteria; order Rhizobiales; family Xanthobacteraceae; genus Z2-YC6860. Next base: position 58,896 of record JBFLYS010000020.1, on the reverse strand, counting down.
CATCTTTTCTTACGCAGCGACCGCCTTCGGCCTCGGCTGGCTTGTCCTGATCCTGGGCGTGCTGCTCTACGAGGGCGTCTCCGGCCTGTCGCTCCGCGTCTTCACCGAGATGACGCCGCCGCCGGGCTCGGCTGGCGGTCTGCTGAACGCCATCATTGGCAGCCTGATCATGACGGTGCTGGCCATCGTGATCGGGACTCCGATCGGTATCCTCGCCGGAACCTATATGGCCGAATATGGCCGTCACGACCGGCTCACCAGCGTGGTGCGTTTCATCAACGACATCCTGCTGAGCGCCCCTTCGATTGTCGTCGGCCTGTTCATATATGAAGTCGTGGTCGCCCCGATGGGGCACTTCTCCGGCCTGGCTGGCGCCGTTGCGCTCGCCGTCATCGTGATGCCGGTGGTGGTGCGCACGACCGAAGACATGCTGTTGCTGGTGCCAAACCAGTTGCGCGAGGCGGCAAGCGCGCTTGGCATGCCGCGCGCCTTTGTCATCCGCCGCGTCTGCTATCGCGCGGCCAAGGCCGGCATGGTCACCGGCGTGCTGCTCGCCATCGCGCGTATCAGCGGCGAGACCGCGCCGCTGCTGTTCACCGCGCTGAACAACCAGTTCTGGAGTACGAACCTCAACGCGCCCATGTCGAGCTTGCCGGTTGTCATCTTCCAGTTCGCGCTGAGCCCTTACAAGGATTGGCAGGAGCTGGCCTGGACCGGCGCGCTGATCATCACTTTTGCGGTTCTCGCGCTCAGCATCGTCGCGAGGGCCCTGGCCTCATCGAGCAAACAGTCATGAACGTAACAGCGACAATGTCCGTCCCAACCGTCACCCAAGCACCCATCGACACCGCGGGTCTTGAGGAGCGGATCAAGATCCGCGATCTCGATTTCTTCTACGGTGAGAACAAAGCGCTGAAGAACATCACCCTGCCGCTCTACGCCGGCAAGGTGACGGCCTTCATCGGTCCATCGGGTTGCGGCAAGTCCACGCTGCTCCGCATCCTGAACCGGATGTACGACCTCTATCCGAACCAGCGTGCGGCCGGCACGGTCGAGCTCGACGGCGAGGACGTGCTGGCTCCTGGTCTCGACGTGAACCTGCTCCGCTCACGCGTCGGCATGGTGTTCCAGAAGCCGACGCCGTTCCCGATGTCGATCTACGAGAATATCGCGTTCGGCATCCGTCTCTATGAGAAGCTGTCCAAGTCGGAGATGGACGACCGCGTCGAAAGCGCGCTTAAGCGCTCGGCTCTGTGGGAAGAGGTCAAGAACAAGCTCAACGCCAGTGGTCTCAGCCTCTCGGGCGGCCAGCAGCAGCGTCTTTGCATCGCGCGCACCGTGGCGGTGCGCCCTGAGGTGATCCTGTTCGACGAGCCTTGCTCGGCGCTCGATCCGATCTCGACGGCCAAGATCGAAGAGCTGATCGACGAATTGAAATCCGACTACACGATCGTGATCGTCACTCACAACATGCAGCAGGCGGCGCGCGTCTCCGACTTCACCGCCTTCATGTACCTCGGCGAGTTGATTGAGTTCGACTCGACCACCAAGATTTTCACGGCGCCGTCCGACCGGCGCACCCAGGATTACATCACCGGCCGGTTCGGCTGATGGCAGGTGCCCTATGATGAACGAACACACAGCAAAAGCCTTCGACGTCGATCTTCAGGATCTGACACGCAAGGTCGCGGAGATGGGCGGCCTCGCTGAGAAAGAGGTTGCGGACGCGGTCGCGGCGCTGACCCGGCGCGACCATGATTTGGCCCAGCGCGTGGTGGCGGCCGACCCGACCATCGACGCCTTGCAGCGTGAAATCGAGGAAAAGGCGATCCTCACCATCGCCCGCCGCCAGCCGATGGCAGTGGACCTTCGCGAGGTGGTCTGCGCGCTCCGCGTCTCGAATGATCTGGAGCGCATCGGCGATCTGGCCAAGAACATCTCCAAGCGCGTGATGGCACTGGATGGCGAATTTCATCCGCAGAAGCTGATCCGCGGCGTTGAGCACATGGGTTCGCTGGTGTGCGATCAGCTCAAGCAGGTGCTAGACGCATTTGCCGGCCGCGATCTCACCGCCGCCCTGGCGGTATGGAAGGGCGACGAGGAAATCGACGCGATGTGCACCTCGCTGTTTCGCGAGCTGCTCACCTATATGATGGAAGACCCGCGTAACATCACGTTCTGCATCCATCTGATGTTCTGCGCCAAGAACATCGAGCGTATTGGCGATCACGCCACCAACATCGCCGAGAGCGTCTACTACATGATCGAGGGTCGTCCGATCGCCGACCAGCGCCCGAAGGGCGACACCACAACATTCGCCATGCCGGCATCCTGAACAACAGCGAGGCGGTTCGATGAATGCACGGATCATGATCGTCGAGGATGAGGAGCCGCTCACGCTCCTGCTTCGGTACAATCTTGAGTCCGAGGGCTACGACGTCGAGACGGTCGCCCGCGGCGACGACGCCGACACCCGGCTTCGTGAAGCGGCGCCCGATCTGGTGGTGCTCGACTGGATGCTGCCGGGGCTCTCCGGTATCGAGCTGTGTCGCCGGTTACGGGCTCGGCCGGAAACCAAGGCGCTGCCGATCATTATGCTCACCGCGCGCGGTGAGGAAAGCGAGCGGGTGCGTGGACTTGCGACGGGCGCCGACGACTACATCGTCAAGCCGTTCTCGGTGCCGGAGCTGATTGCGCGGGTGCGGGCGTTACTGCGCCGCGCATCGCCGGAGCGCGTCGCCGACGTTCTCAAGTTCGGCGACATCGAGCTCGACCGCGAGAAGAAGCGCGTGTCACGCGGCGGCCGCGAGATCGACCTCGGGCCGACAGAGTACCGCCTGCTTGAGTTCTTCATGGAGCGGCCGGGCCGCGTGTTCGCGCGCGAGCAACTGCTCGATGGCGTCTGGGGCTCTGAGGTCTACATCGACGAGCGGACGGTTGACGTCCACGTCGGCCGCCTGCGCAAGGCACTCAACCGTGGGCGTGAGGCCGATCCAATCCGCACCGTGCGTGGCGCCGGCTACGCGCTCGACGACCGCTTCGGTAAAGCGGTCTGATCTTTTCTTGAAATTCTAGAACTTCTAGAGCCGGGGCGGGCAGCTTAGCTGCCCGATCCCGAGCCGCTTCCCGAGCGGAATGGTGGCCGCGGTTGCGCCGGCCTGCGGCGGTCCGACGCGGGCTGATACGCGACGCGCGAGTGGTAGCTGCAATAGGGCAGGCCGTTGAGCGGCGCGCCGCCGCAGAAGAAGAAATCCTGGCTTGCGGGATCGCCGATCGGCCAGCGGCAGGTGGCGTCCGTGAGTTCGAGAAGCGTTCGGCGCTGCCCGATCGGAATGATGTTCTCGATCAGCTCGGGCTCCGGCTCCGGCTCCATCTCGTAAGCCAGCGCCAGCGCGTTGTTGCCGCGCGACATCGGGCGCGACACGCGCATCATGTGGGAGCGCGGCTTGCGCGCGCGCGGCGCCGAGGATGACGGCGATTTGGCCCGTCCGGACAGGCCCAGCCGATGCACCTTGCCGATCACCGCATTGCGGGTGATGCCGCCCAATTCGCCGGCGATCTGGCTCGCGGAGAGCCCGTCCTGCCACAGCTTCTTGAGCAACTCGACCCGCTCATCGGTCCAAGACATGAGCCCATCTCCCCATTTGGCTCTTGCCGGTCTGCCCCCGGCAGAATCCAATCCCGCAGTCCGGCAACACGCCGTCCTGGGTCACTCGCCCACGCTTTGACACTGGGAACTTGTGGCTACGACATCTCGTAGCTGATGGTTCGAACGCTACAATAGGGCTAGACTCGCGCGCAAGAGTCGGCGCGACTCACTCCACATTTTCCCGTCATCAATCCTCAACATTCGTCAATAGCCGTCACCGGGCGGCCACACGGTCGCTTTCGGCCTGGTTCACCAGGGATTCCGGCGTGTTTCGGTCGTGTTGACCGCCTCCGGGCGTCACAATAAAATGCTCTGGTCGTGCCGCCCGGAGAGGCGGCACGATTCATTTCGGCATAATGTTCCCGATCGGGTGGCGTTGTGACTTCTCATATGTTGCCGGCTTATGCACGTGTTGACCTTGCCTTCGAGCGGGGCGAGGGCGTTTGGCTGATCGCAACCAATGGCGATCGCTATCTTGATTTCGGCTCAGGTGTCGCGGTGAATGCGCTTGGTCATGCGCATCCGCATCTGGTTGCCGCGATCAAGGCTCAGGCCGAGAAGCTTCTGCACGTCTCCAATCTTTATCGCATTCCCGAAGGCGAGCGGCTCGCCGATCGGCTGTGCGCGGCAAGCTTCGCCGAGAAGGTGTTCTTCGCGAATTCCGGCGCTGAGGCGATGGAAGGCGTGATCAAGATGGTGCGGAAGTATCAGTCCGCGAACGGCCATCCCGAGCGCTATCGCATCATCACCTTCGAAGGTTCCTTCCACGGCCGGACGCTGGCGACGCTCGCTGCCGCCAAGAACAAGAAGCATCTCGACGGCTTCGGGCCCGTCATGGACGGCTTCGACCAGGTTCCGCTCGGCGATATCGAGGCGGTGAAGCGCGCCATCGGTCCGCAGACCGCGGGCATCCTCATCGAGCCCGTGCAGGGCGAGGGCGGTGTCCGCGCTGCCCCGCCGTCATTCTTCAAGGCGCTTCGCGAGTTGTGCGACAAGCACGGCCTGCTGCTCGCGCTCGACGAGGTGCAGACTGGCATTGGTCGCCTCGGCGAGTTGTTCGGCTATCAGAAGATTGGCGTGACGCCTGATGTGATGGGTCTCGCCAAGGGGCTCGGCGGCGGTTTCCCGATCGGTGCGGTTCTTGCGACGGCGGAAGCCGCCAAAGGCATGACGCCCGGCACGCACGGCTCGACCTTCGGTGGCAACCCGCTCGCCTGCGCGGCTGGTAATGCCGTGCTCGACATCGTGTTGAAGCCTGACTTCCTCGACCACGTGAAGCATGCGGAGCTTCTGTTCCGGCAGCGGCTCGCGGCGCTCAAAGACCGTTATCCAAGCGTCATCGCCGAGGTGCGTGGCGAAGGGCTTCTGATCGGCCTCAAGGCTGTGGTTCCGAACGGCGAATTGTCCGATGCCGCACGCAAGGAGAAGCTTCTCACCGTCGGCGCGGGCGACAATGTCGTGCGGCTCGTGCCGCCGCTGATCGTCAGCGATGCCGAGATCACCGATGCGGTGGAACGTCTCGATCGCGCCTGCGCCGCGATCGTGAAGTCGCAGGCGGCGTCAGCCAAGCAAGGGGCTGCCGGGTGAGTTCCGCCGTTCGCCACTTCCTCGATCTGACCGATCTGTCCCGCCGCCAGTTGCGGGACATGATCGACGTCAGCCGCGCCCTGAAAAAGAAGAAGCGCGGAGCCGCGGGCAAGGGTCCGCTCGCCGGCAAGACGATGGCCATGATCTTCGATCGGCCGTCGACGCGCACGCGCGTGTCGTTCGATGTGGCCATGCGCCAGCTCGGCGGCGAGTCCATCACGCTGACCGGCCAGGAGATGCAGCTCGGCCGTGGCGAAACCATCGCCGACACCGCGCGGGTGCTCTCGCGCTACGTCGACGCCATCATGATCCGGACGCTCGACCACGACATGCTCGTGGAACTGGCCGAGCACGCCACCATTCCGGTGATCAACGGCCTGACCAAGCTGTCGCATCCCTGCCAGATCATGGCCGATGTGCTGACCTTCGAGGAGCATCGCGGGAAGATCGAAGGTGCGACCGTGGCCTGGACCGGCGACGCCAACAACGTGCTGACCTCCTGGATGCACGCCGCCGACCGCTTCAAGTTCGAGCTTCGGGTCGCCACGCCACCGGAACTCAAGCCGGCCAAGGCGCTGCTCGACTGGATCAAGGAATCCGGCGCGGACATCCACGTCGGCACCGATCCGGACGAGGCCGTGAAGGGCGCCGACTGCGTCGTCACCGACACCTGGGTCTCGATGGGCGACAAGGACGGCAACCGCCGTCACAATCTGCTCAAGCGCTATCAGGTCAACGAGCGCCTGATGGCCAAGGCCAAGTCCGACGCCATTTTCATGCATTGCCTGCCGGCCCACCGCGGTGAAGAGGTCACCTCCGAGGTGATGGACGGCCCGCAATCGGTGGTGTTCGACGAGGCGGAAAATCGCCTGCACGCCCAAAAGGGCATCCTGTCCTGGTGCCTGCACGCCCGTTAAGTGAGTTCCGGCGCGGGGGTCGATTTCGGCTGCGTCTGCACTACATTACGCGGCAATGACGAATCCTAGCCTCGATATTCCGGTTCGCGCCCCTTCCGCGACCTCTGCCGATGATACGGTCCTGCCGTTCGAGATTTCCGCTCTCGATCTGCGCGGCCGCGTGGTCCGGCTCGGCCATGCGGTGGATGACATCCTTGCGCGTCACAACTATCCCAAGCCCGTCGCCCAGCTTCTGGGCGAAGCGATTGCGCTTACCGTGCTTCTGGGCTCTGCGCTGAAGATGGAGGGCCGTTTCATCCTCCAGACCCAGACTGACGGTCCGGTTCGCATGCTGGTCGTGGACTACCGCACCCCCGGCAAGATCCGCGCCTGCGCACGTTTCGACAAGAAAACGGTCGCGGCCGCGATCGAGGCCGGTAAGGCCACGTCCGGCGCGCTCCTTGGCAACGGCCATCTCGCCATGACCATCGATCAGGGGACGGCGGCGAGCCGCTATCAGGGGCTGGTGGCGCTGAATGGGGGCAGCCTGGAAGACGCTGCTCACGAGTATTTCAAGAGCTCCGAGCAGATTCCGACGCGCGTGCGCCTCGCGGTTGCGGAGGAGCTCTCCGCGGGCAAGGGTCATCACTGGCGCGCGGGCGGCATGCTGCTGCAATTCTTGCCGAAGGCGCCGGAGCGGCTCCGCGTCGCCGATATCGATCCGGGCGATGCCCCCGAAGGCACGTCCGAGCATGTCGTTGAAGAAGACGACGCCTGGCTCGAAGGCCAGTCGCTTATCGGCACCGTGGAAGACGTCGAGCTGGTCGATCCGGCGCTCTCCAGTGAGCGGCTCGTTTATCGGCTGTTCCACGAGCGTGGCGTGCGTGTGTTCAAAAGTCTGGACATTGTGTCTCAGTGCTCTTGCTCGCGGGACAATGTCGAAGCGATGCTCAAGAACTTCTCGCAGGACGATCGCGACCACATGGTCGAGAACGGCAAGATTTCGGTGACGTGCGAGTTTTGCAGCTCGAACTATCTGTTCGATCCGGTCGATGTCGTTCCAGATCCGGCGGAACCCGAAAAGAGGGAGAGCGGCCGGTATGACGCCTAGGCGGCACGCACCCGTTTGCGTTCCCGCCCTGTTGGCGTTTTTGCCGCTTTCACATTCCGCCTTCGCTCAGAGTTGTCCTTCCCCGCTCGCCTCCGCGACGCGGCTCGTTCTTGTCACCGCCGACACCATGAATTCGACGGCGGCAACGCTGCAAACCTTCGAGCGCGGCGCGCCGAACCAGAGTTGGCGCCCGGCGAGTGAGCCTGAGCCCGCCGTCATCGGCCGTGGCGGCATGGGCTGGTCGCACTTCTATCGCGCGCTCGCGCGTCCCGGTGAGCCGATGAAGATCGAGGGCGACAAGCGCGCGCCCGCGGGCGTCTATTCGATCGGACGCACGTTTGGGATGGTGCCGTCCCAGCGTGCGAACTACATCAGCGTCAAGCACGACACGGTCTGCGTCGACGATCCCGGCCACCGCGCCTACAACACCATTACGACGCGCGCGTCGATCACGCCGAACACCCGCGTCGAGAACATGGGCCGCGTGCTGCCGATGTACCGGCGCGGCATCGTGGTCGATTATCCGACCAACGCACGCGCTCAAGCTGGCTCCTGCATCTTCATCCATATCTGGCGGTCGCCGACGACCGGCACCGCGGGATGTGTTGCGCTGCCCGAAGCGCGCGTCGAAGCCTTGCAGGATTTCACGGAAAGCAGCGCCGCGATCGCGATCATGCCGCGCTTTGCGCTCGACCGGCTGCGCGGCTGCCTGCCCGCGCCCGGCGCAAAACCTCGCACCTGAGGATCAATTGAGGACGCGCGCGCCCTGCGACGAGTCGAGCGAGAACGCCGGCACGTCGATATCGAATTTCTCGCCCGTCGATGTTTCCATCCCGTAGCTGCCAACCATGAAGCCGGACGGCGTCGGCAACGGGACACCGCTCGTATATTCGTAGGACTTGCCCGGTTCGAGCACTGGCGTTTCGCCCACAACTCCCGCTCCGCGCACCTCCTGCAGCTTTCCGTGTGCGTCGGTGATTTTCCAGTGGCGGGTCTTGAGTTGCACCGTTTCGCGTCCGCGGTTGGCGATCTCGATCGTATAGGCCCAGAAATAATAGCCATTCTCGGGCGACGAGCGCTCCGACATGAAGCGCGGGACCACCGTGACTTCGATCTGGCGCGTGATGGCTTTGTACATGGTCGAGCCGACTTGGCCGGTTGGTCTTGGCCGCAATAGTTTAGCGCGGGCCATTGTGGCTGGGCATTGGCGCCGGGCCTTTCCGATCAATAACCCGTGTGATGACGCAAATACAATGATTGAAAATCGCCCTGGAGCGTCCCAAAACTAGACCCGTGCGGGGCCAAAGCATGCGTACTGAAGTCGCAGATGCAGGGCTGGAAGTTCCCGCGCCCAGCGGCCAGTCTGGCGTTGCGCAGGAGAGCCCCTCGTCCATGTCTTCGGCGACGTCTTCCGTGGTGGCCGCCCCGGTCCAGGCGATCCCGACCGAGCGCGATCTGCGTCTCGATCTCTTCCGCGGCATTGCGCTGTGGTTGATCTTCCTGGATCACATCCCGACCAACATCGTGAACTGGGTGACGATCCGCAACTACGGCTTTAGCGATGCCGCCGAGATCTTCATCTTCATCTCGGGCTACACCGCGGCCTTCGTATACGGCCGCTCCATGCGCGAGCGTGGCTATCTGATTTCTTCCGCGCGCATCTTAAAGCGCGCGTGGCAGATCTACGTCGCGCATATCTTTCTGTTCGTCATTTACATTGCCGAGATCGCCTATGTGACGGCGAGCTTCGAAAACCCGCTGTTCGCCGAAGAGGCGAACGCCCTCGACTTCCTGAAGCAGCCCGACGTCACGATCATCCAGGCGCTGCTGCTCAAGTTCAAACCGTCCAACATGGACGTGCTGCCGCTCTACATCGTGCTGCTGCTGCTGTTCCCGCCGATCCTTTGGCTGCTCATCCGCAACGCGACCCTGGCGCTCGCGACGTCGGTGATCCTCTATGCGCTGACCTGGGAATTTGGTTGGAACCTGCCGTCCTATCCGTCCGGCCAGTGGTGGTTCAATCCGTTCGCCTGGCAGCTTCTGTTTGTGTTCGGAGCTTGGTGCGCGCTGGGTGGCGCGGACCGGCTCGGACGGGTGCTGCGGTCGCCCGTTACATTATGGATAGCGATTGCCTATATCGCATTCGCCTTCGGCATCGTCATGACTTGGCACATTCCGCGCCTGGCCTTCTTGGTGCCGCGCTGGCTGACCGAGTGGATGTACCCGATCGACAAGGTGAACCTCGATGTCCTTCGTTTTGCGCATTTTCTGGCGCTGGCGGCGGTGACTGTGCACTTCGTCCCGCGCGATTGGCCGGCGCTGAAATCGCGGTGGTTCAAGCCGGCCATTGTCTGCGGACAGCATTCTTTAGAGATTTTTTGCCTTGGCGTGTTTTTGGCCTTTGCCGCGCATTTTGCCACAGTGGAGATCAGCGGTGGTATTCTGATGCAAATCTTTAATAGCATCGCTGGCATTCTGATCATGATCGCGACCGCCGCGTTGATCTCGTGGTACAAACGTATCGAGGGTGGCGGCCGCAGCCCGGGATCACCGAAGCGGCAGCCGGACGCCGACCTTGCCGGAGGCGAGGCATGAAGAAATGGATCGCCGCCATCAGTGCGATCCTTGTGTGCACTGCGGCAGCCCCCGCGGAACCCCAGGACGTCTGCGCGGTGCCGGGTTATCTGCTCTATGGTGATGCGCCGCTCGAGCGTGTCGCTGCATCTGCGAACAAGGAAAAGAAGCTGAAGGTCGTGGTCATTGGCACGGCCTCCGCCATGCTTCCGGGCCCTGATGGGGCGAACGCGGCGTTCCCGGCGCGTCTGGAGGCTGCTCTCAAGAAGCGGCTGCCGAAGGTGGATATCAGCCTGATAACCCAGACAAAACCGCGCCAAACTGCCGCGGAAATGTCGGATTCAATTGAGAAGCTAATTGTCGACGACAAACCAAATTTGGTGGTATGGCAGACCGGTACCTACGACGCCTTGAAGGGCGCCGATCCGGAAGAGTTCCGCTCCAGTATTTCCGATGGCGTGGAAGCTTTGCATACCGGTGGGGCGGACGTCATTCTGATGAACATGCAGTACAGCCCGCGTACGGAATCCATGATCTCTCTCGGTGCCTACCTCGACAACATGCGCTGGGTCGCGCGGGAACGTGAGGTTCCGCTGTTCGACCGGAACGCAATCATGCGCCACTGGAACGACGTGGGCGCTATCGATCTCTATCGCGCCACCAAGGATGTCGACATCGCCAAGCGCGTGCACGACTGCATCGGCCGCGCTCTCGCGGCCCTCGTCATCGACGGCGCACATCTTGAGGCGCTGGAGGCCAAGCCAGCGCAATGAAGACCCTTCATTCCTCTTTCTTCAGCGCGGCGCTGATCGCGGCTGCGGCAGTGACCTTCGTCGCTGCTTCGTCGTCCATCACATATGCGCAGAGCGTGCCGCAAAGCGTGGCTCCAGCGGTGCAGGCTGCGGCTCCCGCGCCGGTGCCGTGTTCGGCGCCTGCCGATCTTGTGCGTCTCACTCATCCTCTCTCGCGCACGGCACGCAAGCTCGCGGCCGGTCAGCCGATCACCATCGTCGCGATCGGTTCGTCGTCGACCGCAGGCGCGGGTTCGAGCTCTCCCGCGATGAACTATCCGAGCCGGCTTGCGGTCGAGCTCAAGGCTTTGTTCCCACGTGCCGAGATCAACGTGATCAACCGCGGCGTCAACGGCGAAACCGCAGTCGAGATGTTGGCGCGCTTCGACACGCAGGTGCTTCCGGAGAAGCCTGACGTTGTCGTCTGGCAGGTGGGCAGCAACTCCGTGCTGCGCGAACAGCCGATTGGGCCGGTCAACACGCTGGTTCACCAAGGTGTCGACAAACTGAAGGCCGCGGGCATCGACGTGGTGTTGATGAACCCGCAATACGCGCCGCATTTCATCTCCAAGCCCGATGCCGAGAAGATGATCGATCTGATCGACCTCGTGGCGAAAGAGATGAACGTCGATCTGTTCCAGCGTTACGCGGTGATGCGCTACTGGCGGCTGACCGAGAACATTCCGTTCTCGACCTTCACCTCGCCAGACGAAGTGCACATGAACGACTGGGGCTACGGTTGCGTGGCCAAGCTCCTCGCCAGCGCGATCAGTGAAGCGTCGACGCGCGCGGCTCAGACGGCGACAGCTCGGCCGGCCGCGCGCTAGTCGTCTTTCCCTTTAAACCGCCTTCAACGCATTCAGCACGTCGTCGATCAGGTCGTCCGGGTGCTCGAGCCCGCACGACAGCCGCACCATGCCGTCCGAAATGCCGAGCTCTGCGCGCTGCTCCGGCTTGAGCCGCTGGTGCGTCGTGGTCGCCGGGTGGGTGATGAGGCTCTTGGCGTCGCCAAGATTGTTGGAGATGCGCACGAGCTTGAGCGCGTCCTGGAACTTGAACGCGCCCGCCTTGCCGCCCGCCACCTCAAATGCGACGAGCGTTGAGCCGCCCTTCATTTGCTTCGCGATGATCTTCGCCTGCGGATGGTCCGGCCGGCCTGGATAGAGCAGCTTTGACACTTTGGGATGCTTGTCGAGCGCGGTCGCGACCGCCGCCGCCGTGTCGGTCTGCTGGCGCACGCGCACGCCGAGCGTCTCCAGCCCCTTCAGCATGACCCACGCATTGAACGGCGACATCGACGGGCCGGTCTGCCGCAGGAAGGTCTGGACGTTGTCGTTGATGAATTTTTCGGAGCCGAGGATCACGCCGCCGAGGCAGCGGCCCTGACCGTCGATGTGCTTCGTCGTCGAGTAGACCACGCAGTCCGCGCCGAGCGAGAGCGGGCTCTGCCACAGCGGCGTCGAGAACACGTTGTCGACCACCAGCGTCGCGCCGACGCCGTGAGCGATCTTCGCGATTTCCGCGATGTCGAGGACATTGAGCGTCGGATTGGTCGGCGTCTCGAGGAAGCAGGTCTTGGTGTTGGGCCGCATCGCCGTGCGCCACTCGTCGAGGTCGAAGCCGCCGACCAGCGTCGAGGTCACGCCGAAACGGGGCAGGTAGTCTTCGACGACGTAGAGGCAGGAGCCGAAGACCGCCTTGGACGCCACGACGTGATCACCGGCCTTCACCTGGCCCATCAGCGCCAGTGTCACGGCGGCCATGCCGGTCGCAGTCGCGCGGGCGGCCTCAGCGCCCTCGAACTCAGCGATCCGCCGCTCGAACATCGCAACGGTTGGGTTCGCGAAGCGCGAATACTGGTAGCCCGGATCTTCGTTCTTGAAGCGCGCTTCGGCTTGCGCCGAGTTCTCGTAAACGTAGCCCTGGGTGAGGAACAGCGCCTCGGAGGTTTCGCCGAACTGAGAACGCAGGGTGCCGGAATGGACGAGCCGGGTTTCCGGGCGGTAGTGGGTGCCGGGTCTGGCGTTGAGTTCGGCGGTGATCTTGATCGGCGCGGTCATGTGCGACGGCCTCCTCGGCCAACAAAAAACCGGCCGGAAAAAATCCAGGCCGGGCACACATGTCCCCGGCCTTTTAGCTGCTTATTTAACGTGGCGAGCAAGCCGGCCGGCTCAAATGACCACGGGATAAGCCGGATCATGCTGTTTCACTGCCTTCCCGTCAAGTCGCGCGTCGGGTACGAAAATCGTCTTTATGACGACCAAGGGTATCCTCTCGGACCGTATGATCGCGGCGCTCGCCGCGAAAGGCGGGATTCGGCCCGCTTATGATTTCGTTTCCGACCAGATCCAGCCCGCGAGCCTCGATCTGCGTTTGGGGAAGATCGCCTATCGCGTACGCGCAAGCTTCCTGCCGGGGCCGCGTACCACCGTTGCCCAGCGCATCGACGATTTGAAGTTGCACGAATTCTCGCTCACCGGCGGCGCAGTGCTGGAAACCAATTGCGTCTACATCGTACCGCTGATCGAGAGCCTCGCGCTGCCTGACGACATTTCGGCTGCGGCCAATCCGAAAAGCTCGACCGGCCGCATCGACGTGTTCACCCGCGTGATTGCCGACCGCACCAATGGCTTTGACCAGATCAGTGCCGGTTATCGCGGTCCGCTCTACGCCGAGATCAGCCCGAAGACGTTTCCCGTGCTGGTGCGCGAGGGCTCGCGGTTGTCGCAGATCCGCTTCCGCCGCGGGCAGTCGGTTCTCGACGCCGATGCAATGCGCGCCTTGCATGAGAAAGAGCGTCTGACGGATGACGCGAACGCCGATCTGTCGGTTGGCGTTTCCTTCGGCGTCGATCTCGCGGGGCTGGGTCCCAACAACTTCGTCGGCTACCGCGCCAAGCGCCACACCGGTGTGATCGACGTGGAGAAGCGCGACGGCCACGCGATTGCCGACTTCTGGGAGCCGATCGCGGCGCGCGAGGATCGCAGCCTGATCCTCGATCCGGACGAGTTCTATATCTTGGCGTCGAAGGAGGCGGTGCAGGTGCCGCCCGATTACGCCGCCGAGATGGTGCCGTTCGATCCGCTGGTCGGAGAATTTCGCGTGCACTACGCGGGATTCTTCGATCCCGGCTTCGGCTACGAGGGCGCCGGCGGTCGCGGCGCGCGCGGGGTGCTAGAGGTTCGCTCGCGCGAGGTTCCGTTCATTCTCGAGCACGGCCAGATCGTTGGCAGGCTTGTTTACGAGCGGATGCTGGAGCGTCCCGAGCGGCTCTACGGGATGGGCATTGGGTCCAACTATCAGGCGCAGGGACTCAAGCTCTCGAAGCATTTCCGGGTTTAGGCCGCGCGTCTTCTTCACCGGCACAGGCTTCGCAGCAACCACGGGCTCTGTGCGCTCCGGCGGCAAACGATTGCGTTGATCTTCAGCGGCGAGCGCGAGGTCCACGGCCAACAACCGCAGGAAACGCTCCGCCTTCTTGTTGCGCGACTGATATGCGAGCCGCAGGGCCTGCTCGGCCTGCTCTTCCAACAAACGCACGAACACCCTCACGTGATACCCCCCAACGGGCGGCGAATGTCGTTCGCAAAATTCGCCGCGTCAATTGCGCAGGCCGCGAATTTCATACGAATGTCATACGGCAGTTGCAGCCGTGCCACGCCGGTCGGACACTATGCAAAGAATTTTCGAACAGCGTGTGTCGCTGCGCATTGCAAGCGTGGAACAAGTGTGCTTACGCGCGGGAGCGGAGTGCTATTTCGCGCGCCGGTAGATGTTCGCCGCCACCGCGGGCACGTCGCGTGATGCGCCCGGGTTGGTGTTGCGGAATTCGTCAGCGGTCAGAAGATCGATGGTTCGTGTCTGCGACGTGCCCGCTTGATTGGGGAACGTGCTGCCCTCGATCTTGAAGGTCAGCGTCCCCTTCTCCTCGTCGACCGTGTAAGTGCCGAACAGCGCGAGACTTCCGTGCACGATGGCCTTGTTGTCGGCGTCCGTCCCGGCAAGGCGGTTGTTCGAAGCGATCTTCGGCAGATCCCCCGAGACATGGACCTGCGAGAAACGTCCGTCAGCGGTGAAGATCAGCATGCCCTTGGGCTTCTCGCCGAACGGGAAGGTCTTCTTGCCATCGGCGGTGGTGATTTCGGCAATCACGAAGCTCCAGGTTCCGACAAGCCGCTCGCGGAGCGTACCGGCTTGTTGTGCAGTTGCAGCAAACGGCTCGAGCGCAATGACAAGTCCAAGCGCGAGCGAAAGAATCCGAACCATTGTTGTCGTCCTCCCGTACCGCTCCACCATTTGCCGACCGTCTTATTCCACGCGCACGAAAAAATTCTCCTGATTGGAACGGCTAAAAACTGCGTAGGCAAGCCGGGATCGCTGGGATAGGCTTATTCGCAACAATCAGAAAATTCAGTCGTCTAGGACCATCGTAGAGGGGCGCTCATGGCAAAGCTCAACGTGAATGGAAAGGTGCGTGACGTGCAGGCGGAGGCCGACACGCCGCTCCTTTGGATTATCCGCGAACAGGTCGGTCTCACCGGCACGAAGTACGGCTGCGGCGTCGCGCAATGCGGCGCGTGCTCCGTCCACATCAACGGCGAACTGACGCGCTCGTGCTCGGTGCGTTTCGGCGACGTGAAGGCGAGCGACAAGATCGTCACCATCGAAGGCCTGTCGGCCAACGCCTCGCATCCGGTGCAGAAGGCGTGGGCCACGGTCGACGTCCCGCAATGCGGCTACTGTCAGTCCGGCCAGATCATGGCCGCAGCGGCGCTGCTCAAGAAAAATCCGAAGCCCAGCGACAAGGACATCGACGATGCGATGACCAACATCTGTCGCTGCGGCACCTACCAGCGCATCCGCGAAGCGGTGCATGTCGCGGCAGGTGCTGTCTCCACCACCGGCCGCAAGTCGGCCGATCGCGCCGAACGCCGGTCGTGAGGGAGGGCGCCATGAAGAAAATGACGTTCGGAAAAGGCCGCAATCTTTCCCGCCGCAAATTCATCGTCGGCTCCGCGGCTGCTGCGGGCGGCGGGCTCGCGCTCGGCTTCCATGTGCCGTTCGGGCTCAGTGATGCGCAGGCGCAGAACGGCGCCGCCGCGACCGAGGTCAACGTCTGGGTCGCAATCAGGCCGGACGACACCTGCGTCGTCCGCATCGCGCGCTCCGAGATGGGGCAGGGCACGCTCACCGGCCTCGCCCAGCTCGTCGCGGAAGAGCTCGAGTGCGACTGGAAGAAGGTGACGACCGAAGGCGTCACGCCCGGCCGCAATCTCGCGTCCAAGCGCGCCTGGGGCGAGATGTCGACCGGCGGCAGCCGTGGCATCCGCACCTCGCAGGACTACGTCCGTCGCGGCGGTGCAGCCGCTCGCATGATGCTGCTGCAAGCGGCGGCGGATCAATGGAAGGTGCCGGTTTCCGAGGTCACCGTCTCCGACGGCATCGTCACGCATGCGGCGAGCAAGCGCACGACGAGCTACGGTAAGCTCGCCGCGGCGGCTGCGAAGGTGACGCCGCCGGATCAGAAGGCGATCAAGCTGAAGGATCCGAAGAGCTGGAAGATCGCCGGCAAGCCGATGAAGCGGCTCGACACGGCGGACAAGCTCAACGGCAGCAAGATCTACGCAATCGATCTGAAACTTCCCGGCATGCTGTGCGCCGCGATCAAGGACTGCCCGGTGTATGGCGGCAAGGTGAAGAGCTTCGACGAGGCGAAGATCGCCAAGATGCCGGGCGTCAAGAAGACGGTGAAGGTCGGCGAGACCGGCATTGCCGTTGTCGCTGATACGTGGTGGCGCGCGAAGAAGGCGCTCGATGCCCTGCCGATCGTCTGGGACGAGCCCGCGGTTGCGTCGTCTTCGGACGCGAAAATCGCGGATTTCCTGAAAGCCGGTCTGACAATCGCTGAGACCAACGGCGAGCGGAAGAGCGGCGATGCACTCGGCGCGATTTCAGGTGCAGCGAAGAAGGTTGAGGCGACTTACTCGACGCCGTTCCTGTCACACGCCTGCATGGAGGTGATGAACGCGACCGTCCGGCTCACCGCCGACAAGGCGGAGTGCTGGGTGCCGACGCAAAACCTCGAAGCCTCGCTCGCGGCCTTGTCGGAAGCCTCCGGCATGCCGCTAGCCAAGTGCGAAGTGTACCGCCACGATCTCGGCGGCGGCTTCGGCCGGCGCGGCGGCACGCAGGACTACGTGCATCAGGCGGTCGCCATTGCCAAAGAATTCCCCGGCATTCCAGTCAAGCTGATCTGGAGCCGCGAGGAAGACCAGGCGCATGACTTCTACCGCCCGATCTCGCAGTGCAAGCTCTCCGCCGGTCTCGACGAGAAGGGCAACATGGTCGGCCTGCACGTCCGCGTATCGGGCCAGTCCATCAATGCCACGCTCAATCCGTCCGGCATCCAGGGCGGCAAGGACATGCGTCAGCTCCAGGGCTACTACGCGGAGCCAGGCGACGCGCAGCTCGGCTACACCGTGCCGAACCTGCTCGTCGAATATGCGATGCGCAACACGCACGTTCCGGTCGGCCCCTGGCGCGGGGTCAACACCAACCAGAACGGCGTCTACATGGAGTGCTTCATCGAGGAGTGCGCGAAAGCGGCGGGCAAGGACTCCGTCGAGTTTCGTCGCGCCATGATGAAGGACTATCCCAAGCACCTCGCGGTGCTGAATGCCGCCGCCGAGAAGGGCGACTGGGGCAAGCCGCTGCCTCCGGGCGTTCATCGCGGCATCGCGCAGTTCATGGGCTACGGCAGCTATTCGGCGGCGACCGCTGAGGTTTCGGTGAACGCGCAAGGCAAGCTCAAGGTGCATCGCATGGTGCTGGCCTTGAACTGCGGCCATGCGGTCAACCCGGACCAGATCGCGGCGCAGGTCGAAGGTTCGGTGGCCTACGGCCTGAGTGCCACGCTCTATGGCGAGATGCCGGTCGAGAACGGCCGCATGACGAGCCTCAACTTCGACACCTACGAGATCATGCGTCTCGCGGAGATGCCGAAGGTCGAGACCGTCATCGTGCCGACCCATGACTTCTGGGGCGGCGTCGGCGAGCCCACCATCTGCGTGGTGGCGCCGGCGGTGCTCAACGCGATCTATGCGGCGACCGGCAAGCCGGTGCGCAGCCTGCCGCTGAAGAACGTGAAGCTGGCTTAACGCTTCGCTGTGACAGAACGGCCGCTCCAACGATGGGGCGGCCGTTTTCCTTGCATTCGTACATTTTTACGGATCTCGGAAATGCCGTGCTGATCGTGTCTCGGTCCACTGCGCCTCGGCATACGTATTTTCAACCATGATCTGCGCATCTGGAGCTGATCATGGAGGCGACGATCATGCTCAGGGTAACCACGGCGATCGCGTTGGCTGGTGCCATCGTGCTGATGAGCGACGCGGCGGAAGCGCGGCGTTTGTCGCTTTCGTTCGGCAAATCCGTCTCAACCGCGTCGAAGCCCGTCGCGCCGATATCCAAGCCGGCTGCCGCCAGTGCCGCGGCCACGTCCGGCCGTGGTGGCACGTTCTTCTACATGAGCACCAATCAGAACCGCGCCGACGCCAATCAGAGCCGCCCGATGGCGGCTGCTCCGCGCGGACCGGTCCCCGAGCGAGGGCCGCTCCACGAGATCGCATCTGCTGTGGACCAGAAGCCGTCGCCGCCCGAGTCGTTGGTGGAGCAAGTCCTCGTACAGCAGCCGGAGCTGCCGGCGATGCAGGCCACGCCGGTCTTCATCAGCCTCGCCGCCCCGGGGGCCAAGCCTGCCGGGAAACCCGCCGAGAAGGTGGTCGCGTCTGCACAGCCGGTCAGAACGGTCTATTGCACGAAGCAGGCCAGCGGCGCCTGCGCGCCGTTCTAGCGCTTTAGCACAACCGAAAATCGGAACTTCCCTGCGGCCGCGCGGGCCACTAATGTGGCCTGACGGTGCGGGCGTAGTTCAATGGTAGAACGGCAGCTTCCCAAGCTGCATACGAGGGTTCGATTCCCTTCGCCCGCTCCAACTTCTGCGCGAAATCGAACCTCCGCGAACATTTGCACGCTGGCCCCGTAGCCACGCTGGCATAGTTCTTGAATAATTCCTCGCGTCGCGCCGCAACGAGGAATGCCCATGCCGTCTCGCTTCCGAAGGCCCGGTTTAACTTCACTCATCGTTGCTGCCGCGTTGACATTCGGTGTTTCAGCCGGCCACGCCGCCGACTTTCCGAACAAGACCGTGCGCATCGTGATCCCGTTCAGTGCCGGCGGAGCGCCGGACGTTCTGTTGCGGATTGTCGCGCCCCATCTCAGCGACAAGTGGAAGCAGCCCGTCATCATCGAGAACCGTCCGGGTGCAAACACCAACATCGGCACGGTGGTCGTGACGAAAGCGGAGCCCGACGGTCATACCCTGCTGTTCACCACCGACGGTACGTTCATCTTCAATCCGCTGATCTATTCGTCGATGCCTTATTCGGTGTCCGAACTTGCGCCGGTGTCGATGGTTGCGACAGCGCATCATATGCTCGCCGTCGGGACCCACATTCCGGCAAAGACCGTCTCTGAATTCATTGCGCTGGCCAAATCGAAGCCGGGCGCAATCAACTATGGATCGACCGGACCGGCCAGCATTCAACGATTGCAGATGGAATATTTCATGGCGCTCACGGGCACGCAGCTCACACATGTGCCGTTCAAGGGCGCGAATGAAACGACGATGGCGATGATCGCGAACCAGATGGACGCGACGATTACGGCATCTTCGAACATCCTCCCGCATCTGCCGACCGGAAAGCTTCGCGCGCTCGCGATCACGATTACCGAGCGTTCGTCGCAGGCGCCGGACGTCCCGACCATGCAGGAGGCTGGCGTGCCGGGTTACGAGACCTACAGCGTCTTCGGGATGTTCGCGCCCGCGCACACGCCGGCCGACGCGATCAAGAAAATCAATGATGATTTGACCGAGATCATCATGAGGCCGGACATCAAAGCCGCGCTGGCCGCCCGTGGCTTCCAGATGCAGGGCAAGGCGGCGGACGAGTTTCAGAAAATCATCGACAAGGACACGGCGAAGTGGCGGACCGTCATCACGACCGCCAAGATCAGAGAAGACTAGACGGCCTCGCCGGCTGACGGTTCAAAACCTTCCTCCGCGTCCGGAGCCTTGCATTATCATCCGGACGCTCAGTCCATCGTTCGTCCGCAGCGGTGAACTCGCCGCGTTACTTCACAGGCGCCGTTCGCGTCTGGCTGCTCATCTCAGTTGAGCCAGTGGTCGTGTCCTTGTGGAAGAGGACGTTAAGGCCCATTCCGCCAGCAATCAGGAACACAATCACCGCGCTCAGGATCAGCATGCCTCGCATATCGCTTTTTTCGCGGCTCTCTTCGCTGTGATTTGTCATTCGCGTCTCCTCTTGCCCTTAATAACAATCGGGTCCGATCGAGCGAGGTTCCATACGGTCGTATTGGCCGCCGTATTGTGAAGGATTGCGATTACACGAACCTGACGCGGGCTGGCTCGGCGCGAAGGAGGCCATGAAGAAAAAGCCCCGGCACGGGTCCGGGGCTTTGCAGTTCGGACAGGCCGTAAGCCTGTCGCTTATGTGAAACTCGTTATTTCGCCGTGGTCGCCGGCGCGACCGTCTCGGGCGCGGCCTGCGCCGTATGCTGGAAGAGGCCCCCGTAGTTCATCGCAGTCGCGAGCGCAAAGATGGCGAAGGCGCAAATCCCGATGATGATGGGAGACTTTGTGTCCTTCTTTTCTTCTTGCTGTTCTATTTCCGACATGACTGCTCTCCTGTCACGTCGCCCCACGGCAGAGAACAGGGAAGCATCGGCCCGATCAAGCGTTCTGGCCATCTTCGAAGATTACAAATATGCAATGATGCGATGGAACTCAGCCGAACTGGGACGATTGTGACGCAAAATCCAACTGCTGCCGTCATAGGGGCGGGTCCCGCCGGACTGATGGCGGCCGAGGTGCTCGCCGCGGGCGGCATACGTGTGGCGGTCTATGACCGCATGCCGTCGGTGGGGCGCAAGTTCCTGCTGGCGGGGCGCGGCGGGTTGAATATTACGCATAGCGACGATCTGGAACGTTTTCTGGCGCGTTATAGCGCCGCGCGGCCGCGGCTTCGCGGCGCCATTGAAGCGTTCACGCCGCAAGCGCTGCGCGTATGGTGCGACGGGTTGGGGCAAAACACGTTCATTGGCACCAGCGGCCGCGTGTTTCCGAAGGTGATGAAGTCGTCGCCGCTTCTGCGCGCGTGGCTGCGGCGGCTCACAGCGTCGGGCGTGACGTTCACGTTGCGTCATCTGTGGACGGGATGGGATGAAAGCGGCGCGCTGACGTTCGACACGCCGGCCGGCGCGGTAACGAACAAGCCGGACGTGACGGTGGTTGCCCTAGGTGGCGCTAGTTGGCCGAAGCTTGGCTCGGATGGCGGTTGGGTGGAGTTGCTTTCAAAGGCAGGCATCGCCATCGCGCCACTGCGTCCGGCGAACTGTGGCTTCACGGTCAACTGGTCCGACGTGTTTCGCAGTCGCTCGGAAGGCCAGCCGCTCAAGCGCATCGAACTGTCGTTCAACGGCGAGAGCGTGCGCGGCGAAGCTGTGATCGCAAGCTACGGAATCGAAGGCAGTGCTGTCTATGCGCTCTCCGCGCCGCTGCGCGAGGCGATCATCGCGTCCGGCGAAGCCATTTTGCACATCGCGCTGCGTCCCGAGATGACGGTCGATCAGTTGCGCAAACGCTTCGAGTATCCGCGCGGCAAGGATTCGTTCTCGAACTGGCTGCGCAAGGTGAGCAGCCTTTCGCCTCCGGCAATCGGCTTGCTGCATGAGGCCGCGATTGCGTCATCGCGCAAGCTTGCCGAGATGACGCCGGCAGCGCTCGCCAAGCTCGTAAATGACGTCCCCCTTCGTCTCACCGGCACCGCGCCGATTGCGTCCGCAATCTCCACCGCCGGTGGTATTTTATTCGAGGCGCTCGATCCGTCCTTCATGCTGCGCGACAAACCGGGCGTATTCGCTGCTGGCGAGATGCTCGATTGGGAGGCCCCGACCGGCGGCTATTTGTTGCAAGCCTCGTTTGCGACCGGTGCGGCCGCGGGCCGTGGCGCTCTCGAATGGTTGAACCGGTAGAGGCCGGGATCGGCTGGATTTCGCCGCCAATCGGCCTTATGTCAGGGTGCCGGAGACATGATGTCAGACGCCGTTGCCACTGTCCGCCGTTCTATCCCGACACTGATCGTGGGCGGGATCGTGGGCCTTGTTGTCGCCGCGACCGTGGCGCTATGGGCGCATTATGGCACCGCCATCTTCTTCGAGATGATCCGCGCCGGCTTCGTGGCCTGCTTCGGATAATTCGATGACCCCTCGTACCGCACGTCTTCTGCTGGTTCTCGGCGCTTTCATCACCGGGCTCGTTCTGTTTTCGACCGTGGTGTTCATCATCACCGGCCGTACGCCCACGCCGATTGCGGGACCGTCGGCGATCGGAGGGGCCTTCCAGCTCGTCGATCAGAATTCCAAGCCGATCACCGACAAGGATATCAAGGGATATCCGACGCTGGTGTTCTTCGGCTTCACCAATTGTCCCGACATCTGCCCGACCACGCTGTTCGAGGTCTCCGAGATCATGCGTTCGCTCGGCAAGGATGCCGACAAGGTGAAGGCATTGTTCGTCAGCGTCGATCCGGAGCGCGACACGCCGGAGAAGATGAAGGACTATCTCTCCAGCTTCGATCCGCATCTCGTCGGTGTGACAGGCGATGTCGCGTCGATCACCGCGATGGGCAAGGCCTATCGCGTCTATTTCAAGAAGGTGCCGCTCGACGGCGGCAGCTACACAATGGACCACACCGCCATCGTCTATCTGATGGACAAGGACGGCCGCTTCGTCGCGCCGTTCAACATGAAGCGGCGGCCGGAAGAGGCCGCTGCCGACCTTCGCCGCTATCTCTGAAAAGAGTCGTGACAACAGAACCGCGCTGCCGAAGCAGCGCGGTTTTCAGTTTGCATTTTTTTGTTCACATGGATCGAGCCTTCAGCGGCTCAGTTCATTGTCTCATGGTACCGGCGCGGCCCGGGTTGGACTGCTGCGCACCTGAGCCCTTGTCCTGATCCGGATCGTCCACCTTCTTCGTGCCGGTGGTGGTGTTCATCTGCTTGCTGTTCGCGCCCGATCCGGTCGTGGAGGCCTTCGAGCCAGTGGTCGCCTTGGATGCCTTGTGCTGTTGCGAGCCGGCTGCCTTCGGTTTGGCCTGATCGGCGTCTTCGACCTTCTTCATCGTGGCGGACGTGTTGTTTTGCGGAGTCCCTTCGGTGAAGCCGGGGGCCGTCGTGCCCAGAACCAGCGTGGCCGCCAGCATCGCAGAACCCAGAAGGGCGGTGCGTGTCTTCATCGTCTCTCTCCCTGGTGACGTTCGGAGCCCCACCGACAACCGATGAGAGGGATCATTGTTCCGAGAGAACCGGAGTGGAATTTCCGTGTGCAAGTTCCTCTGGAACTTTATCGTCGTTTAGCGCCGTGCCGACGAAATTCTGCGATGCGAATCGCTGCGCGCCGCGAAGTCTTCGCGAGTCCGTGCTCGGTTTTTTCCCAGTGGTACGGATCGCGGACCAGTTGAATCAGTGCGCGCCATGCCGCGAACGATAACATCAGCCAATAAATCGGCATGAACAGCAGCACCCATGAGCAACTCATCAGTTGCCGCCGCCAGAGCCCCACGATGGCAATTCCGATCGATGCGAGATAACCAGCGATCAGCGTCACGGTGTAGAAATGGAACATGCTTGAGCTGGCGATGTCAGGCGTGGTCGCAAGCTCCCTGAGAAATTCGACCACGAAGAGCACATGCACCAGTGCCGCAAGCACGGTGCCGCCGACGATGAGCTGGAACACCGCAAATCCCGGCAGGCCAAGTTCGCGAGCGAGCCGCACCGGCGAGCGCATGTGAACGAACCACGTTTGCAGCCAGCCCTTGCACCAGCGCGTGCGCTGCCGGAGCCACGGCCCGAATTTCACCGGCGCTTCTTCATAGGTCGTTGAAGGAATGACCGCCGTGCGATAGCCGAAACGCGCGAGCCGCATGCCAAGATCGGCGTCTTCGGTCACATTGTAGGGGTCCCATGCGCCGACCTTGCGCAGAATATCGGTCCTGAAATGGTTCGACGATCCGCCGAGCGGCAGCGGCAATTGCCATACCGCGAGCCCTGGCAGGAACACATCGAACAGCCCGGCGTATTCGGCGGTGAACAGCCGTGTGAGCCAGGAGTCCGACGTGTTATCGATGGTGAGTCGCGCCTGCACGCAGGCGAGTTTCGTATCATTAGCAGCGAAGGCTTCGCAGGCCACGAGCAATTGATCCGGCTCGGGTCGGTCCTCCGCGTCGTAGACCGCTACATACTTGCCGCGTACGAACGGCAGAGCCGCGTTGAGCGCTTTGGGTTTGGTGCGTGGGCCGCCTTCGGGGGCAACGACGATCTCGAATGCGCTGGGCATGAATTGCGTGAGTGCGTCGCGCGTCACGTGATCGTCGGGCTCGAGCGCGAGGATCACCTGTAATTTTTCCTTCGGGTAGTGCAGTTCGCTGAGCGTGCGGATCAATCCTTCCGCTGCGGCCACTTCGCGATAGAGCGCGACGACAATGGTGTAGGCCGGCAGCGCGTCGTCGGTCACCGTCTGCGGCCCGCAACGGATCAGCCGCTTGCTCAGCGAGCCAAGCAACCGCAATCCGGTCCACGCCAGAAACACCACGCCGAGAAGGATTTCGACCGCGACCATTGCCGCGGCCGGAGCGGTAACGGCGGCAAGCGCGGCAATGCCCGTGACCGGTATGAGCCACAATGCGTTTGGCTGACCCCCTGCTGCCGATAGGTCCGGCCGTCGGCTTCGCAGTGCGTCGGCGGCGCGGCGCTCGATCTCGTCCGAGCCGTGCTGGACCACGAACCGCCGCAGCCGCTCGGTGCTGGTGATGCGGATGCGTTGGGTGAGGTCCGAGCCGGAGCGCACAACCTTGACCAGACGGCGGCTGTCGACCAGCGGCGGCGCCAGCAGGATTTTGATGTCGCCATTGATCGTCAGCGGAAGCATTCCGTTGGCGCCTGCCTCGATCATGCGTTCGTCCGGCAGGGGACAATCGGGCCGCGAATGGCCTTCCAGCGTTTCGAACGGCAGGCCGAGCCACACCGACAGCGCCTCGAGATAGCGCTCCTCGGTGATATGGCCCTCGGTGATCAGAACGCGGTCGGCGCCGACCCCAGCCTCTGCGGCGCGCAGTTCGGCCGTCGCCACGACCTCCGTCGGCAGTAGGGCGCGGACGCAATCGATCTCGGGACAGGGCGGAAGTTCGGGGCGGGTGGGATGGCAACTGGGGGTGCGAGGAGCTTCCGGGGAAAGGATGGGAACGATGGAGGGGGCCGCGCCGGCAGCCCAGTCGTCCTCCCCCTCGGTGCGGTCGATGACCGCTCCGCCCCCACGCCGGTACGCCACGCCCGCCCCCAAAAGGCTTCATACGGCTGCGACAAGGCCCCTGATCCCGCCCGATAATTCGTCTATAAGCGCCGGATCAAGAGCCCCGAACCCCGTATGCTACCTCCGATTATCGACACCGTACGCGTGCTGCCAAGTCTTTTGCGACTTCTACGAGCATTCGGTGTGGTATTGGGCATGGGCTTTGCGGGGCTGGCGGTACCCGCGTCGGCTCAACCGCAGCCGCCCGCGCCCAGCGCCGCCCCAGCCAATCCGCTGATGATGCCGGGCTTCTGGGACCCGCGCCGGCGCCCCGAGCGGCCGGACCTGTCGCGCGTCACGCTGATCCGCTTCCTCACCGAGAACGATTATCCGCCGTTCAACTACGCCGGCCCCGACGGCAATCCGGCGGGCTTCAATGTGGATCTCGCGCGCATGATCTGCGAGGAGCTGAAGATTGCCTGCACCATCCAGATGCGGCGCTTCGATACGTTGATCGATTCGCTCGCCGACAACCGCGGCGACGCGGTGATGGCTTCCATCGCGGTGACGCCTGAGACGCGCAAGCGTGTCGATTTCACCGATCCCTATTACCGCACACCCGCGCGCTTCGTCGCCAAGCGGGAGCTTCAGATCGACGATCTCAAGCCTGAGATGCTTGAAGGCCGCAAGGTCGCGGTGGTCGAGGGGACCGCGCATGAGGCTTATCTCAAGGCGCTGTTCACCGAAGTGGATGTGAAGCCGTACCGCACCGCCGAGGCCGCGCGCGACGCGCTCCGCAGCGGCGAGGTCGATCTGCTGTTCGGCGACGGCATTTCGCTGGCGTTCTGGCTCAACGGCACCGAGTCGGGGAATTGCTGCGCCTTCCGGGGCGGGCCGTTCCTGGAGAGCCGCTATTTTGGCGAAGGCGTCGGCATCGCGGTGAAACGCGGCAACGACCCGCTGCGCCAGGGCTTCAATTGGGCGCTGTTCCGGCTCTGGGAAAAGGGCCGTTTCAGCGACCTCTGGCTGCGATATTTCCCGATTAGCCCGTTCTGATTTGACCCCGATAGGCGCGTTTTCTATGAGTTTCCGCGCCTGGAGATGATGATGTCCGTTACTGAGACTGCCGCCTTGCTGCGCGAAGTCGCCGAACAGTCGAACGCCTGGCCGTTCGAGGAGGCGAAAAAGATCGTCGCGCGCCTCAAGAAGAAGCCGAAGGACGAAGTCATCTTCGAGACCGGCTATGGACCCTCAGGCCTGCCGCACATCGGCACCTTCGGCGAAGTCGCGCGCACCACGATGGTGCGCCATGCGTTCCATGTTCTCACCGACGACAAGATCAAGACACGCCTGATCGCCTTCTCCGACGATATGGACGGGCTCCGCAAGGTGCCTGACAACGTGCCGAACAAGGAGTTGCTTGCGCAGGACCTCGGCAAGCCGCTGACCAAGGTGCGCGACCCGTTTGGGACGCATCCTTCGTTCGGTGAGCACAATAATGCGCGGTTACGCGCATTCCTCGACCACTTCGGCTTCGACTACGAGTTCGCGAGCTCGACCGAATATTACAAGTCCGGCCGGTTCGACGAGACGCTGCTCAAGATGCTCGCGAACTACGACAAGGTGATGGAAATCATCCTGCCGACCTTGGGCCCCGATCGGCGCGCGACCTATTCGCCGTTCCTTCCGGTGTCGCCGCGCTCGGGCCAGGTGTTGCAGGTCCCGATGGTCGCGCGCGACGAGAAGCGCGGCACCGTCACCTACGAAGATCCCGACACCGGCGAGCGCATGACCACGCCGGTCACGCGCGGCATGGTCAAGTGCCAGTGGAAGGCCGACTGGGCGATGCGCTGGGTCGCGCTCGGCGTCGACTACGAAATGGCCGGCAAGGATCTGATCGACTCGGTGAAGCTCTCGAGCGAGATCGCCAAGGCGCTCGGCGGCACGCCGCCGGAAGGCTTCAACTACGAGCTCTTTCTCGACGAGAAGGGCCAGAAGATTTCCAAGTCGAAGGGCAATGGCCTCACCATCGACGAATGGCTGCGCTACGCGAGCCCGGAAAGCCTGTCGCTCTTCATGTATCGCGAGCCGAAGGCGGCGAAGCGGCTTTACTTCGACGTGATCCCGCGTCAGGTCGACGACTATCAGCAGTTCCTCGAAGGCTATCCGCGTCAGACCGATCCGAAGCAGAAGCTCGGCAATCCGGTGTGGCACATCCACTCCGGCAAGCCGCCGGTGGCCGACATGCCGATCTCGTTTTCGATGTTGCTGACGCTCGTGTCGTCGTCGAACGCGGAAAACGCCGAAACGCTGTGGGGCTTCATCGCCCGCTATCGTCCGGGCGTGACGCCTCGGACGCACCCGAAGCTCAACGACGCCGTGGGCTACGCGATTCACTACTTCCACGATTTCGTCCTGCCGGAAAAGAAATTCCGCAACCCGACCGATGACGAGCGCAAGGCGTTGCAGGACCTGCGCGACGCGCTGTCGAATCTGCCGGCGGACTCGACTGCCGAGCAGATCCAGGACGTGGTCTATGAGATCGGCCGCCGTCCTCCGTTCCTCGATGAGAAGAAGAAGGCGAAGGACGGCAAGCCAGGCGTGTCGCTCGACTGGTTCAACATGCTGTACCAGGTGCTGCTCGGCCAGGAGAAGGGGCCGCGCTTTGGTTCGTTCGTCGCGGTGTATGGGTTGAAGAACACGGCGGACATGATCGACGGCGCGCTCGCACGGTCTGCGTAGCTCCCCTGCGATTTGGGCATTCCAACTGAGCCGTGGGCTCCGTTACCCTTTCCCACCTGGGGAGGGGATGACTGAGTTTGCCGCCCGGCGAGCAAGTCCCCGCTAGTAACTGAATGACTCTCGCCACCTTCGCCATCCTTGGCGGCACCATCGTCACATCGTCCTTCATCTCCGGCGTGTTCGGCATGGCCGGCGGGATGGTGTTGCTCGGTGTGCTGCTCGTCTACTTCGACGTCGCGACCGGCATGATCCTGTTCTCGATCATCCAACTCGCCGTGAACGGCTGGCGTGCGCTGCACTGGCGGCGGTTTGTGCGATGGCCGATCTTTTGGTGGTACGTGGTTGGCGGCCTCGCGGCTTTCGCGCTGATGCGCTGGGTCGCTTACGTTCCCGACAAGGCGGTGGTCTATATCCTTCTCGGTCTGATGCCGTTCATGGTCGAGGTGTTGCCCCGCCGCATACAGCCCAGCATCGAGTGGAAGCACATTCCGCTGATCACTGGCTTCTTCACGACCATCGTGCAGTTTATGGCCGGTGTCGGCGGGCTGTTCTTCGATCTGTTCTTCCAGAAGAGCTCGCTCGACCGCAAAACCACCAATGCGACGAAGGCGATCACGCAGACCTTCAGCCATATCCTGCGCGTCGGCTATTTCGGCTCGCTCGTGGGCTTCGGCGATCTGCACGTCGAGGTGTGGGGGCCGTCGATCCTGCTGGCCTTGGTCGGGGCGATCGCCGCGCCCTTCGTATTGGAGCGCATGACGGACGATGGTTTTCGCCGCTGGACCAAGGTGATCGTGTTCACGCTCGCCATGGTCTATCTCGTGCGCGGCGGCCTGTTGTTCTGGCAGCGCATGTAAAACAAAAGCGCGGCCATTTGGGCCGCGCTTTCGAATCCGGTCTTGTGGTCGAGAGTTTAGGTGAACATCTCGATCTTGCCGTTGATCGCCATCAATCCCGTGTCGATGCCGAGCTGCGGAAAGCGCTCTTTCACCTGCTTGCGGAATTCCATCATCGCTTCGCGGTGCGTCTCGGTCTCGATTTTCGGATTCGCGACCTTCTCCGCGCCGTATGCGATCTTCGCCGCACCACAGTCGCGGTGGTCGATGGCGATCACCTTCTTGATGTTGTGAAGCTGGATCGAAGTGCCGAGATTGTCCCAGAACGCCTTGTGCCATTCCTTGAACGCGGGCGCGACCACGCCGATCGCGGCGCCGGCGATGACGAATTGGCTGTACTTGCCGGTGAGATGCTTGCGTGCGGTGTATCTGTGCACCGGCTCCTGCAAACGCGGGTCGATGCAGCCCAGCACCATCGCCTCGTAGTTGCCTGACGCGGCGAGCGCGAAATACGGCGACAGCACTGCGGCTGCGCCGCCGACAGCAGCGGCTTTGAGGAAGTGACGGCGGTCATACATGCCGCGCAGCATGTCGCCGCAGCATGAGCAGGTCGCGGGATGTTCGATGGTCATGAAAAGCTCCCCCCTTGATGGCGGCTCGAATCGGCCTGCCGAGGGTTGCATTGTACCAAGCCGATCGTCACAGGCGTAGCCGGGGAAATCCCCGTTTACTGGCTCGCCCAGAGAATGCGGGCGATCCACACGACCTGGTCGATCGGCAGCGTACGCTCGGCATGTTCGGGGTTGAGCGACTTCAGCTCAACCAGCTTGGCTGTTTGGCGCTTGAGCTCCTTGACCGTCACCTCACCGTTCTTGGTCTTGACCACCACCCGGTCGCCGCGGCGCACTGGTGCCGCCGGCGAAACCAGGATCACGTCGCCATCGCGATAGGCCGGCAGCATCGAATCGCCGGAGATTTCCAGCGCATAGGCGTTCTCGTCGCTGACTGCGGGGAAGGCGATCTCGTCCCAGCCCTTGCCGACCGGGAAGCCGCCGTCGTCGAAATAGCCGCCGGCGCCAGCTTCCGCGAAACCGATCAGCGGAACCGACTTGGTCGAGCCCGCGCCGTCCGTGATCAGGGAAACGAAGGAATCGATGGTAACGCCGGTCGCCTGAAGCGCCTTTGCGACCGATTCGGTCGAAGGCCAGCGCGGTCGTCCGTCAGGCGTGATGCGCTTGGACTTGTTGAAGGTGGTCGGGTCGAGGCCGGATTTCTTGGCCAGGCCCGAAGGTGACAGTTTGGCGCGCGCCGCCAGGCGGTCGAGCGCGTTCCAGACCTGCGCGTGAGTGAGCATTGCGGGCATCCGGCCCTCCGGTTTTGCCGTGTGATTCCGATCCAGTGTTAGGAATTACAGCCTAATCGTGGGAATGTCCAGCCCTCTCTCACTCCCGCCTTGAACAACGCCATCCCCGCCGATAGGGTCCGCGCACTCATCCGGGGTGACAAGTGATTGGCTTTTTCGACCGCCTCGCGCGGCCATTGCTGCGGGCGTTCGATCCGGAAGACGCCCACTCCTTTGCGATCAAGGGTTTGAAGCTGGCGCCGCGTTTCCCGCGCCGGTCCGACGACCCGCGGCTGGCGGTCCGCGCCTTCGGCCTGAACTTCCCCAACCCGATCGGCATCGCGCCGGGCTTCGACAAGCATGCCGAGGTTCCCGATGCGCTTCTGCGCCTCGGGTTCGGCTTCGTCGAGATCGGTACGGTGACGCCGCTGCCCCAGGCCGGCAATCCGCGTCCGCGCATCTTCCGGCTCGAACCGGACGAGGCGGTGATCAACCGGCTCGGCTTCAACAGCGCGGGGGAGGCGGTGGTTCTGTCGCGGCTGGCCGCGCGCGCGGAGCAGGGCGGCATCGTCGGCGTCAACGTCGGCGCCAACAAGGAATCCCCGGATCGCACCGCCGATTACATTCGTCTGATCGAAGCGGTGGCACCGGTTGCGAGCTACGTCACCGTCAACATTTCTTCGCCGAACACGCCGGGCTTGCGCTCGATGCAGCAGGCCTCGGTGCTCGACGATCTGCTGGCTCGCGTGGTCGAGACGCGCGACCGCGTCAAGGCGCGCGCCGGCGACACGCCGGTTCTGCTCAAGATCGCGCCCGACGTCACTCTCTCTGAATTGGACGACATCGTCGGGATCGCGCGCGCCCGCGAGATCGACGGCATGATCGTCGGTAACACGACGATCGGCCGTCCGCCGTTTCTCAAGGATCGCGTCACGTCGAAGGAAGCCGGAGGCCTTTCCGGCAAGCCGCTGTTCGCCCTTTCGACGCGGATGCTGGCGGAAACCTACGTGCGCGTCGAGGGCGCGTTCCCGCTGGTCGGCGTCGGCGGTATCGACTCCGGCGAAGCGGCGTTGGCGAAGATCCGCGCGGGCGCCGACGTGCTCCAGCTTTACTCGGCTCTGGTGTTCAAGGGCCTTGGCCTAATTGGGGATATCAAGCGCGAGCTGGTCGACGCGCTCGACCGCGGTGATGCTCCGGCGCTGTCCGATCTTGTCGGCGCCGATGCGGCGTCGGTGACAGCGGAGCCTTGGCCCAATTAAAGTTTGGCCGAACTAATTATTTCCCGCGCGGCGCGTTGACGAGCCGCAGGATCAGCCAGATCGGAATCACGATCACCGCGCCGAGCAGGAAATACTGCCAGAGCCAGCGGATCGCATCGAAGCCCATATTCCAGATGTCGCGGATGAGCCGCGTGATGCTCTGCACGATGTTGAGCGGATCAAGTCCGATGGCGGACAGCACCACGCCGATCAGGATCGACAGCAGAATGAGCTTGCCGAGCACCGAAAGCAGCGAGCCGCCGAGGAAGCGTTCAACATTACCAGCCATGAGAATCTCCCGTTCGCCCTATGCTTAGCACGATTGCGGCTAAACTTGAGCGGCCGCCATTCGGCTTCCACCACGTTCCAGCATCCGCTCCAGCGTTTCCAGCCTGTCCGCCTCTTTCGGAGGCTTGTCCCAGCGCAGTCGGCTGATGCGGGGAAACCGCATCGCGAGGCCGGATTTATGCCGGGTCGATTTCTGCAAGCCCTCGAACGCCACCTCGAACACCAGCCCTTCGTCCGGATCGTGCGTCACCTCGCGCACCGGGCCGAACCGCTCGATGGTATTTTTACGCACGAACTTGTCGATCTGAAGAAGCTCCTCGTCGGTGAAGCCGAAATAGGCTTTTCCGACCGGCACCAGCTCGTCGCCCTTCTCGCCATTGGTCCAGACGCCGAAAGTGTAGTCCGAATAATATGACGAACGCTTGCCGTGGCCGCGCTGCGCGTACATCAGCACCGCATCGACCACCATCGGATCCCGTTTCCACTTCCACCACGGGCCTTTCGGGCGCCCCGGCAGATAGGCGCTGTCGCGGCGCTTGAGCATCACGCCTTCGACCGCTTCCGCGTCCTCGCCTGCGCCGGCATGTCCCGGATCGGCGCGGGCTGCGGCGAGCGCCTCCCAGCTCTCGAACGGCACCAGTGGCGAGATGTCGATGCGCGGATCGTTGAGGCGGGTGACGAAGGCTTCGAGCTTCGCGCGTCGTTCCGCAAACGGTTTGTCGCGCAGGTCTTCGTGTTCGTCGACCAAAAGATCGTAAGCGCGAATATGCGCGGGAAATTCTTGCAGCAGTTTTGCGTTCACGGCTTTTCGGTTCAGCCGCTGTTGCAGCACGTTGAACGACTGCACGCGGCCCTCGCGCACGATCAGCAATTCACCGTCGATCGCGCCAGACAGCTTCAGCGCGTCCAACAAATCGGGAAAGCTCTTGGAAATGTCTTCGCCCGTGCGCGAATAGAGCCGCTGCACGGGTTTGCCGCTCTCATCCACGCCCGCGACCGCCTGGATGCGCGTGCCGTCCCATTTCCATTCGGCCATGAAGTCTTTCGGATCGAGCGACGGAAAATCCGTCTCCTCAATGGCGTGTGCCAGCATCGCGGGGCGGAACGGCGCTGCGTCGCGTGTCGCGGGCCTGTCGCCGCGGCCTTCGAGCCAGGCGAAAAGCTCGGTGTAGGGCGGCACCAGACCCGGCCACAGGATTTCGACCTCGTTCGGCTCCTTGTCGCCGAGCGAGGCCGCGGCGGTCTTGGCGAGCCGCGCCGACACGCCGATGCGCAGTCCGCCGGTGACGAGCTTCAGCAGCGCCCAGCGTCCGGTCTCGTCGAGCGCATCGAGCCAGCGTGCGAGTTGCGCCGGCAACTGCGCCTTGCCGAGGGTGGAAAGGGTTTCGATTACTTCGGAGAGGGACAGAACACTGTTGCGGCGCAGGTGGTCAGCTCCCTCCCCCCTTGCGGGGGAGGGTTGGGGTGGGGGGTGATTTTTTCGTGCAGAGCGCGCGGCAAGCCCCCCTCCCTGACCCTCCCCCAGCGAAAGGGCGTTTACGCCCGTCTGCGACGGGCTATGGGGGGAGGGAACTGAGAGAGCGGAGCCCGGCGCTGGCCACATCAGCGCAACGGTCTCCGACAGGTCGCCCACGTAGTCGTAAGACAGCTCGAACAGCACCGGATCGGTGCGCTCCGCGATCAGCGCGCGGATCATCCCGGCTTTGGCATGCTGGAACGTCAGTGCGCCTGTCAGCGCCGCGAGGGCGAAGCCGCGTTCCGGGTCCGGTGTGTTGCGGAAATAGTCGGCCATCAGCCGCAGCTTGTTGTTGCGGCTCGGCTCGTAGGCGAGGCGGTCGAGCAGTTCGGCGAAATCGTTCATGGCGCTTCGCCGGTTTTGCCGTCGGTGGTGCCGTCGCTTTCGTCCTCGTCGCCATATCCGACAATGGCGAGTGGTTTTGCTTTCAGTCCGCGCGACCGGCTCCAGTGAACGAGCGCATCTTCCTGCCCGTGCGTCACCCAGATTTCCGACGCGCCGGTTGCGGCAATCGTCGCAGTCAGTCCGTCCCAGTCGGCGTGATCGGACACCACCAGCGGCAGCTCGATCCCGCGCTGCCGCGCGCGCGCTCGCACGCGCATCCAGCCCGAGGCGAAGCACGACACCGGATCGGGAAAGCGCCGCGTCCACAAATCTTGCAGAGAGGAGGGCGGGCAGAGCGCGATGGCGCCAGCAAGCTCGGCCTTGTCCTTTGCGTCTTTCACCAATTGGATGTCGCCGAGATCGATGCCGCGGCTCTGATAGTAGCGCGTGATGCTCTCCAGCGCGCCGTGGAGGTAGATCGGCCTGTCGTATCCGGCCTTACGAATGAGCGCCATCACGCGCTGCGCCTTGCCGAGCGAATAGGCGCCGACGAGATGCGCGCGCTCGGGGAACACCTTCACCGAATGCAGGAGCTTGTCGATCTCGCCCGCGGCGTCGCCATGCCGGAACACAGGCAAGCCGAACGTCGCTTCGGTGATGAACACGTCGCAGCGTTGCAGCTCGAACGGCGCACAGGTCGGATCGGCGACGTCCTTGTAGTCGCCCGAGGCCACGATCTTCAGCCCCTTGCATGCGACCGCGACCTGCGCCGAGCCGAGCACATGCCCGGCCGGATGGAATGTCACGGTCGCGCCGCCAAGGGTCAGCGTCTCGCCCGGCTTCGCCGCCTGGGTCGAACCCGCGAAATCTGGTCCGTAGCGGAGCCGCATCAGGTCGAGCGTTTCCTGCGTGGCCAGCACCGCGCCATGGCCGGGCCGCGCATGGTCCGAATGGCCGTGGGTGATCACGGCCTTGTCCACGGGCCGCGTCGGGTCGATATAAAAGCCGCCGGGCTTGCAGCACACCCCCGACGGCGTCGGCGACAGCAGGTCTTCAGGACGCATGGGAGGTAGATATGGGCTTGTTGGCGGACTGCGAGAGTAAAATGACACGTTCCCCGAGCCCGAAAGTCTAGCCGTGGCCACTCCGTTGTTCGTCTCCTCCGGCAATCTGGTCGCCGACCGGCGCTACCAATGGGCGCTGGACTATCTGAAGCGTGGCGACCCGGAGGCTGCCGCCGACATCCTGGAACAGGTGGTCGAGACCGCGCCGGGCTTTGCGACGGCGTGGTTCGCGCTCGCCACCATCCGCGAGCAGATGGGAAATCGCGACGGCGCGGTGGCAGCTTT
This sequence comes from Pseudomonadota bacterium, assembly GCA_040756555.1. Lineage (GTDB taxonomy): Bacteria > Pseudomonadota > Alphaproteobacteria > Rhizobiales > Xanthobacteraceae > Z2-YC6860. Next base: position 24,207 of record JBFLYS010000020.1, on the reverse strand, counting down.
CGGCAAGGCGCGCGATGCCGACAGCGAGGACTATCACGGAGCGCGGCTGCATCTGGCCCGCTTGGGCGCAGATGAGGCGACGCCGGCGATGACCGGCACTTACGTGAAGCGGCTTTTTGATCAACATGCCCCCGAATTCGACGAGGCGCTGGTCGGGCGGCTCGGTTATCGCGGGCCCGAACTGCTGCTTGAGGCGGTTCGCAAGATCGCAGGCGACAAGCTCGGCGCGATGCTCGATCTCGGTTGCGGCACCGGCCTCGCGGGCGTTGCATTCCGGACCTACGCGGATCGTCTCGTCGGTATGGACATTTCGCCCGGCATGATCGAGCAGGCGAAGGCCAAGAATGTCTACGACGAACTCGCCGCTGCTGATCTTCTTGAATTCCTCCGCGCTAACGACGAATCGAAATTCGATCTCGTCCTTGCCGCCGATGTGTTCGTCTATTGCAGCGATCTTATGCCCATCGCCGCGGCCTCCGCGCGCGTGATGAAGCCGGGCGCGCTGTTCGCTTTCACGGTCGAGACGCATCCCGGCTCCGGGGCACTGCTGCAAGGCACGCTGCGTTACGCCCACGGTGGGGATCACCTCCGCGCCGCCATCGCCGCAGCGGGCTTGGAGCTTCGTCATCTCGTCTCAGTCTCGACCCGCACAGAGAAAGGCGCTCCGGTGCCGGGCCTTCTCGTGATCGCGAGCCGCTGACATGGAGGCCGCCGTAAAACGCGACGGCGGCCCGCCCCTACCCGAGGTGTTCTCGAACTGGTTCGCGTCGCGCGGCTGGACACCTCGTGTGCACCAACTCGAATTGTTGTCGCGCTCACGCGATGGCCGTTCGTCTCTGCTGATCGCGCCGACCGGCGGCGGCAAGACGCTCGCCGGCTTCCTGCCGACGTTGGTCGAAATTTACGAGCGCGGCGCAAAACCCAAGAAAATGCTTTCAACCGGCAAGGAGATCCGCCGCTCCGAAGGGCTGCACACGCTCTACATCTCGCCGCTGAAGGCGCTCGCGGTCGATATCGCGCGCAACCTCGAAGCGCCGGTCGCGGAGATGAAGCTCCCGATCCGGATCGAGACGCGCACCGGCGACACGCCGACTTCGAAACGCCAACGCCAGCGCCGCGATCCGCCCGACATCCTGCTGACGACGCCGGAGCAACTCGCGCTGCTCCTTGCCACCGCCGACGCGCCTTATCTGTTTGGCACGCTGAAGCGTGTCGTGCTCGACGAGTTGCACGCGCTCGTCACCTCGAAGCGCGGTGACCTTCTCTCGCTTGGCATGGCGCGGCTCTTTCAGTTGGCCTCCGGCCTGCAAACCATCGGCCTGTCTGCAACCGTCGCCGATCCGGAAGATTTGAGCCGATTTCTCGTCCCGCAAGCCGAGGGCGAGAAGCGATACGCCGACCTCATCATTGCAGACGGCGGCGCGGAGCCGCACGTCACCATGCTCGCGCCCGGCGAACATCTGCCTTGGGCGGGTCACTCGGCGGCTCATGCGTTTCCGCAAATCTATGAGTTGATCAAGCAGCACAAGATGACGCTGGTGTTCGTCAATACACGCATGCAAGCCGAGATGATCTTTCAAGCGCTGTGGGGCATCAATGACGACAATCTCGCCATCGCGCTGCATCACGGCTCGCTCGACGTCGAGCAGCGCCGTAAGGTCGAGAACGCGATGGCCGGTGGCAAGCTCCGCGCGGTGGTCTGCACCTCGTCGCTCGATCTCGGCATCGACTGGGGCGACATCGATCTCGTCATCAATGTCGGCGCGCCGAAAGGCTCATCGCGTCTTTTGCAACGCATCGGCCGCGCCAACCACCGGCTCGACGAGCCGTCGCGCGGCATCCTCGTGCCCGCCAACCGCTTCGAAGTTCTCGAATGCACCGCCGCCATCGGCGCGGTCGCCGAACGCGCGCAGGACACGCCGCCGCTCCGCACCGGTGCGCTCGACGTTCTCGCGCAGCACGTGCTGGGCCGCGCCTGCGGCGAGCCGTTCATTGCCAATGAACTCTATGAAGAGGTGAAGACTGCCGCGCCCTACACGGGTCTCTCGCGTGCAGACTTCGACGCCGTGATCGATTTCGTCGCGACCGGTGGCTACGCGCTGAAAGCCTATGAGCGCTTCGCCAAGATCAGGCAGACGAAGGACGGCCGCTGGCGCGTCGCGCATCCGATGGTGGCGCAGCGCTACCGCATGAACGTCGGCACCATTGTCGAGGCCGACATGCTGAAGGTCCGCCTCGTCCGTTCGCGCGCGATGGGCAAAGGTCACACCGGCCCGATCGCCCGCGGCGGCCGTCTGCTCGGTCAGGTCGAGGAGTATTTCATCGAGATGCTGGTGCCGGGCGACACCTTCGTCTTCGCCGGCGAGATCCTGCAATACGAGGCGCTGGTCGAAGACGAGGTCTATGTCTCGCGCAGCAACTCCAAGGACCCGAAGATTCCGTCCTACGAAGGTGGCAAGTTTCCACTCTCCACTTATCTCGCCGCCCGTGTGCGCAGGATGCTCGCCGATCCGAAGCAATGGGCGCCGCTGCCGGAGCCGGTGCGCGAATGGCTCCGCATCCAGCAATGGCGCTCGATGGTGCCAGACCAGAGCGATCTGCTGGTGGAAACCTTCCCGCGCGCCGACAAATTTTATCTCGTCTGCTACCCGTTCGAGGGCCGCCTCGCACACCAGACGCTCGGCATGCTGCTGACCCGCCGCCTGGAGCGCGCGCGGCTGAAGCCGCTTGGTTTCGTCGCCAACGAATATGCGCTCGCGGTCTGGGGGCTCGGCGACATCGCGCTCCACATCAAGCGCGGCGAACTGTCGCTCGCGCAACTGTTCGATCAGGACATGCTGGGCGACGATCTGGAGGCATGGCTCGCGGAATCCGCGCTGATGAAGCGCACCTTCCGCGCCGCTGCCATCATCGGCGGGCTGATCGAGCGCCGTTTCCAGGGCGACGAAAAATCGCGCCGCCAGGTCACGATCTCGACAGATCTCGTTTACGATGTGCTGCGGAAGCACCAGCCGGACCATGTTTTGTTGCGCGCAGCGAGAGCTGATGCTGCTACGGGTTTGCTCGACATTCGCCGTTTGGGCGAAATGCTGTCGCGCATCCAGGGGCGAATCGTTCATAAACAGCTCGACCGGGTTTCGCCCTTGGCGGTTCCGGTCATGCTTGAGATCGGCCGCGAGTCGGTCGACGGCGAGGCCTCCGAGGCGGTGATGGCCGAGGCGGCGGACGATCTGATCAAGGAGGCGATGGGATGATGCGGTTCGGTTTTCTGGCGCTGAGCGCGGTGCTGCTGGCGGGGTCGGCGGCAGCGCAGAGCTCCCGCAATTTCCCCTTCGACAAGCCGTTTCGGGTGATCTCGATCTCGGGTTTCGATGTGCAGAAGCAGACCATCACTTTCACGGTGTCGAAGACGCAGAAGGACGGCCGCTACCAGAGTTCCGGCAATGCTGGTTGCAACAACTGGTTCGCAGGCGCCGACGTTCGCGACGATCAGTTCGAGGTCAGCGAACTCGGTACGACCAAGAAGATGTGCACGAAGCCGATGATGAAAACGGAAGAGGCGTTCCTCACCACGTTGAAGTCGGCCCACAAATGGAAGCTGGATGACAAGGGCCGCCTGATCGTGGAAGGTGAGGCGGGCCGCCTGCTGCTCACATCGGTGGGCGCCGACGGCAAGAAGCGCTGAACGGAATTCTCGTGAAGACATCCGCGGCCAGGATCGAAAAGCGTCACAGCGCAGTTCACGCAAGCTGCGTGATTTCAGTTGCTGATGCGGAAATGGTCGCTGATCCGGCGGGTGTGCTGTTCTGGCCCGAGCAAAGTCTGCTCGCGGTCGCGGACTTGCACCTCGAAAAAGGTTCGTCGTTTGCCAAGCGCGGCGTGCTGCTGCCGCCCTATGACACCGCTGCAACGCTTGCGCGATTGTCGCAACTCATCGCGCACTATGCGCCGCGCACGGTGATCGCGCTCGGCGACTCGTTTCATGACGGTGGAGGGCCGTCGCGCCTTGCCGACACTGACCGCGCGTCGCTAATGGCCTTGCAGCGCGGCCGTGACTGGATCTGGATCATGGGCAACCACGATCCCGAGCCTGCGGAGAACATCGGCGGGCGTTTCCTCGATGTGCTTTCGGTCGGCACGCTCACGTTTCGCCACGATCCGACGGAAACCGGAAAAGGCGAGATCGCAGGCCATCTGCATCCCGTCGCGCGTGTCGCGCGGCGCGGCCGCGCGGTCAGCCGTCGTTGTTTTGCGAGCGACGCCAATCGTACGGTGATGCCGGCCTTCGGCGCCTACACCGGCGGCCTGAACGTGCGCGACCGAGCCTTCGCCAACGTGTTCACGACGCTCGCTTTCACCGCACATATGCTCGGCGACCGGCGGCTCTATGCGGTCGCCGCAAGGCAGTGTCTGCCGGACTGAGCCTTTCTCAAGCCCGCGTTTCCGCTACCATCGTCCGCCGTTGAAGTGGGGACGATCATGCGCGCCTGCCTTGTTGCCGTTGCGATGCTGCTGCCGGTTGTGGCGAACGCCGCCGAGATCAAGCTGATGTGTCCCGCGCCGATGCGAACGAGCGTCGTCGAGTTGGTGACGCAGTTCGAGAAGGCGACAAACCACAAGGTCAACATCGTCCACATTCCCTCGCGCTTCATTGTCGAGCGCGTCACGGCTGGCGAACCGGTCGATGCCGTGCTGCTCACGGCCAATGCCGCCGACGGTCTCATCAAGGCTGGCAAGCTTGCCCGCCGTATCGACTACGCGAAATCCAGCATCGGAGTCGCGGTGAAATCCGGTCAGCCTAAGCCTGACGTCAGCACCGTGGATGCCTTCAAGCGCACCATGCTTGCGGCGAAGTCTTTCGCTCGCAACGAGGGCGCCGAGAGCGGCATCCATGTGCTGCATGTGTTCGAGAAGCTCGGCATCGCCGAGGAAATGAAGGCCAGGACCAAGGCCATGCCGGTCAACACCGGCTATGTCGCGCAGCTGGTGGCGAGCGGCGAGGTCGAGATCGCAGCCCAGCAGATGCCGGAGCTGCACGCGGTCGCAGGTGTCGATCCGACGCCGCTGCCCAACGAGCTTCAGCTCATCATTCCGTTTGTGGTGGTCGTCTCGGCGTCGCCGCAGGACGCCAAAGCAACAGAGGAACTGGTGAAATTCCTCACCGCGCCGGCCGCCGCGTCGGTGTTGAAATCGAAGGGCCTCAACCCGCCGTAAGAGATTTTCGAAAGCGAAGCGAACGCGGTGAGGGAGAATCTCCCCACGTCGCCGCCAACCCAATCGAGCGAAGGACGAGAATCCAACATGACTGAGATCCCTGAATACACGCCGCCTGAAGTCTGGGTCTGGGAGCAGGGCGACAGTCCCAACTGGCGCTATAGCAGTACCAATCGTCCCATCGCGGGCGCGACGCACGAGAAGGAATTGCCGCGCGGAAAGCATCCGCTTCAGCTCTACTCACAAGGAACGCCCAACGGCGTCAAAGTCACGATCATGCTGGAGGAATTGCTGGCCGCTGGTCATGGCGGAGCGGAATATGACGCCTGGCTGATCCGCATCGGTGAGGGCGACCAGTTTGGCAGCGGATTTGTTGGGGTGAACCCGAATTCCAAAATCCCGGCGCTCATGGATTACAGCGAGCCCAAGCCACAACGCTTGTTCGAATCCGGCTCCATCCTGCTCTACCTGGCGGATAAATTCGGAGCCTTCCTGCCCAAGGAGCGCGGCAAGCGCGCCGAGGCGTTGAACTGGCTGTTCTGGCAGATGGGCTCAACGCCCTATGTCGGCGGCGGCTTCGGGCATTTCTATGCCTATGCTCCGGTGAAGATCAAATACGCCATCGACCGTTTTGCAATGGAGGTGAAACGCCAGCTTGATGTGCTCGACCGGCAGCTTGCGAACAATCAATTCATTGCCGGCGATGAATACACGATCGCCGATATGGCGATCTGGCCATGGTACGGCAACGGCATGTTGAACGGCGCGTCTTACAACGACCCGCGCAAGTTCCTGTCGACGCATGAATACAAGAATCTGACGCGCTGGACGAAGGAAATCGGCGAGCGTTCAGCCGTCAAACGCGGGCGAATGGTCAACCGCACCAGCGGGAAGCCTGAAGAACAATTGCTTGAGCGTCACGACGCCAGCGATTTCAAGACGAAGACGGGATGAGTATGAGTCGCGCCTAGTCGCGGCGGAACACCACACTGGCGAACCAGCCGGTCAGGATCGCCATCATCGCGGTGGCGAGCCCATACAGCAGGCCGTAATTGCGTGCGGCGTCCGCCACGAACTGCTCGAAGCCGACCTTCACCAATTCAAACGCGGAATTCGTCCGCGTCAGCAGCTGCCCGTCCGCGAGCAGCTTCACGTCCACATCGTAGTTGCCAAACGGCGCCTCTGCGGGAATCGGAATGTCGGCGCGCAGCAGGTTCGGCGTCAGCAGCGTCACGCCGTTGGGCCGCTCGCCATACATGCCGTGCTCGGTCTTGAGCCGGACGAAGTTTTGGCGGAACGGATCGGTCGGCACTGTGTCGGCGATGTCGGGGCCGACTTGCTGCGGAAGCTGGATGTTGTCCATGCCGATCTGCCAGCGGCGCAGCCGGTCGGGCGCGGCGATCTGATCGAACGGGCGGCTGCCGAGAATTTGCAGATAGGTGGGCGCGTTGACGAAGGTGCGCGAGGCGACGTTGACCCAGATGCCGAACAGCCGCTCTTTGCGTCGCGTCACTGCGGTCTGCTTCGGCCCGGTGACGGTCACCACGATGTCGTAAGGTCCGTGCCGCTGAATCGTCTGTGCGTCGCGTTCGACCGAGCCGAACAGCACGATCTGGGTGCCGTCGAAGCTCGAATTCACCCGCACCTGATGGCGTGACACGGAGACGATCAGCCGTTCGGCGGCGGCGGGCGCAGAGCCGATCATCAACAAAGCGAGGGCGATGCCGCCGAGCCGTTTCATAGTCCCGGCCCCAGCATGCGGATCGAATAGAGATCGTCGGGCACGACAACGAGCTGATAGAGGAACCGCAAGCCGACGCAGAGCACCAGCGCTCCCAGCAACAGCCGCAGCCGCTCGCCGCGCATGTTCTGTCCGGCGCGCGCGCCGAACTGCGCGCCGATCACGCCGCCCACCATCAGGATCAACGACAGCACCGCATCGACGAGATGGTTGGTCGCCGCGTGCATCACCGTCGCCGACGCCATCGTGATGAGCGTCAGCACCATCGAGGTGCCGATGACGGTCGCGGTCGGCACCCGCAGGAAATAGATCAGCATCGGCACCAGGATGAACCCGCCGCCGATGCCCATCACGGCGCCGAGGAAGCCGATGATGAAGCCGATGCCCCAGACCGGGATCGCCGACACATAGATCTTCGAGCGTTTGAAGCGCATTTTCCACGGCAGGCCGTGGACCCAGGTGTGCATGCCGCCGCGCCGCGGCGTCGCCGGTTTGCCACGCTGTTCGCGGACGATGGCCTGCACGCTCTCCCACACCATCAGCGCGCCGACGACGCCGAGCAGCAACACGTAGGAGACGCCGATGGTGAGGTCGAGCTGGTCGAGCGCGCGCAGCACCGAGAACAGCCATACGCCGACGGCCGTTCCCAATATGCCGCCGGCCAATAGCATCAGGCCGAGCGCCACATCGATCGCGTTCTTACGCCAGTAGGAGATCGCGCCGGACGCTGAAGAGGCCGCAATGTGGCTGGTGACGGAGGCGACCGCGACCGCGGGCGAGATGCCGATGAAGATCAGCAGCGGCGTCATCAGGAAGCCGCCGCCGATCCCGAACATTCCCGAGATGAACCCGATCGCGAGCCCCATCGCGAGCACCACGAAGATATTGACGGGGATGTCGGCGATCGGGAGATAGATTTGCAAGCGCGCGGTCCGGGCAGTTCGGGAGGATGGCGGGCTCAGGCTGTCGCGAACGCGGCAACCCGGACCAGTCCTCTATAGGCTCGAACGACGGGCTGTGCACGCGTTAGTCATCACGCATGACAGCTTTTTAATCTTGGCTACGGAGCGCGCTGTTTCGCCTTCGCATTGGCGACCGCGGGGCGATCCCAGCCGCCCGCCGGGGCCTTGAGATTGGTTGCCTCGTCCGGCTCCGGCTCGGCCGTGAAGGTCTGCGCCGCGAGCCGGGCAGCCGTGAGAGTCTTCTGGTCGAGCCGCGCGCCGACCTCGTCGCGCTTCTTGGCGGCATCCTGGTCGCCCTTTGCGGCGGCCAGTGCGAACCACCTGTAGGATTCGGCCAGGTTCGGCTCGGTTCCGATGCCGCGGGCGTAAAGGATCGCGAGGTTGAACTGGCTGTCGGCGATGCCGCGGCTCGCGGCCTTGCGGAACCACTGCGCCGCAGTCCGGTAGTCGGGCTTGCCGTCGATGCCCTCGGCGTAGAGCACGGCGAGGTTGTGCATGGCCTTGGCGTGGCCTTTCTCGGCAGCGGCCATGTAGAGACGGCGAGCGCCCTGAATGTCGCGCTTGATGCCGTCGCCCTTTTCCATGGCGCTGGCGAGGCGGAATTCGGCCGGGACGAAGCCCGCTTTCGCGGAGCGGTCGAGCCAGCGCACCGATTCGTCGGCGCTCTGCGTCACGCCGCGGCCTTCGGCATAGCGGATCGCGAGTTCGTATTCGGCGGCCGGGTCTTGGGCGGCGATGCCGGCGCGCAGCGCGCCGGTAATCGTTTGCGGCAGGCCGTCGGCTGGGGTCGCGGTGCGCGGCGTGTGACGCGGGATCGAGCCGGTGACGTCCGCGGATGGCTGCGGCTGCTGCGGCCTGGGCTGCACAACCGTGCGTGGATCGAAGAACGAGGACTGCTGCTGGCGGCCGATGCTGTTGGTCGTGCCGTTATCGTCCGGCGATGGCACGGTGCCTTCCGGCGTCGGCATCGGACGGCTCGGCGCGCTCGGCGTGGTGCTCGGCGGATTGACGCTCGGCGCCGTGTTGACGTTGAGGTTTTCCTGTGGCGCGGAAGCCGACGGCACGGCCGCCTCGTCGGACGACATCAGGTTGATGGCGGTCTGCACCGCACCGAGCACGATGGCGACCACGCTTGCCGCAATCAGCAGTGTCTTGATGTGCTGGCCGATGCTCTTCTTGGGCGCAGCATCGGTGTCAGCCGCGATCGGCGGCATCGGCGGTGGAATCTCGGGCGCGCGCGGCGGCTCCGGCTTGATGTCGAGCGCGGGCAGCGGCTCGACCGGCTTTTGCTTCTTCGGCGATTTCGTGAACCAGCCGCCCGCCTTCTTGAATTTGGCGGTCTTTGGCGGGATCACCGGCGTGTCGACGAAGGACGATTTCGCGTTGCGCGCGGCCGCGCGTGCGGCAGCCGCCCCGCCGCTCGAGGCCGCAGCGGGCTTGGCGCTGCCGAGCGCGGCTTCGGACGCTGCGATCCGCGCCGCGGGCGAGCCCGGCTTGATGCGGGGCATGCCCGCGCCGGGTTCGAGCGGCGTGTCGGGCGGCAGATTCGGGTCGATCGGCTTGCGATCCTGCGGGCGCGGCGGCTGCGCCTGCTGCGGAGCCGGCGTGGGAGCCGCAGCCGGGATCGTCGAGAACACCTTTTCCGGCGGTCGCGGCGCTTCGAGGTGATGCACCGGCGGTAGATGCGCCGGTGCGGGCGGCGCAGACGGCGCGATCGTCGGCGGTTCGACTCGAGCAGGCTCGGGCTTCGGCGCGGGAGCCTCGGCAGCCGGCGCCGCGCCGACACGCGGGCCGCGCGAGCCGTTCCGCATTTCTTCGAGCATGACGAGCAGATCGGCGATGCCGCGCTCCATGCTTGCGAGATTGTTCAGCCGCTGGTCCGAGGCATCGAGCTTTTCGGCGAGCTTGACGATGCGGTCTTCGAGGCCTGCAAGCACGAGCTGATCGCTATGGCTGAGCTGCGCGCCCTGGCTCGTCTGCATGCGGTCGATTCGCTCGCTGAGCGAACGGATCGACTCTTCGAGCTCGGGCGGAACGCTACGGCCGCTTTCCATCAGCGCGCCGAGGCGCATCTCGAGCTTTGCGAGTGCATCGCTGCCGGTGTTCTGCGCCGCTGCGGCGGCAGCGTGTTCGACGCGCTGCGACAGGCCGTGGACCTCGGCGGCAAGCTGCGAGAGCGCGCCATCCGAAGCAACGTTCTGCACCACCGTGCGCATCGAGTGGATGGCATGCTCGATCTGCTGGAACGCGCCGGGATCGTGCGCGGTGGAGCTGATCTGATCGATCTTGTGCGAGAGGCCGCGCACCACCTCTTCGAAGCCGGCGAGATTTTCCGCCGGCATCAGATGGCGCAGCGCCTCGCGGATCTCGGCGATGCCCTGTTCGAGAGCGGCGAGCGCGTGCGGATCGGCGCCGCCACCCTGTTTGGAGCGGTCCACGCGCTGTGCAAGCGAACGCACTTCGCTTTCGAGCTGCTCGATCGCGCGGCGCGGCATCGCCTCGGTGAGCGCGCGGGCGACCTCGGCGAGGTCGCTGCGCAGCGCGGTCAGCGCGTCTTCATAAGGCTGATGCAGCGAGGCGATCTGCGAGGTGATCTGGCGCAGATGCTGTTCGAGGCCGGACAGATCGGGTGCCGGCGCTTGCGGTTGCGGCTGACGCAATTGCGGCGCAGGCGCGGCAGCTTGCGGGCCGCCATCGAGCGCACGCTGACGCGCCGAGATTTCCGCGGCCCAGCTGGCCGGACCGGGAGGCGGCGAAGGTGGTGCAGGCGGTGGCGTGTAAGCGGGAGGCGGCGGCGCCATCCGTGCAGTACGGCGCTGAGCCTCGGAGGCGGCGCGGCGCTCCGCTTCGGCGGTCGAGCGGGTGTCGGCGATGATCTGGTCGAGGCGGCGGTCGAGCCGCGCCAGCGCTTCGGTGACGTGATCGGGTGCGCGCGGCTCGTCGCGGCGGGCGTCGTAACGATCGTCGCGCCGGTCGTATCTGTCGTCGTCTTGGCGCTCGTCGCGGCGGCTCGGGTTGCGGCCTCCGGCCGTCGCTTCCGCGATGCGTTCGATATGGCGCGTCAGATCGTCGAGACGTTCGTTGACCGCAGCGAGCTCTTCGCCGCGCGAATCGTCGTCATCGTCCCGGTATGATTTGCGCCTGAGCCGCACGCTGGTCTTTTGGGTTGGAGAAAGACGCCTCTTGCGACGATCTCCTGCAGTGAGACCGCACGCGTTAACGGAAGGTGGCGAAATACGGTAAACAACCGGTTAACCTGCTGGCCCGGCTGCAAGATTTGCGGCTGGCGTGGGTGCTCAGCCACCGTCCATTCCGCGGCTTTCAGTTGGGGTTTAGGTATTTAAATACCTTAATACACGCAGGAATTGTCTCTGTGCGATGTTGCAATGCAATGAGAGGCCTTAATCCCGCGATTAAGCCGCCCTAAATCCGAATCTGTCAGTCTGTTCCTCATTCCAAAGCCGGGGACGCACCATGCCGAGCTACAAGGCACCGATCGACGATGTCCGGTTCCTGCTGAACGATGTGTTCCACATCGACCGGTATTCGAATCTCCCCGGCTTCGCCGACGCCTCCGAAGACGTGATCGCCGCGATCCTCACCGAGGCCGGCAAGTTCTGCGAAGAAGTGCTCGCTCCGCTGAACCGCGTCGGCGACACTGAGGGCTGCACCCGCAACGCCGACTCCAGCGTCACCACGCCGAAGGGCTTCAAGGACGCCTTCGCCAAGATCGTCGAGGGTGGCTGGATCGGCATTTCCGCGCCCACCGAATATGGCGGCGCAGGCCTGCCGATGATCCTGACGCAGCTCGTCAACGAATTCCTGTCGTCGTCGAATCTCGCCTTCGCGATGTATCCGGGCCTCACGCAAGGCGCGATCGCCGCGCTCATCGCGCATGGTTCTGAAGATCAGAAGAAGCTCTATCTTCCGAAGATGATCGCCGGCCACTGGACCGGCACGATGAATCTCACCGAGCCGCACTGCGGCACCGACCTTGGGCTTCTTCGCACCAAGGCGGTGAAGCAGGCCGACGGCTCCTACAAGATCACCGGCACCAAGATCTTCATCTCCGCCGGCGAGCATGACCTTGCCGAGAACATCATCCATCTCGTGCTCGCGCGCATCGAAGGCGCGCCGGAAGGCACCAAGGGTATCTCGCTGTTCGTCGTGCCGAAGATGCTGCCGAAGGCGGATGGCTCGGCCGGCGCACGCAACGCGCTCGCTTGCGGCTCACTCGAAGAGAAGATGGGCATTCACGGCAACGCCACCTGCGTGATGAACTACGACGGGGCGACCGGCTGGCTGCTCGGCGAGGAGAACCGCGGCCTGCACGCCATGTTCACGATGATGAACGAGGCGCGGCTCGCGGTCGGTATGCAGGGCCTCGCGCTCTCGGAGGTCGCCTATCAGAACGCGGTGACTTACGCGAAGGAGCGTTTGCAGGGCCGCGCGCTCACGGGCGTGAAGGCGAAAGACAAGCCTGCCGATCCCATCATCGTGCATCCGGACGTGCGCCGCACGCTGATGACGATCAAATCGTTTAACGAGGCCGCCCGCGCGTTGGTGATGTGGACCTCGCTGCAATCCGATCTCGCGCACCGTTCGCCGGACGACAAGCAGCGTCAGCACGCCGACGACCACATGGGCCTGCTCACGCCGGTGATCAAAGGCGTGCTCACCGATCAGGGCTTCGCCAACACGGTGATGGCGCAGCAGATGTTCGGCGGCCACGGCTATATCGCCGAGCACGGCATGGAGCAGTTCGTGCGCGATGCGCGCATCACCATGATGTACGAGGGCGCGAACGGCATTCAGGCGCTCGATCTCGTCGGCCGCAAGCTCGGCCGCGACGGCGGTCGTGCGTTGCAGGCGTTCTTCGCCGAGGTGCAGGGTTTCGCTGCCGAGCACGGCAAGGACGACACCATGAAGGCTTACCTCGAGCCGCTCGGCAAGGCGCTCGGCCATCTGCAAGCCGCGACCATGTGGTTTATGCAGAACGCGCTCGCCAAGCCCGACAACGCGGGCGCGGGCTCGACCGACTTCATGCACCTCTTCGGGCTGGTCGCGCTCGGCTACATGTGGGCGCGCATGGCGCACGCGGCGCGGGAAAAGTTGAAGGCCGGCGCCAACGGCTCCGCCGATCTGATGAACGCCAAGCTCGTCACCGGGCGTTTCTTCATGGAACGGATGCTGCCGGAAACCGGCGCGCAGCTCGCGCGCATCCAATCGGGCGCGGCGAGCATGATGGAATTGCCGGCCGACGCGTTCTGAGCGCCCTGCGCCGGAAATCCTTCACGATCCAGACGTTGTTAGGCTTGTGCCTGAAGGCACGCGTCGCGTGCTGCTCGCGCATGCTTGCAGAAGACGATTCCAGTTTTGAATTAGACGAGCTTCACTTGCGAACTGGAATAATTCATAAGTATTTGAATTTATTGATGTTTTGTTGATTTTAGAGGAGTGAGTTGGTTAGTTGACGGCAACGTATCAAGGGGTGTTGCCGTGCAAGTCGAGTGGTCGTCCGTTGCTGGTCGTTGCGTCCGCGTTTGTTCCTTCGAGTCTCTGCGGCGGCTGTTGCTGACGGGCACGTGCTCCTTGGCGCTTGCGACAGCGGCCGAATCTCAAGCTTGGGCCCAATCCCAGTCCTCGGTCGTGCTGGACACGATCTCCGTGACAGGGGAAGGCGGCACCGCCGGCGGCTATGTCGCCAAGAACACGACGACGGCATCGAAGACCGATACGCCTGTGTTGGAGACGCCGCAGTCGATCTCGATCGTGACCAAGGATCAGGTCGCCGCACAGCAAGCGCAGACGGTCGCGCAGGCGATGCGTTACACGCCCGGCATCACCATCGACACCTACGGCCCGCTGACCTTCTTCAATCCGCTGATGATCCGTGGCTTCCAGGCGCAGCAATATCTCGATGGGATGCGATTGCCGGTCGATCCAGGATCGCAGTTTGCCTATCCGCAGATCGAGCCCTACGGCCTTGAGCAGATTGAAGTGCTCAAAGGGCCTTCGTCCGGTCTCTACGGGCAGACGAATCCAGGCGGCTTGCTCAACATGGTGAGCAAGCGGCCGATCGCAACCCCGCACGCGGAGCTTCTGGGCCAGTACGGCAGCTTCAACCGCGTTCAAGGCGGTTTCGATATCGGCGGCTCCACCGGCAAGAACAGTGAGTTCATGTACCGGCTCGTCGGGCTCGGGCGCAGGAGTGATACGCAGATCGACTTCGTGCAGGACAACAAGGTCTTTATCGCGCCGAGCTTCACGTGGCGTCCGGGCGCCAACACCAGCCTGACGATCCTCAGCAGCTACCAGAAGATCGACAATAAGGGCTTCCAGCAACACGTGCCTGGCATTGGCACGTTGTATGAGAATCCCAACGGCCGCATTCCGTTCAGCCGCTACATCCTCGAGCCGACCAACGACCGCTACACGATGGAACAGAGCATGGTCGGCTATGCTTTCGACCATCGTTTCAACGAGGTGTTCCAGTTCAGGCAGAACTTCCGCGCAACTGAGGTCAAGAACGACCTGAACGCCTTGCGCACGGAAGGGTTGCTCGCCGATCTGCGGACCGACGTTCGCAACAACTATTTCGTCGCGGCTCGATCGCGCAACCTTGCCCTCGACAATCAATTGCAGGCGGATTTCGCAACCGGCCCGTTGAAGCACAAGGTTCTGTTCGGTCTCGACTACCTCAACACGTCCAGCCACACCGATTTCCGCGGCGGCGCTGCCCCGACCATCGATGTGTTCAATCCCGTCTATGGCGTCGCGCTTCCGCCGACGAGTTCGTTTGCGCAATTCACCCTGCGCGACGACCGGCAGAAGCAACTCGGTGTCTATGTGCAGGACCAGATCAAGCTCGATCGCTGGACCCTGAGCCTGACCGGCCGCAAGGATTGGGCGAGCTCGAGCAGCACCAACTTCATCAATGGAGTCGTGAGCTCCCAGGATGACAGCGCATTCACCGGACGCGTCGGCCTCAACTATCTGTTCGACTTCGGCCTGTCGCCTTACGCCAACTACTCGACCTCGTTCCTCCCGACGCCGGGCGCGACCGCCGCAGGCATTCCCTTCAAGCCGACGGAAGGCGAGGGCAAGGAGATCGGCGTCAAATATCAGCCGACCGGGACGAATCTGCTGTTCACCGCGGCGCTGTTCGACATCAACCAGAAGAACGTCCTCACGGCCGATCCGGCGAATCCGTTTTCCAGCGTGCAGACCGGCGCGGTCAAAGTCCGGGGCTTTGAGTTCGAAGCGCGCGGCAACATCACGAAGGAACTGGAGATCATCGGCGGCTACAGCCGGATCGATCCGCGCGTGACGGAAAGCAACGACGGCTTTGTCGGCAAATACATGGTCAACGCGGCCATCGAGCAGGCGTCGTTGTGGGGCGTGTACACATTCTACACCGGCCAGTTGGCCGGGTTCGGCATCGGTGCTGGCGTGCGCTACGTCGGCGACAGCTACGGGGACGGCGCCAACACGATCCGGATTCCGCCGTACACGCTCTATGACGCGATGGTCACCTACGACTTCAGCTATCTGCGTTCGGAGCTGAAGGGTCTGCGGCTTCAGGTCAACGCCACCAACCTGTTCGACCACTACTATGTCGCGTCATGCGTCACCAGCCTGACCTATTGCAGCCTGGGCTCGTCCCGCACGGTGCTTGCGACCCTGAAATACAATTGGCAGCAACAATAGGCGAACCGGCGCATGAACACGCGAACACTGCGGCGCTGGGCCTGGTGGCACAAATGGACCAGTTTGATCTGCACGGTCTTCCTGCTCATGCTGTGCGTGACCGGGTTGCCGCTGATCTTCCACGAGGAGATCGACGACATCCTGCATGAGAGCGTGAAGCCTCGTGAGGTGCCTCCCGGCACGCCGCCGGCCGACCTCGACCGCGTGGTCGCCGCCGGCATGGCCAAGGCGCCCGGCGAATTCCTGCACTTCCTGATCTGGGACCGTGATGAGCCCGGCACGATCCTTCTGAGCGTCGCGAAGGCGCCTGACGCGCCCTCCGACACCAACCGGCTCATTCGTGTTGATGCCAACACCGCCGAGTTCCTCGACGCGCCCGATGTCACCGGACGCTTCACCTATATCATGCTGAAGCTGCACACCGACATGTTCGCGGGGCTTCCCGGCAAGCTGTTCCTCGGCTTGATGGGGCTGCTGTTCGTCATTGCGATCGTCTCCGGCGTCGTGCTGTACGCGCCTTCGATGCGGAAACTCGACTTCGGCACTGTGCGTCGCGACCGTTCGCGGCTGATCCGCTGGCTCGATCTGCACAACATGCTCGGCGTCGTCACGGTGGTCTGGGCGCTGGTGGTGGGGTTCACCGGCGTGATCAACACATGGGCCGATCTGGTGCTCAAGATCTGGCAGTTCGATCAGCTCTCTGCGATGGTCGGGCCGTACAAAGGCATGCCGGTGCCGGCGCGGCTCACCCCGGTGGACGCGGCGGTGGTTGAGGCGCGGCGGTCCGCGCCGGACATGATCCCTGCATTCATCGCTTATCCGGGGACCGCCTTCACCAGCACTGGGCACTACGCGATCTTCATGCGCGGCGACACGCCAGTGACGTCGCGGCTGTTCAAGCCGGTGCTGATCGACGCCGCCACCGGGCGTTTTACCGACAGCCGCGACATGCCCTGGTATGTGACCACGCTGCTGCTGTCGCAACCGCTGCACTTCGGCGACTACGGCGGCATGCCGTTGAAAATCGTCTGGGCGGTGCTCGACATCATCACCATCGTCGTGCTCGTCACCGGCCTCTATCTGTGGTTCGCGCGCCGGTCCTTGCGTAGCCGCGTGGGTAGGCTTCAGGCCAGCGTGCCGGCGTCATGATCGTGACAAACAGGCGCCCCCCGCGATCGCCGCGACAGATCTTCGCCGTTCCGCTGGCGATGGGAATCGTCAGCGCGTTCGGGCTGGTCGCCGCGCTGGTGGGCGATGGTGCGTGGGATGTCGCCGGCTGGCTGGCGCTGGCAGTTCCGCTTGTGGTGATCGGCTGGTGCCTGATGCGCCCGCTAGGCCGCTAGTGCTTGGTTGGCGGCGTGCGGTCTTGTTCCTCGATCAGCGCTTCCGAGAACGGAAATTCCAGCACGGTCTCGCCGTCGTCGTCGGTCACCACGAGCAGCGCCTTCAGCAGTTCCGGCGTGCTGCCTTCCTCTTCGAGCAGTTCGAGGATCATCGCCTTGGCGACCTCCCAGGCGTGATCGGCGTCGCGCAGCTCTTCGCCCTCGTCATCGGGGATCACGTCACCCGCCACATGGGTGTTGAAGAAGTAGCGCGGCATCAGGTCACTCCGGTTGCAGGCCGATTTCGCGAACGAGCTTGCCCCAGGCTTCGTACTGCGACCTCACATATGCACGCGCCTGCTCCTGCGTGCCAGAGCCTTCGGTGAAGAAATTCATGCCGGCGAGCCGTGTCACGACGGCTTGATCCTTCAGGATGCCGTCCATCTCCTTGTTGACGCGCGCGAGCACCTCCGGCGGCGTGCCGGCCGGCGCAGCCAGCACCATCCAGCCGGTGAAGTCGAAGCCGGGGAAGGTCTCCGCCACCGTCGGCACATTCGGAAAGCTCGGCAGCCGCTTCAACGACGTCACCGCGAGCGGCTTCAGCGCGCCGGTGCCAATCGCCGCGGCTGACGCCGGCACCGACTGGATGAGCAGCGGCACGCGGCCGGCGATCACGTCCTGAATGCCCTGGTTCATGTTGGAGTAGGGCACCTGCGTGATCGGCACACCCGCGAGCTTGGTCAGCCACGAGGCGATCATGCCGGTGAAGCGGCGCGGGCCGTCGGTCGCGATCGAATATTTGTCGGGCGCGGCCTTCACCAGCGCGAACAGCTCCGGCAGCGTTTTCGCCTCCACGCTTGGATGCGCGAGCACGAAGAAGGATACCTCCGCGACCTTCGAGATCACCACGAAGTCCTTCATCGGGTCGTAGGGCAGACCCTTGAACGTGTAGGGATCGGTGACGAGGGCGGCCGCCGTTGCAAAGAAGAACGTGTATCCGTCCGGCGCCGAGCGCGCCGCGGCCTGCGTGCCGATGACATTGCCGCCGCCGGGCCGGTTCTCGACGATCACCGGCTTGCCGATGCGCGTGGACAGTTGGTCGGCGACGATCCGGCAGATGATGTCGGTCGCGCCGCCCGCCGACTGCGAGCTGATGAATTTTACAGGGCGGTCGGGCCAGTTCTGCGCGGGCGTATCGGCGCGCGACGGCGTGCTGAGCGCGCCGGCCAGCAGCAGGAGGAAAAGCCCACGCAACAAATTTGTAGTTTTGGAAAGACGCATCGTCATTGGCTTATGCCGTTTCTTTGATTGTCGTTTCATGACGCGGCGCGGATCGCGCGCGTCATTCTCCCGATGCAAAGCCTAGCAAAGCGGTTCGGGGGTTAACCAGCGGAGGCCGCATGCGTTCCGATGCCGCGCTTCGGCGCGGTGTCCCACGATACGGTTACGCGGGCTGGATGATCGCGCGCAGCAGATGTGTCGGTGGAGATTGCTCGTTCAGCAGATTGCGGCTGTTGAAGCTGCCCTCGATGCTGACCATTTCGAGCGAGCCGAGAATACGGTCCACCGCCGTGCCGTCGCGGCTGAACGGCAGCAGCAGGCGTTCGAGATTGACTGTCTTGCCGGCGGAATCGCGGGTGTCGGAGATCGTGAACACCGGTTGTTTGGCGCGCACCGCCTCCTTGTAGGCCATGAGCGTCTCCTCGCGAATCACTGCGGGCAAGATTTCGTCGAGATACTTGGCGTCCCTGGCTCCCAAGGTTTCGACAATTCGCGCGCCGCGGAAACGAACCAGGAAGCGCGCATTGTCGTCAGCGGCCACGTCGCAAAACAGCAAGTTCTCTGCCATTTTTGCGAGGTCGTCGGCGGCGAGATTCTTCCAACTGGGCACGGCTTGCTCGCCGCGCGCGCGGCTCCAATGGCCCAGCAGCCACCGCTGCCTCACCGACCGAATGACATCGGCCGATGTCTTCTGGAACGGCATGATTCCCTTCCCCCGGCGACGCGCTTGTTCAGCAACCGGATAGGCTTGTCAATGGAGATTGCTCGCATCGCGAGTGGAGCGCGGGTATTGTGTCGCCTAAGATTCGCTCACGCGATCGCCGATAGCCGCTCATGGATGTCCTCAAGCTTCCTCGCCCCGCCTGGATGACCGAAGACCTGATCCTGCTGGAGGATCAGGCGAGTCGCTTTATCGCGGCGGAATACGTGCCTCATCTCGACCGCTGGCATGACGAGCATATGTATCCGCGCGAAGTGTGGACGACGGCTGGCGCGGCCGGATTGCTTTGCGCGTCGATGCCGGAGGAGTACGGCGGCGCGGGCGGCACTTTCGCTCACGAAGCCGTGATCAACCGCGAATTCAGCTACGCCGGTTTCGACAGCTTCGGCGCGCCGCTGCATTCGGGGATCGTCGCGCCCTACATCCTTCACTACGGCACCGAGGAGCAGAAGAAGCGCTGGCTGCCGAAGCTCGCGACCGGCGAACTGGTCGGCGCCATCGCGATGACCGAGCCGGGCACCGGCTCCGATCTGCAAGGCGTGCGAACCACGGCGGTGAAGAAGGGCAACGGCTATGTCCTCAACGGCTCGAAGACCTTCATCACCAACGGCCAGCATGCGAATCTGATCGTCGTCGTCGCCAAGACCGACCCGAAGGAGCGCGCCAAGGGCGTCTCGCTCATGGTCGTGGAGACCGACGGCGCACAAGGCTTCCGGCGCGGCCGCAAGCTCAAGAAGCTCGGCCTCGATTCCGCCGACACCTCGGAACTGTTCTTCGAGGACGTGCAGTTGCCGGCGGAAAATCTGCTCGGCACCGAGGAAGGCCAGGGCTTCGCGCAGCTCATGAACGAATTGCCGCAGGAGCGGCTTCTTGTCGCGACGCATGCGGTCGCGATGATGGAGCGCGCGCTGTCGCTCACCATCGACTACGTGAAAGAGCGCCAGGCGTTCGGCAAGAAGATCATCGAATTCCAGAACACCCAGTTCGAACTCGCCGAATGCAAGACCGAGGTGACGGTGGCGCGCGTCTTCGTCGACCACTGCATCGAGCGCCACATCGTGGGTCAGCTCGACACGGTGACCGCCTCGATGGCGAAGGCCCATACCACCGATTTGCTGAGCAAGGTGGCGGACCGCTGCCTGCAATTGTTCGGCGGGTATGGTTTCATGGACGAATATCCGATTTCGCGCATCTACCGCGACGCGCGCGTCATGCGCATCTATGCTGGTACGAACGAGATCATGAATCTCTTGATTGCGCGCAGCCTCTGAGGCGCGCAGGAGGCCAAAATGGCTGATGCCTTCATCTACGACGCCGTCCGCACCCCGCGCGGACGTGGCAAATCCGACGGCGCGCTGCATGAGGTGACCGCGCTCAATCTCGCGAGCCAGGCCATCGGTGCGCTGAAGGAGCGCAACAAGCTCGATCCCAAGCTGGTCGACGACGTGGTGCTCGGCTGCGTCGATCCGGTCGGCGAGGCGGGCGGCGATATCGCGCGCGTCGCGGCGATCATGGCGGGCTTCGGCACCGAAGTGCCGGGCGTGCAAATCAACCGGTTCTGCGCTTCGGGTCTCGACGCGGTGAACTTCGCGGCAGCGCAGGTGATGTCCGGCCAGCACGACATGACCATCGGCGGCGGCGTCGAATCCATGAGCCGCGTTGGCATTGGCGCGGCGGGCGGTGCGTGGCCAGTCGATCCGTCGATCGCGCTGAAATCCTACTTCGTGCCGCAGGGCATCTCCGCTGATCTGATCGCGACCAAGTACGGCTTCTCGCGCGACGACGTCGATGCCTACGCGGTCGAGAGCCAGAAGCGCGCGGGAAAGTCGTGGGACGAGGGCCGCTTCAAGAATTCGGTCGTGCCGGTGAAGGACGTGAACGGCATCACTTTGCTCGCCAAGGACGAGCACATGCGTCCGACCACCACGATGCAAACATTGGCGCAACTCAATCCGTCGTTCGTGCAGATGGGCGAGATGGCGGGCTTCGATGCGGTGGCGGTGCAGCGCTATCCCGAGATTGAGGCGGTGAACCATGTGCACACGCCGGGCAACTCCTCGGGCATCGTCGATGGCGCCGCGGGTGTGTTGATCGGCAGCGCCGAGGCAGGCAAGGCCGCGGGATTGAGGCCGCGTGCGCGCATTCGTCAGTTCGCCAACATCGGCTCCGAGCCGGCGATCATGCTGACCGGTCCGATCCCGGTCTCCGAGAAGGTTCTGAAGAAGGCCGGCATGACCAAGGCCGACATCGATCTGTGGGAGTTGAACGAGGCTTTCGCCTCGGTCGTCCTTCGTTACATGCAGGCGCTCGACATTCCGCACGACAAGATCAACGTCAACGGCGGCGCCATCGCCATGGGCCACCCGCTCGGCGCGACCGGCGCGATGATTATTGGCACCGTGCTCGACGAATTGGAGCGCCGCAATCTCAACACCGCGCTGGTGACACTCTGTATCGGCATCGGCATGGGCACCGCCACCATCATCGAACGGGTCTGAGAATGCCGAAGATCGATATCGTGAGCCTGCCGTTTGATAACCGCGTGAATTATCCGGATCCGTTCGCGGCTCCGATTAGCGGACGCGAAAAGAAACGCCTCGGCAACGCCGTCGGCATCGATCAGTTCGGCGTCAACCTGATGACGCTCAAGCCCGGCTCGTGGTCGTCGCAGCGCCACTGGCAGCACACCGAGGACGAGATGGTCTTCGTGGTGTCAGGCGAGGTGGTGCTTTGCGAGAACGATGGCGAGACCGTGCTCAAGGCCGGCGAGGCGGCGGGCTGGAAGTCCGGCGTTCCGAACGGGCATTGCCTGATCAACCGCACCGACAAGGATGTTGTCGTGCTTGAGATCGGCACGCGCCACGTCAAGGAGTCCGTGACCTACTCCGACATCGACATGATGATGCATCGTGACGAGAGCGGCCCGCGCTACACGAAGAAATCCGGCGAACCGTATCCGAAGAGGGCCTAGAGCGGCGCTGCTAGACAAATCAGCGGTGCAAACCCTCCCCCTTGTGGGGAGGGTCGGTGAGCGAAGCGAACCGGGGTGGGGTTCTTGAACGAAGACCCCACCCCCTACCCCTCCCCACAAGGGGGAGGGGCGAGGAGAGACCGATGACTGCTTCCAACTTCAAACTCGACGTCGACTCGGATGGCATCGCCCTGGTCACCTGGGACATGCCGGGCCGCTCGATGAACGTCATCGACGTCGGCGTCATCGCCGAGCTTGCCGGCATCGTCGAGAAGGTCGCGACCGACGCCGCGATCAAGGGCGCGGTCATCACCTCCGGCAAGGACACGTTCTGCGCCGGCGCGGACCTCACCTTGCTCGAAGGGCTCGGCCGCACGTTTCAGGAGATCGCCAAGTCGCAGGGCGAGGTGGCCGCTGCGACCAAGCTGTTCGAGGAAAGCCGCAAGCTGTCGCAGCTCTATCGCCGTCTCGAAACCTCCGGCAAGCCGTGGGCCGCCGCGATCAACGGCTCGGCCTTCGGCGGCGGATTCGAATTGTGTCTCGCTTGCCATCAGCGCATTGCGTCGGACAACGACAAGACGCGCGTGGGCCTCCCCGAAGTGAAGATCGGCCTGTTTCCCGGCGCGGGCGGCACGCAGCGCGTGATCCGCATGATGCAGACCGCGGACGCGCTGCAACTCCTGCTCAAGGGCGATCAGCTTCGTCTCAACCGCGCCAAGGGCATGAAGCTCGTCGATGCGGTGGTGCCGGCCGCCGATCTCATCAAGACCGCGAAGGAGTGGGTGAAAGCCAACCCGAAGGCGAAGGCGCCGTGGGACGTGGACGGCTTCCGGCTTCCCGGCGGGCAGGTCTATTCGAAGGCGGGCATGATGACGTGGCCCGCGGCCAACGCGATCTACCGCCGCGAGACCTACGACAACTATCCCGCCGCGCGCGCGATGCTTCAGGTTGCCTACGAGGGCCTGCTTCTTCCGTTTGATCGCGCGCTGACCGTCGAGTCGCGCTACTTCGCGAAGATCCTCCGCTCGCCGGAGGCGGCGGCGATGATCCGCTCGCTGTTCGTCTCGATGGGCGAGTTGAACAAGGGCGCGCGCCGCCCCGCAAAGGAGCCTCCGACGTCGCTCAAGAAAATCGGCATCATCGGCGCGGGCTTCATGGGCGCGGGCATTGCCTCCGTCACCGCGCAGGCCGGCATTGACGTCATTCTGATCGACCGAGATCAGGAGAGCGCCGACAAGGGCAAGGCGCACGTCCACAAGTCGCTGACCGATCAGGTCAACAAGGGCCGCTCGACGGCTGCCGCGCGCGACGCCGTGCTGGCAAAGATCACCGCGACCGCGGATTACAACGCGTTGAAAGACTGCGATCTCATCGTCGAAGCCGTGTTCGAGGACCGCAAGGTGAAGGCCGAAGCGACCACGAAGGCGCAGGCCGTGGTGCCTGATGTCGTGTTCGGCTCCAACACCTCGACGCTGCCGATCACGTCGCTCGCCGAAACTGCGAAAGATCCGGCGAAGTTCATCGGCATTCATTTCTTCTCGCCGGTCGAGCGGATGATGCTGGTCGAGATCATCGTCGGCAAGAAGACCGGCGACAAAGCGCTCGCCACCGCGCTCGATTACGTCCGTGCGCTGCGCAAGACGCCGATCGTCGTCAACGATACGCGCGGCTTCTACGCCAACCGCTGCGTGCTGAATTACATCCAGGAAGGTCACCTGATGCTGCTGGAGGGCATTCCCGCGGCGATGATCGAGAACACCGCGCGCATGGCCGGCATGCCGGTCGGCCCGCTCTCGCTCAACGACGAGACCGCCCTCGATCTCGGTCTCAGGATTGTGCGAGCAGCCGAGGCCGATCTTGGCCCTGGTGCGGTTGCTCCCGGGCAGAAGAAATTGCTGGAAGACCTGGTCGAGAAGAACCAACGGCTCGGCCGCAAGAACGGCAAAGGCTTCTACGACTATCCGGCAGGGCAGCCGAAACGCCTCTGGCCGGGGCTTGGCGATCTGTTTCCGAAAAAGCTCAGCCGTGAAGAGGTCGAAGCGCTCGACGTCGAAGAGATGAAGCAGCGCTTCCTGGTGACGATGGCGGTCGAGGCCGCACGCACCTTCGAGGAGGGCGTTGTCACAGACGTGCGCGAGGCCGACGTCGGCTCGATCCTCGGCTGGGGCTTTGCGCCGTATTCCGGCGGCACGCTGTCCTATATCGACATGATGGGGACGAAAAAATTCGTCGCGCTGTGCGAACGCTTCGAGAAGAAATACGGTCCGCGCTTCAAGCCGACGCCG
>JBFLYS010000019.1:55855-103947 GCA_040756555.1 Pseudomonadota bacterium | reverse complement strand
GTGATGACCGGCGGCATGGCCGGGATCGCGGGCACGGTGCTGGTGCTCTACGCGCAGTTCCTGCGCAACACGGTCGGCGACGCCGCGGGCCATCTCATTATCGCCTCGGTGCTCGGCGCACCGGTTGCGGTGATGATCGGAATGATCATGGTGCCCGACCCCGAAAACAAGCACACCGGCGAGCTTGCGATCGCCGAGCCGGTCGCCGAAAGCACGATGGACGCCATCGCCAAGGGCACCACCGCGGGCCTCTCGCTCCTCCTCAACATGATCGCCATGCTGATCGTGTTCGTCGCGCTCGTGCATCTCGTCAACGGCATGCTGTCGCTGCTGCCGAACGTCGGTGGCGAGGCGATCACGCTCCAGCGCGTGCTCGGCCTCATCATGGCTCCGGTGTGCTGGCTGATCGGCATTCCGTGGGCGCAGGCGCCGACCGCGGGCGCGCTGATGGGCATCAAGACCGTCCTCAACGAGCTGATCGCGTACCTTCAGATGTCGCAGCTTCCCGCCGACGCGCTCGATCCGCGCTCGCGGCTCATCATGCTCTACGCGATGTGCGGCTTCGCCAACTTCGGCAGCGTCGGCATCATGATCGGCGGGCTCACCGTGATGGCCCCCGAACGGCGCAGCGACGTGATTGCGCTCGGCATGAAGTCGGTCGTCTCCGGCACGATCTCGACGCTCTTGATGGGCGCGATCGTCGGCATCCTCACCTGAGCGGCGTCACAACACCGAGCCCCAGTCGCACCGCGTGGCGCGCTTGAACACGTCGCCGTCGCGGCGCGAGAACATCTGCTCGCCCGCCGAGCCGTCCGGCCGGCACAGTTTTAGGGTGACGCGGCCGCTGCCCTTTCGCGGCCGGGCAATGATGCGCGCGCCGGCCGCCGCAGCGGGCTTCCGCGACAATGCCACGTAGCTGAACTTCTCGTCCTCCCAGGGGACCTCCGCGCCCTTCGCTTGCTTGTGCAGCCGCGAGCGCGCGACACGCTCCACGAAATGGCACCAATCCGGCGGCACGAGCGGGCAATCCTGCGCATGCGGGCACGGCGCGATGACGTGAGCCCCCTCTCCGATCAACTGCCGCCGCGCATCGACGATGCGCTGCCAGCCGGCCGGCGTTCCCGGCTCGACGATGATGAGCGTGCCGGTGGTCGCCTGCCAGAGCCGCGCGAGAACCCGAGGCCGCACCTCCGGCGCGAGTTCATTCAGCACATAGGCCGCGGTGACGAGATCGCACGGCGCGCCATCGAGGGCGTCCGCGGCGACATCCCCGGTGCGCCACGTCACGCGCGGCAGGTTGGCGTCCTCCGCGAGCGCTTCGCCGCAGGCGCGGAACGCCGGGCTCGCTTCAACAAGGAGCGCATCTGCAAGATCGGGCCAGCAATCCGCCGCGGCCCACAGCGCGGTGCCGGGGCCGGCGCCGATATCGAGCGCGGTCTTCGGCGCGAAATCCGGGCGCGCATCCGCGACCGCGTCAAAGCTCGCGCGCACCGCGGCGTAGGTCGCGGGCAGACGCACGGCGAGATAGGCGAGCGCCTCCCGGTTGTTGCCGACGTGCAACGTGCCGTCGCGCGTCTCCTCGCGATAGCGCTGGGACAGTCCGGCCGCGGTCACGGCGAGATCGGTCATCGCGATGCCGTTCAGCGCGCGGTCGACGGCTTGGCGCAACGGAGGTGGCAATTCCATCAGCCATCTATAGCCGACCGCGGCGCTCCACCCAATCCGGCGCACGCGATGGCTTTAGACCGGCGTTCCAATTGAGTTAAGGCTGTTCGCTCCCCTCGCTGGCGCGAGGCACCGCGAGCCCAAGCGCGATCATCCGCTGGTGCTCGCCCATCAGCCGTTCGACCGGGTGTTGAGCGAGATCGAGGCCTATTCGTTTTGAAAGCGTCATTCTGTCGGCAAACCGCTCGAGGAAAGCCTGATTCATCCCGCCGTCCAGTTCGCTGTAAATCGGGGCGGCCGGCGCGTTGTGTTCAAGCAACCGCGCGTATTCCAACTCGTCGGCGCGTTGTTTCTCCAGCGCCGGCTGCGCGATTTTCGGATCGACGACAAAGTCCGGGCATGGACCGGTCGGGTTGAACACAAACGGCTTGCGTGAGTTCGGCCGACGTTGTGCATCGAAGACATAGGCGCGGTTACACACGTCCACCTTGGGTTCGAGATGCGTCGCCTCGAAGTGATCGTTGCCGGTCTTGAGCATCGTCCAGAAGGCCAGGTTCCGGTTGTTTCGATGCCGCGCCAGATTCGCAGGCGTCATGCGGAACGGATAGGCCTGAACCTGGAATGACTGGCGGCTGCCCAGAAATGACTCCCGCGCCAGCGCATAAATCTCGCTGATCTGTTCGTCGGTCATGGCATGGCAACCGACCGACCAGCAGTCGCCGTGGATCATGATCAGGCTGCCGTCGCGGTTGTTCGCCTTGTCGAAGCTGTTCGGGTAGCCGATGTTCATGGCGAGATGGTAGCTGGAGTGCGGATTCATCTGCGCGGGCGTAACTCTGTAGAATCCCTCCGGAGTCTGACGGTCGCCCTCCCGCAGCTTCGGCCCAAGATCGCCCGACCACCGGCAAATCGGATAGGTCTTGAGGACCTGGAAACGGCCGGCGGTGTCCTGCTTCCAGACTTCGAGCTCCGCCTCTTCCTTGAAAACGCGCACAAGGATCGGCGAATGGAGAGGCATCTTCTTGTCCCGGAGCAGCGAGAGCATCTCGGGCGGCAGTTGCTTCGTCGCCTTGGCCGGCAATTTGGGCGGCGGTTTTTTTGTTTCCTTGGTCGGCTCCTCTTTGCCGTCTTGGCCAAGGCACACGACCGGCGTCAACGCCGCGGCAAAAACCGCCGTCAGAACAAGCGCACGGAGCACCGTGGCGCGGATCATGCCGCTCCCTCCAATATCGAAGGCCATTTTCCATCTAAAAGCTGCATTTTGATAGAGATTAAGTCTTCATCCCGGACGGAGGTTTATACCCCTGAAACTTACGGAGGAGCAGCGTTCCGACATCGCGGACAAGGTGTTTCAGAAGCGCGATGCGCGAAATAACTTTTGGAAACTCAACGTGCCGATGCCGGAAACCCCATCCGCACCGAGCCAACCTCCGAAAGAATCAGCTATCGAACCTCAATGAGGGTCATCGGCTTTCGCGTTCACATCGACGGCGTCATGAGGGTGTTCCACGATACCAGAGCGGTCGCCGTTCAGATGGCGCACAACCTCAAGTCAAAACACAAGCACTCCAAAATCGAAATCATCGACGAAGCATCCGGCAGTTCAGTCGAGATGCGGGAAGACGGAAGAACAACGTGATTGAAGCATTTCGTAAGAACGAAGCGTACTGCCGCGAGCAAGCGGAAAACTCCCTTCTGCCCGAGAAGTGGCACCAGATGGCCAACGAATGGGCCGCGCTCGCGGAGAAATTGGAGTCACCGCACCAGGGTCCAGGCGACGGCGACAATCAGAACGGACACAGCGAAGGCGGCGGTACGCGCGACGGCACCCTGGGCTGAGCGCGCCATTCCAAAACACCCGAAGAGAAGCTCGTTGGGGGTTCCGGGCACGGATTCCTCCACAAAGAAATCATCGCGCCACTGCGCTCTTGGGGCGTAACTCGCTGAGCTGAAAAGCATTTCCGTGTTCCAGCTTCGCAATGGGACACGCTTGGAAAACCGCGCCCCAAGACCCTTCCCAAGCCGCGCCAAATTGCCTTCGCACGGGAGAGACCGTAGCCTATCCGTATAGCGCTGCACCATTTCCGCCAGACGGATAGAGCTCATGCTGACACGCACTGTTGCGATCGTGGCTGCAATCGCAGCCCTGCTCGGTTCCGCCGGTCTCGCGCAAGCCCAGTCCGACAACGAGCGGCAAGAGATGCTGCGCGGCGGCGCGACGAAGAAGGGCGTCTACAACATCTTCGGCCTGGACGGCACCGGCCTCGGCCGCGCCACCGTGAGCTATCAAAGCAAATATGCGCCGGGCACCATCGTCGTCGATACGGCGAAGCGGGAGCTCTATCTCATTGAGGGCAACGGCTCGGCGCTGCGCTACGGCATCGGTGTGGGCCGGGCCGGCTTTCAGTGGAAGGGCACGCACAAGATCACCGCGAAAAAGGAAAATCCGGATTGGACGCCGCCGCCGGAGATGATCGCGCGGCAACCGGATGTGCCGCGGCGCATGAAGGGCGGCGATCCCATGAATCCGCTCGGCACCCACGCGATGTATCTCGGCAGCACGCTCTACCGCATCCACGGCTCGCCCGATGCGGACTCCGTCGGCGAGGCGGAATCGTCCGGCTGCTTCCGGATGAGGAACACGGACGTCGCCGATCTCTATAAGCGGGTGCCCGTCGGCACGACCGTGGTGGTGAAGTAAACGGCCGCCAAATCGCTTCGCATCGCCATCACGCCGGAACGTACGTCAACCGGATCGCCTCCTCGCCGATCAAATCGCTGGCCACAAGGCGGAGCGGCGGCCGAGGACCGGCGAAGAACGGCGCGCCGCGGCCAAGCACGACGGGGTGGAAGTAGAGCCGATACTCATCGATCAGACCAAGCTCGGTCAGGCTTCCCGCCAGCTTTGGTCCGCTGACATGAATCTCCCCTGCTCGCTCCGCCTTCAGCCCGCGTATCAATGCCCCGACGTCTTCTCCGACAAGCGTGGCGTTGGGGCCCGCTGTCTTCAACGAGCGCGACACGACCCACTTCGGCTGGCTCCGCCACGCCGCCGCGAAGTCGCGCAGCTCCGCCGTCCACTCGGAATGGTCTTCGTCCCAATAGCGCATGATCTCGTACATGCGGCGGCCGTACACACTGCCGGTCACGCCGCGCACTTGCTCGATCCAGTGACGAAAGAGCACGGGATCGGGCGCAAATTTCTCATGGTCGACATAGCCGTCCAGCGACACGTTCATTCCGAAGACGAGCTTCGCCATGTTGCAAGATCTCCACCCCAAGTCTTCAGTTCCAAGCTCTTCAGTTCCAAGCTCTTCAGAATAGCGTGAGCCGCCGTTACGCGTAACCGGGATTGGGTGGATAGCGGCCTGTCCGTTTCTTGCGATCAGAAGGGGCAGGCCGCCGCCACAGCGCGTTATTTCAGCGGCAGAAAAAGCTCTGCGACCGCCTCGTGCTCCGGCACCTCCGGGAAGAATTTCAACCGCTGGCAATAGATCGGGAAGTCGCGAGCCTCCTCGCCGCTGGCCGGAAGCCAGTCGCGATAGAGGTAGAGCGCGGCAGGCTCCAGATTGTCGGTGTAGCCGACGACGCGCAGCACCGCGCAGCGTCCACCAGGGATTTCGCCGGCCTTGATCTGCTCGCCGTTCGCCTCGATCGGCCGGTCGGTCCCGGCACAAAGGTCCACGCTGTAATCGGCAGGCGACGCAGGACGCCGCTCGGAACGCCAGACATTGAAGGTCGGACTTATCCTGGGGTGGAGGCCTGCGGCCCTGCGCCACGCGATGAACCGCTGGATGGTGGCGCCGATCGTCGCCGGGTCGCCGCGATGCTCCATGATCGCCACCGGCGTGGTCGGCACATCGCGAATCGTCACGTCGTCGGAGGTAAACGTCTTCTGCATGAGCTTGCTCCTCGCGTTGTCGAGAGGCCCGAAGGCCGCAAGCCACGACTCCCAGTCGGGAGAATTCCGGAACGACGACGGCGATTGCCCGAACCGTTGCAGAAAGGCGCGGGCGAAGGCGTCCGGTGCGTCGTAGCCGGCATCCATCGCGATGTCCGTGACGCTTTGGGCATCACTGTAGGCCAGCCGGTATGAAGCGCGCTTCATGCGGGCGAGCTGGATATAGCGATGCACGGACAGCCCGAAGGTCGCCGTGAACTGCCGGTGGAAATGATACTTCGAGTAGGCCGCGACGCCGCTCAGCGCGTCCAGGTCCAGATCGTCGTCCAGATGCCGGTCGATGTGATCCAGCACCCGCTGCATCCGGGCATGGTAGCTTCGAAGCGCCGCCTTCATCGTTCCGTCTTCCGTGGCAGCACGAGCTAAGCGCACGCAGACATGACGCGCTCGACCGATCTTGCGGTTCTGGCACGGGCCGCGGAGCGTCGCCAGGGACCGTTTACGGGCATGATGACCCTAACGGTCCCGCGTGATCGCCCACACCGCGATGCTCGCTGCCATCAAGGCGAGGCCAACGAAGCCGATGCCGTTGAGCAGGCCCATTCCGAACATGACGCCGCCGACGCCGGAACCGATCGCCTGCCCGACGTAAACACCGCTGGTGTTGAGCGCGACCGACGCACTCGAAAGATCCGGCGCGGCCTGCACCAGCCTCGCCTGTGACATCGAGTTGCTGGCGGCAAAGCCGAGACCCATGAACGCGACGCCAATGCCCATCACCGGCAAGACTCCGCCGCCGAAGGACCAGAACAGCAGGCCACTGAACATAGAGGCGAGAAATATGCCGGCGGTCGGCCAGCCGCCGAGCCTCCCGACGATTTTGGTCGCGATGACGTTGCCGATGAATGCCACGATGCCGAACATTGCGAACATCAATCCGGTGACCTCGTGACTCGCGCCGGTCAGGTGCTGCAACAGCGGCGCCAGATAGACGAAGACGACGAGTTGGCCGGAGATCGACAGGATCGTGATCAGCAACAGCAGGATCATTTTACGATTCCGCGCGAGCAGACCGAAGCTGCGCAGCGACAGTGGCGGCCCAACCAAAGCGCGCGGCAGAGCGAACAGCACCAGGATCAAAGGGATCAGGGCTGTCAATGAGGCAGCGGCAAAAGCGCCGCGCCAGCCGATCGCGCCGGACACGAAGGTGATCAGCGGCAGCCCGCCGGCGACCGCGAGCGACCAGCCCAGAAAGACGAACGCGATCGAGCCGGAGCGATCCTTCTCAGGCACCAGCAACGCAATCGTGCTGGCGGCCTGCGGGGTGAACACCGCGGCGCCCGCGACCATCGCAAGCCGCAGCAGCAAGACCGTGATGTAGTTCGGCGCGAGGGCGGAGGCCGCCTGCCCGATCACCATGAAGGCGAGCGAACCAGCGAGCAGCGTGCGGCGGTCGATGTGCGTCGTGAGCCAGGCGACGATGGGCGAACCGAAGCACAGGATCACCGCGCCGAAGGTCACCAGCAAGCCGGTTTCACGAATGCCGACGTTCAAACCGTCGGCCAGCACGCTCAACATGCCCGCGGGCGCGAGGATGCACAGCCCGGTCGCAAAGTTGCCGAGCATGAGACCGTAACGCGGAAGGGTCGTTTTCAAGGCTGTCGCCACCCCGAGGGAATGATCCCCCTAGCTAGTGCAACCGGCCTCTCCGCGCCACGGCGCGCAAGGCGTGTGACCCTGAGAAATATTTGAATGCGACGGATGAAGAAGATTGATGGTTTCCTCAACAGACCGATTTTGCGCACCGCCCCGAATCTGGTCAACAAGGCGAATGCAGGCATTCAATCTG
The DNA here is from genome assembly GCA_040756555.1 of Pseudomonadota bacterium. Classification (GTDB taxonomy): domain Bacteria; phylum Pseudomonadota; class Alphaproteobacteria; order Rhizobiales; family Xanthobacteraceae; genus Z2-YC6860. The sequence goes on along the minus strand of JBFLYS010000019.1, from coordinate 96,532 downwards.
ATCGAACTTCACGACTGCTGGGAAATGTTGAAAGCGCGCGGGCGTGTTGCCGCCGACACCATCCCGCTTGCGGTTCAAGACGCTTTGAAAGAGCTTGGCCTCGCTGAAGTCAACGGCACGGATATCGTGCTGCGCTAGGCTGTGTACTTATAAATTCAGGCCCGATGTCCGCTTCGCTCCGAAAGCGACCGAGTTGCTGCGTCGCCGCAAAATGACGCGATGTGCAAGTAACAGACATCCGGGCTCGGGCGCGATCTCCGCGGAACTCGGTGTCTGAGGCGGCGCGCCTTGCTGGCCCTGTTCGCGGGCTCCAGAGCGCCTTGTTTTGGCCCCCATGGCGCGCAGACTGTATGCGGTTGGCGAGGTGTTGGCTTATTGCCCCGAGTTCGGGTCTGCCCATCGCGATAGTGGTGGATGGTCATGACGTGCCGGAGGCCACCGTGCGCTTACTTGCCTGCCTTACGATGTGTTTGATGCTGATCTTGGCGAACGCCGCCCAAACAGGCGCCCAAGCTCCGTCCAACTCTCAAGGGTACTGTGTGAACAGCAGCGCCGACTTTTATCCGTATACGGGTGAGCCCTGCAAAAGCGGCTATCGGCTCGGATCGGGCAATTGCCGAAGAACTGACGGGCGTATGGTTGCCATGCCAAGAGAGGAGTGCCTCGCACAGGCCGGCACGGTCGAAGTACACTTTCTTTACGACGGAAATTTCCGTTCCCTCCCCCCCGCGCCTCGCCGCTGACGCCCGACCGCAGCAAGCGTAGCCCGGGTGAAGCGAAGCGAAACCCGGGGCCACCTATCAATCGCTCCCGGATTTCGCTGCGCTCCACCCGGGCTATTGGCTAGCAGCCCTTGGCGTCATCGACGCGATGGCGAAAGCCGCGGCCACGGAAACGACCGCGGCGGCAACCAAGGCCGCAACATAACCGGTCGCATAAGATGCCACTCCGGCCGCGAGCGCGATGCCAACGAGCTGGGCGATACGGCTCACGGTGTTGTTGACGCCGGAGGCGAGACCCTCATCCTCGCCGCTCACACTCGACAGGACTGACGAGGTCAACGGTGGCACCAACATCGCGAACGATAGGCCGAGCAGCGACAGTGGACCAAGCACCCCCAGCGTGAACGACGCATTCTGGCCCAGCGCGAGCAGGACATAAGCGAGCGCGGCCCCAAGCGGCCCGGCAACCAGCATGATGCGAGCGCCGATCTTGTCGGCCAGCAAGCCGAACGGCTGCGACAAGAACCCGACGCCGAGCGTGAATGGCAGGAAGGCCAAACCGGCTTCGATGGGTGTCAGTTGACGGCGGTTGATGAGATCGAAGGGCAACAAGAAGAACATGACCGCCAGACCGGTATAGATCAGCAGGGTTGCAACATTGAGTACGACAAAGGGACGATTGGTGAGCAGCCGGGGCGGCGTCATCGGATTTCGGCTCAAGCGTTCCCACGCGGCGTAACCGCCGAGCCCCGCAAGGCCGGCCGCCGCTACCGCCCCGATCAAAATGTTGTTCGTCGCACCGGCCTGCTGCGGCCCGATCTGGCTGAGCGCCCAGGCCAGCGCGGCCAGCGCTGCGGCGAGAAGGACCGCACCGGCGATGTCGAAGCGCCGCCGCGCGTGCTGGTCGGCCGGCGCGTAAGCCATCAGCAGCGCCACCGCGATCAGCGCCAGTGGCGGATTGATGGCGAAAACATATTGCCAGCCGAATTGTTGCGTCAGCCAGCCGCCAAGCGCCGGTCCCGCGGCGGTGGTGAGCGCAGAGGCCGACGCCCACAGGCCGATGGCGCCGTTGCGCTCTTCCTTGGGATAGGTTGCACCGATCAGCGCAAGGCTCGCCGGCGTCACGAGCGCTGCCGCAACACCTTGCACCACACGCGCCGCAATCAGCCATTCGACCGACGGCGCGAACATACAAGCCACCGACGCCGCGCCGAAACCGAGACAACCATACGTTAGAACACGCGCCTTGCCGTAGACGTCGGCGAGTGCGCCGCCGAGCAGCGTCAGCGCGGCCAGCGCCAGCACATAGCCATTGAGCACCCACTGCATCGCCGCAAGATCGGCACCGAAATAATCGCGCAGCCGAGGCAACGCGATCGTCAGTGCGGAACCGTCGATGAAGGCCATGGACGAGGCCAGGATGCACGCCGCAAGCACCATCCGCTTCTGAATGCCTGCGATCTCGCGCCCCTGCGCGCGCGGGCAAGGTTCGGCCTCGATGAGGCCACGGCCACACGGTTCGGCAAACGGCTGCGACATGACGCTCAACCTGTACGCTCGCGAGTATTGACTGTAGCCCGGGTGAAGCGCAGCGGAACCCGGGGCGTCGATCATCGCTCCCGGATTGCGCTTCGCTCCATCCGGGCTACTCGCTGTCGGATGAGCGCATTATGCGCCATCGATCGTCCATTGCGCGACGGGCTGACCTCTGCGAGTTAGTATGCCCAGCCCAATCCAGGAACGCATAACCATGCTCACCGTCTATGGCGAAGGTCGTGGCTTCCGTGTTGTTTGGCTGCTTGAGGAATTGGGATTGGCTTATCGGCTGCGCCCGGTCGATCTGCTTGCAGCCGAGCCTGATCGCGATTTCCTCGCGATCAATCCCGCCGGCTTCATTCCCGCACTACAGGACGGAGAGACGATCATGGTCGAATCGATCGCGATCCTTGAGTACCTGCTCGCCCGCCACGACTCAGGTTCGCTTGCCGTCGCCCCGGACGATCCCGCCTTCGCGTCCTATCTGCAATTTCTCCACTTGGGCGAGGCCGGGCTCGCCGGGCCGATGAACGCCGTCCTTGTCGGTCGCCAACTGGCGCCCGAAGCCGAGCGAAATGCCCGGGTCACCCGCTGGGCATTCGAGACCTTCGAGAGCCGGCTGAGGTTGGTGATCCGCCGCCTTGCGGATTGCCCCTATCTCGCCGGCGACCGATTCACCGCTGCCGATATCTCGGTGAGCTACGCCCTCCTGCTCGGCCTGCGAACGGGCAACTACGTCCCCGGTTCCACCGAGCGGGACTATCTCGTCCGCACGACGGCACGCCCTGCCTACGCCCGAGCGATGGAAAGCTGCCAGGGCACCAAGGCTTGGGCGGCGAGATCACCGGGATTGTAGTGCTCGCTTCATGGGCGCAGCCGATCAATCGCTCCCGGATTTCGCTTCGCTCCATCCGGACTACTTGCTGATTCCGAATGGAAAACACGGACGTGGTGCGCGCCGCCGAGGCGATCGATAGCTAGCACCATAGGAACTGTTGGACCTAGGTCCAACTCGATTCAATGTCGTGCGTCGCGCATGATTCTGTTTTTTCAAAAGGAGAAGCAGGATGCGCAACCGACTTCTCGGATCGATTTTGGCTGGCATGATTGCCATCTCCGGCGCAACCGTCTCGCCCGCTTTCGCGCAAGACCAGTCCGCCCCTCCGCTGGTCAAACAGCTCAACAACGGAAACTGGCTCCCGCAGGCTGAAGCCGAAGCTTTGCGCGACGAGCTGTTCTACCAGCGCGCCGTTCACGCCTACATCACTATGCTGCCCGCCTTGAACATCATCGGCATCCGCGACGGCTCGGAGGCGACGTTCGGCAAGGGCTACAACGTCCTGCCGATCTGGAAGGACCGGATGGACGCGCGCGCGGCGGGCTCTATCTCCTGCTGCCGCCGGACTATGACGGCGAGATCCCGCAGGGCTATTTCGCTTTCAAGTCGAAGACCTACAACGTCTTCCTGTTCTTCCGCACGATCATGGCCAAGGGCGACAACGGGCCGGACCCGAAGCCGGCCGTCGCACTGGCCGAGCACACGCGCGTCTATCCGCTGTGGGCGGCGGAGAAAGACATCAAGCCGATGCAGTTTCCGAATGCGAGCGGCAAGCGCATCAACATGATGTATCCGGTCGACAATGCGTATTGGACCAAGCTCAAGGCGCTCGTCGATTACGAACCGGTGTCAGCCATCGATCCGGAATTGCGCGGCGTGCTGGCTTCGATCGGCATCGTCAAGGGGAAGCCATTCAATCCGAATACGAAGCAGCAGGAGTTGCTGAAGAAGGCGGTGGAGACGGCGCCGAAGATGATCATGGCGCTGCGACAGCTCGGCCGGCCAGACGAACGCGACCGCTACTACAAGGACCGGCAGTACCTTAACACCTGGGCCGCCGGCACATCTGAATGGCTGCAAGACGGCTATCTCGATGTGAATCAACGCGCGAGCTACTTCCAGGTCGCGTATGCGTCGGCGCCCGCGATGGTCATGCGGACGATCGGCGCGGGTTCGAAGTATCCATTCACGTTCAGGGATGCGAGGGGCGAGTTCCTGAACGGCTCGAACACCTACAGGCTGCGCCTGCCGCCCAATCCGCCTGCGGCGCTGTTCTGGGCCGTCACCGCCTACAACATCACCGACGGCACGATGGTGGAAGCGCCACAACTGATGCCGTCGATCAACGGCTTCAACAAGGTCGCGACCAACAGCGACGGCTCTGTCGATCTGTGGTTCGGCCCGTCGAAGCCCGCAAGTGCGCCGGACTCGAACTTTATCCAGACGGTCAGCGGACGGAATTTCCTCGTCGCGCTTCGCCTCTACGGCACCGGCGTCGAGTTCTTCGATCAGACGTGGAAGCCGGATGACGTCGTGAAGGTGGACGCGGCGGCGACAGGTTCAGGCAACCGATAGGCAAGCGAGGAGCGCGTTATGAAAACGACATCGGCGAACCTCGACATCACTCGCCGCGACACGATGAAGGGCGGCATCGGTGCGGCCTCACTCGCAGCGATTGGCGGCGGCGTAGCGGCTCCTATCGTCATTGCGACAGCGTCGGTCGCCGTCACCACAGACACCGCGCAGGCGCAACCCGCGGCCGGCGCACTGACGCAACCCGCCACCAGCATCACGATGCACCCCGGTTATGCGCGAGCGACCGCGCAGATGGCCTACCTCTGGGGCTGGCCGATGGTGAACATGATCAATCGCCGGAACAGGATCACGCAGGCGCCGTATCCGGGGTTGGTCGGAGGCATTCTGCCCGCCGCTCCGCGCGGCCAGATCGGCATGCTGCACGACTACATCGAACCGTCGGAGACGTTCGTCACCTGTCCCAATCAGGACGTTGTCTATGGCCTCGGCTTCTTCGATCTGGATGCGGAGCCGGTCGTCATCCAGGTGCCGGACTTCGGCAGCCGCTTCTGGGTCTATGCCTTGTACGACCAGCGCACCGATCAGTTCGGCCACGTCGGCAAACCCTACGGCACGAAGCCCGGGTTCTATCTGCTGGCCGGACCGAAGTGGAACGGCAGAACGCCATCCGGCATCACCGCGGTCGTCCACAGCTCGACAAAGCTGGCCAACGCCATCCCCCGCATCTTCCAGGACGACACGCCCGAGGACAAGAAAGCCATCCAGTCGATCCTCAATCAGGTCGTTGCCTATCCGCTGAAAGATTTCACCGGCAAGATGAAGACGATCGAGTGGGCCAAGGTCGCGAACATTCCCGCGCCGCCACAGGACGCCAGCAGTGGCGAAACGAAATGGGTGGTGCCGGAAAAGTTCTTCGACCAGTTCGGCGAAGTGCTCGACAACGTCGATCCCCTACCGGGCGAGCAGGCGATGGTTGCGCAATTCCGCCTGCTGATGACTCTGGCGGCGAAGGACCCGGAACTGAAAAAGCTTCTGGTCGAAACGGCGGTCGAGGCGGAGGAGAAAATCATCCATCCGTTCTTCCAGTGGAAAAACAACGGGCACGACGCCGGCAACGGCTGGAACCGCTCCACCAACAACGCGCAGTTCGGCATCGACTACTACAACCGCACCGGCACGGCGAAGTCGAACATGTTCGACAACCGCCCGACCGAGACGCAGTATTTCTACACCGATTACGACGGCGCGGGCGGCGAGTTGAACGGGAGCGGCGCTTACGAGATCACGTTCGCTGCGGGACAGGAGCCGCCGGTCAACGGCTTCTGGTCGGTGACGCTTTACAACGACAAGCATCTCTTCAACGCCAATCCGCTCAAGCGCTACTCGCTCGGCACCAAGAACAAGAACCTCAAGCGCAATTCCGACGGCTCGCTCACGCTCTACGTCGGCGCGAAATCGCCGGGCGGCGACAAGGAAACGAACTGGCTGCCCGCGCCGGACGGAAAGTTCTCGCTCTACATCCGCGCCTACTGGGGCAAGCAGGGCATTCTCGACGGCTCTTGGAAACCGCCGGTCATCCGCAAGGCTGATGCTGGCGGCCTGACCGGCACGCGCGCGCAGTAGCAAGTAGTAGCCCGGGTGAAGCGCCCCGCCTACGCTCGCTGCGCGAGCTACGGCGCGCTCGGAGTCCGCCGAAGCGCAGAGCGCGAAGGCGGAAGCGAAACCCGGGGCCGCTGATCATCGCCCCGGATTGCGCTTCGCTCCATCCGGGCTACTCGCTGAACTTTCGCATTCAAATTTTCATCGAACCGGACCGATGGGGAATAGAATGCCTCCACCACCATTCAATTCCTTACTAAACTCAGCGGGCAAGATATGAGCAATGAATCATCTGGAGCGGTTCGTTAGGAACGGCTCTCTAAACTGTGGCTGCAAATTTCGGAGGATTTTGACCATGCGAAACAGTTCGTTGGCGCTGATCGCAATCGGATTATCTCTGGTCGTTCCGATCACGGATGCGGATGCGAGAAGTCGCCATGGACGCACCATGCGAGCCGGAGCAACTGGCGCGGCCATCGGCGGCATCGCTGGAGGTGGCCGTGGTGCCGCGATTGGCGGACTGGTCGGCCTTGGAATGGGCTCGGTGATGGGCGCGCAGGAACAACGGTTTCGCGACAACTACTATTGGTCGGGCGGCCGCTGCTGGTTCCGAAATCGACACGGCGAATTCATACCCGTCTCAAACCACTATTGTCGTTGATCCACTGACGGAAAGTACGTTGGGCAGCAGGCTGTAGCCTGGGTGAAGCATCGAAACCCGGGACCGCCGATCAATCGCTCCTCGGATTTCGCTGCGCTTCACCCATGCCGCAAGCGTCACAAACGTTCGGACATTCGCTTGCCGATCAGCGGAAGCGGGTGACTTCCGTCACGGCGTGCGCCAACGCCTTGACCAACATCTCGTCGCTGCGATCCTGCCGCACAAGAAAGCCGATCCTTCGCGTCAATTGAGGCTCGCCAAACGGAAGGCACGTCAACGCCAGTTCTTTGCGCATCTCATCGGATATCGAGACAATCGAGATACCAAGCCCCTTCTGCACCATCTTGATGATCGTTTCCGAGCTTCCCAAAACCATCTCTTCACGCACACGCACGCGGAGCCGGCGCAATTCGCGCTCGATCGGAATGCCTGACAAGGATCGGCGATCGAGCCGGATGAAGGGGTGTTCCGAAAGCAGCTTGCGCTGATTTTTATGGTCGATCTTGGCTGGCGCGATGAGCCACAAGCGATCGGTATAGAGCGGCGACCAGGAGAGTTTTGCCGATTGTGACCGGCTCGGCTCGGGCGTAATGGCGACATCCAATTCGCCCGCCGTGACCTGGTGCACAAGGTCGCCCGAAAGCCCCGATGCAAGATGCACGCGGATGCGCGGATGGGTTCGGTTGAGAGCCACGAGCGCGTCCGGAAGCGCGCCTGACAAAACGGTCGGCATCGCCCCCACCTTAAGGCGGCCGGCCAACGAACGCTCGTCGCTCAGCGACTCGGGAATCTGGTCGTAGAGCGTCAACACCTCTTCCGATTTTGCGAGCACGATCTTGCCAGCCTCGGTCAGTGCGGGCCGGCGGCGCGATCGATCGAAAAGTTTTACGCCGAACTCCTCTTCGAGCGCCTTCACCTGCAGGCTTACGGCCGATTGCGTGAGACCGATCGCCTCGCCGGCCCGAGCGAATGATCCGTGCTGAACGATGGCGTGAAGCGTGCGAAACCCGCGGAGCGACATGCTTCGATCATATATGATAATTTCTCATCATAATGAGCAGATTTAACAATTTTTTCTTTTGGTAAGGCGGGGCTATGCTGGGCTGCGATTTGGACCGGGGCAGCCCTGGGCGCTCCTGTAGTCCGCACTCGAGCATGGCTCTCCAGCCAATCACTCGACGCATCCGCGTCTTTGCACTGCAACACGTTCGCTATAAGACACCGCACACAACAACACCCCATAGGAAACGACAGGAAACGCATGCTCTTTCGCGCGCTTTTGATTGCTCTCGCCACCGCCGTTGCGGCCACGCCCGCTTCGGCCGCCTCCTATCCCACCCGCACCGTCAAGATGATCGTCCCGTTCCCGGCCGGCGGCGGCACGGACGTTCTGGCGCGCATCATCGCGCAGAAGCTCAATGAGAAATGGGGCCAGGCTGTCGTCGTCGAAAACCAGCCCGGCGCATCGGGCGGCATCGGCACCCGCGCTGTCGCGAACGCGGCGCCTGATGGCTACACGCTGCTGATGGCATCGACCGGCGCGCTGATGGCGGCAGCATCCTCGTTCGGCAGCGGCGACGGTCCGTTCGACATCAACAAGGTGCTGACGCCGATCACGGTCGCCGCCGCCCCGCCCTACCTCCTCGTCATCAACCCCAACGTGCCGGCGAAGTCCGCGGCCGATCTCATCAAGATCAGCAAGGACAAGCCCGAGTCGCTCACCTTCGGCTCGTCCGGCGTCGGTGCGGCCTCGCATCTCTCCGGCGTTCTGTTCGAGAGCGAAGCCGGCATCAAGATGCTGCACGTGCCTTACCGTGGCACCGGCCCGGGCATGACCGACCTCCTCGGCGGACGCATCGAGCTGATGTTCGCGCCGGGACCCGTCGTGCAATCGTCCGTGCAGGCCGGCAAGCTGAAGGCGATCGGCATTACCGACAGCAAGCGCTCCAAGTTCTACCCGGACGTTCCGACGATCGCCGAAAGCGGTCTTCCGGGATACGAGTCGGTCGGCTGGTTCGGCCTGCTGGCGCCTCCCAAGATGCCGCCTGAGATCGTCAAGCAGATCAATGCGGACGTGGTCGGCATCATGGACTCGAAGGAGTTCCGCGAGCAGCTCGCCATTCTCGGCGCTGAAGCCACGCCGCAAACGCCGGAAGAGTTCGGCCGCTACATCAATGCCGACATCGCCAAGTGGACCAAGCTGGTGAAGGACAAGAATATCTCGATGCCGGGAGGCCAGTGAGCCATGCGTCTCGCAACCTTCATCGACAAAACGAAGAACAACGGCCCGCGCTTCGGCATCGTGCGCGGCGACCGCATCGTTGACGTCATCGCAGCCGCCGACGCGTTGCGCCGGCCGGCTCCCGCCACCAGCGTGAAGGCGGCCCTGACGACCGGGCCGCAAACGCTCAAGGCGCTCGACGAGCTTGCCGACGCCGCGAAGGCGCTGTTCGTTCCGGTGTCGAGCGTCAAATTCCTGCCGCCGATTTCCGATCCATCGAAATTCTTCTGCGTCGGCAAGAACACCAAGAAGCACCGCGAGGAGCTTCTCGCCAACCAGATGCTGACGGAGATCCCGAACGAGCCGACCGGCTTCATCAAGCTGGTCGACACGCTGTCGGGCGACGGCGACGAGGTGGCGAAACCCGCCGACATCACCACGCTCGATTACGAGCCGGAGCTTTGTTACGTGATCGGCAAGCGCGCCCATCGCATCAAAAAGGCCGAGGCGATGGATTACGTCGCGGGCTTCACGCTCACCAACGATGTGAGCGCGCGCGAAATCCAGAAGCGTGAGGTTGCCTCGGGCAGCCGGTTCTGGACGGCGAAGAACATGCCGGGCTTCGCGCCGACCGGTCCCTACGTGCTGACGATGGACGAGGTGCCGAACACCGCAGACCTCTGGGTGACGTGCGATGTGAACGGCCAGCGCCGTTTGCGCTCGAACACCGGCGACTATCTCTATCAGATCGCCGACGTGCTCGCGCACTTCTCCCGCTACGTCGTGTTCCAGCCGGGCGATCTCATCGCGATGGGCGCGCCGAGCGGCGTCGCCGTCGGTCAGCCGAATGCAGCCGAGCTGTATCTCCGGCCGGGCGACGACATGGTCATCTCCTTCGAGGGGATCATGTCGCTGCGCACGCGGATCGTCGCGGAACCGTAACCTCGCGGACGCCTTTTCGAGGTTTGTCCGGCGCAACGAAGCACTCGGGCGCGCACGCGCCCGAGGATGCGTCAGATCATCGGATCAACGGCACGCTCGCGTCCGACGAACGGCGCTTATAGCGGCTGTTCGCCGAACCTCTCAGTGCAGCCGGAACACGCCGTCCACCGAACGGAATTCCGCCGGCTTGATCAGCTTGCAGTGCGCCACCCGCACCGAATGCAGCGGGCCCTCGAGCTTCTTCGCCCAGAACTCAAGAAAGCGCTGCAACTCCGGGAACTTGGGGAACAGGTCGTAGTCCTGCCAGACGAAGGTCTGGAGCAACCACTGATGATCGGGCCGGCGGTACAGGATTTCGGCGGTCGTCAGCCCGTAACCGCCCAGTTGCCGCTCGAAGTCTTCGGAAACCAGTGTCCGTGAAGGCATCTTTCGAATCTCCGTCCCGGTCCGGTCCAGTGTTCGAGCCTCCCTTCGGTGATTCAAGTCCAAAAAATGAAATAAGTTCCTAATTTCAAGGCATTAGCAGCATCACAACGGGACTGCTGTCAGGTCATTTTGGCGTCGTCATTTCCCGCTAGCAGTCCAAGTTACTGAGTGCTAAAAAATTTCCACAGCCCTCTTGCTGGAGGGAACGGGCCGCTTATCTCGCGGCCTTAGAGGGTGCCTTCGAGGAAACTTGGCGGCGCCCTTTCTGCAAAAAAGATCATCTCGATCAAGCACATGGAGGATCCTATGAAATTCCGTCCGCTTCACGACCGCGTCGTCGTCAAGCGCCTCACCGCCGATGAAAAGACCGCCGGCGGCATCATCATCCCCGACACCGCGCAGGAAAAGCCGTCGCAGGGCGAAGTTATCGCCGTGGGCCCCGGTGGCCGCGACGAAGCCGGCAAGCTGATCCCGATCGACATCAAGGTTGGCGACCGCGTCCTGTTCGGCAAATGGTCGGGCACCGAGGTCAAGATCGACGGCCAGGATCTCCTGATCATGAAGGAGAGCGACATCATGGGCGTGCTCGAGGGCGAAGCGGCCAAGAAAAAAGCCGCCTAACGCGCTGTCCCCCAACGACATTCACGGAGTAAGCAACAATGGCTGCCAAGGAAGTCAAATTCTCGGTCGACGCGCGCGACAAGATGCTGCGCGGCGTCGACATTCTCGCCAACGCCGTCAAGGTGACACTCGGCCCGAAGGGCCGCAACGTCGTCCTCGACAAGTCGTTCGGCGCGCCCCGCATCACCAAGGACGGCGTGACCGTCGCCAAGGAGATCGAGCTCGAAGACAAGTTCGAGAACATGGGCGCCCAGATGGTGCGTGAGGTCGCCTCGAAGGCGTCCGACGTCGCCGGCGACGGCACCACCACCGCCACCGTTCTGGCCCAGGCGATCGTCCGCGAGGGCGCGAAGGCTGTGGCCGCTGGCATGAACCCGATGGATCTGAAGCGCGGCATCGACCTCGCGGTCGAGGCCATCGTCGAGGATCTGAAGAAGAACTCGAAGAAGATCACCTCGAACGAGGAAATCGCCCAGGTCGGCACCATTTCGGCCAACGGCGACGCTGAGATCGGCCGCTTCCTCGCGGATGCGATGAAGAAGGTCGGCAACGAGGGCGTCATCACGGTCGAAGAGGCGAAGAGCCTGGAGACCGAGCTCGACGTGGTCGAGGGCATGCAGTTCGACCGCGGCTATATCTCGCCGTACTTCATCACCAACGCGGACAAGATGCGCGTTGAGTTCGACGATCCCTACATCCTCATCTACGAAAAGAAGCTCTCGGGCCTGCAGGAAATGCTCCCGCTCCTCGAGGCCGTCGTTCAGACCGGCAAGCCGCTCCTGATCGTCGCCGAGGACGTGGAAGGCGAGGCTCTGGCCACGCTCGTGGTCAACAAACTGCGCGGCGGCCTGAAGGTCGCGGCCGTGAAGGCTCCGGGCTTCGGCGATCGCCGCAAGGCCATGCTCCAGGACATCGCCATCCTCACGGGTGGTCAGGCGATCAGCGAGGACCTCGGCATCAAGCTCGAGAACGTCACACTGAACATGCTCGGCCGCGCCAAGAAGGTGATGATCGACAAGGAGAACACCACGGTCGTCAACGGCGTCGGCAAGAAGAAAGACATCGAGGACCGTATCGCCCAGATCAAGGCGCAGATCGAGGAGACCACCTCGGACTACGACCGCGAGAAGCTCCAGGAGCGTCTTGCCAAGCTCGCGGGCGGCGTCGCGGTGATCCGCGTCGGCGGCGCGACGGAGGTCGAGGTGAAGGAGCGCAAGGATCGCGTGGATGATGCGATGCATGCGACCCGCGCCGCGGTCGAGGAAGGCATCCTGCCGGGCGGCGGCGTCGCCCTGCTCCGTGCCACCGAGGCCCTCAAGAAGGTCAAGACCGCCAACGACGACCAGAAGACCGGCGTCGAGATCGTCCGCAAGGCGATCCAGGCTCCGGCGCGCCAGATCGCCCTCAACGCGGGCGAGGACGGCTCGATCATCGTCGGCAAGATCCTCGAGAAGGATCAGTACTCGTTCGGCTTTGACGCGCAGTCGGGCGAATACGTCGACATGCTCAAGAAGGGCATCATCGACCCGACGAAGGTGGTTCGCACCGCGATCCAGAACGCTTCGTCGGTTTCGGCGCTGCTGATCACCACCGAGGCGATGGTCGCCGAGGTGCCGAAGAAGAACGCCCCTGCCATGCCGGCGATGCCGGGCGGCGGCGGAATGGACTTCTAAGTCCGCGCTTCAGCTAGAAATGCGAAGGCCCGGGAGAAATCCCGGGCCTTTTGCTTGGTGCTGCGATCGAGACCAACGTGGGGCTGCAAAAACGGAAACGACCACAAATGAAACGATGCGCGTTCATCCGGCGTCATCGCAACATTGTGGCCGCTTGTGGCAACGGAACAGTATACTCTCCGTCACCGCTTGGACGAGTGTATCTCATAGCCAGATGACACCCAAATGACAGCGAAATCGAGCGAAATTTACCTTGGCATCGGTGGCTGGAATTTCGAGCCGTGGCGCGGCGTTTTCTATCCCAAAGGTCTCGCGCAATCGAAAGAGCTCTCCTACGCATCGAGCAAACTCACCTCGATCGAGATCAACTCGACGTTCTACGGCTCGCAGAAGCCTGAGACCTTCCGCAAATGGGCGGAGACCGTGCCGGATGGTTTCGTGTTTTCGGTCAAAGGTCCGCGCTTTACGACCAACCGCCGCGTGCTCGCCGAGGCCGGGGACTCCATTCAGCGCTTCCTCGATTCCGGCGTGACCGAATTGGGCGACCGGCTCGGCCCCATGCTCTGGCAGTTCGCGCCGACCAAGAAGTTCGATCCTGCCGATTTCAGAAAGTTCCTGGAGCTTCTTCCCGACAAGCACGGCAAGCGCCCGCTCCGTCACGTGATCGAGGTGCGACACGACAGCTTCATGGTGCCGGAGTTCATCGCCATGCTGCGGCAGTTCAACATGCCGCCGGTCTACACCGACCACGTGACCTATCCGAACATCGCCGACGTCACGAGCGACTTCGTCTACGCGCGGCTCCAACAGGGTCAGGACACGATCACGACCGCCTACCCACCCAAAGAACTCGACAGCTGGGCGAAGCGCCTCAAGACGTGGGCCGCAGGCGGCGAGCCGAAGGACTTGCCGCGTGTCGACACAAAACACAAACTCAAGACCGAGCCGCGCAAGGTGTTCGCCTACGTCATCCACGAGGGCAAGGTGCGGGCGCCCGCAGGCGCGATGGCGCTGATCGAAAAGACCAAATGAAAACGCTCTTCACCATCGGCTATGAGAAGGCCAAGCCCGACGCGGTGCTGGACGAACTCAAACGCGCGAAGGTGAAGCTTCTGGTCGATACCCGCGCAGTCGCGGCCTCTAGACGAGCGGGCTTCTCCAAAAAGATGCTCGCTGCCTCACTCGACGAACGCGGCATCGCTTACATCCATCTGCAAAAGCTCGGTACGCCGGCCGAAGGCCGCGAAGCAGCGCGCTCGGGCGACCTCAAGAAGCTCTGGCGCATCTACGCCAAGCACATGAAGACGGCGGGCGCGCAGGAAGAGCTGGACGAGTTGATCGCGCTGATCCGCGGCAAGGAACCGGTGTGTCTGCTTTGCTACGAGCGCGATCCGGCGTGCTGCCACCGCAGCAAGATCGCCGAATTGGTGCAGGGGCGGATGCGGGTGAAGGTCGAGGACCTCGTGCCGCCGCTATTCTGAGCGCCCTCGCCTGGCAGAGCCACGAAAACACAGTATTCATCTGTCTTTTCGAGGCAAAGGTTTCACCTGGGACCATGGACAGCACAACCGATCCGGACCTAAACTCTATTTTTAGTTGCACCAACAAGGTGCGCGTAACGAGGCCGGGAGGCCTCGATGTTGCGTTTCGGGGGCGTTGCCGCGACCGTTCTGGCCGCGGTTTTTAGTGTCGACATGTCTGCAGCGTTGGCATGGGAGGGCGACCGCCCCAGCCTCGCGCGCTGGCTTATTCCCGAAGCGATCTCCGCCAAGTTCGAAACGTGGCTCGGCCGCGACGAGGTGGGGTTCAACCTTCTCGATGAAACTGTCGGGTTCAACTTCCTCGATCAAACCGTTGGGCTGAACATTTTCGACGAGACGATCGGGACGTCGGATCCCGATCCCCACGACGCCCTGCCTGAATTCAATTTTCGGATGAACTACCTGTTTCACTCCGGCTTCGATCTCTGGCGCCACGGCGCGTTCACTCATGCTGGCGTCGTGTGGTCGCCGCAGGGCCTCGACCGCGAAGGCTTCGCGTTGAAGCTGGTGTTTGGTGGCGGCGCCTACGGCTACCGTTCCGGCGCGCTCAACGACGCTTATGTGATCGGGCGGCAGCTTTCTGCCTCGATCATGCCGGGATGGCGCTTCGTACGAAACGGCTGGATTGTGAGCGTTTTCGCGGGGCTCGACCTGCAAGCACACAAGCTCTGGCCGGACGATCCGAGCGCGGGCCTGCGCGGCAGCTACACGGGCATGCGGGCGGCCTTCGAACTCTGGCACAGCCCGACGCCACAGACGATGATCGCGGCGGACGCGTCAGTCTCCAGCATCGGCCCGAGTTATTCGGCCCGAGCGGCCTTCGGCTGGACCTTCTTCCGGCTGTTCTACATTGGGCCGGAGGTGCAAGGCTTTGCCGCCGACAACAACTACAAGCAAATCCGCGGCGGCATGCATTTGACAAGCTTCAAGACCAAGATGACCGAGGAATGGTCGCTCGGCTTGGGCGCGGCGCGCGACAGCGATGCGCGTTCGAGCCTCTACGCCCGGTTCGGATATCTTATCAAACGTTGATGCCGGTCAGTCGAGCGTGCGGCGGAAGCGCGTCACCGCAATCGCCATGGCCACCAGCATCAGACCAGCCAGCGCCAACGCGTCGTAATGCAGATCGGCGATGGTTGCGCCCTTGAGCATGATCGAGCGCACGATACGCAGATAGTGCGTCAGCGGCAGGCATTCGCCGATCCATTGCGCCCAGACTGGCATACCAGCGAACGGAAACATGAAGCCCGACAACAGAATGTTCGGCAGGAAGAACATCATCGACATCTGCATCGCCTGAAGCTGGTTCTGTGCGACGGTCGAGAAGGTGTAGCCCACCGACAGGTTGGTCGCGATGAAGAGCGTGCTGAGCACGGCAAGCAGCGTCAGGCTGCCAAACACAGGAACACCGAACAGGCTGATGCCGATCCCGATGATCAGGCTCGCCTGCACGAAGCCGACAATGACATAGGGAACGATCTTGCCGATCATGATCTCGATCGGCGTGATCGGCATGGAGAGCAGGCTTTCCATCGTTCCACGCTCGATCTCGCGCGTGACCGACAGCGCGGTGAAAATCAGCATGGTCATGGTGAGAATGGTGCCGACCAGGCCCGGAACGATGTTGAGTTGGGTCGCGGCCGCCGGATTATAGCGCGCGTGAGTGCGGACCTCGAACAGCGGCACGCTGGGGTCAGGCAAGCCGCGGTCATGAACGAGCGCCGTCTGCACGAGCTGGCTGACAGCAGCAACCGCCGAGCCCGACGCAACCGGATCGGTGGCGTCCGCCGCGACAAGGATCGCGGGGCGCTCGCCGCGGCGGACAGCGCGTTCGAAATTGCGGGGAATTTCGATCGCGAACAGCACCTCGCCGGCTGCCAGAACCCGGTCGAACTCGGCTTCGTCGTGAAGCTGTCGCGTGACTTTGAAGTACTTGGTGTTCTCCAGCGCCTTCAGCACCGAACGGCCGAGGTCGCTGTTCTCCTGCAAGAGCACCGCGGTCGGCAAGTTGCGCGGCGTGGTGTTGATGGCGTAGCCGAACAGCAAAAGCTGCATCAGCGGCACCGCGACGATCATCGCGAAGGAAACGCGGTCGCGCTTGAGCTGGATGAACTCCTTGATGAGCATCGCGCGGGTGCGGCCAAGGCTGCTGGAAAATGCGCTCATTGGAAATTGTCCTTGGCGCGGCCCATCAGATCGATGAACACGTCTTCGAGCGAGGGCTCCGATTTCGTCCAATGTACGTTGGGATCGTCGCGATACGGCGCGATGGCTTTTTCCAGCGCATCCGGATCGCGGCCGGACACGTGCAAGCTGGTGCCGAAGGGGGCGACCGAGTCGATGCCCGGCTTGTCGGTGAGTTCAGTCGAGAGCTTCGGCAGGTCGCCGCCCGAGACGGTGTAAGTCAGAAGCTTCGATTCCGCCACGACCTTCTCGACCGTGCCGTGGGTGAGCAGCGTGCCGTAGGCGATGTAGGCGATCTCATGACAGCGCTCCGCCTCGTCCATGTAATGGGTCGAAACCAGCACGGTGAGACCTTCCGCCGCGAGCGCATGAATCTCGTTCCAGAATTCACGGCGCGCCTTCGGATCGACGCCGGCGGTCGGTTCATCGAGCAGCAGGAGTTGCGGGTTGGGCAGCGTACAGGCGCCGAGCGCTAGCCGCTGCTTCCAGCCGCCGGACAATGAACCTGCCAGTTGTTCTTCGCGGCCTTTCAGGCCGAGCCGCGCGATCATCTCGCGTGCGGCGCCTGTGGGGTTGGGCACCTCGTAGAGCCGCGCGACAAACTCCAGATTTTCGCGAACCGAAAGGTCCTGATAGAGGCTGAAGCGCTGTGTCATGTAGCCGACCAGACGCTTGATCTTGTCGGTCTCGGTGAGGATGTCATAGCCGAGGCAGGTGCCGGTGCCCTCGTCGGGGGTTAGCAGCCCGCACAGCATGCGGATGGTCGTCGTCTTGCCGGAACCGTTCGGACCGAGGAAGCCGTAGATTGTGCCGCGCTTGACCTGCATCGACAGATCGCGAACCACGGCGCGGCCGTCGAACGTCTTCGTGAGGCCGCGCACATCGATCACGACCTCACCGTTGGCGCTGGACGGAACGTTGGTTTCGACGGCGCTCACTTTCGCGCCTCCGCAGTCGGCCCTCCAAGCCGCACGTCCACCGGCTGGCCGACGCGAAGCTCACTCGGCGTATCGGTGCGCGTTTCGATCAGGAACACGAGCTTGGAGCGCTCATCGAGGCTGTAGATCACCGGCGGGGTGAATTCCGATTGGCGCGAGATGAAGGTGATGCGCGCCGGCACATCGGCCTTGCAGCCGTCGCAATGGATCGACACGGGCTGACCGAGGGAGAGTTTCGGCAGCTCGGTTTCCGGCACGAAGAAGCGCACCTTGATGTTGCCTGGCGGCAGGAGCGAAACCACCGGCCGGCCCGCAGCCACCACCTCACCCGGCCGGAAGTAGATCTGCTGTACGGTTCCGGTGACCGGGCTGAACACCTTGCGGCGGGTCAAGCGCGTTTGGGCTGATGCGACGCGGGCCTCCGCGGTGCGAAGCGCGGCTTCGGCCTCGTCGACAGCGCGCTGGGTGCCCGCTGCGGTTTTCAGCAAGGCTTGCGCGCGATCGAACGCCTGCTTCGCATTGGTCAGCGAGGCCTGCGCCATCGCGAGATCAGCCTGCTGCAACTCGGGATCGACCGTAAACACCGGTGCGCCCTGCACGAGGTTGTCGCCTTCGCGCACAGACAGCGTATCGACACGACCGGCCTCGTCGGGGCCGACGAAAATCAGATCCGCCTCGACCCAGCCCTGAAAACCCGGGTTGCCGGAATTGCTGCAGCCCGCGAGCGCAAGCGCTCCAGCGAACGCGACAGCAATATGCCGCGCCGTCATGACAACCTCCCACTACCAAACAGAATATCGAAATGCGCGCGCATCAGCGCACGCACATCGATGGGCTCGAACCGGTCGAACAGCCCGTTCCAAAAAATCGCGACGATGGCCGGAGACGGAATGATCTGCGGAAACCGCAGCAGCACATCGGACTTGATCTCGCCGCGCTCGATGGCGCGGCGCATCAGCGCGCGCACCGCCTCCAGAACGCGGGAGACAACTTCGCGGTAGTAGAACTCCGCGATGGCCGGAAAGCGCGGGCCTTCGGTGATGATGAGACGGATCACGTCGCGGCGGCGCGTTTCGTAGACCTCCCGCACGAAGACTTCGATCAGTTGCTCGGTGAACAGCCGCACCGGCACATCCGCCTGTGCTGCATGGATCAACGCGCCGACCACTGGCGTCAGCTCCATGTGAATGAGCTCGCGGAACAGCGTCTCCTTGTCGGCGAAGTAGAGATAGATCGTTCCCTTCGCGACGCCGGCGCGCTTCGCGACATCGTCGAGCCGCGCCGCGGCGAAGCCGCTTGCGGCGAACTCTTCAAGGGCCGCATGGAGGATGGCCTCACGGCGCTCGGCCGCGCGTTTCGCGCGCGCACCACCTTCGTTCGAGGACACAGGCTTTCCGGCCTGCCGCTTCGATACGCTCGCCGCTTTCCGCGTTTTGATCTTCTGCGCCATCTTCGTAGCATTAAAATATTGACTGACTAGTCAGTCATTTTATAGACCGAAAAAAGCCCCCTAACAAGGGGGCCAGCCTGGAGAAAAACAAGTGGCGAAAATTGATTGAAATCAACGATTTGAGGCGCGCTCAGCGCCCTGGGCTCAGCCTTTGGCGTCGCATATCCAGGCGCGGATGACGCAATCCTTGCCACCGTGCTTGTAGCAGAACTGCAGCGCGGTGTTCTGCGCCTGCCCCAGCTTCGGCGCATTGGCGAAGCCGAGCGGACCGCAGGGCTTGCGGCCGTCGATCGCAAAGGCGACGCAGCCTTTCTTCGTCGTCACAACCTGCTTGCAAGTGCCTTCGCAGTTCTTCAGCGCTTCGGCTTGGGCCGCTTCCGCCGTCGGCTTGTCATAGGCATAACCGTAAGCCGCGCAGGCTCCGATGGCGATCGCGCCCGCGGCGTGCGCCGTCTGGATGGGGCTCAGAATGATTGCGACCGCAATTGCCGCACGAACAAATGCCCGGACGAAAGACATACCGGTTCTCCCCTCAAACCCGGGGCATCTAACTCCGCAATCCTTAATCCACGGTAAGTACTAAGGCGCGATTTAGCGGCCTTCGATCTCGGCCTTCACCTTCTCCAGAGCGTCGGGCGTATCGACGTCCACGAAGGCCGCTTTATCTGTCACCGGCACTTCGGCAACAGCTTCGGGATAGCGGCCGATCAGATGGCGCGCGCCGACGTCGCCCTCAAGCGACATCAATTCGTGGAAGAAGCGCTTCGACCAGATCACCGGATTGCCGCGCTTGCCATCGACAGTCGGCACGACGACGAGCGCCCCCTTCTCCGGATCGAACGCGGCCGCGAGCTGATCGATCAGCGACGCCCTCACCTGCGGCATGTCACCGAGGCAAACGATCGCGCCATCGACGTCGTGCGGCACCGCGGACAAACCCGCCTTCACCGAGGTGGAAAGCCCGTCCGCGAAATCCGGATTGTGCACGAGCGTCACGTCGAGACCCGCAACGGCGGCCTCGACCTTCTCGCGCTGATGCCCGGTGACGACGATCACCGGTTTTGCACGCGACGCGAGCGCTTCTTCCGCGGCGATGCGAACCAGTGGACGCCCGCCGATCTCGGCGAGCAGCTTGTTCGGTCCGCCCATACGCGTGGATCGGCCGGCAGCGAGGATCACCGCCGCGATCCTCCGCCCGTCCGGCACCGGCTCGTCGCGCGGCTGCGGCCGTGTCACGATCTCCATCAGCAGACCTCCGACTCCCATGCCCGTGATATCGGAGCGCGAAACCGGAAGTCCGGCAAGGAGCCGCATCAGCACCCAGTCGAAACCGTTTTCCTTCGGAGAGCGCGCGCAGCCCGGCGCGCCGAGCACGGGCTGGCCCTTCGCCTGCCCGATCAGCATAAGGTTACCCGGATCGACCGGCATGCCGAAATGCTCGATCTTGCCGCCGACCGCCTCGACTGCGGCGGGGATCACGTCACGACGATCCGCGATGGCAGACGCGCCAAACACAACAGCGAGCTCGGCACCTTCTTTCAGAACCTCGTCGAGTGCCTTTGCGAGCGCGGCCTGATCGTGCGGCACACGGCGCTCGGCGATGATGGTCGCGCCCGCGGGCGCGAGACGCTCTTGCGTGATCTTCAGAGTCTTATCGACAACCTTGGGAGATAGTCCCGGCAGCAATGTCGAGACGACGCCGACCTTCTTGATCTTGTAAGGCGCGACGCGAACGAACGGCTTGTTCGCGACTGCCAGCGCCGCCTTGCGCGCGGAATCCGCAACCGCAAAGGGGATGATCTTCACCGTTGCAATCATCTCGCCTTCGACCACCGGCTTGTAGGCCGAGAGCGTGGCGAATGTGATCGCCTCATCGACACGATTCAGCGTGTCGATCGCATCCTTGTCCACCACCAGAATGCCGGCCTTGTCCGCAAACAGATTGGCGCGACCTGTAAAAGCCTTATCGACGCGCACGCCCGATCCAGCCACTGCCTTCGCGATATCGGCTGCCGCCTGATCTTCCGATACGTCGTCGGCATCGAGACGCGCAACGACGATCTTCGGAATGCCAGCCGCCTCCAGCGCCCTCACCTCGCCCGGCCCGATCAGCGTGCCCTTCTTGAGCACGAGCGATCCTTGCCGGATGGTGTGAACGGCGGTGGCGCCTTGCGCTTCGCGCGGCGAGACTGGCCCGAACTTCATGCCAGCCTCACGCAGGTTCCTGACGCAGCGCCGCGGTAATTTCACCGATGATGGCGACGGCGATCTCCGCCGGCGACACCGAACCGATATCGAGACCGATCGGCGAATGGATGCGGCCGATGTCGTTGTCGGTGAATCCACGCTCCTTCTTCAGACGCTCGACCCGGCGGGCATGCGTCTTCCGCGAACCGAGCGCACCGATGTAGAAGCAGTCGCTCTTCAGCGCGACGTCAAGGCCGGGATCGTCGATCTTCGGATCGTGCGTCAGCGCGACGAACGCCGTGTATTTGTCGACACCGATCGGCGGCAACGCGACGTCTGGCCATTCGGCCACGACTTTCACGTCGGGGAAGCGCTCCTGCGTGGCGAACGCCGTCCGCGGATCGACGATGGTGACGTCGTAGCCGAGCAGCTTGCCCATCGGCGCGAGCGCCTGGCTGATGTGGACCGCGCCGGTAATGACGAGCTTCGGCGACGGCACGTGCACGGTGAGGAACACCTTGCCTTCCGGCGTTTCCTCTTCCATGCCGCTCTTGCCCGAACGCAGATGCTTTTCGAGCAGGCTTTTGAGCGGATCGTTGGCGGCGTCCTTGCCCAGCACAAGGCGCTGCGCGCCGGTGTCCTGGTTGGTGACGACAATCGCGGCGCGACGCGCGGCGCGTTCCGCGTTGAGTTGTTTCAGAATGTCGAGGCGCAAGGCGGTTACTCCACCTTCTCGACGAACACGCGGATCTTGCCGCCGCACGACAGGCCGACCTTCCAGGCGGTCTCGTCGGCGACGCCGAACTCCAGCGTCTTGGCCTTGCCGCTCTCGATCACATCGAGCGCTTCGGTGACTACCGCGCCTTCGACGCAGCCGCCGGACACGGAGCCAAGGAAGTTGCCTTCCTCGTCGATCACCAGATTGGAGCCGACCGGCCGGGGCGCCGAGCCCCAGGTTTCGACCACCGTGGCGATGGCCACGCCGCGCCCCTTCTGCCGCCACTCTTCCGCGGCCTTCAGGATGTCCTCGTCGCTTGCCAGCATATCCGGCCTCCTGTCTGAACCTCTGATTTCCCGGGTGGCCCCGCCCCTCCGGGCAGCCACCCTACCGCCGTTATATACGACGGAATATTACGCCACTCTAGACAGCCATGTCTTCGGGTCGACATGCCTGCCATGTTCCGAAAGAGCCACGCAAAGGTCCTTCATCGACTCCAGATTGTGGATCGGCCGCATTTCGTCAACATGCGGCAACATCACACGAATTCCCCGCGCCTTGGCCTCGAAGCCGTCGAACCGCAGGAGCGGGTTGAGCCAGACCAGCCTCCGGCAGGACCGATGCAGCCGGTCGATCTCGAATTGGAGCCGCTCGTCAGGGTCACGCTCCAGGCCGTCGGTGAACAGGAGCACCACCGCCCCCTGGGTCAGCACCCGGCGGGACCAGAGCTTGTTGAACACCGCGAGAGATGTAGCGATCCGCGTGCCGCCGGACCAGTCCATCACGCTCGCCGAGCAAGCCGCCAACGCCTCGTCCGGGTCCTTCTCGCGCAGCGCGCGGGACACGTTGGTGAGCCGCGTGCCGAACAGGAAGGTGTGCACGCGCTTTCGCGCATCGGTGACCGCGTGAAGGAAGTGCAGAAACAGCCGCGTGTACTGGCTCATCGAGCCGGAGATATCGAGCAGCGCCACGATCGGCGGCGTCTTGGTCTTGTGGCCGAGGTATTTGAGATCGATCAGCGCTCCGCCACCCTTCATGGATGCGCGGAGCGTGCGGCGCAGGTCGATCTGATGGCCATGCGGATGCGGAGTCAGGCGCCGCGTCTTCACATCGTCAAAGCCGAGCGTCATGCGCTTGATCGCATCCTTCGCCGCCGCGATTTCGGCCGCGGTCATCTGCGCGAAGTCCTTGCGCTCCAGCACCTCTCGGTCGGAGACCGTGAGGCTCGCGTCGATTTCCATTTCCTGCCGCTCGCGCTCGACCTTCTCACCGCCGGAAAACAGCGCATCGAGCACGCGCTGTGACGCCTGCGGCTCCTCGGCCTGCGCCGGCGCGCCGGTCATCTCCGGCGCCATCAGCGCCATCATGCGTTCGAGATAGCCGCGCTTGCGGAAGAAGATGCGGAACGCCTGATCGAACAGGATGGAATGCTCGTGCCGCTTCACGAACACCGCGTGCAGCGTCCAATAGAAATCTTCCTTGGTGCCGACACCCGCTGCGCGCACCGCCGCAAGTGCGTCGAGCACCGAGCCCGGCCCAACCGGAATGCCTGCCGCACGCAACGCACGCGCAAAGTAGAGGATGTTTTCAGCGAGCTTGCCTTGCGGGTCCTGTTGCGGGGCTTGCATCAGGGTCACTCCGCTGCCCGCAACTCCGCCTGCACCTGATCGAGCAGCTCTTTCACCTTGCCACCTTCGAGCCGCGCGATGTCGTCCTGATATTTCAGGAGCACTCCGAGTGTGTCGGATACCTGCGCCGGATCGAGCGCCACGGCATCAAGCTCCGAGAGCGCGGTCGCCCAGTCGAGCGTCTCGGCAACGCCCGGCGACTTGAACAAATCTTGATTGCGGAGCTTTTGTACGAAGCCGACGATCTGCTCGGACAGCTTCTTGCCGATGCCCGGCACCTTCGCGCGGACGATCTCAAGCTCGCGCGACGCGCTCGGGTAACCGACCCAGTGATAGAGGCAGCGGCGCTTCAGCGCGTCGTGAATCTCGCGTGTACGGTTCGAGGTGATGACCACGATCGGCGGATGCGCGGCCTTTACCGTGCCGAGCTCCGGGATCGTCACCTGGAAATCGGCGAGCACTTCGAGCAGGAAGGCCTCGAAAGCCTCGTCGCTGCGATCGAGCTCGTCGATCAGAAGCACCGGCGCGCCGGCCGGATCGGGCTCGAGTGCCTGAAGCAGTGGCCGCTTGATCAGAAAGCGGTTGGAGAACACATCGCTCTGGATCTGCTCGCGGTCCTGCTTACCTTCGGCTTCGGCGGCGCGGATCGCGATCATCTGCGCGGCATAGTTCCACTCGTAGACCGCGGAGGCGACATCGAGCCCCTCGTAACATTGCAGGCGGATCAGCCGCCGCCCGAGCGTGGACGAGAGCACCTTGGCGATCTCGGTCTTGCCGACGCCCGCCTCGCCTTCGAGGAAGATCGGACGGCCCATTTTCAGGGCCAGAAACAGCACGGTCGCAAGCGAGCGGTCGGCCAGATAATCGGCCTTGGCCAGGAGGTCGAGGGTGCCGTCGATGGAGGTCGGGATGGGCTTCATTTAAATCCTTCTATACCCCGGTCCGGGCGGGTCTGTCCCGGCCCCTCCGGCATGGCTCATTTGCCTCGATTTCAAGTGTTTCCAAGGAGATATCGGACCCGGTCGCGGATTATCAAGCCGCCGAGGAGCCCAAATAGTTTGCGGCGGGCCGCTAGACCCGCCGCAAGCCGAACTCAGCGGAAGAGACTACTTCGCGTCGGCGAGCGCACGGCGCGTCAGCACGCCGACGAGATGCGCGCGATACTCCGCGCTCGCGTGGATGTCGGTGTTCATACCGTCGGCTGGCACCGACATGCCTTCGATCGATTTCGGCGAGAAGCGCTTCTTCAGCGCCTCCTCGAAGGCCGTGACGCGGAACACGCCGTTCGAGCCCGCGCCGGTCACTGCAACGCGGATGTCCGAGCCGCGCTTGGACACGAACACGCCGACGAGCGCGAAGCCAGAGGCCGGATGCTTGAACTTCTGATATGCCGCCTTCTTGGCGAGCGGGAAGCTCACCTTGACGATGATCTCGTTCGGCTCAAGCGCCGTCGAGAACATGCCCTGGAAGAACTCATCCGCCGGGATACGACGCTTGTTCGTGATAATGGTCGCACCGAGACCGAGCGACGCCGCCGGATAGTCGGCGTTCGGATCGTTGTTGGCGAGCGAGCCGCCGATGGTGCCGCGATGGCGCACCGCCGGGTCGCCGATACCACTGGCGAGTTCAGCCAGCACTGGTAGCGACTCCTTCACGATCTGCGAGTTGGCAACCTCGAAGTGCGTGGTGCCCGCGCCGATCACCAGCGAACGGCCCTTCAGCTCGACGCCCGTGAAGCCCTCGACACGGCCGAGGTCGACGATGTCGGATGGGCTCGCCAGCCGCAACTTCATTACCGGCAACAGCGATTGGCCGCCCGCGAGAAGCTTCCCTTCCGGGAACTTGGTCAGCAGATTGGCCGCCTGACGGACCGTCGTCGGACGGTGATATTTGAATGCGTACATCGAACTGTTCTCCTTATTCTGCTGCCTGTTGCATTTTCGCGGCCTTGCGGAGCGCCGTCCAGACCGCCTGGGGCGTCGCCGGCATGGCCAAATCTTCGGTGCCGATGGCATCCGTAATCGCGTTGATGACCGCGGCGGGAGCCGCGATCGCGCCCGCCTCGCCGCATCCCTTGATGCCGAGCGGATTGGACGGACATTTCGTGGTCGTATGATCGACCTTCAGCGGCGGAAGGTTCTCCGCACGCGGCATCGTGTAGTCCATGAATGAGCCGGACACGAGCTGACCGTCGCTGTTATAGACGGCGCCTTCGAGCAGTGCCTGACCGACGCCTTGCGCGACGCCGCCGTGGACCTGGCCTTCGACGATCATCGGGTTGATGACGGTGCCGAAGTCGTCCACCGCGGTCCAGCCGACGATCTCGGTGCGGCCGGTGTCCGGATCAATCTCGACCTCGCAGATGTGACAACCCGCCGGGAACGTGAAGTTGGTCGGATCGTAGAATGCGCCCTCCTTCAGGCCGGGCTCGAGCTGCGCTCCGGTGAACTTGTGCGCGATGTAAGCGTTCAGCGTCACATCGCCCCATCCGACAGTTTTGTCGGTGCCAGCGACGGTGAACTTGCCATCCTTGAATTCGATGTCGGTCTCAGCGGCTTCCATCATGAAGGCCGCGACTTTCTTCGCCTTCGCTTCGACCTTGTCGAGCGCCTTCACGATCGCTGACATACCGACCGCGCCAGAGCGCGAGCCGTAGGTGCCCATGCCGAACTGCACCTTGTCGGTGTCGCCATGGACGACACTGATGGTCTCGATCGGAATACCGAGACGCTCCGAAACAAGCTGGGCGAAGGTGGTCTCGTGGCCCTGGCCGTGGCTGTGGCAGCCGGTCAGCACCTCGACCGATCCTGTGGGATTGACGCGCACCTCGGCGGATTCCCAAAGGCCGACGCCGGCGCCGAGCGAGCCCACCGCCTGCGACGGCGCAATCCCGCATGCCTCGATGTAGGTCGAATAGCCGATGCCGCGGAGCTTGCCGTTACGGCCGCTCTCGCGCTTGCGCTTGCCGAAGCCCTTCACGTCCGCGATCTCGGACGCCTTCTTCAGCGACGCGAGATAGTCGCCGCTGTCGTAGTTCATGATCACCGGAGTCTGATGCGGGAATGAGGCGATGAAGTTCTTCTTCCGCAGGTCACCCGGCTCGAGCCCGAGCTCGCGCGCGCCGACTTCGACAAGCCGCTCGACCACGAACGTCGCTTCGGGCCGCCCTGCTCCGCGATAGGCATCGACCGGCACGGTGTTGGTGTAAACGGCGTCGACCTCGCAGTAGATCGCCGGAATGTCGTACTGCCCCGACAGCAGCGTCGCGTAGAGATAGGTCGGCACCGACGACGAGAACGTCGACATGTAAGCGCCGAGGTTGGCGATGGTCTTCACCTTCAACGCGGTGATCTTGCCATCATCGCCGAACGCCATCTCCGCGTGCGTGACGTGATCGCGGCCATGCGCGTCGGCAAGAAACGCCTCGGAACGGTCGCAGGTCCATTTCACCGGACGGCCGATCTTCTTCGACGCCCAGAGACACACGACCTCTTCCGGATAGATGAAAATCTTCGAGCCGAAGCCGCCGCCGACATCAGGCGCGATCACGCGCAGCTTGTGCTCCGGCGCCATGCCGACGAACGCCGCAATGACGAGCCGCGCGACGTGCGGGTTCTGCGACGTGTTCCAGAGCGTGAAGTTCTGCGTACCGCTGTCGTACTCGCCGATGGCAACGCGCGGCTCCATCGCATTGGGAACGAGCCGGTTGTTGAGAATGTCGAGCTTGGTGACGTGCTTCGCCGACTTGATCGCGGCGTCCGCCGCTTTCGCATCGCCGATATGCCACTGATAGATCGTGTTCTTTGGCGCGACTTCGTGGATCTGCTGTGCATTCTGCGCCTTCGCCGGATCGGTCGCCGCCGGCAGCACGTCGTAGTCGACCCTGATCTTCTCGGCTGCGTCGCGCGCCTGCGAGAGCGTCTCCGCGATCACCACCGCAACCGGATCGCCGACATAGCAGGCCTTGTCCGCTGCGATCGCCGGATGCGGCGCCATCTTCATCGGCGAGCCGTCCTTGGAATGGATCATCCAGCCGCAGATGAGATTACCGATCTTGTCGGCCGCAAGCTCCGCGCCTGTCAGCACGGCGAGCACGCCGGGCATGCTCTTCGCTGCCACCGCGTCGATCGACTTGATCTTCGCGTGCGCGTGCGGCGAACGAACGAACAGCGCCCGGGTCTCCCCCGGACGGCTGATGTCGTCCGTGTACTGGCCCTTGCCGGTGATGAAGCGCTGGTCTTCCTTGCGACGCACCGCCGCGCCGATTCCAGTCCCAGTCACGGTCGCTGTCATGGCGGCTTCCTCCTCGAGCTAAGCTTCGACGAGTCTACGCAGCCGGCGACGATCCCTTCATGGCCTTGGCGCCGGCCGCTATCGCTTTGACGATGTTGTGGTAGCCCGTGCAACGGCAGAGGTTGCCCTCAAGCTCGTGACGGATGGTCTGCTCGTCGAGCTCGTTGCCCTTGCGGCGGACCATGTCCACCGCGGTCATCACCATGCCGGGCGTACAGAAGCCGCACTGCAAGCCGTGGTTCTCGCGGAAGGCCTCCTGCATCGGATGCAGCGGACCGTCCGGCTGAGCCAGACCTTCGATCGTGACCACAGTGCCGCCGTCGGCCTGGAGTGCGAGCGTGGTGCAGGACTTCACCGCGATGCCATTGAGGTGGACGACGCAGCAGCCGCACTGCGAGGTGTCGCAGCCGACGTGGGTGCCGGTCAGCCGCAGGTTCTCTCGCAGAAACTGCACAAGGAGTGTGCGGGGATCGACATCGGCAGTGACGGCTTTGCCGTTCACCGTCATGGAAACGGATGGCATCTGTAGTCCTCCCAGAATGTCCGGGTCAAAAAGGCCCGTTTTCCCGCCGGAAATCGAACCAGGCACCCAAAAGAAGCACGAAAGCTGACGTTTTTCGCCTATTTTGGAGTTTGGAACAAGAGGAAGTCTGAACTTCCCCGCCCCGGCCGGTCAAGCGACCCCGGCCGGGTCTGGTTCCAAGCCCTGGCAGGCAATTTGCCCGCCGGGCTACTTCACCGCGGCGGCGAATTTGGCGAAGAAGTCGTCGGCCATCTTCTTGGCCGCGCCGTTGACCAGGCGCTGGCCGAGCTGGGCGAGCTTGCCGCCGATCTGCGCCTCTACGTTGTAGGTGAGCAGCGTGCCACCGTCCTTATCACTCAGCGACACCGACGCACCGCCCTTGGCGAAGCCGGCGATGCCGCCGTCGCCCTCACCGGAAATCTTGTAGCCATTCGGCGGGTCGAGGTCGGTCAGCTTCACCTTGCCTTTAAAACGCGCCTTCACCGGACCGATCTTGTTGGTGGCGACCGCCTGGAATTCATTCTCCCCGATCAGATCGAGCGTTTCGCAGCCGGGAATGCAGGCTTTCAGAATCGCCGGATCGTTGAGCGCCTTCCAAACCGTCTCACGCGGGGCGGCCAGTTGCTGCTCGCCCGACATCGTCATCGCCATTGTCTAAAATCCCTTCGCTTCGATTGCGGTCTTTACATAAGCCTCAGCATCGCTCGGCAACAAGAGCCGGTTCGCAACCAGCTCATCCGCGGCCGCCTTGATCCTGGCGGCATAGGCTCCCCTCGAGCCGTAGCGTTCTTCGAGCGATAACCGAGTATCGCCGTTTGCCTCGCGTTCCGCCTTCGTCTTCGCGAATGGCAGGTATGCCCCATCGCGGTCGCAAAGGTCGGTCTCGACACCTCTATACACGTTCCAACCGGTGAAAGTGCCAAGCGGCACGGCCTGGTCGGGCAGCCTTATACCAGAGGTCTCGTTCCCGTCCGCATCGACCGCCGGCAGCCGCGATCCGTAGATCGCCTCAGAGGTCTGCGACGGATCGACCCAATCGGTTGCGACACCGATCTTGTTGTCACCCGGCGGCGTGAAAAGACCGGGAATTTTCGGAAGCGTGAGCTGTTCGAACGGCATCGCCGTGCCGTCGGCGATGCGCGGCACGCGGCTTGGCGGTGGTTCCTTCCCGATCGAAACCCATTCGTCGAGCACGACGAGCAGAGCCCGGATCGCGGGATAGGCGTCATGCGGATTACGCGGCATCGCGCAAGCACCGGGTGACGACGGCGTGTTGAAGTTGCCGACGTGCTGGGTGCCGGTGATGAAATAGGTCCGTGCCTTCGGATGATCGTCGAGATCGCGCGTGCCCGCCGGATCGGTCGTCAGCAGCGAAGCGCCCTTCTGCCAGTATTCCGTCGACGTGTTGGTGGAGATGACCAGCGGATCGGTGTCGTTGCCGCGGAAGAGAGAACCGGATTTTCC
Source organism: Pseudomonadota bacterium (assembly GCA_040756555.1). Taxonomy (GTDB): domain Bacteria; phylum Pseudomonadota; class Alphaproteobacteria; order Rhizobiales; family Xanthobacteraceae; genus Z2-YC6860. Next base: position 66,831 of record JBFLYS010000019.1, on the reverse strand, counting down.
GGTCATCACGTCGCTGGATTGAGCGAAGGCGAAGGGAAACCAGTTCTCCGGGTATTGCTTGTCTTCTCGCTGCGTCGCGGTGCGCCCCGCGTGGGAGAAGAGTTCGTTCGCGAACACCTTTCCGATGCCCCCGGTGTGCGCGAGCAGTCCATCGAACACCCGGCGGCCCCTCTCGTCGGCGTTCATGCCGAGCTCGACGTGATGACGCAGATAGCGCCCGCTCAGCGACACGCCAAATCCCATTGTGGTGCGCACTGTGCCAGTGAGCGGATTGGCATTGCCCTTCGAGTCCTTCTCGGCATAGCGCAGGAACGACACCACATCGCGCGTCGCGGCAAAACCGATGCCCGTCACCTTCGGGTTCTTGGCGTCGTACCAAAGCTCGTAGATGCGCAGCGGCTGGAACTTGGTTCCCTCCGGCAGCAAGCGGATCGCACGATCATTGTCGAACCGCCATTGATCAGATGGAACTTTAGTGCGTGCACCGTTGACACCATCGCGATAGGCGAGCTTCGCGGCCTTGGTGTCGGTGCTCGCCGCCGCGTAGGTCAGCCGCGCCGCCTCGACGTCAGAGGCTCCGCGCGTGCCGATCTGGATCTCGTCGCGCACGCGCCGGATAATCTCCCTGCTGTTCTCGGTCGCGACCGGAAGACGGATTGCCAGACGGCCGTTCGTCGTCGGCACCTCGTCCCAGCCCGACCACGCAAGCGTATAGCCGCGCTCGAATGCGAACGGCACCTCGCCGACATCGGCGGCGGCCTTCGCGTCGTTGACCTTCGCCTGCCCGGCACGCGAGTTGTGCAGGCGAAGCATCAGCACCTTGTTGCCGCGGTTCGGCGCTTCGAACAGCAAACGTCCTGAACCTTTCGACATATCGGCGGGACGCAGGATGTGAATGTCGGTTTCGTACTCGACCATGCCGCGCGCATTCAGCGGCGCTTTGTCGAGACCCACAATCACCTTGTTCCGCTCGGCCTTGGGATCAAGTTCGCCCTTCGCGACGCCTTTGATGAAAACGTAAGGCCCGACCGCGCCGAAGCTCCGTCCTTCTGCATAGGGCTCCGGTGCGCCGAAACGCACCTCGATGACTTCGGCTTTGGCGGCTGAAACGCCGCCCGCGAGCGCTGTCAGGAGGACGCAAACCGCCGTTCTTCCGCCCATCATTTCGGGATGCTCGCAAACGTGGTTAACGCTGAATCCTAGCACTTTTGCTTGGTACGGACACACCACAGCCGAGCGACAAGCCCAAGCGGCGGTTTTGCCCGGAAATTGCCATTGGCGGCGCGCTTTCCGGCGGTTAATTGTTCCAGCGGCCAGGGGACAGGCCCAAGAACCGACCCAAGCAATGACTGGCATCGTTATGAATTCTCAGTTGTTTGCGCCGCTGTTTTCCAGCACGGCCATGCGCGCGATCGTCAACGACCGTGCGCGTCTCCAGCGCATGCTCGATTTCGAAGCCGCCCTCGCCCGCGCGGAAGCAGCGCTTGGCGTCATCTCCGCGAGCGCCGCCGGCGAGATCGCCGATGCCTGTCAGGCGGAGCGCTACGACATCGCCGTGATTGCGGATGCCGCGGCCGAAGCCGGCAATATCGCGATCCCGCTCGTCCATTCGTTGACCGCCGAGGTCGCCAAGCGCAACAAGACCGCCGCTGGCTATGTGCATTGGGGCGCGACCAGCCAGGACGTGATCGACACCGCGCTGGTGCTTGAACTGCGCGCCGTCATCGACTCCCTCCTCGTCGATCTCGACCGCGCGGCCAAGGGCTTCACTGTCCTCGCCGGCCGCCATCGCCGCAACCTCGGCGTCGCACGCACCTTGATGCAGCACGCACTGCCGATGCCGTTCGGCCTGAAGCTCGCAGGCTACGCCGCTGCGCTGTCGCGCTCGCGCGACCGGCTGCGCCGCCTGCGCAAGGAAGCATTGGCGCTCCAATTCGGCGGGGCCGCCGGCACGCTTGCCGCTCTCGGCGAGCAAGGCCTCAACGTTTCAGAGCGTCTTGCGGCGCTGCTGGACCTGCCTCTGCCCGACGCGCCGTGGCACAGCCACCGCGACCGTCTCGCGGAGATCGCCTCCACGCTTGCGATCCTGGCCGGCACCTGCGGCAAGATCGCGCGCGACGTCGCGATGATGATGCAGTCCGAGGTCGGCGAAGCGTTCGAGCCGTCCGCGCCAGGCCGTGGCGGTTCGTCCACGCTGCCGCACAAGCGCAACCCGACCGCTGCTTCCGCCGCGCTGTCGGCCGCAATGCTCGCGCCGAACCTTGCGGGCACGATTCTCGCCGCGCAGATCCAGGAGCACGAACGTTCAGTCGGCGTCTGGGGCGTCGAATGGACGACGTTCCCCGCGCTTGCGCTGGTAACCTCTGGCGCGCTCGCGACGATTGCCGACATTTCAGAGGGACTCGAAGTCGACGTCCCACGGCTGAAGGCCAACCTCGAACAGAGCGGCGGCCTCGTCATGGCCGAATGCGTCTCGTTCGCTCTTGCCGAAAAGATCGGCAAAGCGGAGGCGCACGCGATCCTGCAAGAACTGGCCAAGGAAGCGGCGAAATCCGGCCGCCCGTTCCGCGAGATGGTCGAGAGCGACACGCGCATTACCGCACGCATCCCCCCGGCCGAACTCGGCAAGCTGTTCATGCCGACCAGCTATCAGGGCTCGGCGCAGACCTTCATCGATCGCCTCGTGGCGTCGGCGCAAGGGCGCACGACCGTTCGCCGCTCCATCGACCTGCTGATGGAAGCGAAACCGATTTCGATCAAGACCGCGCGCGAAGTGCCTGCGGCACCCGCTGCGGCTTCTGCGCCTGTTGCTACGACGCCTGCTCCCGCTCCTGTCATTACACCGGCACCCGAGCCCGTCGCAGTCGAAAAACCGACCCCGAGCGAGCCCGCTCCGGCAGAGCCTGTCGTTGCCGCGTCTGCGCCCAGCGCACTCAAGGAAGTGCCTCCAGCCGAAGTCCCAACTGCGATTGCGCCCCCGGCTGAGCCCGTCAAACCTTCGGTTGAAGAGCCGAGCGCGCTGATGGAAGCGTTCTCGCGCGTTGCGGAAGCGACCGAGCAGCTCAACACGTCGAAAGACTCCGACAGCGAACGCAAGGCCGGTTGAGGTCTTCATGCCCGTCATCGAGTCCCGCGGCTTCCCGCTCCATGTCGCAGTCGAAGGCCCGGCCGACGCGCCAGTGCTCATGCTGTCGAACTCGCTCTGCACCGATCTGCGGATGTGGGACGACCAGATGCCGGCGTTCACGCAAGCCTTCCGCGTGGTGCGCTACGACCGGCGCGGCCACGGCCAATCCGGCATTCCGAAAGGCCCCTATGCGGTCGAGGACTTCGGCCGCGACGCGCTTGCAATCATGGATGGGCTCGGCCTGAAGAAGATCAATTGGTGCGGCCTTTCGATGGGCGGCATGGTCGGACAATGGCTCGGCGCCAATGCGCCCGATCGCATCGAGCGGCTCGTGATGTCCAACACGCACTCCTACTACGCCGACAAGACGGTGTGGGACGAGCGCATGAAGCTCGCGCAGACCAAGGGCATGGCCTTCGCCGCAGGTCCCGCGATGGGCCGCTGGTTCACGCCCAACTTCATCGCCAAGCATCCGGAGAAGGTCGCGCTGGTGCAAAAGATGTTCACCGACACCAACCTCGACGGCTACCTCGCCTGCTGCACCGCGATCCGCAACATGGACATGCGACCAACGCATCCGAAGATCCAGGCGCCAACGCTCGTCATCGTCGGGTTGCAAGACCCCGCGACGCCGCCCGCAGCGGGCGAGGAAATCCAGAAGCGCATCAAGGGCGCGAAACTCGCCACCATCGACGCCTCCCATATCTCCAACATGGGCCAGCCCAAGGCCTATGCGGATTTGGTGCTGGGATTTTTGACACAGCCCTGATTAAGTGCGCCCCAATCATAACGGGGAGAACACAATGCCCATTATCAAGGCTGATGACGGCTGCGCGCTGAACGTGGAGGTCGAAGGTCCGGCGAACGCGCCGGTGCTGATGATGTCGAACTCGCTCGGCACCGACCTGCACATGTGGGACGATCAGGCCCCGGCCTTCTCCAAGCAATTCCGCCTCGTGCGCTACGACCGCCGCGGCCACGGCAAGTCCGGTGCGCCAAAGGGCCCTTACACGATGGACCGGCTCGGCAAGGACGTGCTCGCGATCGTCGATGCGCTGGGCGTCAAGAAGTTCAACTGGTGCGGCCTTTCGATGGGCGGCATGGTCGGACAATGGCTCGGCGCGAATGCGCCCGACCGCGTGGAGAAACTGATCGTCTCCAACACGCACTATTTCTATCCAGACAAGCAGCCCTGGCACGACCGCATCAAGTTCGCGCAGGAGAAGGGTCTTGCGGCACTCGCGCCGATGCAGATGGAGCGCTGGTTCACCAAGGGCTTCCGCGAGAAAAATACGCAGGCCATCGGCCGCATCACCGAGATGTTCGCCGCGACCCCGCTCGACGGCTTCATCGGCTGCTGCGAGGCGGTGCGCGACATGGACTTCCGCCAGTCGACGCCGACCATCACCGTTCCGACCATGGTAATTGTCGGCAGCCAAGATCCCGCAACGCCGCCAGCCGCCGGCGAAGACATCCACAAGATGATCAAGGGCTCGAAGCTCGTCGCCATCGATGCCGCGCATCTGTCGAACGTCGAGCAGCCGAAGGCCTATACCGACGCGGTGCTGAACTTCCTCCGTTAAGGGAGTGTCCGATGGACGAGAAGGAACGCCACAAGCTCGGTGAAGCCGCGCGGCGAAGGGTTCTCGGCAACGAATGGGTCGACCGTTCGGCGGCGAACCGCAACGCATTCAACAGCGAGTGGCTGGACTTCATCACGCGCTGCGCCTGGGGCGAAGTGTGGACTCGTCCACACTTCGACGACCGGACGCGGCGCGTGCTCGTCATCGGCACCATGATGGCGATCGGCCGCTGGGAAGAGTTCCGCATGCACGTTCGCGCCGCCCTCACCCAGGGCGGATTCAGCGCCGACGACATCAAGGAGATCATCCTCCAGCAGGCCAATTATTGCGGCGTGCCGGTCGGCAACCACGCTTTCAAGGAAGCCGAAGCCGTGCTGCGCGAGGTCGGCAAACTACCGTAACCGGTTGCCTTATATCGTCCACAAGGCGCAATTTCACGCCGCACTACCCGCCATGCTAGAAGTTCCGGCGCTGGGATCATTGCGCAAGGGGCAACAAATGCGCTCGTATCGTTGGGCTGCCGCGGCGTTTGCGCTGGCGCTCGCTTCACCAAGCTTGACCGGACAAAGCCGCGCGGAACCGATCCTGCGCGGCGGCATCGGTCTGCAAAGCTGCGAGAAACTCGCCGCCGATATCAAGCCGGCCGATGGCTTCAACCATCTGCCGAACGCGCTGCTGTTCTATTGGGTGCAAGGCTATCTCAGCGCCTCGAACATCTATCTGCTGAACGAATACACCGACTATGTCGATGTCGGCTCCGTGACCGCCGAAATCATCCTGCCGCTCGTCGCCGACTTCTGCAAAGCGAATCCCGACAAGCGGCCGGTCAACGCGATCGACGACTTCATCAAGAAATCGAAGAAGATCGAGGCGAAAGAATCCGACGCCTTCGATCCGTGGGAGCACTAAGACTCCCGCGCGCTAACCGCCGCGCCCCTCGCGAAACTCTTGCGGCGTCATTCCCGTCTGCTTGCGAAAGAAGCGTGCGAAGTGCGACGGATCGGCGAAGCCGAGATCGTATGAGATCTCGTGGATTGGCTGGCCGGTGAACACGAGCTGGCGCTTGGCTTCGGTCAACACGCGCTGACGGATCAAATGACCTGCTGTAACGCCAGTCGCGCGCTTGACGTGATCGTTCAAGCGATCCGGCGTGATCGCGAGCTTGTCGGCATAAAACGCGATCAACCGCTCCTTCCGGAAATGCTCCTCGACCAGACGACGCAACGCTTCGACCGTCGCATCCGCAGGCGCAAGCGTCACAACGCCCGTGCGCGCCTTGCTCGCCGCGAGCCGCGCCACTTCAATTGCGATCAACGCCATCAGCGCGCGCATCGAAAGCCGGAAGCCTTCGCGCGCCATGAAGCTTTCTTCGTGAAGATCGTTGCACAGCCGTGACAGCCGTTTGATCTCATTGGCATCGACCAGCGGAATCACGGGCTCAGCCGCGAGCGTCTTCAAACGCTTCAACGCTTCGCCCGAGCGCTCGCCCAAAGCCGCAGCCACATCTTCCGTAAAACTGACAACCCAGCCGTTGGTGATGGAAGGGCGGAAGCGGAAGCCGTGGGCGATGGTGGGGGGCACGAGGATCGCGGCGGGTGCGGCGAAGCTCATGTTCGAGGCTTCGAAGGTCATGTCGCCGCCGCCGCTTTCAATGAGCAGGATTTGAAAAAGATTGCGGTGCCGGTGGGCGCGGATCAGCCAGTCGTGCTGCGAGGAGCGCGAGGCAATGGTCTCGACATGGATGAAGTCGAACGCCTGATCGTCCGGCGGATCGCCGTAGAGGTGAAACAGCGGAAGGACATTGGCCGCGGCTGTCGACATAACCCGATCATAGTCCGGGCCGCGGATCGGGGAAATTGCAGCGCCCGCCTCATACACGCCATTGCACAAGGTAATTTGGCGCAGGCTTATTGGCTGTCGCCGAAAGCGAAGCCCCGCCGGTTGGCGGGGCTTACCCATTTCAAAACTCGGAGCTGGCGTCAGCGCTGCTGATCGCTCTTTTGGCTGCCCTGCTGCTGGCCGGGCCGCTGCTGACCCGGATTCTGCTGCGACTGCTGGCCGGGCTTCTGCTGCCCGCCACCTTGCTGCTGCTGACCCGGCTTGTTCGGATCCCAACTGCTCTGCTGACCAGGTTTGTTCTGGGGCTGCTGGTTCGGATTCTGATTCTGTTGAGACATAGGCACGCTCCTGGGTTTCCCCGGCCCATGAGAAAACGTTCCGGCTTGGCCGATGTTCCTGGGTTCCACCGCGATGTTTTCGTGGCGGAAAGCGCGCTCTTTTGAAAGATCAGAGCTTTTTATAGAGCCGGTCGTGATAGACGAGCGCTTCGCCTGCCGGACCGGAATGGACCGCCTGCACGACCCCAAAAATGATGTCGTGCGACGCCACCGCCTTCACCTCGGAGATGTGGCAGTCGAACGCGACCACCGCGCTCATCAACGCCGGCGCGCCGGTCGCGAGCTTCTTCCACTGGCCGGTATCGAAACGCGCCTCGCGCGAGACCTTGGTGCGTCCCGCGAAGGTATCGGCCACGATCTCGTCGCCCGCACGCAGCGTGTTGACGCAGAACACGCCGTTGGTGCGCAGGATCGGCGAGCTGCCCGAGCCGCGGTTGAGGCATACCAGGAGCGTCGACGGCGTATCGGACACCGAACACACCGCGGTCGCGGTGAAACCCGTCCTGCCTGCCGGGCCGTCGGTGGTGATGACGTGGACGGCCGCACCGAGACGGCTCATGGCCTCACGGAACAGTTTTGGATCGACGCTCGTCGCGCTGCTCACGGCGTCGAACGCGCCAGCCATATCGGGGTGTTGGTCAGTCCAGCTCATGGGCCAATTCTAAAAGATTCCGCGCTTGGGAGGTATCCCAACTTGCCGCAGGCGTCATGCACGAAAATGTGTGGGTGGCGCGTGCTGAGTTCAACCAGGCCGCACAATTGGCGTTCGCGTTCGCACCATGTGCGACTGGCGCAGCGGGTTGGTCGCGGGCGCGACTGTCGCATCGTTCCGCCGATGCAGAAATTCAGATTCACTTGTCAAACAGCCACGCCAATTCGCTCCGGGGCTGGTTCCGGCGCCCGGCCGCCGTCTTCCCTTTTCCCTTCGGACAAAGCCCGAGGGGATGGAGCGCTGAGCAGCGCAACCATCTAGTCACGCCTTGCGGCGTGGCGCGTCTTTTCGCTCGAAAGACACGCTCGCCACCCAGCGCTCCATCGCGGCACTCGCTGCGGTCCGTGGACCGCAACTCAGCCCCGGGCCGGGTTTCCTGGGACGCGGGCTTCGTCACCCTGTCCCAGTCCAGCGAGCACCTCGCAGAGCGGTCCTAGTGCCGCCCGACTCGATGCCCGGAGCCGCCCGAGTGCGGAGTTACGAATTCCGCCCGCAGGCTTCCGCATCCGCTCCCGCTGAAATGACGTCTCATGACAACGCCCTCGGTTGGACCGGACAGATATAGGATTATATACAGTAGGAATTCAGTCAAGAGGCGGGATGCAAATTTTTAAATCCGGAGACCGCCACACGCACCGCCGTCATGCCCGGCCTTGTGCCGGGCATCCCGCTTAGGGAGGCACAGTACCCACCTAAGCGGGATCGCCGGGACAAGCCCGGCGATGACAGTCGAGTTCTTTGCTCGCGCAACACAATCCGACTGTCATCCCCGCGGAAGCGGAGATCCAGCCCTGCTTCGCAAATACAAAGATTGGTGGTTATGGGCCCCCGCCTTCGCGGGGACGACAGCGGAGTGCGCGGGCACGACGGAGGAAAGCCTCTGATCAGGAATTACCGCTGATACACCGCGCGCAAATTCGCATCCGACGCGCCGAGACGCCGCTTCTGATCGTTGTTGAGCGCGAGATAGAAGCGGTTGAGCGCCGGCCCGGTGTTGAGCGCGGCGTAGCGCAGCGCGCCGAGCCGCGCCTTCACCGCGTCGAGACGCTGCACCACCGTCTTCGGCGGCGCGGCCGGACATGTGGAGCCCACGAACCTCGCCAGATGCAGCGCGGTCTGCCGCAGCCGCTCGAGATCCGGATACTGCTCGCGGGTCGGCCGCAACGTGCGCGCGAGCTCCCGCGCCGGCCAATCGACCGGCCCGGCGGCACACGCCACGTTGGCGTTCGCGTCAGCAGCGCCATCGAGCGCCGCCTTCTGCTCGTCGGTGAGTGTCGCATAGAACGTCTTCAGTGCGCCGGACACAGCGAGCACCGCCTGACGCATGCCGGAGAGCCGCGAGATCATCATGTTGAGCCGTTCGGTCGGCGTTGCGGCCTGATCGCTCGGGCACACCGCCTTGATGCTCTCGAAGCCGCGCTTCAACGCTGCCGACAAATCCTCGAAGGCAGGCCCCTGCTCTTCCGTTGGCTTCACGGTGTCGCGGATACGATTGGCGATCGTCTCCGCGCTGCCGGCGGTCTCGCCGCCGCACAGGCTCATCCAGGCGCGCTTGTTGTCCGCTGTCGCGTCGGCGACGCGCGGACCGCGCGGCGGGAACATGCCTTCGACCACATCGCCATAGCCGCGGGCCCAGAACCTCCCGCCGTCGTCCATGCCGAAGGCGTATTCGAACATGCCATCATAGGCGTTCGGCCAGAACAGCGGGCCGGCCCAGACCGAAGCCGCCAGGTTGGGTTGCGCGTAAGACCCCGCCGAAGCCGAGCCCGTCGTTTCCGCAGCGCTAGCAACAGCCGGCGCACCACGCCGCGCGATCGCACGCCGCGACACGCCATGGCGGCCGCGATAACCGCGGCTGATCGCACCGGCGAAGCCGTGAAGAATATGAAGGGGCGCGGCGAGCACGCCCGGAAGAGAAAGCCGCTGCGCCTGGGCGGGCAGCGGCGCTGTCAGCAGCGCGCCCACGAACAAGACGAAAAGGCCCAAGCGGGCGACCCAAGACAGGTTTCTCACGGGGCTTCGCCTCCAAAGCCGGGCATTGCCACCCGGCTGCCGCATTAACGCCGAGGCCGTCCAAGGAGTTCCGAGATGCGGCGAACCGCCCATTTTGCAGGCGTTTGCCGGCCTTGGCCTGTGGACCTCGCGCCTCCGTCTCATTGTCCGGCCCGCGCGTGCCTGCTAAGAGCGAAAAACGCCGCTGCGACTGACAGATTCGCCGACGGCCGATCGGCGGCTCAGACTTAAGCCAGATCAGGCTTAGTCAGTTCAGACTCGGCTCAGATCGGATCGCATGGAATATTTCCTCCAGCAGCTCATCAACGGCATCACGCTCGGCTCGATCTACGGGCTCATCGCCATCGGCTACACGATGGTTTACGGCATCATCGGGATGATCAATTTCGCCCACGGCGACATCTTCATGGTGGGCTCGTTCGTCGCGCTCATTGCCTTCCTTGCACTCGTTGCAATCGGCGTCACCGCCATCCCGATCGCGCTGTTCCTCGTGCTCTTGATCGCGATGGCGATCACGGCACTCTACGGTTGGACCGTGGAGCGCTTCGCCTACCGCCCGTTGCGCGGCAGCTTCCGCCTCGCGCCGCTGATTTCGGCGATCGGCATGTCGATCATTCTGCAAAACTACGTTCAGGTGGCTCAGGGTGCGCGGGTGAAGCCGCTGCCGCCACTCGTGCAAGGCGGCTACACGCTGATCGAGAGCGAGGCGTTCCAGGTTCGGCTGTCGAACATCCAGATCATTGTCGTGCTGACGACGCTGGCGCTGATGCTGGCATTCTGGTTCCTGGTGGCCAAGACGCGGCTCGGCCGCGACATGCGCGCCTGCGAGCAGGACCTGAAGATGACGTCGCTCCTGGGCGTCAACATCGACCGCACCATCTCGCTGACCTTCGTGATCGGCGCGGCCCTCGCCTCGGTCGCAGGCATCATGTACCTGCTCTACTACGGCGTGGTCGATTTCTTCATCGGCTTCGTCGCGGGCGTGAAGGCCTTTACCGCAGCCGTGCTCGGCGGCATCGGCTCGCTTCCCGGCGCAATGCTCGGCGGGCTTCTGATCGGGCTGATCGAGACGTTCTGGTCGGCCTACTTCTCAATCGAATACAAGGATGTCGCCGCCTTCTCCATTCTGATCATCGTGCTGATCTTCCTGCCGACCGGCATCCTCGGCCGGCCGGAGGTCGAGAAGGTTTGAGAGCGGCGCAGTGAACGACGCCGTGAGCACGCAGGCCGCGACCAACAAACTCACCCTCGCCGGGGCGTTGAAAGACGCTGTCCTCGCGGCGCTTGTGGCGTTCGGCCTGTTCGCGCTGATGATCGGGCTGCACACCGACCAGGGGCCAACCGGCGCGCTGGTGGTGACGACG
>JBFLYS010000019.1:42383-55755 GCA_040756555.1 Pseudomonadota bacterium | reverse complement strand
CAAACTCACCCTCGCCGGGGCGTTGAAAGACGCTGTCCTCGCGGCGCTTGTGGCGTTCGGCCTGTTCGCGCTGATGATCGGGCTGCACACCGACCAGGGGCCAACCGGCGCGCTGGTGGTGACGACGCGCTTCGGGGAACTCGGCCTCATCGTCGGCGCGGTGTTCGCGGGCGCATTCATCCGTGCGCTGGTCTTCGGACGCGAGCCGGTGTCGCTTGTGAAATTTCTTCCGGCGGGCGTGACGGAGAGCGCGCTGCGCTACAGCCGCTTCGCAGGCCCGGTGCTGCTCGTCATCGCTCTGGCGTGGCCGTTCCTGTTCTACCACAACCGCTATGTGCTCGATCTCGGCATTCTTATTCTCACCTACGTGATGCTGGGCTGGGGGCTGAACATCGTGGTCGGCCTCGCGGGCCTGCTCGACCTTGGCTACGTCGCGTTCTACGCGGTCGGCGCGTATTCCTATGCGCTGCTGGCGCAGAACTTCGGGTTGTCGTTCTGGATCTGCCTGCCGCTTGCGGGAATCCTCGCGGCGTTCTGGGGCATCATTCTCGGATTCCCGGTGCTGCGATTGCGCGGCGACTATCTCGCCATCGTGACGCTCGCCTTCGGCGAGATCATCCGTCTCGTGCTGCTCAACTGGCAAAGCTTTACGGGCGGACCGAACGGCGTCCCGTCGATCCCGCGACCGTCGTTCTTCGGCCTGCCGTTCAATGAAGAAGAGGACGGTTTCGCGGCGTTCTTCGGTCTCGAATTCGACTCGATCCACCGCATCGTCTTCCTGTTCTATCTCATCCTCGCGCTCGCGCTCATCACCAACTGGGTGACGCTGCGGATGCGGCGGCTCCCGATCGGCCGCGCGTGGGAGGCGATGCGCGAGGACGAGATCGCCTGCCGCTCACTCGGCATCAACACGACGAACACCAAACTCACGGCCTTCGCGATGGGCGCGATGTTCGGCGGTTTCGCCGGCGCGTTCTTCGCGACGCGCCAGGGTTTCATCAGCCCGGAGTCCTTCGTGTTCGGCGAGTCCGCGCTGATCCTCGCCATCGTCGTGCTGGGCGGCATGGGCTCACAGCTCGGCGTCGTGATCGCGGCGGCTGCGATGCTCGGCGGCTTCGAGCTGTTCCGCGAGTTCGAGCAATACCGCATGCTGGTGTTCGGCTTCGCGATGGTGCTGATCATGATCTGGCGGCCGCGCGGCCTCGTCGCGACGCGCGAGCCGTCGCTGCGTCTCGGGAAGCCCGGATGAGCACGGCCGAGCCGATCCTCTGCGTCGAGCATCTGACCATGCGCTTCGGCGGCCTGGTCGCGATCGACAACCTGAGCTTCGCGGCGCAGCGCGGCCACATCACCGCGCTGATCGGGCCGAACGGCGCGGGCAAAACCACCGTGTTCAACTGCATCACCGGCTTCTACCATCCGACCGCCGGCATGATGCGGCTCGAACATCCGGACGGACAGGCGTTCCTGCTGGAGCGCTTGCTCGACTTCCGCATCGCCAAACTCGCGCGCGTTGCGCGCACGTTCCAGAACATCCGCCTGTTCCCCGGCATGACCGTGCTGGAAAACCTGATCGTTGCGCAGCACAACGTGCTGATGGGGGCGTCGGGCTTCACCTTCGCGGGGCTTCTCGGCTTCGCGACGTATCGCACGGCGGAGCGTGAAGCCGTCGAGAAGGCGCGCTACTGGCTCGACAAGACGGGACTCGTTGCACGCGCCGACGATCACGCCAGCTCGCTCGCCTACGGCGAGCAGCGGCGGCTGGAGATCGCACGCGCCATGTGCACCGACCCGGTGCTGCTCTGTCTCGACGAGCCGGCGGCTGGTCTGAACGCGCGGGAGAGCGGCGAGCTGAACGCGCTCCTTCGCTTCATCCGGCAGGAGCACGGCACCTCGATCCTGCTGATCGAGCACGACATGAGCGTGGTGATGGAGATTTCCGACCACATCGTCGTGCTCGACTACGGTGTGAAGATCGCCGACGGCACGCCGGAAGACATCCGCAACGATCCGAAGGTGATCGCGGCCTATCTCGGCGTCGAGGACGACGAGGTGGCGCAAGTGGAAGCGGAGGCGCGCTCATGACCGAGCCCCTCTTCGCCGTGCGCGGCGTGAAGACTTTCTACGGCAACATCCAGGCGCTGAGGGGCATCGACCTCGACGTCAACGAGGGCGAGATCGTCGCCCTGATCGGGGCGAACGGCGCGGGCAAGTCCACGCTGATGATGACGACCTTCGGCGATCCTCGCGCACGCGAAGGCTCGATCATGTTCGAGGGCCGCGACATCACGCATATGCCGCCGCACGAGATCGCGAAGCTGCGGATCGCGCAATCGCCGGAAGGCCGCCGCATCTTCCCGCGCATGAGCGTTCTCGAAAATCTCCAGATGGGGGCGACGGTCGCCGACCCGCAGTATTTCGCGGAAGATTTGAAACGCGTCTGCACGCTGTTCCCTATCCTCGAAAGGCGGATGCACCAGCGTGGCGGCACGCTGTCCGGCGGCGAGCAGCAGATGCTCGCGATCGCCCGCGCGCTGATGAGCCGCCCTCGCCTGCTCCTGCTCGACGAGCCGTCGCTGGGCCTCGCTCCGCTGATCGCCAAGCACATCTTCAACGCGATCCGCGAATTGAACCGCAAGGACCGCCTCACTGTTCTGCTGGTCGAGCAGAATGCCTTTCACGCGCTGAAGCTCGCGCATCGCGGCTATGTCATCGTCAACGGGCAGATCACGCTGTCCGGCAGCGGCCGCGAATTGCTGGAACGACCCGAGGTGCGCGCCGCCTATCTCGAAGGCGGCCGACACTAGTGTCCCTTCGGTTCGGAAGTTCGCTTCGGAGCAAGCTGAGAATGCGGGCGAACTTCCGAACCGCGACGCCAGGCGCTGCCTGATAAACGAACCCCACAGCCTCGAAATTCTCCGATAGCCTATGCCCGCTGGGCCGCCTGCACCGTGCAAGGCGGAGCGTTGCATAGGAGACTCAAAAAATGCGCAAAGTCATGATCGTCGCCGCGTTCGTCCTCGCCGCCGCCTCCACGGCGGCAAACGCGCAGACCTTCGAAAAGAAGCACTACAACTACAGCGAATGGGCCAAGGGGCGCTTCTCGGAAGCCGTAACCGTCACCGGACCGGGCAAGATGATCTTCCTTGCCGGCGTCGGCTCGGAGGATGAAAACGGCAAAGGCGGCGACATTCTTCACAAGGGCGATTTCGTTGCCCAGTGCAAATACGCCTTCGACAAGATCAAGCGCGCGCTCGAGAAGAACGGCGCCACTCTCGCCGACATCGCCAAGATGGTGACCTACATCACCGACGCGCGCTATCAGCCCGATTTCGGCAAGTGTCGCACCGAGGTCTTTGGAACCACTCCAATGCCCGCGCACACGCTGCTCAACATCAGCCAGCTTGCATGGCCTGGCATGATGGTCGAGGTCGACGTGACCGCCGTCGTTCCCTTGAAGTAGCAGCCGCGATCAAAAAGCCCCGGACGAAATGTCCGGGGCTTTTCTTCTGTGCGCTTTGGACAGCCGCCGCCGACCCGGCTACGCTTCGAAAAACCGGGGAGGATCGGAATGGGCAACCGGACTTTTGCTGCGCTTGCCGCAGCCACCGCACTTCTTCTGATGCCGCATGCCGCGCAGGCGCAGTCCAATCCGATCAAGTTCATCATCGGTACGGCGCCCGGCGGCGCGATCGACCCTTACGCGCGGCTCATCGCCGATCCGATGGCGAAGGCGCTCGGGCATGCGATCATCGTCGATTACAAGCCCGGCGCGAACGGCAACGCCTCCGCGCAATACATCGCCGACCAGCCGGCGGACGGCCTGCTGATCTGGGTCGGCACGCAGGCCTTCACCGAGATCAACCCGAGCGCCTTCGCGGGCCAACGCTGGTCGATCGACGATTTCGTGCCGTTCATCCGCGGCGTCGAGGCGCCGCTGGTGTTCGCGGTGCATCCCGACGTCCCGGCCAAGACCTTTGCCGAATTCATCGCCTGGGCGAAACAGAACAAGGGCAAGCTCAGCTATTCGTCGTATCAGCCCGGCACCCCGTCGCACTTCCTCGGCTACCAACTCAACGAGAAGTTCGATCTCGATCTGACGCATGTGCCGTTCCGCGGCTCGGGCTTGCAGGCAACGGCGCTGATCGCGGGCCACACGCAATTCGGTTTCGCCCAACTCAACAGCACCGCGCCGCAACATCAGATCGGCAAGCTCCGCATCCTCGCGGTCACTGGACCTGCGCGGGACAAGCTGCTGCCGGACGTGCCGACGTTTGCGGAGCTGGGCTATCCGGAATTCACCGCGAAGGTGTGGTTCGGCCTTCTGGTCAAGAAGGGCACGCCGGCCGATCTGGTGCAGAAATACGTAGCGGCCGCGAAGGTCGCGCACGCCGACCCCGAGGTAAAGGCCAAGCTCGAAGCGCAGGGCTTCGATGTGGTGGCGGAAACCGGGCCGCAGCTCCTGCCGAACATCAAGGAACAGATCGTGCGGTGGGGAAAGCTGGTGAAGGCGTCGGGGTTCAGCGCGGAGGATCGCGGGAGCACGCGCTGATTTTTCTGTCGTCCCCGCCAAGCGGCGAAGCCGCGCGAGCCGGACCCACAACCACCAGCCGGGGTTATGGGTCCCCGCTTTCGCGGGGACGACAGAGAAAACGACTGCGAGTTACGCCCGTCTCGTCGGCAGCGGCACGCGGTCGATGTGCTCGATCTCGGTCAGCAGCAGACGCTCGGACATCTCCCCGCGCAGCGCCTTGTGCTTCGGATCGTCCCAGAGATTGTCGAACTCGCCGGGGTCGTTCTGAAGGTCGTACAACTCGCCCCAGCCGGTGCCGTGGAACACGGACAAGCGATAGCGGCCGTCGATCAGCGTGTGCACGCGCGCCGGCACGTTGGTGCCGGGGTTCGACACCTGATGATCGTACTGGATGAACACGCTGTCGCGCGGCGCGCTGCCGCCGTTCATCACGGGCAGGAAGCTCTTCGCCTGCATGCCGCTCGCGGGCTCGATCTTGGCGCGCTCCAGAACGGTCGCGGAAATGTCCATCGTCGAAGCCAGCGCATCGGTCCGCTTGGGTTGCTTTGACGCCTGCGGATCGGCCCACACGAACGGCACGCGCACGATGCTCTGATATTGCTCCGCGCCTTTCAGCATCAAACGGTGATCGCCAAGGTGATCGCCGTGGTCGCTGGTGAACATCACCACCGTGTCCTCGCGGCGTCCGCTCTTGTCGAGCGCCTTCAGCACACCGCCGATGGCATCGTCGACGCAGGCGATCATGCCGCAGGTGAGCGCCATCGCCTCCTGCGCCTCGCGCGCCGATACGCCGATGGTGTTCATGCCGGTGAGATTCGCCTTGCCGCTCTCGCGATCCTTGATGATGTTGCGCACCAGTTCCGGCGGCTGCCAGTCGTTGCGCTTGAACGCCTCCGGCACCTCGAATTGCTCAGGGCTATACATGTCCCAGTACTTGCCCGGCGGATTGAACGGGTGGTGCGGATCGGGGAACGACACCATCAGAAAGAACGGCGCGTCGGGATCGGCGTTGTCGAGATAGGCCGACGCGCGGTCGCCAAGGAAGCTCGTGGCGTAAAGCTCCTCCGGGATCGCCGTGCGATAGGCCTGTGGCACCGAATAATTGTGCGGCAGGCTGTTCTTCGGCCCGAGCAAACTCCTCGCCTTGGGATCGCGCGCTTCGAGCCAGCGGTCGTAGTCGCCGCCGGCCTCATCGCCGTGGGCACGCACCAGCGTCACATGGTCGAAGCCATAGAACGGCGTGCGCACCGAGGCGTCCGGCGCGGTCCAGTATTCCGGCGTCTCCTGCTCGTAGCGCTTGTCGGCCAAGTCATTGCGCAGCGCCTGACGGAGTTCCGGCGACGGCTCGTGGAAGCCCTCGCGCGGCGGCGGCCGCTTGATGATCGGCGCCCAGTTCGTGAAGTTCTGCAAGTGGCTCTTGCCGACGAGCGCGGTGCGATAACCGGCGTCGCGCAGCAGATCGACGAAGGTCACGGCGTTCATCGACAGCGGAATGCCGTTGCTCCGCACGCCGTGCACCGACGGCATCCGCCCGGTCATCAGGCTCGAGCGGTTCGGCATGCACACCGGGCTTGCGACATAGAACTTGTCGAAGCGCGTGCCGCGCGCCGCAATGGAATCGATGTGCGGCGTGCGCAGCACCGGATGACCGTAGCAGCCGAGGTAGTCGGCGCGGTGCTGGTCGGTGATGAAGAGGATGAAATTGGGACGCCCGGACTTCGCCATTCGCACCGCCTCGGTTTCAAACGAGGCGGTACTATCGGTTAGGAATCCAGGTCAGGCAACGCGGTTTCAGGAGTTCGAGCGGATATCCCGGAACGACACCAGCCGGCGCTCGGTCTCGTCCCACAGCACCAGGTTCACGCAGCGGAAGCTCTCCCACAGCGTCAACCGGCTGATATCGCGCAGCTCGGGATAATCGCGCAGCGCGTGCGGCAGCCGGTAATACGGAATACGGCTGCACAGGTGATGGATGTGGTGCGCGCCGATGTTCGCCGTGAACCAGCGCAGGACCACAGGAAGGTCGTAGTACGAGCTGCCGTGCAGCGCCGCATCATGCCGGTCCCAATCACCGGCTTGGTCCCAACTCGTGTATTCGAACTGGTGCTGCACGTAGAACAGCCAGACGCCGATCGAAGCGGCGAGCAGCATGATCGGCAGGTGCACGAGCAACAGCGCCTTGATGCCGATGAACCAGATCAGCGTCGCGGCGATCGCCGCGATCCCCAGATTGGTCAGCATGGTGCTCAGCCACGGCTCCCAGCCGCCGCGCATCAACCCAAACGGCAAACGGTGCCGTATCACGAACAGATAGGCCGGCCCCAAGCCGAACATCACAAGCGGATGCCGGTACAGCCGGTAACGGAGCTTGCCCCAGAACGACAGCCCGCGATATTCGCTCACCGTCAGCGTATCGACGTCGCCGAAGCCGCGGCGGTCGAGATTCCCGGCCGATGCATGATGCAGCGCATGCATGCGCCGCCAGAAACTGAACGGCGTGAGCGTCACCACGCCGATGACGCGGCCAACCCAATCGTTCGCAAGGCGATGGCGGAAGAAACCGCCGTGGCCGCAATCGTGCTGGATCATGAACAGCCGCACGAGAAACCCGGCGGCCGGGATCGCGAGCAACAACGACAACCAGTAACTCACGTCGAGCGCCAGCCAGACCAGCACCCACAGAACGATGAGGGGTACGATCGTAATTCCGACCTCCACGATGCCGCGGCTATTGCTCGGCCTCCGGTAGCGATCGAGAACCTTCGTCCAGGCGCGGGCAGCCGTTGCGGTCGCAACGGGGCGTGCTGAATCTCTGCTGCTTTTCAAATGATCGGCTTTTCTTTTCGGTTTTGAACCGGACTGCGCTGCTGCTTGGTTGCTTCGGGGGCCCCTACTCCGCACACCCCATCGCGATCGAAAGTCAGCGCGGAATGGCGCTGGGTACCACGAATCTTCCAAATCTGATAGTCGCTTGTGACGGCCATTTTGCTGGCTACGCGGTGTTATGGTTCATCATGGATCAACTCTACGCTGAAGAATCGTGGCTTCAGGTTCTGCTTGTCACCGGCATGATCGGCGGCGGCGCGGCGTGGCTCACCGGCCGCGCCATCGCGCAGACATGGCGGCCATTCTGGCACCTCTTGGTCTATACGGCGCTTCTGGGCGCCGCGGTGCGGTTTGTGCATTTCGCGCTGTTCGAGGCGACGCTGATCGCACCGGTCTCCTACGCCGCCGACACGCTCTATCTGCTCATTCTCGCGGCATTGGCGTGGCGGATGACGCGCACCACCCAAATGGCGACGCAATATTACTGGCTGTTCGAACGAACAGGTCCGTTCACTTGGCGGGCGCGCGCAAATGTCCCAGGGAAAGTCTCGGGGGCGGTTCCCGAAAACGGCGCGAATTCCGGGTGACTTCCGCAAGATTTGCGACAGAATGAGCATGGGACGGCACGCGGCCGGGGCGACCGTTGGGTCAGCGGACCGCATACCTTTGAGGAGAACGGCATGAAGAAAATCTGGCTTGCGGGTCTCGCGCTGGGCGCGGTTCTTGCGTTTACGGGCGCGGGGTCCGCGCAGGACATTTCGGTGGCAGCCGCCGGCCCGATGACGGGCGGCGAAGCGTCCTTCGGACGGCAGTTCAAGAACGGCGCCGAGATGGCAGTCGCCGATATCAATGCCGCGGGCGGCGTGCTCGGCAAGAAGCTGAAGCTCGAAATCGGCGACGATGCCTGCGATCCCAAGCAGGCGCGCTCGGTCGCAGAAAAGTTCGCCGGTATGAAGATGGCGTTCGTGGCGGGCCACTATTGCTCGTCGTCGTCGATCCCGGCGTCGGAAGCCTACGCCGAAGGCAACGTGCTTCAGGTCACGCCGGCTTCGACCAATCCCACGTTCACCGAGCGCAACCTCTGGAACACGTTCCGCGTCTGCGGCCGTGACGACCAGCAGGGCGGCGTTGCGGGCGCTTACATCGCGCGCCAGTTCAAGGGCAAGAACGTCGCGATCATCCACGACAAGACGACGTACGGCAAAGGCCTCGCCGACGAGACCAAGAAGGCGCTCAACAAAGCGGGCGGCAAGGAGAAGCTCTACGAGGCCTATAACAAGGGCGACAAGGACTTCACTGCGCTGGTGTCGAAGCTCAAGCTCAACAACATCGACATCGTCTATGTCGGCGGCTACCACCAGGAAGCCGGCCTGATCCTGCGCCAGATGCGCGACCAGGGTCTCAAGACCGTGCTGATGGCGGGCGACGCTCTCGCCGACAAGGAGTTCGCCTCGATCACCGGCGCAGCCGCCGAGGGCGTGCTCTTCACCTTCGGCCCCGACCCGCGCAAGAAGCCGACGGCCGCTGCGATCGTCGAGAAGTTCAAGGCGAAGAACATCGATCCGGAGGGCTACACGCTCTACACCTATGCCGCGTTCCAGATCTGGTCGCAGGCTGCGGCGAAGGCCGGCACGACCGATGCCAAGAAGGTCGCGGCCGCCATCAAGAGCGGCAAGTGGGACACCGTGATCGGCCCGATCGCCTACGACAAGAAGGGCGACATCACCGTGATCGACTACGTGGTCTATCAGTGGGACAAAAACGGCGGCTACACCGAACTGCCGGTGAAGTCCGGCTCGTAAGCCTCGCTTAGCCGGAAACGATCAGCCCGCGCCGTAAGGCGCGGGCTTTCTGTTTGGCGCGTCTCCCTCTCCCGCTTCGCGTGAAAGAGAAAGCCGTCAACCAATCGTTCCGAGCGCCGGAAACATCTCCAGCAGCCAGAAGCTCATCCAGGACACCGCGCCGGTGAGGAACGCGACGCCGGTGAGGACGAGCAAGCCGCCCATTACGCGCTCCATGTATTTCAGCTTGCTGCGGAAGCGTGTGAGGAAGCGCGCAAACGGCCCGACCGCGAAGGCCGCGAGCAGAAACGGAATGCCGAGCCCCGCGGAATAAACCGCAAGCAGGCTCGCGCCTTTGGTGACGGTCGTCTCGGAGGCGGCAACGGCAAGGATCGTTGCAAGGATCGGCCCGATGCACGGTGTCCAGCCGAAGGCGAAGGCGAGCCCCATCGCATAGGCGCCCCAGAGCCCGACCGGCTTGACGAGTTCGGCACGCTTCTCTTGCGCCAGGAAGCCGATGCGCGTGAGGCCGAGGAAGTGCAGGCCCATGATGATGATGGCGACACCTGCGACGATGCCGAGCTCGTAGGAATAGGAGCGGAGCAGCGAGCCGAAGGCGCTCGCGCCCGCGCCGAGCGCGACGAACACGGTCGAGAAACCGAGGACGAACAGCAGCGCCGCGAACGCGGTCTGCGCCTGCGAGCCGGTCTTGGGGTTCTTGGGATCGCCGTCGGTCAGACGCTCAAGCGACGCGCCCGCGAGATAGACGAGATACGGCGGCACCAGCGGCAGCACGCAGGGGGAAAGGAATGAAACGAGGCCCGCGATCAGGGCCGCGAGGTATGTCACGTCCGGCGTCATGGGAGACTAGATGCGACGGGGACCCGCGTTAACGCAAGCAGAACTGCCGGGGATGGCGCCGATGTGATCGGCGAGTGATATGGTGGCCGCGGAGGAATCGATGCTGCGGAAACTACCGATTGTCGGCGTATTCGGCCAAGGCACCCCTCTCAGCGACGAACGGGCGCAGCTTGCCCGCGGCGCGGGCGCGCTGGTGGCGACGATGGGCGCGCATCTGCTGACCGGCGGCGGCTACGGCGTGATGGCCGCCGCCGCGGAGGGATTTGTCGCTGTCGCAGACCGTCCCGGGCTTGCGATCGGCATTGTGCCGCGAGCCCCCAACGGAGCGATGGACCAGGCCAACCGCGACCCGGAGGGACGGCCCTATCCAAACCCGTTCATCGAGATCGCCGTCATGACGCCGCTGCTCGCGCGGGTGGAAGACTGGCGCAATTCGCCCGGCCGCAACCACGTCAACGTCTTCACCGCCGACGTCATCATCGCGCTGCCCGGCGGCACCGGGACCCGCAACGAACTCGACATGGCGGCAACCTATCGCAACGAGAGCGCCTGCCCGCGGAACGAACGCCGGACCATCCTCCTTGGTCCGATTGAGGAGTTCACGGCCGAGCACCGCGCGTTCTTTCCGCACGCCGAAACGCTGAAGGACGCGGAGCAGCACCTGCGCGCGGTCCTGCGCAAACGCAATCTTCCGCTTCAACCCGAGCTTCGATCCTGATCATGGTCACGCGCAATCTCATCACCGATGTCTCCGGCGTTCGTGTCGGCAATGCCTCCGACGCCAAGCTGGCGTCGGGCTCGACCGTCATCGTGTTCGACCAGCCGGCGGTCGCGGCCGCAGACGTGCGCGGCGGCGGGCCTGGCACGCGCGAGAGCGCCCTGCTCGACCCGGCCATGACGGTCGAGCGGATCGACGCCATCACAATCTCCGGCGGATCGGCCTTCGGTCTCGATGCTGCCTCGGGCACGCAGGCGTGGCTGCGCGAACAGGGCCGCGGCTTTGTCATTCGCGATGCGGTGGTGCCGATCGTGCCGGGCGCGGTGCTGTTCGACCTGCTCAATGGCGGCAACAAAAAATGGGACCGTTATCCGCCCTATCGTGAACTCGGCTATCAGGCCGCGGCCTCAGCGACCGCAGATTTCGAGCTCGGCACCGAAGGCGCGGGCTATGGAGCAACCGTCGTCGACCTGAAGGGTGGTCTCGGCTCGGCCTCGGCGCAGACGGCAGCCGGCATCACCGTCGGCGCGATCGCCGCGGTGAATGCGGTCGGCAGTGCGGTGATCGACGGCGGCCCGCATTTCTGGGCGGCGGCGGTCGAGCGCGACAAGGAGTTCGGAGGACGCGGCCAACCTGCGAATGTCCCGGAGAGTGCGCTCAAATTCCGCGCCAAGGGTGGCCCACAAGAGAACACCACGCTCGTCGTGGTCGCGACCGACGCGACGCTGACGAAAGCACAGACGCGGCGGCTTGCGATCATGGCGCAGGATGGTTTCGCACGGGCGCTCCGTCCGGTGCACACGCCGCTCGACGGCGACATCGTGTTTGCGGCAGCGACCTGCGGCAAACCATTTCCCGATCCGGTGTTCGGGCTCGCGGAATTGGGGACGCTCGCGGCGGACGTGGTGGCGCGCGCCATCGCACGCGGTGTCTACGAGGCCAAGGCGCTGCCGTTTCCCGGCGCGCTACCGGACTGGAAGAGCAAGTTCGCCTGAACTTCGGACGACTACTGGGCGTTACTCTCGCGTTGAAATCGAGCGCGGGAGTAACGGGATGCCGTCAACCGCCATTCGTGACGTTCGCTACAACGCCGAGCGCGAGCAATTGCAGGTCACGTTCGTGAGCGGACGCACTTACGTTTATCTGAATGTGCCGGAGAGCGTATACGCGGCGTTCACCACCTCGGCATCGCAGGGTGCGTTCTTCAATCGCTTCATCCGCGACCGATTCCGGCACCGCGAACTCGCGAAAGTCGCAAGCTGGTAGGTCAACGCCGCTTGTTGATGCGGCGCGTGGCGTACTTCAGCACGCGGCGGTCGCCGAACATCACAGCCGCCATTGCCAGCGAAATGCCGACATAAGCAGCCGTCATCTTCCAGGAATTGAATTGATGGATCAGGCCCACGACCCATGCCGCGGCCAGAACGGCCACGAGGGCCTGTCTTGCTATCGGATTCATATGACCACCTGACACAAACACCGCCACGAACAACGCACCGGCTACACTGTCAGGTGCAATGCTCACGCGTGACGATCGTTCCCAAATCGCTCCGCGCGATACGGCGCGGGATCGCAGAATGGAGTCGTACCGGTCATCATGTCCGCAACAAGGCGGCCGGTGACGGGGCCGAGCGTGAGACCCCAGTGCGCATGGCCATAAGCCAGCCACATTCCGGATTGGCCCGGCGCACGGCCGATGACGGGGCGTGAATCCGCAAAGCACGGCCGCGATCCCATCCACGGCTTCGCCTCGATCGGCTCTCCGAGCGGAAACAGACCTTTTGCCGCAGGCATCAGACGATCAAGCTGAACAGGCGTCGGCTCGGCGTCGCGATCCGCAAATTCTGCGCCGGTCGTGATGCGGATGCCCTGCTCCATCGGAGCGAGGCAGTAGCCGTTCTCGGTGTCGACGATGACGCGGGTGAGGCCTGCGTTGCCCGAGGACTTGTAGTGCCGGTGATAACCGCGCTTCACATTGAGCGGCAGCTTGATCCCGAGCGGCTCCAGAATGTCCGGCGCCCAAGGGCCGAGCGCAATCACGACCTCCTTCACATCGAGAGCGCCCTCGTCGGTGTCGATCCGCCAGCCGTCGGCGGTCTTGCGGAGCTTGCGCGCGTCGCCGGTGAGCACGACGCCCGCAAGCGCACCGAAGCGCGCGGCGTAAGAGCGCGTCACCATCAATGGATTGGACACGGTCGCCGCGTCCGGCCAATGGATCGAACGGGTGAACACCGGCGACAGCGACGGTTCCAGCGTACGCGTTCCGTCGGTGTCGAGCACGCTGTAGCGCAGGCCGAATTTGCCCGCGACCTCAAGCTCCCGCGCGTTGGAAGCAAACGCGCTCTCCGAACGGTAGAGCTTAATCCAGCCTTCCTTGCGCAGATAGCGCGTCGAGCCGGACTCCTGCATCAGCGCTTCATGCTCCGCGACCGCGCGCGAGAATAGCGGACGCATCGCCTCGGCGAATTCCATCCGCTTCTCGGGCGCGGAGTTGGCGCGGTATGCGAAGAGATAGGGCGCGATGTGCGGCAGCGCCGCGAGGTGATAGTTCGCTTCCGGGGCCAGCTTCAGTGCGATCTTGAGAAGCGCCGCGTTCGCGGGGAACGCATGCGGAAACAGCGTATTGCCTTCGAGCACGCCGGTGTTGCCGTA
>JBFLYS010000019.1:13360-42283 GCA_040756555.1 Pseudomonadota bacterium | reverse complement strand
GCGGCAGCGCCGCGAGGTGATAGTTCGCTTCCGGGGCCAGCTTCAGTGCGATCTTGAGAAGCGCCGCGTTCGCGGGGAACGCATGCGGAAACAGCGTATTGCCTTCGAGCACGCCGGTGTTGCCGTAGGAGGTCTCCTCGCCCGGCCCGCGCTTGTCGACGAGCGCGACCGAAACGCCGCGCTTCGCAAGATGCAGCGCGATGGACGTGCCGACGATGCCGGCGCCCAGAACGAGAACGTCTCTGCGGGCCATGAGGCTTATTCCCTAACCACAAGCAATGCTGTCATCGCCGGGCATAGCCGTTCGAAGAACGGCGTCGCTTCGCTCGCCTATGCCCGGCGATCCCGCTTATGAGAGCACAGTCCATACCTAAGCGGAATCACCGGGTCACGCCGCCATAGTGCGTCGAAGACGCGCTTATGGCCGCGGCCCGGTGATGACACCGGAGTGTGATGTTATGTACGCGACGCCCTCGACGGTCGCCAGCATGGCTGTTATGCCGCAGGGATGGCTCTGCTCGACAAGCCCGCGGCGGCGCTCGCCTGGCTCGGACGCCACGGCACGATGGCGGTCGCGGCCTCGATGTTCGCCGGGATCGCGCTGCCGCCACTCGGTGCGCTGATCCGCCCCTATTTCGCGGAAACCGTCATCATCCTGCTGGTGCTCGCGTTCCTGCGCGTCGATCCGGATGCGCTGCGCGCGCAGTGGAAGGAGCCGCGTTTCCTGATCCTCGCCGCGGTCTGGACCATGCTGGTCCTGCCGGTGCTGGCGATGACCCTACTGTTCGGTTTGGGCCGCCTTGTGCCCGACGGCGGCGCTTTGCCCGCCTCGCTGGTGCTGGCGCTCGTTCTTCATGCGGTTGCGCCGCCAACCTTCTCTTCGCCGTCGCTCGCGGCACTGATCGGATTAAATGGCGCGATCTCTCTCGCGCTGCTGATCGCGAGCACGGCCGCAACGCCGTTCACCTCGCCGGCGCTTGTCGCGGCGTTCTCCGGCTCGGAGGTGACGCTGTCGCCGGTCGCGCTCGGGCTGCGGCTCATCCTGATCCTCGCGGGTGCGGCTCTGGCCTCGCTTGCGATCCGCGCCGTCGCCGGCAAGGGATGGGTCGAACGGCAGGCGCAACGCATCGACGGATTAAGCGTCGTGATGCTGTTTCTGTTTGCGATTGCACTGATGGGTGACGTGCTGCCGAACACGCTGGCCAATCCGCTGCTCGTGCTGGGATTGATCGCGCTGTCGACGGCAGTCTCCATTGCTCTCACGGCCGCAACCGCCCTGGCCTTCCTGCGCTCGGGCCGCGAGGTCGCGTTCACGCTCGGCCACACCGCCGGAAGCCGCAACATGGGCCTGATGCTGGCAGCCGCCGCAGGCTCGGTGCCAGAGTTCGTCTGGCTCTATGTCGCGCTCGCGCAATTCCCGATCTATCTCCTGCCGCTGCTCTACAAGCCGCTGGTGCAGCGTCTCGCCTCGCGTCAGGATGCCTCCCAACGATAAGGGGAGGACAACAATGAAATGGATGATCGCGCTGGCCGCGGGCGCTTGCCTGATGGCCGCGCCGCAAGCTGAGGCCGCGCCTTGCATGACGGTCACCATCACCGGCTCGCAGGGCGGCCCGCAGGCCTTTCAGGGCCAGGCCGGCCCCGGCACGCTCATCAGCTACGGCGACGACGCCAACAATTGCAGCGCGGTGCGGCTTCAGATCGACGCCGGGCGCGGCACGTTGCTGCGGCTGTCGCAGGTCAACGTGCTGTCGTCACAGGTGAACGCGATCTTCTTCACCCACATGCACAACGACCACAGCGAGGGATTTATCGATCTCGTCATGCATCGCTGGGCGATCTTCCCGACCGCGCCCAAGATCGACGTGGTGTGCAGCGACGACGTCGCCTCCCCGCTCGGCTTCGCGATCAGTTGCAAGAAGTTCGTCGCTCACATCGCCGACACCATGATCCAATCCGGCGAGATCGCGCAGCGCGTCTCAGAGGACAAGCGCCGCGCCGAGGCCGGCCCTGCGGCGATGACGAACCTCAAGACGTTCGAGGCGAAGAATGAGCCGCAAGTCGTCTGGACCTCGGGCGACGTGAAGGTGAGCGCGGTGCGCTCGACGCATATTCCGGGGCATGCGTCCTATCGCGTGGATACGCCCGCGGGCAGCGTCGTGGTCGGAGGCGACGCCGGCAACGACACGTTCGCGCCGCCGCGCCCGTCATCGACCTCGGCGCAGGTCGAGGCCTTGGCGAAGGACGCGGACATCATCGTGCATTCGACCATCCATCCGGTGATGGGACCGGATCGCGACAGCGGCATGCCGCCGCCCGTGTTCTACCGCCAGAGCACGGCGTCCGATCTCGGCGCGATGGCGAAACGCACCCGCGCAAAGCACCTGGTGCTGACCCACCTCATCCCGCCGCCGGGAGCGGCGACGCAAGGCGTATGGAAGGTGCCGGGCGGCGCGTTGACCGCGGCCGACTATACGAAGGCCGCGCAGGACGGCGGATTTTCCGGAAACATCCTGGTCGCGACCGACCTCGCGACACTGCGGTTGCCCGCCAAGTAAGAACCGGGGAGCCGCCGTTCAGGCGGCTCCCGGGTCTAAAGCCGTCATCAGACCGAGACGTTCGTCCCGGTCTGTTGCTGCTGCGTGAACATCTGCGCCTGCGCCGCGATCATCTTCTCGATGATGCTCTTCAGGTTCATGGCGTTCAGCGCGGCGGTGCCGCTGGTGCTGTCGGAGCCATTCGAACTGCTGGATGCACTCGCCGCCGGAGACGTCATCGAAATTTTTGTGCCGTCGGCGTAGGTGATCGTCGTCGTGGTCGACCCGTCGGAATTGGCGGTGGACTGGCTCGACGAGCCGTCCGCTCCCTGACCCGAGAGCAACGCCTGCAACGGGTCGGTGCCCTGCGAGCCGTCGGCCTGCTGCGCACCACCGTGATGATGGTGGTGGCCGCCGTGCGCCTTCTGGATCGCCTGGGCCAGTTCACCCTCGGTGACCGAGCCGTCGCCGTCCTTGTCCATTTTGGCGAACAGCGCGTCAGCCTTGGTCTTGTCGGCGTCGGAGCCCATCGCCTTCTCGAACTCGGACTGGCTGATCTTGCCGTCGCCGTCGGTGTCGAGCTTGCTCATCAGGTTGTCGAGCGGCGAGGCGCCGCTGTCCTGCCCGCCGAGCATCGAGATCATCGTCGACATCGTGTCGGAGGAGAACTGCGAGGCACCGCCGGACGAACCATCGGGCGGCGGAGGCGGCGGCCCCATGCCGTTGGTCTGCCCACCCTGAAAGGCCTGGAACAGCGAGATCAGCGCTTCGGACGGAGCGCCGGACTGATTGGTGCTGTCCGTGCCGGACAGCGAAGGCCACTGAAGCGCATACGCGCTTGAAGAACTGACGGAAGAAACACTCATGAACACCACTCCTCAAAAAAGCAGCGCGCCCATCGGTTCCAAAGCAAGCGCCTTGCCAGGCTGAAAACCCGCGTGATTGCTGGAAAAACGCGAAAGCCTGCTGTGCAGGAATTTCCGGACAGCGCCCGCACCCGGCAAATTTGACCGGGCGAGGAAGACGCGCGGGGACAAGTCCCGGCGGCGATTTGCCCCCCTTCCCGGCCCGTGTTACCCGACTGCCATCAGGAGGGTTTTCATGTCCCGCCCGCTGAAAATTGCGCCGTCGATCCTTGCCTCCGACTTCTCCAAGCTCGCCGAAGAGGTGCGCGCCGTGGAGGCCGCCGGCGCCGACTGGATCCATCTCGACGTGATGGACGGACATTTCGTGCCGGTGATCTCGTTCGGCCCGGACGTGGTGAAGGCGATCCGGCCGATCACCAAGAAGCCGCTCGACGTCCATCTGATGATCTCGCCGTGCGATCCGCAGCTCGAAGCCTTCGCGAAGGCGGGCTCGGACATCATCACCGTGCATGTGGAAGCAGGCCCGCACCTGCATCGCTCGCTGCAGGCGATCCGCGCGCTCGGCAAGAAGGCCGGCGTAACGATGAACCCGGCGACGCCGGTCGAGACCATCGAGCATGTGATCGACGTGGTCGATCTCGTGCTGGTCATGTCGGTGAACCCGGGCTACGGCGGGCAGAAGTACATTCCGGCGGCGACCGAGAAAATCCGCCGCGTGAAGGCGCTGATCGGCGGCCGCCCGATCGATCTGGAGATCGACGGCGGCGTCACCGCCGAAAATGCCGCCGAAGTAACGGCCGCCGGCGCGAACGCGCTGGTCGCCGGCTCCGCCGTGTTCAAGGGCGGGCCGTCCGCCTACCGCGACAACATCGCCGCGATCCGCCATGCGGCGTCGCTGGCGCGAGGAGAAGCCGCTTAAAATGATCCCCCGTTATTCCCGCCCCGACATGGTGGCGATCTGGTCGCCGGAGACGCGCTTCCGCATCTGGTTCGAGATCGAGGCCCACGCCGCCGACGCGATGGCGAAGCTCGGCATGGTGCCGAAGGCTGCCGCCAAGAAGATCTGGGAGAAAGGCGGCAAGGCCAAGTTCGACATCGACCGCATCGACGAGATCGAGCGCGAGACCAAGCACGACGTCATCGCCTTCCTGACGCATCTCGCGGAGATCGTGGGCCCCGAGGCGCGGTTCGTGCACTCGGGCATGACGTCGTCGGACATTCTCGACACCTGCCTCAACGTACAGCTCGTGCGCGCCGCGGACATCTTGATCGCCGACGTGGACAAGCTTCTCGCCGCGATCAAGAAGCGCGCGTTCGAGCACAAGATGACGCCGACCATCGGCCGCTCGCACGGCATCCATGCGGAGCCGACCACGTTCGGGCTGAAGCTTGCCGTGGCGTATGCCGAATTCACCCGCGCCAAGGAGCGGCTCAAGGCGGCGCGCAAAGAGGTTGCGACCTGCGCGATCTCCGGCGCGGTCGGCACCTTCGCGCAAGTCGATCCGCGCGTGGAAGCGCACGTCGCGAAGGCGATGGGTTTGTCGGTCGAGCCGGTCTCGACGCAGGTCATCCCGCGCGACCGCCATGCCATGTTCTTCGCGACGCTCGGCGTGGTCGCCTCGTCGGTCGAACGGCTCGCGATCGAAATCCGCCATTTGCAGCGCACCGAAGTTCTGGAAGCGGAAGAGTTCTTCTCCCCCGGGCAGAAGGGCTCGTCGGCGATGCCGCACAAGCGCAACCCGGTGCTGACCGAGAACGTCACCGGCCTCGCCCGCCTCGTGCGCGGCTATTCGATCCCGGCGATGGAGAACGTCGCGCTGTGGCACGAGCGCGACATCTCGCATTCCTCGGTCGAGCGCATGATCGGCCCGGACGCGACGGTGACGCTCGACTTCGCGCTCAACCGCATCGCCGGCGTGATCGACAAGCTCGTCGTTTATCCGGAGCGCATGCTGGCGAATCTCGACCGCCTCGGCGGCCTGGTGCATTCGCAGCGCGTGCTGATCGCGCTCACCAAGAAAGGCGTCTCGCGCGAGGACGCCTATCGCCTCGTGCAGCGCAACGCCATGCCGGTGTGGCAGGGCAAGGGCGATTTCCTGTCGCTGCTGAAGGCCGACAAGGACGTGCGAAAAGCGCTGTCGGCGAAGGAGATCGAGGAGAATTTCGATCTCAAGCACCACATGAAGAACGTCAACACGATCTTCAAGCGCGTGTTCGGCAAGGCCTGAAAATAAAACGGGCGGCCCTGGGGCCGCCCGTTTCGTTTCATGCTTTGACGAAGCTTACTCCACCGTCACGCCGCTCGCCTTGATCGGGACGGCCCACTTCTCGGTCTCGTCCTTCACGAGCTTGGCGAGAGCGGCCGGCGTGGTGTCGTTGCCGGTCGCGATCTCGGCGCCGAGGCCCGCGAGCTTCTCCTTCACGGACGGCGTGTTGATCGCATCGACCGCCGCCTTGTTGAGCTTCTGCACGATATCGGCCGGCGTGCCCTTCGGCGCGAAGATCGCGTTCCAGGTGTAGGCGATCAGGTCCTTGGTGCCCTGCTCTTCCGCGGTCGGGACGTCCGGCAGCGCGGGCGAGCGCTTCTGCTGGAAGATCGCGAGCGCCTTCACGGTGCCACCATCGACCTGCGGCTTCGCGGTCGAGGAGATTTCGCACAGGTAGTCGATGCGGCCGGCCTGCAATTCGGTCATCGCGGGACCGGTGCCGCGGAACGGCACGTGGGTCACGTCGGCCTTGATCAGATAGTTCAGCAGGACGCAGCCAAGATGCGTCGCGGAGCCCGCGCCGGCGGAGCCGAACTGCATCTTGGACGCGTTCGCCTTCGTGTAAGCCACGAACTCCTTGAAGTCCTTCGCCGGAAGATCCTTGCGGGTGAGCAGCAGGATCGGCACCTGCGCCAGCAGCGCGACCGGCGTGAAATCGGTCTGCGAATTGTAGAGCGGCCGCTTGTAGAGCGTCTGGCCCTGGGCATGCGTGCCGACCGTGCCGATGCCGATCGTGTAGCCATCCGGCGCCGCGTCCGCGACGCGCTTGGAGCCCGTCATGCCGCCCGCGCCGCCGACGTTCTCGACGATGACCTGCTGGCCGATCAGCTCGCTCATGCGGATCGCGACGACACGGCCGAGCACGTCGGTCGGGCCACCCGCCGCGAACGGGATGATCATCGTGATGGGACGATTCGGGTAATTCTGTGCGTTGGCAGCCGCACTGAAGCTGAGAGCGCCGGCGGCCAGCGCGGCAATCAATCTGAACATGGGTGTTCCTCCAGGAGAAAGGCTTGTTGGGGGCGAGACTTGCGCTACAAGAACGAAACGGTCAAGCGGCGCAAGGCGTGCGTCTTTGCCGCATGAATCCAGTTTCGTGAGAGATTTCAAGGGGTTTCTATGGCAACCACACGCATCGCCATCGCCGGTCTCGGCGCCATCGGCAAGACCGTCGCCCGGCGGCTGACAGACGGCATTCCCGGTCTCAGCCTCGCCTGCATCGCGACCGGCAACGCCGACAAGGCACGCGACTGGCTGAAGGAGCAGAAGATCGATTGCCCGGTGGTGGAGCTCGATGAGTTCCCGAAGCACGCCGATCTTGCGATCGAGTGCGCGCCCGCCTCGCTTATTGAGAAGATCTGCCGCCCGATGCTGGAGAACGGCAAGCAGGTGATGGTTCTCTCTTGCGGCGCGCTGCTTCCCCGCCCCGATCTGATCGATCTCGCCAAGGCCAAAGGCGGACGCATCATCGTGCCGACCGGCGCGCTGCTCGGCCTCGACGCGGTCGCGGCGTCCGCGGAGGGCAACATCCATTCGGTGAAGATGACGACGCGCAAGCCGCCGATCGGGCTGAAGGGCGCGCCTTATCTCGTGCAGCACAACATCTCGGTCGAAGGCCTGAACGAGGCCAAGCTGGTGTTCAGCGGCACCGCGCGCGAGGCAGCCGCAGGCTTTCCGGCCAACGTCAACGTCGCCGCAGCGCTCTCGCTCGCCGGCATCGGCCCGGACCGCACCATGATCGACATCTGGGCGGACCCGGCGGTGGACCGCAACTGCCACACGATCGAAGTGGATTCCGACAGCGCGCGCTACAAACTCTCGATCGAGAATATCCCGTCGGAGAATCCGAAGACGGGCCGGAACGTCGCGCTTTCGGTGATCGCGGCGCTGCGCAAGATGCATGCGCCGATGGCGGTGGGGACCTAAGGTCTATCTACACCTACAACTGTCATCGCCCGGCTTGACCGGGCGATCCATCTTTTAAGAAGAGCTGGATCACCGGGTCACGGCGCTGACGCGCCGGCCCGGTGATGACAGTGTACCTTCAGGCAACCACCTTTTCAGGAAGCTCCGCAGCGATGCGCTTGCGGCCCATCATGTGAGCGCGGCCGTCGTTGACGGAGTCGACCGCGATCAGCTTGCCGCCTTGGCGGTAGTCGATCGAGAACTTGCCGTCCGACGGATTGCCAACCAACTCGGCGGAATCATAGCCCTCGAGCAGGCCGGTGATCTGCAACTTGATCTCGTACTGATCCGACCAGAACCACGGCACCGGATCGTAAACCTTCGGCTTGCCGAGGATCGCGTTTGCCGCGGCCTTGGCTTGCTCGATCGCGTTCTGCACGCATTCGAGGCGGATGTTGCGGCCATAGCGCTGGCTGAAGAAGTTGGCGCAATCGCCGGCGGCGTAAACGTCCGGCGCGCTGGTGCGGGCGAAGTGATCGACCGAAATTCCGTTGTTGCAGGCGATGCCCGCAGCCGCCGCGAGATCGTCATTGGCCCGCGCGCCGGTCGCGACGAGCACGATATCGGCGGCGATCTTCTCGCCGGACGTCAGCGCGAGCCCGGTCGCCTTCCCCTCCCCATCGATGCCGGCAAGCCGTGCACCGAGCCGGATGTCGACGCCGCGCTCGCGGTGCAGCTTCTCAAAGTAGGCTGAGAGTTCGACGCCGGCGACGCGCTTCATCACGCGGTCCTCGGCCTCGACGACGATTGCCGCGCGCTCCTCCTGCCGCATCACCGCCGCGACCTCGAGGCCGATATATCCCGCGCCGACAATGGCGATAGTCTTCGCCTCGTCGAGTGCGGGACGAAGCTTGCGGACGTCGTCGATCTTGCGGAGCGAGAACACGCCGGGAAGATTAATGCCGGGCAATGGCAGATCGCGCGCACGCGTGCCGGTCGCAAAGAACAGGATGCCGTAGTCGAGCTCACGGCCGTCGGCGAGCGTGACGCGCTTGCGTACCGGATCGACAGCCTTCACCGCCATACCGAGATCGAGCGTGATGTTGTGATCGGCCCAGAATTTCTCCTGGCGAAAGTAAAGCGTGTCGGCCGCCGGACGTTCCTTCAGGAACTCTTTCGACAGCGGCGGCCGCTGATACGGCAGGTAAGGCTCATCGCCGACCACGCGGATCGGATCGGCATAGCCGCCCTGGCGAAGGCTGATGCAAAGCTGCGCCGCGGCCTGCCCCGCTCCGATAATCAGAACCCCGGACATCTTCTCGCTGTCTCCCCTGACCAGCGAGAATTGAACCACGGGAGCGCGACTGTCAAAACCCCCGATGAGCGACGTGCTACGCCGCGGTTTGCACGCGTTCCGCGCCGGCCCGCTCGTGGGTGGAGTAGAACGAGGCGTTCTGTTTTCCCTGCAACGCCTCGCGCGTGAACTTGATGAGGTGATGGGCGACAAACCCCATGCCCATCACCGAATCGAGCTGGCCGTGCTTGAGCGCGTGTTTCGCCGCCCGCCAGTAGTGCTTGCGATAGTCCGACTTGAGACCGATGTGGGTGAACAGGCGCCACGCCAGCACCGCGCCTGTCCGGACGTTGGCGAAAGTGAGCTTGCCGCGGCCGGACGGATTGGTGCGATTGGCATAGGTTGCCTCGACCTGGTGATAGAAGCGGTCGAACAGCCGCTCCGGCTCATAGGCGTGCGCGATGCAGCGCCGCCACGCAGCGATCACTTCATCGTAGGGGCGCAGAAAGCGCACATTCGATTCCAGCGCGGGATCGTCGACGATGCGATTGTCGCGCGAAAGGCGGTCCCACAGCGGCGTCTTCGGCAGCGCCTGGAGGATGTTGATGGTGAGCAGCGGGATTTTCGACTGCTCGATGAACTCGATCAATCGATCCGCGGTATCCGCAGAGTCGGTGTCGAGGCCGAGGATGATGCCGGACGTGATCTCCATGCCGTAGCTGTTGAGCGTGCGGATCGACTCCATCATCGGCAGCGATGCGTTGTGGTCCTTGCGCATCTGTTTCAGCGCATCGACCTCCGGCGTCTCGATGCCGACGAAGATGTTCACGAAAGACGCCGCCTGCATCAGCTTCAGGATTTCCGGCAGCTTGGAAATGTTGAGTGTCGCCTCGCAGGCGAAGGTCAGCGGAAACTGGTGACGCTTCTGCCACTCGACGAGATGCGGCAGCAAATCACGGGCAGCTTTCTTGTTGCCGATGAAGTTGTCGTCGACGAAGTAGATGGTCTGCGGACGCGACGGCTGCGACATCATCGCGTCAAGCTCGGCAATCACCTGCTCCGGTGTCTTGAGTCGCGGCTGGCGGCCGTAGAGGCCGGGAATATCGCAGAATTCGCACTGGTAGGGGCAGCCGCTGGAAAACTGGATGCTGCCGATCAGATAATTGCCAAGGCGAATAAGGTGATAGGCGGGAATAGGAAAATCGCCGAGCGGCATGCGCTCGCCGGTCTTGAATTGCACCTGCGCTTTGGGCCGCGATATGTCGCGATCGAGTTGCGCAATCAGCGCGTCGGTCGCGTCCCCCACCTCGCCGACGTGCAGATAGTCGATGCCGGGATACATCTCTGGCGCCGCCGACACCGACGGTCCGCCGAGCACCACCGCCTTGCCGGCTTCATGGGCGCGCTCGGCGATGTCCCTGATCTGCGGCGCCTGCACATGCATGCCGCTGACCAACACCACGTCCGCCCAGGCGAAGTCTTCCGGCTTTGCACGCGCCACGTTCTCGTCGATGAAGCGGACCGGCCATTGCTCCGGGAGAT
Organism: Pseudomonadota bacterium; assembly: GCA_040756555.1. Lineage (GTDB taxonomy): Bacteria > Pseudomonadota > Alphaproteobacteria > Rhizobiales > Xanthobacteraceae > Z2-YC6860. The sequence continues at coordinate 31,872 of JBFLYS010000019.1, read as the reverse complement.
AGGCCGCGATCACCAGCAGGCCTTGCGGCGGCATGAAGGCGCGCACCTTGTAGAGCAGCGGGAAAGCATGAGCGAAGGTGCCGAAGGCCGGCGTATAGGCTGGAAAGACGCAGAGTATGCGGCGCGTGTTCTCAACTTCGACGGGACAGCGCAAAGAGTTCTCCTCACAACGTTGGCATTTCAACCGCTGCGGCCTGCCCCCGCCCGCCGCCTCGGTCACTCAGACTCAATTTGTGGAATGCAATTGTGACGCCAAGCGGACCCAAAATCATACCGAAACCCACCAACGGGCCCTAGACGCGCTGTCAGCTTCCCGTCACTTTACCGGCCTCCGAAACACTCACCTTTTGCCCCACAGGACATAATCCCGATGCCGCGGAAGAGTTCCCCGAAGCAGCCCGCCTATCGCCTCAAGGAGATCACCGACGAGAACATGAACGCGCTGCAAAAGTCGCTGCGCGACGCGATCTACGCCGGCCCTCGCGGCAAGCGGCAGTCGCTGACCGGTCCGTTCCAGATCTGGCTGAACGCGCCGGAGCTGGGCCTGCTCGCTCAGTCCGTCGGCGCCCACGTCCGCTACAAGACCACGCTGACGCCCCGCCTGTCGGAGACCGTGATCCTCGCCACCGCGCAGATCTGGAAGGCGCAGTACGAGTGGTACGCCCACGAGCCGCAGGCGCTGAAAGGCGGCGTCAGCCAGAAAACCATCAACGACATCAAGGCCGGACGCGCACCGAAGAGCGCGCCGAAGGACGAGCGCGCGCTCTATGACTTCGTGAAGGAGATGTACAAGACCAAGCGCGTCAGCGACCGCACCTACAAGCGCTGCCACGCCTTCCTCGGCGACCAGGGCATGGTCGAACTGGTCGGCATCGCCGGCTATTACTCGCTGATCGCGATGACGCTGAACGCCTTCCGCTCGCCGATCCCGGACGGAGCGATCCCATTCAAAGAGCCGAAGTAAATTTCAAGCAAGGTTCGGACAAACAAAAACCGCCGCGATCGCAAGACCGCGGCGGTTTCGTTTGACGAAGCCGCTAGTGGTGGTGCGCGGCCGGAGCCCCGCCGATCGCCTCCACGGCGTATTCGACCTCCACCGTGCCGGCCTTCTCGAACACCAGCGTGCCCTTGACGGGCTTGCCCTGCTCGACCGGCGTCTTCAGGTCCATGAACATCAGATGGAACGAGCCGGGCTTTAGCTCCACAGTCTGACCGGGCTTGATCTCCAGCCCGCCGGAAACCGGACGCATCGTCATCACGCCGTTCTCCGTCTTCATCTCGTGGACCTCAAAACGCCCCGCGTTGACGAAGGTACCGCCGATCAGCTTGTCCGGCGCTGTGCCGGTGTTGGTGATCTTGAGGTAGCCGCCGGCCACCGGCGCACCCTTGGGCGTCGCGCGTGTCCACGGATGCTCGATCTTGAGCGAGCCCGCCGTGTAATCGTGGGCCCATGCAGCGCCCGCCAGCAGGCACGCGGCGGAGACGATCAAAGCGCGAATGCTGTGTTTCATGCCGGGAGCATATAGGCCCGCTTCCCCGGGTCGTCTACGGGCGTTCTTTGGGGGTCAAGCAGAGGCCGGATAACGCCGAATCAACCTGGTCTGCATCCAAAGAAGGCCAAGGAATTCGGCAACCGGCGTCGGCACAAAGCCGCGGGCCCGGTTTTGCTCTCCGATCATGAACAGAAGCCGCTGATGCGCCAGCAGGCGGCGATAGGTCTCGCCAACCGGCAATTGCGGGTCCCATACGTCGATGGCTTCGCCGCCGATGCCGTTCACCTCGACGATGGCGAAATCCTCGCCACGCATGAAGGTGTCGGCGCTGGCAAAGCGCACGTCGAAACGGCCGTAGTGGAATTCCGGCATGCTTTGCGCGATGGCATCGAAGCGCGCGACGAGCTCAGGCGTGATGAAGGCCGCCGCGTCGCGGTAGAGGCCGCCGGCGCGCTGATTGCAAATGGTCGCAATCTGCACCACCTCGCCCCGCAGCGGCACGCGGTTCGGATTGCGATTGAGGATGCCGTCGTGGCTCGGGTCGTAGCCGAGGTGCAGATGCGCCTTCCAACGCGCGCGGCTGTCCTTGCGGATGAGATCGCGCAGGGTCGAACGGCCGTCGCCAACCACATGCGGGAAGTAACGGAAGGCAAGCGATACGATGCCGCCTCGGTCCGAGCCCGGCACGCGGGCGTAGAGCACGGCTGCCTCCGCCGCATAGGGCACGAAGCGTTGCAGGATGACGCTCGCGCGGGCCGGATAGCTTGCAAGGTAGGCGCGCAGACCCACCGCGTTCTCGATCCGCCGCACGCCGTAGCCGTGCCAGCCGATGTCGGGCTTGGCGATCAGCGGATAGCCAATCCGCGTGCCTGCGAGCTGCGCACGGGCACGCTCGAGATCGATATCAGCGTTGTCACTGCGCTTGAGCACGGTAAAGTCGGCGACCCACTCGCGCTGCTCCGGTGCGACGGCCGCGAGACAGTCGCTCTTGGACTCGCCCCACATGCCGCCGGTCGGGATGTGGGGATTGCACGCGCTCGGCAGCGTCAGGCTGCGATAGCGCAAGCCTTGCAGCAGCCAGGTGATCGCGAGCGGAAAGTAGAACAGCATCGGCGGAATGCGCTCGGCGAGCGCGACCTTGCGGTCGAGGCCGGTAAGCGGTGGCAGGCCGCAATGACCGAGCGCGGGAATGTCGATCGGCGGCGCAGCCTCGGCCAAATCCTTCGCGAGCGCAGCACCATCGCCGAAGGCGAACACGCGCTTGCGCACGAAGCCGGTCGCAGCGAGCGCTACGAGCAACAACGGCCACGCCCAGAACCCGACGTAGTCGTCCAGCTTCTCGCCGAACACGATGACGAGGTAGAGCATCAGCGGCAGGTAGAGCGCCGACACCAAGAGGCTCGCGAGCGTGAAGCGTGCGAGCGACACCCGCGTCCAGCCGCACGCGATGAAGGCGACGAACACCACGCCCGGCACGAGACGGCAGAACACGAACAACCCGAACAGATTGCGCTTCAGCGCCTCGCTGAAGCGATGCACGCGGTCGTCGATGGCATAGCGGTTGAGCCACGGCACATGCCGCGCACCGACTCCGATTCCGTAGAGCGCGAAATCGCTCGCGACGATACCGCCGTAGAGGCTCGCGGCGACCAAAGCCGTCGGCATCGCGTCATGCACGATGATGTAGGCGCCGGCGATGATGGCGAGATCCTCGTGCGCGAACGGCAGCACGAGCAACGACGCCAGCTTGCCCAGCCATGACAGATCGAGACCCGCGAAACTCGCGGAGCCAAGCCCCCAGTCCGGCACTCTGTGTACTCCCCCAAAAATCGCGTCTTCCGCCGGCGCAAGGTCCGGCGGTTTTTCCCCTGCGAGCACCGGTCCCGACGCGGCGCTTTCTGTTCTTGGAGGGAAAGGTCCCTCTGGAAGGTGAGAAGCTTTTTGTTTGTGATGCTTCTCATTCGAGAGTGTGCCGCAGGCCCGAAAACTCGCAAGCACTGAGGGAAAACGCGGCGGCTGTGGCGGCCGGCCGGAAGCGCCTTGCCGGACGACCGCGAACACACCAATTCTCTGTAAATGGCAGGCTTTTCCGCCGTCTCTCGTGAACCAACACGGGCTCTCGACGCGGCGTTGCACAGCGGCTAAACGCCGCGTAGAGGTGATTCCGGCCGCGAACCGCCTGGGGAAAACGGGCGTTTCAAATGCCGGACGGCGCACCGCCAGAAGTGCTATTGTTATGACCCATCAAGGAACGGCGCCGTGAGCCCTTCCCTTCCGAGCGAGCCTAAGGGCCAGATCCTGAAATTCCGCCCCCGCGGAAGCCTGTTCGCGCGGCCTATGCCAAGCCCGCCGGTCGACGATCTCAAGAAATACGAAACCGCACCAGACAGCGAGCCGGACGACTATCGCCACCGCATGATCATGAACGGGCTGGGATTGCTGGTGACGGTTTTCCTGGTCGTGGTTGGCGTCTGGATCGCCGACGTGATGGCGAAGATGCGCAAGGATCAGGATTGCGTACTGTCAGGGCGGCGGAATTGCGTGACGATCGACGCAACAACTCCGCCGCGCTGACTTGCGCACTGACTTGGCGTTTGCGGACTACGATCGCCCCACAACGGCAAGCGTCACCGGAGCAAGTCCGGAGAAGCCAAGCGCACTCGCGCCCGCGGGCGTGAGGTCGATGACGCGTCCGCGAATGAACGGACCGCGATCGTTGATACGCACCGTCACGGTGCGACCGTTGCGCTTGTTGGTCACCAACACCTTGGTGCCGAACTTGAGCGTGCGATGCGCAGCCGTCAGTCCACCTGGATGAGCGCGCTCGCCGTTTGCGGTCTTGCCGCCCTTGTACACGGAAGCGATTCCCGATTCTGCACGGGCGATCCCCGCCGTACAGACAACGAGCAAACCCGCGGCAACCGCCGCGCGGAACAGTTTCGATGTCATGAGTCCCTTCCCTCGTGAGCGGCGGGAGATGCCGTCCCAACGGGGCACGAACAGGCCGAGAATGCGGCCATAGTGCGGAAATTTCCCTAACGCGCGCGGTTAACACGCGGAGAGGTAAATAGGTGCCCGCAACCGTTGCCGCGCGTCAGTCCGCCGCGTATCGTTAAGCGTGTAAAAAACAACAAGATCGCGCGAAGGAGGGGCTTATGCGCAATCGGTGGAACGCGGTGCTGGGAGCCGCAGCCGTCGGAACCGTGATTGGAATGCTGTCCGGCACAGCGGCACTCGCACAGGACGAGTGCAAGAATCGCGGTCAGCTCGACACGCTCTACTGCGATGAGAACAACGATCTCGTCGCCGATGCGCCGAAAGACCCGAAGAAGCAGCGCGATCCGGGCACGCTGGTGTTCGCCTACACGCCGGTCGAAGATCCCGCGGTGTACGGCCCAATCTTCAAGCCGTTCTCCGATTATCTCGCGCAGTGCACCGGCAAGCGCGTGGTCTATTATCCGGTGAACTCGAACGCCGCCGAGATCGAGGCGATGCGCTCGGGCCGCCTGCACTTCGCGGGCTTCTCGACGGGGCCGACCGGATTTGCGGTAAACCTCGCGGGTGCCGTGCCATTCGCCGCGAAAGGCACCGAGAAGGGCCCGCAGGGTTATCACCTGCTCTCGATCGTGAAGGCCTCGAGCCCGTATCAAAAGCTCTCGGACCTGAAGGGCAAGCGCGTCGCGCACACCGCACCGTCGTCGAACTCGGGCCACCTCGCCCCGCTGGTGCTCTATCCGCCGGAAGGCTTGAAACCGAACGAGGACTACAAGCCGCTGATGTCCGGCGGCCACGACAAATCCGCGCTCGGCGTCGCGTCCGGCGACTACGACATGGCGGGCGTCGCATCCGACGTGTACGAACGCATGGTCGCGCGCGGCACGATCAAGGGCGACGACTTCCGTATCATCTACAAGAGCCCGGTGTTCCCGACCTCGTCGTTCGCCTACGCACACGACCTGAAGCCGGAGCTCGCGAAGAAGCTGGTTCAGTGCTTCTACGACTTCCGCTTCCCGCCTTCGATGGTGAAGGAGTTCAACGGCGACGACCGCTTCTATCCGATCACCTATCAGAAGGACTGGGCGGTGGTGCGCAAGATCGCGGAAGACTCCGGCACGCCGTACAACAAGGCGGCGCATGACGCGGAAGCCAAGCGCGAGGCCGACGCCATCGCCAAGCGTGAAGCCGAGAAGAAAGCGCAACAGCAGAGCGCGCCCAAGCAATAGCCATCGGCAGGTCCGAGGGCATGGACGCCTCGACGAACTCTTCGCAGCAAACGGCCGGCGGAAACGCCGACCGCTCGCTTGTCATTCGCAATCTGCGGAAGGAATACCGCGCCGGTCAGCCGGTGCTGCGCGACGTGTCGATCACCGTCGCGGGCCAGGGCATGACGGCAATCATCGGGCCGTCCGGCACCGGCAAGTCCACGCTGATCCGCTGTATCAACCGGCTGGTCGATCCGACCTCCGGCGAGCTCCTGTTCATGGGACAGGACCTCGCGAAGCTGTCCGGCAAAGATCTGCGCACCGCGCGGCGGCGCATCGGCATGGTGTTCCAGGAGTACAATCTCGTGGAGCGCCTCTCGGTGATCGAGAACGTGCTCTGCGGGCGGCTCGGATACGTGGCGGTGTGGCGCGCGTGGCTCAGGCGCTTCAAGCCGGAGGACATCGACCGCGCGTTTGAACTTCTCGATGCCGTCGGCCTCGGCGACTTCGCCAATCAGCGCGCCGATCAGTTGTCCGGCGGCCAACGTCAGCGCGTCGGCATCGCGCGCGCGCTGATGCAGCAGCCCGATCTGGTGCTCGCGGACGAGCCCACCTCCTCGCTCGATCCCAAAACCTCGGTCGAGATCATGGAGCTGATCGCCAAGCAGGCTGCCGGACGCGGCATCCCGGTGATCGTGAACATCCACAACGTCGAGCTCGCGAAGCGCTACGCCAACCGCATCGTCGGCATGTCGAAAGGCAGCGTCGTGTTCGACGGGCCGCCTTCGGCGCTCCAGGACTCGCATCTTCTTGAAATCTACGGCGGTGAAGGCTGGCTCGAATGAGCACCGCCGCGCAGCACCGCCGCGTCGCGTTTCCGCCGAACTGGCCGGCGCGGATCGGGCTTGCGGCGCTCGCGATCTACGCCGTCTACGCAGCCCAAATCCTCGACATCACCTGGGCGCGGTTTCTCGTCGGTCTCGACCAGGGCGCCAAATTTCTGGACCGGATGTTTCCGCCCAATTTCGCGGCGGACAAGCTCCACCTGCTCACCACCGGCATGGCCGAGAGCCTGCAAATCGCCATCCTCGCGACCGTGATCGGCGTGCTGCTGTCTGTGCCGCTCGGGCTCGCGGCCGCGCGCAACCTTGCGCCTGCGCCGATTGCGTGGACGGCCCGGCTGCTGGTCGTGCTGTTTCGCACCTTCCATCCGGTCATCATCGCAATCCTGTTCGTGAAGGCGGTCGGATTCGGCGCGCTCGCCGGCATGCTGGCGCTGATCTTCGCGTCGATGGGCTTTCTCTCGAAGCTGCTCGCCGAAGCGGTCGAAGAAATGTCGATGAAGCAGGTCGAGGCCGTGCGCGCGACCGGCTCGCCGTTCCTCTCGGTCATCGTCATGGGCGTGATGCCGCAGGTGATGCCGCGCTTCATCGGCTTCTGCGCGTATCAGCTCGACTCCAATCTGCGCAACTCCGCACTGGTCGGCCTGGTCGGCGGCGGCGGCATTGGAGCCACGCTGTTCACTGCGTTCCAGCGCTTCGATTACGATTTCGTGCTCACCATCGTGCTCACGATCATCGCGGCCGTGATGGTCGGAGAAGTGATCTCCGGCCTGATGCGGAGGATGTTCCAGTGAGCATCGCCGCCCAGCCGCGCAAATGGCAACGTTTCACGCCGGCCGAGCGCGTCATACGCTCGGCGTTCTATCTGATCGCGATCATCGCCATCGTCTGGTCGATCGAAGCGATCGAGATCATCCCCGAATTCCTCTACGACGCTCCGCAGCAGACCGCCGATCTGTTCACGCGCATGTGGCCGATCGACTGGTCGTGGTATCCGAAGGTCGTCCACGCCGCGCTGATCGAGACGCTGCACACGGCCACGCTCGGCACCATTTTCGCGGTCATCATGGCGAGCCTCGTGGCGCTGATGGTGGCGCGCAACGTCACAAAGTCGGTCATCGTGCAGACCATCGGCAAGCTCATTCTCGTGGGCACACGCTCCGTCCACGCGATGGTGTGGGCGCTGTTCTTCGTCGCGGTGTTCGGCCCCGGCGCGCTCGCCGGCACGCTCGCCATCGCCGTTCACTCGATCGGCTTCACCGGAAAATTCCTGTCGGAGGCCATCGAAGAGGCGAAGCCCGGCCCGATCGAGGCGCTGGTTGCCGCCGGCGCCTCCCCGCTCGCGATCCTGCTCAAGGGCATCTGGCCCCAGGTGAAGCCCGCGTTCCTGTCGCTCGCGGTGTTCCGCTGGGACATCAATGTCCGCGAGTCCGCGGTGCTCGGCCTGGTCGGCGGCGGCGGGCTCGGCATGGCGCTCGATACCGCCCTCTCCAACCTCTACTGGGACCAGGCCGGGCTGGTCCTGTTCGTCATTTTCGCGGTCGTCGCGGTCACGGAGGTCCTCACCTCCCTGATCCGGAGCCGGATCATCTGACCGTTGAAGGGACGGTAGAATTCAGTTCCAAGTGGCTCGATTTCCACAGGAAATCCCGTACGTCCCTCGCCATTGAACTCCCCCTCCGCGTTCGCTATACGGGCACGGGCTCAGAAATTGGGGAAAACCGGGGCGGCTCGCGCATCGGTCCCGGAGCCGCGCTACCCTCCAGCGCGGCTTAAAAACCGTTGATATCCAGGGATTTACCGATGTCCTCGACCTTCGACACCGTGGCGAACATTATTTCCGAGACGTGCGATATCCCGCGCGACACGATCAAGCCGGAAAGCCACGCCATCGACGACTTGGGCATCGACAGCCTGGACTTCCTCGACATTGCCTTCGCGATCGACAAGGCGTTCGGCATCAAGCTGCCGCTCGAGCAGTGGACCCAAGAGGTCAATGACGGCAAGGCGACGACGGAGCAGTACTTCGTCCTCAACAATCTCTGCGCGCGCATCGACGACCTGGTGAAGGCGAAGGGCTAGGCCCAACGAATAGAGGGCCAATGCGGATCGAGTATTTCCAGCTCATCGACCGGGTCGCCGAACTCAACCTCAAAGAGCTGACGATCCGAGTCGAGGCCAACGTCCCGACCGAGAGCACGATCTTCGAGGGGCATTTCCCCGGCCGCCCGCTCATGCCCGGCGTGCTGCTGACCGAAGCGATGGCGCAGGCGTCCGGCTGGCTGATCATCGCCCATACCAAATTCGAGAAGATGCCGTTCCTCGCCGCGATCAACGAGGCGAAGTTCCGCACATTCGTGGAGCCCGGTACTGCGCTGATGATCGAGGCGAAACTGATCCACGAAGGCTCGGGCTTCGCGCGCACCCAAGCGAAGACGACAGCGGACGGCAAGCCGATCTGCAATTCAGAACTCACGTTCCGCGTGGTCGATTTCCCGGAGGGCGAGTTCATCGCCAACATGCAGGACGTTGCGAAACGGATTCAGTTGCCGCTGGAGGCGCCCGCTCATGGCTGACGCCCAACGCGAGGTCTGGATCACCGGCATCGGCATCGTCTCCACGCTCGGCGAAGGGCCGGACGCGCACTGGCAGGCGCTGAGCAGCGGACAGAAGAAGCCATTGTCGGAGGCCTTCGCGCCCTACGCCGTACATCCGCTCGCGCCGATCAGCTTCGACGCGCAGATCCCCAAGAAGGGCGATCAGCGCCAGATGGAGGCGTGGCAGCGCATCGGCACCTACGCCGCGGGCCTCGCGCTCGACAGCGCGGGCGTGAAGGGCAACACCGAAATTCTCTCGAAGATGGACATGATCGTTGCCGCCGGCGGCGGCGAGCGCGACATGAACGTCGATGCCGCAATTCTTTCCGGTAAGCCGAAGGCCGCGCAGCCGGCTGCGTTCCTCAACGAACGGCTGATGAGCGACCTGCGCCCCACCCTCTTCCTGGCGCAGCTCTCCAATCTGCTCGCCGGCAACATCTCGATCGTTCACGGTGTCACGGGCTCATCGCGCACCTTCATGGGCGAGGAAGCGGCCGGCATCGACGCGGTACGCATCGCCCTATCGCGTGTTGCGGCGGGCCAGAGCGAAATCGCCCTCGTCGGCGGCGCGCACAACGGCGAGCGCAAAGACCTCGTCCTCCTCTATGACGCGGGCGGCCACATGCTGCGCGGTGACTTTGCGCCGGTGTGGGAGCGCAAGGGCGGCATGGCGCTCGGCTCACTCGGGGCATTCCTGGTTTTGGAGTCCGCGGAGCATGCCAAGGCGCGCGGCGCAAAGCCGCTCGGCAAGCTGTCTGCCGTCCTGTCCGACCGCTCCAGCCGCCCGGAAGGCGCGGTGAAGTCCGCGCTTTCGAAAATGTGGCAGAAGATTTCCGGCAAACTCGCGTCCGGCAAGCACGCTGTAATCTCGGGCTCGACCGGATCGGCCAAGGCGACCGCCGAAGAACGCGATTTTCTCAAAGAACTCGGGGTTCCGGTCCGCGCCACGGGCACTTATATCGGCCACGGGTTCGAGCCGCAGTTCGCCATGAACATCGCTCTGGCAACACTGGCGCTCAAGAACCAGACGCTGTTCCCACCTGCCGATACTTCGGGGCTGGAGCAGCCGATGAACGGGGCGCCTGCGCAGATCGTGGTCACCGGGGTGGGCCACTGGCGCGGCGAAGGATTGGCGCTGGTCGAAGCGGCAGGCTGAGATCAAGCTGAGGGAGACGGGACATGGCTTCCACGCGCGACAAAACCGGCCGTCCGATCGTCGTCGTCACCGGGATGGGCGTCGTCACGTCGCTCGGCGCGGGCAAGGAAGACAACTGGAAGAAGCTCACCGCGGGCCAGTCCGGCATCAAGAAGATCACCCGCTTTGCGACCGACGCGCTGAAGACCACGATGGCGGGCGCGGTCGATTTCGTGCCGGTCGAGCCGTTCTGCTCCTCGGAGCTGACCGAGCGTATGGCGCACATCGTTGCCGAAGAAGCGATTGCTGAAGCCAAGATCGGCAGCAAAGGATCGTTCCCGGGCCCACTCTTCCTCGCCGTGGCTCCTGTCGAAATCGAATGGCTGCATCGCGAGACGCTCGCCGCCGAGTCGCGCTCAAACGATTCCATCGGTTACGACGATCTCCTTCGCGCGACCGCCACAGGCCGCTTCGCTGCGATCCATGAGCGTTGCGTATTCGGCTCCGTCGCAGAGCACCTTGCCGATCGCTTCGGCACGCAGGGCTCACCCATTTCACTCTCGACGGCCTGCGCATCCGGCGCGAGCGCCATTCAATTGGGCGTCGAGGCCATCCGCCGCGGCGAAACCGAAGCGGCGCTCTGCGTCGGCACCGACGGCTCGGTGAATCCGGAGGCGTTGATCCGCTTCTCGCTTCTCTCCGCGCTGTCCACGTCAAACGATCTGCCCGAACAGGCATCCAAGCCGTTCTCGAAGAACCGCGACGGTTTCGTGATGGCGGAAGGCGCGGCCGCGCTCGTGCTCGAAAGCTACGAGTCGGCCAAGGCGCGCGGCGCGAAGATCCTCGGCGTCATCGAAGGCTGCGGCGAGATGGCCGACTTGTTCCACCGCACCCGCTCGAGCCCGGACGGCAAGCCGGTGATCGGCTGCATGCGCAACGGGATTGCCGACGCGGGCCTGTCGCCCGACGAGATCGATTACGTCAACGCGCATGGCACCAGCACGCCCGAGAACGACAAGATGGAGGCCAAGAGCCTCGTCGCCGTGTTCGGCGAACGCGCCAAGATCATTCCGACGTCGTCCAACAAGTCGATGATCGGCCACACGCTGTCGGCCGCCGGCGCGGTCGAGGCGGTGTTTTCGCTGCTGACGCTTCAGCACCAGCGCATCCCGCCGACCATCAACCACAAGACCCCCGACCCCGATATTCTGCTCGACGTGGTGCCGAACGTGGCCCGCGACGCCAAGGTCACCCATGTCATCTCGAACTCGTTCGGCTTCGGCGGCCAGAACGTCTCGCTGGTGATGGGCGGCGAGCCCAAATGACGAACAAGTAAAAGACCTCAATGCGCGCACTGACCCTGTTCGGCGACCGCAAGCTTGAGCTTGTGGACGCCCCTCTCCCGCCGCCGCCCGCCGAGGGCGAGGTGCAGATCGCCGTGAAGGCGGTCGCCCTCAATCACATCGACGTCTGGGGCTTCCGCGGCATGGCCTTCGCCAAGCGGAAGATGCCGCTGGTGGTGGGTGCCGAGGCATCGGGCGAGATTGCCGAAGTTGGACCAGGCGTGACCAACTTCAAGAAGGGCGATCCCGTCGTGATGTACGGGGCGCTGACCTGCGGCACCTGCCCGGCTTGCCGCGAGGGCCGCGACAACCTTTGCGAAAACGTCGCCGGCATCATGGGCTTCCATGTCGACGGCTTTGCCCGCGACCGGCTGAACCTCGCCGCGCGGCTGGTCATCCCCGTGCCGAAGGGCGTGTCGCTGCGCGACGCATCCTGTGCGCCGATCGCTTTCTCGACCGTCCAGCACATGCTGTTCGACAACGCCAAGCTCAAGCCCGGCGAGACGGTGCTTGTACAGGCCGGCGGCTCGGGCATCGGCACCGTCGCGATCAAGATGGCGAAGGCGATCGGCTGCACTGTCATCACCACCGTCGGCGACGACGAGAAGGCCGAGAAAGCCAAGGCGCTCGGCGCCGATCACGTCATCAACTACCGCAAGGACCGGTTCGAGACGATCACGCGCAAGCTCACCAACAAGAAGGGCGTCGACGTCGTGTTCGAGCACGTCGGCGGCGAAGGTTTTAATGGCTCGTTGCTGGTGCTGAAGCGTGGCGGGCGGCTGGTCACCTGTGGCTCGACCGCGGGCCCGACCGTGACCTTCAACCTGATGCAACTCTTCCAGCAGCAGTACAAGATCTTCGGCTCGTTCGGGGCCTCGATGAAGAACATCCGCGAGAGCCTGGACAAGATGGCGGGCGGGATGCTGCCGGTGATCGACACCGAGGTGACGCCGGACAATCTTGAGGCTGGATTGCAACGGCTCGAAAGCCGTCAGGTGTTCGGCAAGATCGTCGTGACCTTCTAAGCGGCCAAAGATCGAGCAAATCCGATGGCGCGCAAACAGACAGGCATCGGAGCCGCGCTGCGGCGGCTGGGCGACGGCGCATTCGGTCAGCTCACCGTCGGCGTACTGAAGCTTCTTCGCGCGATCCCGCGCAAGCCGATGGCGAATTTTTCCGGCGGCTTCCTGCGGACGTTCGGCCCGCTCCTGCGCGAGCACCGCATTGGCCGCGAGAATCTGAAGGCCGCCTTCCCCGAAAAATCCGACGCCGAGATCGAAACCATTCTGCGCGGCGTGTGGGACAACCTCGGCCGCGTTGCCGCCGAATTCGCACACATCGACCGCTTGCACATCGAAGACCCGGCCAATCCGGGCCCTGAAGACATCGTCTATACGCCGCGCTCGCTCGAGCTGTTCCAAAAGCTCAAGAGCGACGGCAAGCCTGCGCTGCTCTTCACCTCGCATCTCGCGAACTGGGAGCTCGCGGCCTATGTCGCCGAGCAATACGGCCTGCACCTGCACGTGCTCTACCGCCGCCCGAACATCGGGGCAGCAAACGACGCGATCATGAAGCTGCGCGCAGGCGCGATGGGCACGCTGGTGGCAACCGGCCTCGACGCGCCGGGACGGCTCGCCGATGTGCTGAAGGCCGGCGGCCATGTCGCCATGCTGGTCGATCAGTATTACGTGCGCGGCGTCGACATCACGTTCTTCGGGCGCAAGACCCGCGCCAATCCGTTCCTCGCGCGGCTCGCGAGACATGTCGATTGCCCGATTCACGGCGCGCGCATTGTGCGGCTTCCGGACGATAAGTTCCGCATTGATGTGACAGAGGAAATCCCAGCCGTACGCGACACCAACGGCGAGATCGACGTGGAGAAAACCACGCAGGCGATCAACGACGTGATCGAAGGCTGGGTCCGCGAGCACCCCGAGCAATGGCTGTGGGTGCATCGCAAGTGGCGGGACTGAGTCTCAACGCTTGCTCTACCTCATGCTGAGGAGCCCGCGCAGCGGGCGTCTCGAAGCATGGGCTGAGGACTGGGGCCGCCCTCGTCCTTCGAGACGCGATCCTGCGGATCGCTCCTCAGGATGAGGCCGGATCAACGTCCCGTCTTAATCTTCGTCCAGAGCCGGTTCATCGTGCGCTGCGTGCGTTGGTCGTGCGCCGTGATGGTGTAGAGGCTCGCCATCGTCGCCTCGTCCGGGAACACGCTCTTGTCGTCGAGCAGCGCCTTGTCGATCAGCTTCTGGCTCGCGATGTTGCCGTTCGCGTAGGAAATGAAGTTCGAGTTCTTCGCCGCGACGTCCGCCCGCAGCATATAGTCGATGAAGGCATGCGCCTCCGCGACATTCTTCGCGTCCTTGGGGATCGCCATGTTGTCGAACCACATCTGCGCCCCGCCCTTGGGGATCGCGTACCCGATCTCGACGCCGTTCTTGGCCTCCGCGGCGCGCTTTTGCGCCTGCTTGATGTCTCCGGACCAGCCGAGCACGAGGCAGATCTCGCCGGACGCGAGCGCGTTGAGATACTCCGACGAATGGAATTTGCGGATGGAAGGCCGCACCTTCATCATCAGGTCAGCGGCCTTCTCGAGATCGCCCTGCTCTTTCGAGTTCGGATTGAGGCCGAGATAGTTCAGCGCGTTCGGCATCACGTCATCGGAGGAGTCGAGGACGTGCACGCCGCAGTCCTTGAACTTGGCGAGCACCTCCGGCTTGAAGAAAATATCCCAGCTCTCGAGCTTTCCCTCGGGCCCGAGGATTTCGCGAACCTTCTTGGCGTTGTAGCCGAGGCCCGTGGTGCCCCACATGTAGTTGACCGCGTATTCGTTGCCAGGGTCGTAGGTCGCGAGGCGCTTGGCAATCTCCGGCCAAACATTGCCGATGTTGGCGAGCTTCGACTTGTCGAGCTTCTGGAAAACGCCGGCCTTGATCTGACGCTCCAGGAAATATGCGGTCGGCACGACGATGTCGTAACCGGACTTGCCGGCCAACAGCTTCGTCTCCAGCGTGTCGTTGGAATCGAAGGTGTCGTACTTGACCTTGATGCCGGTTTCCTTGGTGAAGGCCTCGATCACCGAAGGTTCGACGTAGTCCGACCAGTTGTAGACGTTGACGGTGCGTTGTTGCGTGTGGCCGGGGATCGCCGCAGCGAGAACGATAGCAAAAGCGAGAAACGCGCGGCGCATCGCGGGTCCTTCAGATGGTCAGGTTTCGGTCGGAAGGCCCGCTGCCTTCCAGGCGAGGATTCCGCCAGCGAGGTGCGAGTCATACGGCAGGCCCGCGGCCTGCGCGGCCTGAGACGCCGTCACCGAACGGCGGCCTGAGCGGCAGGCGAACACCACCTGCTTCCCTTGCGGATCGGGAATCTCAGCCGGATCGAACACCGACAGCGGCACCACGACCGCATCGGGATAAGCCTCCGCCTGGACCTCGTTCGGCTCGCGCACATCGACAAGCAGCACGCGGTTCTCGGCGAGCCCCTTCGCCACCTCTTCGGGCGTCAGATCGTGAACCGGCGGATTGCGGACTTCGGACATGGCTTACTCCTGAACTATTCCGGTTTGATGTTAGCGACCCGCGCGACGTTGGACCACTTTTCGATTTCTTCCTTGATGAACTTCGCGAACTCGGCCGGCGTGGTGCCCACGGATTCGGCACCGTCATCGGCAAGCCGCTTCTTCACCTCGGGCGCGCTGAGCGCTTTGGAGGTTTCCTCTTGCAACCGGTTCACGATCTCCGCCGGCGTCCCAGCCGGGACCAGCAAGCCGTACCATTGCAGCGCCTCGTAACCCGGCACGCCCGCCTCCGCAACGGTCGGCACGTCAGGCATCGCCTCGGAGCGCTTCGAGCCCGTCACCGCAAGCGCGCGAAGCTGGCCGCCTTCGACCAAGGGTCTTGCCTGCAAGGTCGAGGCGAGCGTCATGCTGATGCGTCCGCTGATCGTGTCGGTGACCGCCGGCCCCGAACCGCGGAACGGGATGTGCTGGATGTCGATGCCCGCCATGTGCTTGAGCAGTTCCGCACCCATGTGTGGGGATGTGCCGATGCCGGCGGAAGCGTAAGTCAGTGCGCCGGGCTTCGACTTGGCGAGAGCGATGAATTCCTTCAGCGTCTTCGCGGGCACCGAAGGATGGACGAGCACCACGTTCGGGATCGACGCCACCTGGGACACCGGCGCAAAGTCCTTCACCGGATCATACTTGATATTCTTGTACATGATCGGATTGAGCGCGAGCGTGCTCGCAGCCATGAGCAGCGTGTAGCCGTCCGGCTCCGAACGCGCGGCGGCCTCGATGCCGATCGACTGGCCGGCGCCGGGGCGGTTCTCGACAAAGAATTGGCCCTTGAAGGCGCGGCCGAGATGGTCGGCAATCACGCGCGCGGAAATATCCGTACCGCCGCCTGGCGACGACGGCACGACAATGCGCACCGGCCGGTTGGGATAATTCGCCTGCGACCATGCAGGTCCGGCGAGAACAGCAAGAACAGCACACCCCAACAATGCCCGGCGCATTGCGATCCTCCCCTTTTTTCGGCGGCGATCTTATACGCCGATCCGCGGGAGCGTCATACAAAGACCGGGGCTAGATTGTCACCTGTGTCCCGACCTCGACCACGCGGTCGGTGGGAATCTGGAAATAGTCGGTAGCGTCGTTCGCGCTCTGCGCCAGAGCAATGAACAGCCGATCCTGCCAGTGCGGCATGCACGACTGCGCGGCTGGTTTAAGCGCTCGGCGGGAGAGGAAGAATGACGTCGACATGATATCGAACTGCCAGCCGAGTTTTCGCGCGATGGCGAGCGCCTTCGGAACGTTCGGCGTCTCCATGAAACCGAAGCGCAGCCGCACGCGCGAGAAGGTCTCGCCGATCGGCTCAATCTGCACGCGCTCAGCTGGATCGACGCGCGGATATTGCATGGTTTCGAGCGTCAGGATGACGTTCTTCTCATGCAGCACCTTGTAGTGCTTGAGACTGTGCATGAGCGCGGTCGGCGCGAAATCGGGGTGGCTGGTGAGAAACACCGCCGTTCCCGGCACGCGGGCCGGCGGCTTGCGCTCCAGCGACTTCACGAGCGAATCGAGCGGCACCTCGCTCTTGCGAGTTTTCTCGAACAGCGCGCGGCTGCCGCGGCGCCACGTATACATCGCGGTCATGACCACACCGCCGAGGACGAGCGGCACCCATCCGCCTTCGGCAACCTTGAGCAGGTTCGCGCCGAGGAACGTCGCGTCAATGGTGAGGAATGGGACGATCAAAAGCACGGCGGCCCAAAGCGGCCAGCGCCAGCCCTTGTAGACGACAATGAAGGCCATCAGCGCGGTCACCACCATCGTGCCGGTCACGGCGATGCCGTAAGCGGACGCGAGCGCGCTTGAAGAACGGAACAACGCGACAAGGAGCAACACGCCGACGAGCAGCAGCGCGTTGACGCGCGGCATGAAGATTTGGCCGGCCTGTTTCTCCGATGTGTGGCGGATCTCGAAGCGCGGCAGAAGACCAAGCTGAATCGCCTGGCGCGTCAGCGAATAAGCGCCGGTGATCACGGCCTGGCTCGCGATGACGGTCGCGACCGTCGCCAGCACCACCATCGGCAGCAGCGCCCATTCGGGGAACAAGAGGAAGAACGGGTTCTCAATCGCCTTGGGATTGGAGAGCACCAAAGCGCCCTGCCCGAGATAGTTGATGGCGAGCGACGGCAGCACCATCGCAACCCAGGCAAACTGAATGGGCTTGCGGCCGAAGTGACCGAGGTCGGCGTAGAGCGCTTCCGCGCCGGTGACGGCGAGGAACACGGCGCCGAGCGTGATGAGACCGATCACGCCGTGATTGAGCAGAAAGTGGACGCCGTAATACGGATTAAAGGCGGCGAGCACGGACGGATCGTTGACGATGTGAATGATGCCGCCGATGGCGATGGCGACGAACCAGATCAGCATGATTGGGCCGAAGAAGGCCGCGACCTGGGCGGTGCCGCGCGACTGCGCGGCGAACAGCGCGATCAGGATGATGACTGTGAGCGGCACGACATAAGGATCGAAATTCGGCGTGATGATCTTCAGGCCTTCGAGCGCCGAAAGCACAGACAACGCCGGCGTGATCAGCGCGTCGCCGTAGAACAGAGCACCGCTGATGATGCCGAGCAGCACCACCGCGCCGACGCCCTTGCCGATTGCGCGCTGCGCCAGCGCCATCAGCGCGAGCGTGCCGCCCTCGCCATTGTTGTCGGCGCGCAGCAGCAGCAGGACGTATTTGAGCGTCACCACGACGATCAGCGCCCAGAGGATCAGCGAGAGGACACCAAGCACCGCGCCGCGGTGCGCAAGGCCTTCGTTGCCGACCGCGGCGACCACTGCCTCGCGGAGCGCGTAGAGCGGGCTCGTGCCGATGTCGCCGTAGACGACGCCCACGCTGCCGATGGTCAGTGTCCAGAAGCTTGCGCGAGGTTCCCCCTGAGCGGCGACGTCTGTCGCGCCCGGCAGGGGCACTGATGAGGAACTCATGGTGTTTCGGGTTGTTGGGTCTGCTTTGCTGCACTGCAACAAGATAAGACAAACGCCATATAGACCGGTTTCGGACACCTTGGATAGTGGGGCGCCGCCATCCGGAGCGGGTCAGCCATGCAAAGAAGATGTTGCGGCTGGAGACCGTCGCCGGTCGCTCGGGTTTCTTATATGCAAATAAATCAATGACTTACAATAGAGTGGCCACCGCGGCCTGATGCCCGCGATATGCGGAACGATCCTCAGGCTGCGGCGTCAGACAGCAACTTCAGACAGTGACTTCAGACAGTGACTTGGGTCCCGACCTCCACCACCCGGCCGGTGGGAATCTGGAAGAAGTCCGTGGCGTCGCTGGCGGTCTTGGCGAGGCCGATAAACAGCCGGTCCTGCCA
>JBFLYS010000019.1:0-13260 GCA_040756555.1 Pseudomonadota bacterium | reverse complement strand
ACTTCAGACAGTGACTTCAGACAGTGACTTGGGTCCCGACCTCCACCACCCGGCCGGTGGGAATCTGGAAGAAGTCCGTGGCGTCGCTGGCGGTCTTGGCGAGGCCGATAAACAGCCGGTCCTGCCAGCGTGGCAGCGCCGAATGGGTGGCCGGCTTGAGCGCCCGGCGCGACAGGAAGAACGACGTCGACATGATGTCGAAGCTCCAGCCCTGCTTGCGGGCGATGGCGAGCGCCTTCGGCACGTTCGGCGTTTCCATGTAGCCGAACTTCAGCGCGACGCGGGTGAAGTGCTGCGAGATCGGCGTGATCGTAACGCGGTCGTCGTCGCTGACGCGTGGCGTGTCGGTCGTGACGATGGTGAGGATCACGTTGCTCTGGTGCAGCACCTTGTTGTGCTTGAGATTGTGCATGAGCGCGGTCGGCGCGAAATCGGGATGGCTGGTGAGGAACACCGCCGTTCCGGACACGATATGCGGCGGCTTCTTCTCCAGGCTGCCGA
This sequence comes from Pseudomonadota bacterium, assembly GCA_040756555.1. GTDB lineage: Bacteria > Pseudomonadota > Alphaproteobacteria > Rhizobiales > Xanthobacteraceae > Z2-YC6860. Next base: position 12,759 of record JBFLYS010000019.1, on the reverse strand, counting down.
GCAGCGTCGTGATCGGCACTTCCGTCTTCCGCGTCTTGTGCGCGAGCACGCGTGTGCCGCGCTGCCACGTGATGATGAGCATCACCATGGCGACGCCGAACAGGAGTGGCACCCACGCGCCTTCCAGAAGCTTGAGCAGGTTCGCCGAGAAGAACGCCGCGTCAATGAACACGAGCGGCAGCACCAGCAGCGCCGCTTGCCAGACCGGCAACTTCCACAACTTCCAAACCACGATAAAGCCAAGCAGGCCATCCACCACCATCGTGGTCGCGACCGCGATGCCGTAGGCGGAGGCGAGCGCGCTCGAGGTGCGGAACAGGCCGACGAGCAGAAGCACGCCGATCAGCAGCGCGGTGTTCACACGCGGGATGTAAATCTGGCCGGAGTATTCCGCCGAGGTGTGTACGATCGCAAGGCGCGGCAAGAGACCGAGCTGGATCGCCTGCCGCACCAACGAATAGGCGCCGGTGATGACGGCCTGGCTCGCGATCACAGTCGCAGCGGTCGCGAGGATGACCATGGGCAGCAGGAGCGCATCGGGCACGAGACGATAGAACGGGTTCTCGATCGCCTCCGGATGCGAAAGCACGAGGGCGCCCTGTCCAAAGTAGTTGAGCAGCAACGCAGGCAACACGAGGCTCAACCACGCAAACTGAATGGGCTTGCGTCCGAAGTGACCGAGGTCCGCGTAGAGCGCTTCGCCGCCGGTGACTGCAAGGAAGATTGCACCGAGGGTGATGAGTCCGATGCGCCCGTGTTCGGACACGAACTGGATGGCGTAGATCGGATTAAGCGCCGCAAACACAGCGAGATCGTCCCAGATGTGCATGAGGCCGGTCGCGGCCAGGCACAAGAACCAGACGAGCATGATCGGGCCGAAGAACGAGGCGACGCTCGCCGTGCCGCGCCGCTGCACCGAGAACAGTGCGATCAGGATCAGCACGGCGATCGGCATGACGTAGTGATCGAACGCCGGCGTCACCAGCTTGAGGCCCTCGACCGCGGAGAGCACTGAAATTGCGGGCGTGATGACGGAGTCGCCAAGGAACATCGCCGCGCCGATCACGCCGAGCAGCACGACCATCGGCGTGCGCCGGCCGAGCGCGCGGGTGGCGAGCGCCGTGAGCGAGAGTGTCCCGCCCTCGCCGTTGTTATCGGCGCGCAGAAGCAGCAACACGTACTTGAGCGTCACCACGACGACCAGCGCCCAGACGATCATGGAAAGGACGCCCAGCACCGTCTCGCGGGTCGGCGGGCCGCCGCCATGATGGGCTGCCGCCATCGCCGCCTCGCGGAACGCGTAAAGCGGGCTCGTGCCGATGTCGCCATAGACGACGCCGACGCTGCCGAGCGACAAGGCCCAGAAATTGGTTTCGACGGAATTCTCGTTGGCCGCCGTCCCGTGGGGGCGGACGGCTTCGCCTGCGGCATCAGTCATGGATCAGTACAAACCTTTGAACCGTGAACCGCGATTGCTGCTGCACTGCGAGAGAGGCGCGGGTTATAGCACCGGGCCCACCGAAGCAACATAGGCCGGGACAACGTCTGGGGACGTGCGGCGATCCGCCGTCAGGGCCGCAAATTGACAGGAATTGGCGGCGCTTCCCGCATCAGCAGGATTGTGACACGGCGATTGGAGGCGACGAACGGATTGTCGGGGAACAGCGGCAGCGTGTCGGCGCGGCCCGACACCTGGTAGAAGTGGCCGGCCGGCACCCCCTCCGCCTCCAGAATCTGGCGGATTGCGTTCGCGCGATCGGCGGACAGGTCCCATGGGCCATAGCCGGGACGGCTCGGGATTTTGCTCGCCGCGGTGTGACCGGAGATCGCGACGCGATACGGCATCGCCTTGAGCTGTGCCGCGATGCGCTGAACCAGCCGCCGCGTCCGTTCATAGGGCTCCTTCGAGCCTTCCGGGAACATGGCGCGGCCGTCCTGGTCCACGATCTCGATGTTGAGACCCTGCTTGGTCTCCTCGATCATGACGTGCTTCGACAATTCGGAGATTTCCGGCATGTCCTGCAACGCCTGCCGCAACGACGCTGATGCGAGCGCGAACGATCCGTCCTCATTCAACCGTGCGCCGAATTTGCGGTCGCCGGTGTTCTGGTTCGGGCCTGGCGTCGGCGATGAATCCTCGGGGTTGATGTTGGCGGCGTTTTTCAGGCGCGGCCGCGTCGGCAGGCCGTCCACTTCGATGATGCCGGAGTAGCGGATCTGGTTCTGCACACCGAAGGCTTCGCGCATGGAGCCCGCGACGATCTGAAGCTTTTTCGAATCCTGCGTCGAGAATGCGACGAGCATCACGAAGAACGCGACGAGCAGTCCCATCAGGTCGGCGAAGGTCACGAACCAGCCGTGACCGCCGCCGCCGTGACCGTCGCCTTTCTTCTTCTTCGCCATTCGGACGCCAGGCTGCGACTACGCCGCCGCCGCCTCCGTCTCGCCCTCGGCTTCTTCCCCGTGATCGCGATGATTGGCGAGGATGTAGGCCAGCAGCATGTCGCGCACCAGCGTCGGACTCTTGCCGTCGCGAATCATCAGCACACCATCGATGATGAGCGTGCGGTTGGTGTCCTCGTCGTGCAGCTTGAGCTGGAGCTTATCGGCGATCGGCAGACAGAACAGGTTGGCGACGGCGGCGCCGTAGAACGTCGCGAGAAGCGCGACGGCCATGTAGGGACCGAGTTTCGAGGGGTCGGTCATGTTCGCGAACATCTGCACCATGCCGATCAGCGTGCCGACCATGCCGAAGGCCGGGGCGCAGTCGCCGATGGCGCGATAGATCTTCTGCCCCTCGTCGAGATGGGCAAGGAAGTTGTCACGGTCACGCTCGAGATTGTCGCGGATGAAGGCGGCGTCGTAGCCGTCGGCGACGAAGCGGATGCCCTGCGCCAGGAACGGGTCTTCAATCTCGACCTTTTCGAGAGCGACGGGGCCGCCCTTGCGTGCGGTTTCAGCGAGGCCCGCGATCTCGTCGATCAGCTCGCGCGCGGTCCAGCGCCGCATCGTGAAGGCGTATTTCATGCCCATCGGCATGCCGTGGAGCAGGGAGGAGAACGGAAAGCGGATGAGCGTCGCCGCAGTCGCGCCGCCGAAGATGACGATGAAGGCGTGCATGTCGAGGAACATGCCCAGATCGCCACCCATCAGAATGAGTGCGACGAGCACAATGCCGCCGAACACAAGACCCGCACCGGTCGAAATATCCACGGGACACTCCACAAACGCCACGCGTGCCCTGGGAACGGCACCGTGACTCAACCCTACGCAGGAGCCATTAACGTCCTCTAAAGGCTAACGGACCGTCACCAGGAACCGACGCTCGGAGACATACCGGACCGGCCATTTGGCGGGCTTCCCGCGCCCCGTCCCGTGCGCTATTGGGGGTGTTAACGATTGATTGACGGCGTTCCGCGCCGCCAAGCTCGAAATTCTGGGAGGAATCAATGCGCGATATCGGTCATTTCATCGGTGGCAAGGAGGTGAAAGGCACGTCCGGCCGCACCGGCGACGTGTTCAACCCGAACACCGGCGAGGTGCAGGCCAAGGTCGCACTGGCCAGCAAATCCGAGGTGCAAAAGGCGATTGAGAACGCGCAGGCCGCCTTCCCCGGCTGGGCCGCAACCAATCCGCAGCGCCGAGCACGCGTGATGTTCAAATTCCTCGAGCTCGTACAGGCCGAATACGACGATCTCGCGCGATTGCTCTCGTCCGAGCACGGCAAGACATTTCCGGACGCCAAGGGCGACATCCAGCGCGGCCTCGAAGTGGTCGAGTTCGCCTGCGGCATTCCGCATTTGCTGAAGGGCGAATACACCGACGGCGCAGGCCCCAACATCGACCTCTACTCGATGCGCCAGCCGCTCGGTGTCGTCGCCGGCATCACGCCGTTCAACTTCCCGGCCATGATCCCGCTGTGGAAGTGTGCGCCGGCGATCGCTTGCGGCAACACGTTCATCCTGAAGCCGTCGGAGCGCGACCCGTCCGTGCCGATGCGCATCGCCGAGTTGTTCCTGAAGGCGGGCCTGCCCGCAGGCGTGTTCAACGTCGTCAACGGCGACAAGGAAGCGGTGGATACACTGCTTACCGATCCGCGCGTGCAGGCGGTCGGCTTCGTCGGCTCGTCGTCGATCGCGGAATACATCTATGCGACCGGCTGCGCGCACGGGAAACGCGTGCAGTGCTTCGGCGGCGCCAAGAACCACATGATCGTGATGCCGGACGCCGACATGGACCAGGCCGTCGATGCGCTGATCGGTGCGGGCTACGGCTCTGCCGGCGAGCGCTGCATGGCGATCTCGGTCGCGGTGCCGGTCGGCGAGAAGGCGGCCGATGCGCTGATGAAGAAGCTCGTGCCGCGCGTCGAAAGCCTCAAGATCGGCCCTTCGACTGATCCGCAGGCCGACTACGGCCCGGTGGTGACCAAGGCTCACCTCAACAAGATCAAAGACTACGTCGATATCGGCGTGAAGGAAGGCGCGAAACTCGTCGTCGACGGCCGTAACTTCAAGCTCCAGGGCTACGAGAACGGCAACTTCATGGGCGGCTGCCTGTTCGACAACGTGAAGCCGGATATGAGGATCTACAAGGAAGAGATCTTCGGCCCCGTGCTCTCGGTGGTGCGCGCGAAGGACTATGAAGAAGCGGTGCGCCTGCCTTCCGAGCACGAATATGGCAACGGCGTTGCGATCTTCACCCGTGATGGCGACACCGCGCGCGATTTTGCCGCACGGGTCCAGGTCGGCATGGTGGGCGTCAACTTCGCCATCCCGGTTCCGCTGTCGTACTACACGTTCGGTGGCTGGAAGCGCTCTGGCTTCGGCGACCTCAACCAGCACGGGCCGGATTCGATCCGCTTCTACACAAAGACCAAAACAGTGACGGCGCGCTGGCCATCGGGTACCAAGGAAGGTGCCGAGTTCGTGATTCCTACGATGAAGTGACCCCTGAGGGAGTGTGGCGACGGCATGCAGTTGAGCGGCTTCGGACTTCGCATCTCCATGCTTGTTGCCGTGCTCGCGCTCGCAGCGTGTAGCGGTGATCGCGTGAGCGACTTTTCGCTGCCGGGTATGGGCTCGACGCCAGCGCCGCCCTCTCCCGCCGCAGCGCCCGCGGCCAATCTCGCCGGCCGCTGGATGCTGGCGCAGCCCGGCCGCGGCCAGTGCGTCATGACGTTCGGTGCGCAGCCGGGCGCGACCGAGGGCACGATCGCCCCGCAGGGCGGCTGCCCCGGGAAGTTCTTCACCAGCCGCAAGTGGACGTCGGACACCTCGGGGCTGGTCATCCGGGATCACAACTCGGAGCCGCTGGCGCAACTATCCTCAAAGGACGGCGGCCGCTTTGAGGGCCAATCCTCGACAGGCGAACCGATTACATTGTCGCGCTGACGGAAGGCCCTGCCGCGCCGATCCGTGCGCGCTATCGAATCCATTCCAAAAATCTATTTCTCTGATGGTTCCGATCATGGTCTGCTTTGGGCGCGCCATCCGGGAGAGACCATGTCCGAATTCCAGCTCTACTGCTTCGCCCAATCCGGCAACGCCTATCGCGCGGCCCTGATGCTGAACCTGATCGGCGCCGACTGGGAGCCGGTCTACATCGACTTCTTCAAGGGCGGCGAGACGCGCACGCCGAAGTACCGCGCCGAAGTGAATGAGATGGGCGAAGCGCCCGTGCTCGTGCACGGCAAAAAGAAGTTCACGCAGTCGGGCGTGATCCTCACCTACCTGTCGAAGCTCACCGGCAAGTTCAAGCCGGAGGGCGAGGACGAGGAGCTTGAGGCGCTGCGCTGGATCATCTTCGACAACCAGAAGGTCAACGGCTTCCTCGGGCCTTATCGCTTCCTGAAGAACTTCGCGCGGCCCGCAGGCGACCCCGCGGTGCTGGCGTTCCTGAAAGGACGCATCGACGGCAATCTCGCCATCGTCGACAAGCGGCTCGGCAACGCGCCTTTCATGCTCGGCAACCGCGCGACGATCGCCGATCTCTCGCTTTGCGCGTATCTCTACTATCCAGCCGACGAATTTGGCTTCGATATCGCGGGCACGCACAAAAATATCGGCGCGTGGCTGGAACGCATCAAGGCGCTGCCTGGCTGGAAGCATCCCTACGAACTTATGCCTGGATATCCGCTCCAGTTGTGACATGGTGGAACCGGGGCATATGGGTTCGGGTTGAGTGGTGCATGTCCAGAAAACGTAACGCGGTCGATCTCGCGACCGATCTTGGTATGGCTGGCTTCCATGCCGGCGTGACGCTCTGGTACCGCCTGCCGATGATGGCGACCGCTTTCGCCACCTCCAGCAAGCCCGACAGCGAGATGACACGGATGGTGAGCGAGAAGGTCGCCGCCGTCATTGAAGGCGCGTTCGCTGCACAAATCGAGACGATGAAAGTGGCTGCGGCGGCCGCCACCGGCCGCCTGACGATGGACGATATCGCCGGTGCACCTGTCACCATCGCCGCCGCGGGCCTGCGCCCGGCACTCCAGCGCGTGAAGGCCAATTCGCGGCGCCTGCGCCGCCAGCATTCGAGCTAACGCGCCGTCAAACCGCCGTCGATGACGAACTCGGCGCCGGTGACGAATCTGGATTCGTCGGACAGGAGATAAATACACATCTCCGCAACTTCTTCCGCCGTGCCGAAGCGGCCGAGCGGAATGTCACGCGTGAGACGCGCGCGGGCACCATCCTTGAAGCCGGTCTGATCGAGGATGGTGTCGACCATCGGCCCTTCAAGGAAGGCCGGATGGACCGAGTTGCAGCGCACCTTCGGATCGAGCCGCGCGCCGTGCAGCGCGACGGATTTCGTGAGCAGACGCACGCCGCCCTTCGAGGCGTTGTAGGCCGCGAAATTGTGACCGCCGATCAGGCCCGCGACCGACGACAGGTTCACGATGGAGCCGCCCTGCTTCTTGAGCAGCGGCAGGGCGTGCTTGCAGCCAAGGAAGGTGCCATCGAGATTGACGGCCATGATCTTCTTCCAGGTCGCGTAGTCGGTCTCTTCGATGGAGCCGAGCGCGGCGATGCCGGCGGCGTTGAGAAGACCGTCCAGACGGCCATGCGCGCGCTCGATGTCGGCGACGATACGGAGCCAGTCCGGTTCCGACGTCACATCGAGCGTATGCAGCATCTTCTGCGCAGCAAGATCGCTGGTGATGGCGATACCGCCCTCGCCTGCGATGACCTTCGCCGCAGCCGCACCAACGGCGCCGGCCGCACCGGTGATCAGGACGATCTTGTCTTTAAGGCGCGCCATGAAAATCCGCGCTCAGTCGTGCTTGTGGCCGTGGTGATGATGGCCGTGATGATCGTGGCTGTGATCATGACCGCAACCGCACGCATCGTCGTGCTTGTGATCGTGGGCATGGTGATGATCGTGAGAATGATCGTGATCATGCCCGTGGTGGTGATGGGCATGGTCGTGATGATGGTCATGAGGCTGCGGCTCGTAGGCGCCCCCCTCCGGCTCGAACGGCGCTTCAATGGCGATCACTTTGGCACCGAGAGCGGCCAGCAATTCCTCGATCGCCGGATCGCGCTGGAGGCGCAGGCGCTTCTCCAATATCTGCACCGGCACATGGCGGTCGCCGAGATGCCAGGCAAGCCGCGCCAGCGCCGGTAGATCGGCCGCGCGCGCCTCGATCAGCGGCTCAGCCTCCGCCACGATCTCGACCAACGATCCGTCATCCAGAACCAAAGCGTCGTCGGTTCGGAGCCGAACCTGTTCGGGGAAATCGAACTCGACGCAGGTGCCTTTGACGCCGAACGCAAAGCCCTGCTTCGCCTGCCGCTGCGTGTGCGTGAGGATCAGCGTGTCGATGACGTTACCGCCCTGCCGTTGGGCAGCGGGCTGAACGCTGGTGGCGCGTGGCATGGATGATCCGCTTTGGATGCTGCGCTGAACGCGCCTTCAGTTGAGCCGGGCCGGGCGTTCGTCGTTGTCGTGCGCGTGCGTCGGAAGCGGTGACTCGGAAGCCTCGTCCGCCTGCCCCAGCACCGCTGCGTCCTTGCGCTCATAGTCTCGATAAGCAAGCCATCCGAATGGCAGGCTCGCGAGGTAAAGGATCGTGCCCACCGTGAGCACCTCCCACGGGTAAGCGATCAGCAACGCGAAGAACAGCACCACCACCACGAAGACCGGCAGCACCATCTCCGGCGCCACGCGCTTGCCGACGCGCTTGCCGGAAAACACCGGCAGCCGCGACACCATCAGGAAGGCGATGGCGAGCGTGTAGACCAACGTAATCGTCGCAGCGACCTTCGGTGCGCCCAAGAGGTTCACGTAGATCGGCAGCAGCACCACCAGCGCACCGGCCGGCGCCGGGACACCGGTGAAGAAGTTGCCGGCCCAGACGGGCTTGTTCGGGTCGTCGATCATGACGTTGAAGCGCGCGAGGCGGAGCGCGCCGCAGATCGCGAACACCATGGCGGCGATCCAGCCGACGTTGCCGAGATCGTGCAAGCCCCAGAGATAAAGGATGAGACCCGGCGCGCAGCCGAAGTTGACGAAGTCCGCGAGACTGTCGAGCTCAGCGCCGAACCGGGACTGGCCCTTGATCATGCGCGCGATGCGGCCGTCGATGCCGTCGAGCGCTGCGGCAAACACGATGGCGGCAAGCGCCAGTTCGAGCTTCCCTTCGAAGGCGAGGCGGATGCCGGTGAGGCCCGCGCAAAGCGCGAGCAGCGTGATCATGTTGGGCAGCAGCGTCCGCACCGGAATGGCCCGGAAACGGCGGCGGCGGGCTTCCACCCGGTCGGGATCAAAGGGCGAATATTTCATGACGCCAATATAGCCCGCCGCGCGGTTTCCCGCCACGGCACGCAAATTCCCCGGTTAACGGTTTAGCTCACCCTATGGGTACGGCTTGAGTCCCGCATGGCGAGGTCGGCGATCACGGTTTCGCCGGCCAGCGACAATTGGCCCTCCGCGACGAGGGGCCGCGTGCCCTCGGGCAGATAGACGTCCACCCGGGAGCCAAAGCGGATCATGCCGATGCGCTCACCTGCGGAGAGGGACTGCCCCTCTTTCACGAAGGGCACGATGCGGCGCGCGATCAAACCCGCGATCTGGACCACGCCGATCCGAGCGGACTGCGTCGCAATGAGAAAGGCATTGCGCTCATTGTCCTCGCTGGCCTTGTCGAGGTCGGCGTTCAGGAATTTGCCGGCGCGATAGACGATCTTCTCGATCCTGCCGGTGACCGGCGTGCGGTTCACGTGACAGTCGAACACGCTCATGAAGATGGAGACGCGCGGCAGCGGCTTGTCGCTGAGGCCCAGTTCGGGCGGCGGCACAGCGTTGACGATCAGGCTGACGCGGCCATCGGCCGGCGAGACGATCAGCCCCTCGCGCACCGGCGTGACGCGCGGCGGGTCGCGGAAAAAATAGGCGCACCAGGCGGTGAGCAGCACGCCGATCCAGCCGAGCGGCGTCCAGACCCAGAACAGGATCAGGCTGATGAGGGCGACCCCACCGATGAAGGGATAGCCCTCCGGGTGGATCGGCGAGAGCTGGGAGCGAATGGAGTTGATGATGGACATATCGCTATTCGGTTAGTGCCTGCCTTCCCCTCTCCCCGAAGGGGAGAGGGTGGCGCGCGCAGCGCGCCGGGAGAGGGTCTGAACTTCCGTGCCGGCCAGTGCTTCCATGATCATTTCGAGAACAGCGTCGGTATTGGCCAGCACGTCGTGATTCCAAAATCGGAGGATACGAAGTCCCTGCGCGTTGAGCCATGCGTCACGAATACGGTCGCTCGCCGACTCCGCGTGCTGACCGCCATCGACTTCTACAACGAGACCTCGCCCAACGCAGGCAAAATCGACCACATAAGGTCCGATCGGAACCTGCCGCTTAAACTTGAAATCGCCGAAGCGATGAGCGCGTAAGCGATACCACAGCCGTTTCTCGGCGTCGGTCATGTCGCTACGTAGCTTTTTCGCTTGAGCGAGACCCATACTTGCTTGTACTTGCCCTCTCCCGGCTCGGCCTTCAGCCGAGCCACCCTCTCCCCTTCGGGGAGAGGGGAACACTGCCTTGCCGCTACTTCACCGCGACTGCGGGCTGCGGGTCAATGGCGGGCGCGTCGGCGGCCGTGGCAAGCGCATCGGCAACCGGCGGCGGGTTGCGGTTCGGCGCGGTGTCCTCGTCCTCGACCTGAGCGAGCGTCTCGCGCGCCTTCTCAGCCTCGCGCTGGCGGTTCCACATGCTGGCGTAGAGGCCGCCCTTACCCAGAAGCTGATGGTGCGTCCCGCGCTCCACGATCACGCCCTTGTCGAGCACGATGATCTCGTCGGCACCGATGATGGTCGAGAGCCGATGCGCGATGACCAGCGTGGTGCGGTTCTTCGAAACCAGCGACAGCGCATCCTGGATTTCCTTCTCGGTGTGGCTGTCGAGCGCCGAGGTCGCCTCGTCGAGCACCAGGATCGGCGGAGCTTTGAGGATCGTGCGCGCAATGGCGACGCGCTGCTTCTCGCCGCCGGACAGTTTCAGCCCGCGCTCGCCCACTTCCGTCTCGTAGCCGTGCGGCGACATGCGGATAAAATTGTCGATCTGCGCCAGCCGCGCAGCCTCCTCGACCTCATCGTCGCTGGCCTCCCAGCGGCCATAGCGGATGTTGTAGCGAATGGTGTCGTTGAACAGCACGGTATCCTGCGGGACCATGCCGATGGCGGCGCGCAGTGACGTCTGCTGGATGTCGCGCAGATCCTGGCCATCGATGGTGATACGACCGCCCTTCACATCGTAGAACCGGAACAGAAGCCGCGAGATCGTGGACTTGCCGGCGCCCGAGGGACCGACGATCGCCACGGTCTTGCCGGCCGGCACCTCAAAGCTGACGCCCTTCAGAATCGGCCGCTTGGCTTCGTAGTTGAACGCGACATCCTCAAAGCGCACCACGCCCGCGCTGATCGCCAGCGGCTTCGCGCCTGGTTTGTCCAAAATCTCCGCCGGGCGGCCGAGGATGCTGAACATCGTCTCGATATCGACCGTCGCCTGCTTGATCTCGCGATAGACCATGCCCATGAAATTCAGCGGCTGATAGAGCTGGATCATGATCGCGTTGATCATGACGAAATCGCCGACCGTGTTGGTGCCGTTCTTCACACCCCAGGCGCACATCACCATGGTGACGGCGAGGCCGGCGGTGAAAATGATGGCCTGCCCTGCGTTGAGCACGGCGAGCGAGGTGTAGGACTTCACGCTCGCGCTCTCGTAGCGCTCCATCGAGCGGTCGTAGCGTTTGGTCTCGCGCTCTTCCGATGTGAAGTATTTCACCGTCTCGTAGTTGAGGAGCGAGTCGATCGCCTTGGTGTTGGCGTCGGTGTCGCTGTCGTTCATCTTGCGGCGGATGCTGATGCGCCACTCGGTCGCGATGTAGGTGTACCACATGTAGAGCGCGACGGTGATGACGATGGCGACCACATAACGCCAGTCGAACATCCACAACATCACCGCGACGATCAGCACCAGCTCGACGAGCGTCGGCACCGCCTGCAGGATGACCATGCGGACGATGGTCTCGATGCCGTTGCGGCCACGCTCCAGCACGCGCGTGAGCCCGCCGGTCTTGCGCTCCAGATGGAAGCGCAGCGAGAGCAGATGCATGTGCTCGAAGGTCAGGATCGCGAGCTTGCGCACGGCATGCATCGCGACCTTGGCGAAGATGCCGTCGCGCATCTGCGTGACGACCGCCATGATGATACGCATGCCGCCATAGGCGAGCGTCATCGCGACGGGCGCTGCCAGCGCCCAGGTCAGCCACGAGTCCGCTGCGATCGGCGCGCTGCCCTGCCCGGCCAAGGCATCGACCGCCCACTTGAACGTGAACGGCACCGCGAGCGTTGCGAATTTGGCGACGAACAGGAGCAGCGTCGCGAACACCACGCGGTTTTGCAGGTCGCGCCGGTCGGACGGCCAGATGTAGGGCCACAGCCGGCCGAGTGTCGCGAACAGCCGGCCGCCGCTGGCGGAAACCTCGCGCCGCATGGCGTGCGGCGATCGCAAATGGGAGTCGGTCATCAAGAACCCGGACAGAGCGGCGAACCGCCGTAATTTCACCCTGATATAGGTGATTTTTCCCCGCAAAACAGCGGATCGGGGAAGATTTCCCGCAAATGTTGGCCGGTTGAGGCGGCGTTCCTATATTCCATGAGCATGATTCGAAAGATTTGCGTTTATTGCGGCTCCGGGCCGGGCAATGACCCGGCCTTCATCGAGTCCGCCAACACCTTCGGCAAAATCCTCGCGAAAAACCGCATCGGCCTCGTTTACGGCGGCGGCAACATCGGCCTGATGGGCGAGATCGCCAATTCCGTGCTCGACAACGGCGGCGAGGTCACGGGTGTCATTCCCAAGTTCCTGACCCAGCGCGAGATCGCCAACCAGCGCGGTGAACTGATCGTCACGCGCGACATGCACGAGCGCAAGCAACGCATGTTCGATGTTGCGGACGCCTTCGTGGCGCTTCCCGGCGGCGTCGGCACGCTGGAAGAGGTCGTCGAGCAGATGACGTGGGCGCAGCTCGGCCGGCACAAGAAGCCGATCCTCCTCGCCAACATCAACGGCTTCTGGGAGCCACTGCGGATGCTCCTCGACCACATGGGCGCGCGTGAGTTCATCCGTCCCGGCCTGTCGGTCAACTACCTCGTCGCCGACAAGGTGGAGGACATCCTGCCGATGCTCCAGGACGCGGCGCACGGGCTGACCGAAGCCGAGAAGCAGATGAAGACGGCGGAAGTCGAGAAGCTTTAG
>JBFLYS010000018.1:0-108146 GCA_040756555.1 Pseudomonadota bacterium | reverse complement strand
CAACCGGTGCGCCGAGCACCGAGGCGATAATGAGATGGCCCGCGGCGTCGCCGACCGTGTTGCGCAGGAACTGCGCGTAGAGCACCAGCACCGTGCCCGCGATCCCGGCCATGCCGCCGGTCATCACCACGAACAATTCGCTGCGCGAGAGGTACGCAAGATACGGCCGGATGAACAGCGGCGCTTCGACATGGCCGACGAAGATGTTGGCGGCGGTCGAAAGGCCGACCGCGCCGCCGACGCCGAGCGTGCGGTTGAGCGCGAACGAGAAGGCGCGGATCACCGGCGGCAGGATGCCCCAATAAAAGAGCAGCGTGGTGAGCACGCTCATGAGCAGCACGATCGGCAGCGCATTGAAGGCGAGCACGAACTCGTTGCCCGGCGATTTCAATTCGAAGGGCAGTGGCCCGCCACCGAGATAGCCGAACACGAAGGAGGTGCCGGCGCGCGTCGCCGAGGAGATCGCGTCGATGACGCCGTTCGCGGCGCCGAACGCCGCGGTGACCGGTGGCACCTTCAGGAACAACATGGCGAGGACGAAGGTGACGGCAAGGCCGATGCCGACGTTGCGCCAGTTCACCGCGCGGCGGTTCTCGCTGATCGCCCAGGCAAAGCCGATGAGCGCTGCGACCCCCAGCGCCGATTGCAGATGCTGCATGTCCCCGAATCCCCCTCGAACCCCGGGGCATGATACGCCGAAGGCGCGCAATTGCGCGCCTTCAAAGCGGGAGTGATGCGCCGATCCGAACGAAGTACAGGGCTCAAATGCGGCTATCGGGATTCTCAGTTCGGCTGGATCAGAACCTGCCGCCGGCTTTTCTCCCGGCGCCGGCGAGACATGTAAGACCGAACGGAATAGCCGGCGACAAAGCCGGTGCCGAAGAGACCAACGATAATGATCAAAACCTCAAGCATGGCAGCGATCCCCTTCGCTTGCCTCACCCGCGCCTATCTGGATTTATAGGGCGGCTCGTGCCGCGTTAGAAAGCGTCAGGCCGTCAGGCTAGACCTGACAAACGGCGTCATTCGAAGAGACACCCATGCCCCGCATCCGCTTCGACTTCGGTACGCTCGCCCTGGAGGCCGAACTTCTGGACACGCCGACGGCGAAAGCCATCGCGGCGCAGTTGCCGTACGAAGCGCCGGCGATGACCTGGGGCGAGGAGGTCTATTTCGACGTGCCGCTGCGTGCGGCGCGCGAGGCCGGCGCGCGGGCGGTGGTGACGCCGGGCGAGATCGCCTATTGGCCGGACGGGCCGTGTATCGCCATCGGCTTCGGCCGCACGCCGATCTCGCAGGGCAACGAGTGCCGGCTCGCGAGCCCGTGCAACATCTTTGCGAAGGCGACGTCCGACGTGAAGGCGCTGGGCAAGGTGCGGGCGGGAACGAAGATCAAGATTAGCTTGGTGGGGTAGAGCCTCGTCCCAAGATTTCCGCACTTACTCCGCCGCAGCCGGCGGCGTGGCGGTGTCCGGAGCGCGTTCCTTCGGGCGTGAGCCTGGCCGCAGCTTCTCGCGGATCGCCTGGAACATCACATAGAGCGGCGGGATCGCGAAGATGCCGACGAACGACGCCAGGATCATGCCGCCGAACACCGGCGTGCCGACGTTGCGCCGCGCAAGCTCGGAGGCGCCGGTGGCGATGACCAAAGGCAAGAGGCCGAGAATGAAGGCGAGCGACGTCATCATCACCGGCCGGAACCGCAGGCGCGCGCCTTCGGTTGCGGCGTCGTGCAGGGCGACGCCTCTCTCGCGTTGCTCCTTTGCAAACTCGACGATGAGAATGCCGTTCTTCGCGGCAAGGCCGATCAGCACGACCATGCCGATCTGGCCGTAAAGGTCGAGCGTGAGCCCTCCGATGACGATGGCGGCAAACGAGCCGAGAATGCCGACCGACACCGACAGCAGCACCGGAACGGGAATGGTCCAGCTTTCGTAGAGCGCGACCAGGAACAGGAACGCGAACAGCACCGCGAAGGCGAGGATGATGCCGGTCTTACCCTCGGCGCGCTTCTCCTGGAACGCGGTGTCGGTCCATTCGCCGGCAAATCCCGCGGGCAGCGTCTTCGCAGCGACCTGTTCCATCGCGTTCAGCGCCTGACCCGACGAGATGCCGGGCGCGGGCGTGCCCTGGATGGTGACGGCGCGGCGGTTGTTGTAGCGGATCACCGCCGGCGGCCCGACGACGACGCGCACCTCCACGAGGCTTCGCAGCGGGATCATCTTGCCGTCGCTGCTGCGCACGTTGATGCGGTAGATGTCGTCGATGCTGGAGCGGTCGGCCGCCTCGGCCTGCACCTGCACCTGCCAGGTGCGGCCGAACAGATTCATGTTGTTGACGAAGTAGCCGCCGAGCGAGGCCTGCAAGGCCTGGAACACGTCGCTGAGCTTGACGCCGAGCACCTGCACCTTGTCACGGTCGATATCGAGATAGATGGAAGGGTTGGTCGCCGAGTAGGTGCTGAACACCCGCGAAAGCTGCGGGTCCTGATTGGCAGCGACCACGAGCCCGCGCACCACCTGCGCCATCGCCTTGGGATCGCCGCCGCGCAGATCCTGCAGCACATAAGTGAATCCGCCGCCGGTGCCGAGGCCGAGGATCGGGGGCGGGGCGAGCGGGACGACGGTGCCGCCCGCGATCTGCCTGAATTTCGGCCCGAGCCGGGCGATCACGCCATTGGCGCTGAGCGAACGGTCCTTGCGCTCCTCGAACGGCTTCAGCGTAACGACGATGAAGGCGGCGTTGGGTTGCGAATAGTTGTCGATGAAGTTGAGGCCGATCACCGAAATGTAGTCGGAAACCGCTTTCTCCTCGCGAAGGATCGTCTCGGCCTGACGGATGACGTCCGTGGTCCGCCCGACCGAAGCGCCGCCCGGCAATTGTACGACCACGAACAGCGCGCCCTGATCGTCCTCCGGCAGGAATCCGGTCGCGGTGAATTTCGACAGGCCCGCGATGCCGACGGCAGCCGCCGCGACAAAGGCGAGGCCGATGATGGAAATGCGCACGAGCCGCGCCACCACACTGCCGTAGGCGTCGCGCACGCGGTCGATCGCGCGCATCACCACGCCGATCGGTCCGCGCCGCGGTCCGTGATGCGGCTTGAGCAGGACCGCGCACAGGGCAGGCGACAGGGTGAGAGCGTTGATCGCGGAGAGGAACATCGCGACCGCGACGGTGACGGCGAACTGCCGGAACAGCTCGCCCGAGATGCCCGGAATGAAGGCGACGGGGACGAACACCGACAGCAGCACGAGCGTGATCGCGATGATCGGCGCTGTGATCTCGCTCATGGCGCGCTTGGTCGCTTCCGCGGGGGAGAGCTCGGGATGCTCCTCCATCACGCGCTCGACGTTCTCGACCACCACGATGGCGTCATCGACCACGATGCCGATGGCGAGGACGACAGCCAGCAGCGACACCGAGTTGGCCGAATAGCCGACGGCGAGCAGCACGATGAATGCGCCGATCAGGCTGACCGGCACAGCGACGGTCGGGATCAGCGTCGCGCGCACGCTGCCGAGGAACAGGAAGACCACGATCACCACGAGGATGAAGGCCTCAATCAGCGTCTTGATCACCTCGTGAACGGTGTCGGTGACGAACACGGTCGGGTCGTACACCACCTTCCAGGCCATATCCTCCGGGAAGTTGCGCTGCAGCTCGGTGAGGCGCGCCTTCACAGCGGCGAGCGTCGAGAGCGCATTGGCGCCGGGCGTCTGATAGACCGCGATCACCGCCGACGCGCCGCCGTTGAACAGCGTCACGCGGTCGAGGTTGGCGGCGCCGAGCTCGATCCGCGCCACGTCGCTGAGCCGCAGCACCGAGCCGTCCGAATTGGTGCGGATGACGATGTTCTCGAACTCGGCGGGGGAGGTGAGCCGGCCCCTGGTCTGGATGTTGAGCTGCAATTGCTGATCGTCGGAGATCGGGCGCGCGCCGACGCGGCCGACGGCGGCCTGAATGTTCTGCGACTGGATGGCGGCGATGATGTCGCCGGTCGTCAGATTGAGCCCGGTGAGCCGGTCGGTGTAGACCCAGGCGCGCATCGCGTAGTCCTGCGGGCCCCACAGCGCGGCGTCGCCGACGCCTGACGTGCTCTTCACCTGGTCGAGCAGATTGATGGTGACGTAGTTGGACAAAAACAGCGGGTCGTGCGTGCCCTTGGGCGAATAGAACGCGATGGCGCCGAGCAGCGCCGACGATTTCTTCTTGATGACGAGACCTTGGCGCTGCACCTCGGGCGGCAGGCTCGACAGCGCGGTCTGGACACGGTTGTTGACGTTGACCGTGTTGATGTCCGGATTGGTGCCGAGCTCGAAGGAAATGGTGAGCGAATAGCTGCCGTCGTCGCCGCTCACACTCTTCATGTAGATCATCTTGTCGACGCCGACGACCTGCGCCTCGATCGGTTGCGCGACGGTGGCGTCGACGACGCTGCCATTGGCGCCAGGATACGACGTCGAGACGGACACCTGCGGCGGGACGATGTCGGGATATTGCGCGACCGGAATGCTCAATATCGCGAGGATGCCCGCGATCGTGGTGACGATCGCAATGACGATTGCAAGCCGTGGGCGATCGACGAAGATTGCTGAGAGCACGGCTTAACTCCGGCCCAGCGAGCCTACAGCCGGCGTCGCGCGCACCGGCATGCCCGGCCGGAGGCTCTGAAGGCCTTCGACGATGACCAGCTCGCCGCCGGACAACCCGCTCTCCACCACGATGTCGGCGCCGCTCTCACCGCCGGGCTTGATGCGCTTGACGACCGCCTTTCCGTCCTCGACGACGAACAGATACACGCCCTCCTGATCGGCGATCAGCGCGGACTGCGGAACGACGACCTTTTCCTCCGGCTTGTCGCTTTCGGCCAGCACGCGAACGAGCTGATTGTCGACAAGAACGCCCTTCGGATTGGGGAAACTGGCGCGGGCGAGGATCGTATCAGTCGAGCGGTCCACGCTGACATCGATGAAATTGAGCGTGCCGGTCTGGTCGTACGTCGAGCCGTCGGAGAAGCGCAGCCTGAGCTTCACCGATGCCGCGCTGGCCGGCTGGCCGCTTTGGCGAAACTTCAGAAATTCGCGCTGGCTTACCGGAAACGTCACATACATCGGGTCTTGGCTGACGATGGTGGTCAGCACGCCGCTGTCCGGTCCGACGACGTTGCCCTTGGTCAGATTGGTGCGGCCGATCTTGCCGCTGACCGGTGCGGCGATGTCGGTGTAATCGAGATTGATCTTCGCGGTTTGCAGATTGGCTTCGTCGGCGAGAACGGCGCCCTTGGCTTGCCGCTCCTGCGCGCGGGCCTGGTCGCGTGCGACCTCCGAGCCGCTTTGCTTGTCGAGGAGGTCCTGGGCGCGTTGGAGCTGGATGACGGCAAGCTCGTGAGCGGCCTTGCTGCGTTCGAGCGAACCTTGCGCCTGCTGAACTGCAGATTCGAAGGTTCCCCGTTCGATCTGGTAGAGTTGGTCGCCTTCCTTGACCGTATCGCCTTCCTTGAACAGCACCTTTTCCAGGAAGCCTTTGACGCGCGCCCGCACGTCGACCCTGTTGATTGCCTCGACGCGTCCGACGAAATCGCGGGCCTGAGAAATCGGCTTGCGCTCGGCCTTCACTGTCCCGACCGCAACGGCGGCTGGCGCGTTTCCTTGTGCGAAGGCTGCGATGGGAGATGCAAGGACCAAGAGCGCAGCACAGACGGTAAGGCGCATGGCAGGCTCCTTCGGTCTGAATTGGCAATTTTTTACGCCCAGGCCGAACCGGCCCGCGATCAATTCAAAGCGGATGCTAGATTGTCAGCTATTGGACCGAAGTCCAATAGGCCAGATCGGCGGTTCGGGTTTGCCCGCCGGTGCGCTGGCTCAATACTTCTCCGCCCGCGCGGCGGCGATTTCCTGCGTCGCCTTGATGACGGCGCGCATCGCGGCGGTGGGCTCGCCGAGAGAGACGAGATTGAGCTGCTGATCGACCGGGCGGTCGGTCTTGAGTTCGGGGAGCTTGTGCTTCTGCACCAGGCCGAGCTGGGCAAGCCCGAGAGAGCCGGGCTCCTGGCCGACGACCGCCATCACATGCGCGCCGGACTGCACGTAGATCGCATGCTCGGTCGCGGCGATCGGATTGCCGTCGAGCAGCTCGGATTCCACCGCGGTCGGCACGCCGCCGCCGCCGCGCACGATGACGACGCGGATCGGCGTGTCGGCGCCGCCGAGCGCCTTCCAGTTGGTGATCTCGCCGCGCAGGATTTTTCTGATCTGGTCGATGCTGACGTTGCGCACCGGATTGGCCGGGTTGATCGCGAAGGCGGCGCGGATGTGCATCACCGGGTAGGTCTTGAGCTTGTCGAACGCCAGCGACGGATTGGTGCGCTTCACGGCGGCGATCTGGCTTTCGAGCGAGGCGGAGATCATCGCGAGGTCGGCGCGCTTCTCGAACAGCGCCATGATGCCGAGGCTCGACTTGTTGGAGACCACCATCAGCTTGTGGCCGGACTTCGCCTCGATGGCGCCTTGCAGCGGCTGCATGAGCTGCGAGTAGAAGGTCGAGGAGCCGTAGACGGAGACCGTCTCGGCGGACGCCGGCTGAAACGCGGCGCCTGCGACAACCGCGGCGGCTGTCGCCCATGCGGTCATCGCGAGGCGATAGGCTTTGAGCATCACGCAGCCACGCTCCGAAGGAAGCCTTCGACCTCCGCGCGCAGGTTCGCGGCGGCCTCATCGACGGCGGTCGCGGCCTCGAGCACCGTTTGCGCGGACTTGTGCGTGCCGTTCGCGGAGACCGCAACATCGGACAACACGGAGGCGACCACCTTGGTTCCCTCGGCAGCGCTCGTGACGTTGTGGGTGATCTCGCTCGTCGCGGTGTTCTGGCGTTCGACGGAGAGGGCGACCACGGAGGTGTGCTCATCGATCTGATGCATGCGCGCGGTGATGCGGCGGATCGCCTCGATCATATCGTCGGTCGAGCTTTGCACAGCGCCGATCTGGGCGGTGATGTCTTCCGTCGCCTTGCTGGTTTCGGTGGCGAGCTGCTTCACCTCGGCGGCGACCACGGCAAATCCGCGCCCGGCGTCGCCTGCACGCGCGGCCTCGATCGTGGCGTTGAGCGCGAGGAGGTTGGTCTGCGCGGCGATGGCCCGGATCAATGCCACGACGTCACCGATCTTCTGTGCGGCGAGCGAAAGCGCGGCGATCTCGGAGTTCGTGGCCTCGGTCTCATTCGTCGCATTGCGGACAACCTCGGCGGTCTCGCAGAGTTGCCGGCTGATCTCCTGGTTCGAACTCATCAACACGCCCGCAGCGCTCGCGGCCGACGCCACATTCGCCGACGCGGTGTTGGAGGTCTGGACCGCGCCCACGGTGAAGGTGGAGGCCTGACTTGCCGAGTCCGAAAGCGATGTCGCAGTCGAGCGAAGCGATTGCGTACTGTCACTGACGATTGTGACAACCGCATTAACCCGTTCGCGGAACGCGACGATCGCGGAGTCGATCTGCGCGCGGCGTTCGTTCTGCTCGGTCAGCGTGTGGCGGCGCTTCTCCGCAAGCTCGATGCTGACGGCCTGGGCGTTGCGCGCCTTGACGGCCTCGGCCTCGGACGTCGCGAAGGCGAGGACGAGACGGTTGGCCAGCCAGCCCAGCACGGCGGCCTGGGCGAAGAGGACCAGGCCATGCAAGGCGACGCGCCACAGATCGGGACCGTCGGGGAAATTGCCGAACGGATAGATGAAGTTCAGCGCCACGTGATGCAGCACGATGGCCGCCGCAGCGATCACGATCGAGGTCCAACAGCACCACAGCGCAACGACGGCAAGGGCCGCGAAGAATGCGATGTGCAAGTCGGTCTGGATGAACTGCCATTCGTACTCCAGCACGAGCAGCGCGATCATTCCGGCGACCGCGATCGACGAGACGTAGCGCGTCGGCGCGCCGGTGCGGTCGCGCAGCCAGAGCGCGGTCGCTGTGGCGGCGAGCGCCACGCTCACCACCGGAATGAGCACGGGCCAGACGCCTCGCATCATCGCGATCGCGGAAATGCCTGCGCCGCACGCCCAAAGGAAGCCGACCAGCAGCCGGCCGAACCGCTCGCGAAGCGCGTTCAGCGTATGGCCGGTGAGGTCGGTCGGGTCCGATTGGAATTGCGGGTTCAAGGGAAGTCCATTCCGGATGGAACCGTCATTTCAAGATGGCAAGTGATTCGACCGTGGCCCGATTCTGCATCTGAACAAACTGAACCGCAAAGGCGCCGGCGAAATGACGCACGACGCGCCCGACGATCTTGCCCACGGCCAGCACCGTGCCGACGGGCGGCGTCACATCCGCGGATACCGCCGCGCCCGACACCGAAAGGTCGATCACGAAGCAATCGACGATTGTGCCGTCGGCAAAGGCAATCTTTGAGCGAGGATTGTTCGGCACGAAGCGCTCGTGTCCGCGCTTGTCGGTCACCTCGTGGTCCTTGTGCTGCTGGACCCAGGAGATCTTGTCGAACAGCTTTGCGCGTTCGTCCTCGGAGGCCTCGATGCGCACGACGAAGCCGCGATCGTCGAGCAGCCGGTCGACGGTGCCTTCGATGCGGCCGACGTGTTCGATCACGATGCGCGCCCATTCGCCGATCGACGTCCGCACCGGCGCCGCGAGGGCCACGGCACGCGGCGAAATGTTGATCGCGCGGCAAGCGTATTCGGCGAGCTCGCCGTTCACGCTGCGCGTGTTCTTGAGGAACACCCGCGCGGATAGGCTGACAATGATACGGATGTCGCGGCGTCTTTCGACGACCATGACATCGCTGTTGGACATCGCGCCGGACATCGATCGATCGGTTCTAGAAATACAGAGTTCGATCAGGGTATCCCCGATAGCTTAATAAATTTTTCACTAAGCCGGGACAGCTGAGTCCATTCGATCAAATTTCAGGAAACTCGGCGCAGTTCGCGGGTCAGGCCGCGCGGAGAGCCGTCTTTCCGCGGCTTTCGCAGAGAAAGAGAAAGCTGTTTTCCAAATATTAACGAGAGTTAAAGAGTTTTGGCTAATTTCTTGTTCCCATATTTCTCTGATTTGGCAGCTGCCGTTACATGCGCAGATTGAAAATTCGAATTGGCACCAAGCTGGGTCTCTCGGCTTTCGTTGGGCTTGTGCTGGTGACGGCGATGGTCGGGAACCAGGCGCGCGTCAATCGCATCACGCACGATCTGATGAATCGTGCGTCGGCGAGCCGGAATTTGCAGGAAGCCGCGCTCGAGGCACGAGTCATTCTGACCGAACTCACGTCGGTCGACCGTGACATGCGGCTCGCGAGAAACGCGAACGACGTCACCGGCGTCCTCAAGCATCTGGCCGGCCGCGCGGCGACCGCCAACACGGCTTACGACAACGCGATCGCGAAAGCGGCGCTCGACGAGGACCGGCAATTCCTCACCGCGGTGAAGGGCGCGTTCAACGATTACGTTCGCGCCGCGCAGGAAATCGGCGCCATCCAGTTCGAGATCATCGTGCTGCGCGACCAGCAAGTTGCGGAGGGCGTCGGCTGGTCGCGGAAAGCCGCGAACCTCATCAACAGCGGCGCGGTCGCGGTTGCCAACAACCGTTACGCGCTCGAAAACAACCTTCAGCAGGCCAACGCCGAATTCATGCAGGCGGGCTCGATGTCCTGGAGCCGGTTCGTGCGCAACGAAGACACCGAGCTCAAGCGCATCTTTGGCGCGCTGAGCAACGCGGTTCTGCTGTTGCAGGAATCGCGCGGCATGATCCGCGATCCGGCAGCGCATGCGCTGATCGACGAACTGCTGCAATATCCGCCGCGCTACAAGACCATCGTCGACACGCTGACGCGCGCCGTGCAGTCGCAGACCGAGCTGCTTCAGGCACGCGCCGAGCCGCAGCGGGCGAAGGCGGCGGACATGCTGGAGCTGATGGCGATCCGCGCCGACCAGCGCGCGGACGATCTCGCGGCGCTCACGGTGAAGGAGGCCGACCGCGCCGCCTTGATCAATCTTTTGTTCGGCGCGCTCGTCATCCTGATCATGGGTGCGGTGGCGCTGGTGTCGTCCCGGCAGGTCGCCCGGCCGATCCGCCGGATCGCCGAGGTGCTGGTGCAGCTCGCGAAGGGCCGCGAGGATATTCCGATCCCGTATCAGGAGCGGCAGGACGAGGTGGGAGACGCGGCGCGCGCGGCCAACATCTTCAAGGACAATTTGCAGCGGATGCAGGAGCTCGAAGCCGAGAAGAACCGCACCGTCGAGGAAGCGGCCCTGGCGCGCCGCGAGCAGACCCAGCGGCTCGCCGACGATTTCGAGCGCGCGGTCGGCGCCATCGTCAAGGCGGTGTCCGGCGCAACGGGCGAGTTGCAGGGCACGGCGAAATCACTGACCGAGACCGCCAACGTCACGCACCAACTCGCCAATTCGGTGTCGGTCGCCGCGACCGAGGCCTCAAAGAATGTGCAGTCGGTGGCGATCGCCTCCGAGCAGCTCGCCTCGTCGATCGCCGAGATCGGACAGCAGGCGCAGCATTCGCGCGACATCGCAAGCGAAGCGGTGCGCGGCGCGGCTGCGACCGATGCGCGGATTGGGCAGATGTCGGCGGTCGCCGAACGCATCGGCCACGTGCTGAGCCTGATCACCGACATTGCCGAGCAGACCAATCTGCTGGCGTTGAACGCCACCATCGAGGCGGCGCGGGCGGGTGAGGCCGGCCGCGGTTTTGCGGTGGTCGCCGCCGAAGTGAAGCATCTCGCGAGCCAGACCGCGCAGGCAACCGAGGAGATCGCCGGCCAGATCGCGGACATCCAGGTGGTGACGCGGGACTCCGTGTCGGCGATCAAGGAGATCGGCTCGATCATCCACCGCGTCTCGGAGATCGCGACCGCGATCACCGCCGCAGTCGAGGAACAGCATACGGCGACGCGCGCGATCGCGCTCAACGTGCAGGAGGCGGCGCTCGGCACCGACAGCGTGACGGAAAAGATCCGCAACCTCGAGATCGATGCGAGCGCCACCGGCGCCGCCGCCAATCAGGTGTTCACTTTCGCGAGCCAGCTCGCCAACGAAGGCGGCACGCTCAAGCTGCAGGTCGAACGGTTCCTGGAGACGGTGAGGGCGGCTTAGTTCCTGACGCGAGCGAACCGCGCCCCGAACACCATGTTGTCGCCGCTGATCGTGTAGCTTTCGCCCTGGATCACGCCGAAACCGAACGAGGCGTTGACCTTGTTGGCGATGGCGATCTTCGCCATCAGGCTCACGTTGTCCTTGAAGAAGACGTCGACGTAGATGTTGCCGACGAGGACGCTTCTGATCTTGTGCACCCCGGCCCGCTGCGTGATCGCGTCCACGCAGGCTTTGACGTATTGCGGAACTGGCTTGCCGCGGCGGATCGAGTAGGTTCGCGGGGACTCGACGCGGATCTCCACGTGGCGGATGAACTCGATCTCGTTCTCTTCGAGATTGAGGTCGGCCTTTGCCTTTTGCTGATGCAGGAGGCGCTTGAGCGAGAGATCGAAGTCGTAGACGATCTTGACCGGATTTCTCTGCTGGGTCGGTACATCGGCGAGCGGATAGCCCGGCGGGCAATAGATCGGATCGGCCACCCAGACCGCGGCTTCCGCCCGCGACGCGGGCGACTGCCGCGTCGCGGTCAGCATGGTGCCCGGAACGTATTCGTAGTTGACGTCCCGCAGGCTGACCGAGGTCGCCGGCAGCAGTTGCTGGTAGCCGGGGTATTTGTCCTTCAACACGCTGCCGAGCGTCGGCGGCCGCGCGCAGCCCGCCACCGCCATCAGGAGGACGGCGGCGGCCAGTTTTGTTGCGAGCGAATGCGCGAACATCGCAGCAGTCCCGAGAGCGCAGGCGTCAGCGGAGCGGCGCGGGCTGCGCAGCGATGGCGAAGATCTGGTTGCCCTCGGTCAGCACCATGGCCGGTGCGGTGTCCGTTCCGATCTGCACCGGCGTGACGTTGAAGCCGAGGTTGGCCTTGACCTTCGAGGCGATGTCGAACTGAAGCGTCGCGCTGACGCCGGCCACGAAGTAGATCTTCACGGTCACGTCGCCCGCGATGGCGGACGTCAGTACGCGGTTGGCCCCCAAGGTCGGGCAGCGCGCCAGGGCTTCGGAGGACCAGTTCTTCAGGACGTCGTAAGGGACCGAATATCTCACCGTGTTTTTGATATCGACGGTGACGCTGTTGATATACTTCGCATCGATCGCCGTGAGCTTGAAGATCGTGTCGTTCGGCGTTGCGCCCGTAACGGTGAAGTCTCCCGTTAGGGTGATTTCGGTCCTGTAACGCCAATTCTGCACGCGCGCGGTGTTTCGCGCCGGCGGCATCACGGCCTGGATCGGATTGCAGTAGTTGAAATCGCCGTGGCTGTAAGTTGAGCCGCTTCCTCCCCGTCCTCTGTCCGCTCCCATGTTCCAGACGCTTCCGACATATCCCATCTGGAGATGTAAGGGATCGGCGCCCGAAGGCGCTTCGACGAACGGCGCGAACACGCTGTAGCCCGGATAGATCGTGTTCACGATGCTGGCGAAACGCTCCAATCCGAAGTCGCGAGCATTGGCAGTCGACACCGCCGCACACAGTGCGGCAGCAGCAGCGAAATGTTTCAACATGGGTAATCCCCCCGAAAAACAAAAAACAAAATTTGCCCGACCCGCAGCTAGGCTAGACAGGATTTTTTCAAAGTACAACCTATTCGTGTGCTAAAACTGTGGTTCGGTCCTGACACCGATCCAGCGATCCGGCAGCGTGACGGAATAGCTGTAGGCAGAACCAGTGTCCCATCGCAGTGTGACAGGACTGCCGGGCGACAGCGTCTTTCCGATCCTCTCAAGCAGGTCGGGCGGCAGCGGCCGTTGCGACGTGATAGTGACGTCAACGGTCGCGATCAGCGATCGGCTGACAACGGCTTTGTTGCTTGATGCGCCTGCGCATTTTGGATCAGCGCCGGTTTGGGCGGCGAACTGGCTCAGGCGGTCGAAGGGAATATTGAAAAGCCGCGTCCTGGAAAGCTGGATCCTGTACCCTTTGATCGACGCGAGGCTTTCATTGTCGAGGCCGAACAAGAGCTTGGCTTCACGGGCGTCGGATTTGATGTCGGTGGAGCCGGTCTGCCGAAAGGACGTCGAGCCCTGCGGGCTTCCGTAGTTGAGCCCTGGCACATGACACAGGGTGGCGTCCGCGAGCCGCACGATCCTGCCTTTGTCGGCAAACGTATCGACATCGAGCCTTGCGATGGTCGAGCCCGGCAGCAGCGCGCGGGGCGACGCTGTGTCGAAATGCTCAAACGGCACAACGAGATCAACGCCGAATTGGGCCCGCACGGCGGCGGCGAACGTCGGACCCGACGACGTCAACGCGGCGCTGCCGCGGACGAGGGCGCAGGCCGCGGTCAATGCGCAAAGCACAACGAAGATGCTTCGCAATCGGATTCTCACTGGAGCCTCTCTGGGGAGCTTCGTGAGCGCAATACTGTCAGCCTACACCAAGAATGCGCGCGCTTGAATCATTCCCGACAAGCGATCGTCCAATCGGCAACCATCGGCGCGACCCGATCGCCGCGCGCAGGCTCGAATCCAGGCGTTCGCGCCGTTTGCGGCGCGTCCGTAATGTGTAAACCACGACCTCGCACGCTGTCTTGCAGCGGTGCGCGAGGTCATTTATACAGCGCATCCCACAACTATCGCCGAGGGAGGCGACCGATGTTGACCCGCACACGCTTCCCGGACTTCGTCCGCGATATTTGATCCGTGCAGCCCGGACTGCGTTCCGGGCACGAGCCGGTCATTTGCAATTTTTCGAGTTGCGTTGGTTCGCTTTGCGAGCCGTGCGCGGAGTCCTGTTCATGTTGTCCTATCAGGCTGGCTCGCGCGTTTGCGCGAGCGAGAAGCATGCGCGCGTGGAGCGTCGCCTGCGGCGATTTTCGCCGCGTGCGCGTGCGGCCGTGCACGCCGCGGCTGATCGCCATCCGCGCGTTGCGGACCTCGCCATAAGCTTTCCGTCGCTGCTGTTCGCACTCGCGGTGCCGCGACGTGAAGTCGATGTCGAGTGCGCCATCGCTGCTGCAATAGATGGTCGCCCGCTTTCAGACGTGGCGAAGACGGTCGGCGTGCCTTTGTGGCTGCGCAGGTTGCCGGTCGATGGTTTGACAAGGCCGCTCCCCAGTCTGCCGGACGGCCATCTGTTTCGTCGCCAGATCGTCAATCACTTGCCGCGTTCGCCAAAGCTGATGTCCGTCTGGCTCGATGCGGTGTCGTTCGCGGCGCGTTGGTCGCATGAGTCTTTTGCGATATGGATCGCGCGCGAGCTCACGCGCGATGCGAAGAGCGTCAAGATAGAACGCTTGAATCTTATGAGCCTCTGGGCGTGGTTCTCTGTCAATAAGGGCACGGCCGGACAAAAGATCGTCGAGAAGCCGTGGCGTCCTGCGCTGTGCTTCAAAACTGCACTTGATGCTGCGGAGAAGTGGCGAATGCGTGTTGCGCTGTGCGTCAATCTCGGCGAGATGCCGATCGCCGACACGTGGCTCGAACCGGGTTGCGTCTCCGGATATGAGTTCGTTCCGCTCCGATCTATCGACGACATTGCGGCTGAGGCAGTCGCAATGAAGAATTGCCTCAACAGCTACGGGTACAATCTGGCGCACAATCGGTCGAGGCTGTGGAGCGTGAGAAGGAACGGAGAGCGCGTCGCAACACTCCGTGTCGCGCGCCAGCTTTCGGACCCGCTTCTTTCCATTCGAGAACTAATGGCGGAGCGAAACGAAAAGGTACCGGTCGAAGTGTGGTGGGCCGCACGGACGTGGCTCAATCAGCATAACCTGCCGGCGATCGACACCCAGGATCATGCGTGGGGAAGCGCGCCGCTCGATGCTGTCGCGTGGAAATTGCTGTGGCGGCCGTACTGGCTCGCCAAGCGGGGTATTCCTTGGTGGCTTCCGCTCGTGCCGTCGCGGCGTTCTCTTGGGGGACTATAGCGCGCGTCCGTTTCGTTCCGCTCCCCACAAGGCGGGGAGCGGGCGAGGCACCGCGGCGCCTATTGGAGGGTTGTCAGCCGCGTCCCACGAACGGCATGCCGTTCGCCATCACCGTCATGAACAGCACGTTGGTATCGAGCGGCAGGCTCGCGATGTAGACCACCGCGCGGCCGACATCGTCGGCGTTCATGCGCGCCTCGACCATCGAGGTGCCGTTGGGCTGCAGAACGCCCACGCCGGTCACCATGCGATCGGTGAGGGGGGTGGCGGCGTTGCCGACGTCGATCTGGCTGCACAGGATCATATCGTTGCGGCAGTCGAGCGCGGTCTGCTTGGTGAGGCCGGTAACCGCGTGCTTGGTCGCGGTGTAGGCCGCAGCGCGCGGGCGCGGCGTGTGGGCTGAGATCGAGCCGTTGTTGATGATGCGGCCGCCCTTGGGGTCCTGCGCCTTCATGATCTTGATGGCCTCCTGCGTGCACACGAACATGCCCGTCAGGTTGGTGTCGACGACCTTCTTCCAGGTCTCGACCGGCAGCTCCTCCATCGGCACGGCGGGCGCGCCGATGCCGGCGTTGTTGAACAGAACGTCGAGGCGGCCGAACTCCTTCTTCACGCGCGCGAACAGCGCGCGGATGGATTCCACGTCGGCGACGTCGGCCGCGACGGCCAGCGTCTTGGCGTTGCCGGCTTCCTTGGCGGTTTCCTCGAGCTTGTCGAGGCGGCGGCCCGCCAGCACGACGGCATAGCCGTCTTTGGCAAGCGCGAGCGCCGCCGCCTTGCCGATGCCCGTGCCGGCGCCCGTGACGAGCGCGACCTTCTGAACCGCCATGTCGTTTCTCCACCTGTGTTGTTGTGGTCGATATAACGCGGGCGCGTGTCCGCGCACAACGGCATCAGGCAGGCTTTCGCGTGGACGCGGTCAAGGATGGGAAAGCGTTTTCAGCCGGC
The DNA here is from genome assembly GCA_040756555.1 of Pseudomonadota bacterium. Taxonomy (GTDB): domain Bacteria; phylum Pseudomonadota; class Alphaproteobacteria; order Rhizobiales; family Xanthobacteraceae; genus Z2-YC6860. Next base: position 92,234 of record JBFLYS010000018.1, on the reverse strand, counting down.
GCAGGTCTTCGGCGGCTTCCGCGATCAGCCATTTACGGAACGAGGCGGTCTTGGGCAGCACCGCGTTCACCTTGGGGCAGACGATCCAGTAGGTTTTGGACAGCCGCAGCGACACATCGATAGGCCGCACCAGGCGGCCGTTGATCAGATCCCACGCTGCGAGCGTCGTACGCGCCAATGCGATGCCTTGTCCATCGGCGGCGGCATCGATCAGCATGCTCGCGCGGTTGAGCACGGGGCCGTGGGGAACGGGATCGTCGACACCGGCGGCTTCGAACCATCGCGTCCAGGTTTCCCAGTCGTTGAGACGCAGCAGTGGAAATTTCAGCAGGTCCGACGCTCTGGCGATGCGATTGCGGCCCGCGATCAGCTTGGGGCTGCACACCGGGAAGAGCTGTTCGGAGCACAGGCGCACCGCATCGAGCCCCGGCCATTTGCCGTCGCCATGACGGACCGCGACATCGACATCTTCGCGCGCGAAGTCGACGTGATCCGCCGTGGCGGAAACCCGAAGATCGATGTCTGGATGGCTTTCGGCGAACCGGCCAAGCCGGTGTACCAGCCATTTGGCGGCGAAGTCGGGCGACGTGCTCACGGTGAGCGTGCCGGAGCTCTGACGCTGGAGGAGGCGGTCGGTGCCCGCGGCGATGCGGTCGAGGGCGTCGCGGACCACGGCGAGATAGTCGCGGCCGGCTTCGGTCATGGTCAGCCGCTGGCGCTCGCGGTTGAACAGCCGGACGCCGAGCGTGTCTTCCAGCGCTTTCACCTGATGGCTCACGGCGCCCTGCGTGACATTCAGCTCTTCGGCGGCACGCGTAAAACTTTCGCTTCGGGCGGCGGCCTCGAAGGCTTTCAGAGCGTTGAGCGGCGGCAGGCGGCGCGGCATGGCCTGGATTATATGAGAAAAACTAATGATAAACAGTGCATATTGGGACTAAGAACCTTTGAAATCGCAATTCATACAATTCCATCATGAGGTTTCCTCATGATAGTCCGAGAAACGATGCGTTGCGCCGGGGCTTGGGGCGCCGGTAAATAGCGCCGCTTCGACAACGAAGCGCCATCGGGCTCATCCCGCAGCCGCCCGGTCCTTGAGGACGCGTCGTCTCAAGCGCTGCTCCAAACCCCTTTGAGGGAGGAGCGCCTATGAGCGACCGCCGCGTTTCACACTCTTCTTGCCTTGCTGCATTGTTGGCTGGATTGATGGTCTTCACCGGAGCGGCGCAGGCCGGGCAGCCGGTGTGCAAGCCGACGCTGGTTGTCCAGGACGTGCAGTTCTCGAAGTGGACGCTGCCGTCGATGGAGCGCAAATGGAGCGCGACGGTGACCGTCGATGCGTCCCGCTGCGCCGCAAATTCGTCCGGCTATTTCGAAATGGGATTTTCGCGGGCGAAGGAATACGGAATCGATCTGGATTTCCGCGAGCAGTTCGTCTGGATGGCGCCGTCGGTGAAGGTCGGCGTCGATTTCTGGGCCGACGAGGCGGTGGAGAGCTATTGGATCGAGAAGGTCACGCCGTGCCCGTGCCGGGAATGAGCGGGCGCGAGGATCAACTGGCGAGGGCCGCCGCGGCGTCGCCTTCGATGCTGCGGTAGACGCCCGGATTGGCGAGGCGCCGCGCGATCTCGTCGGCCTTGGAAGGCATGCCGAAGCGGTAGCCCTGCATGCACTGCACGCCGGCGGCGCGCAGGAACAGGTGCTGCTCGGCGGTCTCGACGCCTTCGGCGGTCACCTTCATGCCAAGGCCGCGGCCCAGGCTGACGATGGCATGGACGATGGCGGCGGCGTCCGCGGTCTGTTCGATCGAGCGCACGAAGGAACGGTCGATCTTGAGGCGGTCGAATGGGAAGCGGCGCAGATAGTGCAGGCTCGAATAGCCGGTGCCGAAGTCGTCGAGCGCGAGCCTGACGCCCAGCGTCTTGATCTTGCGCATCGCGGCTTCCGCGCTCTCGACGTTGCCGACGAGGGTGCTTTCGGTCAGTTCCAGCTCAAGTTGCGAGGGATCGATGCCGGTCTCCGTCAGGATGCGCTCAACGGTGGCGACGAAATCGACCTGGCGGAATTGCAGCGGCGAGACGTTGACCGAAACGGTGAGGGTGGGCCACGCCTTGGCAGCGAGACAAGCTCTCCGCAGCACGTTGGCGCCGAGCGCCGCGATCAGGCCGGAATGCTCGGCGATCGGGATGAATTCGCTCGGCGGGATGTTGCCGCGGGTCGGGTGCGACCAGCGCGCCAGCGCCTCGACGCCGACGAGCTTGTCGCCGCTGGCGTTGACGATCGGTTGGTACACCACGTTGAGGGCGTCCTTGCCGATGGCTTCGCGCAGATCCTGCTCGATGATCTTGCGCTGCGACAGGTCGGCGTCCATCACCGCGTCGTAGATGCAGGTGCGGTTGCGGCCCTCGTTCTTGGCACGGTACAGCGCCATGTCGGCGTAGCGCATGATGTCGGCCACCCGTCCGGCGTCGGCGCCGATGACGGCGACGCCGATGCTGGCGCCGATCACGATGTTATGGCCGTGGATGCTGTATGGCGCGCACACCGTCTGGATGAAGCGCTCGCCGATCTTCTCGATGGTGGCTTGATCGGACGGCACGGCAGTGATTACCGCGAATTCGTCGCCGCCGAGACGCGCGACCAGGTCCTCGCCGCGCAGCGTGTGCGCCAGCCGCAACGTGACGGCGCGGATTAATTCGTCGCCGACCGGATGGCCGAGCGTGTCGTTGACGTCCTTGAAGTGGTCGAGGTCGATGTAGAACAGCGCGGCCGGCGGTCCGCCGCGCTTGACGTTCTCGATGACGGTTTCGAGCCGCTCGCCGAAGAAGTTGCGGTTCGGCAGGCCTGACAGCGGGTCGTGCAGGGCGAGGTAGCGCAGCCGGTTCTCGCCGGCTTTGATCGCAGCCGCAGTGTGACGCATGTAGCGCAGCACGAGGCCCGCAAGCACCGCGAAGCCGGCGAGTGCGATGCCGATGAAGGGCACCACGCTGTAGAGGATGATCTTGCCGGGGCTTTCTGGCGTCCAGGCGAGGCGGGTGATGACGTTGCCGTGTGCATCCGCGATCGTGAACAGATGCTCGTCCATTTCGACAGCGCCGTTGTTCACCTCGCGAAGGTCGGTCAGTTGCAGGCGGCTGCTGAAGGTGGCGAGTTGGCCGTCGTCGATGATCATCACTGCGAACACGATCGGGGAGGCTTCGCCGCCGAGCGATGTCGGATCGTTCACGGTGGGGCCCATCGGAACGGCGGTCACGATCGACAGGTTGCCCATGAACCTTTGCAGGAACGACAGCGGCATCGTGGTGGAATCCGCAGCGGCGGGGCTCGGGCGCGTGAGCTGGATCACGCCCGGCGGCAGCTCGGTCACGCGTTTGCGCATGAAATCGACCAAGGGCGCGATCGCGGAGAGGTGCCCGGTGATCCATCGCGTCTCGTTCGGCTCGATCGAGGCGTGGCTCATTTGATCCGACCCGTCCACGATCACGACCATATCGTGATCGGGCATGATCTTGAGATTGCGGACGAGACGCTCCTGCTGCGCGTCGGTACGGAGATGGCGAACGGCCTCGCCTGGCTGCACGAGCGTCACCAGCCGGCGCAGCGACCACTCGGCGCGGTTGGAGATGGCGCGGCTGAGAAGCTGTGTCTCGCGCTCGATCGCCACTTCGTTGGCGCGATGCGCCGACATCAAAGACGCGACGATGATGCAAACGATCGCAATGGAGACGACGACGCAAAGCGGAACGACCACGCCCAGGCGGGCGCGGTCCCAGTCAGTGCGTCTCGTTCTCTCTCGCGGTCCGTCCGTCCGCACTGGCGCGGCTTCCGACACAACAATCTCCGCAAGGGAAATCCCTTGAACGGCGCGGAGGTTATCGCCCCAATGCTTGCGTTTTGCCTTGCAGAGCGACGGAATCCGCTTGATACGCGCGCAAATCGCCCCAATTCACGGCACGCCGTTAATGGGCAGTGAACGGTTTCCTTAAGATTCCCTGCATTGCGCCGCGGAAGGGCGGGGTGTTCCGCGGTGGAACCTCGGTCCGGCCGGGCCGTTGACTTCAGACGAACAGAATGCCGGAGGCCGTCATGAAAACCGCATCCGTCGCAGCAGCACTTCTTTTCAGCTTTTCATCTGTTGTCGCGCTCGCCCAAAGCGGAGGCTCCAACTCTTCTTCTCCGTCGGGCAGCAATGCCGTCGGCACCTATCCGCGGTCGCCGACGATCGGCACCACGGGACAAGGCTCAAACGCGAACAACACGCAGGACCGGAGCCTCAGCCCAACCGAGCAGCAACAACAAAGAAACCGTGGAATGGCCTTCGCACCCAACGGCCGCCCTCTTGGCGCGCACGGCTCGGGGTTGGGTTCGCCCGAGCAACCGCATGACGAAGGCGCGCGGCGCTAACGCGGCGTGACGTAGGGCGGGCGCGGGATCGCCATGTGCGCGGCGCGCAGCGCTGCCGACCAGCGCTCGCTGAGATCATGGAAGTAGGGCTCGCCCGGCTCGATCCGGTACGACAGCTCGGCGTCGCAGGCGTCGCGCCGCACCACCAGCACGTCGATCGGCATGCCGACGCCGAGGTTGGAGCGGATGGTGGAGTCCATCGAGAGCAGCGCGATCTTCAAGCCGTCGTAGATGTCGATGCCGTAGCGCACCGCGCGGTCGAGGATCGGCTTGCCGTATTTGTGCTCGCCGATTTGCAGATACGGCGTGTCGACGGTGCACTCGATGAAGTTGCCGGCGGAATAGATCATGAAGAGGCGAAGCTTGTCGCCCTTGATCTGGCCGCCGAACAGAAATGCGACATCGAACTTCACGTCCGCGGCCTGAAGCCCCGGTCCTTCGATGTCGTGCACGCGGCGGATCGCCTGACCGATGCGCATGGCAGCCTGGAACATGGTCGGCGCGTTCATCAGCGTTTCCATCTCGCCGGTCTCGGGGTTCTCGATGCCCTCCTGGAGCATGCTGACCACCGACTGGCTGATCGACAGATTGCCTGAGGAGGCGATCGCCATGACGCGCTGGCCTGGATCGCGGAACACGTGCAGCTTGCGGAACGTCGAGATGTTGTCGAGACCCGCATTGGTGCGGGTGTCGGCAATCATCACGAGCCCGTCGCGCACCAGGATGCCGCAGCAATAGGTCATGGATTTCCCTCGCTCCCGGCTCCTTTATAGCGGCGCTCCGGGGCGCACGCCAACGCCGCTTTTGCCGATATAACATGGGCTTGCAAGCAACCCGCGTGCCTGCTTGGCTTCCGGCCGCAACAGGGCTAGACGAGCCTATTCGCATGGGGAGAACCGCCTGATGACAGAGACAGTCACCGCCGCAATTTTGGTCATCGGGGACGAGATCCTGTCCGGCCGCACCAAGGACAAGAACATCGGCTATATCGCCGAGTACATGACCAACATCGGCGTCGATGTGCGCGAGGTGCGGGTGGTGCCAGACGTCGAAGAGGAAATCGTCACGACGCTCAATCACCTGCGCAAGCGCTACACCTATGTGTTCACGACCGGCGGCATCGGTCCGACCCACGACGACATCACGGCGGATTGCGTGGCCAAGGCCTTCGGCGTCTCGATTGACGTGGACCCTCGTGCGCGGGCGATGCTGCTGACGCGGATCGCCGAGAAGGATTTGAACGAGGCGCGGCTGCGCATGGCCCGTATTCCGGCAGGCGCCGACCTGATCGTGAACAAGGTGTCGGCCGCGCCGGGCTTCCGCATCGGCAACGTGCATGTGATGGCGGGCGTGCCATCGATCATGCAGGCGATGCTCGACGAGATCGCGCCGACCTTGAAGACCGGCGTGAAGATGCTCTCGGAAAGCATCCGCGCGAATTGCCGCGAGGGCGATATCGGTACGCCGCTCGGCGAGATCGCCAAGGCCCATCCGGACGTGATGATCGGCAGCTATCCGTTCAACGACGACGGCAAGCCGAACACCAACGTGGTGGTGCGCTCGCGCGATCCTGAAAAGCTCGCCGCCGCCAAGGCCGCAGTCGAGGCGATGCTGGTGAAGGTGCAGGAAGGATTGCGGCAGACGGCCTGATTGGGGGCGGTACCCAGGAGGCTCCGATGACCGACGACACCAGACGCGGATTCTTGATCACCACCGGCTCGCTTGCCGCGAGCTTCGGCTTCATGGGCGAGGGCTTCTCCCAGGAGTTGTCACCGACGCCGGAGTGCAAGGACAGCGACGAGCCGACGGCGGCGCAGACCGAAGGGCCGTTCTTCAAGCCGCGCTCGCCGCAGCGCGCGGACCTGCGTGAAGCGAGCAAATCCGGTACGCCGGTTGAACTCGCGGGCCTTGTGCTGACGAAGCGCTGCAAGCCGGTGGCGGGCGCGCTGATCGATCTCTGGCACGCCGACGACAAGGGCGACTACGACAACAAGGGTTTCCGCTATCGCGGTCACCTCTTTACCGATGCGAACGGCGTGTTCCGCTTCCGCACCATCCAGCCGGCGCTCTATCCCGGCCGCACGCGGCACTATCATGTGAAGGTGCAGCCGAAGGGTGGGCGCGTCCTGACGACGCAGCTCTACTTTCCGGGCGAGCCGGGCAACGCCCGCGACGGATTATTCAGGAAAGAACTGTTGATGCGGATGGCGTCGGCGCAGGACGGGCTTTCGGCGCGGTTCGATTTTGTGCTCGACATCAGCTAGAAACGCCGCGAGGGCAGGGGCATTCATGGCTGAGACGCAAGAGAACAATCAGGAGCGCAAGCAGGTCACACCGCAGAAGGCATTTCCGGTGTCCTGGGATCAGTTTCACCGCGACGCGCGGGCGCTCGCTTGGCGGCTGGCGGAAGCGGGGCCGTTCACCTCGATCGTGGCGATCACGCGCGGCGGGCTCGTGCCGGCGGCCGTCATCGCGCGCGAATTGAACCTGCGGATGATCGAGACGATCTGCGTGTCGAGCTATCACGACTACACCAAGCAAGGCGAGTTGCAGATCATCAAGCCCGTGGCCGACCACATCATGAAGCAGGGCGCGAAGGGCAGCAGCGGTTTGCTCATCGTCGACGACCTCGTGGACACCGGAAAGACCGCCAAGGTGGTGCGCGAGCTGCTGCCGTCGGCGCATTTCGCCGCGGTCTATGCCAAGCCGATGGGGCGGCCGCTGGTCGATACGTTCATCACCGAGGTGTCGCAGGACACCTGGATCTATTTCCCGTGGGATACGGGGCTGGCGTTTGTCCCGCCGATCCGCGAAGGCGGCGCGTAAGACAAGAAAAATTTTGGGAGGATGACGATGCTGACACGGCGCAACTTCGTTGCGGGCGCGAGCCTGGCTGCACTCACGGCGGGCGCGGCGCGCGCGCAGCAGGTGCAATCCTATGCGACGCAGCCGATCAAGATCATCGCTGGCTATCCCGCTGGCGGCGGCATCGACATCTCGGCGCGTTTGCTGACCGATCCGATCAAGGACGCGCTCGGCCAGCCGGCGATCGTCGAGAACCGCACCGGCGCGGCCGGTATGATTGCGGCCAACATGGTGGCGAAGGCGCCTGCGGACGGTCACACGCTGCTGATGGCGACATCGGGCGAAATTGCAATCAGCCATCATCTCTACAAAGAGAAGATGACCTACGACCCGATGAAGGAATTGGCGCCGATCGCGCTCGTCGGCATCGTGCCATGCGTTGTGGTGGTCGCCGCGAGCACGCCGGTGCGCAACCCGCAGGAGCTGATCGCTTACGCGAAGGCGAACAAAGGCAAATTGTCGTTCTCCTCGTCCGGCGTCGGCAATCCGCAGCAACTCGCGGGCGAACTGATGAACATGATGGCCGGCACCGACGTGCTGCACGTACCGTATCGCGGCTCAGCGCCCGCGGTGACTGACGTTGCGACCGGCGCGGTGACCATGAGCTTCAGCAGCCTTGCCGCAGTGAAGGGACTTCTTCAGGACGGGCGGATTCGCGCCGTCGCCGTCACGTCGCTCGAGCGGATGCCGCAATTGCCGGACGTTGCCCCGTTGCAGGAAGGCGCGCCGGGATTGAAGGGCTACGAGTTGCTCAACTGGTTCGGCCTGTTCACCACCGGCGGCACGCCGGAGCCGATCGTGCAGCGCCTGAACGAGATCACCAACAAGACGTTCCAGGACCCGAAGGTTGCCGAGACGCAGACCGTGCAAGGCATTGTTCCGCGCAAGACGACGCCGAAGGAGTTCGCGAACTTCGTGGCATCGGAGTCCAAGAAGTTCGCGGAGATCATTGAAAAGGCAAAGATCAAGCCGGAGAGCAACTAATCCGGGCAGACGGACGCGGCGGCGGCTGCTAACATCGGAGGCGATGGACTGAAGGAGGCCGCCATGGACGCCGTCGCGCCGAAGAACAAGATCACCGCCGATCAGCACTCGCATGTGGTGAAGCCCGCCGAGATGGAGTGGAAGCCGACGCGCTTCCCCGGCTGCGAGGCCAAGATGCTGTTCATGGACCCGCAAACCGGCGTGATGACCGCGCTGATGCGCTTTGCGCCGGGCGCCGTGCTGCCCGACCACGAGCACGTCAACGTTGAGCAGACCTACGTGCTCGAAGGCCGCCTCGTCGACAAGGAAGGTCCGGCCGAAGGCATCGAGGCGAAGAAGGGCGAGTTCATCTGGCGCGAGGTCGGCAGCCGCCATGTGGCGTGGTGCCCGGAGGGCGGGCTGATGCTCGCGATGTTCCAGGTGCCCAACAAGTTCTACGAGAAGGACGGCCGCGTCACCGACCCGACCGGCGCGATCTGGGACGAGGTCTGGGGACACACGGGCAAGGGCTGAGGCTGACGCTTTCTGGCCGCTTTCAGACAGGCTAGAACCGCCGCGTGCCGACGTGGCGGAATGGTAGACGCATCGGACTTAAAATCCGTTGGGACGAAAGTCCCGTCCCGGTTCGAGTCCGGGCGTCGGCACCATCGATCTCATGAACTCTGTCTCGCTGCGGCCGAACCGCTACACCCTCAAAAAAGATCGTCCTGGAGCGCTTTTCGCAGGGAGAGCCTGTTGAAATTGTTGCGGCTCCAACTACCCTCGGGCCCGGGCTAAGACGCACAAGCGTCTACGGGGGCGTGTATGGCGAATGCCGCGAGACGGTTTCTCGCGTTCCTGATCGGGGGTGTTTGTACGGCGGCCGTGAATACGCAAGCGGTTGCGGACAACATCAGCACCATGTCCGCGTGGAACGGGTCCCTCGGGCTGACGTCCTGGGGGTTCACCAACACCGAGACGTTCGGCCAGGTCATTTCGGCGACCGGCTCGCAGCACGTCCTGCAAAGTTTCACGTTTCAATTGCAGTACATCAACGGCGCGGCGGCGAGTTACCAAGCGTACGTCTATGCCTGGGACGGAACGAAGGCCGTAGGTCCCGCGCTCTACACGTCCGGACCTCTGGTTGCGCCGACATCGGGCAGCTACGTCCCGGTGACGATCAACACCGGCGGCGTGGGCCTGACACCAGGGCAACAGTACGTTCTCTTTTTCACCACCACGACGCAGTCAAATCCGCCGGGCATCGCATACAGATTTGGCGCTGTGTCGGCGGCGGCCTATGCCGCGGGACGGGCGGTTTACCAGAACAACGCCGGCGGCGGATTCGCGGCCCTCACCACGACGGCCTGGACCATAGCCGCCATCAACTTTGCTTTTACCGCGGAGACGCAGGGCTTCGAGATTCTGGGGCAGAACAACGCTCGCGGTGTCGGTGTCGGCATTCAGAATGCGCTGAATGGCGGCGCGGCGCTGCCTTCCGCGTTCAACGCTCTGTTCGCGATGACACCTGCGCAGGTCAACGATGCGCTCAACTCCCTTTCGGGTGAAGCTGGGGCCGCGGTCGTGCAGACTGGCTTGTCGGCGACGACGCAGTTCATGAACGCCATGTTCGACACCGCGTTCGACAATTCGCCGAACGACGGCGGCGCCTCGGCGTATGCCGCCGACGGCGAACAAAGCCTCGCTTATGCCGCGAGCAAGACGCGCTCCCGCGCCGCGAGCGAGGCTTATGCGGCCGTGACACCGCGCGACCGTGTGGTACGAAGCTCTGCCGGGCGCTGGTCGACATGGGCGGCCGGTTACGGCGGCACGAGCCGCACCTCGGGCGACGCCAGCGCGGGCTCGAGCACCAACAACAGCCGGATCTGGGGTGTGGTCGCCGGCGCCAACTATCAGGCGAGTGCAGACACGCGGGTCGGTTTCGCGATCGGCGGTGGCGGTTACAATTTCGGTCTCGACAGCGGTTTCGGCAGCGGCCGGGCGGACACGTTCCAGCTCGGCGTCTACGCCAAGCACAACATCGGCCCGGCCTACGTCGCGGCGGGTGCGGCCTATACGTGGCAGGACGTGACGACCGACCGCACCGTGAATCTTGGCGGCACGGAGACCTATCGCGCCTCGTTTAACCCTTATGCGCTCTCAGGCAGGCTTGAAGCCGGATGGCGGGTCGTCACCGGCGTCGTGAACGTGACGCCTTACGCTGCGTTGCAGGCGACGGCGTTCTACATGCCGAGTTACGGCGAGACGGTCACGAGCGGGACCGGCGTGTTCGCATTGAACTACGCGTCGCATGATGTCACGGCGATGCGCAGCGAGCTGGGCGCGCGCTGGGACAAGAGCTGGGTGATGAATGGTGGAGCGGCTTTGCTGTTCAAGGCCCGCACCGCCTGGGCGTTCGATTGGCAACGCGATCGCAGCGCGACGCCGCTGTTCCAGGCGCTGCCCGGCTCGGCGTTCACCGTTTATGGCGCGGCTCCCGCGGCCAACGCGGCGCTGGTGTCGGTCGGCGGCGGCATGAAGTTCCGAAACGGATGGACGGCGCTCGCGAGCTACGAAGGCGAGTTCTCCAGCAACACCGTCAGCAACATCGGCAAGGGCACGCTGAAATACGAGTGGTGAGCGGGTTCTACAGCCCCTTTTGTCTTTTCAACCGATCGATATGAGCTGCGATTTCCGGCGGCAATGAACGCACGCCATGCTGCGCGGCCAGCGATAGCATCGGCCGGCTCTTGGACCCGACAAGAAAAGCCGGATCGCGGCCGGCCGGGATGATCCGGTCAAACACCAGGACGAGCATGACGGCGACCAGCAGGGCGCGCGCTATTCCGAGAAGGAGACCGGCTGACCTGTCCAGAAGATGAATCTCCTCACCGATCATGCCGGCAACGGCATAACGCATCAGTTGGGCGAGGATGAAACCGGCGACCAAGAAGGTGGCCAGGAAAAGAATGGAGCTTTGCCCCAAAAGCCCGACCGTCGCGGGCGCTTTTGCCGTGCTGAGATAAGGCATCAGCGCCACCGCGATGGGCGCTGCCACCACGAACCCCAGAATATCGGCGAGGCTACGCAGAAGGCCGGCGCGGAAGCCAAGGATTGCCAGCAGCAGGACGGTGCCGAGCAGCGCTGCGTCAAACGGATTCATGGTGCTGTCGCAAGTGGGAGCAGGGGAGGCATCGCTGATTTCGGCTCGGCAATGAAGTGATGCGCGCTGACGCAGCGAATCCTGCCTTAAAGCTATGAATTCGCATTTAATAGTTCTCTTGAAATTTTAATCTCAGACCGAAGCTTGGCGTTGCTGGCCGGGCTCAGGGCTTCGCCTCGTGTGGCCGCATTGATTTCAGTACGCGCCGCCTGGAGACCGACGAACTCCTGTCGCGGTGAAAAGCACAGAGCCGGGCTGCTAATCATTCTTCGAACCGCGTGAGCTCCAGGTTTCAGGTCGAGGGTTCTCATTGCCAAGAAGGTGCTGCACACTCTGCGTCGCAGAATGGAAAACATTTCTGCCGAGACGCCAACTGTGCCGTTGCGAGAGCATCAGCATCACGCAAATCAATAGGGGACGGCCGTGCTCTTTACGCGCTTTAAGTCGATTGCTTTGGCCGCGAACGCTGGTGGGAATACTTATTATGCTGGTGTTCTTGCGCGGTCGCAGCGCAATCCAATACCTCAAATCTATTTTCAAAATCAGCGCGTTGATTGGCTCATCACGCCAGTTGACATCAGCAATCCTGCCGCGGGCTTCTATCTGTCAACAGATGGCTGGTTCATCTCCAGCAGTACCACCTACACACGATCCCAAGATAATTGGGTACGGGCCACAAAAAATATCGTGGACGCTGGCCGCTTTATCGCAATCGAGAAATCGGGGGCATTTCTTCTTCGACTCTTGAACTGGACTCCACTTCCCCCTGGGACCAACATTTTTTCGGTTCGCAAGTCTGACGATGGAAAAGAAATCTCTTCGATCGTGGAATATCTTCAACCGTGGACCAGCCCAAACTGTCAGCAATACTTTCCGACCGAAGGGATGGCCACCCTGGATGACGATTTCGATCAGTATTTTTGGATCACGAACACGCGGTCGGGGGGAGCGCTGAGTCACGGCGGTAATTTTTCAACCGGAGCCACTCTCCTGACGGAAGCAAGAGTGCCCGTATATCCTCAGCTTTGGAAATATTCAGGTCAAAGCATTGTCTCCTGCACGAACGGGTTGGTGGTTCAGGCGCCTGCTCAAGAGGGTTCACCGGTCCCCATCGTTCTGCACAGTCATCCGACCGCAGCAAATGCAAAATGGATCATTGACCAGCGAGGCTCGATTGCGTCGACGGCCAATGGATATTTTCTTCATAGCGATCAGGCGACGTTGGGAAGCGCAGTCTTCGCGATCGGAGAACAAACGCTGGAATGGCGCTTAATTCCATGCGTGTTCGGACCCGATATCTCCCAAAATCAATTCGCGCAGCCGGGATTGTCCGGATACTTCCTTCTGTACGATGCAAGCGGAAAGGTTCTTTCGATCCGAGGGACGCCAGGCTCCGGTGCGGCGGTCTATTGTGATGCGCCAATCTCCCCCGCCAGCAACAATCAGTTGTGGAGGTTCGATCAAGGTTTCCTGGTCAGTGCATCCGGCGCGTGGGTTTTGGATAGCGGGGCTGACGGACTGATCGTTTCTGCACGCGGCGCCACGCCAGCCGACACGCAAAGTTGGTTGCTCTCGAATGACGGAAGCTTGCTTCTGATCAAACAGCCCGAACTGGTGGCTGCATCGGAGAACGGGCGCGTAAGGCTGGGCTATTTCAATCCCATGACGCCGAAGGCCAAGTCTTGGTACATGGAATTTCAGCCCAACAACGAAAGGGCGAAATTCACCGCGAGCTATGTCGACCCAAGCACGCCGATTACAAAATTTTCCGTGCTGGTACAGCTTTCAAACGACTACGGCTCGGGTACGTGGTCAAAGATAACGATTGGCTTCAACGGAAACACCAGCCCGCATGCGCATACCATGTTGTTCGATGGTCCCAGCGCCGGCGCTTATGCTGAAGTGGATATCGGCAGTCCACCGCCTAAGCTCTCCGATTTGCGGAGCGTTCAGCTCTATCAATACGGCGGTATATGGGAGGATGCTTGGAAACTTGAATCCCTGATCCTCCGTGTCAACAACGAGTACTACAATTACGCTTTTCAGTGGGTCAAGGAATGGATGTATCCCTCAGGTTTGGGGGATGCCGCCCAGTGGCGAAAGCCTATTCCCGACAAATGGGCTCTGAACAAGAAGACCTGGATGACATCCGGTTTGAATGTGATTGGTCCGAAAAAACTGAGAGAAATTGTCATGCCGGGATCGCACGATGCCGGAATGTACAGGAGCCGTGGAACGGAGGCATTCGGCCAGACTCAAAATCTCTCGGTGTATGAGCAACTCGTGGAAGGCGTTCGTTATTTCGATTTGCGTCCGACATGGGCGCGGGCCGATTCCGATGATGGCGCCATGGATTTTTTTATCTATCACGGCATATTCGGTCCTACGCTCGATACGGTGCTGGACGATGTTGCAAGATATATGAGAGAGGGCGGGCGGGAACTGGTGCTTTTGAAGTTTTCGCACTACGACCGATTCACGAATGATGTGTACGGCGACATGGTTCAGCGCATCCAGACCAAACTGGGGCCGTGGCTCCTCACGACAAAGCCGAGCGGGAGGCTGGGCAACACAACCATCAACAATTTAATTCAAGCCGATAAGGGGACGGTTCTGATTTTGTGTGATGAAGACTATCCAATAATCCGTCCGACAGCGGGTGTGTATGTGTACCGAGACTACAATAGCCGAACGGTTGCGGCGGCGGACATCACGGTTTTTGACCGCTACTCAGACAATAGCGATCCGAATGTCGTGATGTCTGATCAACAAATGAAGTTTCTGAATTTTGACGGGGCTTGCATTTGGAGCCCAAACATCCCGTGTGATCTGTTTCTTCTCTCGTGGACGGTGACGCCGAATCCCATGAAAGACGGGAGCGTTTTCGTTTGGTCCGGGGCCTCCGTCATCAACCCGCAGCTTCAGCCACGTGTAAGCGCGACGAAAATTCCGAATACACACGGACAACGCATGAATATTTTGTACCTTGACTACGTCGAGACCGCGCAAGCCACCGAGCTGTGTATGAAGTTAAATAATATCATCTGATGGGCCGCGCATTAGGACGCGTATTGCCGGACGGACTTCAGGATTCATTCGAGCCGCATTGCGTTCCGGTCATCTAAAAACAATCCTTCGCGCGGTTTTTCGCCGCGCACACACGCATAGCTTGCCTGAGCTCTGCGCAATCCGACGGTGTCTCTTGCGGCGGGGGCATACCCGCATGCCGGATTCATGTGGCATCGTTATATCCAGTAGAATATAACGATAAAAATACGATCTGGTGCGATTGCTCGCACGACGGGAGGTTTGTGATGTCGGTCAACGATACGAAATTCTACATCGATGGCGTCTGGGTCGAGCCCGTAGAGCCAAAACTCTGCGACGTGATCAACCCGGCGACCGAAGAGGTTGCGGGCCGGATCAGCCTTGGCTCGCCGGCAGACGTTGACCGGGCTGTTGCCGCCGCGCGGCGCGCATTCCCTTCGTATTCCGAGACGAGCCGCGAGGAGCGGCTGCAATTGCTTCAGCGTATCATCGAGCTTTACGAGGCGCGCAACGACGATCTTGCGCGAGCGATGACCGCGGAAATGGGATCGCCGATCACGTTCTCGAACGAAGTCCAGACGGTCAACGCGCTGGCGCATTTCAAGGAGATGGTCAGCGTTCTGAAGTCCTATGAATTCGAGACGTTCATGGGCGGCACGATGATCCGCCGCGAACCGATCGGTGTGTGCGGCCTCATCACGCCGTGGAATTGGCCGCTCAATCAGGTGACGTCAAAACTTGCGCCCGCGCTCGCGGCGGGCTGTGCGGTCGTGCTCAAGCCGAGCGAAATCGCACCGCTCAGCTCCATCCTGTTCGCGGAGATCCTGCACGAAGCCGGTGTCCCGAAAGGCGTGTTCAATCTGGTGAACGGAGACGGGCCGACCGTCGGCGAGGCGATTTCCGCTCACCCGGGCATCGACATGGTGTCGTTTACGGGCTCGACCCGTGCCGGCATCCTGGTCGCGAAGGCCGCGGCCAGCACTGTCAAACGTGTCACGCAGGAGCTTGGCGGCAAGTCGCCCAACATCGTGCTCAAGGGCGCCGATCTCGGAAAGGCTGTTCCGGCCGGTACGCTGCGCTGTTACACGAACACCGGGCAATCGTGCCAGGCGCCGACGCGCATGCTGGTGCAGCGCTCCGATCGCGACGCGGCCGTGGCGCTCGCAAAGAAGACGGCGGAAGCTGTCGTCCTTGGCGATCCGCTCGATCCGAAAACCCAGATGGGTCCCGTCGTCAGCAAAGCCCAGTACGACAAGATCCAAGGGCTCATTGAAAAGGGCATCAAGGAGGGCGCGACGCTCGTATGCGGCGGTCCGGGCCGCCCCGCAGGATTCAATCGCGGCTACTTCATCCGTCCCACGGTGTTCGCCGACGTCACCCCCGACATGACCATCGCAAAGGAGGAAATCTTCGGTCCCGTGCTGTCGATGATGACGTACAACACGGAGGAAGACGCGATCGAGATCGCCAACAACACGAGCTATGGTCTCTCAGGTTATGTCCAGGCCGGCGACATCGCTCAGGCGCGCCGGGTCGCCAACAGAATCCGGGCCGGCCGCGTTTATCTGAATGGTGCGCCCCCGGACCGCGGCGTTCCGTTCGGCGGGTATAAGCAATCCGGCAACGGCCGGGAGCACGGCGTGTTCGGATTCGAGGAGTATCTCGAGGTCAAGGCTGTGCTCGGCTATCAGACCGCTTAGCGCCGAGGCCGCCGGTTTTCAAACGCCCGACACAGCGTTCAAACCGCCTCGCATGTCGGGCGCCGCCGCGACGACACTGCAAAGTCGTGCCGATCCATCACTGCGATGAGATCGGAGCCTTGGTTCGTGCAGTAGCTGCAAAGACAGATCATGCGCCGGCTGCGCACGGCCTGTTGCACGAGGGATTCGTAGATATCGAAATCCTTCCATTGCGTGCGGTCGACCCACGCGCAATTTCCGCTCGTGCGAAGGCCTGTATAGCCCGCGCCGAGGGCGTCTTCCTCGGCGCGTATCAGTCCGTCAACGAGCGCCTGGGGTTTGAGTTTCTGCCCGGGAGCGTAGAAGTGATGGACGTCTTGAATTCTGATCTGCCCAAAGGACTCGCGTGCGTCGAAGTCCGACATTGCTCCCCGCAGCGCGGCGCGCGCTTGCTGTGCGTTGAACTCGCCGCCCGTCACCCAAAGGCATCGCTCGTTGTTTTCGAGCCCGGCCTTGAAGTAGGGGACGAGCATGTCGCGTAGATCGTCGCCCGTATTGAAGAAATGCGTGATGTGGGTGCCCCAGGGAACGGATGGGACGGCATCGAATCCCGACGGTGCTTGCGGCATGCGAGCCTTTTCCAGCGAAACAACATGTGGCTGGACAAATATTCTTCTGCATCCATACGGCGCGTGCAACCGCGTTATTGAGAAATCTAACAAAATTAATATGTGTAAAACCTGGAGGTTCCGCTCGTGTTAAGCAGGCACCGGCGCGGCTTCTTGGAACTCTGACGGCTTGCTGCTCATGCCCTTTCGCGATCTCGAAGGCTTCGACGACGACACGCGGCGCGCCATGACGCAGGCGTTCACTGCGGTGTGCAGCCGTCTCAGTCTTGAGCCTGATGACCCTGAGCGGCAGGAAGTGGCGGCGCAGATCATCGAGCTTGCGTCACGCGGCGAGCGCGATCCGGGAAAGCTGTTTGCGCTTGCGATGGAAGTGCTGGACGTTTGAGCGTCGCGGGGACGATTGCGGCGCTTGCTTCGTGCTCAAGTCGTTGTGCTCAAGATTTGCAGCTCGACAACAGACCTTGCCAGCACAGCGCGATGTTGAGCCAGAACTGACGGTCGGTCTCCCTCAGCGCAAGCGACGCGAGGATGCGAGCCTCGGCGATGCGGGCCTGATAGCGCTGATCCGGATCGTTCATGCCGAAGAGACTAGGAGCGAAGTCTAAACGATCTGGTGCGCAAAATTTGCGATGCGGCGGCAAATAAGGCCGTTCACGTCAGCTTTTAAGGCACTGACGCATGAACCGCCAACGTTTGGTCAGATGAAGCTTCTGATCCGCGGCCTGCTGTTCACATGCTGCCCGTTTCTGCTTTCTCATCGCTCGTCGCTTCGGAGACAATTGCCGCTGCAGCTCGGGATTGGCGGTCATCGCAGAATCCGACGGGGTGACCCGAGGCTGCTGGCTCGTGCTTTGGGCACTCGCGGTCGCTCCGACCATCAAGCTCGCAAGTGCGAAGGCCAGTGCCATCATCCGGATGTTTGACATGGAAGCACCTCGCTTTCCGCACCAATGGCCGTGATACAACCGGTTCGGATACGAAGAGTTCCCGCGGCGCAAGCCGCGGATTGCGCAAATGGCATTCGCTCTTGCGCTCTTGTGGGCGGTGATTGCGCCTGCGACCCGGCTTCTCCGGCGGAGCGTCAGGCTATGCCTGACGCTTGTGGAAGCGCTCCGTCACTCGACCTGTCTGTCACTCGACATGGATGTTCGCCTTGCGGGCGATCTCCGTGGCGATTTTTGAATCCGCCTCGAGCTGCTTCAATGCTTCGGCGCCGCGCAGGCCGATCACTTCGACGCCCGCCGTCTCGAAGCGGCTCTTCACCGCGGGCTGCGCGAGAATGGAGAGCACGTCCGCCTCGATCTTGTCGCGAATGGCGGGATCGATGCCCGCGGGAGCGTAGAGCCCGACCCATTGTTTGGAGTCGAAACCGGGGACGGCGCCTTCGGCGACCGTCGGCCATTCCGGGTCGGCCTTCGAACGATGCGCGCTGGTGAGCGCCAGCACGCGGACGCGTCCGGACTGCACATGCGGTAGCGCCGACGAAATGGCGACGAAGCCGAGCGGAATCTCGCCGCCCGCGAGCGCGGTGCCGGCAGGCCCGCCGCCGCGATACGGGACGTGCAGCAGCTTGATGCCCAGCGCGTCGGCGAGCCATTCGCCTGTCAGGTGGTTCCAGGTGCCGACACCGGGGGAGGCCCAGGCGATGTTTCCCGGCTGCGCTTTTGCGGCTGCGACGACGTCGGCCAGTGTCTTGTAAGGAGAGCTCGTGTTCGCAGCGAGGACGATCGGGTTGTTGGTGACCATCGCGATCGGCACGAGGTCTTTTCTGAAGTCGTATTTCGACTTGGCGTTGATGGCCGGGTTGAGAGCCAACTCGCCGTTGGTCGTCATCAGCAGGGTGTAGCCGTCGGGCGTGGAGCGGACCGCCGCCGCGACCCCGATCGATCCGCCGCCGCCAGGCCGGTTGTCGACGACGACCTGCTTGCCCCAAAGCTCGGAGAGACGCTCGCCCAGGAAGCGCGCCGCGATATCGGTGATTCCGGCAGGCGAGGCCGGAACGATCACCTGGATGGGGCGCGTCGGATAGGATTGCGCTGTTGCGGCTGACAACCCGAGCAACAGATTGAGGAAGCCAGCAATCGCAATTCGCATCATGTCCTGTCTCTCCTTGCTTGCAGGGCGTGGCACTCGCGCACTTGAGTCGCAGCGGTACTAGGCGACTGCAATCGTACGCGATGTCTCGGCGCCCAGCTAAAGCAAGAGCCATGCCGGACACGCGAACCTGCCGCGAAGGCTTCGAAGATGACGTGCTACGGAGCGTGTGGCAGGCGTTCAACGCGAGCGCGATTCCGGCAACTTCTTGCGCTTGCGTCGGAAGCGAGGGCGTTTAAGGACGCCGATGTGAAAAGCCCGGCGGCACGAGGTGCTCACCGGGCTTTCCATTTACACGCAAGCGTCCGCTTGCGGGTTTGTTACTTCTTGCAAGCGTGCCAGTAGCCGTAAATCTTCGTGCCGTCGGTGCCCTTCCAGCACTGGCCCGGGCCGCCGTTCATCGAAACCAGCATCGCGTTGGCCTGAGGCGCCTGAGCCTTCTTTGCCTTGCCGGCCGGCGCGGCGCATTCGATCGCATATCCGTACGGCTTGGTGCCGTCGGTGGATTTCCAGCAGCCGCCTTGCGCCATCGAGGGCGTGGTGAACGCGAGAGTGATGAGTGCCGCCGTCGCGGCGAGTGTGCCTCGGGTCATTTTCTTCTCCTTGGGTTTTTTTGGGACTGTTTTGCCCCAGGAGAGGAAAGCGCATTTTGTAAGGTTCGATGCTGTGACAATTCGGCGGAGGTCATAGGTCACAGCGACCGATTGTCTCGAACGCCTGATCGACAGTAGAGTCGGATGCGAACAACGGCACGTTGAATTGAACCTGCCACAGTTCCAAAGCGACAACGTCCTATGGCGACGCTTCTCTGGTTCCTTGTCGTGCTGGCTTGCGGTTATGGCGCGTACCGCGCCTTTCGCGGCGGATTCCAACGCTCGCAATCGGACAAGCTGAATGTCTACGGCATCATTGGATGCATCGTGCTGTTGATCATCGCGGCATCGGTGGCCACGAAGCTGCTCGGGTGAGCGCTATTTGCCGTAGTGCATGTAGAGCAGAAATAGAACAGCGCCAGTCAGCAACAGGCTGAGACATTTCCAGAACAGTAGTGGATTGCGCTCGATCAGCGGAACCGGCCGCGCGTTGAGGTCGTTCTTGCTCGGGTTCCGGAGGCTGTAGGTGAACTCCGGCACCTCCTCGTAGCGCTTGTACGGATCGAGGTGCACCGCCTTCTTGAGGATCTCGTCGATCCATGCGGGCAACTCGCGGGTGTCGTCGAGCGCGGTGTCGTAACGCAGTTTGCGCTGTTGCGATTTGGTCCGTGTCTTCGCGATCTCCGCGCCATAGGGCAGGCGGCCGGTCAGCATCTGATAGGTGATGACGCCGAGTGAGAAGATGTCGGAGCGCGAGGTACCGCTCTCGCCGACGAAATACTCGGGCGCTGCGTATTGCAGGGTGCCAAGGATGTCGTCGTGGTTGATGTTGGGTGCGGCTTCGACCACGCCTTTCACCTTGGTCGAGCCGAAGTCGATGATCTTCACCGTGCCGGTCTTGTCGATCATGATGTTGTCGGGCCGGATATCCTGATGGATCATCTCCATGCGGTGGAACGCCAGCAGCCCGCGGCCGATCTGCTCGACGATGCCGCGGATCGTTTCGAGGCTCGGCTTCGGGTTGTCGATCATCCACTGCGTCAGCGTCTGGCCGTCGATGTATTCGGTGACGACATAGAGATAGTTGCGCTTGCGCGATTGTTGCGTCGGCTTCAGCACGTGGGCGCTGTTGATGCGGCGCGCGACCCATTCTTCCATCAGGAAGCGCTTGAGATAGGCCGGGTCGCCACCCAGCTCGACCGACGGAATCTTGATGATGACGAGTTGATCGGTCTCGGTGTCGACCGCGAGATAGATGTGGCTGCGGCTTGAGCCGTGCACCTCGCGGACGATGCGGTAGCTGTCGAACTCCATCCGCGCTTCGAGCAGCGGGGGCAGGGGCAACTCGGTGACGCGACCGAACAGCTCGCGCGCCTCGCCATCCGGCAGTTCGTCGATCCGGACGATCTGGGCGGTCAGGTTGTCGTCACTACCGTTCTTCAGGGCCTCAGCGACGATGGTCTTGGCGGCGGCGTCGAGATCGGCGGCGTTGTCCTTGATCGTCTGGGCGATGAATTTCTGTCCCGCGTGCGCGTAGACGCCGTCAGTCGCCAGCAGGAAGACATCGTTCTTTTCAAGCGGGACGAGGCGATAGTCGATCTCGATCTGCGGGTTCGCGCCCATGGCGCGGCCAAGGTAGCTCTGGTGTGAGTTCAGATGAACGCGATGGTCGTCGGTGAGTTGCTCCAGGCTCTTGCCGTTGACGCGATAGACGCGGCTATCGCCGACGTGGAAGATATGCGCGGCGGCGGCCTTGATGACCATCGCGGAGAGGGTACAGACGTAGCCCTTGTCGCGGTCGTATTCGGTGGCGTGTTGGCTTCGCCGCGTTTCCGCATGCAGCCAGGAGTTCGTCGCAGCGAGTACGCGTTGCGCCGAGGTTTTCACTGACCAGGATTCCGACGTGCAGTAGTAGTCGGTGAGGAAGCCCTTCACCGCCGACTGGCTCGCAATCTGGCTGACGTTGCTGCTGCTGATGCCGTCGGCAACAACGATGGCGATGCCCTTGACGCTCAGCAGCGGCTCTTTCGGAATGAGCGCGCCGTGAAAGTCCTGGTTGACCGCCTTGCGGCCTTTATCGGAGCACTGGCCGATCGAGATTTTCAGTTCGCGGGCCATTCGTCGTCTCAAAGGGAGGGGCCCCAACCGGAAAGGATTGGGGCCCCATCATGCAGGGGAAATCAGCCGGCGACACGGGACGGCGCGGTGCGGGCGTAGCCGGTGTCCACAACGCGCTTGGGCGCGGTCCGGGCGTGCGTCGCGTAGAGAGTTAAGCCCGTGAAGGCGAGGCCGCCGACCAGATTGCCGAGCACGGTCGGGATCTCGTTCCAGAAGATGTAGTCGAACCAGGTGAAGTGGCCGCCGAGCAGCAGGCCTGAGGGGAACAGGAACATGTTTACGATCGAGTGCTCAAAGGTCATGTAGAAGAACAGCATGATCGGCATCCACATCGCGATCACCTTGCCGGAGACGTGCGTGGAGATCATCGCGCCGACCACGCCGGCGGAGACCATCCAGTTGCACAGCATGCCGCGGACGAACAGCGTCAGCATGCCGGCGGCGCCGTGCGCGGCGTAGCCGATGGTGCGAGCTTCACCGATATGGCCGAGCGCGACGCCGACCTTGTCGGGCGCCGAGGAGAAGCCGAAGGTGGTGACGATCGCCGCCATCACGGCGACGGTGAAGGCGCCTGCGAAGTTTCCGACGAAGACGAGGCCCCAGTTGCGGAGAACACCCTGGACCGTTACGCCCGGGCGCTTGTCGATCAAGGCGAGCGGGCACAGCACGAATACGCCGGTCAGCAGATCGAAGCCGAACAGATAGAGCATGCAGAAGCCGACCGGGAACAGGATGGCCCCTACGATCGGAACGCCGACGTTGATGTTGATGGTGACGGCGAACCATGCTGCGAGCGCCAGGATAGCGCCGGCCATGTAGGCGCGGATGATGGTGTCGCGTGTCGACATGAAGATCTTGGATTCGCCAGCATCGATCATTTTGGTGACGAATTCCGACGGTGCGAGATAGGCCATTACGATTCCCTCTATCATTGATTGAAGGTGCGAACTGTCTTCACGGAGCGGCGGCGACGCTCATGTCGAGATAGATGCGGCCGTTCTCCAATTTGACCGGGAAGCTGCGTGCGCAGCCCTTGTCGGCGCCGGTGGCTTCGCCATCGTCGAGATTGATGATCCAGTTGTGCAGCGGGCAGGCGACCTTGCGGCCGTGCACGATGCCGTCCGCCAAGGGGCCGCCCTTGTGCGGGCAGCGGTTCTCAAGCGCAAACACCTCGTCACTCGCGGTGCGGAAGATCGCGATCTCGCGGCGCGGGGTTTTCACGGTGCGGGCGCCGCGCGGCGGAATCGCATGGAGCGGGCCGACGTCGAACCAGAAGTCTTTTGACTGTTTCATCACCGTGCTCATTCGGCTGCGACTGCGGTGATCGGCGTCAGTGCCGCAAGCGGCGTGAACTCGTGCAACTCGCGGCCCGCGGCGCGTTCGGCCCAGGGGTCGCGGCGCACGGCGAGTTGCGATTTTCGGAAGCGCTCGAGCAGCGCCTTGCGGCCTTCGTGGTCCTCCATGATCTCCTCGCGGGCGCGGTCGAGGCCGTACTTCTCGAGCCACTTCCAGACGCGCTCGAGATAGGCGGCCTTCTCGCGATAGAGCTGCATGAAGGCGGCGACGTATTCGATCGCTTCTTCCTCGGTGTTGACGTGGCCGAGGAGATCGGTGCCGCGCACATGCAGACCGGCAGCGCCCGCGACGTGGATGTCGTAGCCGGACTCCACACAGATGATGCCGATGTCCTTCACGGTCGCTTCCGCGCAGTTGCGCGGGCAGCCGGAGACGCCGAGCTTCACCTTGGCGGGTGTCCACGAGCCGCAGAGGAAGCGTTCGAGCTTGATGCCGAGGCCGGTGGAGTCCTGCGTGCCGAAGCGGCACCACTCGCTGCCGACGCAGGTTTTCACCGTGCGCAGGCCCTTGGCGTAGGCCGCGCCGGACATGAGACCCGCAGCGTTGAGCTGCGCCCAGGCCGCGGGGAGATCGGACTTCTTGAAGCCCAACAGGTCGATGCGCTGGCCGCCGGTGACCTTCACGGTCTTGATGTTGAAGCGCTCCGCCACGTCGGCGATGGCGCGCAATTCATGGGGCGTGGTGACGCCGCCCCACATGCGGGGAACGATCGAGAAGGTGCCGTCCTTCTGGATGTTGGCGTGGACGCGTTCGTTGATGTAACGCGACTGGGCGTCATCACGGTATTCGCCGGGCCACGCGCAGAGGAGATAATAGTTCATCGCGGGCCGGCAGGTCGGGCAGCCGCACGAGGTCTTCCAGCCGAGCTCCTGCATCACGGCGGGAACCGACTTCAACTCCTTCGAGACGATGAAGCCGCGCACCTCTTCGTGCGTGAGGTCGATGCACTTGCACATCAGCTTGCGAGCGCCGGCGGAATAGCTGTCGCCGAGGGTGAACTTGAGGATGAATTCGACCTTCGAGGTGCATTGTCCGCAGGACGAAGACGCCTTGGTCTGGGCGCGGACGTCGTCGATCGTGGTCAGGCCCTTGGCCGTGATGGCCTGGGCGATCGCGCCCTTGCAGACGCCGTTGCAGCCGCAGATTTCGGCGTCGTCGGAGAGGGCAGCGACGGCCGCCGCGGGGTCCATCGCCGCTCCGCCTTGGAAGGCTTGGCCATAGATCAGCGTGTCGCGCATCTCCGTGATATCGGCGCCCTTCTTCAGCAGGTCGAAATACCAGGAGCCGTCAGCCGTATCGCCATAGAGCACCGCGCCGATGACCTTGTTGTCGCGCAGGATGACGCGCTTGTAGACGCCGCGGCGGGGATCGCGCAGCACGACCTCGTCGTTCTCGTTGCCCTCGGAGAAATCGCCGGCGGAGAAGAGATCGACGCCGGTGACCTTCAGCTTGGTCGAGGTGGCGGACCCGGTGTAGCCGCCGGTCCGTTCACCGGCGAGCGTGGCGGCGAGCGTCTTCGCCATTTCATAGAGCGGCGCAACGAGGCCGTAGCACTGGCCGCGATGCTCGACGCATTCGCCGACCGCGTAGATGTTCGGATCGCTGCTGCGCAGATGATCGTCGACGATGATGCCGCGCTTGACGTCGAGGCCGGCCTCTTTCGCGAGCAGCGTGTTCGGACGGATGCCAACCGCCATCACGACGAGATCGGCGGGCAGGGTGCGGCCATCTTCGAGCCGGACGCCGGTGACATGCGCGTCGCCGAGGATGGCGTTGGTGTTGGCGCTGGTGAGGATGTCGATGCCGCGCTTCTCGATCGCCTTTTGCAGCAGATAGGCAGCGTTCGGATCGAGCTGACGCTCCATCAGCGTGGGCATCAGATGCACGACAGTGACCTTCATCCCCTTCATCTTGAGGCCCGCCGCCGCTTCAAGGCCGAGCAGGCCGCCGCCGATCACGACGGCGCTGCCGCCTTTTTGGGCGGCGGCGAGCATCGTGTTCACGTCGTCGAGGTCGCGGAAGGTGACGACGCCGGGGAGTTCCGCGCCGGGAACCGGAATGAGAATGGGCCGCGAGCCGGTCGCGACGAGCAGATCGTCGTAGTACTCGATAGCGCCAGATTGCGTGCGGATGCAGCGCGTGACCTTGTCGATCGCAACGACAGTCTCGCCGCGCCGCAGATCGACGTGGTGCGTCGCGTACCACGCTTCGTCATGAACGATGATGTCGTCGAATTTCTTTTCGCCCGAGAGCACGGGCGACAGCATGATGCGATCGTAGTTGACGCGCGGCTCGGCGCCGAAAATCGTGACGTCGTATTTGTCCGGCGCGCGCGCGAACAGCTCTTCAAGAACCCGGCCGGCGGCCATGCCATTGCCGAGCACGACGAGCTTGCGTCGAGGCCATCCTGATGTGCGACTCATATGCCGTTCCTGCGTTCCAACCGCGTTCGATCGGGTTCAGGAATTCGCAAAGCCGTTGAGTGGGCATCACGACGACCGCACCAAGCCGACCATCAAGGTCGCTTCGGGCTGTTCCTGAGCTCCAACCGGCAGTGGCTGGTGCAATCCGCCGAACGGCAGTCGTCGTTGACTGGAACGACCCTAAGCAATCGACATGCCAAGGAACCAATTGCGGGAAACGGCTGGAATTGTTCGCGTTTTGGAATCTGCTTGGCGTGGGCTGGTCGCAGCCATGCTGCGAGACTGCACAATCGGTGCCCAGCGGATAAGCAGGCCCCGAAATGGGGCAGCCGCGCTGCCAGCGAGGCTGCTAAATTGGGAAGTTCCATCAGCCTGCGGCCTCGTTTTCCGCCCGCCCATTCGTAAAATCGATCGATGTGGGGCGGAACCGAAGGCGCTCCGTGGCGTTTATCCGAGCGGTCGGAGCGGTGAAAAGCCTAATGTTTGAAATAACTTATGGCGATATGGCAGACATGTCGCAGGTAAGATTGACGGACGGCTGGTGACCTGCTTCGATTTGGTAAACGGGCGTTTAACAGGGAGGCGTTGCGTGCGTAGCGGGCAGAACAAGTCGTCCAATCGTCGGCCGTCGGATCTGGCAAAAAAGCGCAAATTGGCACCGGCCAAGCGGTCCGTCAGCCTCAAGTCCGAGGCCTGGTATCAAAAAGCAACGCAGGCGTTCGGCATCCGCTCGTCGATCGACAGCCCGAGCATCGCGCCGGACGGCAGCGCCGTCGCGGATTAAGCTCGCGCCACAATTTCAGGGCGGCTGACGTTAAGGCCCGGCTCCGCCGGGCCTTTTCATTTGCGGGATGCGGGAACCATCAAACGGCCATCAGCGCAGCGCAGGTTCGAATCGTGCGAGTATGAGCTGAATGAAGATATCTTTGAGAATGTTCAAACGCGCCACGGCGTCGCTGATGGCGGTGGGGCTCCTCGGCTGCGCCGGGGCTTCGAACGATTTCGCGAGCACCATGATGGTCGCGCCAGGCGCTTACAATGCCTACGACTGCAATCAGCTCGATGGGACCACGCGGAGCCTTCGCAAGCGGATTGAAGAGCTGGAACAGTTGATGGCGCGCGCGTCGAAGGGGACGGGCGGTGAATTGGTGAACGCTGTCTCCTACCGCAGCGACTACGAATACACCCGCGGGCAGTACGCCGAGGCGATGAGAGCGGCCGCCAACAAGAATTGCACATCGCAGAGCAAATGGTCGAGCGAGCGCTCGGTATTCTAGCGTTTCTGCTCGGAGCGCGGCAGGGCGACATCGACGCCTGACAGACCCGCGCGCTTGATCGCCCCTGCGATCAGTCCCGATGAACGCGCGTCGTCGAGCAGCGCATCGACGGCCTCGAGCAACGCCGTATTGCCCTTGAACACGCCGACCGCCTGTTCGACTCCGTAGAAATCGCCGTCGACGATCCGAAGGCCAGGGATGCGCTTCACCACCTCGGTGAGACGCTGGCGGTTGGCGGCAAAGGCGTCGAACTCGCCGCTCCGAAGCATGGCGATGGCGTTGTCGATGTTGGCCGGAGGGACGCGCTTGAGCTCGGCGTTCTTCAGGTTGCGGGTAAGGTAGAAGTCGCCGGCGTCGCGCTCGCCAACGCCAAGCTTTAGCCCCGCCTTGTCCATCTCGTCCGCCGACCGAAGTGGGGATGTGTCCAGCACCAGATAGGTGTTCCAGGCGAGCGAATAGGTCTGCGAGAAGTCGATCTCGTTGGCGCGGACTGGATCGTAAGCCACGAACCCGATGTCGGCTTCTTTCTTCTTCACGCTGTCGATGACGCCCGGCACGCCTTGCGCGCCCTTGATGTCGAACGGAACGCCGAGCTTTTGCGCGAGCGCCTTGGTGATCTCCGCCGCAGGGCCGACGACCTGTTTGCTGGCGGGGTCGATGAACGCCTGCACTGGGTTGGTTCCGATGTAGGTCGCGCGCAGCGTCCCGGTCGGAACGAGATCGTTCGCAGCCGAGGGTAAGGCCAGCAGCGCAGTGAACAGGACGGCGAAGGTCGCGATGCGTTTCATCGTGTCAGTCTTTCAAACAATTCAAGCGAAACGTTGACGCGCCAGCGCCGCGCCCTTGCCGAGCGCTTCGAGTTTTTTCGCCGCGATGTCGCGATGCATCGGCGCCATGCCGCAATTGGTGCCGCAAACGATGCGTTCCTTCGGAACATATTTCATTGCGGCTTCGATGGCGGCGCAGACCGCTTCCGGCGTTTCGATCTCGTCGGTCGCAACGTCGATGACGCCGACCTGTACGTCTTTTCCCTTAAGCAAGGCGAGCAGGCTGAGCGGCACCTTGGAGTTGATGCTCTCAACCGAGACCTGACCGATCCTGCTCGCGGCGAGCGCCGGAAAAATCTTTTCGTACTGCCGCCATTCGCCGCCGAGTGTCGCCTTCCAGTCGATGTTGGCCTTGATTCCGTAGCCGTAGCAGATGTGAACGGCGGTGGTGCATTTGAGGCCATCGATCGCGCGATGCAGCGCCTCGACGCCCCAAGTCGGCACCTCGTCCATGTAGACGTTGAAGGCGGGCTCGTCGAACTGAATGACGTCGACGCCTTCGGCCTCGAGCGCGCGAGACTCCTTGTTGAGAAGGTCGGCGAAGGCGAAAGCCATCTTCACGCGGTCGCCGTAGTGCTGATCGGCGATGGTGTCGATGATTGTCATCGGGCCGGGCATCGTGATTTTCAGTTTGCGTTTGGTGTGCGCGCGGGCGAAGCGCGCTTCCGTGCTGTGCACGCGATCGCGCAATTTCAACGGGCCGGTGACGGTCGGCACCATCGCTTTGTAGCGGTTGTTTCGGATGCCCATCTCGACCTTGTGGCCGAAATCGATGCCGTCCACGAACTCAAGAAAACCGTGTACGAAATGCTGACGCGACTGCTCGCCGTCGGTGACGATGTCGATGCCGGCGTCCTCTTGCAGCTTCAGCCAGATCGTCGTTGCATCGAGCTTGCCGGCGGCGAGATCAGCGCCGGAAAGCCGCCACTGCGGCCACAGCTTGTCGGGCTCGGCGAGCCAGGCGGGTTTCGGCAGGCTGCCGGCAATCGTCGTCGGAAACATGGGCCGCGTTCCTCCGCGCGCCGGTTGAAGGTGTGATTATTGTGGTCCGGCGGGCTTCCAATCATAGAGCCAATCGTAGCTCGCCAGCAGCCGGTTTCCGCCGGTCCGCCGCAGAAAGAAATCGCGGGCGATGGCGCCGAGACCGAGGTGATAGACCTTGGCGTTGCTGCGGGCGGCATTCTGCACCTTCGCGGTGCGCGGACGGCGGGCTTCTTCGTAGAGCCGCATGGCGCGTGCCGGATCGTCGGGAGTTTGCGCCATGTGAGTGGCAATGACTGCGGCATCCTCGATCGCCATGGCCGCGCCTTGCGCAAGGAACGGCAGCATCGGGTGGGCCGCGTCCCCAAGCAGCGTCACGGGGCCGTCGCCCCATCGCGCGAGCGGCGGCAGATCGTAGAGCGACCATTTCGACCAGCGCGCGGGCGCGGCGAGCAGCGCACGGATCGGCTCGGCCCATTGTGATGCGGGAAAATGTGAAAGCACCTCGTCGCGCTGGCCGCTTTCGTTCCAGCCCGGCTGCCCCTGACCATCGCTGATGATAGCGACGATATTGATGAGCGCGCCGGACTTCACCGGGTAGTGGACCAGATGCGCGTCGCGGCCAAGCCAAAGCCGCGTCGTCCGTGCGCGGAAGGGCGCGGGCACGTAATCGGCAGAAACCAGCGCGCGCCAGGCGGTGCGATTGCGGAACTCCGGCTGCTCGCGATGGCCGAGCCGCGCGCGCAGCGGAGACCAAAGACCGTCGGCACAGATCAGCGCGATGCCGCGTTCGTCGGCGGCGCGAAAATTCCTCTGCGCGGCGACGGTGACGCCGTTGGCGTGGGTGACGAAGTCCTCGGCCTTGGTGTTGAGCCGGAGTTCGATGTCGGGATGCGCTTCGACCGCGTCGCGCAGCACGGTCTGAAGGTCGGCGCGGTGGATGGCCCAGTAGGGCGCGCCGTAGCGCTGCGCCGCGCCGTCACCGAGCGGGATGCGCGCGAGGCTTCGTCCGTTCGCGGCGCCGATCTCGATGGCTTCGGGCGTGATGGCGTGCTCGGCGATCCGTTCGCCCAATCCGAGTGAGACGAGAATGCGCGAGGCGTTTGGCGAAAGCTGGATGCCGGCGCCGGTTTCCTCCAGCCGCTCAGCCTGCTCCATGACGACGACGCGGAAGCCCGCATTCGCAAGCGTCAACGCAACGGTCAGTCCGCCGATGCCGGCGCCTGCGACAATGATGGTGCGGGAGGACGCCATAGCGCATGGTCCGGAAAAGTGGAAACCGGTTTCCGACTAGTGTCCCGAACCCGAAGTTCGCACGGACTGCTCAGCGGATACTTATGCGAACTTCGGGTTCAAAGGGACACTAGAATCATATGATTTCTAGTGTCGCTTTGGTTCGGAGGTTCGCTTCGGAGCAAGCTGAGAATGCGGGCGAACTTCCGAACCGCGACACTAGACCATGCGCCAAATGAGAAAGGCTAGTCCGCGGAATTAGACCGTCTCGGTCACGGCGCAGGCGGGCGGGCGCGCCACATGCGGATCGAGCGACGGATCGAGGCGGTAGAGCGTCGAGCAGTATGGGCAGATGATTTCGTTGTCGCCGCCCATGTCGAGATAGACGTGGGGGTGATCATACGGCGGCTTCGCCCCCTCGCACATGAACTCACGGGCGCCGACTTCGATCATCGGAACGCCTGGATCGTTGTGGAAGTGGGGAACGACGTGGTCCGCCATGTGGTGCCTTCGCGCCAATCGTTAATGCGATGCGGCGCACCATAGCGATCCGTTCACCCATTTTCTAGCGGAAAGCCGCGACTTGCAAACAGCCGGAACGCAATGGAATCGCAGGCGTTTTCCAGGCTTTGGGGTTGGGCGCCGGAAGCTGATGGGCTTGCAGTGGGGCGACTCGCTTATCATCTGGGACGCGAAGGATCGAAATGGCTTCCCATCGCGTATCGCTGGCCTGGTTTGCCGCCGCAGTTTTTGCGGTGGCAGCGGTCGTTGTCACACCGCTGGGCATGGAGGCGAGCCGCCTGCTGGAAGCCGAAGACGATCCGGCGGCCATCGCTGATCGAGCGCTGGCGAGCGCCTTCGACAAGTCGGTGGCGACGCGGGAGATCGAGACGGCGTTGGCTGCCAACGACGCCGACCTCGCCAAGAGCTATCTCGATCTCGCGGCGGATCGCGGCGTCGAAATTCCGAAAGAGATGGCTGAGCGGGTGAACAAGGCGGTGGACGACGCCAACTCGGCCGCGGCTCACGCGGAAAGCTTCGCGCGCGGGCTCATCACCGGCGAGCCGGATAATATGGTGAGCCTCGCAGGCACCGCGCTCGGCGACCTGTTCGTGTTCGGCGACATCCGCGACGCGGCTCGCGAGAGCGCGAACTACGTCAATGGCGAGAAGGTGGACGAGTTGGTGCTTGGCCTGTCGCTGGTCGGCATCGCGGTGACGGCGGGGACTTATGCGAGCCTCGGCGCGGCGGCACCCGCGCGCGTCGGGCTCTCGGTGGTGAAGGCTGCACGACGCACCGCTAAGCTTAGCGGACGCATGGCCGAATGGATCGGCCGCTCGCTGCGCGAGGTGATCGACTGGTCGGCGTTGAAGCGGGCTGGTGCAGCCTCGCTCTCGGAGCCCGCGACGGCGGTTCGCATCGCGCGTGAATCCGTGAAAGCCGAAAAGGCCGGCGGTCTGATGAGGCTCGCGGGTGACGTCGGCCGGGTGCAGACCCGCGCCGGCACGCAGGCCGCGCTCGAAGGCTTGAGGATCGCGGAAAGTCCGCGCGACATGGCTCGCGTCGCGGCGCTGGCCGAGAAGAAGGGCTCGAAGACCCGCGCCATCCTGAAGACACTGGGGAAGGGCGCGATCTTCCTCTCCATGACCACGTTCAATCTGGCCGGTTGGATTCTAGGCGCGATCCTGACCCTGTTCGGCTTCGTCTCGTCGGCCAAAAGCTGCGCCGAGCGGATGACGCAGCGCCACCTCGATAAGCGCAAGGCTCGTCAGCGGGAACGCTATCTTGCGATGGTGAGTGCGCGGGCCTAGACCTGTTTCCGATCCTGTTTCTTTCTAGCCCGCCTTCTGAGCAGTTCCGCACAATGCCTTCATTTCACAACGGTTCCGTCGAAATCGCCTACCTCGACGAGGGCGAGGGGCTGCCGATTGTGCTGGTCCACGGCTTCGCCTCGACCAAGGAGGTGAATTGGGTCAATCCAGGTTGGGTCTCGACGCTGAAGCGTGCGGGGCGACGGGTGATCGCAATGGACGACCGCGGGCATGGGCAATCGAGCAAGCTCTACGATCCGGCGGACTATCACACCACGCTGATGGCTGAGGACGTGCGCGCGCTGATGGACCATCTCGGCATCGGACGCGCCGACGTCATGGGCTATTCGATGGGCGCGCGGATCACCGCGTTCCTAGCACTGTCGCATCCGGAGCGCGTGCGCACGGCGATCCTCGGCGGGCTTGGGATGCATCTGATCGAAGGTGTGGGTCTGCCGGAAAGCATCGCCGATGCGCTCGAAGCTCCGTCGCTTGCGGACGTCACTGATCCGCAGGGTCGCACCTTCCGCGCCTTTGCCGATCAGACCAAGTCCGACCGCCGCGCGCTCGCGGCGTGCATCCGCGGCTCGCGGCAGGAGCTTTCGCGTGAGCAGGCGACCTCGATTTCGCAGCCGGTGCTGATCGCCATCGGCACCAAGGACGATGTCGCAGGCTCGCCGCACGAACTCGCTGCCGTCATTCCCGGTTCGCAGGTGCTCGAAATTCCGAACCGCGATCACATGCTCGCGGTCGGCGACCGCGTCTACAAGGACGGCGTCGTGAAGTTCCTCGAGGAGCAGGCATGACGCGTTCGGTTTCGCACAAGGCGATCACCTTCAAGGGCGCGTCGGACAACGATCTGGTCGGAGAGGTGTACGGTGGGGAGGGCCCGCCGGTTCTGCTCCTGCACGGCGGCGGGCAGACCCGCCAATCCTGGCGCAAGACCGGCGATACCATCGCGCGGATGGGCCGCGTCGCCTACGCCGTCGACCAGCGCGGTCATGGCGACAGCGAATGGGTGAAGGACGGCGCGTATAATTTCTCGGACTTCGCCGAGGATGCAATCGTGCTCGCCGATACGATCGCGGCGCGCCACGGCGGTGCGCGGCCGGTGACGGTCGGTGCGTCGCTCGGCGGGATGGCGTCGATGCTGGCGGCAGGCGGCGTCACCGAAGCGCCGAAGACAGCGCCTTTCTCCGCGGTGGTGCTGGTCGACATCACACCGCGCGTCGATCTCGACGGCGTCGCCAAGGTTCAGGGTTTCATGCGCGAGCACGCCTATGAAGGCTTCGCGACCATCGAGGAGGCGGCCGACGCGGTGGCGGCCTATCTGCCGCACCGGCCGCGCCCGAAATCCAACGAGGGTCTGAAGAAGAACCTGCGGCACCATCCGGACGGCCGTTGGCGCTGGCATTGGGACCCGCGCTTTCTCGACGGCCGCAGGCGTGTGGGGCCGGGCGGCGGCGAGGTCGAGGAGATGCTGGTGCGAGCGGCAAAGCGCATCAAGGTGCCGGCGCTCCTGGTGCGCGGTGCATCCTCCGAACTGGTCCAGGAGCAGCACGCCAAGGACTTCCTGGAGCTTGTGCCGCACGCGACATACGTGGACGTCAGCGGTGCGCGCCACATGGTTGCGGGCGACAAGAACGACCAGTTTGCAGACGCTATCAAGGGCTTCCTGTCGAAGCTTTAAAGTCCGTCATAAGCCGTTGAAACAATTCTGCAATATTTTGGATTAAGTTGCGGAGGGTTGGCGGCATCCCCACCTGTGCTAGAACCGCGCCCAACGGATTGAAGGGCTCCCGCCGGGAGGCATCCATGGCCAAGTCGAACGTCAAGACGATCCAGAAGGTCGATCCGGTTTGGGCGCGCGTGCGCGCCGAGGCGGATGACATCGTCCAGCGCGAGCCGGCGCTGGCACCCTTCATCTTCTCATCGGTGCTTCATCACGACACGCTCGAAGCCTCGGTGGTCTACCGGCTGACCGAGCGGCTCGACCATCATGACGTGCCGGCCGAGTTGATCCGGCAGGCCTATACCAGCGCGCTTGAGGACGATCCCAAGATCGGCGAGGCGTTCCGCGCCGACATTGTCGCGACCGTGGATCGCGACCCGGCGGTCGATCGTTGCATCGAGCCGGTGCTCTACTTCAAGGGCTTCCACGCCATTCAGACGCATCGCCTTGCGCACTGGCTCTGGAACAAGGGCGGTAAGGACTTCGCGTATTACCTTCAGAGCCGTTCGTCGGCGGAGTTCCAGTGCGACATCCATCCGGCGGCCAAAATCGGCCGCGGCATCTTCCTCGATCATGCGACCGGGCTTGTGGTCGGCGAGACCGCAGTGATTGGCGACGACGTGTCGATGCTCCAAGACGTGACGCTCGGCGGCACCGGCAAGGAAGACGGCGACCGCCACCCGAAGATTCAGTACGGTGTGCTGATCGGGGCGGGCGCGAAAATCCTGGGCAATATCGAAGTCGGCCATTGCTCCCGCATCGCCGCTGGTTCAGTGGTTCTCAAAGCGGTGCCGAACAATGTCACCGTCGCGGGCGTGCCCGCGAGGGTGATCGGCGAAGCGCCTTGCGCGGAGCCGTCGCACACGATGGATCAACTGTTTTCGGAAAACTGATCGTCCAGCCGTTCGGTTCGGATCGATTGCTCGGATAAGGAGACGCCTGTGGACGTTCAGGAAATCAAGAAGCTCGATATTTACCTCAAGAAGCTTTTCAACAATCCGCATATTCGCGTCGTGCCGCGTCCGAAGAAGGACGATTCCGCCGAGGTCTACATCGGCGAGGAGTTCATCGGCGTTCTGTTTGTGGACGATGAGGACGACGACAAGTCCTACAATTTCCAGATGGCGATCCTCGAGACCGATCTCGAGCCCTGACGCTGCGTGTCAGCCGCCGTGCGGGCGGAGACTTCCCAATAGCTTGTCGATGCCGTCGGCGACGGCGCGCCAATCCGTGAGCCAGTCGCGCGGGAAGCGTACCGTCACGTCCGCGGTCATGATGCGGCGTTCGTGCAGGCACATGCCGGGAGCCGCGCCCGTGCGGCGCGTGCAGCGGAGCAGGAAGCGTTCCGGTGCGGACGGATCGGCGATCAGTTCCTCGCCGTGATAGGGCGAGCCAGCCTTGAAGTTCGTCACGCTCAGTCCGTCTGAGCCGGTAACGGCTGCGCCCGCGGCGTAGCGCGGATAGATTGTCTTCAGGCGTTCGACCGGGGGCAGCGAGCCATCGCTTGCGGCGATGGTGACGAAGATGCGTTCGCTCAAGTTCGGCGGCGCGGCAGGCGTCGCCTTTGTCGTGAGATCCGGCGGCGTGAGCGACGGCCACAGGAACATCAGATCGATACGTCCCTGCGTGCCGGGACGGCGCTGCACCGGCACGCGGATCGCGGCGGGCGGCACATTGAAGGTGACGCCGCCGATCTGGATCGGAAGCGACGGCGCGTCGGGGGCGACCGGGACCGCCTGCGGCCAGAGCATGTAGGCGACCGGGGCGGCCGTGAGGATGACGCCTGCACCGATTGCAGCCAGCACCAGCATTCGGTGCACAGGGCGGGCCTGCCGCCTGCCGATCGCAAAATCACTCATTCTCGTGGCTTTCCAATGGCTTCCAGCCGCCCCGATTTGCCCCTGCCTTATCTACTACCCAGTCGTTAACCTTTAATTAATCATAAGCTGGCGGGCAGGCCGTCTTTCTGGAAAATCCGGGTCGTTGGGGTACCGGTGGGGCCGTTCCATGTCGCCTGAAGCTTTGGTTTATGCGTTGATTTGGTCGAATTCGGCGCAGTCGTTGATTGCGCTCGCCATCGGCTTTGCGTTCGCCGGCGCGCTGTCGAACGGCTATCAGCTCTTCACCGAGAAGCAGGCAAGCTTCCGCCTCCTGGAGAGCAGCGAACGCAACGAGGCGCTCGCCGCCGTGCCGTTCCTGATTTTCGCGGCGCCTTACGTGATCATGCGCAACACGATCCGCGGCACCCGCATCGAGCGCCGCAATTTCGGTTTCGCCGCGATGGCGACGCTGGTCGCCGGTTTTTGGGCTCTGATGTCCGGCACCATCGTGGTGATGCTGCTCGAAAAGGCCGGCCACATCGTCGTCTAAGGTCTCGCCGTTTAAGGCTTGGGTCTAGGGCGTCGCCAATCCCGATTGAGCGTGGCAATGTCGCCTCCGTCAAAGGAGTGCGCGAATGCCGATCTATGAACTCGACGGGCAGGGGCCGGAATTTCCGGCCGACGGCAACTACTGGATCGCGGAAACCGCGGTGCTGATCGGCCGCGTGCGGCTGAAAAGCTTCACCAGCATCTGGTTCGGCGCGGTGCTGCGCGGCGACAATGAGTGGATCGAGATCGGCGAGCGCTCGCAGATCCAGGACAACGCGACGCTGCACACCGATCCGGGGTTCCCGATGGTGATCGGCATGGACTGCGTCATCGGTCACAACGTGATGCTGCACGGCTGTATCGTCGGCGACAACAGCCTGATCGGTATGAGCGCGACACTGCTGAACGGCTCGAAGATCGGCAAGGGCTCGCTGGTCGGCGCCGGCGCGCTCGTCACCGAGGGCAAAGAGTTTCCCGACAATTCGCTGATCGTGGGCTCACCCGCGCGTGCGATCCGCACGCTCGATGAGAAGGCGCACAAGATGATCGCTAACGGCGCCGACGTTTATGTGCGTCGCTCGCAGAGTTATGCGAAGAACTTGAAGCGGATCGGCTGAGTCCTTCGCGCTCGTCTTCAATTCGTTCACGAAAAAAAGCCCCGCACATCCAGTGCGGGGCTTTGGATTGGTGCGGCCGGCGTTGGGGGACGCCGGCCGCGCGCGGACCCGGTCTGGGGACGGGGAGGGGTGGGGACGTGACCGGGGACGCGTAGCTCCTAGTACAGTTTGCTCAGGCAGTGCTCAGATCAACAAAGTCTCGGATCAACGGGAAGCAGCAGCGGTGGTGGTGGCAGGACGCGGGTCACCGAGCGCGACCCAAACATTGGGATCGCTCTGCGATTGGCGTTTGACGAAACGGTAGCCGGTGTCCATCCAGAGCAGGATATCCTCGGCCTGGTTGTCGAGAACGAAGTCGCCCTTATCGGTCTTCACCGTCAGGACGGCGTGGCCTTCGCCCTTCTTGTCGCGCACGACGGTGATGAGGAGTGCCTCGCGCGGCCAGCCCGCCTGCATCAGCATGCGGCGCTTGAGCAGCACGTAGTCCTCGCAGTCGCCGCGGCCATCATCGGGATACGACCACTTCTCGACCACGCCCCAGTGATCCATGTCGGTTACCGGCTTGATGGTGTCGTTGACCCACTTGTTGACCCGGACGAGATCCTTCCAGGCCTTGGGCGTCAGCACGACGTCGCGGGGCGAGGTCGGCTGCGTTGCGCATTCGCGCGGGTTCTCGTTGCAGAACTCGACCCAGCCGATCGGTGGGCGCGACGTGTCGCCGACCGACACGTGCATGACCCGCTCCGGCGCCGCGAACGCCGCGGTGGCGGCACTCAGAAAAGCGGCTGTCAGCGTGGCTCCCAGAATTGCTTTTGCCGTTTTCGGCATTTGTGACCCCATCCCTTTGTTGGGGCCATAGTTCCAGAAAGCCTTTGTGTTGCCGCTAATCGGTCCAAGTTGTTTTGAAGAGAACGCGAGTAAAAGTAAGAACGAATACTATTCGAATACTCTGATAATTTGAGTAAAATCCCGAATAACTCGATTTGAGTAAAATTGTATCTTTAATCGGCGGAACGCAGTGCTGATGCGAAGACACAGCGCAAAATCGGCGGCGATTAACCGCGACGGCGCGAGGCTGCGTTCCGCGAACGCGCCCGAAAAGTCAGCTTTGGAGGGGTAAGGGAGCTGCCGCGAAGGCTCGCGGCGCTAACACACCGTTTACTGTGCGTTGGCGTTCTCTTCCAGCGAGTCCGGATGCTGGAGGCGCGTGAACTCGATGGCGAAGCCGTCGTCGAGGTGGCGGACCACCCGGCCCGGGATCTTGCCGAGCGTGATCGGGCTGCCGATTTCCGGCCGGATCGGCGCGGAGATGCCGGCGCCGGACAGCGAAATGTCGATCATGCGCACGCGCACGATGGTGCCGTTCGGCAGAATGACCTGGGCGCCCGGGTTGCGCGGAATAATACGGCCGTGGCGGCGGTCTTCCGGCAGGTTGAGGATGTGGCGGTTGGCGAGCCAGGTGAGCTGGGCCGCGAGCTTGTCCCGCTTGCGCGGGGTCGCCGACACCGTCATCGCGAAGCCATTGTGGAAGTGGCGGGCGATTTGGCCCTCCAGGCGGCCCAGATGATCGACGTAGGCAATGACGCGCTCGCCGATATTGCCGATCATCGGGGCAATGATCGCCATGCCGCCGGGCGACATGTTAACGACCTGGCAAGGGAATTCTCGCCGGTCGGAGAGCATGTAACGGCCAAGCAGGTTCACACGCACGCGCTGGAAGCGTCGGCGCTCATGAGCGTGCGGGACGATGTGCGGCTTGGGCTGCAGCAAAGCCATAAGGCCACCGAATCTTGGTCAACGAATTCGTCTTGAAACTATTCACGGATCGTTAAAGGCCGGTTAGCCGCATTTGCTCGCGTATTTTGGAACCAATCAGGAATAATCCGGATCAACTGACCTTGCCGCCGTCATAGACGGTCAGGCCGTGCTTGAGACGCCCCTCGGCCGGGACCAGGCGGGGGGCGAGCGGCGCCTCCACCACGGGTCCGATGTGACGGAACATGCCGAGCGTCAGCGGGCCGATCGCCTTGGCGCCGAGCCAGTAGGGCGCCGCCATCGGCCCCATGGCGCCGAGCACGCGGGCTTCCGTCCGGCCGTCGCCTTCGAGCGGCAGCAGCATCAGTTCGAGGTTCACCGCGAGGAGCGCGTCGTCCTTGGTGGCGCCGACCGCACCCGCGACCACGCCGACCTTTTCCTCCATCACGACATGAAGGAGTTCGCGCATCGCGGTCTGGCCCGACTTGTGCCAGAGCTGCGTGAAGCTTTCGCCTTTGAGTTCGCGCGAGAACAATGCGCAGAGCCGTGTGCCGGCAAGACGGAATGAATGGTTGCCGTTGCCATCGGCGGAGAGCACGAAGGCATCGCCGAGAACATGGCGAATGTCGGTGGGCTCGATATCGGCGCGCGAGGGTGCAAGGCGTTCGCCACGCTGCTTGTTCCAATAGGCGAACAGATCCTTGTTCGATGGGTGTTTCATTTCGGCTCCCCCGTATCGCTTTGACGCTTCGGCATCCCGTTTCTGTGTCCGTTCGGGACAAGGTTCCGGCTGTGCCGGCGGTGATGCGGGGGATTGAGCAGGGCGCGTGCCTCTGCGGCCGATGCGCGGGCCAAGCGCGGGGCACTTCGGTGTTAGTGTTAAAGCGGGCGGGCTATTGGCAGGGTGTGAAAGCTTGCGTAGGGTTCGCGCCATCGAATTCGCCCGCGGGGAACGGGCGCCGAAAACTCCGAGGGGAGCGTTGGGACGTGACGGAGGGAGGGCCTTGGCCCTCCCTTTTTCTTTGTGTTTCTTTCTGTTGTTTGCAGTTCCCGTGCGCTTGCCGATGGCCGTTATGCGGCCTATCTAGCGCGCAGAACGGAGCCCGCGTGGATCAGCGCCGAGAACCTATTCTGAATGTACCGGCGGTCGTCGCCCTGGTGCTCCTTGCGCTCGGTGTCATTCATGCCATTCGCATGCTGGTGCTATCGGATGATTTCGACCGTGCGGTCGTCTTCACCTTTGGCTTCGTGCCGGCGCGTTACACCAGCGGCGGTGTCGCCGACATTCTGCCGGGCGGCTTCGGCGCGGAGATTTGGACCTTCGTCACCTACGGCTTGCTGCACGCCGATCTCACCCATCTCGGCTTCAACGCGGTCTGGCTTCTCGCCTTCGCGAGCCCAGTGGCGCGCCGCTTCGGTGCGGTGCGCTTTCTCATTTTCTTTTTCGTCACCGTTGCCGCGGGCGCGGTTGCGCATCTCCTGACGCATTCCGGCGAGCTGTCGCCGATGATCGGCGCATCGGCTGCGATCTCCGGCACGATGGGAGCCGCGACCCGCTTCGCATTCCAGCCCGGCGGCTCACTCGACTTCTTTCGGCCGCATGGCCACGACCCGGATCAGATACCGGCAGCGCCGCTCATGGTGGCGCTCCGCAACCCGCGGGTGTTGACCTTTGTCGGCGTGTGGTTCGGCCTCAACCTCCTGTTCGGCATCGGCTCCTTCGCCTTCGTCGGCGCCGAGCAAAGCATCGCATGGGAGGCGCATGTCGGCGGGTTCCTTGCCGGCCTTCTGCTCTTCTCTGCATTCGACCCTGTCGCGCCGTGGCAGCCTGAGCCCGAGCAGCAGGAGCAACAGCCGACGCTGCATTGAATTGTGGCGGAGGAATTTCGGCGGTGCACAATCCATTCGCCGTGCGGCGAATGGCTGCCGCGACACGGCAGGAACCCTGACCCAACCCACGGCGTTGGTTCGTTACGTTAAGTCGTCGACTCGACCCAAGGCTCGATTGAAAGCCGGTGACGTTCGGGTCGGCGGGACTAGGGAGCGACCCATGACCGTAAAAGCCATCCTCGCCGTCAAAGGCGGCGACGTGGTCACCATCGACCCGAACACCAATGTCGGCACTGCGGCCAAGCTGCTGGCTGAGCGCCGTATCGGCGCGCTTGTTGTCACTGGACCCGACAAGCGCGTCGTCGGAATCATTTCGGAACGCGACATCGTCCGCGCATTCGCCGAACGGGGTCCGTCGGTGAACGACACTCCGCTCACTGAGGTGATGACGCGCAAGGTCGTCACTTGCGCGCCCTCCGATACGATCAGCTCGTTGATGGAGCGGATGACGACCGGAAAATTCCGCCATCTGCCGGTGATCGACCAGGGGCGTCTTGCCGGCGTCGTGTCGATCGGCGACGTGGTGAAGCATCGGTTGCACGAGATGGAAAACGAGCAGGCGGCGCTGCGCGACTACATCC
Source organism: Pseudomonadota bacterium (assembly GCA_040756555.1). Lineage (GTDB taxonomy): Bacteria > Pseudomonadota > Alphaproteobacteria > Rhizobiales > Xanthobacteraceae > Z2-YC6860. The sequence goes on along the minus strand of JBFLYS010000018.1, from coordinate 51,829 downwards.
AGACCGCCTGATCCTCGTCATATCTGGCCGGGCGGTCCGCCGCCCGGCGGCCGGCGCAGCTTGAACATGCTCTCGATGACGGCGTACTCGTCGTAGCCGCAGCGTGCGATGGGCTTCATCGCGGCTGTGTTGAGCCGTCCGTTCTCCAGATACTTGTCGTTGATGTAAACGCCGACGACGTGACCAAACACCACGTAGCGGTCCATCGGCTTGCCGTTGATGTCGTCGAAGGTGACCGTCTTCAACCATTTGCATTCGAGCGCGCAAGGGGAGGCTGCGACCCGCGGCGGCTTCACGAGTTGGGACGGCGCGGCCTCGAGCCCGGTCGCCAGCATCTCGCTCTGGCCGCGCGGCAGCGGCGCCGATGTACCGTTCATCTGATCGCGCAGATCGAAGGTCGCGAGGCTGCAGACGAACTCTTTGGTTTCCTCGGCGAAGGCGACCGAGTCCTTCGCGCCTTCACTGGAGAACATCACGATCGGCGGCTTGTCGGTGATGCCGTTGAAGAAAGAATAGGGCGCGAGATTGATCTCGCCCTTCGCGCTCATCGTGGTGATCCATCCGATCGGTCGCGGCGCGACGATGGCCTTGAACGGATTGTGCGGCAGGCCGTGGTCGTTCTTCCGTGTGTCGTAAAACATTCTGGATCAATCCCGATCAGCTAAAGCGGGTAACAATATCGTTGAGCGGCGGTCGCGGGCGATCCTCGGGCGGCTTCACCGCACGGCCGATGTGCACAAAGCCGACGATGCGTTCGTTCGGCGCGAGACCGAGCGCATCGAGCACCTTGCGATCGTAAGCGTACCACTCGGTCAGCCAGTTCGCGGCGTAGCCCATCGCGTGCGCGGCCATGACCAGGCTTGTCGCGGCGGCACCCGCCGACATGATCTGTTCCCATTCGGGAATCTTCACATGCGGCACCGCGCGGCTCACCACCGCGATGACGAGCGGCGCGCGGGCAAGCCGCTTCGACTCCACCGCAACCTGATCAGGCGTGGCGTCGGGCCGGTTGGTGCGAAAGATCTCACCGATGATGTTGCTGGCCTTGGTCCGCGCGTCGCCCTCGAACACGATGAAGCGCCAGGGCGTTAGCTTGCCGTGGTCGGGCACGCGGGAGGCGATGGTGAGAAGGGTTTCGATCTCGGTGGCGGTGGGGCCGGGTCCGGTTAACTCAATCGGTTTCACCGAACGGCGGGTTTTGAGAACGTCCAAGGCTTCAGGCATGCGATTTCCGTGTGAATTCGACCTTACTATAGGGTGGAGGCGCACGTGGGCGATACCCGCTAGTGTCCCGAACCCGAAGTTCGCACGAATGTGGTGCGGGCACTTATGCGAACTTCGGGTTCAAGGGACACTAGAATCATAGCGTTGCTAGTGTCGCTTTAATTCGGAAGTTCGCTTCGGAATGCGCTGAGAATTCAAGCGAACTTCCGAATTGCGACACTAGGCTTGAATTCGCCGTGATTTCGGTCGAAAACGCGACCTATGTGGGATCTGGGCCTGAGGTCGCTTCGCCCCATTTTTCTGATTGTCGTGGCCGTTGCCTGTACGGGCAACGCGGCCGCGCAATCACGCGCGGGCGGCGGCGTGTCGGCTCCGACGCTGCAAGGGCCGCCGTCGTTGCAGGCGCCTGGACCTTTGACGCCGTCGCCGAACGCGCTTCCGCTGCAATCGCCGGCGACGTCGCCCGGCCCGACCATCGTTTCACCCGGCGGCGGGATCAGCGCGCAGATACCGCAACCTCCGATGCCGCCCGCGACGCCGCTCCCGGCGATGAAAGCGGGCGAGGCTGCGTTGCAAGCCGTGGCGCGCTTCGGCCGTGAGGCGCCCGCCATCACCGCGGGTCTGCATTGGCGCGTCTATGCCGACCGGCCTGATGCGACCGGCGCGTTCCGCATGATCAAGGAAGATCGCTCCGCGCAGCCGACCTTCGTGCTGCCGCAGGGCAATTACATCGTGCATGTCGCGTTCGGGCTCGCGAGTGCCGCAAAGCCAGTGCAAGTGCGCGGCGAGGGCGCGCGTGAGACGTTCGAAATTCCGGCTGGGGGCATCCGCCTCGAGGGTCGCGTCGGCGATGTGAAGATTCCGAACGCGCAGATTTCGTTCGACGTCTACAAGGGCAGCCAGTTCGAGCAGGGCGATCGCCGCCCGATCTCGTCGAACGTGCTCACCGGTGAGGTCGTGCTGGTGCCGGAGGGTACCTACTACATTCTGTCGAAATACGGCGACGGCAACTCGGTGGTGCGCTCTGACATCCGTGTGCAGAGCGGCAAGCTTACCGACGTGTCGGTGACGCACCGCGCCGCCGTCATCATGCTCAAGCTGGTGCCGCAACGCGGCGGCGAGGCACTCGCCAACACCGATTGGGCGGTGATGTCGCCCGCCGGCGACGTGATCTCCGAATCCAAGGGCGCGTTCCCACGCGTGATCCTCGCCGAAGGCGAATACAAGGTTATCGCGCGCAACGACAACCGCACCTATCAGCACGACCTCAAGGTCATCACCGGCGTCGACGGCGAGATCGAGGTCTTGGCGCGATGAGCGCACGGGCAAGCGCGGTGCTTGCCCTTTTTCTTTTCGCTATGTCGTGCGCGGCGGCCGCGCCCGTGACGGTTCCCCGTAACGAACTGGCTGGACGGGAGCGCGAGCGCTTCATCGATCCGTTCCCGCCGCCCCGTGCGGGACAGGGGCCGGTGATCAATATGCAAACCGAGCCCACGCGGCCCAAACGGACGAAGGGCAAGAAGAAGAAACGCTAAGCGGGCTGACTAGGCCGCTTGCGCCTTCTTCGCGCGCTTGAGATCCGGCGGTGTTGCTTCGTCGGTCAGCGCCTTGAGCGCCTCGTCGAGCGAAACGACCTGCTGGCCTTCCTTGCCGAGACGGCGGATCGAGATGGTGCGTTCGGCAGCTTCTTTCTTGCCGGCGACCAGCATCACCGGCACCTTCGCCAGCGAGTGCTCGCGCACCTTGTAATTGATCTTCTCATTGCGAAGATCGATCTCGGCGCGGAGTCCCAGCCGCAGCGCGGCAGCCTGAACCTCCTTCGCGTAGTCGTCGGAGTCTGAGGTTATCGTGGTGACGATCGCCTGCACCGGCGAGAGCCACAGCGGCAGATGGCCGGCGTAGTTCTCCAGCAGGATGCCGAGGAAGCGCTCCATCGAGCCGCAGATGGCGCGATGGATCATCACCGGCGGGACCTTCGAACCGTCGGGCGCGATATAGAAGGCTTCGAACCTCTCCGGCAGGTTGAAGTCGACTTGCGTGGTGCCGCACTGCCAGTCGCGGCCGATGGCGTCGCGCAGCACATATTCGAACTTCGGCCCGTAGAACGCGCCTTCGCCCGGATTGATCGCGGTCTTGATGCGGTTGTTGCTCTGGGCGATCCGCTTGAGCACATCCTGCATGATTCCTTCGGCGTGATCCCACGCCTCGTCGGAGCCGACGCGCTTTTCGGGGCGCGTGGAAAGCTTCACGGTGAGGTCGCCCTCGAAGCCGAAGTCGGCATAGGTCGACAAGATCAGATCGTTGATCTTCAAGCACTCGTCAGCCATCTGGTCCTGCGTGCAGAACACATGAGCGTCGTCCTGTGTGAAGGCGCGCACGCGCATCAGTCCGTGCAGAGCGCCGGACGGCTCGTAGCGGTGCACGATGCCGAACTCGGCCATGCGCAGCGGGAGTTCGCGGTAGGAGCGGAGCCCGTGCTTGAAGATCTGAATGTGGCCCGGGCAGTTCATCGGCTTGATCGCGAAGATGCGCTCATCTTCGGTGTGGTCACCGGCCGACTGCGCCATGAACATGTTCTCGCGGAACCAGCCCCAGTGGCCTGAGGTCTCCCACAGCGATTTGTCGAGCAACTGCGGCGCGTTCACCTCGCGGTAGTCGCCCTTCAGGCGGCGGCGCATGTAGGCGACGATCTCCTGGAAGATCGTCCAGCCGTTGGCGTGCCAGAACACTGTGCCGGGGCCTTCCTCCTGGAAGTGGAAGAGGTCCATCTCGCGGCCGAGTTTGCGGTGGTCGCGCTTCTCGGCTTCCTCGAGCTGATGCAGGTAGGCGTCGAGTTCGTCCTGCTTCGCGAACGCGGTGCCGTAGATGCGCGTCAGCATCGGGTTGTTGCTGTCACCGCGCCAGTACGCGCCCGCGACCTTCTGAAGCTTGAAGGCGTTGCCGACCTTGCCGGTCGAGGTCATGTGCGGACCGCGGCAGAGATCGAACCATTCGCCCTGGCGATAGATTTTCAAGTTCTCGCCGGGCGGGATAGCGTCGACCAGCTCGACCTTGAAGTTCTCGCCCTTCTCCTTGAACACGCGCTTGGCTTCGTCGCGCGGCCAAACCTCCTTGGTGAAGGGGGCATCCTTCGCGATGATCTCGCGCATCTTCTTTTCGATGACGGGCAGGTCTTCCGGCGTGAACGGCTGGTTGCGATAGAAGTCGTAGTAGAAGCCGTTCTCGATCACCGGGCCGATGGTCACTTGCGTGCCGGGCCAGAGCGATTGCACGGCCTCCGCCATCACGTGCGCGGCGTCGTGCCGGATCAACTCCAGCGCGCGCGGATCCTCGCGATTGAGGAATTCGATCTTGGAGTCCTTCTCGATCGGATCGGCGAGGTCTGCGACCACGCCGTCGAGCGCCATCGCGACCGTGCGCTTGGCGAGCGAAGGGGAGATGCCCTTCGCGATGTCGAGACCGGTGATGCCGTTGGGGTAGTCCCGACGCGCGCCGTCGGGAAAGGTCAGCGCGACCATTCCATTCTCCTTTGCTCACTCGCTGCCTACGAATGCAGGTAAGCGCAGGCGAGGGATATATCAGCGAATTGGGGCTGTGCAAGCCGCTCGTATGGAGCCGATTTCTCAGGGACTTTCGGTGGTTTGGCCCGTTGCGCGATACGACCGGCGGTGCGACGCTTGCCGAAAGTCTTACGAATAAGGTTCTTGGGGGAATCACGTGACCACGCGCCGCTCTGTTCTCGCGCACTCTGCTGCCGCGCTCGCGGCGTTGTCGCTTCCGCGCGGCGCTCTCGCGCAGGCCTATCCGGCAAAGCCGATCAAGATCATCGTGCCGTTTCCGCCGGGCGGGCCGGCGGACACCGCAGTGCGGATCGTGCAGCCGGGCATGGAGAAAACGCTCGGTCAGCCGATCATTGTCGAGAACGTGGCGGGTGCGGCGGGCGCCATCGGCGCACAACGGGTGAAACAGGCGGAGCCCGACGGCTACACGCTGTTGCAGGCCGCAAGTCCGCACACCACCAATGCGGCAGTGAAGCCCGAAGCGAACTCCGATCTCTTGCGCGACTTCGCGCCGATCGGCCAGACCGGCGACAGCGTCTATACGCTCTGCGCAAGCAAGGAGTTGGGCGTGAAGACGCTCGCCGAGGTGATCGCGAAGGCGAAAGCCAAGCCGGGCGAACTCAAGATCGGAAGTGTCGGCATCGGCTCGGCGCATCATTTGATCGATGAGATGCTGAAGTCGGCCGCAGGTATCGAACTCACGCACGTGCCTTATCGCGGCGAGGCTCCGTCGATCCCCGATCTCATCGCGGGCCGCATCGATCTGATGTTCCTCACCACGGCGAAGCCGCTGGTGGACGAGGGCCGTGTCGTCGGTCTCGGTCACACCGGGCGCGGCTTCTGGTTCAACCTGCCGGGATTGAAGCCGCTTACCGAGCTCGGTCTTAAGGGTTTCGTGGTGCCGGGTTGGAACGGCCTGATGGCGCCGAAGGGCACGCCTCCGTCGGTCATCCTGCGGCTCAGTCTTGCGCTCGACGATACGCTGAAGACCGAAGCCGCGATGAGGGCTTTCAACGCGATGGGATTCAATCCGGGGGTCGGGACGCCCGAGCAGCTCACCAAGCTGATCGAGAACGACATGCGGCTGTTCACCACGGTGATCCGCGAGCGGAATCTGAAGTTCGACGGCTGAACCGAAACTTACTGGGGCTCAACTTGAGTTCCGCGCCAGCGTGCGTAACGCCAGGGCAGGTACCAGCGCGACCGTTGCGGCAGTTCTTCGCAGACGAAGTCGAGACCGGAGGTTCCCCACGGCTGGCAGCGACACAGCCGCGCAAGTGTCATCCACGATCCGGCCCAAAGGCCGTGCCGTGCGAGCGCCTGGTCGGCGTAGTCGGAACACGTCGGCAAATGGCGGCAGTGGAACCCGATCAGCGGCGAAAGCGTGTAACGGTATCCTTTGACCAACGCGCGGCCGAACGCGCGCGGCGCGAGCGACAGCACATTCGACTTTTGCTTTGGTAGCGCGTTACGCGGTTCCATCATCCGAAGCGATTCCTAGAAACCGCGCGTGTGCGCGCATGGAACTTTGTGTTGTTGCGATGCCGGACATAGTGGTGGCGCAATTTCGAACATATGTGTCCCGGCGCAACGTCTTCCCGCGTTGCGAAAATACACTAGACCCGAATCCGGCCCGTCGCTAAAGAGTCATAAACGGCGACTGAGTCGGTCCGATCTTTGCTTCTACGCGAGGGTCAACACTCGCGAACGGTAAAGACGTGTGCGGGGAACTGTCGCGGACATGGCGTCCGCGTTCGGGGGACTACCGGAATGAATCGACTTCTCGTAGGTGCAGGTGCGTTGCTTCTGAGCGCGCTGCCCGCCTTCGGCCCGACAACCGTAGCTGCACCTGATACCCGATCGCTGCCGATGCGGTTCGAGCTCCGTCAGGAGGGGCCGCGCGACGCGTGCGCGCAGAATTGCCGGACATGGGTGTCTGCGACCGGTGCGATCACCGCAGAGACGCCGCGGGATTTCGACGATTTCGCCAGAACCCAGAATTTGAACGGCGCGACCATCGCGCTCGACTCCGATGGCGGCTCCGTGCTCGGCGCACTCGCGCTTGGCCGATCGGTCCGCAAGCTCGGCATGATCACGACGGTTGGAAAGAGCATCGACGCTCCGTCCGACGGCGGCGAGAAGCGCTCGCAGTTGCTGCCGCGCGCCTATTGTGAATCCATGTGCGCTTTCGTGCTGCTTGCCGGCGTGCAGCGTTACCTGCCGTCCGAAGCGCGTGTGCTCGTCCACCAGATCTGGCTTGGCGACCGGCGTGACGATCCGACCGCTGCAAACTATTCCGCCGAGGACTTGGTGCTGGTTCAGCGCGATATCGGCCGGCTTGCGCAATACACGGTCGAGATGGGCGGCGCGATCGACCTTCTCGAAATCGCGCTCAAGATTCCGCCGTGGGAGCCGATGCGGCTTCTGTCACGCGACGAATTGCGCGGCATGAACATCGTGACGACCGATGACGCTTTGGAGACGGGGGCGGTGGCGACCGCCGCGTCCGCCTATGCACTGGCGAACGGCGCGCGTGCCGGATTGCCGGAGCGGAGCTGGATCGCCGCCGAGAAGGCGGGGCAGTTCATGCTTACCCGCAAGCATCCGCTTACGGTCGAAGGCGACGAGATCGGAACCTTTGAGCTCAGCTTCGGATGCGGCGAGGCCGGCAAGGACTACACGGTCACCTACGTCGAGCAGCGCCGAAGCTCCGGCGATACGGCGCCTGCGCCGGACGCGCCCACCGATGTCGAAATCTCGCTGTCGGGGAAATCCGTGCCGCTCAAGATCGTATCTTCGGATGCGAAGTTGGCGGAGCGTACCTCGATTGCAAACGGCCGCATCGCCGCTGATCTGTTCAAGACGTTCGCGGACACCCGCCATCGCTCGCTGATGGTTGAGACCGCGAATGACGACACCTCGACCGCGATCCGCATCGGCAATGCCGGCGTGTCGCGCAGCTTCGCGCAACTCGCATCAAGCTGCGGCGGTTCGAACACGGTGGTGAAGACCGATACGACGCGCAACGAGCCGCTGCGCCGCGAGGCGGGCGTTCAGCCGCGGTAGGGCTTGATGGCGGGCTTGCAGCCCTTGCTTGAGAACTGGGCTGCGTAATTCGATCCGGTCTTGGCCCAGGTTTCCGCGCTCTTCGCATAAGGCGAGCGCGGGCATTGCTGCACATGCGCGGCGAGGCGGCGTGCGAACAGCACGTTGGTCTCAAGCGTGATGCAGACAATCTGCCGGTCGTTCGGCGGCGCCACTTCAAGCTTCGGCAGTTCGGTTTCGGCGCGGCGGAGCTTCGCCGCATCGGCGTTGCAATCGGCGGCGGATGCGGCTTGCACAGACACCGCGGTGAGGAGGATGCCGAGGAGGATGCCGGAGGGGCGGATCACAGGCTGAGCCTATTCAGCCGCCGTGGCGCGGCGCTTGTTTTCGATCTGGCCGATAGCGTCCACCACAGCGTCGAAGGTCAGCATCGTGGAGGCGTGCCGCGCCTTGTAGTCGCGCACCGGCTCCAGCACTGCAATATCGGCCCACTTGCCGTCCTTCGGGGGCTCACCGTTCTCCTTGAGCATCTTACGGACGGTTTCGCGCAACGAGCGCAATTCGTCGGCTTTGGCCCCGATCACATGGTGCGCCATGATCGAGGACGATGCTTGGCCGAGTGCGCAGGCCTTCACCTCGTGGGCGAAGTCGGTGACGATGTCGCCATCCATTTTGAGATCCACGGTTACGGTTGAACCGCATAGCTTGGAGTGCGCCGTCGCCGAGGCGTCGGGCTTTTCCAGCCGTCCGAGTCGCGGGATTCCCCCCGCAAGCTCCAGGATTCGGCGGTTGTAGACCTCATTCAGCATGGATTTCCCCGTCCACGGGGTTTTGATTGTGCTAGCGACCCAACGGCCTATATATGGCTTACCGAGCCCCGGTTCGAAAGACCTTGATACGGGCTTGGTTACAGCCCATCCCCACGGATGAGCCATGCGAATTGGGAATGCGGCGTCCAGACGCCCGGCGTGTTAGATACGACGCGCAAGGGCGTGCCGGTCGGCGCGGCCCCCCGGTGACACACCCGGCACCCGGCAATCAAAACCGCGGGCCGGTCGAACGGAGAGTCCGATGGACGCCATTGTTAAGCCCTGGCCCAAGGGAAGCACCCCGGGCACTGAATCCCTGTCAGATCACGTCCGCTCTGCACCCCAGGGCGTGGCGCATCGTCCGTCGCGCGAGGAGGCGGAAGCCGCTGTCCGCACGCTGATCGCCTATATCGGCGACGATCCGAAGCGCGAAGGCGTGCTCGACACGCCGAAGCGCGTGGTCGGTGCCTATGAGGAGCTCTATCGCGGCTATCGCGAAAGCCCGGCCGAGGTTCTCGACCGCACGTTCTCGGAGACCGGGGCGTACGACGACCTCGTGCTCGTGCGCGACATCACGTTCAACTCGGCCTGCGAGCATCACATGATGCCGTTCACCGGCCGGGCGCATGTGGCCTATATGCCGACCGATCGCGTGGTGGGGCTCTCCAAGCTTGCGCGCCTCGTCGACGTGTATGCGCGCCGCCTGCAGACGCAGGAGCATATGAACGCGCAGATCGCGACGGCGATCGAAGAGATTTTGAAGCCGAAAGGCGTCGCGGTGATGCTCGAGGCCGAGCATACATGCATGTCGATGCGCGGCGTCGAGAAGCCGGGCTCGCTCACCGTCACAACCCAGTTTCGGGGTCTGTTCAAGGACGATCCGAACGAGCAGCTTCGCTTCCTCTCGCTGATCCGCGCAGGGCAACGATAGAGGATAGCGGTAAGGCTCGCTTTTCCAGCAAGCGCCCCGCCGCACGGTGGGGCGCTTTTCTTTTTATGATAGGGTGTTTGCATGTCGGGCAGTTCGAAAGAGATTGAAGAAGGTCTCACTCTCGCGCCGAAATTTGATCGCGACGGGCTGGTGACGGTCGTCGCGACTGATTCTGCGTCCGGCGATCTGCTGATGGTCGCGCACATGAACGCCGAGGCGCTGGCGCGCACCGTCGAAACCGGCGAGGCGTGGTACTACTCGCGCTCGCGCAAGGCGCTTTGGAAGAAGGGCGAAAGCTCCGGTCACGTTCAGCACGTGGTCGAGATGCGCGTCGATTGCGATCAGGACGCGGTCTGGATCAAGGTCGAGCAGGAAGGGCCGGGCGCCTGTCACACCGGACGGCGTTCGTGTTTCTACCGCTCGATCCCGCTCGGGCAGAAGGACAACGTGAAGCTCGAATTCCGCGATGCGGGAAAGACGTTCGATCCCGGCCAGGTCTACGACAAGAAGTGACGCGTTCCGTGCCGCTCACCGTGATGGTGTTTCCCGGCACGCAGACGCTGCCGCTGTTCACAGCCCAATCGCTGGGGCTGTTCGAGAAGCGCGGTCTTGCCGTTGAGTTGAAAGCTGCGCCGAACTCCGACGAACAGCGCAGCGGGCTCGCCGAAGGCCGCTACCAAATCGTCCATGGCGCCGCCGATCAGGCGGTGGCGATGGTCGAGGATATGAAGGCCGACGCGGTGATCGTCGCGGGCGGCGACAACGGCTTCAACCATCTCTTCGTGCAACCGGCGATCGCGACGCTCGAGGATCTTCACGGGCGTACGATGGCCGTGGACGTTGCCAGCACCGGCTGGTCGTTCGTTGCCTATGACATGCTCAAGCGTGTCGGGCTCGGCCGCGGCGATTACGAGGTGAAAGAGGTCGGCGCGCCGTTCCGCCGTTTCGAGGCCATGCGCGACGACAAGGCAATGGCGGCTGCGATCCTCAACCCGCCGTTTGCGATCCGCGCGCGCCGTGCCGGGCTGAAGGACATGGGCGCGGTGACGGACGTCATCGGGCCGTATCTCGGGCAGGTGCCCTACGTGATGCGTTCGTGGGCGAGTGCGAACGAGGAAACGCTCATCGCCTATCTCTCGGCCTGTATCGAAGGACTGCGCTGGGCGCTTGACCCGGCGAACAAGGCGGCGGGCGTCCGCCTTTGTGCCGAGCGGCTCAATCTACCCGCGGACATTGCGGCGGAAACCCACGCGGCGGCTGCCCACCCCACGCATGGGCTTGCGAAGGATGCCGCGTTCGATCTTGAGGGATTCAAGACCACGCTGCGTCTGCGCGCCGATTTTACCGGCCGCGCGCTTGCGCCGCCGGAGCGCTATTTCGACCTGTCATACTGGCGCCGTGCGTTGCCGGGTTGAGGCGCCGCGGCAACATATTGCGTGTTGGCGGTATCGCTCTTAGCTTCGTCGCATGAACGATCAGCCCGATATCCAGCACCTCGATCCGTCCGATCCTTACGCGCGCGCGGAGCAGACGTTTCCGTCGCTCAGCGAGGAGATGGCGGCACGCATCGCTGCCTACGGCGAGCAGGAGCAGCTGGAGTCGGGGCAGGTGATCTTTCAGCGCGGCGAGCGCGGCGTCGATTTCTTCTTCGTGCTGGAGGGCGCGATCGAGATTTTCGACACCAATTTGCACGGTGAGCCGCGGGTCGTGCGCGTACAAGGCGTCCGCGAGTTCACCGGCGAGATCCATCTGTTTAACAACCGGCAAGTGCTGGTGTCGGCCCGCGCCGGCATGGGCAGCCGTGTGGTACGCGTCAAACCCGCCGATTTTCGCCGCCTGGTCAGCGCGGAGTCCGACATCGGCGAAATCGTCATGCGCGCCTTTATCCTGCGGCGCGTCGGGCTGATCAAACATGCTCAGGGCGGCGTGGTTCTGGTCGGGCCAGGGCATGGCGCCGACACGCTGCGCTTGCAACGCTTCCTCACGCGCAACGGCTATCCGCACCGGCTTTATGACATCGACACCGATCCGGATGCGCGGGTTTTTTTGAACTGCTTCGAACTGACGCCGGACCAGCTTCCGGTGGTGATCGCGTCAGGCGACAGGGTGTTGCGCAATCCGCCGAACACGGAGCTTGCCGATGAACTCGGCCTGACCGAATGTCTCAATCCGAATGAGGTCTATGACGTCGCCGTGGTCGGCGCCGGGCCTGCTGGACTGGCGGCTGCCGTCTATGCGGCGTCCGAAGGTCTCAAGACTGTCGTGATCGAGGGCATGGCGCCGGGTGGGCAGGCCGGCACATCGTCGAAGATCGAGAACTATCTCGGTTTCCCGACCGGCATTTCTGGCATGGCGCTGGCGGGCCGCGCGCAAGTGCAGGCGCAGAAGTTCGGTGCGCGTCTCTCGATTTCGCGCGTTGTGAAGCACCTTGATTGCAACGTGCATCCTTATCGCGTGCTGCTCGATGGCGACCGGTCTGTTCAGGCCCGCGCCATCGTGGTGGCAACCGGTGCGCGCTACCGCAAGCTCGATGTGGAGAACTACAGAAAGTTCGAGGGGCAGGGCATCCACTACGCGGCAACCGCGATGGAGGCGAACCTTTGCGCCGGCGAAGAGGTGATCGTGGTGGGCGGCGGAAATTCTGCCGGGCAGGCGGCGGTGTTTCTTTCGCGCACGGTGAAACACGTCCACATCCTTGTCCGCGCGAATGGGCTCGCGGCAACGATGTCGGATTATCTCATTCAGCGAATCGATTCATCGCCGCGCATCACGCTGCATTCCCGTACGGAAATCGTGGGGCTCGAGGGCGGCAACATCCTTCAGAGTGTGACGTGGCGGCATCGCGAGACGAAGGCGGCAGCGACCCATGCGATCCGCAACGTTTTTGTGATGATTGGCGCGGAGCCCAACACCGACTGGCTGAACGGCTGCCTGGCGCTGGACAACAAAGGTTTCGTGATGACCGGACATGATGCGGACGGTCGTGCATTGGCGTCGCCATATGCGACTTCGAAGCCCGGCGTGTTCGCCGTGGGCGACGTGCGCTCGGGCTCCGTGAAGCGCGTGGCGTCAGGCGTGGGTGAAGGCTCGGTGGTCGTCGCCGCGATCCACCAGTACCTCAACCCCGGCCCGTAGCCGTCAGGTCTTTACCCGCGCGAGCAGTTGCCGCGCACGCTCGAGATGCGGGCGGTCGTACATCACACCGCCGATGCCGACGGTGCCAGCGCCGGGATCGGCAGCGAACGCCGCAACCACAGCTTTCGCCCGTTCGATTGCTTCTGGCTTCGGCGTGAACACCTCGTTGCAGATCGCGACCTGCGCCGGGTGGATCAGCATTTTGCCGGTGAAGCCGTCGCGTTTGGCCTCCTCGCATTCGCGTCGGAAGCCCGCCTCGTTGCGGAAATCGATGTAGACGGTGTCGATGGCCTGCACCTGCGCCGCACCGGCGCCGGCTAGACACAGGCTGCGCGCGAGCTGATAAGGCGCGAGGAAGTTGCCATCCTTGTCGCGGTTGGCTTCTCCGCCAAGCTCGACGGAGAGATCCTCCGCGCCCCAGGTGAGGCCCTTCAGCCGTTTGCTCGATCCGCCATATGTGCCGGCAAGGAACAGCGCTTGCGCGGTCTCGGTTGCGATCGCGATGATATCGAGCGAGCCGTCAGGAAGGCCGTGCATCGCCTCGCGCGCCGTGATCTTGGCGTCGCATTGCGTGACCGCTGCACCGCCTTCGGCTTTGGGAAACATGATGCCGTCCGGGCGTCCCGCGACGATCACGTCGAGGTCCGCATCGGTGAGGCCAGTGGCGAAGCCGTTGATGCGCACGTAGATGCGCGGGCGCTCCTTCACCGGGATCGCCTGCTTCAGGAAGGCGAGCGTCGTCTCGCGTGCTTCGGCCTTGCGCTGCGGCGAGATCGAGTCCTCGAGATCGAGTAGCAGCGCGTCCGCGCCGCTGCCCAGTCCTTTGTCGAGCTTCTTCGGGCTGTCGCCCGGAATGAACAGCAGCGAACGCATCGCGCCGGTTTCCTTTTCTTGATTTTAGAGAACGCGATGCGTGCCGATTACGGACCGACGGCGCGCGATGCGCGCCGACTACGGACAAGGACGGCGGATGCCGTCGTAACCCACGAACGTCCCGGTGCGCGGGTCGTAAGAACGATACTTCTGCATGCAGTACGCCTCTGCGTCGCCCGCAACCGGCGCTGGCGGAGGAGGTGGTGCGTAAGCCGGCTGCGGCGCGCAGTAGCGCGGATGGGCAACCACCCAGGCGCCGTCCGGCCGCTGCAGGTAGCAACCGTTGCGGTGATAGTAGTAGCCGTTGGCGCGGCGCTGGCCTTCCGAAGCGATGACTGCACCCGTGCCTGCGCCGAGGATCGCGCCAATCGCCGCGCCCTGACCGCCGCCCAGAGCGCCGCCGAGGATCGCGCCAGCCGCACCACCGAACAGTGCGCCACCGAGCACCTCCTGTGCCTGTGCCTGCTGCGCCGGCATGGCAATCGCAAGGGCCAGAACCGCCGTAGCCCCGAGAACACGTTTCATGATGGTCGCTCCCGTTGAATGATGCCGGATGATGCCACAGGGTTCCCGGCGGCAACAGGGCAGTCGAAGTTCAGCGGGAACCTCTATCTCCGTATTGTCGGCCGCTGACAAGCACCTCGGATGAGATCAATCAAATCCGCCGGGTTGACGGGTTCAACATCGCTGCGCCAGGCGACGTGTTGATCGGGACGGACGAGGACAAGCTTGCGCGCGTAAAGCGTGTGTACGTCAGGGGTGGCGATATCGAGCACGGGGAGGTGGAGGCCTCGCCGCGCGGCCGCGCTAACGATTCCATCAACGCCGATTGCCGGATCGAGCCGGATCAACGTGTATTGCTGTCCGAGAGCGTCATAGAGCGATTGTCCGTCATCGAGCCAGACGTGAGGCACCCGGCAGCCGGGGACCGTTGACGGGGTGAAATCGCTCATCGTGTATGGCGGTGGCCGCTCGCCGTCATACGCGATGATCGGGGATTCTTCGTAAAAGTATCCGAAATTGAGCCCGCCGGCACATTGCCTTTGAACGGCATGGTTGTAGGCCTCGCGACCGATCCGTTGCCGTGCTTCGTCCCCCGACCGCCCCGGCCATTCGATTTCACATGACACGCCACGACGCTGTGCGCTGGCATTGCGCGCGCTGCTTTCAGTGAAACTTGCGACTTGGCTGGCGATCGGTTTCCGCTCAGCCTCGTACGCATCGAGGATCGCGGGCGGAGCCCAACCGGCAAGAACGCCCGCGATCATCCATGACAGGTTCGCCGCGTCGGCTATACCGGCATTCATCCCGTAGCCTGCGTGCGGTATCCACAAATGCGCCGCATCGCCGCAGATGAAGACACGCCGGTCGCGAAAGCTGTCGGCGACGAGGCGGCGGCCGATATAGTCGCCTTTGGAAATGATTTCGTAGCGGAAATCCGGGCCGACACCGAGAATGGTGCGGATCGCTTCATCACGATCGACTGAATCGAAGTGATCCTCTCCAACATTCAAGGTGTTGTGCACCTGCCACGTTTCGCCTCCGTCGATCGCAATCGTCGTTCCACAGCGCCGGGGATTGAGCGAGAAATACATCCACGCAGGTTTGCCCGGCAACCGCCCGATGAGATCGGGAGCCCGGATGTACGTCGATTGCACGCGCTGCACTTCCGCCGTGCCGATGAGTTTGGCGCCGATCTTTTTTCGTACCGATGACTTGGCACCATCGCAGCCGATCAGGTAGCTGGCTGCAATTGAGCGTTTCTCGCCGCTGTTCAGATCGTGAATGGCGGCGGTCATGCCGCGCTCGTCTTGTACGAAATCGTCGAAGACGACGCGATTCAGAATCTCGATGCGCGGATTGGCCGAAGCGCACGCAAACAGAATCGGCTCGAAATATTTCTGATTGATGCGGTGCGTCGGTTCCGGTGTGGGCCACCACGTATCCGGTCCAACCTTCGCGCGGTAGCGTTCGGACCGCGAGGGAATGGAAACCCGAGCCAGTTCGATCCCGGTAACGGACGTGGCTGACACCACATCGTTCGGATAGTCCGGTGGAAGCCCGGCATCTCGTAGCTTTCCAGCGATGCCAAGGCGCCGGAATATTTCCATGGAGCGGGCGGAAATCTGATTGCATTTGACGCTTGGCGGCTCGCCGGCGTGGCGAAGTTCCACAACCGTCACATCGATACCGCGCCATGCAAGATCCAATGCGAGGGTCAGTCCAACCGGTCCCGCACCGACAATCAGGACACTCGTGTTGATATCGCCGGGCATGCCTCTTCCGTTCGGCTTGTGCGGAAACTTGAGGGGCGCGGGCTGACGGCCAACGCGTCTCCGAGGACGGCCAGCGGCAATCACTCAGCCTTGATGTTCGCCTCGTTGATGAGCGGCCACCATTTCGCAATGTCTGCTTGTTGCAGTGTCGCGAGTGCCGCCGGTGTCTGCGCCTCGCGCGGGAAGATGTCCTGACCGAGATCGGCGAGGCGGCGGCGGACTTCAGCGTCGGTCAACGTATCGGCGACCGCGGCCTGCAGCTTTGCAATCACCGGCTCGGGGGTATCCTTGGGCGCGAACAGTGCTTGCCAGCTTGAGAAATGAAATCCGGGGAGGCCGGCCTCGTCGACGGTCGGAATGTCTGGCGCTGACGGCAAGCGGGTTTTGGCGGTGACGGCATAGGCTCTGATCGTGCCGGCTTGGACGTGCGGTAGCACGTTGTTCGTCGCATCGATCATGAAGTCGATATGGCCAGCCACCAGATCGTTGATGCCGACAGCCGTGCCCCGATAGGGCACGAAGTTGAAGCGCGTGCCGGTCAATTTCTGGAAATGAAGGCCCATCAGATGTGGCATGCCGCCGGGGCCGCCGGTTGCTTGCGACGCCTTGTCCGGATTCGCCTTTAGCCATGTGATAAGGCCCACGAGGTTTTCAACTGGCAAATTCTTGCGGCCGACGATGGCAAACGATTGCTGGCCGAGCAGCGATATGGGTGCGAAATCCTTCTGCACGTCGTACGGCAGCTTGAAGACCGCGCCGTTGATCACATGCGTGGAAAAATTGCCGTGGACGAGCGTGTAGCCGTCGGGGGCGGCCCGAGCGGCGCGGGCGGTGCCGGCGCTGCCCGAGCCGCCCGTCACATTCTCAACGACAATGGGCTGCCCGAGTGATACCCGCATGCGCTCGGCCACAACGCGTGCCGGCGCATCGGAGGGGCCGCCCGACGGCCACGGTACGATGAGCGTGACGGGACGCGCCGGGTAAACCTGCGCAGCGGATTCTCCGATCAGGCCTGCGAAACCGAGAATGGCGAGTCCGAGCACGGAAAGCGGGCGCATGGGTCTCTCCCGAACCGAAACTTAGGTCGCTGCAAACGTGGAGGACAGGCGTCATTAGGTCCAATGCATAATTCGTCTGAAATTGTATAATGGGAATGTATAGGTGGTCAGATGGACCTGAGACGCCTTCGCAGCTTTGTTGCCGTGGCCGAGCAGGGAACGGTCTTGAAGGCCGCCGTCCAGTTACATCTTTCGCAACCTGGTCTTTCGCGGCAGATACAGGAGTTGCAGCACGAACTCGGCTTGCGTCTTTTTGAACACGTCGGCCGCCGCCTCGTCCTAACGCCGGAAGGCCAACAATTGTTGGGCAGTTGCCGCGAGGTCCTGGGGCAGGCCAGCGCCATCAAGGAGCAAGCGCAATCGCTCAAGCGCGGCGATGTCGGTCCGCTGACGGTCGCCGCTTCCGCGATCCAGATCGAAACAAGCCTATCCACCTTCCTACCCCGATATGCCAAGCGCTATCCCCATGTGCAGTTGAAGCTGATTGAATCCTCGGGGCCGAATACATTGGCGATGCTTGAACGCGGCGAAATTCACCTCGGCATCGCTCTGGTCGATGCAGTCGAGGCCGAGCATCGCAACTTCGCAAGCTATCCGGTCAGGCCGCTGGAGCTTATCGCCGCGTGTCATCCGGACTATCCACTCCCGCGCGGCAGGGCGATCGACATTGGTCAAATCGCGTCCCATCCCCTGCTGGTGGCCGATATGAGTTTCGCCGCCCGTAACAAGTTCGACGCAATCTGTCGCGTCGCGGGCTTAAAGCCCAACATCCGTATGGAAAGCCGGGCGCATCACACCAAGCTTGCTCTCGCCGAAGCAGGCTTGGGCGTCGCAATCATTTCAACGACCGTGCAGACGCATCGCTATAGGCTGCGAACGATCCGCATCACGTACAAGAACGAGCCGATTCTGGAGCCGCTCGCAGTTGTATGGGACAAGCGTCGCGCGTTACCGCGCTACGCGCAGGATTTTTACGAATCCCTTGCCGCGCACATGCTCAAGTTATTCCCGTTCGATCGCCGTCAGCCGAAACGCAGCCGCAAAGGCTGATTGTTGCGGGTTCTGATGACTACGCCGGCCGCATCAGGATGAAGGCGCTGCGCTTGCACTCAGCGACCAGCTTGTCGTTCTGGTTGAACGCCTTGTGATGGAATTCGACGATACCTGCGCCCTGGCGCGATTTCGATTCGCGCTTGCCGAGAATTTCCGTCGTGCAGTGGATGGTGTCGTTCTCGAACAGCGGGTGAGGGAATTTCACGTCGGTCATGCCGAGGTTGGCGATGGTGGTGCCGACCGTCATGTCCGACACCTGGATGCCGATCATCAGGCCGAGCGTGAACAGAGAGTTCATCAGCGGCTGACCCCACTCGGTCTCCTTCTCGCAGAACTCGCGATCGATGTGCAGCGGCTGCGGATTCAGCGTCATGTTGGAGAACAGCATGTTGTCCATCTGTGTCACCGTGCGGCGGTAACGGTGCTCGGTGATAGAGCCGACCTCGAAGTCCTCGAAGTAGAGGCCCCCGCGCTTGTGGCGTTTCGGCTCGGCTTTCTGGGGCATTGCCGCGTCCTCTCATAAGTTCGAAATTAAGGATTCGTTTACCATACTGGTTAACAACTGCTCAAAGCCGGGGCAGGCCCTGCAGCGGCTAACAGGTATGCCATGCAGGTCGATCCTAACGCACCGCCGCCTGTCACCGGACCCACACCCAGTCCGGCGGTCAGCGGCGCCATCAAGCAGGCGGCCAAGCAGACCGGCGCGAACTTCCAATATCTGCTGGCGACTGCGCAGGTCGAGTCGAACTACAACCCCAATGCCCAGGGGGCGACCTCGTCGGCCAAAGGGCTTTTCCAGTTCATCGAGCAGACCTGGCTCGCGACGATGAAGGAAGCGGGGCCGGCGCACGGCTACGGCAAATACTCGGATGCCATCGGTCGCACCGCCGAAGGCCAGTACGTTGTGACTGACCCGAATCTCGCTTCGAAGATCATGAATCTGCGCTCGGATCCCACTGCCAATTCGGTGATGGCCGGCGCATTCACGAAGAACAATTCGGCGAAGCTAGCGGAGCGGCTCGGCCGCAATCCGACCGAGGGCGAACTTTACATCGCGCACTTCCTCGGGCCTGCGGGCGCGAGTCGTATGATCGGGATGGCCGAGTCGCGGCCGAGCACGCGGGCAGCCGATGTGTTCCCAACGGCGGCCCAGTCGAATCCGACGATCTTCTACGACCGGCAAGGCCGGGCGCGCAGCGTCGGTGATGTCTATCAGACGCTGATCGGACGCTATTCCGTCGCGCGATCGTCGCCGGTGAACAAGGCGCTGGCACCGCCCGTGGTCGCTGCGGCAAGGCCTGCTTTGCAAGCGCAAGCTCAGACCCCCGCGCAAGCGGTGCCACAGTTGACTGCATTTGCGCCCGAAACCGCGCAACTGTCCGAAGCCTATGCGCAGGCCATGAAGCCGACTCCGTCGGCGTTGCCAGACAATCGGCCCGTCTTCCATAGTCTGTTCAGCGTGAGTGGGCGCGACACACCCGTTTCTCCGATCGTCAATTCGCTTTGGGGATCACCGCCGGCAACGGCCGCGCAGCAGCCGTTGAAACCCACAGTCTTGCCGGAAGCACCGGTTCTCGCCGCGGCTGAAAACCCGACGCCGGTAACGTCCCCAGCGGCTCCAGCCACGCCGCCTGCACCTCCGTCCAGAGGTCCGCTTGATCTCTTCCAGGAGGGGCTGACGGACGCGCGGTCGCTGTTCCGTGGCCGGGTCTGAGCCGTTAAGAGTTCATCAATCTTCGCAAAGATTTATGGTGAACTCTTTCTTAAACCTCCTTCGCTAGCGTGACCTTGCCGGTGCCAGAGCACCGACCCCGCGGAGCCTCCGCCCGCGGCTGAGCGGCTCGGTAGCGAACCATGATCGTTCGTCAATTCCTGCACTGGTTGCGCAATGCGCCTCCCGGTGAACGCGCTGAGGCAACCAGCGCGCTGGCGCGTGCCTATCTCTACTCGGACCTCTCAGACACTGATCGCGCCGCCGCCGAAGGCGCCATGATCATGCTGCTCGACGATCCATCGCCGCTGGTTCGGCAAGCGCTCGCGGAGGTGTTCGCGGCAAGCGAATACGCACCGCCGCATGTTGTTCATTCGCTGGCGAGTGATCAGCCGGATATCTCGTCGCCGATTCTGGAACGTTCGCCGCTCTTCGTCGATACCGATCTGGTGGATGCGGTCGCGACCGGCGAGCCCGCGCGGCAGGTCGCCATCGCCGGACGTACGGAACTGCCGGCTTCTGTCTCGGCGGCTATCGCCGAAGTCGGCTGTGCGGAATCCTGCCTTGTGCTGCTGGAAAACGGCGATGCGGAGATCGCGCCATTTTCGCTCGACCGTATCGTCGAGCGTCACGGTCATCTCGGCGTCATCCGCGAGCTTCTGCTGGCGCGCGACGATCTTTCGGCTCCAACGCGCCAGGCGCTGTTGGCGAAACTGTCGGAGACGCTTGCCGATTTCGTGGCGTCTCGCCAGTGGCTGTCCGGGGACCGCGCCCGCCGGGTCGCCAAAGAGGCGTGTGAGAAGGCGACGATCACGCTCGCCGCCGAGTCGCCGGATGCCGAGGTTCGTCCGCTGGTCCATCATCTGCGCGCGAGCGGGCAGCTCACCGCCGGTCTTGTCTTGCGCTCGCTGTTCTCCGGCAATCTGACGATGGTGGAGGAGGCACTCGCCGATCTCGCCGACATGCCGGTCTCCCGAGTCGTCGGCATCATGCACGACCGGCGAGGGGCGGGTTTCCGCGCGCTTTACGACAAGGCAGGCCTGCCGGCCTCGACCTATCATGTGTTCCGTGAAGCTCTGGAAGCGATGCGCGAGGACGGCTTCATCTATGAGGCGGGCGGCGCGAGTCGTCTCAAGCGCCGTGTCATCGAGCGCGTGCTGACGCGCTGCGAGGCTGAGGAACTCGGCGACGTCGAGCCGCTGCTGACGATGCTGCGCCGTTACGCGGCAGAAGCGGCGCGCGAGGAGGCGCGCATGTTCTGCGAAGATCTCGTCGCCTATGATGAGCACAGCGACTTTGAGATCGATCATCGCGACGCGGCGTAATGCGCCGGTCGATGAGCCAATAAAAAGCCCCGCGGTCTGCGGGGCTTCTTGTTTCAGACGTTTACGTTCTCGGGTTGGATCGACGGCGCCATGACCAGCTTGAGCTTGTCCGGCCGGTCGCGGTTCTCGCGGACCAGGAATTCGTCGGTCACGCCACGCAACTTCGAGGTCAGTGCCTCGGCGACGCTGTTGATGTCGTCCCGCGCATACTCTCGGAAGATCGCACGCACCGCATCGACGTGTTGGTCGATGATTGTGAGTGGGATGCGGTTCGGATTCGGCGCGAGCTCGAGCAGCCGGCACAGGCTTTCGGCTGCGGGAACCACTTTCGGATAGCCGAAGGTGCTGGAATCGCCTTTCACATCATGAGCGGCGCGAAACAACTCCTGCCGATTCGGCTTGGTGAGGCCGCCATCCTTGACCTTGTGGCGAGCGGTGTCGAGCCGCTCGCATTCATCCGTCATCCAAGCCGCGAAGTCCGAGGAAATTTGCGCCAGAGCTTCCTCGGCGCATGCCACCGGATCCTCGGCTTCTTCTTCAGGCGCTGCCGCGCGAACGGTTTTGCGCAGCTTGGTGGTGTCGGGCGTGATCACCTCGTGGTCGGCGTAGGTGATGACGTCGGGTTTCTTGTATTTGGCGCTAGACATGGCGCGTTGCTCCCCAAAGCTTCGCTCAAACAGATGGTTTCAATTTTTCCAGTAAGGCTTGCTGACGAATGACTTCGGCTTTGCCGCCCTTGCGCCGTTCTGGACCGGTGTAGGTGCCGGGATTGATGTTTCTGCGGCGATCGGGCCCGAAATAGGTCTTGGTCTTGATAAACGGCC
The DNA here is from genome assembly GCA_040756555.1 of Pseudomonadota bacterium. Lineage (GTDB taxonomy): Bacteria > Pseudomonadota > Alphaproteobacteria > Rhizobiales > Xanthobacteraceae > Z2-YC6860. The sequence continues at coordinate 30,005 of JBFLYS010000018.1, read as the reverse complement.
TCGGATTGGCGATCACGCTGACGATGCGCTGATAGAGCGCCTTCGACGAAACCGGCTTCGCCAGAAACTCGGTGATGCCGGCGTCGCGCGCGGCCATGACGCACTCTTTCTCGGTGTGCGCCGTGAGCATGATGATCGGCACGAACGGATTGGCGTTGCTGCCCGGCTGCCGGATCATCTGCGCGAGTTCGATGCCGCTGAAGATCGGCATTTCCCAGTCGATCAGCATCACGTCGGGATTGTTGTGTGTGAAGGAGTCGAGGCCGGCCGCACCGTCCTCGGCCTCAAGGATGTCGCGCGCGCCAAAGCCATTCAGCAGCGTCCGGACGATACGCCGCATGTGGGCGTTGTCGTCCACGAGGAGAAAGCGCAGGCGATGGAAATCGATACGAACCATGGCTTCAAGGATGCCGGGCCGACAGAACGCCAACCGTCCGAAAAGCTAGGCAAATGGGATTAAGGAACGGTTTAGCATAGTGGCGGGGGCCGTTTTTCCGAGGGGCGAGACGGGGGTCGGCTGCCCATCGGTGGGCAGGGATCGGAGCGCCGAAAGGCCTCGGCCCACGCGTTTGCAACGGGCTTTCGACCTGCTAACGGTCTGCCTCCATCCAAACTCTCACGGAACGGATCGTCATGAAGCGCAGCACGGATCGGATTCTCACCACCCACGTCGGCAGCCTGATCCGGCCGCAAGAGCTTCAGGAGTTCCTGCGCGCGAAACAGTCCGGCAAGGGCTACGACGAGGCAGCCTATCAGCGGTGCCTCAAGGACTCGGTCGCCAAGATCGTGAAGGAGCAGGCCGACATCGGCATCGATGTGGTCAGCGACGGCGAGTTCGGAAAATCCATCAGTTGGTCGCAATACGTGCTGGAGCGCCTCGGCGGCTTCGAGCGCCGGCCGTTCACCGCCGGTTCGAACACCTTTGCCCGCGGTGCGGATCGCACGAAGTTTGCGGAGTTCTACGCCGAACTCGATTCCCACGAGAAGGTCGCGACGACGATGGACTCCGTCGTGACTGGACCGATCACCTACATCGGCGCCAAGGAACTCCAGCGCGACATCGACAACTTCAAGGCGGCGCTGAAGGGCGCGAAGGTGGTCGAGGGTTTCCTGCCGGTGGCCGCGCCCGCGAGCGTGATCCCGGATCGCAAGAACGAGTACTACAAGAACGACGACGATCTGCTCGCCGCGATCGGCAAGGCGATGCACTCGGAATACAAGCAGATCGTCGACAACGGCATGCTGGTGCAGCTCGACGACGCGCGCACCGCGGTGACCTACGACCGCATGGTGCCGCCTGCGACGGAGAAGGATTATCTCAAGTGGGTCGCGCGCCATGTCGAGATTCTGAACGAGGCGATCAAGGGCCTGCCGCGTGAGAAGATCCGCTATCACGTCTGCTGGGGAAGCTGGCCGGGCCCGCACACCACCGACATTCCGCTGAGCAAGATCGTCAGCCTGATTCTGAAGCTGAAGGTCGGCGCCTTCGTGATCGAGGGAGCGAACCCACGCCACGAGCACGAGTGGAAGGTCTGGGCCGACGTGAAGCTGCCGAAGGAGGTCGTGCTCATTCCGGGCGTCATCAGCCACGCGACCAACATCGTCGAGCATCCGGAATTGGTGGCCGAGCGCGTGACGCGCCTTGCCAAGCTCGTTGGTCGCGAGAATGTCATCGCCTCGACCGACTGCGGCTTTGCGCAGGGGCCGTTCTACCGCCGCGTTCACCCGCAGATCATGTGGGCGAAGCTGCAGGCGTTGGCCGATGGCGCGAAGCTTGCGACCAAGGAGCTTTGGGGCGGCAAGAAAAAGGCGGCAAAGAAGCCTGCCGCCAAGAAGGCCGCGCCAAAGAAGTCAGTCGCGAAGAAGAAGCGCGCCGCCTAATCCTTCGGCGGGATCGTTTTCTCGATCCACTCGAGCATGACAGCGGCGATCTGATCGCTGTTCTTCTCGAGCATCATCATGTGGCCGTTGCCGCGAACGCCGCGGCTCTCGAGCCTGATCATGGTGTTGCGCACGCCCGCCTGCGTCAGGTAGTTCGCGGTGCAGTGGTCGTAGGAGGCGTGATAGGACGCCTCCGCGACCACAATCAGGATCGGGATGTTGGCGAGCTTCGGCAGCTTGCGCGCCGGCTCCGCCTGCTGCCAGCAGCGCACGAGATCGGGCGCGTCGGGCTTGTCCTGCTTCACGAAGGCGAGTTTCTCGCCGGGTTTCAGCGGCGGATCGTAGGTGAGGGGCACTTCGCCCAGGCCCGATGATTTCTTCTTGCCGATGTCGGCGAACCATTCCGGCGCGCCCTTGAATTCCGTCTCAAACACCGGCGGACCGTTCGGTTCGACGGCGACGATGGCCTTCACGAGGTTCGGACGCGCATCGGCGATCGGCCAATGGAACGTGCCCGACTGCGAATGCGTCATCAGGATCGCGGGGCCGATCTTGTCGAGAAGCGCGATACCGGCATCGCGGTTGATCTCCTGTTGCCTGGGGAAGCTCACGAGCGACGGGAATTGCGTTGCGTAGAATGCATCGAACGCCGGATCGCCCGGCTTGCCCGAACCGGGCCATTGCGTGTGCTTGGCGGCCTGCGGCCAGAGATTGAAGCGCTCGGGCGCGACGAAGCGCTGCTCGGTGCGTTTCAGGTTTCCTTCCGCGACCGGCCCCTGCGATTGCGAGAAGTGCGCCGAGCGTCCGCGCGCCACCTGATCGACCACGTAGACCGCGTGACCGCGGCGGAGGAAATACTGCGCCCAGCCTTCGCGGCCGTCCGGTGTGCCTGTGAAATTCGTGCCGGTCTGGCTGCCGCCGTGGATCATCACGATCGGGTAGGGCTGACGCAGGTTCTGCGGGATCCAGAACTCGGCGTACATTTGCCCGACCATCGGCGAACCCGGCACCGAATGGTCGATCGTGCCGCCGGCATAGAGATGGCCGGACTTCGCGATCACCATTGGTAGCTCTTCAGCGGATGCGACCGCGGGCGCGGTCGCCAGCATCGCACCGAAGATCGAGCGCAGGGTTGCGCCGAAGCCGCGCTTCTTTTCCGGCATGTCGTGCACGATCGCCTCCCAGTCTGGGCCGATCATGGTAGGCCGCGTCTGGAAAATGTGAAGGCGGTTGCGCGGGTTGCCCACCCGCGGCCCACACTCAGTTCTAGCCGCCGTAGCCGAACTGTTCGCGCAAGATGCGCTCATCGAGGCTGTGGTCTGGATCGAACAGCATCTGCATCGATGTCATGTGATCGACGCCGATATCGACCTCGCGCACCGAGCGCACTTCGGTGTGGTCGGCGACGGCCGCGACCGGGCGGCGCTGCGGATCGAGAACGCGGATCGTCACGCGCGCGCTGTCGGGCAGCAGTGCGCCGCGCCAGCGGCGCGGGCGGAACGGACTGATCGGCGTCACCGCGAGAAGCGGCGCATTGATCGGAATGATCGGCCCCTGCGCCGAAAGATTGTAGGCGGTCGAGCCCGCGGGTGTCGCGACCAGGACACCGTCGGCCATCAGCTCGGGCAGGCGCTCCTTGCCGTCGACATCGATGGCGACGCGCGCGACCTGATAGGTCTGGCGGAACAGCGAAACCTCGTTGATGGCGTAATGGGTGTGCAGGCGGCCTTTGGTGTCACGCGCGCGCATCAACAGTGGATGGATGACGGTGGTCTGCGCGGCAGAGAGCCGCTCACGCAGATGCCGGTCGTGATAGTCGTTCATCAGGAAGCCGATGGTGCCGCGATGCATGCCGTAGATCGGCTTACCGGTCTTCATCAGCTTGCGCAGCGTCCGCAGCATCAGGCCATCGCCGCCGAGCGCCACCACCACGTCGGCCTTGCCGAGCGGCACATTGCCATAGCGCTTGGTCAGCCGGGCGAGAGCCTTCTTGGCCTCCGGGGCAGGGCTCGCCACGAAGGCGATCCGCTCGTATTTTGGCGTCATTCGAAGCATGGCGCTTCCCGACCTTTCGCGGGTTTCAGGCCGTGCCGGCAGGCGAGGGACCATGGAACGCGCGGTGTTCGTCTATACGACCTGGCCCTCCACTGTCGAGGCGGAGCAGGCGGGCAAGGTTATCGTGGAGCGAAGGCTGGCGGCTTGCGTGAACATCATGCCGGGCATGATTTCCCGCTACTGGTGGGAGGGCAAAATGGAGCGGGCGGAGGAGGTGGTTGCGATCTTCAAGACCCGCGCCTCGCTTGCGCAGGCGATCTCCGACGCGGTCAAGGAATTGCACCCCTATACGACTCCCTCGATCGTGGTTTTGCCGGTCGAAAGCGTCGAGCAGAACTATCTCGGCTGGCTCCTGGCCGAAACCAGGATTGCCGAAAGTTAACCTCGCACCGGTTTATTCTACGCCACCACCATTCCGCCGCGATCCCGACATCGCTCCGTCCGTTGGCTGAACGGCAGATAACAGCCGTCCGCGGATATCCTTCAGGTAGCTGAACGGCAGGTGTCATCGCACTTCAGAACGCATTCAGTGCGGGCTTCGTATTGTCGCATCCAATGAACGGCACCCGGCATCGGGCCGGAGCGTCAGACAGAACAAGGATAACGACCATGTTGAGGAAATTCGCAGCCGTCCTGATCGCAGCCAGCATGCTCACCGCGCCGGCGTTCGCGCAGGGTACGGCGACTCCGACCCCGGCTCCCGCGGGCCAGACCGCGAAGGCGCCGGCCGCCAAGGCCCCCGTTGCTTCGACCGTCACCACCAAGGTGATCAAGAAGAACAAGACCAAGAAGGCCGGCAAGCACGTCCGCCACATCAAGCACGTCAAGCATGTGCGGCATGCGAAGAAGGTCCGTCATCACCATGCGGTGAAGACGGTCTCCGCGAAGCCGATGACGGCGCCCGCCGCTGCTCCGTCCCGGACCAACTAACAGCGCCTCGCCCCCCAAAGCGCTGTTATGCGGCAGGAGGCCGGTCGAAAGACCGGCCTCCTTTATGTGTGGAGAGCGGCCGGCCTGTGTTCCATCTCGCTCATGCTAAATTGAGCTGCGATTCTTTGTTCACAGGGGCGAATGATGATTCTGGTTCGCGCGGTTTGCGCCGCAGCTTTGTTTGGTCTTTTGGCTGTTTCGGCTCTCGCGGATGACATCACGGACGTGATGGATCAGGCGAAGAAGGCCTATTCCGCCGGCGACCTGACCAATGCCAAGCAGCAGCTCGATCTTGCCTCGCAACTGATCGGTCAGAAGAATGCGGAGACCTTCGCCGCGCTGCTGCCGAATCCTCTGTCGGGTTGGAAGGCCGAGAAGGCGCAGGCCCAGGCGACCGGCGCGGTTGCCTTCGGCGCATCGGTGGCGAGCCGGACCTACACCAACGCCAAAGGCGACACGGTGGAGGTCCAGATCACCGGCGACAGCGCGATGGTGATGCAGATTGCGACGGTGCTTTCCAATCCGCAGTTCGCGGGTGCGATGGGCAAGCTCATTCGCGTCGGCCAGCAGCGCGCGATCCAGAACAGCGACGGCGACGTGAACATGGTCATCAGCAACAAATTCCTGATCACGATCCAGGGCTCGGCCGACGCCGCATCGAAGGTCGCCTATGCGAACGCGATCGACGTCGCCAAGCTGTCGAAGATGTGAGCCGTTCCGCATTGCCGAACGGAAAGGCCGCCGAAAGGCGGCCTTTTGCATTCGGGGAGGCAATTGCCGCCTCGGTGGTCCGTACGCTCCTGCATGACCGGGGCGCTGCGCCGCATGAACATGGGGTTTGTCTGCCGCCGGGCTCCCGGCTAGGCTTTGCTTAAGCCGGTATACCTTTGGATACAGGAGCGGCCATGGCGGACGATTTCGAGAACCATTGCTGGAAGGACATCGTTCCGGCGGACGTGCTGGACATCTACAGCCACTACATTCGCAAGACCTTCGTCGGGCCGTCGCCCGCGCTTCTCGCCATCGATCTCTACGAACTGGCGTATCAGGGTGGGGCGAAGCCGGTCGCAGAGCTGCACAAGACCTACGCGAGCTCATGCGGCGAGAACGCTTATGCAGCGATCGAGCCAACCAAGCGGCTGTTCGCCGCCGCGCGTGCCGCGGGCATTCCGATCTTCTACACGACGCAGGATACGCGGCCGGACAGCCTGCCGTCGCGCGTGACCGCTACGAGGCGTCAGCGCGTGCCGCAGGACCCTGCGCTCTACACGATCAAGAGCGAGTTCAAGCCGCAGCCTGGCGATGTCGTCATCACCAAGCAGCGCGCCTCGGGATTCTACGGCACGCCCTTGATGGCGCATCTGACGCAGCTCGGCATCAAGACCGTGATCGTGTGCGGCGAGAGCACCTCGGGCTGCGTGCGTGCCTCGTCGGTCGATGCCTATTCGAACGGCTTCCACGCCGTCGTGGTGGAGGAGTGCTGCTTCGATCGCAGCATGCTCTCCCACAAGGTCAATCTATTCGACATGCACCACAAGTATGTCGATGTCATGCACGTCGATGAGGTGGTGAGCCATCTCGACGGCCTTGCGGTGAAGAAAGCCAGCTAACGATGAAGCCCAGCTCCTACGGTCCGTTTCCCTATTCGCCGATCATCTCGCGCCAGAAGCTCGAATGGCCGAACGGAGCGCATGTGGCGCTCTGGATCATTCCGAACATCGAATACTTCTCGCTGATGGAGCGGCCCGGCGGCTACGGCCCCGGTAAGATTCCAGATGTCGTGATGTGGACCGAGCGCGACTACGGCAACCGCGTCGGCGTATTCCGCATCATGGAGACGATGGACCGTTACGGCCTCCGCGGCACGGTTGCGCTCAACTCCAACCTCTGCGCCGAGCATCCGCAGATCATCGAAGAGGGCGAGAAGCGCAAGTGGGAGTGGATGGGCCACAACGAGAGCAACACCCGCCGCCTGAATGAAGCGGGCCCCGGTGAGGAAGAGCAGATCATCAAGAACACGCTCTCGACCATCGAGAAGGCGACCGGCAAACGGCCGACCGGCTGGCTGAGCGCGGGGCTTCAGCAGACCTGGGACACTAATGATTATCTCGCCAAGCACGGCGTCGAATACATCGGCGACTGGTGTAACGACGATCAGCCCTACCAGATGACGCTGGAGGAGGGGCGAACGATCATCGCGATGCCTTACAGCCAGCAACTCAACGACAAGTCGGCGATCGAGCGGCGCTTCGTCTCAGCGGACGGCTTCAAGCAGATGATCTGTGACCAGTTCGACGTGCTCTACAAGGAGGGCGCGAAGTCGGGCCGCGTGATGGCGATTGCGATCCATCCATACATCATCGGTGTGCCGCATCGCATGAGAGCGTTCGATGAAGCGCTCAAATACATCTGCAAGCACAAGAAGGTCTGGAAGGCGACTGGCTCGGAGATTGCGCGGCACTACATCGCGCAGATGAACGGCGCGCCCCCGGCCAAAAAGAAGACCAAGAAGAAGTAGTGGAGATACGGCGCGTGCGCCGTTCCGCGAAAGTGGAATGGTTTGTGCATTCAGAATTGGGGCTGATGATCGAGTAGGGAGAGGGTCATGACAGCGTTCAAATGGCGTGCGGCGCGATGGCTGCTGTTGGTTGCGGCGCTGTTGCATGCGCCGGTTGCGCGCGCGGCAGATACGATCTCCATCGGCACAGTCGGCTCAGCCTCGGCCAACCTCTGGCCCGTTTATATCGGCATCGAGAAGGGGTTCTTTGCGGAGGCTGGCCTCAAGGTCGACATCGTCTATGTGCAGTCGAGCGCGGCGCTGGTGCAACAGCTTGCGGCAGGCTCGCTCGACATCTGCATGTCCACCGGCCTTGTCGATCCGATCCGCGCGATTGATCAGGGCGCGGCGATCTCCATCGTTCGCTTTGAGGCGCAGGCGCCGCCTTACGCGCTCGTCTCCAAGGCCTCGATCAAAGCGCTGAAAGACCTCAAGGGCAAGGTGATCTCGGTTGGCGGCCCAAAGGACATCACGCGCATCTACGTTGAGCGCATGCTGGCGCCAAGCGGCATCAAGCCCGGCGAGTTCGATATGGTGTTCGCGGGCGCGACTTCCGCACGCGCGCAGGCGTTGCTCGGCGGTGCGGTCGATGCCGCGATCCTGCTGCCGCCGTTCAACTTCCAGGCGGAAGCGCAGGGCTTCAACAATCTCGGCCTTACCGTTGAGTACGCGCCCGAGCTGCCGTTCTCCGGGACTGCGGTGAACAAGGCCTGGGCCGGCAAGAACGAGGCGATCCTCAAGCGGCTCCTGGCAGCGCACAGCAAGAGCCTCGAATTCTTCTACGACGACAAGAACCGCGACGAGTCGATCAGGATTTTGACCTCGGTTTCGAGTCTCAAGCCCGACGACGTGTCGAAGTCCTACGACTTCTTCCGCAAGAACAGCTTCTTCGACAGGAGCGGCACCATCTCGCGCAAGAAAATGGAAGCGCTGCTCGAAGCGCTACAATCGCTCGGCGACGTGCAGGCCAAGGGCAATGTCGAGCGCTTCGTGATGCAGAGCGTGACGAAGATCTCCGACTAAACGAACTGGCGGGGTAGCGATGGCGAGCGTCAGAACCATAAGAGCAGCGGCCGCGGTTCTGACGCTCGCGGTCACTCCGGCGGTCGCGCAGGACACGGTGATCCTCGGTTCGGTCGGCTCGTCCTCTGCGAACGGTTGGCCAAGCTACGTCGCGATCGAGAAGGGCTTCTTCGCCGCTGAAGGACTCAAGCCCGATCCGGTGTTCGCGCAATCCAACGCGGGCGTGATTCAGCAGCTTGCGGCCGGTTCCATCAACTTCTCGACCAACTCCGGTCTGGTCGACCCAATCCGCGCCCTCGAGAAAGGCGCGCCGATCGCGCTCATCCGCATCGAGGTGCAGAAGCCGCCGTACTCGCTGCTAGCAAAGCCATCGATCAAATCGATGGCGGAGTTGAAGGGCAAGATGCTTTCGATCGGCGGCGCCAAGGACATCACACGCATCTTCGTCGAGCGGATGCTGGCGCCGAGTGGGGTGAAGCCCGGCGAGTTCGATATGACCTTTGCGGGCGCGACGTCGGCGCGCTTCTCGGCGTTGCAGTCGGGCGCGGTGGACGCGGCGATCCTGACGCCGCCGTTCAATTTCCACGCCCAGTCGGCGGGATTCACGCATCTGGGCGACACCGTCGATTTCGCCGACATGCCGTTCGCGGGCATTGCCGTAAACACGAACTGGGCGACAAACAACAAACCCAAGGTCGAGAAAGTCATTCGCATCTACACGAAGGCGATGGTGTGGCTTTACGACCCGAAGAACCGCGGGGAGGCGGTCTCTATTCTGATGAAAGTCAGCAGTTTGAAGAAGGACGACGTCGAGAAGGCCTACGACTTCCTCATAGGAGGGAAGTATTTCGAACCGACCGGCAAGATTTCGAAGAGCCGCCTTAACGCGCTCGTCGATGCGTTGAAAGAGCTCGGCGATCTGCCGCCGTCGTTCCCGACCGATCGGCTGTTCCTCGCCGGCGTGACGCAGATCGCCGACTGATATGCTGGTCCACATCCGCGAAAAATATATGGCCGGCACCTTGTCGGTGGTTGGCGGGCTCCTCGCTTGGGAACTCATCAGCCGATTTTTGGTCGCCAATCCGCTGTTCCTGGCAGCCCCTTCGCAGATCATGCAGGCGATCTGGAGCCTGACACTGTCCGGCCAGATGGAGAAGCATATTTGGATCAGCGCGATCGAGTTCGCGCTCGGCTATGTGATCGCGAGCATCATCGGCATCGCCGTCGGATTTGGTATGGCGAGCAGCGCGAAGTTCAAGCAGGCGATGCAGCCGTGGATCTCGGGTCTCTACGCCACGCCGACCATCGCGCTCGCGCCGCTATTCATCCTATGGTTCGGCATCGGCATCTGGTCGAAAGTGCTGGTCGTGATCTTCCTCGTGCTGTTTCCGGTGACGATCAACACCGAAGCAGGACTCCGCACCACCAGCGATCGCCTCGTCGAGATGCTGAAAAGCTTCGGTGCGAGCGGGCGGCAGATATTCTTCAAGGTCTCCCTGCCGTCGGCGCTGCCATTCATCCTTGCGGGCCTTAAGCTCGGCATCGGCCGCGGTCTCATCGGCGTGGTCGTCGCCGAGTTGTTCGGCTCGCGTGCCGGCCTTGGTCGTCTCATCAGCCAATCGGCCGATGCCTTCAACATGCCGGAGCTATTCGCGGGCGTGATCGTTCTCGCGGTCGCGGGCATCGCGATGACGGCAGGCTTCGGCTGGCTCGAGAAGCGCCTCGTGCCCTGGACGAAGGATTAGCCATGGTCGCCAAACTCCAGACCGAAAAGCTCTGTAAGAATTTCGGCGATCTCGAAGCGGTCAAGAACATCGATATGTCGGTCGAGCGCGGCGAGTTCATTTCCGTGGTCGGACCGAGCGGCTGCGGCAAGACCACGTTTTTGCGCATGGTTGCGGGGCTCGAGACGCCGACATCGGGCGCCATCACGATCGACGGAAAACCGCTGAGCGGACCCGGCAGCAACCGTGGCTTCGTGTTCCAGAACGACAGCCTGCTGCCGTGGCGGACGGTGCTCTCCAATGCGCTGATCGGGCCGGAGGTGTCCGGCAAGGTCGGTGAGCCCGAGAGGAAACGCACGCTCGATCTCCTGAAGCTCGTTGGCCTCGGGGGCTTTGAAAAATACTATCCGCGCCAGCTTTCCGGTGGCATGCGCCAGCGGGTCAATCTCGCGCGGGCGCTTGCCATCGATCCGGATGTGCTGCTGATGGACGAGCCGTTCGCGGCGCTGGACGCGCAGACGCGTGAGATCATGCAAACCGAACTTCTTCGGATCTGGGAGCAGGGCCGCAAGACCGTGCTGTTCGTCACCCACCAGATCGACGAGGCGGTGTTCCTCTCCGACCGCGTGCTGGTGTTCGCGCGGCGGCCCGGCCGCCTGCAGGAGAGCGTAACAGTCGACCTGCCGCGACCGCGCGCGCTGGGCCTCAAGCGCGATCCGGCGTTCGTGGCTTACGTCGACCACATCTGGAAGCTAATCGAGGATGACGTGCGCGCGTCGGTGATTGAGGAGCACGCCTAGCCGGGCAGTTCTGCTTCCTCGCGCGGGTAGAGATGATCGAGCGCAACGCGCCCGACGATCAGGATGGGCATGGCGAGGAATGCCCCGAGCGGCCCCCACAGCCAGGCCCAAAAGGCAATCCCGAGGAACACCGCGAGCGGATGCACGGAGAGTACGTTCCGCCCGACGATCATCGGCGTGAGGAACTGGCCTTCCACGAGCGTCACCGCGATGTAGATCGCGGGCGGCAGCAATGCACCGAGCAGGGTCGGAAACGCGATCAGTCCGGCGATGAACAGCAAAATGTACATGATGCCGGGCCCGATGTAGGGCACGTAGTTCAGCGCGAAGGCGAGGGCGCCCCAAAGGAGTGGGCTCGGCAGCCCCAGGGCCCATGCCATGATCGTCGCGACGATGCCGAGCGCGAGGTTGATCGTCGACACGACGATCAGATAGCCGCTCAGGTTTTCCTCGATGTCGTTGAGGATTTTCAGTATGCGCAGTCGCGCGCCCCGCGTTGCGAACCAGCTTACGACATAATTTCGGAATGCATTGCGCCCGACAATGGCGAAGAACAGAGTACCGAAGAACAGAACGAGTTGAAGAACAAACTGCACGGCGGCCGGCGTCACCACGGTGACGAAGCCGGTTACCGCGCCCTCGATCATGCGGCCCGAATCGACCTTCGCATCGGACTGGCCGAGTCCGAGACTCATCTGTAGTTCGCTCAAGGCTGCGAGCGGCCGATCGAGGATGTGCAGCTTCTCTTTCACCGCTCCGGCTAATTCAGGCAGGCGTCCGGTGAAGTCGGATATCGGTTTCGCGAGCGTAACGATCGCGATGTTCAATCCCGCGATGATCAGCACAATAACCGCAAACGCCGTCAGCCACGACGGCACGCCGCGTTTCGATAGATAACCATTCACTGGCCCGAGCGTCATCGCGATCGCAACAGCGCACAGAACGGGAATGAGGAGGGCGCGCGCAAAGAACAGGAACAAGCCGAAAGCAAGCGCAGCCATGACGATGGTGGCCGTCTGCGTCGTGCCACGCCAGAACGCATTGACGTTCTTCAGGGGTTCTGCATCGCGTGTGTCGAGATGCAGGCGTCCGGCGAGCCATGGCCGCGCGGTTTTCTCTTCGGATTTGCTGCCGCCGCTCTTCGCTCTGCTGATGGCGGTAGCCATATGCGCTCTCGCTAGATCCAGACGCCGAGATATTTCAGGAGCGACAACACGCCGATGATGATCACGATAATGCGGATGATCTGTTTGATGCGGCCTTCGACCGGCAGCATGTTGACGAGATAAAGAACGAGAATGATGACCAGGAACGTAATCAGTGCGCCGATGAGAGCAGACATTTTGGTGTCCTTTGAGCAATGCGGGGACGAGCAATCGGATGGAGCGGCTGTGTCTATCCGTGTGCCCGTCAACGTGCATAAAGCCGCCCGGTTCCATTCAAGGAACCGGGCGGCTCTTTGGGCTCAAGGAAAAAGAGTGAAGCGACTCAGGCTTGGCGAAGCTTCGTTGCTTGCTCGTGCGGGTCCTTGATCGGCTGACCGCGTTTGATGTTGAGGCGGCGCATATCGGCCTCGCCGAAGTCATGATCGGTCTTGAAGCCGGCTGCGCGGATGCCCGCAATGGCGCAGAGGTCGTCCACTTCGTTGGTGTCTCCGGTGGTGGCGATGGCGCCGACCACCTCGCCATGCTCGTCGCGGATGAGCTGGCCGCCACCTTCGAGGAACATCGGGCCGTCGGCGAGCTCCATGAAGGACTGCATGAACAGCGGCTTATCTTTCGCCTTCTGAAGCACCTGGCGCGACTCGCGGCCCATTGCGAGCGACGCGTAGGCCTTGCCGTAGGAGACTTCGAAGCGGAGGAGGGACGCGCCGTCCTGCTTCATGCACGCCTTCATGCGACCGCCGGCATCGAGCAGCACCGCGGTCAGCGGATAGGCGTTCCGCCGCTTCGCCTCGGCGAAGGTTTCGTTGATGATCTTCACGGCCTCATCGAGGGTGATCGCGCGCATGTCCGTCTCCTTACCAACAACGATCGAACTCTATCAGGTTTCCTAGAAGGCTGTCCGGTCGCGCAGGTTGCGGCGGTCGGCGACGATGCGCGCGACGGTCGTGCGCTCGGCTTCGTTCGCGATAAGCTGGTCGATCAGGTCAATCTGGTTCATCGCCACGAGCTGCAGGATTTCGTTGCGCACCGCGCCATCCAGACTGCGCGGAAGCGCATCCACGACCTGAAGCCGCTCGGGTGCTTTCACCGCGTTCGGATCGGCAGCGACGAAGTCCTTGATCGTGCTTTCAGAGGCGCCCGGCGCTTCGACGAACGCATAAAGACCGACGCCGGCGCGGCGGTCGGGGAAGGCAACGACGGCAGCGTCGCGCACCTGCGGATGGGTCTTGAGGCGGCTCGTAATCGATGGTGCGTCCTGCACGAGCCGCGGGCCGCCGCCCTCGCGGTCCACGAAGCGAAAGATGCCACGCGTCACCCAGTAGTAGACGCGCTTGCCGGTCGCCATCCAGATGCGTGTCGGCAGGCTCTTCTTCGCCAGCACGCGAAGCTCGGCAGGCGTCAGCGCTTCCGGCGCGTAGCGGCGCTTGTGCTTGAGCATGTGCCGTAGGTCTTCGTAAGCGGCGATGCGGAACAGGCGGCTCCGGCTCTTGAAGCAGGCAGCGAGCTGGAAGTCTGTGAGATAGGCACGGCCGTCCGCGCCGCGCAGCCAGTTCTGCTCCTTGGCGAGGTCGTTGTGGCAGATACCGGCGCGATGGAGCTTGCGCAGCGCGGCTTTTGCCGAGCGGAAATAGGCGAGGTCGCCCTGCGGCTTTGCGATATGCAACGCGACGCCGTCAATGAAGCCGCGCACCAGCAAGTTCCGACCCGCGTAGAGAAGTTCCGGCGCGATGGCGAGATCGCCCGCGAGCTTCAACGATTTGCGTTCCCGATTGAACAGATGCCGCGCCAAGGGCGTCGCCCACCACGGGATTTCGTCGAGGCGGCGCAAGACCGCGTCGACCTCGCCCTTCGGCGTCACAAAACGCCCGCGTTCCACGGTCGAGAACACGTCGCGCTTCAGCACAACATCGCTTTTCCAGCGGTCGGCGATTTCGTCCAGGGCGGATTTCATATTGGTTTGCATCTTGGCCGGGCTTCTAGCACGGCCCCGAACCGTGGAAAAACGGGCAGGCGAGCCTATCGGCTGGACTCGACTCCAAAACCCTTTTCAGGGAAATTCCCCGCGTATCAAGGCGTGGTGGCCCGGACCGTCCCGGCGTTCGTTTCAGCAAGACAAGGCGCGGCATGTCGAAGGAAGCGATGCGGGCAGAGGCCGAGCGGCTGGTCCGCGAGGCGATGGAGCGCAAAAACCTCACGATCAAGCAGGGTAAGACGCGGATCGAGACCAAATGCGGCAAATGCGGTGCGCCGAACCGGGTTTCGGTGGACGTGGGTGAAACCCGCGTGGCTTATACCTGCAAGGAATGCGGCAGTAAGCAGAAGACGCTCTAGAGCCCTCCGCCGCGCATCATGAGCAAAGAACCGACCCCTGAAGAAGGTCTGACGCTCGTTCGGGCGTTCAATGCGATCGAGAATCCTGCCGACCGCCGCAAAGTGATCGAGCTTGCGCAGTCGCTCGCGAAGGGCGGTACGCCGCCCAGGCCGACGTTTACGGTGCTGCCGGGCGGCAAGCCGGACAACGAGCCGGCGTAACGCCGCGGTGAGCGACACCATTCCCTGTCAGAAATCGCAGCCCCATTTCGGGCGTCGGCAGCTATGTTGGACGAGAGTTCGAACGATTCTTAGCTGTATCGGGGATGCCGGAATGAAAGTTGGGATGCCGTTGAGCGCGGTTGTTGCCGCGCTTGTCTTTGTTGTCACTCCATCTCCGCTCGCCGCCCAATCAAAACTGCTCGCCGGACTGAAGCGTCTCGACCCGCGGACGCGGCTGGAGCAGGTCTGCGATCTGGAGGCGATGACGCGCATCCGTAAGGAGACGCAACATCGGCCCGACCGCGCCAAGAGCAACGTCAGTTCCGAGCCCAAGCACGCCGGCCATGTGCTCACCGCGAAGGGTGGGGCGTTCCGCAGCAAGGGCAAGTGGTATGCGCTGTCGTTCGTCTGCGAAGGAACGCCCGATCACATGAAGGCGATCAAGCTGAAGTACCAGGTCGGACAAGTCATCCCGCAGTCCAAATGGCAGGAGTACGGCCTCTGGCGCTAGGCGGTTTGGAGCGGGCTAATATTCGCACTGAAAAGAACTGGTGCCGGATGAGGGGATTGAACCCCCGACCTTCGGTTTACAAAACCGCTGCTCTACCGCTGAGCTAATCCGGCGCCCGGCCCGTGGGCCGCAAAGTGACTTTGAGGGCCGCACAGCTATCAGCGTCGCCTCGGCGCGACAAGACCGGCCGCGTAACGCATTCAACGCTCAATAAAAAGGCCCCGCCGGGAGGCGGGGCCAAGATTGCTTTGGGGAGAAAGCGGGGCCGTTGCGCGGCCCCGCGGTCGGAATCGCTACTTCTGGATGTCCACGCCGGAGCCCGTGGCGAGGTCGACGCCGTGGGTGTCCTTTAGGAAGATTGCGCCGATGATCAGTGTCATCACCGCCACTCCGATCGGATACCAGAGGCCGGCATAAATATCGCCGGTTGCTGCCACGATGGCGGTTGCAAGCAGCGGAAGCATGCCGCCGAACCAGCCGTTGCCGATGTGATAGGGCAGCGACATCGATGTGTAGCGGATCTTGGTTGGGAACAATTCCACCAGGAACGCTGCGATCGGCCCGTACACCATCGTGACGTAGATCACCATGATGACAAGGATCACCTCGGTCATGAACCAGTTGATCTTCGCCGGGTCCGCCTTGCTCGGGTAGCCGGCCGCCGTGAACGCTGCCGTCCACTTCGCCGCGTCAAACCCTTGCACGACGGTGTCGTTGATCTTCAACGTCACGTCCTTGCCGGGGGTGTTGTCCTTGGCGAAGGAGACGCCAAGCTTCGTCACGAAATCCTGTGCGCGGTCGCACGCCGAGAACTTCGACCACGGTCCCACGAAGATGTGGAAGTTACAGGTCGAGGCGTCCGCCATGACCGTGACCTTGGTCTTGTTCTGGAAGGCTTCCAGGTCCGGATTGGCGAAGTGCGTCAACGCCGAGAACAGCGGGAAGTACGTGATCGCGGCGATCAGGCAGCCCGCCAGAATGATCTTCAGACGGCCGATCTTATCGGACAGCCAGCCGAAGAAGATGAAGAACGGCGTGCCGATGAGCAGCGAGATGCCGATCAGCGTGTAAGCCGTCACGAAGTCCACCTTCAGCGTGATGCCGAGGAAGAACAGCGCGTAGAACTGCCCGGTGTACCAGACCACGCCTTGGCCGGCAGTGGCACCGAGAAGCGCGAGCAGCACGTACTTGTTGTTCGGATACGTCAGGAAGCTGTCGGTCAGCGGCTTGGCCGAGCCTTTACCTTCCGCCTTCATCTTCTGGAAGATCGGCGTCTCATTCAGCTTGAGACGGATCCAGACGGAGAAGGCCAGGAGAACCACCGACACCAGGAACGGCAGACGCCAGCCCCATTCGGCGAACGTCTTGGCGTCCATGTAGGTGCGGCAGAGACCGATGACGACGAGAGCCATGAACAGACCAAGCGTTGCCGTGGTCTGAATCCAGCTCGTCGCATAGCCGCGCTCGCCCGGACGGGAGTGCTCGGCCACATACGTTGCAGCGCCACCGTACTCACCGCCCAGCGCGAGGCCCTGCAGGAGGCGGAGCGACACGAGAAGAATCGGAGCGGTCCAGCCGATCGAAGCATACGAGGGCAGGAGGCCCACGGCGAAGGTCGAGGCGCCCATCACGAGGATGGTGACGAGGAAGGTGTACTTGCGGCCGACGAGGTCGCCGATACGGCCGAACAGAAGCGCGCCGAACGGGCGAATGAGGAAGCCGGCGGCGTAGGTCGCGAACGCCGAGAGCAGCGCTGCGGTGTCGTTACCGGGCGGAAAGAACAGCGATGCGAAGTAAGGCGCGAGCACCGCGTAGAGATAGAAATCGTACCATTCGAAGATGGTGCCGGTGGATGATGCGACGATGACGAAGCGTTCTTCCTTCGTCATCCCTCTGCCCTTGGCAGAGGCGTTTGTTGCGGTTGTCGTTGACATAGGCGTTTCGTCCCTCGATGGCGCGTCATTGCGCGCGTGCTACGGGACGTTCGCGTTCAACAATAAGAACCCGAAAACTGCCCCGCCTAGGGTTAATTGTGCGGCCGATTGATCCATTGGGACCATTCGCCTTAGGTCGAAAGTGCCATTCGTCTTAAGTCTAAGGGTTCCGGGAGCGTCAAAACCCGGGCATTCGCGAAATTCTTCACGTGCCACAGAGCGGAACATGGAACCTCTTATGGTTCACTGTGAATTAATGCTACCGCGCGATTCCGCCGCCGCGTTCACCATTGGAAGGCGACACATCGTCTAAAATGCCTGCAATTGAGGAAGCTAGGCCACTCGATGCGTATGCTCGCCACCATTGCTGTCGGCGCCGCCGCCGCCTTTTCGGGCGTGAGCGATGCTGTCGCGCAGAACTCCGGCCCGGTGATCGTCATTCCGACGCGCCGGGATGTTCCCGTGGTGCTTTACGGCCGGGATGTGTCCTACGTGGTGGTCGAAGGCGACTGGGGCTTGTCGCGCCCCGGCCACATGGCTCCGAGCATCGTTGGCTACGCGCCGCCGGTCGGCAATCGCGCATCGCCTATTCGTGGCGTGAACTATCCGCGTTACGGCGTTGCTCCACCGCGCGGCCGCTATGAAGTCGAGCCGCCGCCGGATCGGCAGTTGCCGGAACCCGCCGAAAGCTATTCGCGTTCGTGGGGCACGCAGTCGCCTAACGTCGTTGCGCCACGTCCCGCATATCAGCGGCCGCTGGATCCGATCTATCCGACCTCTCCGAATGATGCGCCGCTAGGACCGCAATCGCAGAACGTGGTTCCACCATTGGTGCAAAGCTCGCCGGACACGGACGTCGCGCCTGCCACGGTCGTCGACCCACAAACCTTCATGATGCCGCCGGTCGTTGTCGATCAGCGGCGCAGACGCCCATAATCCACAGCCCGCAGGGCCACTGCGGGTCACAAGAAACTGACGAGTACCTAAGATGCGGACAACTGAGAACAACATACGGGGAGCACCATGTCCCGCCGCATCGCCTTGTCCATCGTCGCCGCCTATGCGGCACTGAGCCTCACGCCGGCGTTCGCCGACAACGACTGTTTCGATCAGACGACGTGTCCTCCAGCGGAGGAAACGCTCGCGCGCGAGCAGCGTATGCTGGAAGAGCGCACGAGGGAGCTTCGCGAGCAAGAGGCGCAAGCCGCCGCGGAAGCGCTCGCTCAGCAGCGCGCCGAGGAGCAACGCGCGCAGGAACTCGCAGCACAAGAAGCCGCCGCTCGTGCGCAGGCTGCTGAAACGCAGCGCGCCATGGAGCGCGCCGCAGCGGAGCAAGCCAAGCGTGAAGAGGCAGCTGCTGCGCGCGCCACCCAGGACGACGCCGCTCACGAACAGCAATACGCCAAGGAGCGCGAGGCCGAGGAACAGCGTGCCGCAGAGCGCCGCGCTCAGCAGTTGCGCGCGGCGGAGCAGCAGCGCATGCCCAATCTGGTCGAGCCGCCGGCCGTCGTCGTGCAAGTGCCTGCGGCTGCGGAAGCATCGCAGGCCGCGCAGGCTCCCAAGGAAGCCGCCGCGCCTATGAAGGAGCCGGTCGTTGCTGTGCCGCTCCCCAAGGAGCCAACCAAGCAGCCGACGATCCTGAGCAACGTGCCGGGCATCGTGCCACCGGTGAGCACTGTGCCGCCGAAAAAGATCGCGCGGCCTGCTGAGCGTTACGAAGAACCCGCGCGCGCCCAGAAACCGGCGAAGCGTGTTGCCGAAACGCCGCGTCCGCAGCCGGCTCCGGCCGTACAGTCAGCGCCGTCCGCCTATGAAGAGCCGCGCGAACCTGTGCGAGTCGTTCAGCGCGCGCCACTCATCACCGGAAGCGTGCCGGTGCAGAGTCCGGTGGTCTCGGCGCCGATCTATGTCAATCAGGGGCCGCCCGCCGGGACCATCGTGATCGTCAAGGGCGCCACTTACGAAGACGGCGTGACGCCGGCTGTGACGGACGTCCGCCCCGATCCGTCGATGAAGTTTTGCCAGACAGAGCAGCGAGCGGATGGCCGCTACGTTTATTGCAACCAGGGCAGCTATCACCCTTACGGCGTGAACGGCTACCGGCCTCTCGGCACGTATAAGGCCTATCGCAGCACGCCGGCCTATATCGCTACTGCGCCTGATGCCCGCATCATTTCGCTCCGGAGCGGCGACTAGACCCCAATCCGCGATTGGGAATGTCTGAACGGTAGCGTCTCGATCCGCTGTGTTCCGGTAATCGGAGAACAGCGGTGGCGAGGCGTTAGAACACCGTCGCACAGCGAAACAACAGCATTCGCCAGTAAGCCGAAGTCTGCGGCGCGGCCTCAACGAACAATCGTTCGATCCGCGAGATCGCGGATGCTTTGCTCCCTTCGGCAGCTGCGCCTGCACGCCTCTAGGAGATAAATACACGTTATAAGTGCAATAGCGGTATAATTCAATCTTAGAATGCGTATAGTCACAGCGCCCACACTGTAAATTCACGCAAAATTCGCTCTTAGCAGAGTTCGATGACAGTAATGCGCTGATCTTAGGCAGTGTTAGGCGGAAAAAGGGCAAGACTCTGCTGAAAAATTGTTGAAGATAACTCGCAAATGGGGGGCCGCCTTTCATTGGCGGTACTGAGTACGCGTGTTAGCGCTGCGTTCGGGAAGGAAGCCGCGATTCAACGACGGCTGTGGGGCGTTCATGAAACAAGTGTTCGTGAAAGTCTCGTGGCGTCTGCGCATGATGTGCGCGCCACTCGCGACAGCGCTTGTGCTCGGGGCATGCACAATCATGCCGGCGTCTGGCCCGAACGGCGACGTCGTCAAAGCTGAAAAGCCGATCGAGCCGGATGGCCTCGAATACTCGCTTGTAAAGGTCAACGCGCGCTCGGTCCGTCTCCTCGCGGAAAACGAAGAGCGTGGCCTTGCCGCCGCTTTCTCCGATTCCCGGCCGCCTGCCGAACTGCGCTTCGGCATCGGCGACGTGGTGAGCACAACGATCTTCGAGGCGGCTGCCGGCGGTCTTTTCATTCCGATCGAGGCGGGCGTTCGTCCGGGCAACTTCGTTCAGTTGCCGGATCAAGCAATCGACAACGACGGCAACATCAGCATTCCTTATGCAGGCGTGATCAAGGCGGCTGGCCGCACGCCGGTCGAAGTGCAGGCTTCGATCGTTGAAGCGCTGCGCAACCGCGCGATCGATCCGCAGGCGGTCGTCAATCTTTCGCAGCAGCGCACCTCGCTCATCAGCGTGCTCGGCGAAGTCAACAATCCGATCCGCTATCCGGCGGCGGCGTCTGGCGCCCGCGACCGCATTCTCGATGCGATCACCCGCGCCGGCGGCATCAAGCCGGCCGGTTTCGACACCTGGGTGATGCTTGAGCGCGAAGGCAAGCGCGCAGCGGTTCCGTTCGGTCTTCTCATCTCCAGCGAGACGAACAACATCTACGTGCGTCCGCTTGACCGCATTTATGTTTACAGCGAGCCGCAGACCTTCGTCGCCTTCGGCGCATCTGGTCAGCAAGGCCAGTTCCCATTCGGTCAATGGCGTCTGACGCTCGCCGAAGCGGTTGCAAAGGCGGGTGGCCTGATCGATGCGCAAGCCGATCCGGGCGCGATCTTCCTTTATCGTCCGATGCCGCGTGAGCAGGCCAAGGCGATGGGTGTGGACATCACCAAGCACACCGGCCCGATCGTGCCGGTGATCTTCAGCGTCAATTTCCGCGATCCGGGCGCATACTTCTTGGCGTCCAAGATGTATATGCGGAACAAGGATCTGTTGTTCGTGTCCAATGCGCAGTCGGTCGAAATCAGCAAGATCTTGCAGTATGTGCGTCTGATCCTTGCGACGACCACGGACGCGATGAACACCGCCAACGACGGTATCACGTTGCGCAACAACATCAGGGCGCTCCGTTAGTATCGTCTTCCGGCAGCGAGCACGGACGGTTCTCGTGGCTGAGCGTTTGCGCGAGGGGCCATCCAATACGATCGCATCGTGGGGATTGTTTGCCGCGGTTGCAGGCGCGCCGCTTTTGTTCGGCGCGACTGACCCGGCTGCGATCGCGTTCTGGTGCATTGTTCTTGGAGTGTCGCTGGCGTTCGCCGGTCCGGCGCGCCTTCGCCGTCTGCACATGGCGATGTTGTGTGGAATTGCGATCGTCGCTGCGGGCTACGCGTTCGTGCTGCATGAACAACTTGCCGAGCGGCCGTGGATTGCGCCGTTCCATCCGATCTGGGCGGAAATGAGCAAGCTGCTGGGGCAGCCGCTGCAGCCTTCTGCCTCGATCGCACGTGACCAGCCTCTGTTTGCGCTCGGAGCACCGCTCGCTGCGCTGCTGGCGCTGACGCTCGGTCTCGTAATCGGCACCGATCGCGGGCGTGCGCGCCAGGTGCTGACCGTGCTGGCTTGGTCGGGGATGATTTACGCGGTCCTTGGCATCGCGCAGTTGGCGTTCGACCCGGGCCATCTCCTGTGGCGCGAGCGTATCGCCTACTTCGGCACCGTGACGGGACCGTTCATCAATCGCAACACGGCGGCGTCTTATTTCGGTATCTGCGCGACGATCTGGATTCTGGTCGTCGCGGAAAATATCCGGGCGCAACTTCCGCCTGGGCCGATTGTCTGGAACGCGTTCTTCGAGAAGATTTTGGAACAGAAATCGCCGTGGCTTGTGCTCTCGTTCGCAGGGTTCTTCGTTTGCCTCGCAGCGATGTTCATGAGCGGTTCGCGAGCTGGCGTGGTGGTATCGTTCATGTTCATGGTCGTTGCTCTGGTTTTGTATTTCCGCAGCGACCTCTCCGGCCGGATGGCCAATCTGACGTTTGTCGCGACGATGATCGGGGGCGCGAGCCTGCTGTTTTTCACGCTTGGCTCCGGCATCAACTATCGTCTTGAGGTCGAAGGGAGCGTCGATGCGAGTCGATTTGAGACTTACAAATCGACATTGCGTCTGATCGCGGACAATCCGTGGTTCGGCACGGGCATCGGCACGTTTCCATGGAGCTATCCGGCCTATCGCAGCAGCGAAATTTCGATGATGGCGGTGTACGATCGCGCACATAGCACGCCGCTCGAACTTGCAGCCGAACTCGGATTGCCGCTGACGGCCGTCATCGTGCTCGCATGGGCGGCGATGCTTGTATTGCTCGCTCGTGGTTTTGCGATCCGTCGCCGTGATCGCATCCTGCCGCTTGCGGCGCTCTCAGCCGGACTCATCGCAGTCGTGCATTCCTGCGTCGACTTCCCTCTGCAAATTCCCGGTTATGCCGTTCCGGTGTTTGCATTGCTGGGGGTTGGTTTGGCGCAAAGCGTCGGTTCGGAGCGATCCACACCCAACTAGCGTTTATTTGGTTGTGCCGCTCCGCGCATGTCAGAAAACTGACATGCTATCAGTGGCTTATAAGTGTGCTCACGCGTTAGCCAAACCTGCATTTTCAGCAGTTTTGGTGGCACCGCAGCATTTATTGTGATACCGTTAAACTACTCGGTTTCGAGGGGAGAGGTCTTCACCATGGGCGTGTCCTCGAATTTGCGGAAGGCGCTGGCCTTCGGCGCATTTGCTTCCGTTCTGTTGAGCTCAAGCTCGGCATTCTCCGCTTGCTATTCCGGCCGTGCGGCGCTTTCGCCGCAGCAGGTGAGCGACTTCATGGCGAACCCTGGAGCGCTGTTGCAGCAAGCCGGCCCCAACGACAACGCGCGCGTGATCTCACGCGTTCGCGATCTCGTCGCATCGGACCCTTCGACGCTACCGGCGGTCATGAACCTGCTCGGCAGCACGGGTAACAGCTCGCTGCAAACCGCAATCGGCGCCGGGCTTGGACAGGCGGCGCGTATCTGCACGCGTAACGATCCCGAATTCGCTCGCGCGATCCAGCAGGCGGTGGCGCAAAGCAGTGTTCCGGCGGCCGCGCAGACGGCTTTTGCCGGGGCGTCCGGTGATCGCTCGACAGCCGCCGGTGGTGCCGGCGGCGGTGGTGGTGGCGGTGTTGGCGGCTCGACCGGTAGCGGTGCGCCGGGTGGCGGCGGTGGCGGTGGTGGCACCACCGGTGCAGGCTCGCCCGGAAACGGCACGAGCTCTCCGACAGTGTCGTCGGGCGGCAGCACCACCGGCGGTACCGCTGGTCTCTCGAGCCAAAGCGCGAGCCCGTAACCGTTTGTTGTGGCCCTGCGCGCTTCCTTGAAAGCAGCGCCGTAGAACGCGAACTCCGGTCGGCGGCCGGCGATAGTCTTGAATTGTCGCGGCCGTGGGGTGGCGGCTGGGCCAAACGTGAAATTGGGTAATTGAGTCAGAGCCGATGCTGCAAACAAATAAGCAAGGACCGTTGTTCGGCGGCAGCTCGGATGTTCAGCATTTTTCGTCGCCGTCGGAGCTCTTCAATTCGGTGATGGGGCTGTTCCGCCGCCAGCACCCGGTGATGATCTTTGTCGTGCTGCTCTGCGTCGGTATCGCCAGCGTCTACTTGTACACGACGCCGCGCATCTACACCGCCAGCGCGAAGATGGTGATCGACAGCCGCAAGGTTCAACTCCTTCAGCAGCAATCCGTAGTGGGCGACGTTGCGCTCGACGCTGCGCAGGTCGAAAGTCAGGTCGAAATCCTGAAGTCGGAAAACGTCGCGGCATCGGTCGTCAAGGAATTGCGTCTGACCGACGATCCGGAATTCGTCGGCGGTGGGCGGCTTGGCATTGTTCAGTTGGCAACCAACCTGATTTCCAATCTGTTCGGTCCGGTCGCGCCGGCGATAACGCGTTCGGAATCCGAGCTGGTTCGCACCGCCAGCCGGTCGCTCATGAGCCGCTTGACTGCTCGGCGCGTCGGTCTGACCTACATCGTCGAGGTCAGCTTCCGTTCGCCGAGCCCGTCTCGCGCCGCAGGCGTCGCCAATGCGACCGTGGATGCGTACATCCTCGATCAGCTTGAATCGAAATATCAGACCACGCGCCGGGCTAGCACCTGGCTGCAAGAGCGCATCAAAGATCTGCGCGCGCAGGCTTCCGAAGCCGAGCGGCAGGTGCTCGACTTCAAGGAGCAGAACAATATCGTCGACACCGGCGGCCGCTCGATGAACACGCAGCAGCTTGCCGAAATCAACACACAGCTTACATCTGCCCGTGCGCTGACCGCCGAGGCGAAGGCTAGGTACGACCGCATCGAGGAGGTCAAGAATCTGGACGTGGCGGATGCCGCGGTGACCGACTCGCTCAAAAATGACGTCATCAACCGCTTGCGCAACCAGTACCTCGATCTGTCGACCAGAGAGGCCACTTGGTCCGCGCGCTACGGCCGTAACCATCTGGCTGCCGTCAACGTCCGCACCCAGATGCAAGAGCTCAAGCGCGCGATGTCGGACGAGGTGAGCCGCATCGCCGAGGGCTATCGCTCCGACTATGAAATTGCCAAGGCGCGTGAGGAGAGCATCCGCAGCAGCCTTGCCAGCACGATCGCGGTTTCACAGGTCACCAACCAGGCGCAAATCGCGCTGCGCGAACTCGAGAGCAATGCCAAGACCACGTCGACGCTCTACGACAATTTCCTTCAGCGCTACATGGAAGCGATCCAGCAGCAGTCGTTTCCGATCACCGAAGCGCGGTTGATCGGGCCGGCCTCGCGTCCGTCCTCCAGCACGCCGAATATTCCGACGGTTCTCGCCGGATCGGTCGTGCTCGGGCTGCTCCTGAGCATCGGGCTCGCCTGGTTGCGTGACACTTGGGATCGCGTGTTTCGTTCCACTGATCAGGTCGAAGCTGCGCTCAAGACGGATTGTGTCGCCGTGCTGCCGATGCTTGCGTCCTCCGAGAAAACGGGGGCGGTCGTCGAAGCAGCCACGGCGACAGGGACACGGCAGTTCGCCGGGCCATATGTCCTTCGTTACGCGATCGAGGCTCCGTTCTCGCGCTTCACCGAGTCTGTCCGCCACGTCAAGCTTGCGATTGATCTTGCCGGTGTGGTCAAGGCGAACAAGATTATTGGCGTCACCTCGACGCTGCCGAATGAGGGCAAATCGACAATCTCTGCGAACCTGGCGCAGTTGATCGCGCATTCCGGCTCGAAGGTGCTGTTGATCGACGGCGACTTGAAGCGGCCGTCGCTGACCCACGATTTGGTGCCGGATGCCTCCGCCGGTCTGATCGAGGTGCTTTCTGGCACGACAACTTTGGAGCAGGCAGTCTGGACCCATCCGGCCTCAAAATTGGACTTCCTGCCCACAGTGTCCTCGTCGCGTCTCGCGCACACCAGCGAAATCCTCGGCTCGGATGCAATGAAGAAGCTGCTGGAGCGTCTGCGCGAGAAGTACGACTACATCGTGGTCGACCTGTCGCCGGTTGCGCCGGTGGTCGACGTCCGTTCGGCGGCGCAATTCGTCGACTCGTTCATGTACGTCATTGAATGGGGATCGACGTCGATTGAGACCGTCGAGCGCGCGCTCGCGACCGCGCCAGGCGTCTACGAGCGCCTCGTCGGCTGTGTGCTCAACAAGGCCAACATGCGCGTGCTGGCTCGCTACGAGAACTATTACGGCAACTATTATTACAACAAGTATTACCGGCGGTACGGCTACGTGAAGTAGGGCCGGGCCATGAAGAACGGCTCCGGCATCGCCGCGCGCCCCATCCTCCGCTTCCTTCTTGCAGGATTTGGATTTGTCGGAGCCGCATGGGGCGGTTGGATGTTCCCCGGCTTCGTGCGCGGCTCGACGATCGAGACCGTCGCATCGCGCATCATCATGCTAGAGCCGTACCGGCTTGAGCCGCTGAAGACCGTTCTCGCCTTCAACGAGGTGGTCGTTCCGTCTGGCCTTTGCCGTCCGTCGAACGCCCGTGCCGCCGCCATTCTTCAGATCAAAGCCGCCGAAACGGTGATGGAGACCGGCAGCGGCGAGGAGATCGACCACGAGCAGCGGGAGCTTTCAAACGGCCTTGCGAGAGCGCTCGGCTGCGCGCCGGCCGATCCGTATCTGATGCTGGCGATGTTCTGGCAGCGCAACGTAACGGCAGGTTTCGGCGCGGCTTCGCTCGCGTTTCTGAACATGTCCTACAAGCTAGGCCCAAACGAAGCCTGGGTCGGATTCCGGCGCAATCGTCTGGCGGTGGCCCTGTTGCCCGATGTGCCGCCGGACACGGCGGAGAAAATCCTCACCGAATTCGCGGGGCTTGTTCGGTCACATCTCTATACGGAGACGATCGACATCTATCGCTCCGCCGACACTGAGACGCGCAAGAAGCTTCTGGCAAGGCTCTCGACCATCGACGAGGTTTCGCGGCGCGCTTTCATGTCGTATCTGCGATCCTACGACCTCGATCCGCCGGATATGCGCCCGCCGGACTCCGAGCTTCGTCCCTGGCAGCGCCGGTAGCCGTTACTCCATCTTGAAGCCGGTCGACTTCATGATCGGAACCCAGCGCGCCATCTCCTCGCTGACCATCTGCTGCGCGGCCTCTGGGCCGGAGTCGACGATCGGCTCGAAGCCAGACACGATCATCGTCTTCTGCAACGCCTCGTCGGCCATCGCCGCGCGCGTGAGCTGCGTAATCTGGTCGAGAATGGGCTTGGGCGTGCCGGCCGGCGCGAACAGGCCGTTGAAGTTCGCGGCCACCATGTCCGGCAATCCCGCTTCGATCGCAGTCGGAATATCCGGCGCGGCCTTCATGCGCTGACGCGCGGCAACCGCGAGGATGCGCACCCTTCCGGCGCGATGGAATTCGAGCAGCGGCCCACCGACGTTCGGCGTCATCATCGGGATATGGCCGCTCGCGAGATCGGTGATGCCGGGCGCCGCTCCCTTGTAGGGGATATGCGTGATGCCCGGCACGCCGATGAGCTGCTTGAATAATTCGCCGGAGAGATTGGTCATCGTGCCGGTGCCCGCCGAGCCGTAAGAGAGCTTGGTCGGATTGGCCTTCGCATAGGCGATCAGTTCGGACAGCGTCTTCGCCGGCACGGACTCATGCACGACGATGCAGGTCGGCGACAGGCAGACGATATAGACGGCCGCGAAATCCTTGAGCGCGTCGTAGGGCGGCTTGTCCATGATCGCCGGGATCAGAACCTGCGTGCTGGTGTTGCCGAACACCAGCGTATGGCCGTCCGGCTGCGAACGCGCGACTTCACTTGCGCCGATCACGCCGCCGCCACCGCCTTTGTTCTCCACCACCACGACGCCGAGACCGGCTTTCATTCGCTCAGCCCAAAGCCGCGCGGCGACGTCCGTCGCGCCGCCGGCGGAGAACGGAACGATCAGCCGGATGTTGCGATCGGGATAGGCGAATGCCGGCGCCGGAAGCGCGGCAGCGGACAGTGTCGCGAGGCCATACTTGAGCAGATTGCGGCGATGCATGAAGTCACGTCCTGAACGGCTGCGAATGGCGGTTTCCTTATGCTAACAAGCATTGCGTTGCAAATTGACACATGTTCCGCAGCGATAGCGATGAGGAGTTGAGGCGTGGCGAAATTGGAGGCGGACCGCAACTTGCCCGTGGGGGAGGAAGTTTTCCTCGATCATGTCGGGCATTTCGTGCATGACCCCGAGGCGGCGAGTGCGGCGCTGCGCCGCGTGGGGTTTGCTCCCACGCCGGTCTCGGTTCAGGCCAATCCCGATGGCACGCCGACAGGAACCGGAAACGTCACGGCGATGCTCCAGCGCGGCTATCTTGAGATGTTGTTCAAGACTGCCGATACGCCGCTCGGACTCGAGTTCGCTGCTGCGGTGGAAGGGCACGCGGGGCTCCACCTTGTCGCGTTCTCTGTGATGGATGGCGCGAAGGCGCACAAACGCGTCGCCGACGCGGGCTTTGCGATGCGCCCGCTTGTGCAGTTCCAACGCCCCGTCGACACCGAGAGCGGGCCGGGTTTCGCAGCCTTCACGGTGGTGCGCGTCGAGCGCGGTGCGATGGTGGAGGGGCGCATCCAGATGCTTCAGCACCGCACCGAAGATACGGTGTGGCAGAAGCGCTGGCTTGACCATCCGAACGGCGCGATTGGCTTCCTCGACATGGTGATCGCAAGTGCCGATCCTGCCGAGGCCGCAGAGCGCTTTGCGCGCTTCATCGGGCGTCCCGCGTCGCCGACGAAATCAGGCCAGATGATCGCGCTCGACCGCGGTCAGGTGCAGATCGTGACGGCGGATGCGTTCAAGGCGCTGTTCCCCGATGTGCCGGTTCCGCGTCTGCCGTTCATCGGGGCTTACGCGGTCAAGGTCGCTTCGCTTGCGAAATTGGAATCCATCCTGCGTGCGGGCGGCGTGGGGTCCCGCAAATCCGGCGCGGCGCTGTTCGTGCCGTTCCCCGAGGCGCTCGGGCAGGGTGCTTGGGTGTTTGTCGAGGATGCTGCCGCGCTGCCGTGGCGCGCTTAACGATTACACTGAATCGACGGATGTCCTGGTTGCGACGTAAAGCGCCAGCGCTGCGGCGTTCGACACGTTGAGGCTCTTGATCGCGCCCGGCAGATCAAGCCGGGCGACATGATCGCAGAGATCGCGCGTGAGTTGGCGCAGGCCCTTGCCTTCGGCGCCGAGCACCAGCGCGAGCGGTTTCTTCAGTGGGAGTTTCGCGAGATCGCCGTCGCCGCTCGAATCCAGGCCCACGACGAAGAATCCGCGCTCCTTCAATGCGGCGAGACCGCGCGCGAGGTTCTGCACGGTGATCAGCGGCACCAGATCGAGTGCGCCGGATGCCGACTTCGCCAGCACACCGGTCGCCTCCGGGCTGTGGCGGGCGGTTGTGACGATCGCGGTCGCGGCGAACGCCGCGGCTGAGCGGAAGATTGCGCCGACATTGTGCGGATCGGTGATCTGATCGAGCACCAGCACGACTCCTTCCGGCGCAATCTCCTCGATCGGCGGCACGGGCAGGGGGGCGGCTTCGAGATAAAGCCCCTGGTGGACGGCATCCGGCGATAACCGCTCCGCGATGGAGTGCGGCCGCACGATCTCGGGCTCGACCCGGAGCTTGACGCCTTCCTCGGTGAGCCGCCGCGCCGCGTTCTCGGTGGCTAGAAGTTTCCTGATCTCACGGTTCGGGTTGGCGAGCGCTGCAATCACCGTGTGCCAGCCGTAGAGAACCACGGTGTCTTCGTTCGCCGGCTTCAAGCTGTCACGGCGCGCGCGCTCGAACCGCTCGCGCCGCTCGACTTGCTCGCGGGTCGCTCCGGGCTTGGCGCCGGAGCGGGGAGGCGGTCTTGGACGGTCGGGCGGGCGGTGGGCCATCGGCGTTCCTAAAGCATTGATTCCGCTCTGACGTATCGGTCCCGGCCCGTTCCCGCAATCGACAGGGGCGTCTCTTGACCTTGTTCGAGGGGCTTCCTTGACTTCGACCGGGGGGCTGACCATAAAGCGCCGTCCCGGCCGGCCGGCGGGCCACTCCCGTTTATCCTTGTCGATCAACGTGGTGCGACGGCCGACACGGTTTTGGGAGAGTGTCCCGAGTGGCAAAGGGGGCGGACTGTAAATCCGCTGGCTTACGCCTTCGTAGGTTCGAGTCCTACCTCTCCCACCACCCTTCGCGCCTTCAGCGCGCGGGTTGGCAAGCCGGCCCGACGTCGAAGACCGGCGGATGCGTTTGGCGTGCGGGTGTAGCTCAATGGTAGAGCAGCAGCCTTCCAAGCTGAATACGAGGGTTCGATTCCCTTCACCCGCTCCAACCCCAACTGGCTGTCCACCCCCGGACAGGCCGGAATCCGATTGAAAAATCGCTGCTCACAACGCATATGACGCGGCAGCGAGCGACTCGCAGAGTAACCAACGGAAGCCTGTAGAGGACATTCATGGCCAAAGAGAAATTCAACCGCAGCAAGCCGCACTGCAACGTGGGCACGATCGGACACGTCGACCACGGCAAGACGTCGTTGACGGCTGCGATCACGAAGGTTCTGGCGGAGACGGGTGGG